>CAVWLJ010000014.1:0-360377 GCA_963755755.1 uncultured Actinomycetota bacterium
CGGGCCACGGTACGGCGGGTAGATCGAGCAGCTCCTTACGCACGCTCACCCGTTGCCAGAAGCTCATCGCGATGGGAGCGAAGATACCGAGCGAGGCGGACCCCGCCATGATGGCGACGACATCGCCGGTGGAGGTGCCAGGCGTGATCGTCAGCTGCACTGCGCTGAGCGCAACCAAGATGCCGGTGGCGATCAGCCAGGGGTAGAAGCAGAACGCCCGAATCTCGTACAGATCCCGGGTGAAGCGGACCCCGACGACGGCGAAGCGCCGCGCCAGGAAGAGTGTCCCAGCCAGCCCTATTCCGGTGGTGCAGACCCAGCCGACCCATCCGGAGCGTGCAGGGCGGTCAGAGCGGCGCCGGTGTCGCCGCCGGAGATGAGGGGAGCGATGGTCAGGTACCCGAAACCCTCCTGCGCACTGAGGAATGCGAACCAGGCCCACAACAGCTCGGCGAAACCGTGTCCTCGAAACGGCCGGAACATCATCGCAACCAAGCCTGTCACGAGGCTGAACGCGGGGCCCGCGAGAGCAGTCACCACCAGGGCCGTGGCCGCCTGTTCGGGCGTGAAGCGGACCTCACCGGCGAACTGTGTGGCCCGATACCCCTGCAGGAGACCCGTCACAGCGTGCGCGCTTTCGTGCAGGACGATGACCACCATCTGTGCGACGACGAAGGCGACCGTGGAGCTCCACAGCATTGACCGCACCTGGGTCCGTGTGGGGATCTCCGTCTGGAGGCCCTGATCGGCCATGGTCGAATGGTCTCAGGCTCGAGTCCACGATGGGGACCGGCTCGGTCGAGGGCCGACGACGCCGGGTTTCGGCCGGGGGACCCAACTGTGGTTCCGATCCTCAGGCTTCGGCCGCGGTGTCACGCATCTCGCGGAGCTGCCGCAGTGGGGACGGCAGCAGCCACGCGGGAGCCAGGCACGCTCCTACATCTCGCACTGAGCCGCATCGTGGGGCGGACGCCGCCAGCAGGGCACCAGGCAGCCCCCCACGCTTCCCGCGGCCAGCAGCGACGCGAGGACCGCGACGGGCGGTCAGGGTGCGATTTCCAACCAGACGCGGGCGGAGCCGACACCGCGAGTGGCCCCGAGAGTCCAGCAACCCGGCGCGGCAAACCAGTAGCCCGCTCCCCACTCCTCGCCGGGACGATCGTAGGTGCTGCTGAGATGCGGGTCGGGCCCCCACAGGAGTTGGCGCGCTCGCCCGCTGGGGTCGAGCACGGTCAGGCGCAGAGGTCCTGACCCGGTGATTCGCCACACGATCTTGACCTCCTCCTTGACGCGCAACGGGTTGTCCGGACCGTTGGCCATAGTCAGGCCCCACATCTGGATCCGGTCACTGGTGCCTTGGACTTCCGGAAACCCGTTCCCCCTGCCGATCGGCGAAGGTGGTCGGCAACCGGCCCTGCCGAGCGTTGTCGAGCTCGCGGTCGCGGTGCTGGCGGAATTGTCGGCGGTCGCCTTCGCCTGCGGCGGGTAGCGGCACTGCCGGCGCAGGCCGTCAACAACAGCACCAAGAGGAGCGCCCATGACCTCACCTGCTGCATCCTTGTCAGCTACCCCTGAGGCAGCAACGGCGCCCCCAGGCCGGACTGCGGCTCGTCATAGGCCTTTCAGCTGAGAGGTGCAGCGTAGGCGACGTGCATCCGCGGGCGTGCGATCCGCTGCGACAAGCCTCGGCCGCACAGGGGTTGGAAGGGGCCACCATGGGGGCCGCCCCACGTCGTCGCCTCTCCTCACCCGAGGCTGAACTTGCCGCCACTCGACGCCCTCGATCCTTCCGGGCCGTGGGAGACACTGCTAACGGTCGGAGGGTCCCTCGGGCGGTCGTTGTCCCGGGCAGGGCGTCCCCAGGCCGACGGCGACCGACTGCTCCTTCGTGCCGAACCGAACGGACAAGGGGATGCACGCTGGGTGGTCGAGCCAGTATCCGCCCGGGTAGGCGAGCCAGCCGGTCCCTCCGTTGTCAGGGCAGTTGACCACCACGCGGTGGCTGGGCGTGGAGGGGGCGTCTCCCCAGCCATGCTGACCCGGTTGCCGGTCAGGTTGGAAACGACGAGTTCGAACTTCACGCCTGTCTTGATCACGAGTCCCGTCTTGGCGAACAGCCGCAACGCGGGCAGGGCCGCCGTCAGACCCGTTTGCAGAGCGTCCGCTCGAGGGCTGACCGGCAGGCCCACCACCCCGCGGACGACCTGCATATCGCGGGGCGGAGGCCGATTGTCGATCGCGTCCCCGCACGGCAGGGCCTGTGAGTCGATCAGGGGAGGGCTCGCCGTCTGGGCCGTAGCTACGACGGGTGGGCCGTTTCCTGCTGTAATCGGTGGTTCTGGCGCCCGGGCCGACGACGTCGTTCCCGGCGTACAGCCCACCAGTAACATCAACACTGCCGCGGCGGCTACACAGCAGTCCCGGCGCGTCATGATTCTCTTGAACGCTCTGCAAGGTTATCTCGCTTAGCCATGGGGGCCATCGTGACAAGTACACCCTCGCAAGGCAAACTCCCAAAAAAGGCCAACGCCTTCGAAGGGATCAAGGGCCTGCAGCGAGGCGTTCCCGTCGCTGAGGTCGTCGAGGAGTAGCTTCTGGCTGTCGCGCACAGCAGTGAAGTACACCGGTACGCCGTCACGGCGCCGTAGCGCTCAGCCGCTCCCCGAAGCGAGATGCCGTGTCGACTAACCGGTCAGTGGGACCCCGAACGCGGCATACATGGCATCGAACGACGACACGCCCAAGCCGAACAGCCCCGCGATAACGATGGCCGCGGCCAGCCCGGCAACCAGGCCGGCCCGGACCCTCGTGACCAGCCAGGCGCCGAGCAGTGACATCGCGCCGATGGCCGGGACGTAGAACCGAACCACCTGCACCGTGACCGCGGTCGGATCGGTGGTCCAGTCGTACGCCGAGTACAAGCCCCAGATCGCGAACCACGACGCGGCGAGGGCCAGCCCGATGCCCAGATCCCGGCCAGCGCCATCCCTGATCGATCGGTCGCCGACTCGGCGCAGGGTCAGCCAGCGCACGAGGATCCACGCCAGCGCCACGAGCCCCAGGACCAGCATCGGCATCGCCTCCACGAGATGCGCGGGCATGAGCTGGAGATTCGACAGGACCGCCGAGACTATGAACCTCGCCGCCGCGCGTGGTGTGGCCGTACTGATATCCGGTCGTCAGCGGTCCGCCATAGACCACGTCGTCGAAGGCAAGCACGCCCGCGCCGAAGACCGCCACCGAGCCAGAGCCACCAGCCCAGCGCCCGGCGGGGCAGCCTCGCGGCCCGGCAGCCGCCACGCCACGAACACGGCCACGACGGCGCAGCCCAGAATCGCGACGTCCGTGTAGCGAACGAAGGTCGCGATCTCCAGCGCCGCGAACCCGGCGAGGCCCACCCAGGTGCGCCGAAGGGACCGTCGCCTCGGTCGGCAGCACCGCCCACAGCAGCGCCCCGGAGCCCGCCGCGATGAGCGAGGCGTCGGTGAACGTCGGCATGTAGTCGCGCCAGGCGAACGCGATCGCCGCTCCCGACGAGCAGTACAGGCCGACGGCCGCGAGGCCGCCGAAGCGTCCGAGCCAGCGTCGGGCGCCGATGAACAGCCCGAGGCAGGCCAGCGCCCCGTAGAACAGGGGGGCCCATCGGATGAGGCCGAGTGCCGGGAACGGCGCCGCGAGGAATGGATAGCCAGGGTTCTTCTCGCTGACGTACCGCCCGCCGGCCAGCTCGACCCATTGGTTCGGGACGCCGGCCGGTCGCCCATCTGGCCGCAACGGCATCCACCTGCGCTCGTGACAACGTCAGGAGATCGCCCATCGTGATCGCCACGATCGAATGGTGGTACGCGCCGTCGTCGGGCTCCGCGATCTGGGGCGCGACGGACAGGACGCGGCGCAGAGTGCCGCGAAGACGGCGCCCGCGAGGGCCGCTTCCACGACGACCAGGAGGTTGCCGCCTCGCGCATCCGCCGTGGCCGCCTCGGGCCGGCCAGGGGAGCGCCACATCCTGCCGGCTACCCGCTCGGTGACGTCATCGTCGCACTGATCGATCGCGCAGGTCATGCGTGCAGTTCTAACGCGGCGGGGGTGACATCACCGCTACTACCGATGTTGTACGGATGTCATGCCGTCCGGCGCAGACCGCCAGGAATGCGGGTGCTGGTGGTCGAGGACCACGCGACACTGGCCGGCCGGATCGCGCAGGGGCTGCGTCAGGGCGGGATGGCCGCCGACGTCGTCCACGACGGCGCAGCTGCACTCGAGGCCGCCGCCGAGACGGCTTACGACGTGATCGTGCTCGACCGCGACCTGCCGGTCGTGCACGGCGACCGTGTCTGCCGGGAGGTGGCCGGTCCGGCCCTCGCATCCTCATGCTCACCGCCGCCGCCGACGTGGAGGACCGGGTCGACGGGCTGGAGCTGGGCGCGGACGACTACCTCGGCAAACCCTTCGCGTTCGCGGAGCTCGTCGCGCGTGTGCGGGCGCTGTCGGGCGCGCGCCCTCTACGCCACCGGTTCTGTGTCGCGGTGACCTCACCGTGGACCGCGCCCGGCATCGCGCCACGTAAGCGGCCGAGCGCTCTCCCTGACGGGCAAGGAGTTCGGGATTCTGGAAACTCTGCTTGCCGCCGACGGCGTCCTGGTCAGCGCGGAGGAACTGCTCCAGCAGGTGTGGGACGCGAACGCGGACCCGATCAGCAACATCGTGTCCGTCACGATGGCCCGGCTGCGGCGCAAGCTCGGCGACCCGCCCCTGATCGAGACCGTGGTGGGCAAGGGGTACCGGATGTGAGCCCTCTCCTGGGCTGACCGTCCGCGCCAGGCTGACCCTGTTTGTACACCGGCCTCTTCGCCCTGTGCGGAGCCGTCGTCGTGGCAGTCAGCTACACCCTGGTGGCGCCAGTTGGAGCCGCAGAGCCAGGACCAAACGGCTCCCGCCAGCTTCCTGGCGTTGTGCCGTTCAGAACAAGTCAGGCCTGATCCGAACGGTCGCGTCCTCGCGAAGTGCAACGCGTACTTCCAGCTCCAGGGAGCTCGGCACCAGCGCGATCTCACTCTGTCGCACCTGCTGCAGTACTCGCTGATCACGCTGGCCGTGGTCCTCGCCCTCGCCGCGATCCTCGGCTGGATCACCGCCGGACGCGCGCTGCGCCCGCTGCGGCGCACCACCTTCTGCGGCACGCGCCGCATCCGAGCGCAATCTCTCGGCGCGGGTCGCGTTGGACGGTCCCCGTGACGAACTCCAGGAGCTTGCCGAGACCTTCGACGAGATGCTCGGCCGGCTGCAGGCAGCCTTCGAGGGGCAGGCGCGGTTCATCGCGAACGCGTCACACGAGCTACGCACCCCACTCACCGTCATGGGTACGACCATCGACGTCGTGCTCGACGACCCGCACAGCAGTGCCGACGACCTCCGCGACATGGCGGCCGACGTGGGGGCGGAGCGGTCGACCACGCCCAGCACCTCATCGGGGCGCTGCTCCTCCTCGCGCGCAACGAGCGGGGCTACGTCGACGAGGACGTCGACCTGGCCACGGTCGCCGAAGACGTCCTCGACGCCGCCGAGGTGGGCGATCGCCACCTGCACGCCGCGCTCGAGCCGGCCGTCATCCGAGGTGATCCGGTGCTCGCCGAGCACCTCGTGGCCAACCTGGTCGGCAACGCGATCCGCTACAGCGGCACCCCAGGGGAGATCTGGATCAGTACCAGCACCGCAGACGGAGTCAGCGTGGTCACCGTGGCCAACACCGGCGCGATGATCGACCGGAGCGACATGGAACGGATCTTCCGGCCGTTCGAGAGGCTCAACGGTCGCGCCTCACATGCTGGGTCCGGGCTCGGTCTGACGATCGTCGCCTCCATCGCCGCACTCCATGCCGGCAACGCACGGCTCGACCGCGGGAGGGCGGCGGCCTGTCCGTCACGGTCGCCATCCCTTCGCTCGCCACCCGTCACAAGCCCCAGCGGGCGCGTCGATCTGACGGGGCCGCCTGGGAGGGGCGCTCGATGGACGCCGAGGAGGCGCGGCCCCCAGCCCTGGTGAAGTTGAATGGTCGGCGTGAGGGTCGTCCCGTGGGGCCGAGGCAGGGCCGCCGTGGTGGTGGCCGCTGCCGTGGTCGCGCTCGTGCTGGTCGGGCTGGCGCTGCATTCGCGCGCTGCGCCGGCCGCGGTCCACCAGCCGGCACCTGGCCCCAGCCCCCGGAGTGCGTCCTCGATCTCGGGACGGCCACCCGCGGCCACGGGCGCCGCGGAGTGGGCCCGGGCGGTTCGGACGGAGAACGCGCGAGCCGGCACCCGCGACTGGCAGCTCACTGCGCGGCGCGGCCATGCACCCGGCCTCGACGCGTACGCCGGTCAGGTCTCGGTAAGGCCGGGTCAACCCGTGACCCTGTACGTTCGCGCGGTCCGCCGGGGCCGGTGCGCGTCGAGGCACTGCGTGTCGGCTTCTACGGCGGTACGGGGGCCCGGCGGGTGTGGACCGGAGTGGTGCGAGGCGGGCGCCAGCCGGCGGCGAGGACCGTCCCCTCCGCCATTCCCGGAGCCGGTGGGCTCGCGCTACGCGCATGGTGGTCGCCCCCTGGCATCGGAGCGGTGTGCTGGACACGACCGGATGGCCGGAGGGGGACTACCTGCTCCGCCTCGACGCGGGACGGGCCTCGCGGCTGGTTCCGCTCACGGTCCGTAGCGCGGACGCCCGCGGACGCGTTCTGGTCGTGGCCGGGGCCATGACGTGGGAGGCGTACAACGCCTGGGGCGGCCGTTCCCTGTACGACGGGGGAGGGTCCTTCGCGGGCAGGTCCTACGCCGTCTCCTTCGACCGCCCGTACGACGACTTCTTCGGAGCCGGCCGCTTCCCTCCCTTCGACGCGCCGGTCGTCAGGCTCGCCGAGCGGATCGGCCTGCCGCTGGCCTGGGCGACGGACTACGACGTCGCCGAACACCCAGCCCTTCTGCGCGGCGCCACGGCGATCGTGATCGGGGGACACGAGGAGTACTGGACGGGCGCGATGTGGGATCGCGTCCGCGCGGCGGTGGCGGCGGGGACGAACCTCGCGGTGCTCGGAGCGAACACGGCCTACTGGCGGGTCCGCCTCGCGGACGGAACCGCGGACGGCGCCCGGGTCGTGGTCGGCACCAAGGACGCCTCGCTGGATCCGCTGGCGCGTTCCGACCCTTCGGGTGCCACCGCGCGCTTCCGGGACGGGCCCGGACCCCGCGACGAGGAGGGCCTGACCGGCATGCGCTATGACTGCTTCCCCGCCGACGCTCCCTGGACGGTCACCGATCCCGGCTGGTGGGGCTATGCGGGGACCGGCGTCCGACGGGGGGAGCAGTTGCCCGCGCTGGTGGGGCCCGAGTCCGACCGCGTCTACCCGTCCCCGGATCGGCCCCGGCCCATGACGGTGATCGGGTACTCGAGGTTCTTCTGCGGCCCGGGCCATCCCACAGCCCAGACTGGCGTGTACTGGGTGGCGCACTCGGGGGCCGGTGTGTTCGCCGCGGGCACGATGCGATGGGCCTGCGCGCTCGGCGACAGGTGCCCGAAGGTTCCGGACAGCACCGTCCTCCACGTCGTCCGGCAGGTGACGACCACCGTCCTCAGGGCGTTCGCCTCCCCTCGGGCCGGCGCGACCCACCCGGCGACCGACACCGTGAACCGCTACTGGCTGCCCGAGAGCAGTACGGGCACCGCGGCACCCCCGCAGCACGGCCGCAGGAGCTGAAGCCGGGCCACCCGTAGCGAGCCTTGACTGCGGAGACGTCGGCGGCATGCGGTCGATTGACTCAAGCGGGCGCGGTCACCCGCCTCCTAGCGTTCGAGCCGTCGCCATCAGCTCGTTCCCGGAGGTGGACCTCGTGGACCTCGGACTCAAGGGCAAGGTCGCCGTCGTCACCGGCGCGAGCAAGGGCATCGGACTCGCGATCGTCCGCGCGCTGGTCGAGGAGGGCGCGGACGTCGTCGCGGGCGCGCTGACGTCGTCCCCGGCGCTCGACGAGCTCGCCGCCTCGGCTCGGGTGCGCGTGTTCGAGGTCGACCTCGCGACCTCCGACGGCCCTGACCGCCTCGTGGAGTTCGCCGGGACCCGCGTGGACATCCTCGTCAACAACGTCGGGGCGGCCCACCCGCGGCTCGAGGGCTTCCTCGCCGTCGCGGACGAGCAGTGGGAACAGAGCCTGACGCTCAACCTCATGGCCGCCGTCCGCGCATCGCGCGCCGTCCTGCCCGGGATGCTCGCCGCCGGCCGCGGCGTCGTCGTCAGCATCGCGTCCGTCAACGCCGACCTCCCCGATCCGCTCGTCGTCGACTACGGCGCGGCCAAGGCGGCGCTCGTGAACTGGTCGAAGGCGGCCTCGAAGGAGTTCGGGCCGCGCGGGGTCCGCTTCGTCACCGTCCACCCCGGCCCCGTCGCCACCGACCTCTGGCTGGGCGACCAGGGGGTCGCCGCGCGCGTGTCCGCCGCCGTCGGTCAGACCGCGGAGGAGGTGGAGGCCGGCGCCGTCGCCGGTGCCGCCACCCGGCGCTTCACCCAGCCGCACGAGGTCGCCGACCTCGTCGTCCTGCTCGCCGGCGATCGCCTCGCGAACGTCACCGGCACCGGCGTGACGATCGACGGCGGCCTCGTACCCACCCTCTGAACCCCTCGAGTGCACTCACCAAGGAGTCGCCATGTCCGACACCCGCATCCCCGTCGTCCTCATCCACGGCCTCTGGCTGCACGCGTCCTCGTGGCAACCCTGGATCGAGCTCCTCGAGCAGGCCGGGTTCGCGCCGATAGCTCCCGGGTGGCCCGGCATCGCCGACACGGTGGAGGAGGCCAGGGCACACCCGGAGCCGATCGGCGACCACGGCATCGACGACGTGGTCGAGCACTACAGCGCGCATCATCGCCGGCCTGCCGGAGGCCCCGATCCTCGTCGGGCACTCCTTCGGCGGCATGGTCGCCGAGAAGCTGCTCGGGCTGGACCGGGGCCGCGCCGCCGTCGCCATCGACGCCGCCCAGATCAAGGGCGTGCTGCCGCTGCCGCTGTCCGCGCTGCGCGCCACGCTGCCGGTCTTCAAGAACCCGGCCAACCGGCACCGCGCCGTCTCGCTCACCGCCGAGCAGTTCAGGTATGCGTTCGGGAACGCGATCAGCGAGGACGAGTCGAACGCCCTCTACGACCGGTGGACGATCCCCGCCCCCGGGAAGCCGCTCTTCGAGGCAGCGACGGCGAACGTCTCGCCGCACTCGCCCGACGCGGTGGAGACGGGCAACTCCGGACGCGGTCCCCTCCTGCTCGTCATGGGCGGCCGGGACCACACCGTGCCGGAGTCGATCACGAAGTCGACGCTGAAGCAGTACCGGCACTCCTCCGCCGTCACCGAACTCGTCGAGTTCCCCGACCGCGGGCACTCCCTGACGATCGACAGCGGATGGCGGGAGGTCGCCCTGCGCGTCCTCGACTGGCTCGGGGAGCAGGGTCTGGCTCCGGCGACCCCAGCCGGATCCGCCTCCCGTTGATATCGTCGGGCAGACGGGCAGGGGCCGATCCGTCGTCCGGGAGGCGATCCCATGAGCCGTCCTCGCATCGTCGTCGTCGGCGCGGGTTTCGCCGGGCACGAGGCGGCCCGTCGTCTGATGCGCCTCGCCCGGGGGCGGGCGCAGATCACGATGGTCAATCCCACCGACTACTTCCTCTACACCCCTCTGCTGCCGGAGGTGGCCACCGGCGTGCTCGAGCCTCGCCGGATCACCGTGTCGCTGAGCGGCACGCTGCCCGGCGTCCGGCTCGTGCTGGGCGAGGTCGACGGCATCGACCTCGCCCGCCGGGTGGTCTCGTACTCGACGCCCGAAGGGATGGTCGGGAGCGTCGGCTACGACCGCCTCGTCCTCGCCGCGGGCAGCGTGAACAAGCTCCTGCCCATCCCGGGCGTCACCCGGTACGCGCACGGGTTCCGCGGCCTCGCCGAGGCGCTCTACCTGCGTGACACCCTCGTGCGCCAGGTCGAGCTCGCCGACGGTGCGGACGACGACGCGGAGGCCCGGGCCCGCACCACCTTCGTCGTCGTCGGCGCCGGCTACACCGGCACGGAGGTCGCGGCCGCCGGCGTCCTGCTTCACCGACGCCCTGGCCCGGCAGCACCCCGGGCTCGGCGACGTCCGGCCCCGCTGGATGCTGCTCGACGTCGCCCCCCGCGTGCTGCCGGGGCTGAACCCCCGGATGTCCGCAAGGCGCTCTGCGCGTGCTGCAGGAGCGGGGTGTCGACGTGCGGCTGGGGATCTCCGTGGCGGAGGCCCGCATGGACGGCGTCCAGCTCAGCGACGGCGAGCTTCGTGCCGACCCGCACTCTGGTCTGGTGTGTCGGCGTGCGGCCCGACCCGCTCGTGGCGGACCTGGGCCTGGAGACCACGCAGGGGCGGCTCGTCGTCGACGAGTACCTCACCGTGCCCGGGCATCCGGAGATCGTCGCCTGTGGAGACGCGGCCGCCGTCCCGGACCTCACCCGGCCCGGGGAGATCACCGCGATGACGGCGCAGCACGCGGTGCGCCAGGGGCGGCTGGCGGCCCAGATCGTCGCCGCGTCCTACGGTGACGGCGAACGCCGCCCGTACAAGCACCACGACCTCGGGTTCGTGGTCGACCTCGCAGGCCGCGACGCCGTGGCCGACCCGCTCGGGATGCCACTCTCCGGTCTCCCGGCGAAGGCCGTCACCCGCGGCTACCACCTCCTCTCGATCCCCGGCAACCGGATCCGTGTGGGCAGTGACTGGCTCCTCGGCGCGGTGCTGCCCCGCCAGGCGGTGCAGACCGGTCTCGTCACCGGTTCCTCCGTTCCGCTCGACGCCACCGATTCACCTCCCCCGACCGTCCGGCAGGAGGCCGGCTGAGGAGCGGGCTCCGTCGCACGTGTGGTGGGCCGGCCCGGTGTTCGGCATGCTGGGGCCAGGATCACCGGGGGGAGGACCGCGCCGGCCATGGCGACCAGCCCGATCCCCACCCCCCGAGGGCCGCTCCTGGGACGGCAGCGGGAACTCGACGCCGTGCAGGCGGCGCTCGCGGCGACCTCCGAGGACGGCGCCGCCCTCGTGCTGCGCGGTGACGCCGGCGTCGGCAAGAGCGCCCTGCTCGACCGGGCCGTGCGGCAGGCGGCGGAGACCGACCGCCAGGTGCTCCGGACCGACGGGACGCCGACCGAGCGGCAGCTGCCCCTCGCGGGACTGCACAAGCTCCTCCGCCCCGTGGAGCGGGAGGTCGCCGGTCTTCCGCGCCCCCGTCGGGAGGTCCTCGAGGGCGCCTTCGGTGCGGCCGACGCGGCTGTGGACGTCTTCGGTGTGGCGCTCGCCTGCCTCGACCTGCTGTCCGCCGTCACCGCCCGCGGGCCCGCCGTCCTCGTCGTCGACGACGCGCACTGGCTCGATCCCTCGTCGCTCGAGGTGCTCGCGTTCGTCGCGCGCCGGCTGAGTCCCGACCCCGTGCTCCTGCTCGTCGCCACCCGGGCCTCCGGGGGTGACGTGTTCGCGGACGCCGGGCTGCCCGAGCTGGTGCTGGGTCCGCTGGACGCGCCGACGTCCGCGGCCCTGATCGACCTGACCCGCCCCGGGCTGGACCCGGGACTGCGCGTCAAGGTCCTCGCGCTGGCCGAGGGCAACCCGCTGGCCGTGCTCGAACTGCCGCTCTCCCTGCAGGAGGAAGCCGGCCCGGAGCTGTCCGACGGGCTGCAGCCACTGACGCGGCGCCTCGAGCGCTCCTTCGCCGGGCGGGTCGCCGAGCTGCCGGACGCCACCCGCGACCTGCTGCTCGCCGCCGCGGTCGGCGACACCGGCGACGTCGCCGACGTCCTCGCGGTGGCCGGTGCCGTGGCGGGGATGCCCCGCGCCGTCGCGGATCTCGAGCCGGCCGTGGCGGCCGGACTGGCCGTCCTCGACGGCGACGGCGTCCGGTTCCGCCACCCGCTGGTCCGGTCCGCCGTGAACCAGGCCGCGCCGCCCGGTCGACGCCAGGCCGTGCATGCCGCGTTCGCCACCGTGACGGTGCACCAGCCGGACCGGCACGCCTGGCACCTCGCCCACGCCGTCGCCGCGCCCGACGAGTCCGTGGCCCGCGAGCTCGACGCGGCCGCCCTGCGGGCCGAGCGCCGCGGTGCGGTGGCGGCCGCCATGCACGCCCTCGAACGCGCTGCCCGGCTCAGCGAGTCGGCGGTTCCGCGCGGGCGTCGCCTGCTGCGGGTGGCGGAGCTCGCCACCGCCTCCGGTCGCACCGACCTCGCCCGGGAGCACCTCGCCCGGGCCGGTCCGCTGCTGGAGCACCCTCACGACCGGCTCCGGCTCGAGGCGGTGGCCGAGACGACCGACGAGTCCATGCAGGGCGGTGCCGCACGCGTCGACGCGCTGGTCGGTCTCGCAGAGGAGAGCGTGCGCCAGCAGGACGTGGACCTCGCCCTGCGCTTCCTCCTCAGGGCCGCCTCGCGCTGCTGGCACCTCGATTTCGGCGCGGACGTCGAGCGCCGGGTGGTCGAGGCGGCCGACCGGCTCGGCGTGAGCGATCAGGACCCGCGGTTGCTCGTCATCCAGGCGAACGCGGCACCGTTCGATCGCGGCGGGCGGGTGATCGAGGCCTTGCGCCGGCGCGTCCCCGGGCGGGACGACGACGCCGTCGACCTGCTGATGTGCGGGTTCGCCGCCGCCTCCGTGGGCGCCTACGCCGAGGCGGAGGCGTACCTCTCGGCGGCGGCGGAGGGATTGCGCGAGCAGGGCCGGCTGCCCCAGCTCGCCGAGGCCCTGAGCCTGCTCACCTGGTCCGCACTGCGCCGGGCACGCTGGCAGGTGGCCGCACCCGCGGCGGAGGAATGCGTCCGGGTGGCGCGCGAGGTCCGCCAGCCGATCCCGGAGGCCGCGGGACTGGCGGCCCAGGCGATGATCAGCGGACTGCGTGGTGAGGAGGGTGCGGACGCGCTGGGCGCCCGGGCCGCGCAGCTGGCGAGCGCGACGCGGAACACCATCGGCCTCGCGGTCACCCACCTCGCCCGAGGGGTCACGGCGGCCGGTCTCGGGCGGCCGGACGAGGCGTTCGACCACCTGTGGCACCTCTTCGAGCCGCAGGACGCGGCGCACCAGCGGATGCAGGCGTGCCGCAGCCTCGGCCACCTCGCCGAGGCCGCCGTCCAGACCGGGCACGCGGACGAGGCGCGGGCGGAGCTGGCCCGGTTCGCGCCGCTGGCCGCGCGGACGCCGGCGGTCGGCGTCAACGTCGCCGTGCGCTACGCGCGCGCCGTGCTGGCCGAGCCCGACGAGGCGGAGCAGGCCTTCGCCTCCGCCCTGGACCGTGACTGGAGCGACTGGCCGTTCGAGCACGGACGCCTGCTGCTGGCGTACGGGAGCTGGCTGCGCCGGCACCAGCGGGTCAGCGAGTCCCGCAGGCAGCTGCGGGCGGCCCGGGACGAGTTCGTGCGGACCGGCGCCCGGCCCTGGGTGGAGCGGGTGCGGCGCGAGCTGCGGGCCGCGGGCGAGAGCAGCCCGCGTGCCCGTGCCGAGCGCCTGGGACCTGCTCTCCCCGCAGGAGAGCCAGATCGCGCGGCTCGTCATGGAGGGCCTGGGCAACAAGGAGATCGGCCGGCGCCTGTACCTCTCGCACCGCACCGTGGGGAGTCACCTGTACCGCATCTTCCCCAAACTCGGGGTGTCGTCGCGCGCCCAGCTGATCCGGGCGCTCGGGGAGGCGGGGACGGGCGATCCGGAGCAAGGGGACGCGGGACCGGGCGACCGGGGGTGACCTGCTCGCCCCGCCCCGTCGGCCGCGTCGTCCGCCGCGACGTCCCCGCGGGTGGACGGGCGTCGAGCGGGAGACGCGGGCCGGCTGATGCGGCGCATTCGCGGCGTCGCTACCGTGGAGCGCCCCGGCCGGCGGCGCCCGGCCCGACGCCGACGAAGGACCGAGCATGGCCGAAGAGGTGCGCTTCCGTGCGATCGTCGAGCTCGGCGGGAGGACCGCGACGGGCTTCGAGGTGCCGCCCGACGTCGTCGAGCGGCTCGGCCAGGGCCGGCGGCCCGCCGTCACCGTCACGCTCGGCGGCCACACCTACCGCAGTACGGTCGCGACCATGCGTGGCAGGTTCCTGCTGCCGCTGAGCGCGGAGAACCGCCAGGCGGCCGGTGTGAGCGCCGGCGACGAGGTGGAGGTCACGCTCACGCCCGACAGCGCCGAGCGGGAGGTCGCGGTGCCGGCGGACCTCGCCCGGGAGCTGGCCGGTGACGACCCGGCCGCGGCAGTTCTTCGACGGCCTCGCTTATACCCATCGCAAGGAGTGGGTGCGCTGGATCGAGGAGGCGAAGAAACCGGAGACCCGCGCAGATCGCCTCGCCGCGACGATGGAGGCCCTCCGCGCCGGTCGCCGCAACCGTTCCTCCTGACCGCGGCTGGCCGAGGGGCGCGCAGCGGCGGTCAGGAGGCGATCAGGGCGGCGCTCGCGGCGGCGAGGAGCACCACCGACGCCGCGAACGCGAGGAGCCACCGCCGGTGCCACGTGATGCGCACGGTCGCGTCGTCCTCGCCGTCGCCGCGCCGGGTCGACCGCCAGGCGGCAAGCCCCTCGTCGATGAACAACCTGCACTCCAGCGGCGCCGTGAGCCGGGTCTGGGGCGACGGACCGTAGGGGGAACCCCCGCCGCCGGGGGTGAGTCTGCGACTGACGATCCCGCCGATCACACTCCCCTGGGGCTGCCGATTGCCGGTGGCGGCGAAGCTCGCGTGCTTGCGCCCGTCGACGACGATCTGCAGGGCCAGCTGCGTCTCCACGCCGCGGATCTCGTGCCACGGCACGAGCACGGTCCGGAACGGGTTGACCAGCTCGACCCCCGCGGGCGTGGCCGAGACCCTGGGCCGCACGAAGACCTCGCCCGTCAGCTCGCCGAGGACCACGCCCGACAGGAGCGTCACCGCACCCGGGCAGCCAGCGCCCGTCGAGGAACTGGTCGACCGACACCCAGAGCGTCGCCCCGCCGACGAGCACGAGCGCGGTGACGCCCAGACCCAGCAGCGCGGGGGACCGGTAGGTCCGCTGGACGCCCTCGAGCACGTCCGTCATCGTCTCATCCGGCCCGGACGCGGGGTCGGGCGGCGTCCGCACGCAGGATCCACCCGGCCGTGACCAGGTACGGCAGGGCCAGCACGGCGAAGGCGACGCCGTCAGCCGCCGGCGTCCGCCAGCCATCCGTAGGCGAGGTAGACCGGCAGCGCCGCGAGGTCGTCGGCGAGCGACGCGAGCGATGTCACCGTCGCCCGTGCCGGGCCGGTGACGGCCTGCTGCAGCCGGGTCTGGGTCAGCACCGTGCCGATCTGCAGCAGGCCGAACGCCACCGCGACCAGCACCAGCCCGGCGGCCCGGCCGGAGGCCGCGCCCGCAACGACGAGCATGGCCGCGGTGGCGACGAGCGCGGCGAGGCCACGGCTGCCGACCCCGTGGGCACGACCCGCGACGAGCCCTCCGAGGGTCATGCCGACCCAGAGGACGGCCTCCCACCACGGCACCTCGCGCTCGGAGGCTCCTCCCGCGGCGGCCAGGAGCGGCGTGTACTCCTCCAGCGACATGAAGATGGCGACGACGGCGGGGACCAGGAGCACGGCCTGCCGCACGCGCCCGTCCTCGCGGACCAGGCACCATCCGGCGCGGACGGTCGCCAGGAGTTCCGACGGCTCGTCCGCGTCGTGCCGGGCGCGGCGGTGTTCGGGGAGGACCACGCCGGCGAGTGCCTGCGCCAGGCCGGCGACCACGCTCGCCGCGCCGACCGCCGCGTAACCGCCGACAGCGACGACGGGGGAGGCCAGCACGATGGCCGCGACGACGGCGACCAGCCCGAACGCCTGCGCCCGGCCCCACACCTGGGCGAACCGGTCCTCGGCGCCCCCGTCGGCGAGCTCCTCGTAGACCAGCGCCTCCAGGGCGCCGGAGACCAGCGCTCCCTTCGCACCCCAGAGCACGAAGCCCGCCGCGAAGGCGGGATAGGACGGGACCGCCACCCACAGGCCGAAGCCGAGCGCCCCGAGCAGGGGGCCGAGGCAGAGCAGGAGCCGGCGCGAGACGGCGTCCGCCCAGGCGCCGGTCGGCACCTCGAGCGCGAGCGCGGTGAGCGACCAGAGGACGAACAGCGACGAGATCTGACCGGTCGAGAGCCCGGTCCGGGCGAACAGCAGGGTGTAGAGCGGGTACAGCAGGACGAACTCGTCGAGGAAGGCGTACGTGTACAGCGTTGCGACGAGCCGCCGGGGAGCGCGAGGCACACCAGGCATGACAACTCCGTCCGTGGAAGAGGGGGACGCCGACGAGCGGCGGCCCGGAGGCCCACGGACGGGCCAGAGCGGTGTGTGCGGCGCGGGGCCGCAGGGTGTGGATCAATGTCGCCAGGTCATACCCGGGATGGTAGGCGCGGGGCCGATCAGGGCGCCATCGTCTTCGACCGCCACACGACGGCGATCCAGATCACGGATCCGGCCGCGAACGCCACGGCGACGGCCACCCGGTACGCCCGCTCCCGGGAGACGTTGGCGAGCAGCGTTCCGAGCGGGAAGAGCGGCAGCAGATAGCGCGGCAGGCTCGTGAACGAGTCCATCGCGGCGAGCAGGTAGCCCGCGTAGGCCAGGCACCAGACGCGCATGTCGCCGGCGATGACCCCGGCGCGCGGCCGGAGGATCCAGACCGCCAACGCCACGACCGCGACGACGAGCACGGGCATCCCGAGGAACCCGAGGAAGCGTTCGGCGGCGTCGCGCCAGGGCACGAACGGCACGACCCGCCGCGGGTTGCGCCACGACGCCATCGTCTGGGTGTAGGCGTCGAGCCGGCCCGTACGGATCGCGACGACGAGTGGCCACGCGGCGGCGGCAGCGACCGACGCGACCGCCAGCGCGACGAGGGCGGCCACCGAGCGCCCGGGCAGCGCATCGCTGCCCCGGGACCGCCGGACCAGCACGCGCAGCCCGTGCACGAGCACGGTGATCGCGAGCGGGACGGCGATGGGCCGGGCGAGACCCGCCAGCAGGACGAGCGGCACGGCGAGCAGGTAGTGCCGGCGTTGCAGGCAGAGCAGGACGCCGACGAGCAGCGCCATCGCCAGCGACTCGGCGTACGGCAGTTGCAGCACGGCGCCGGCGGGGAAGAAGCAGAAGAGGACGACGGTCCACAGCGCCAGCCGCCGGCCGGCGACCGCGGCGACGAGTTTCTGCATGCCGACGGCGGCCAGCGCGCCGGCGCCGATCGAGACGACGCTCGCGGCGAAGGCGAACGACCATCCCGTGACGTCGATGAGCCCGCCGACCAGGGTGGGGAAGAGCGGATAGAACGCCCAGGCGTTCTGGGCCACGTGTCCGGTGGCGTCCAGCGGCAGCTGATCCGGGTACCCGTGGTGGATGATCGCCTGGTACCAGGTGCCGTCCCAGTTCGGGAGGATGTACAGGTAGCTGTACGGGGTGCCGTCCGGGTGCGTGCCGGCCAGCGCGGCGTTGCGGGCGATGACGAACCCGTCGAACAGCCGGCTCGCCACGAAGATCGCCAGCGCGAGGACCCAGTCCGGGGCGGTGGCGCGCAGCCGGAGCGCGATCCGGGCGGCCTCGCGCAGCCTGTCGACGTTCTCCCGCCAGCCGGGGCGGCGCCGGGCTCCGGGGCGGAGCCTCGGGTGGCGCCGCGACCGCTGAGGCGTCGCCCGCCATCCCCTGCGGCACGTGTCGTCCGGGTTCCGGCTCGCCGGTGGATCGGTGGCGGTGGTCGACCTCGGGACCCGGCGGCCACCCGGAGGCGACCACCGGGTCCCGCGGGCTCACGACGTGCGCCTCCGGCGACCCGTCTTCGGGTTCTCGTCATCCGTCGAGGCGTCGCCGAGGGTGCCGTCGTCGACGGGCTCGACGTCGACGACCTCGACGACCTCGACCACCTCGACGGGCTGGTCGAGCTCGACGGGCTCCCCGGCCGGCGAGGCCGAGGCCGTGTCCGCGGCCTCCGCCGGCGTCGCCTCGCTGGTGCCGAGACCGTCGAGGACGGGGTCACCGACGGAGGTCTCGGGCGCACCGTCGGGGCTGGGCTGCTCGGTCACGCTGGTCGTGGCGGCTGCCGAGGGAGCCGGGTCCGCCAGCGTGGAGGGCGTGGGCTCCGGACCGCCGGTGAAGGCCGGCTCGTTCGCCGTCAGCGCGTCCCACTCCGGGGCGCTCGAGCGGCTGCGCCGCCAGGCGGCCAGCCCGGCGGCACCGGCGGCCGCGAGCGTGCCGAAGACCAGGACCCGGCGCCCGCGGTGCGAGGGCTGCGGGGGCGGCGTCGCGGCCAGCGCGGCCGACGCGTTCTCCAGGGAGGCGCTGACCCGCTCCGCCGCCGTGCGCTGGGCGGCCGCGCCCGCCGTTGCCGCCACGGTGACGGCTTCGACGATCTTCGGCAGGAGCTCCTGCACGATGCGGTCGCGTGCGGCGTCCACCGCGGGAGCCACCCGCTCCGCGGCCGCCTCGGCCGCGGGACCGGCTGCCAGCAGTCCCTTCTCGATGCGCGGGCTCGCCCACTCCACCGCCGCCCCCACCCGGGGCGCGGCCTTCTCGGCCGCGGCCCGGGCCAGCAGCGCGGCCTCCGCCGCCTGCTCGCGCGCCATCTGGGCCGCCTGTTCGGCGGCGGCCCGGACGGCCGGGCCCGCTGTCACATCCTTCGAGCTCACGTCGTCTCCTCCCTCGTCGAGTGCTCCTGGCGCGCGCACGCAGGGTCGGCGCGCGGTCTGCGGAACATCCTCCCCCCATCGCCGGGTGCCGCCACTCACCGGCCCGGCATCCGTACGCCCGGAGCGGAACCAGGGCGAACCCGGCGTGGAACACTCGAGCACGCACCATCCGTTGACCTGACGACGATCTGACGAGCATCCACGACGAGGACGGATCCGACGTGACCGAACCCCTGACCGGCCCCCTCCACGCCACGCTGCACACCAACCGCGGGGACATCCGGGTCGAACTCTTCCCCGACCAGGCGCCCGAGACGGTGCGCAACTTCGTCGAACTGGCCGAGGGCACGCGTGAGTGGCAGGACCCCAAGACCGGCCAGAAGCGCAGCGAGCCCTTCTACGACGGTGTCACCTTCCACCGCGTCATCTCGGGCTTCATGATCCAGGGCGGGGACCGGCTCGGGACCGGTACCGGCGGCCCCGGCTACGCCTTCGACGACGAGATCCACCCGGGCCTGGACTTCAACGCCCCGTACAAGCTGGCCATGGCGAACGCCGGCAAGCGCGGCGGCCGCGGCACCAACGGCTCCCAGTTCTTCATCACGGTCGGCCCGACCCCCCACCTGCAGGGCAAGCACACGATCTTCGGCCAGGTCGCGGACGCCGCCGGCCGCCAGGTGGTCGACGCCATCGCGGCCACCCGCACGGGCCGGGGCGACGTCCCGGTCGAGCCGGTGGTCATCGAGAAGGTCACGGTCGAGCGGGGGTGACCACGTCGCTGCCGCCCGAGGCGTCGCAGGCCACCGAGCAGGTACCGGTCTGCCCGCGTCATCCCGACCGGGTCTCGTACGTCCGCTGCCAGCGGTGCGAGCGGCCGGTCTGCCCGGAGTGCCAGCGGCCGGCCGCGGTCGGCGTCCAGTGCGTCGACTGCGTCCGGCAGCAGGCACGGGGATCTCGGGCGGCACGCACCGTCTTCGGCGGTCTCGCGTCGCAGGGACGCCCCGTCGTCACGCTGACGATCATCGGCCTGTGCGTCGGGCTGTTCCTGCTCCAGTGGGGCACGGGGGACCGGGTCACCGAGCGGCTGGACTTCTACGCCCCGCTGGCGATCGCCGAGCCCTGGCGGTTCGTCTCCGCGGCCTTCCTGCACTCCACGTCGTTCCTGCTGCACATCGCGTTCAACCTCTACGCGCTGTGGATGGTCGGGCCGTACCTGGAGGGGCTGCTCGGCCGGGCACAGTTCGCCGCGCTGTACCTCCTGAGCGCGCTGGGCGGTTCGGTCGGGTACTACCTGATCGTCAGCCCCTACGACGTGCAGGCCTGGAACACGCCGACCGTCGGTGCCTCCGGCGCCGTGTTCGGGCTCTTCGGGGCGCTCTTCGTCGTGAACCGGCGACTGGGGCGTGACGTCGGCGGCATCGTCGCGATCGTGGCGATCAACGCCGTGCTGGGCTTCGTGGCCAGCGGGATCGCCTGGCAGGCCCATCTGGGCGGCCTCGTCACGGGCGCCCTCGTCGCCGCCCTCCTCGTCCACCTGCCTCGAACCAGTGGGTCCGGGCTGCGCTGGGCCGCCCTCGCCGGCGTCGCCGTCGCCCTGGTGGCCGTCGTGGCGGTCCGGACCCAGACGCTGCCGACGGGTGCGGAGATCGAGTCGCTCTCCACACTGTGGAGGGCGGGTGTGGATAACACCGGTGTAATTCCACAGCTGTGAGCAACCCTGTGGAGGACGCGCCAGAACGACGACGACGCCCCCCGGCCGTTCGGCCGGGGGGCGTCGTCGGATCGTGCTCAGCGCCAGCGAGTGGTCATGCCGAAGCCGACGAGCAGCAGGCCGAAGCCGATGGCGAGATTCCAGTTGCCGATGTCCGGGATCGGGTAGGACGTCTGGCTGATGTAGAACACCACGACCCACACCAGCCCGAGAACCATGAGCCCGAGCATCACGGGCGCCCACCAGCGGGGGTTCGGCTTCTTGGCGTTCGACCGCTGGGCCGGCGGAATGTAGGCCGCCTGCTTGCGGACCCTGGACTCGGGCATGGCGTGCTCCCGTTCTGCTTCGCATCCGGCGAGCCGCCGCCGGAGGACTCCTGGCCGGCCGGCGCTGCGCGTCGGCCCCTGCAGGTAGCGTAGCTCCGACTCCCCGTCGCGGGAGTTCCCGCTCGACACCCGGAAGGAACCGGTGTGCGACCCGTTCTCGGCCGCGTCCGGCCCGCCAGCCTCGGCGTCTTCGGCGTCCTCGTGGCGGCCGGGTTGTTGTTCGCCGTCAGCGCCGTGACGGCGCGCGGGACGCAGTTGCGGTCGGACCGTGGCGACGCCGTGGCGCTGCTGCGCAGCGAGCAGGCCCGGTACGCCGGCCAGCTCGCCCAGCTCGACGGCGCTGCGCCGCGAGGTCGAGGAGAGGTCATCGGTGGCTGCCGGGGGGAACGCGACCGTGCAGCAGCTGCGGCGCCGGGCGGACGTGCTCGCGGACCATGCCGGCCTCACACCCGTCAGCGGTCAGGCGGTCCAGGTCGTCCTCGACGACGCCCCGCGCCGCAGCACCCTGCCCTCCGGCGTGACCGCGGACGACCTCGTCGTCCACCAGCAGGACGTGCAGGCCGTCGTCAACGCCCTCTGGCTCGGCGGCGCCGAGGCCATGATGCTCATGGATCAGCGGGTCATCTCGACCAGCGCCGTCCGGTGCGTCGGCAACACGCTGCTGCTCCAGGGTCAGGTGTACTCCCCGCCGTACCGGATCACGGCGATCGGCGACCCGGCGAAGCTGCGGCAGGCCCTCGACGCCTCGGCCGCCCTGCAGATCTACCGCGAGTTCTCCACCGTGTTCGGGCTCGGCTGGAGCGTCCAGGACCAGGGCGACCAGACGTTCCCCGCCTTCACCGGCAGCCTCGACCTGCGCTACGCCACGCCTGTGCCGACGCCGTCCCCGTCGGGCTCGCCGGAGGGGGCACCGGTGCCCTCGGCGTCCCGGGCCTCGACGCCCTCGCCCACATCCGGATGACCCCGTGCGACGATGGCGGGGCACCGAGCGGTGCCCGAGCCCAGCGCGGAGGTGAGCAGCGATGACGACCCGGATCCTCGTCGTGGACAACTACGACAGCTTCGTCTGGACCATCGCGGGCTACCTCGCCCAGCTCGGCGCCGCAGTGCGACGTGCTGCGGAACGACGCGGTGACGACCCGGGAAGCCGCCGACCACGACGGCGTGCTGCTCTCCCCCGGCCCCGGCGTCCCCGCCCAGGCCGGGGTCAGCCCGGACATGGTGCGGTACTGCGCGGACGCCGGGAAGCCGCTGCTCGGGGTGTGCCTCGGCCACCAGGCGCTCGGCGAGGTCTTCGGCGGCACCGTCGCGCACGCGCCCGAGCTCATGCACGGCAAGACGAGCCAGGTCGAGCACGAGGGCGTCGGCGTCCTCGACGGACTGCCGTCGCCGTTCACCGCGACCCGCTACCACTCGCTGGCCGTGCTCGCGGACACGGTCCCCGACGAGCTCGAGGTCACCGGGCACACGGCGTCCGGCGTCGTGATGGCGCTGCAGCACCGGCAGCTGCCGCTCTTCGGCGTCCAGTTCCACCCCGAGTCGGTGCTCACCGAGGGCGGCCACCGTCTCCTGGCGAACTGGCTGCAGGTCTGCGGCGACCCGGACGCGGTCGGTCGCTCCGCCGGGCTCGCGCCGCTCGTCCGGCGCTGAGGGACGACGAACGGGCCGGCACCGCCGAGGCGGTATCGGCCCGTCGTGCTGCCCGGGCCCGATCAGGAGGGCGACGGCGAGGACGACGGCGACGGCTGCCCGGAGTCGCTCGGCGTCGGGGTCGGGGTCGGTGGGGTCCCCGGCTGGGTCACGCTGATGTTCACCGTCGAGCCGACCTGGACGGAGCCCTTGCCCGGGTTCTGCGCGACGACGATGCCCACCTGCTGCCCGGGCTGGGCGTCGACGAACGTCGGGTTCGTCGTGAGACCGAGCTTCGTCAGCGCGTTCGTCGCCTCCTGCAGCGTCTTGCCCTTGAGATCGGGGAGCTGAACGTTGCCGCTGGCGACGACGAGGTTCACCTTCGTGCCCTTGGCCGCGCTGCTGCCGGCGTCCGGGTTGGTGGAGATGACCTGGCCCTGCTTGTAGTTCTTGTTGTCCTTCTCCGTGATGCTGCCGATCTGCAGCCCCGCCTGCTGGAGCGCGGCGGTCGCGTCGTTCTGCGACTTCCCGGTCACGTCGGGCACGGACACCGCGTTGGGTCCGCTGGAGAGCACCAGCGTGATCTGCTTGGTGACGGCCACCGTCTGGCCGGACGGCGGGTCCTGGGTCAGCACGGAACCGGCCGGCACCGAGTCGTCCGCCTTCGTCTGCGAGTGGTCGACGTTCGTGAACCCGACGGCGCTCAGCTGGGACAGCGCCTGCTCCAGCTTCAGGCCCTGCACGGGCGGGACCGCCGCGCTCTTCACGTCGCTGCTCCCACCGGTGACCTTCAGGATCGTGAAGATCACGAGACCCGCGACGAGGAGGACGCCGAGCCCCAGCAGGGCGTAGGACCAGCCCCGGCCGCGCTGCTCCGGCGCGCGGCGGTCGCGCCGCGGACCGTAGCCGTAGTCGTCGTCGACCGGACTGCCCGGCAGCATCCCGCCGCCGACGGCTCCCGCCGCCGTGGTGGGCGCTCCGGAGGCGTACGGCTCGGTCGCGGGCTGCATCGTGCGGGTGCCTGCACCCGCCGCACCCAGGAACTGGGTGGTCGCCGCACCTGCGGCCGCGCCGGCCGCGTACGCGGAGACCGGACGCCCGCCCAGCGCCGCTTCGATGTCCGCGCGGAACTCGTCCGCCGTCTGGTAGCGCGACTCACGGTCCTTGGCCAGCGAGTGCAGCACGATCCGGTCGACCGCCTCCGGCACCGCCGGGTTGAACGCGCTCGGCGGCTGCGGCTCCTCCCGCACGTGCTGGTAGGCGACCGCGACGGGCGAGTCCGCGACGAAGGGCGGCCGCCCGGTCAGGAGTTCGTAGAGCAGGCAGCCGGCGGAGTAGAGGTCGCTGCGGGCGTCGACCGTCTCGCCCCGCGCCTGCTCGGGCGACAGGTACTGGGCGGTGCCGATCACGGCCTGGGTCTGGGTCATGGTGGAGGACGCGTCGGCCATCGCGCGGGCGATGCCGAAGTCCATGACCTTGACGTCGCCGTTCGGCGTGACCATGACGTTCGCCGGCTTGATGTCCCGGTGCACGATGCCGGTGCGGTGGCTGTACTCCAGCGCCGAGAGGACCCGGGCGGTGACGTCGAGGGCGGTGTCGACGTCGAGCGGCCGCCCGTCGTGCATGAGCTCGCGCAGCGTCCGGCCCTCGACGTACTCCATGACGATGTACGGCAGGTTGACGGCGGCACCGCCGGACTCGACGATCTGCTCCTCGCCCGTGTCGTAGACCGAGACGATCGCCGGGTGGTTCAAGGCGGCGGCGGACTGCGCCTCGCGCCGGAACCTGGCCTGGAAGGTGGCGTCGCGCGCCAGGTCGGTGCGCAGCAGCTTGATGGCGACGACGCGGCCCAGCCGGGTGTCACGCCCGATGTGGACCTCGGCCATCCCGCCTCGGCCGAGCAACTCGCCGACCTCGTAGCGGTTGCCCAGCACGTGGGGCCTGTCGTTCACCGCATCCATCCCAACCATCGTCACGTCGTGCCCGACCCCTCAGTTCCCGACGCACCAGTGTCCACCCAACGGAGCCCGCTCCGTCCTTGCCGCGCGTCGCCGTCGGCCAACCCGCGCGCCGGCGAGGTCGGCGGCGGCGGTTCGACGGTCGGCGACGGGCTGGTCGTGCCCGCCCCGGTGGGCGTCGGCGAGGGGGAGGGTCTCGCGGACGCCGACGGTGAAGGGCTGCTGCTCGACTTGGGCGTCGGGCTCGGCTTGGCGCTCTTCGACGGCGTCGGCGTGCCCCGGGTCGTCGTCGACGCCGTGGTCTGCCCCCCTCCGCCGGGCACCACCGGCACGCTCGTCGAGGGGGTTGTGGACGACCGGCTCGGTCGGTGGCTGGTGCTCACGGACGGCGACGTCGGGGTCTGCTGCGCCCCGCCGTTGTCACCGCTCCCGCTCGGGCGCAGCGCGACGATCAGGGTCCCGATCACGACGGCCGCCACCAGACCGACGAGCGCGATCATGGGGAGTGACACCGATCGGACCCGGCGCCCGGCCGGCCGCGCGCCGCCCTCACCGAGCACGGGCAGCGGAGCCGTCGGCGGGCGCTGGTACCCGGACGCCGGGGACCCGCCCAGCCCGCCGCTGCCCAGCGGCGCACCGGAGGCGGTGGTCGCGCCCGGGGGCGGAGTGCCGAGCGGCGCGGAACCGCCGGCGGGCGGGGCGCCGAACGGCGGCGAGGCGTACGGCGGCGCCCCGGGCGGCGGCGTCTGCAGGCCGAGGCCGTGGTCGAGGGCGGCGACGCCTCCGAGGGCGCCGGCGGCCCCGATGCCGAAGACCGTCGGAGCGGCCCCGAGGCCGCCCGTTCCGTTGGCGAGTCCGCCGGTGGTCGGCGGGTTGCCGTACAGGCGCAGGCGCAGCGACTCCGCGGCCGCGGCGAACGTGTCGGCGCCGGCGATGCGGCGCTGCGGGTCCTTCTCCATCGCGGCCGCCACCAGGGCCCGGACCTCGGGGGCGATGGTCTCCGGCAGCGGCGGGGGCTCCTCGGAGAGATGCGCCGTCGCCACCCCGATCTGGTCGTCGCCCTCGAAGGGCCGCCGACCGGCGAGGCATTCATAGGCCACGACGCCGAGCGCGTAGATGTCGGAGGCGGCGGTGGCGGCCCGGCCGCGCGCGAGTTCCGGCGCCAGGTAGTGGGCGGTGCCCATCACCTGCCCGGTCGCGGTCAGCGGCTCGTGGTCGTCGGGCCGGGCGATGCCGAAGTCCGTGACCTTGACCCGGCCGTCCGGCGTCACCATGAGGTTCGCCGGCTTCACGTCCCGGTGGATCACGCCGCGCTCGTGCGCCGCGTGCAGGGCGCGGCCCGCCTGCGCGACGATGTCGAGCGTCCGGTCGGCGCCGAGGGCTCCCTCCCGGGCGAGCAGCGCGGACAGCGCCTCGCCCGGCACCAGCTCCATGACCAGGTAGGCGAGCGAGCGACCCTCGACCGTCGTCTCGCCGTAGTCGTACACCGCCGCGATGCCGGGGTGCGGGACGCGGCCCGCCGTCCGCGCCTCCGCCCGGAAGCGGCGGCGGAACGCGTCGTCGTCCGCCAGTTCCGCGCGAAGGATCTTGACGGCGACCGGGCGGTCGAGGACGACGTCGCTGCCCTCCCAGACCTCGCCCATGCCTCCGAACGCCAGCCGGCGCACGAGCAGATACCGGTGGTCGAGGCTGGTCTCGGGTGTGATCGTCATTGCCCGAGCACCGCCTCCATGACCTTGCGGGCGATCGGGGCCGCGACCGCGCCGCCGGAGGCGGCCTCTCCCGCGCTGCCGCCGTTCTCGACGACGACGCCGACCGCGACCTTGGGGTTGTCCGCGGGGGCGAAGGCCGTGAACCAGGCGTCGGGCGCGGGGCCGCCGTGCTGCGCCGTCCCGGTCTTGCCGGCGACCTTGACGCCGGGGATCTGCGCCCGCGTCCCCGTGCCGGACTCGACGACGCCCTCCATCATGGTCGTCATCTCCGCGGCGACCTCGGGCGAGACGGCGGTGGAGAACGCCGTGGGCTGCGCCTGGTAGACGACGTCGAGGTCCGACGAACGGACCCGGCTCACCAGGTAGGGCTGCATGACGACGCCCTTGTTCGCGATCCCGGCCGAGACCATGGCCATCTGCATCGGCGTCGCGCGGACGTCGAACTGGCCGATCGAGGCCTGGGCGACCTGCGCCTGGCTCGCGGTCTGCGGGAAGGAGCTCGGCGTCACGGTGAGCGGGATCTGCAGCGGGCGGCCGAACCCGAACTTCTCCGCCTGGTCGGCCAGCGCCTTCGACCCGAGCGCCATGCCGAGGTTGGCGAACGCGGTGTTGCACGAGATCCGCAGCGCGTCGGCGAGGCTGACCTGGTTGTTCGGGCCGCACGGCTGCCGGTCGTCGTTGGGCAGCACGGCCGTCGACTGCGGCAGGTCGAGCACGCCGGGCGCCGACAGCTGGGAATCCGCGTGGTACTTGCCGGTGGAGAGCGCCGCGGCCGTGTCGATGAGCTTGAACGTCGAGCCCGGCGGGTAGAGGTCGCCGGCGATCGCCCGGTTGCTCAGCGGTTTGCTGCTTGCGGCCAGCAGCCGGTCGTAAGCCTTCTGGGCCGCCGACTGGGAGTGCGTGGCGAGCTTGTTGGGGTCGTAGGACGGCTTGCTCACCATGGCCAGCACGGCGCCGGTGCTGGGGTCGAGGGCGACCACGGCGCCCTGCTGGTCGCCCAGCGCGTCCCACGCCGCCCGTTGGACCTTCGGGTCGATGGTCAGCTCCACCGACGCCCCCTGCGCCTTGCGGCCGGTGAGCAGGTCGGAGATCCGCGGGAAGAACAGCTGGTCGGCGGTCCCGGCGAGGAACGGCCCCATGGCGGACTCCAGCCCCGTCGAGGAGCCGAAGACGGAGGCGTAGTACCCGGTGACGGGTGCGTAGAGCGCCCCCTGCGGGTAGCGCCGCTGGAACTTGAAGAGGTCGTCGCTCGGTGTGGACTCCGCCAGGACGGTCTTGCCGGCGACGATCGGCCCGCGCTCGCGGCTGTACTGCTTGTAGATCGTGCGGGCGTTGCCGGGCCGGTTGTCGAGGGCGTTCGCGCTGACGAACTGGACGAAGGTCGAGCTGCCGAACAGCGCGAGGAACAACACCGCGACGACGGCGGAGAGACGGCGCACGGGTGCGTTCACGCGGCCACCACCTGGGCCATCTCCTCGGTGCTCACGCTGACGCTCTCCGGCGGCCGGCGCGCGCTGTCGGAGATCCGGAGCAGCAGGCCCACGACGATCCAGTTCGAGACCAGCGACGAGCCGCCGTAGGCGAGGAACGGCGTCGTCAGACCGGTCAGCGGGATGAGCCGGGTGACGCCGCCGACCACGACGAAGACCTGCAGCGCGATCGAGAACGCCAGGCCGGTCGCGAGGAGCTTGCCGAACCCGTCCCGGACGCCGATGGCCGTGCGCAGGCCCCGCTCGACGAGCATGCCGTAGAGGACGAGGAGGGCGAACACGCCGGCGAGGCCCAGCTCCTCGCCCATGGCCGCGACGATGAAGTCGCTCTGCGCGAAGGGCACGAGGTCGGGGCGGCCCTGGCCCAGGCCGGTGCCGAGGAGCCCGCCGCTGGCCATGCCGAACCAGCCCTGGATCGGCTGGTACGCGGTGGCGGCGTTGGCGGGGTCGAACGGGTGCAGCCAGATGTTGACCCGCACCTGCACGTGGCTGAAGAGCGCCCACGCGAGCACGGCGCCCGCCGCGAAGAGGAGCATGCCGATGACGATCCAGCTGATCCGCTCGGTCGCCACGTAGAGCATGGCGACGAAGAGGCCGAAGAAGAGCAGCGAGGTGCCGAGGTCGCTCTCCAGCACCAGGACGCAGAGGCTCGCCGCCCAGGCGACGAGGATCGGCCCGAGGTCGCGCCCGCGGGGCAGCTGCAGCCCGACGAACTTGCGCCCGACCAGCGAGAGCGAGTCCCGGGCGGTGACGAGGTAACCGGCGAAGAACAGCGCCAGGCAGATCTTCGCGATCTCGCCGGGCTGGAACGAGAACGGGCCGACCGCGATCCAGATCCGGGCGCCGCGGATGTCCTGGCCGAGCCCGGGCAGCAGCGGGAGCAGGAGCAGGCCGAAGCCGACGGCCATGGCCGTGTAGGTGTACCGGGCCAGCGAGCGGTGGTCGCGGACATAGATGATCACGGCGACGGCGCAGGCGACGCCGATGGCGCTCCACGCGAGCTGCCGGGTGGCGAGCGAGGTGGACCTGTTGAAGTGGTGTGCCAGGTCCAGCCGGTGGATCATCACCAGGCCGAGCCCGTTGAGCACGGTGGCGATGGGCAGGATCACCGGGTCGGCGTAGGGCGCCCGCCACCGGAGCACGAGGTGCACGACGAGGACGATGAGCGCGAGCCCGCCGCCGACCAGCCACCAGTCCTTGGGCACGGCGCCCTGGACGGTGAGACCGACGATGGCGTAGGCGGCCTCGGCCACGACGATCGCGAACAGGAGCAGGACCAGCTCCACGTTGCGGCGGGTCGGTGGAACGACAGGTGTCACGACGGCCATGGCCACCTCCTTCGCGTCGTCGGGCCCGGCAGGGCGCTCGCGGTCATCGGCCGGTCACTCCGCTCCGACGCACACGGCCGTGCTCCCCGGAGGGGGCGTCTGGGCGACCGAGCCGGTGGGGGTGGGCTGGGCGGGGATCGAGCTCGACGGCGACGGGCCGGCCGACGGGCTCGCCGAGGGACCGGCGGTGGCACTCGTGCCGGGCGTCGGTGAGAGGGACGTCGTCGGCGTCCCGATGGTTCCGCAGGCGGCGTCGCGCAGGGCCGCGACCTTGGCCGTGGCCTGGGCGCTGCTGTCGACGACGATGCCCGCGCGGACCGAGTCACGGTCGGCCGGGGGCAACGCGGCGAGCAACACACCGGTGGTGTGGTCGAGGCTGGCGAGGTCGACCGGGCCGAGGTTCTGCGGCAGCCCCCGGAACACCGCCACCTGGTCGCCGTACGCCCCGACGAAGTACTGCTGGCGGACCCAGTGCCAGGCGGCGAACGCCCCGCCGGCGAGCACGAGCACGACCACCGCGACGCCGGCGAGCCGGACGATCCGGCGCCCGCGCGACCGCTGGGGCAGCGCGGCGGTGTCGTCGTCGCCTACCCCGTCGTCCTTCCCGAACGTCAGCGCCGCGGCCCGCTCGGCCGACGAGGTGCCCTCCTCCGGCGAGCGCCGCTGCGGCCCGACGGACGCCGCTCCGACCACGGACGGGGCGGCGTCCGCTCCGGCGGCCTCGTCGACCACGTCCGCCACGATGCACGTGACGTTGTCGGGCGCGCCGGCGCGCCGGGCCAGGGCGACGAGGCGCTCGCAGGTGACGCCGGGGGGTTCGCCGCTCGCGAGCGTCTCCTGGAGTGTCTCGAAGCTGACGACACCGGAGAGGCCGTCCGAGCACAGCAGATAGCGGTCCCCGACGCGGCTCTCCCGCATCGAGAAGTCCGGCTCCGGTTCGTCGACGATGTCGCTGAGCACGCGCATGAGGACCGACCGCTGCGGGTGGTGCTCCGCCTCCTCGGGCGTGAGGCGGCCCTCGTCCACGAGCGTCTGGACGAAGGTGTGGTCCTTCGTGATCTGCGTGAGCGCGCCCTCCCGGAGCAGGTAGGCGCGGGAGTCGCCGATGTGCGCCAGGGCCAGCCGGTTGCCCGACCGCAGCAGCGCGGTCACCGTGGTGCCCATCCCGGCCAGCTGCGGCTCCTCCTCGACCCGGGCGAGGAGCTCGGCGTGGGCGGAGCGGACCGCGCGCTCGAGGTGGGCCAGGGCGTCGTCGGAGCCGTGCGACTCGCCGTCGAGGGGGGCGAGTTCGCCGATCGCCAGCGACGACGCGACGTCGCCGCCGGCGTGCCCGCCCATCCCGTCGGCGATGACCAGCAGGTGCGGCCCGGCGTACCCGGAGTCCTGGTTGGTCTGGCGAACGAGTCCGACGTCCGAGCGTGCCGCGTAGCGCAGGGCGATCGCCACCCGCTACCTCCGAAGCTCGAGAACGGTGCGCCCGACCCTGACCGGAACCCCGGCCTCGAGTCGGGTGGGCTGCGTGAGGCGGTTCGGACCGATGAAGGTCCCGTTCGTCGAGCCGAGGTCCTCGGCGAACCACTCGCCGTCCTGCGGGTAGATCCGGGCGTGCCGGGCCGAGGCGTAGTCGTCGTCGAGGACGAGCGTCGACTCCGGCGCGCGCCCGATGAGCACCGGGGCCTGACCCAGGGAGAGGGTCGTCCCGCGGAGCGACCCCTCGGTGACCACGAGCGTCCGCAGCGAGGGCCGCGGCTCCGCCTGCCGCGACCGCCGGACGACGGGCGGAGCAGCTCCGGCCGCGGGCGCGCCGGACGCCGACCGCGGCGTCCGGCGCTCGATCCGGGTGCCGAACAGGTCCCGGCGCAGCACGCCGAGGATGGACAGCACGAGGAGCCACAGCAGCGCCAGGAAGCCCAGGCGCAGGAGTGTGAGGGTGAGCTCGCTCATTGCCCGGCGGTCACCGCTGCCCGAGCCGGAACGTGAGCCGGCTGCGGCCGACGGTGATGGTGCTGCCGTCGTGCAGGTCCGCGGTCGAGACGCGCTCGCCGTCGACGAACGTGCCGTTGGTGGAGCCGAGGTCGACGACGCGGGCGCGCCCGTCGACGACGTGGATCTCCGCGTGCCGCCGGGAGACGCCGGCGTCGTCGAGCGGGACGTCGACGTCCGCCGACCGGCCCAGCACGGTGACCGCGCGGTTCAGCGGGATGGGGCGCCCGTCGAGCTCGAGCACCGGTGCCGGCGCCTGGTAGCCCTGGCCGTACCCCCCGTCGCCCCCGAAACGACCGCCGTAGGCGGGCGCGGGGTGACCCGCCGGTGCGGCGGCCGCCGGGTGGGCCGGCGGGTAGGCGGCCAGCGGGCGGATACGCCGCGGGCGGGAACGCAGGGGCGGCCGGCTGCGCCCACGGCTGCTCGTACTCCGGCTGCACATGCCCGGGCTGGTGGTCGGGCTGGTAGCCGGGCTGCGGGTACCCCGCGGGCGGCTGGCCCGGCGCGGCGCCGTACCCGGCCTGCGGGCGGTGCGCCTGACCCGCGTCCGGGGCGGCGGCGGCGTGGTCACCGTCCCGGAAGGTCCGGCTGCGCACCCGGAACACGCCGGTGTCGAGGTCCTCGGCCCGCTCGAAGGACACCCGGACGGGGCCGACGAAGGCGTAGCGCTGCTGCAGCGCGTGGTCGTTGAGGACGGTGCCGAGCTCGTCGCCGAGCGCGTCCTCCCACTGGGCCAGCCGGCGGTGGTCCGCGGGACCGAGCTCGATGACGTACTGGTTCGGCGCGATGGTCCGGTTGCGGCCCACGACGGAGGCGTTGTCGTCCGCCTCGCGCTTGAGCGCGCTGGCGAGCTCGACCGGCTGCACCTCGCTGCGGAAGGCGCGCGCGAAGACACCGTTCACGGCGCGCTCGATGCCCTTCTCGAAGCGGTCCAGGACTCCCACGCCGTCCCTCCCTCCTGTGCTCGCCCGTGCCGGCCGGTCCGCCCGCGTCCTGCTCGGACGCAGGCACGCCGGAAGCCAGCCTAACGGCGGGGAAGGAGCTCGGCTGCACCGCGCGCCCCGTGCTAACCTCTACCGGCTGCTCGCGCGAGTGGCGGAATAGGCAGACGCGCACGGTTCAGGTCCGTGTGCCCGAAAGGGCGTGGGGGTTCAACTCCCCCCTCGCGCACGCACGCATCGTCGGCCCCCTCCTGATCGGGAGGGGGCCGAGGTCTTTTTGCCGCCCATGTCCGGCGTTGCGCCACCGTCTGCGCGCGGGCCTGATGCACGCTGGGTGAGAGGGTCGACAGCGCTGCGAGGAGGTCGAGTCGCGATGGGTACGGTCCGCTGCACGTACTGCGGGCGGCGAGGCGGGGCGTTGCTCGAGGCCGACGTGCGGGGCGTCCGCTACGACTACTGCGACGCCGCCTGCGCCACGGCCCACCGCATGGCTGTGGAGCTCCTGGCCGTGTTCTGCCCCGAGTGCGACGAGGACGCCGCCGGTGACACGGGGTTCTGCGCCGAGCACCTCGTGCCCGTCCACCTCGAGATCGCCGCCCGTCGCCCCGCCACCTGGCGCCGGGCGGGCTGAGCCGCTCCCCTCAGTGGCTGCCCGCCGGTTCCGGCCGGGCGGTGTGTGCCAGCTCGGCCGCCTCGAAGGCGGCGAGCAGGCGCTCGTCGAGCAGCTCGGGCCGGTCCTCCGCGGCCAGGGTCGCGCGATAGGCGTGCAGCACCTGCTCCCGGGCCTGCTGGTACCAGGCCCACGGTGCCTCGGCCGGCATCTCCGGACGCCGGGCGGCCTCCTGCGCCACCCGGACCAGGCCGGCCAGCAGCCGGGCGACGTCCACCGCGGCGGGTCGCAGCGTCGTCGCGCCGGTGAGATGCGGCTCGGCCGGTGCGGCGTCGAACCCGACGACGCAGAGGCCGCGCGTCCACCGCAGCACCCGGCCCACGTGCAGATCCCCGTGCACCCGCTGCACCAGCACCTGGGCGCGGCCGGCCGCGACGTCGTCCACGAGACCGTCGAGGGCGTCGAGTGCCTCGACCCCGGCCGGCTCGCCACCGGTCTCCAGCACCGCGCGCACCCGGCGCTGCCAGTCCCGCACGTCCGCGGCCTCCGCCAGGGCCGTCGGAGCGCCGTCCACCGCCGACGGGGCCGCGAGCGCGAGGTGCAGCTTGGCCACCAGGCGCCCGAGCCGGGCGGGCAGTTCCACCGGGGAGAGGTCGATGCCGGCTGACGGCGTCCCGGCCGGCACCGGGGTGGTGGCCAGACCGGCGACGACGTCCACGAGGTCACCGCACCAGCCCCACCCGTCGCGCGAGCGCGGCAGGTACTTGGTCGCCGTCGCCACCGGCACCTCGTGCCCCTCCGGGCGTGCGCCAGAGCAGCAGGCCGTAGAGCTCCGGGACGCCGATGAACTCGTGCTCCGCGAGATGCTGCAGGGTGAGCGCTCCCGGGTGGGGGGCGTCGACGGTGCGCCGCATCCACGCGACGACCACGCGCTCGCCGACGACGACGTTGGAGTGGGTCCGGCCGTCGCCGGGGTCGGGGTTCATGGCCCGCTCGCCGGTGGCTTCGGGCGGGGTCGCGAGCCGGACGACGCGGAAGCCGGGCACCTCGGGCAGGTCGTCGTAGCGGAGCAGGTCGACGAAGGCCTGAGCGGCCCCGTCACCCTCCTCGGCCTCGCGCCATTCCTCGGCCGCGACGCTTCCGCCGGCGCTGCGTTCGGGGGTGCAGGACCACCCCGCGCCGTCGGACTGCACCGAGACGGCCGTCTCGAGGCTCAGCCGGTACCGGTGCACGACAACGGGTCTGTCGTCGTCAGCCGTCGCCTCGCCGGGTGTCCCGTCGTCAGGCTGCGCCGGGCCCTGCCACGAAGGCAGGACGGTGCGATCGTCCATCCAGGCCGCCCTCCCGTCGACGGAACGGTACCTCGTCGGGCTGTGTCCACGTGACCACTGCGAGCGACGGGATGTCGCGTCGCGGGCATCTGTCACGGTTCGGCCAGCGTGTCGAGGGCGGCGACGACTTCGTCGGCGCGGGTCGCCGGATTGACGAAGGCGAGGCGGAGCACCCACTCACCCTGCCAGCGGGTGGGCACGCAGAGGAAGTCACCGGCGAGGGCGTGCTTCTTCGACCAGGTCGTGTAGTCCTCCGGGCCCCAGCCCACGCGCTCGAACAGCAGCACGGAGAGTTCCGGCGGAACGACGAGCTTCAGGTAGGGCCGTGCCCGGACCGCGTCCGCGACCGTCCGCGCCGTGTGCAGGCTGCGTTCGACGGCCTCGCGGTAGCGGTCGGTGCCGTGCACGGCGAGGCTGAACCACAGCGGGAGCCCGCGGGGGCGGCGGGTGAGGTGGACGGCGAGGTCGGAGGGGTTCCACTCCCGCCGGTCGACCTGGTCGAGGTAGCTCGCCTGCTGGCTGTGCGCGGCTCGGCCGAGCTCGGGACGCCGGTAGAGCAGGGCGCACGAGTCGTACGGCGCGAACAGCCACTTGTGCGGGTCGACGATGAAGGAGTCGGCCCGCTCGATCCCGTCGAACAGGCGGCGCGTCAGCGGCGAGATCAGCGCCGCGCCGCCGTAGGCGCCGTCGACGTGCAGCCACACGCCGGCCCGCTCGCACACGTCCGCGACGCCGACGAGGTCGTCGACGATGCCGGCGTTGGTCGTCCCCGCGGACGCGACGACGGCGAAGACCCGCTCGCCGGCCGCCTCCAGCAAGCGGTCCAGGGCCGCTCCGGTGAGGCGCCCCCGCTCGTCGCCGGGCACGGTGACGACGTCGACGTCCAGCACCATCGCGGCCGACCGGATGGACGAGTGCGCCTCGGAGGTGCAGACGAGGCGCCCAGCCGTCGCCGGGCCGGGCGGGCAGCCCGCGGGCCCGCCGGCGCTGCGCGGCGGTGTGCCGTGCCGCGGCCAGCGCCGAGAGGTTGCCCGTCGTCCCGCCGCTGACGAAGGTGCCGCCGGCGGTGGCGGGCCATCCGAGCAGCCCGGCGAGCCAGGCGAGCACCTGGTTCTCCGCGTGGATCGCCCCCGCGCCCGTCTCCCAGTGGCCCCCGAAGATGTTGGCGACGCTGGTGGCGAGATCGAAGGCGATGGCCGCCCGGGTCGGTGCGGACGGGATGTAGGCGAGATTGAGCGGGTCCTCCTGCGCCCGGGTCGCGGGCACGAGGACGCTGTCGAAGATCTCCAGGGCGCGGCGGGAACCGATGCCCTCGGGGGTGACGGTCGGACCGGTCTCGGCCGCGAGCGAGGCGGCCGGCCGCGCGGTCGTCGTCGGGTCGGTGCCGCGCGCCACGTGGCCGCCGACCCAGTCGAGCACGGCGTCCACCGCCGGCGACTCGTCCCCCCAGACGGACTCGCCCGGGGTGGGGCGGGGCCGGTTGTGGTCGGGGGTCATGCGGGGATCGTCCGCACCGCGGGGCCGGGGCGCAAGTCCCGCCGGGCGCCGATCATGTGAGGGATCACCCGCACCCGCGGGCCGGTGCCTCACGTTCTGGCGGACGGCGGTCACGCGGCGGCGGGCACCGGAAGGACGACGCTCTCCCCGGAGGCGACCCGGGTGCGGCCGCCGGCGCCGAGCAGCCACGCCGACTGCCGCCCCAGCACCTGCCACGCGTTGCCCGGGCCGCCGGGCTCGGCCTGCCACCCGTCGAGGCCGCCGACGAGCGCGGTCTCCTCGTCGATGCCCACCAGGAGGGCCGAGGCCTCGCCGCGGCCGACCCCGCGCAGCGCGACGTCCGGCAGCCGCGCGCCGAACCGGTCGAAGTGCGGCACGACCCGCACCACGGGCACCAGGCCCAGCCCCGGCGACGCCCGCCAGGGGCGGCGGAAGCCGGGGAACCCGGCGGAGAGCGCCATCGCGCCGGCGGAGCACCCGGCCAGGGCCGCTCCGGTCCGCCAGGCGCGTTCGATCGCCTGCCAGACGGCACTGCCCCGCAACGTCTCGGTGAGGTAGCGGGGGTTGCCGCCGGACAGGTAGACGAGCCCGGCCCCCTCGACGAGGTCGGCGTTGGCGGGGTCGTCGGCGTCGTCGCGGTCGGCGACCGGCACGGCGACCTGCTCGACACCGAGCCGGCGGGCGGCGTCCGCGCCGAGTGCGTGCCAGCGCGCCAGGGACGCCGGTCCCTCGGGGGCGGCAGCGGTGGCCAGCTGGACGTACCGGGGCGGGCGACCGGTGATCAGGGCGCGCTCGAGGAACTCCAGCACCGGCAGGTACTCCCCGGAACCGACCAGGGCGATCGGGCCGGGACCCGCCGTGCTGCTCTGCGTCACGGGTCGATCCTCACACTCGGCTCGAACGCCCGCTGCGGGACCACCGCCTCGGTCGCCCGCGGCAGTTCGAGCTCGAGGTGGCCCGGACGGGCCCGGAGCCGCACCTGGCCCGGGGCGTTCCGCGACCTGCGGTCGAACGTCCGGGGCTCGCCGTTGTAGAACGCCCCGGCGCCGTAGCCGATCCGGACCTCGGCCACGCCGGGGCGCTGCCGGGCCACGTGCAGGCCCATGGGTACGCCCGGCGGGACCGGCTGGGTGCGGGTATGGAGGTTGCCGGCGGTCACCAGGCAGGGGCGCCCTTCGGGCAGTGCGGCCAGGAGACGCTCCGCCATCGCGGCGTCGCGCTGCGACCAGCTCCAGCCCATCTGCGTATCGCCGTCGAACAGCACGACCTGCGGCTGGACGGCGCGCAGGACGGCGATGTGCCCGGCGGTCACCCGGCCGTCGCCGAACCAGAGGAACGGGTGCTCCGGCAGCGGTCGCCCGGTGAGCGCAGCGTCGACGACAGCCGCGAGCTCTTGATGCCACTCCAGGGCGATCGTGCCTATCCCGAACGTCTCGAGCAGCGCCCGCATGAGCTGTGGGTTCTCGGCGACCCCGTGGACCTCGCCGAGCAGCAGCAGGCCGCTCTGGTCGAGCGAGCGCCGAGCGGCTGCCGACGCCTCCGGCTCGATCTCGACGTCGAGCGCGGAGGCTTCGGCGTCCCGGACGGCCTGCTCGAACGCCTCGAGGGTCGCGACCGCGGGCACGGGATCAGCTCAGCGCACGCGCCCGGTCAGACCGAGCCCCAGTCCGGGCGCAGCGGGAAGTCGGCCGCGCCGTCCGCGTGCAGCTTCACGGCCAGCACCTGGTGGAGCTGGATCTGGTTGCGCTGGAAGCCGAGCCGGGAACCGGCGAGGTAGAGACCCCAGACCTTGGCGGTGGCCTCGCCGACCTCCGCGACCGCCTCGTCCCAGTGCTGCACCAGGTTGGCGCACCAAGCGGCGCAGGTGCGCGCGTAGTGCTCGCGCAGGTTCTCCTCGTGCCGGACCTCGAAGCCACCGACGTCCTGGATCGCGCTGATGATCTTTCCGGACCCGGTCAGCTCGCCGTCGGGGAAGACGTAGCGGTCGATGAAGCCGTTCTTCACCCGGCCGGCGCTGCGGTTCTCGGGGCGGGTGATGCAGTGGTTGAGGAGACGGCCGCCGGCGCGCAGCCGGTCACGCAGGAAGCGGAAGTAGGCGGGGTAGTTGGCGACCCCGATGTGCTCGGTGAGGCCGATGGAGCTCACGGCGTCGAAGCCGCGCTCGACCACGTCCCGGTAGTCGGCGTGCCGGACCTCCGCGAGGTCGTCCAGGCCCTCCCGCTTGATCGCCTCCTGCGCCCACGTGGCCTGCTCCTTGGAGAGCGTGACGCCGAGCGCCTTGACGCCCTGCCGGGCGGCGTGCCGCACCATGCCGCCCCAGCCGCACCCGACGTCGAGCAGTCGCTGCCCGGGCTGCAGCCCGAGCTTGCGGAAGACGAGGTCGTACTTGTACGTCTGCGCCTCGTCGAGCGTGCTCGTCTCGGTCGGGTAGCAGGCGCAGGTGTACGTCATGGTGGGCCCGAGCAGGTACTCGTAGAACGTGTTCGAGACGTCGTAGTGGTGGTGGATCGCCTCGGCGTCCCGCCGCTTGGAGTGGCGCAGCCCCTCCAGGGCGCGACGCCAGTCCGGCAGCGCCTCCTGCGGGGGCGGCGGGGGCGGCACGAGGTTGGGCAGGCCGATCGCACGCGCCAGGCGGGCGACCGTGCGGGGTTCGGGGAGCCGCCACGGGATCCCGTCGCCGACGAGCTCGAGGAAGGGGTAGGGGTCGCCGGGGTGCACCCCGGTGACCTCGAGGTCGCCGCTCACATAGGCGCGGGCCAGGCCGAGCGAACCGGGCGCGGTGATGACGTAGGCGGCTCCGCGCGCGCTGCGCAGGTGCAGGCCTATCGGGGCATCGGCGGGCCCGGTGGCACTGCCGTCGTAGGCGGTGAACCGGATCGGTAAGGGCCCTGGGACGAGGGCGTCCACGACGTCGGCGAGACGTAGCTGTGTTGTCTCACCGGAGCTCGTCCGTAGGGGGCTGAACGACGTCGCCATGCGTGACCACCTCCAGCTGGTCCGCCCCCGAACCCTCACTCCCCGTCGAGTAGGACCCTGCCTGGGCGGTTCGGCAGGGACCGGCGGTCACCTTACGCTCGGGAAGTGATCTCGACGAATAGGGATGACGTGTCGCTGCTCACCGTGCGCGGACGGCCTTGGCGTAGAGGTCCAGGAGCCGGCCCTGGGGGTCGTAGCGCTCCTTGAGCTGCGGGTAGGCCTCCCCGCCGTAGCGGGCCCAGAACGACTCCTCGTCGTAGTAGGCGTCGGAGTAGAGCGACTTGTGCCCGTCGAACTCGGCGACGGCGTTCTCGATCGCCCGGTTGACGTCGCCGTCGGCGTGGCCGGGCTCGATCGGCACCGTGCCCCAGAAGCCGACGTTGACGTACGTCTCGCCGGTCCGCAGCGGGTACAGCGGCCACGGGCGCTCGCCGTCCGGCAGGTCGCCGAGCGGTCCGCCGGTGGAGCGCAGCCGCAGCGGGCACAGCCAGATCGGGGTCATCGGCACGTGCTCGAGGAACCAGCGCAGGAACTCGGCGGTGCGCCCGACCGGGATCTCGACGTCCTGCACCACCCGCTCGCGGGCGGGCCGCCCCCGCCAGCGGTCGATCCGGGCGGCCACCTGGTACCGGTTCTCCAGCCCCACGAGGCGGTGGTAGACGTCGCTGCGCCGACGGGAGGCCGGCCAGGCACGGCGCAGCAGCGGGTGCTGGGCGCCGAAGGCCCGGGAGCACCAGAACCAGTCCGTGTCCCAGCGCCAGAGGTAGTCGTACACGGTGAGCGCGTCCCGCCCGCGCCGGCGCAGGGACTGGTAGTAGACGTCCTGGCCGGTGTAGTCGCTCATCGCCGGCACGTCGTCTGCCCAGCGCCCCAGCACGAGGTAGCCCTCGTCCGCCGAGAAGACGACCCCGTCGAGGAAGTCGACCGGCTCACCCTCCCAGCTGCGCTCGGCGACGATCCGGTCGATCGCCGCGCACAGCTCCTCGGGGCCGGCGAACCGCACGTTCCGCAGGGCGACGTACGGCTGCACCCGCTCCAGCTGGATCCGGAGCCGGACGGTGTACCCGAGCGTGCCGTAGGAGTTCGGGAAGCCGGTGAACAGGTCCGCGTGCTCGCCGTCCGGGGTGGCGGTGACGACCTCGCCGGCGCCGGTCAGCACGTCCATCTCGAGCACGGACTCGTGCGGCAGGCCGCTGCGGAACGACGTCGCCTCGATGCCGAGACCGGTGACCGCGCCGCCGAGCGTGATGGTCCGCAGCTGCGGCACCACCAGCGGCATGAAGCCTTTCGGGAGGGTGACGGCGACGAGCTCCTCGTACGTGCACATCCCCTGGACGTCGGCGGTGCCGGCCTCGGCGTCGACCGCGACGACCCCGGTGAGCCCGGAGACGTCGAGCCCGGGGCCGGACGCCGCCGCCCGCGGCCGGAACAGGTTCGACGTGCGCTTCGCCAGCCGGACGCCGGAGCCCGGCGGGATCGCCCGATAGCTGGCGACGAGGCGGTCGACGGCGGCCCGATGGGCCATCGCTCCCCGGGTCGAGGCGATCTTCGTCGGGACGCCGGAGGCGGTCACCACGGGGGGCGTGTCGGTCGTCATCTCGGTCGACATGGTGCCCATGGTGCCGGGCCGGTGATCGGCGCGTCAGTGCAGGGGGTGGACGAGCAGCCCGCTGGCGGGTTTCGGCCAGAACCACGTCGACTTCGGCGGCATGACCTCCTCGCGGTCGCTGACCGCGACGAGGTCGGCCAGCGCGGTCGCGGGCAGCGCGAAGGCGATGTCCGCGCGCCCGGAGTGCACCGCCACGTCGAGCTCGGCCAGCCCGTCCGGACCACCGACGAACACGAGCCGGGGATCGCGGCGCGGGTCGGCGACCCCGAGCAGCGGTCCGAGCACCCGGTCCTGCAGCAGGCTCACCGCCAGGCCCTCGACCGACCCCTCCTCGGGCAGCTCGCCCTCGTAGCGCAGCCGGTACCAGCCGGCGACGGTCCCGATGCCGACCGTGCCGCGGTCCTCGGGCAGCTCGGGCTCCTCCACGGGCTCGACCTCGCCGATCTCGCGCAGCCGCTCCAGCAGGCCTCCGTCCGTCGCGACGACGGCGCGGTGGTACGGGAGGACGGTCAGTTCCGCGGCGGGGAAGATCACGGCGAGGAAGCCCCCCACCTCGCCGGCCTCCTCCGGGGAAAGGTCGCTCCGGGCCGCCGCCAGCCGGGCGGCGGCCGCGGTGCGGTGGTGCCCGTCCGCGACGTAGAGACGGTCGACGCCGGCGAAGGCGGCGGCGACGCGCCCGACGGTCTCGGGGTCGGCGACCCGCCAGAGCGTGTGCCAGACACCGTCCGGCGTGGTCACCGCCAGATCGTGCTGCCCCTTGGTCACCACGTCGACGACGGCGCGCAGGTCGGCACTGCCAGGGTGGAAGAGGACGACGGGCTCGTCATGGGCGTCGAGGACGTCGATGTGACGCGCCCGCTCGTCCTCCTTGTCGGGCCGGGTGTGCTCGTGGACGCGGATGACGCCGCGGTCGTAGTCACCCACCGACGCCAGGCCGACGATCCCGGTCTGCACCCGGCTGCGGACCTGCTGCTGGTAGACCCAGAACGCGGGCTGGGCGTCACGGACGAGCACCCCCCGTCGGACGAGCTCCTCGAGCATGTGGGCGCCCCGCTCGTGCTGCTCCTCCTCGGTCGTGGCCGCGCTCTGCGGGTCGGCGTCCGGACGGGTCACCCGCAGGAAGCTGTCCGGCGACCTGGAGATGATCGTTCGGGCCTCGTCGGCCTCCACGACGTCGTAGGGCGGCGCCGCGACCCGCGAGGCGAGCTGCGGCAGCGGGTGCAGGGCGGTGAAGGGTCGGACGTCGGCCACGGCGTCATCGTCGCAGGCGCACGGCCTCCCGGTCGGCTGCTGCGCCGGTCACGACATCGGCGGGGGAGGTCCGCAGCGTCTCGTCGGCCGCGCGGCGGCCGACCCGGGCGCCGGCGTAGGCGCGGGCGCGCACGGTGGCGATCGGCTCGGGCAGCACGAGCCCGGGCAGCGGGTTGAGCACCGGGTCGAAGCTGATGTCCGTGGTGTGGGCGGTCCGGCTGTCCGCGTCGGGCCGCCCGTCCCCGGTGCCGAGCGGCTCACCGCCCAGCGTGAGCGTGCCGTAGGAGCGCCAGGCGCCGCCGGGGCTGCTGACGACGAGAGCGAGGCGTACGGGCTCGCGCGCGAGCGCGTCGGCCAGCGCGGTGCGGCCCGAGGGGAGCCCGATCCGCGGTCCCAGCGCAGCGAGCACGACCGACCCACCCGAGGGCGTGCGGTACGGCAGCACGGACGTGAACGGCGCGGCCGGCCCTCTCCGGAGCGCGAGCACGTGCCGCAGGACCGGCCCGGCTCCGGCGGCCGAGAGCAGGAGGTCGGCCACGGGCGTGGTCTCCCCGGGCGTGGTCTCCCCGGGGAGGTCGACTCGCAGGGCGAGGCCCCAGACGTCCGGCCATCCGTCCGGGAGACCGGCGGAGCGCGACAACCGCGCGACGCCCTGCAGGCCAGTCGTGCCGTCGAGCCAGTCGGCGCCGGTGGTCGCACCCGTGCCGGTCCGGTCGACCCGGGCAGGGACGACGATCCCGCGCGGGTGCAGCGGCTTGCCGTGGCGGATCCGCGCGACGACGTCGAAGGCCGACGACGCGGCGTCCGAGACGGCGTCGGTGAGCCGGGGGCCGAGGGAGGTCATGACGGTGCGATGCCCGCAGGAGCGGCGGCGATGCGACCCCAATCCGGAGGGGTCAGCGCCCGACGGCCTGGTTGAGCGCCTGCCTCGTCGTGGGGCCGGCAACCCCGGGCGGGTCCGCGGTGATGCCCGCCCTGGCCTGGAAGTTCTGGACCGCGGCCTGGGTCTGCTGGTCGTAGTTCCCGCTCGGCCCGCCCTGGTAGAGCCCGAGCTGGGCGAGCTCCAGCTGGAGCCGGGTGACGGCCGGGCCCTGGGAGCCGGGGCCGAGGCCCTGCCCGGCGGGGGCGCCACCCTGCCCGGCATCCGTGGGGGTCGCGGTCTCCGTCACCGTCGACGTCCGCGTGCGGGTGAGTGTCGTCGTTGCCGTGACGGGCGGGGCGGTCGTCGCGTTCGTGACCGTGACCGTCGCCGTGGTCCCGATCGCGGTGGCGGCGCCGCTGCCGCCGGAGCCCCCGGAGACCACCACCCCGGTCACGAGGCCGACGAGCACGGCGACGGCGAGGGCCGCGGTCAGCCAGACGGCGGGTGGCAGGAGGTTCTCGCGGGCGGGGTAGCGCCGCGTGCCCGAGGGCTCGCGCGGGGGCAGGCCCAGGCCCGCCGCCCACCGCGACCAGCGCTCCACCCCGGCTCGCAGCGCGTCGCCCCGGCCGGCGCCGTGCTCCTGCACGTCCGGGAACGTCACGTCGCGGCGGCCCGAGCGATGGCGTACGTCGCGCCGGGCCGGTCCGAAGACCTCGAGCTCGCCCGTCGACGGCGTCCGCGTGCTCTCCGGCCAGCCCGTCGTCGTCGGGGGGTCCCGGGGGGCTCGGACGGACAGGCGCGGCGGCGGGGCCGGGCGGAGCGCCCCCTTCGGCCTCCCGCAGCCGGCGGCGGGAGGGCACCTCCTCGCGGCGCGGCTGGGACCACTCGCCCGGGGAGGGCGACCAGTGCCACGTCTCGTCCCGATCCTCGCTCTCGTCGGGCTGCCCCTGCTCGCCGTCCGGGGCGTCCGCGAACCGCAGGTCGAGACCGAGGTCGTCCTCGACGACCGCGCGGCCGCGCCGGCCTCCACCTCCCGCGCCGTCCGGAGACGGCGCACCGGGCTGCCCGGGCTCCTCGCGGGTAAGCCAGGGGAGCTGATCAGTCACGCTCCGTCACCTCCGGTCGGGTCCGCCGCCCATGCTTGCGAGCCGGGAGACCATCCCGCAAGCCCGGAACCGGAGCGGGGCCGGAGTTGGATCAGCCGGCAGCGGCGTCGAGCGCCTCCGAGACGAGGGTCCGTGCGGCCTCCTGGACCTGCGCCAGGTGCTCGGGACCGCGGAACGACTCGGCGTAGATCTTGTAGACGTCCTCGGTGCCGGACGGCCGGGCGGCGAACCACGCGTTCTCCGTGACGACCTTGAGCCCGCCGATGGCGGCGTCGTTGCCCGGCGCCTTGGTCAGCGTCGCCACGATCGGCTCGCCGGCCAGCTCGGTCGCCTTCACCTGGTCCGGCGAGAGCTTGGCGAGGACGGCCTTCTGCTCACGGTCGGCGGGGGCGTCGACGCGGGCGTACGCCGGATCGCCGTGGCGCTGCGTGAGCTTGCGGTAGCGCTCGCTCGGGCGACTCGCCGGTGACCGCCTGGATCTCGGAGGCGAGCAGGGCGAGCAGGATCCCGTCCTTGTCCGTCGTCCACACGGACCCGTCCGTGCGCAGGAAGGACGCTCCGGCGGACTCCTCGCCGCCGAAGCCGACGGATCCGTCGAGCAACCCCGGCACGAACCACTTGAACCCCACCGGGACCTCGAGCAGGCGCCGGCCCAGTTCCTCGGTCACCCGGTCGATCATGGACGACGAGACGACGGTCTTGCCGACCGCCGCGTCCTCCCGCCACGCCGGGCCGGTTGGCGTACAGGTACTCGATGGCGACCGCGAGGTAGTGGTTCGGGTTGAGCAACCCGCCGTCCGGGGTGACGACCCCGTGCCGGTCGGCGTCCGCGTCGTTGCCCGTCGCGATCCCGTACTCGTCCTTGTTCGCGATCAGGGAGGCCATCGCGAACGGTGACGAGCAGTCCATCCGGATCTTGCCGTCCCAGTCGAGGGTCATGAACCGCCACGTGGGGTCGACGAGCGGGTTCACCACCGTGAGGTCGAGGCGGTGCCGCTCGGCGATCTCTCCCCAGTAGTCGACGCTCGCCCCGCCCAGGGGGTCCGCACCGATGTGCACGCCCGCCTCGCGGACGGCGTCGAGGTCGACGGCCGACGGCAGGTCGTCGACGTAGGTCGCGAGGAAGTCGTAGGTCGACGTGGTGTCCGCCGCGAGGGCCCGGGCCAGCGGGACGCGCTTGACGTCGCGGATCGCGGCCTCGAGGAGCTCGTTGGCGCGGCCGGCGATCCAGCTGGTGGCGTCGGTGTCCGCGGGGCCGCCGTGCGGCGGGTTGTACTTGAAGCCGCCGTCCGGAGGCGGGTTGTGCGACGGGGTGACGACGATCCCGTCCGCGCGGGACGCGTCGTCCGGGGCCTTGCCGCGGTTGTGCACGAGGATCGCGTGCGAGACGGCGGGCGTCGGCGTGTACCGGCCCCGGCTGTCGATGAGCACGGTGACGTCGTTCGCGGCGAGCACCTCGAGCGCGGAGGCCCAGGCCGGCTCGGAGAGCCCGTGCGTGTCCCGGCCGATGAAGAGCGGGCCGGAGATGCCCTGCGCGGAGCGGTAGTCGCAGATGGCCTGGGTGGTGGCGACGATGTGCGCCTCGTTGAAGGCACCGTTCAGGCTCGAGCCGCGGTGGCCGGAGGTCCCGAAGACCACGCGCTGACCGGGGTCGGAGAGGTCCGGCCAGGTCGTGTAGTAGGCCGTCACCAGGTGTGCGACGTCGACCAGGTCCTGCGGCTGCGCGGGCTGCCCTGCACGTGGGTCCGCCATCCGATCCACCCCTTCCGCTGCTCCCCGCGGTACCGGCTGACCGCGTCCGGCGGCCGCCGCCCCGATCATCCCTCGTCATCGCCGGAATCGCGTACCCAGCCGCTACCGTGTGCCGGTGCTGCGTACCGTCCGTGCGACCCGCTACGTGACGCCGCTGCGGGAGGGCGGATCGCTGCCCGGGCTGGTCGAGGCGGACGACGACGGCATGTACGTGGTGAAGTTCCGCGGCGCGGGTCAGGGCACCGCGGCGCTCGTCGCCGAGGTCGTCGTCGGCGAGCTGGGCCGGCGCATCGGCGTCCGCGTGCCCGACCTCGTCGGTGTGGAGCTCGATCCCGTCATCGGGCTGCGCGAGCCCGACCAGGAGGTCCAGGAGCTCCTCAAGGTGAGCGAGGGGCTCAACCTCGGCCTGGACTTCCTCCCCGGGTCGGTCGGCTACGACGGGGTGGCGTGGCGGCCGGACCCGTTCGACGCCGCGCGCGTCTTCTGGCTCGACGCCTACACCGCCAACATCGACCGGACCTGGCGCAACCCGAACCTGCTCGTCTGGCACCGGACGCTGTGGGCGATCGACCACGGCGCGGCCCTCGTCTTCCAGCACGCCTGGCCGGCCCCGCAGGTGTGGGCCGGCCGCCGGTACGACCTCGCGGAGCACGTGCTGCTGCCGGTCGTCTCCCGCTCGCGCCGGCGGACCTCGCCCGGCTGGACGCCGAACTCTCCGCCGCCGTGCCCGGCCTGCTGCCGGAGGTGCTCGCCCTCGTGCCCGACGAGTGGTTCACCGGCATGAACGCGGCGCTCGGCGACCCGCGCGGCGCCGACGCCTGGCGCGCGCGGTACGTGGAGATGCTGACCGCGCGGGTCGACGGCGAGCGGCCCTGGTTCTCGGTGGGGGCGGCGGCGTGAGCGACGTCCGCAAGGCCGAGGGCTCCACCCCGGGCTACGTGCCGTTCGAGTACGCGCTGCTCAAGGCCGTGCCCCGGATCGACCGGGGCGAGTGCGTCAACGTCGGCGTCGTCGTCTACTGCCAGGCCCGCGACTACCTGGGCACGGCGCTGCACGTGGACGAGGTCCGCCTGCTCGCCCTCGACCGACGGCGCCGACGTGGACGCCGTCCGCGCCGCGCTCGCCGGCGTCGAGGCGGTGTGCGCCGGGCGCGAGACCGCCGGCCGGGCCGGCGGGGGGTCGCGCCGGGAGCGGTTCGGCTGGCTGACCGCGCCGCGGTCGACCGTCGTCCAGGCCGGGCCGGTGCACAGCGGCCTGACCCGCGACCCCGACGCCGACCTGCGCCGCCTGCTCGACCGCCTGGTCCGCTGACTGAGCGACCGGCGCCTCGTCCCCCGACCCCTCGCCTTCCTTACGCGTGATCAAGGAAGTTGGTGGGATCAAGGAACCCGCCCCGTCGGATCACCCTCCGTGCTCGCCCGAATCAAGATCCCTCCAACGTCCTTGATCAGCGGGGAGGGGTGGGGGCGGGGGATATGGACGGTATGTACGTGCCCGGTCACTTCGCCATGGACGAGCCCGCCGTCCGGGACCTGCTGGTGCACCACGGCGCCGCCGATCTCGTCACCGCCACCCCCGACGGGCTGGTCGCGACGCTGCTGCCGTTCGTCTTCGATCCGGACGCCGGCGAGCACGGCGCGCTGCTCGGCCACGTCGCCCGCAACAACGACCAGTGGCGGCGTGAGGTCGTCGGCGAGGCGCTGGTCATCGTCCGCGGTCCGGACGCCTACGTCTCGCCGGGCTGGTACGCGAGCAAGGCGGAGCACGGCCGGGTCGTGCCGACGTGGAACTACGTCACGGCGCACGTCTACGGCGAGCTCGTCGTCCACGACGACCCCGTGTGGGTCGAGGCCCTGGTCCGGCGCCTGACGGGCAAGCACGAGGCGTCGCTGCCACACCCGTGGTCCGTCGACGACGCGCCCCCGGCGTTCGTCGCCGGTCAGCTGCGGGCGATCGTCGGCGTCGAGCTGCGGATCACGCGGATCGAGGCGAAGGCCAAGCTCAGTCAGAACCGGCCCGAGGCGGACGTCGAGGGCGTCGTCGCCGGGCTCGACGTCCCGCGGGGACCACGCCGGGCGGCGGAGGCCGTGCGCAGCGGCGAACAGCCCACGGGTCGAGCGCCGCAGGCGCCGCGGATTTCGCTCCGCGGATGCACGAACGCCTTGCGGGATCGCCCCGCGGGGCGTGCACACTGGACCGGTGCCGGAGCTGCCCGAGGTCGAGGCGCTCGCCGGGTTCCTCCGGGAGCGCGCGGTCGGTCGCGTGATCGCGCGGATCGACGTCGGAGCGATCAGCGTCCTCAAGACCTACGACCCGCCGGTCACCTCGCTGCACGGGCTCGAGGTCACCGGTGTCGGCCGGCACGGCAAGTTCCTCGATCTCGACGTGAGCGGGCTGCACCTCGTCGTCCACCTCTCCCGGGCCGGCTGGCTGCGCTGGTCGGACGCCCTCCCCGGCACACCGATCCGGCCCGGCAAGAGCCCGATCGCGCTGCGGGTCCGGCTCGACGACCCCGACCTGCCCGGTGACCCCGGCTTCGACCTCACCGAGGCCGGGACGCAGAAGCGGCTCGCCGTCTACGTCGTCCGGGACCCGCAGCAGGTGCCGGGCATCGCCACGCTCGGGCCCGACCCGCTCGATCCCGCGTTCGACGTCGCGGCGCTGCAGCGGATCGTCGAAGGGTCGCGGCAGCAGATCAAGGGGCTGCTGCGCGACCAGTCGGTGCTCGCCGGCGTCGGCAACGCGTACAGCGACGAGGTGCTGCACGCGGCCAAGCTGTCGCCGTACGCCATCGCCGGCAAGCTCTCCGACGGCGAGGTGGAGCGTCTCTGGACGGCGATGCGCACGGTGCTGACCGACGCGGTCGAGGCCGCCGCCGGCAAGCCGGCCAAGGAGCTCAAGGACGCCAAGCGCGCCGGCATGCGGGTGCACGGCCGGGCCGGCCAGGCGTGCCCGGTGTGCGGCGACACCGTGCGCGAGGTGTCCTTCGCGGACCGCGCCCTGCAGTACTGCCCCACCTGTCAGACGGGCGGCAAGGTCCTCGCCGATCGTCGGCTCTCCCGGCTGCTCAAGTAGGAGTTCGTGTCCCGTTCGGGCGGATTTCGCTCCGGAGGGTGACGCGACGCCGGGTCGCGGCTAGGGTTTCGTTCTCCGACGTGACCGTCGGATGTCGGAAAGATGACGGGGGGGCCCGTGGTCATGACTTTCAGCTACCAGGCTGCTTAGTGTCGGCGTCATGACGGCCGAGGAGCTGGAGTCCACGCCCGCGTCGGGCCTCGTCCGCCGTCTGCGGTTGAGCAAGCCGCTCGCGCGCGTGCTCGCCCTCGGTGTGCCGCTGGCGGCGATGACGAGCGTCCTCGCGGGCAGTGGGCACGACTCGACCTGGGTGGTGCCGAGCTCGGTCAATGCCGGCGACCGGGCCTGGATGAACCAGCTCGTCGGCCCCGCCCCGGGGGCGTCTCCCGGCACCGCCCCCGCACCCGACGTGCCCGTGCTCCCCAAGGACGGCAATCCGCAGGTGCTGGTCCTGCCGGCGCCCGGCACGACGTCGGGCGACTACGCCGGTGGCGGCCGCGGGGCGTCCGCGCCGGGCGGGGGCCCCGACACGGGCGGCCTGACCAGCAACGGGATCCCGCGCCGCGTGCTGCAGGCGTACGTCGCCGCGGCCAAGCTGGCCGCGGGGCTCGACCCGGGCTGTCATGTGGACTGGTCCCTGCTGGCAGGCATCGGACGGGTGGAGACCGACCACGGCCGGTTCGGCGGGTCCCACGTCACGGCGGACGGGCTCATCACCCCGCCGATCTACGGTCCCCGGCTGAACGGGACCAACGGCATGCCCTTCATCCACGACACCGACGGCGGACGCCTCGACGCGGACCCCACGTCCGATCGCGCGGTCGGCCCGATGCAGTTCATCCCCGGCACCTGGGCGGGCTTCGGGACGGACGCCGACAAGGACGGGGTCGCGAACCCGCAGGACGTCGACGACGCCGCGCTCTCCGCCGCGCGCTACCTCTGCGCCGGCAGCGGCGACCTCTCCACCCAGCAGGGCCGGGTCCAGGCGGTCTACCGCTACAACCACTCCGCGAGCTACGTCCGGCTCGTGCTCGCCCTGGCCGACAGCTACGCCTCCGGCCGGCCGGTACCGGTGAGCCAGGAGCCGAGCGGTCCCGCCCCCGCCTCGAGCGGGCCGTCCGTCACCGGAGGCAGTCCGCCCGCCGTCAACCCGAGCCCGCCGCCGTCGCCGGGCTCCGGGACGCCGGGGCGCTCGCCGTCGCCGTCCCCGACGAGCACGACGCCGACGCCGTCGCGGACCCCGAGCCCCACCTCTACGTCGCCGAGCCCGACGCTCGACCTCGCCGAGCCCGACGTCCACCTCGCCCAGTCCGACGTCCACCTCGCCGAGCCCGACGTCGACCGCGCCGAGCCCGACGTCGACGGCGCCGAGCCCGACGTCCACCGCGCCGAGCCCGACGTCCACGTCGCCGAGTCCCACGGACACGCCCACCCCGAAGGACACTCCGACCCCGACGCCGAGCGACACCCCCACCCCGACGCCGAGCGACACCCCGACGCCGAAGGACACTCCGACCCCGACGGCGAGCGACACCCCGGCGGCGGCGGACACGCCCGCCGCCTCATCGTCCTCGTCGAGCAGCGCGTCGCCGACGGGATCCTGAACGACCCTGACAGATCCGGTGAGGCGCTGAGCCTCAGAGCGAGGCCAGGGCGTCCTCGATGCCGTTCCACCGGCGTAGCGGCGCGCCGGACCACCCGAGCGTGACCACGCGCTCCATCGTCGGTGGCATGCCGGCCACGCCGACGACCATGCCCGCGCGCGAGGCCCGCTCGGTCGCGGCGAGCAGGGCCCGCACGGTCGCGACGTCGCAGAACGTCAGGTGCGTGGCGTCGAGCACGAGACCCGCCGGTCGGTCCTGGACGATCGCCTCGAGCAGCGCCACCAGGCCGCGCAGCGTGGAGAGGTCCGCCTCGCCCGTGAGCCGCACGACGACTGCCCGTCCGCTGCGCACCAGGTGCTCGCGGACCGTGGTCCGCAGCGGCGTCGCGTCGACGGGGACGTGGAGCTCGGTGTGCAGGGAGCTGCTCGCCCGTCGCAGCAGCGACTCCGCGGAGTCGTCCGGGCGGGCCAGCGTGACGCTCACCTGGGGCAGTTCGTCGCCGGACAGCCCCTCGGTGAGCTGGGCCGCGCGGCGCAGCCGGTCGCCGATGACCGCGGCCGTCCAGGGCGCCGGCAGCGCCGGGCAGAGCAGCGCCAGGTACGAGCGGCCGGTGAGGTCGTCGACGTCCAGGCTGACGACGTCGGTCGTGCGGACCACGCCCTGCAGCGCGGCGGCGCGGCCGGCGAGCGCGCCGGGTGCCTGCTGCCCGAGGTCGACGAGCAGCACGCCCGGCGAACCCTCGCCCTGGCGCAGGGTGTCGGCCACGCGGTGCCGGAAGGTCGACGCGTCCAGCACCGACGGCCCCGCGGCGAGCGTCCCGAGCACCGAGACGACCCGGCCGCCGCGGACCCCGGCGATGCCCTCGACGCGATGGAGGACCAGCCGCCACCGCCGACGGCTCTCGGTGCCCGGCGGCACCGGCCGCCCGGTGACCGCTGACGGTGACGTCGACCTCGCCGACCGGCGGGCCGTCCGTGGCGACGGCCGCGACGATCGCCTGCTGGCTCGGGGACAGCGCGGGGAAGAGTGCCTCCCAGGCCATGCCGCGGATGCAGGCGTCCCCGTCGCCGAGAACGCTCCGGAAGGCGGGGTTGGCGTAGGTGCAGACGAGATCCACGTCGAAGGTCGCCATGGCGACGGCGGCGGACGCGTCCCCCGGCGCGTCCAGCACAGGAGGGAAAGGGGCGGGCATGGCTCCTCGGAACGGGGGATGGGGCCCGGCGACGACGCGGCGGTTGTGACCCTCTGCTGCACCGCGGTCACAACCTAGATGCCCGATCTCCGGATCGAGGAGTGGTTCGCCGCGAAATCGGCCAGGTGGAGGAGGTCAGGCGGAGGAGGTCAGGCGGCGGGCGGGAATCCGCCGGCGCGACCCAGCAGGGCCGGCGCCGTGATCGACAACTGCTCCGCCACCCAGGTGCCCGTCGCCGCCAACGCCGGGAGGTTGAGCCCCGTCGTCCAGCCCGAACGCTCCAGCAGGTAGTCCAGGTCCTCGGTGGCGATGTTGCCCGTCGCGTTCGGTGCGAACGGGCAGCCGCCGATCCCGCCGAGGCTCGCGTCGAGTGCGCGGACGCCGGCCTCGACGGCGGCCAACGCGTTCGCGTAACCGGTGTTCCGGGTGTTGTGGAAGTGCGCACGCAGCCGGACGTCCGCCCCGCCGGGCAGCGCGCGGATCCCCGGCCACGAGTTCGTGCACCTGGCGGGGGACGCCGACGCCGATCGTGTCCGCGACGGCGAGTTCGCCGTAGCCGGCCCGCAGCGCGCGGTCGGCGATCGCGTACACGGCGTCCGGCGGCACCTCGCCCTCGAAGGGGCACCCGAAGGCCGTCGAGATGACCAGGCTCCGCCCCACCCCGGCGGAGGCCGCCCGGGCGGCGATGGCGTCCGCCGCATCGAGCATCTGCGCGACGCCCGCGTTCTGGTTCCGGCGCGAGAACGTCTCGCTCGCGGCGATCACGACGTTGATCTCGTCGACACCGGCGGCGAGGGCCCGGTCGAGCCCGCGCTCGTTGAGCACCAGCCCGATGTAGGTGACGTCGCGCGCGGTCGACCCCTTCCGGGAGGAAGTCCTCCGCGGTCACGGCCGCCATCACCGCCTCGGCGTCCGCCATCTGCGGGACGAGCCGCGGGTGGACGAAGCTCGTCACCTCGATCCGGCGCAGGCCGGCGTCCAGGGCCCGGTGGACCAGCTCGGCCTTCGCCTGCGTCGCCAGCAGCGCCTTCTCGTTCTGCAGCCCGTCCCGCGGCCCGACCTCGACGATCTCGACCGTGTCGTTCGGCGTACCCGTCACGACGCCTCCTGCACCCGGCCCCCGAGGTGCTCCGCGAGGAACGCCTCCGCGCGGCCGTAGAACACCTCGCGGTTCTGCGGCTTGGCGAGCCCGTGCCCCTCGTCCGGGAACAGCAGGTACTCGTGCGGCAGCCCCTTCTCGCGCAGCGCCGCCACGATCTGCTCGGCCTCGGCCTGCTTGACCCGCGGGTCGTTCGCGCCCTGCACCACGAGCAGCGGGATGCGGATCTTCTCGACGGAGAACAGCGGCGAGCGCGCGCGCAGCAGCTCCGGCTCGGTCTCGGGGTTGCCGACCCGGCGGTACATCATGGCGATCACGGGCCGCCAGTACTCCGGCACCGAAGCCAGCAGCGTCTGCAGGTTCGACGGCCCGACGATGTCGACGCCGCAGCGGTACACGTCCGGGGTGAACGCCGCGCCGGCGAGCACCGCGTACCCGCCGTACGACCCGCCGTAGATGCCGACCCGGTCGCGGTCGACCCAGCCCTGCCCGACCACGTGCTCGACGGCGTCCGTGAGGTCGTCCTGCATCGCGGCGCCCCACTGCTTGTCGCCCGGCGTTGAGGAAGGCCTTGCCGTAGCCGGTGGACGAGCGGAAGTTGACCTGCACGCACACGTAGCCGCGGTTGGCCAGCCACTGCGCCTCCGCGTCGAAGCCCCAGTCGTCGCGCGCCCACGGGCCGCCGTGCACGTCGACGACGGCCGGGAGCCCGCGCCGCTCCAGCCCGGGCGGGAACGTGAGGTAGCCGTGCACCGTGAGCCCGTCGCGGGCGGTGAACGAGAAGGGCTCCATCGGCGCGAGCGGCAGGCCCTCGAGCTCCGCGCGGTGCGGGAAGAGGTAGCGCGACTCGCCCGTGGCGCGGTCCAGGATCCAGAACCTGATCGGGCCGTCGCTGGGGGAGATCGAGACCACCCAGAGCCGGTCGCCGCGCTCGCGGCGGTTCACGCCGACGTCGCCGTCGCCGAGCGCCCGGACCCGGTCGAGGTCGGCCTGCAGCGAGGCGTCGAGCAGCACGATCTCCTGCCGCTCCTTGGCGAACTCCACGGCCTGCGGCTCGAGCGTCGCCGGGTCGACCCAGAGGCCGCTGACGTCGTAGGCCGGGTCGGCGGCGACCACCGCGCGCTCGCCGCTGCCCAGGTCGTGGCGTTCGAGCCGGGTCGCGTTCGCGCCGATGCTCGAGAGGACGAGCAGCGCGCTCCCGTCGCGGGTGAAGCCCCAGACCCCGGTCGACTCGGCGTCGTCCGGGGGGACCTCGAGATAGGGCTCGTACGCTGCCGTCGCGGCCGACGTGGACGACGAGGCCGCCGTCGGCGTCCATCGTCGTCCCGCCCCGCACCTGCAGATCGGTGTCGATCAGCCAGTCGACGAAGCCGGGGTTCTCCAGCACGAGCCGGAGCTCGAGCGTGCGCAGGTCGAGCAGGTGCAGGTCGTGCAGCTGCGGGTCGCGGTCGTTGATCGCGACGAGCACCTCGTCCGGGTGCCAGCGGTTGTGCGCCACGATCCGCGCCTGCACCCCGGCACCCGGCGTGACCAGCGTCGCCTCGTCGGTCTCGAGGTCGAGCACGTAGAGCCGCCAGCTCTCGTCGCCGTCCCGGTCCTGCACGTAGAGCAGGTGCCGGTCGTCGTGGCAGAACGCGTACGACCGCACGCCGCGGTCGGTGTCGTGCGTCACGGCGCGTGCGGGTGCGGATCCGTCGAAAGGCTCGACCCAGACATTGAGAACCCCGTCCAGGGGCGCAACGTAACCGATCAGCCGCGCGTCAGGTGAGACAGACGGACTCGCGTGATCGGGGTTGCCGAAGAGGACCGAACGTGGGATCAGCGGCGGCAGGGTCACCTTCAGACCGTAGCCCGCCGACAGGTCGGCTGCGTGCAGGGGACGGAACACCGGGGAGGTCGACATGAGGAGCGCCGGCCGCGGAGTTCCTGCGGCGCGGGCGGCCGCCGCGGCCGCCGTGCTGGCTCTGCTGGCGGGGTGCTCGGCCTCGGCCGGTGAGGTTCGGCAGCCGCTCGTCGGGGGCGGGGCGACCGAGGGCCCGAACGGTCGCACCGTCGTTCCCGCGGTCCCGGTGCGCATGCCGCGCGACCTGGCCGTCGCGCAGCACGCCTCGTGCTCCCCCGACCTCTCGCCGGGGTGGCTGGAGCGGGAGAACGCCAACGGGGCCTGCGACCCACCCGGACGTCGGACCGCCCCCGCGCGAGGCTCTACCTCGACACCGTCTCCGCCGTCTGCGGGCAGGTGGTCCGAGCGGCGGTATCGGCGCCCGCGGGCTCTTACCGGCTGAGCGTCGTGCGGGTCGGGTGGTACGGCGGTCTCGGCGGCCGGCGGGTCAAGGTCTCGCCGGTCTTCCGTGCGGCGCCGCAGCGTGATGCACCGTTCGTGGATCACGGCGCCTCGCCCGCCTGGCACCCGACGCAGTCCCTCGAGGTCCGGCGCTCCTGGCCCCCGGGGTACTACCTGGTGCAGCTCACCCTCGGCCCGCGGGTCCTCGCGACGGCTCCGCTCGTCGTGCGGGCCCCGCAGGGCGGTCCCCGCGCCGACGAGCTCTTCGTGGTCTCCTCCATGACGTGGACCGCGTACAACTGGTACGGCGGCCGGAGCCTCTACCTCGACCCGGCGGCACCTCCCCGGGACCGGGTCTCCCGGCGCGCCCGGGTCGTCTCGGTCGCCCGCCCGCTCGCGGGTCCCGCCCTCGTCAAGATCTTCGAGGAGTCGCGCGGGGCGGTGCAGGCGGTCGAGCACGCCGGTGTCGACGTGGACTACGCCACGGACATGGACGTCGACGCTACGCCCTCGCTGGTCACCGACCGGTCCGCGGTCCTCACGGGGTCGCACACGGAGTACGTCACCCGGCGGATCTACGACGCCTTCGAGGCGGCTCGCGACGCCGGCACGAACCTGGCGTTCCTCGGCGGCAACCAGTTCTACTGGCAGGCGCGCCTGGTCCGGGACGCGCGGGGGCGCCCGCTGACCATGACCGTCTACCGGCACGCCGACCGGGACCCGCTCGCGAGGACGCAGCCCGAGCTGGCGACGGTGCGGTGGCGGGACCCGCCGCTGCTGCGTCCCGAGGCCCGGTTGCTGGGCGCGCAGTACAGCCACCTGGGCGTCGTCGTCCCGCTGGCCGTGCAGGATCCGCCGGCCTGGCTGCAGTGGAGACCGGGCGCCCTGATCCCGGTGGGAGCCGCCAGCGAGGTCGACAGCTTCCGGCGCGGCGTGAGTCCGCCGGGGACCCAAGTGCTGGCCTACGGGGTGGCGATGGACCGCCGCAGGTCGGTCGACGCGTCTGTCACCTACTACGTCGCCGACTCCGGCGCGGCGGTGTTCGACGCCGGCAACGTCGACCTCGGGTGCATGGTGCTCCGCGCGTGCGACCGGCTCGCCGTCCCGCCGCGGACGTCCGCCTTCTGGCGCGAGACCGTGGTGCGCGTGGTCCAGGCCTTCGACGCGCCGCGCTTCGGGATCGGTCACCCGTCCGTCGCCACGGCGTCGGTACCGACGTACCAGCAGCTGTTCGCGCACTACGGAGTCCTCGGGGTGGGGACCACCGTCGGCGGTGACGACTGACCCGGGCGGCCACGGGGCACGCTCCGTGGCCGCCGACGTCTGGGTCGTCGCCGGGGCGCCCGGCGCGGGCAAGTCGGCCACGGCGGACGTGCTGCGCCGGCTCCTGCTGCCGCACCCGGCCCTGCTCGACAAGGACACGCTCTTCGACGGCCTCGAGACCGAGGTGCTCGCCGCGCACGGGCGCCCGGCCGACGAGCGCGAGGGCCCCTGGTACGACGAGCACGTCAAGCGGCACGAGTACGCCGCGCTGACCGCCGCGGCCCGCGAGATCCGTGCCGGCGGCTGCCCGCCCCTGCTCGTCGCGCCGTTCACCGGGCAGATCCGGGACGCCGCCCGCTGGCGGGCGTGGGTGGCGGAGCTGGGCGGACCACCGGTGCACCTGGTCTGGACCCGCATCGACCCCGAGCAGCTCCGCGCCCGGCTGCACGCTCGCGGACGCGCCAAGGACGCCGCCAAGCTGGCGTCGTTCGACGCGTTCGTCGCCCGCATGCTGCCGGCGACGCCGCCTCCCGTGCCGCACCTCGTCGTCGACACCGGCGACGAGGCGCCCCCGGTCGACGTCCAGCTGCGAAGCCGGCTGGGGATCGACGGACGGCAGGACGGCGGGGTCGCTGCACCCTAGGGTGGCCCCGACATCGGGACTGGAGGCGATGATGGTTGGCGGTGTTCCGAGCGTGGGTCCGGCGGACGTCGGACCCGACGCGGTCCTGCTCGACGTCCGCGAGGAGGACGAGTGGGTCGCGGGCCACGTCGAGGGTGCGCGGCACATCCCCATGGGCGAGCTCCCCGCCCGATTCTCCGAGGTCTCTGAACTCGCCGACGACGCTCCTACCGGTGAGGTCGTCGTCGTGTGCCGATCCGGCGGGCGTTCCTCGCGGGTCGTCGCGTGGCTCACCCAGAACGGCGTCGACGCGGTCAACCTCGCCGGGGGCATGGGTGCGTGGGCGGCCGCGGGGCGCCCCATGGTGAGCGAGACCGGTGGCGATCCCTTCGTCCGCTGAGCGGGCGCCGCGCCGGCTCGACGTCGACCTCGACGGCCCCGGTCCGGGGGAGGAGCTCGTCGCGCACCTGCGCCCCGTGCTCGACGACCTGACGGCACCGCCCCACCCCTCGGCGGACGCCGACGGCTGGCCCGCGGAGAACGGCGCCGGCGAGCGGGCGGACGCCGACGCGAACGCCGCGCAGCTGCTGCCGCTGCTCGACGCCCAGCTCGCCAGCCGCTGGCTGGACGTCGCGGCCCGGCGGATGCGGGCGGCGGACGAGGGCTTCTACACGATCGGGTCGGCCGGTCACGAGGCGAACGCCGCCGTGGCGCTGGCGACCCGGCCGACCGACCCCGCCCTGCTGCACTACCGCTCCGGCGGCTTCTACCTCGCGCGCAGCGGGCAGGCCGGCCGGGCTCCGCGCACCGGCATCCTCGACGTGGCCCTCGGCCTCGCCGCCGCCCGGGACGAGCCCATCGCGGGCGGCCGGCACAAGGTCTTCGGGCATCCCGACCTCGCGGTGATCCCGCAGACGTCGACGATCGCCAGCCACCTGCCCCGCGCGCTGGGCGTCGCCTGGGCGATCGGCCGCCAGCAGCGGCTGCCCGCCCGGCTGCGGACGCCGTTGCGCTGGCCGGACGACGCCCTCGTCGTGGCCAGCTTCGGGGACGCGTCGGCGAACCACTCCACGGCGACCGGCGCGGTCAACGCCGCCTGCTGGAGCGCCCGCCAGGGCGTCGCCGTGCCGCTGCTCCTCGTCTGCGAGGACAACGGACTGGGCATCTCCGTGCCGACGCCGCCCGGGTGGATCGCGGCCATGTTCGCCGGGCGCAGCGGACTGGAGTACCGGCGCGACGAGGGGCGGGACCCGCTGGCGACGCTCGCCACCGCCCGGGCCGCGGCCGATTACGCGCGCGAGCACCACATGCCGGTCCTGCTCCACCTGGCGTGCGTACGGATCGGCGGCCACGCCGGGTCCGACCTCGAGACCGCCTACCGGCAGCCCGCGGACGTCGCCTCCGAGCTCGAGCGTGATCCGCTGGCCGCGACCCTGCGGGCCGTCGTCGCGCACCGGCTGCTCACGCCGGAGCAGGTGCGCCGCCGGTGGGAACTCGTCCGCGACGAGGTCGTCATCGCGATCCGGGAGGCGATCCGGCACCCCAGGCTCGGGTCCGCGGAGGAGGTGATGGCGCCGCTGGCGCCGCGGACGCCGGCCGCCGTCGCGGAGTGTGCGGTCCGTTCCGCGCCGGAGGACGAGCGGCGCCGGGTGCACGGCGCGCAGCTGCCGGAGGACGAGGGCCGGCTCACCCTGGCGCAGTCGATCAACCGGACCCTCGCCGACGTCGCCGCCGTCGAGCCCGGCCTCCTGCTGCTCGGCGAGGACGTGGGCCGCAAGGGCGGCGTCTACGGCGTCACGCGCGGCCTGCAGCGCCGGCTCGGCGCCTCCCGGGTCGTCGACACCCTCCTCGACGAGCAGACCGTCCTCGGGCTCGCGCTCGGCGCCGGCATCTCCGGCCTGCTGCCCGTGCCCGAGATCCAGTACCTCGCGTACCTGCACAACGCCGAGGATCAGCTGCGCGGCGAGGCGGCCACCCTGCAGTTCTTCTCCGGCGGCGCGTACCGCAATCCGCTCGTCGTCCGGGTGCCCGGGCTGGCCTATCAGAAGGGCTTCGGCGGCCACTTCCACAACGACAACGGGCTCGCGGTGCTCCGTGACATCCCCGGGCTCGTCGTCGCCTGCCCCGCGCACCCTCGCGATGCGCCCGCGGTCCTGCGGACGTGCCTCGCGGCCGCCGCCGTCGACGGCTCGGTCTGCGTGGTCGTCGAGCCCATCGCCCTGTACCACGAGCGCGACCTCGCCGCGCCCGGCGACGGCGGCTGGACCGCGCCGTACGCCGCGCCGGACCGCTGGAGTGCGCAGCACGTACCCGTCGGCGCGGCCCGCACCTGGGGGGACGGCCCGGACCTCACGATCGTGGCGTTCGGCAACGGCCTGCGCATGGCGCTGCGGGTCGGCGTCCGGTTGCGCGACGAGGGCATCGGCGTCCGCGTCGTGGACCTGCGGTGGCTGGCGCCGCTGCCGATCGACGACGTGCTCCGGGAGGGCCGCGCCACGGGCCGCCTGCTCGTCGTGGACGAGACCCGCGCGACGGGCGGGGTGTCCGAGGGGCTGGTGACCGGACTGCTCGAGGCGGGCTTCGACGGCCGGCTGGCGCGGATCGCGGGGGACGACAGCTTCGTGCCTCTCGGCCGGGCCGCCGCGCTCGTGCTGGTCTCCGAGCAGGACGTCGAGGACGCCGCCCGGCTCCTCCTCTCCTGATCGCGGGGCCGCCGGGTACCGTCGCGGCCATGCACAGCGTCGACCGGACGACCGAGCAGATGATCCGCTCGGTGCTCGCCTACGCCGAGAACCGCCTGCGCCTCGACCCCGTGCCGCTCGACCACGGCGCCCGCCCGCCCGAGGCCCTGGACGCCGTGTTCGGCGGCCTGCTCGGCGAGAAGGGCACCGACCCCGACCAGGTCCTCGGCATCTACGCGTCCGCCATCGCGCCGGCCGTCATCTCGGCGGACAGCCCGCGCTTCCTCGGGTTCATCCCGTCCGCCCCGACGAAGGCCGCGCTGCTCTTCGACATGCTCGTCTCCTGCGCCTCGATCCAGGGGATCTCCTGGCTGGAGGCCGCCGGTGCGATCCACGCCGAGAACCAGGTGCTCCGCCTGCTCGCCGACCTCGCCGGACTGCCCGCGGAGGCCGGCGGCGCCTTCGTCAGCGGCGGCAGCGCGGGCAACCTCTCCGCGCTCGCCGTCGCCCGCGAGACCGCCAAGGCCCGGCGCGCGGACGCCGGGGGCGAGCCGGTGCCGCGCTGGCGGATCGCCGTCAGCTCCGACGCGCACTCGAGCATCATCAACACCCTGCGGCTGCTCGAGCTCGACGCCCTCGTCGTCCGCACCGACGACCACCGCCTGACCGGCGAGGCGCTGCGCGCGGTGATCGAGGCGGACGGCGACCCGGGCAGCGTGGCCGGCGTCGTCGCCACCGCCGGCACGACGAACGCGGGGATCGTGGACGACCTCGCCGGCGTCGGGCGCGATCGCGCAGGAGTTCGGCTGGTGGTTCCACGTCGACGCCGCGTACGGCGGGGCGGGGTTGCTGTCGCCCGCGCTGCGGCACCTCTACGCCGGGATCGAGTTCGCCGACTCGTTCATCGTCGATCCGCACAAGTGGCTGTTCACGCCGTTCGACTGCTGCGCCGTGATCTACCGGCGGCCGTCGCTGGCCCGCGCCGTGCACACCCAGGACGCCTCGTACCTCGACGTCATCCACGGCGACGCGCCCACGGCCGAGTGGAACCCGACCGACTACGCCTACCACCTGACCCGCCGCGCCCGGGGCCTGCCGCTGTGGTTCAGCCTGGCGGTGCACGGCACGGCGGCGTACGCGGAGGCGATCGACAAGGCGGTGACGCTGGCCCGGCTCACCGCGGAGGAGATCCACCGGCGTCCGCACCTGGAGCTGATCCGGGAGCCGGACCTCTCGATCGTGCTGTTCCGCCGGCACGGCTGGAAGGCGGAGGACTACCACCGCTGGGCCGAGGAGCTGCACCACGAGGACGTCGCGTTCCTCCCGCCGTCGTCGTGGGAGGGCGAGGTCGTCGGGCGGTTCGCGTTCCTGCACCCGCACACGTCGATGGACCTCGTCTGCGAGATCCTCGACCGCACCGCCGACTGACGACACCACGCAGGATCCGGGTCAGACGATCGCGCGCTCCGGACGCAGCGCGCCGCGGGCGAACCGATCCGCGGAGAGCGGCGAGACGTCGACGAACGGCGTCCGGCCCAGGTAGAGGTCGCGCAGGATCTCCCCGACGGCCGGCCCCTGGAGGAAGCCGTGACCGGAGAAGCCGGTCGCGTAGAGGAACCTGCCGCCGGACGCCGGCTGGGCCGCTTCCCCCAGCAGGGCGTTGTGGTCCGGCGTGATCTCGTAGAGGCCGGCCCAGCGGGCGGCGATGCCGACGTCGAGCAGCGCGGGCACGCGGCGCGCGATCGCCGCGGTGAGGTCGGGGAGCCAGGCCTCGTCGACGTCGGTGGCGAAGCCCGGCCGCTCGCCCTCCCACGACATGCCGAGCAGCACGCCCGGCCCCTCCCGGTGCAGGTAGAACGTCGACGCGGCGTCGATGGTCATCGGCATGGACGCCGGCAGCAGCGGCTCCAGCGACGCCGGCAGCGGCTCGGTGACGAGGATCTGCCGGCGCAACGGGGTCACGGGGAGCTCGACGCCCGCCATCGCGCCGAGCGCGCCGGACCAGGCGCCCGCGGCGCAGACGACGGCGCCGGCCGTGAGCGCGCCCGCGGTGGTGCTGACCCGCGTCGCGTCGCCGTCCGGGGCGAGCCCGAGAACCTCGACCCCGGTGAGCACGCGGGCCCCGTAGCGGCGGGCCCCGGAGGCGTATCCGAGGACGACGGACTCCGGCGCGCACCAGCCGTCACCCGGGTGGAACGTGGCGGCGAGGACGTCGTCGGTCGTCACTCCGGGCGCGAGCGTCGCGGCCTCGGAGCGCGACAGCAGCCGGGTCGGCACGCCGAGCTCGTTCTGCAGTGCGACGGCGGCCTCGAACGCCTCCGCGTCCTCCGGGCGGGTGAGGAGGAACAGGTAGCCGTGCCGGCGCAGGTCGATCTCCTGGCCCGGGCGCCGGCCGAAATCCGCGAACGCCTCGAGGCCGCGGGCGCCCAGCGCGACGTTGAGCGCGTCGGAGAACTGCGCCCGCACCCCGCCGGCGGCCTTCGACGTCGACCCGGCGCCGAGCCGGTCGCGTTCGAGGAGCACGACGTCGACGCCGGCCTCCGCCAGATGGAATGCCGTGCTCGTGCCCATGACGCCACCGCCGACGACCACGACGTCGGCGCGGGCGGGCAGACCAGGAGCCACGAGGTCAGGGAACCACGCCGGGAGCCCGACCCGTTGCCCGGACATGGAGCTCCACCACGCCCGGCACGAATACCGGGACGACCACCCGGACGACCACCGCTACGACGACCCCCGCTATCGGCGGAAGAAGAAGAAGTCGTTCCTCGAGGACCTGTTCGACTGATCCTCAGCTCGAGGAGACCTGACGCCACGAGTCGTCCTGCAGCGACGACCCGGCGATCGGACCCATCAGCGACATGCCCCCGTCCACGAGCCAGGTCGCGCCGGTGACGTAGCCGGCACCGGGGCTGGTGAGGAACGCCACGACCTCGGCGATCTCGCGCGCGTCACCGGGCCGTCCCAGCGGGACGCCGGGGCGCGGCGACTCCGCCGGCTCCTGGTCCTCCTGGCCGGTCATCGCGGTGGCGATCTCACCAGGGCCGACGCTGTTGACCGTGATCCCGTGCTCGGCGAGCTCGAGCGCCATGACCTTGGTGAGCAGGCCGAGGCCTGCCTTGGCCGCGGCGTACGGAGCGTTGCCGACCCGCGGGTACCGTTCGTGGATGCTCGTGATGTTGACGATCCGGCCGCCCTGGCCGGTGTCGACCATGCGGCGGGCCGCCCGTTGCGCGCAGAGGAACGCTGCGTCGAGGTCGACGGTGAGCACCTCGCGCCACTGGTCGTAGTCCAGGTCGAGGAACGGCACGGTCGTGCCCGTGCCGGCGTCGTTGACGAAGACGTCGATCCCGCCGAGCGCGTCGGCGAGCCGGTCGACGACGTCGGCGGCCGCGGGCACGTCGTGCAGGTCGACGTGGGCGAGCTCCGCGCGGCGCCCGGCGGCCCGGACCAGCTCGGCGGTCTCCTTCCCCATCTCCTCGTCGCGGTACCAGGTGACGCCGACGTCGCAGCCGAGGTCGGCGAGCGCCACGGCGATCGCACGACCGATGCCTGACTCGGCGCCGGTGACGACGGCGCGCTGAGGAACGAAGTCCCGGGTGTCGACGGCCATGGCGTCCCTCTGCCCACCCGGCGGCCGTGCATGCGGGGAGGGAACGCGGAACGCTGCAGACGTGAGCACGCCTCCCGTGGTCCTGGTCGTCGACGTCGCGAACGTCATGGGCTCCCGGCCCGACGGCTGGTGGCGGAACCGCGCCGGCGCCGCGGCCCGGCTGCTGGCCGAGCTCGCGCCACTGCGCGGCAGCACGGTCACGACCCCGGACGGGCTGAGGCTCACCATCGCCCGGCTCGTCGCCGTCCTCGAGGGCCAGGCGCGCGATGTCGCCGCTCCCGAGGGCGTGGACGCGGTCCGCGCCACCGCCGACGGCGACAGCGCGATCGCCGCGCTCGCGGAGGACCTGGTCGCCGGCGGGGAGCTCGTGCTCGTCGTCACCGCCGATCGAGGGCTGCGGGCGCGGCTTCCCGCGCCGGCGCTGGTCGCCGGTCCGCGCTGGGTGCTCGGGCTGTAGCGGCGTCAGTCAGCGTCGGTCGGCGGCATCGGCGGGACGGCCGCGAGCGCGGCACGCAGCCGGGAACCGCGGACGGGGTCGACCGAGGCGACCCAGGCGATCCGGCCCTCGCCGGGTCCCGCACCCTGGGGCGCGTTCGCCGGCCGCGACGTTGCGGCGTCCTCGTCCGCCCCCGCCGCCGTCACGCGAGCACAGTGGACGCTCGCGGCGCCAGGGTCAAGGAGCCCTTCGTCGCCCGAGAACGTGGAGGCTTGCCGAGCTCGAGTCAGAGGCGGAACGCGGTGTCGGCCGGGAGCACCTCGACGTCCATCTGGGCCTTCTGCAGCCGGCCCGAGTAGTCCCAGTTCATCGACTGCCAGCGGGTGAACTGGTCGAGCACCCAGACGCCCGACTGCCGCGAGCCGTTGCCGCTCTTGCCGTTGCCGCCGAAGGGCAGGTGCGCCTCGGCCCCGGAGGTCGAGTTGTTCACGCTGACCATGCCGGCGCCGATGCCCTGCCGGAACCGGAACGCCGACGTCGGGTTCGTCGTGTAGATCGACGACGAGAGGCCGTAGCCGGGCAGGTTGGCGAGCTCGATCGCCTCGTCGAGGGTCCGGTAGGTCGTGACGCCGACGATCGGGCCGAACGTCTCGACCCGGAAGATCTCGTCGTCCGGGCGGACGCCGTCGACGACGACCGGGTGGTAGTAGAGGCCGTTCTCGGCGTCCCCGACGAAGCCGTCCCGGGGGTTGCCGGCGCCGATCCTCCCGACGCCGGTCGACCCGAGCGTGCGGTGGTGATCCCCGATCCAGTCGAGGTACGTCTCGTAGCGCTCCGCGAAGTGCGGCGCGAGCAGCGGGCCCAGAACGACGTCCTGGGTGGGGTCGCCGACCCGGGCGGCGCGCACCGCGGCGTCCAGGCGGCGCAGGAACGGCTCGTGCACGTGCTCCTGGACGATCAGCGTCCCGAGGCTCGTGCAGCGCTGGCCCGCGGTGCCGAAGCCGCCGAACAGGGCGCCCTCGACGGCGAGGTCGAGGTCGGCGTCCTCGGTGACGACCATCGGGTTCTTGCCGCCGAGCTCCAGGCACGGGGACTGCAGGTGGCGGCCGCAGAGCTCGCCGATCCTGCGGCCGACGTCGGTGGAGCCGGTGAAGCCCACCTTGCCGACCAGGCCCTGCTCCAGAGCGCGGTCGAGGCCCTCGAACGTGGCGGCGCCGTCGGCGTGGACGACGGTGAGCAACCCCTCGGGCAGGCCGCCGGCGACGAAGATCCGGGCGAGGGCGTCGGCGGTGGCGGCGGCGTACTCGGCCGGCTTCCAGACGACGGCGTTGCCGGCGAGCAGCGCCGGCACGAGGTACCACGACGGCACCGCCACCGGGAAGTTGCCCGCCGTGATGATGACCGCCGTCCCGACCGGCACCCGGAACGTGAACAGCTGCTTGTCCGGCATCTCGCTCGGCACGGTCTGGCCGTAGAGCCGGCGGCCCTCGCCGAGGAAGAAGTCGCAGGTGTCGACGATCTCCTGCACCTCGCCGCGCGCCTCGACGATCGGCTTGCCGACCTCACGGGTGACGAGCTCGGCGAGTGCGTCGAAGTTCGCCTCGACCAGCCGGCCGATCGCCGCGATCACCCGGCCGCGAACCGGCGCGGGGACGGCGGCCCACTGCCGCTGAGCGGCGTTCGCCCGGCGGGCGGCCTCGACGATCGCGTCGGGCCCGGCGAGCTCGACGCGGGCGACGACGTCGCCGAGGTCGGCGGGGTTGACCGAGTCGATCGTCCGCGCGGTGGTGACCCCGGGGACGGTCGAGCGGAGCGTGGGGGCGGCGGTCGCGGTCGGCGTCGTCATGACTGGCACGGTAACGCCGCCACCCGTGCATCCGAACCCCGCCACCAGCGGGCTCGACGCCGGCGCGGGCGCCGGGTTCGGGTGCACAGCGGGCGGCGGACTCCATCGCCTTGTCTTCGCTATCTAGCTGATCACGCTAGACAAGGGCAGACAATGCCATCGGGCTAGGGTTGTGGCGTGACCGCCACCTCGGCGTCCGGACGGATCGCCTACCAGGGCGAGCCCGGCGCCAACTCCGACGCCGCCTGTCGCGACGCCCTGCCCGGGCTCGAACCGCTGCCCTGCGGGACGTTCGAGGACGCGTTCGACGCCGTCGAGTCCGGTGCGGCCGAGCTCGCGATGATCCCGGTCGAGAACTCGATCGCGGGCCGGGTCGCGGACATCCACCACCTGCTGCCCGAATCCGGGCTGCACATCGTCGGCGAGTACTTCATGCCGATCCACTTCCAGCTCATGGCCCTGCCGGGGACGTCGACCGACCGGATCAGGACCGTCCGCAGCCACGCCCACGCGCTCGGCCAGTGCCGGCGCTACCTGCGCGAGCACGGCTGGGCCGGCGTCGTGGCGGACGACACCGCCGGCGCGGCCCGCGAGGTGGCGGAGCTCGGCGACCCCTCGGTCGGCCGCGCTGGCTCCGCGGCTGGCCGCCGAGCTCTACGGGCTGCAGATCCTCGCGGAGGACGTCGAGGACGAGCACCACAACACGACCCGGTTCCTGCTGCTCGCCCGGGAGCCCCGCGAGCCGGCCCTCGGCGAGGGCCGGTCATCACCACGTTCGTCTTCCGGGTGCGCAACGTGCCGGCGGCGCTCTACAAGGCGATGGGCGGGTTCGCGACCAACGGCGTCAACATGACGAAGCTGGAGAGCTACCAGCTCGGCGGCACGTTCTTCGCCACCCAGTTCTACGCCGACGTCGAGGGGCACCCCAAGGACGCGTCGCTGGCCTGGCGCTGGAGGAGCTCGCCTTCTTCTCCGTGCACCTGCGGATCCTCGGCACCTACCCCGCGAGCCCGTTCCGGGCCGAGATCGCGGAGCCGGCGGAGAACCGCCAGCTGCGACCCTCGCGCTCGACTCGCGACCGGACTCTGCGGGACTATCTCCCTCCGGGCTAGAGAACCGGATACGGTCCGATCGTGGATCCGGTCCGGAACCCGTACGCCCCCGGCGCGGGGCAGCGCCCGCCCGAGCTCGCCGGCCGTGACGACCAGCTGCAGGCCTTCGACGTCCTGCTCGAACGGGTGTCGCGCGGGCGGCCCGGAGCGCAGCATCGTCCTCACCGGCCTGCGCGGCGTCGGCAAGACGGTGCTGCTCAACGCGATGCGGTCGGCCGCGGTGCGGCGCGGCTGGGGGACCGGCAAGCTCGAGGCGCGGCCCGACCAGCCGCTGCGGCGCCCGCTGGCGGCGGCGCTGCACCTCGCCGTGCGCGAGCTCTCCTCGCGCGATCGGGACGGGGTCGAGCAGGTGCTCGGCGTCCTGAAGTCCTTCGCCATGCGGGAGGACGCGGCGCCCGGCAAGCCGCCGGCGAAGCTCCGCGACCGCTGGCAGCCGGGCATCGACGTCGCCGCCGTCCCGGGCCGCGCCGACTCCGGCGACATCGAGATCGACCTCGTCGAGCTGCTCACCGACATCGGCGGCCTGGCGCAGGACGCCGGCCGCGGCGTCGCGATCTTCGTCGACGAGATGCAGGACCTGGGGCCGGCGGACGTCAGCGCGCTGTGCGCCGCGTGCCACGAGATCAGCCAGACCGGGCTGCCGTTCGTCGTCGTCGGCGCCGGTCTGCCGCACCTGCCGGCGGTGCTGTCGGCGAGCAAGTCGTACTCGGAGCGGCTGTTCCGGTACGCCCGCATCGACCGGCTCGACCGGTCGGCGGCGGACCGGGCGCTGCGCGCGCCGGCGGTCGACGAGGACGCCGACTGGTCGCGACGGACGCCCTCGCCGAGATGTACGCGGCGACGGCCGGCTACCCGTACTTCGTGCAGGCCTACGGCAAGGCCGCCTGGGACGTCGCGCCGCGCTCGCCGGTGACGCCGGACGACGTCCGGGTCGCGGCGCCCGAGGCGGAGGCGGAACTCGCGGTCGGCTTCTTCGGGTCGCGGTACGAGCGGGCGACGCCGGCCGAGCGCGAGTACCTGCGGGCGATGGCCGACCTCGGCGCCGCCGAGCCGGACGCCGAGCCGGACGCGGTGCTCTCGACGGCCGCGGTCGCCGACCACCTCGGGCCGCAAGCCGCAGTCGCTGTCGCCGGCGCGCGACGGGCTCATCAAGAAGGGGCTGATCTACAGCGGGGAGCGCGGCCGGATCGCCTTCACCGTGCCGCACTTCGGCCGCTACCTGCGCCGCCACGGCGGCGACTGACCGCGCTGATCATGCAAACCGGTCCGATCATGCAAACCGGTCCGATCATGGGACGCTGCCATGATCGGACCGGTTGCATGATCAGCGCGTGGGTCAGGCGTCGGCGCGCTTGACCGCGGCGATCTCGAGAACGAGCTTGATCTTGTCGGACACGAGGAAGCCGCCGGTCTCGAGCGCGGCGTTCCAGACCAGGCCCCAGTCCTTGCGGTTAGGGTGGCGGTGCCGTCGCAGCCCGGCGCGGGTGTTGCCGTACGGGTCCTTGGAGAGTCCGTTGAACTCCCAGACGCACCTCGACGGGGTGCGTCGACGCCGGCGACGGTGAGGTCGCCCGCCGTGATGGCCTCGTCGCCGTCGACCTTGACGTCGTGCTCTTGAAGGTGATCTTCGGGTGGTCCTGCACCTTGAAGAAGTCGGTGCTGCGCAGGTGGTTGTCGCGCTGCTCGTTGCCGGTGGTGACGCTGTCGGCGTCGATCTCGATCCAGAGGCTGGAGTTCTCCGGGTTCTGCCGCGTCGATCGTCGCGCCGCCGGTGAAGACGGTGAAGTGACCGCGGGTCGTCGCGACCATCGCGTGCTTGGCGGCGAAGCCGACGGTGCTGTGGACCGGGTCGATGTCCCAGGTGCCGGTCAGCTCGGCGGGGAAGGTGCTCATGAGAAGGCTCTCCTTGACGGTGGTTCAGGGCTGTTCCGGCGCGCACGGCAGCGGCGCCGGGGTGGCGACGGGCGAGCGGGCCGCTCTCGCCATCGGTTGAAGCACTAAAGCGTTCGACGCTTGACGTGTCAACTAAGCGCATGAACGCGACGGCAGGGCGTCGACGGTCCGACGCATGGGTGAACAGCCGATGAGCACTCCGGAGGGGACCTCGCGGAACGGCACCGCGCGAGCGCGTGCCGACCGATACTGCCGGCGTGGTCCAGAGCTCTTTTCGTCTGTGGCAGCCTGAGCGGGTGACGGCCCGTCCGCTGGTGGTCGCGCACCGTGGCGCCAGCGCCGACGAACCCGAGCACACGCTCGCCGCCTACGTCGAGGCGATCAAGGCCGGCGCCGACGCCCTCGAGTGCGACGTCCGGCTCACCGCCGACGGGCACCTCGTCTGCGTCCACGACCGCCGCGTCGACCGGACCTCCAACGGCCGCGGCGTGGTCTCGACGCTCGAGCTGACCGAGCTGGAGGGCCTCGACTGGGGGTCGTGGAAGGCGCTGGAGCGTCAGGCCGAGGCCCCGGACGACGAGGTGCCGGACGTCGTCGACCGCGACGACCGCTCCCACCTGCTGACGCTGCGGACCCTGCTCGGCCTGGTCGAGGACAGCGACCGCCGGATCGAGGTGCTGGTCGAGACCAAGCACCCGACCCGGTACGGCGCGCTGGTCGAGCGCCGGCTGGCCGAGCTGCTGCAGTACTTCGGCTGGGGCGGCGATCCGCGAGGGCCCGATCCGGATGATGAGCTTCTCGCTGCTCGCCGTCCGCCGGATGCGGCCAGCTGGCGCCGGCGGTGCCGCGGGTGTTCCTCATGGACCGCGTTCCGCTGCCGTTCCGTGACGGCTCGCTGCCGCCCGGGCGTCGGGACGGCGGGGCTGAAGATCGACATCCTCCGCGACCACCCCCGCTACGTCGAGCGGCTGCGCGAGCGCGGCAACGCAGCTCTTCGTCTTCACGGTCGACGACCCGGCCGACGTCGAGCTCTGCCTGCGGCTGGGCGCCGACGCGATCATCACCAACCGGCCGGCCGAGGTGCTCGCCCAGCTCGGGCGCTGACCGCCGCCCCCGCCGTCTCGCCGGGCGATCCCGCCCCACCGCTGTCACTCTCGAAGTCCGAGCACGACCGGTCCGACCGGGTCAAGCCCTTCACCATGGGTGCTCGTCCGGAGACGTTTCGAGCGTCAGACGAGGGGGTATCGACCAGGTGGCGGGGAGAGTGGGACCGCCTGACGACGGATGCACGGCGCCGCCAGGCCGGCCAGGACGAAAGGGGACGCTCGGTGAACGCCCCAGACGCGGCTGCGCGCAGCTACGTGTCGTCCAACGTCCTACGCGTCCGTCACGAGGCCGCCGCCGTCAGCGCGGCCCGCCGCCAGGTCCGTCGCGAGCTCGCCGAGGAGCGCCTCCCCGAGCCACTGCTCGACGACGTCGAGGTCGTCCTCTCCGAGCTCATGGGCAACGCCGTCCGGCACGCCCGCGCCATCGCCGGCGGCGTGCTGCTCGTCGGTTGGCGGATCGCCGACGACGAGCTGACGATCCGGGTCACCGACGGCGGCTCGGTGAAGCGGATCGAGCCGCGGGACTCCTCGCCGATGGCCGACTCCGGCCGCGGTCTGCACATCGTGGAACGCCTCGCGAGCGACCTGGGGCGTCACCGATCACGCCGGCAGCCTGCGCACGGTGTGGGCCGTGCTCCCGGTGCACGAGCGCCCGGTCGCGCTGCGCCTCGTCCGTGGCTGACCCGCGTCTCGCCCGCCTCGATAGGGTCGCCTGAGCACCGCCGTCGCCGCCCGCTCCGGCGTTGCTCCGCCCGAACCTGGAGGAGGCACCGCGCGTGGGCAAGAAGTCCCGTTCGGCCGGAGGCGTCGCGCTGGCGGAGCCGTCGGCGCCGATCCCCGTCGTCGGCGCTCGCGAACCCTGCCCCTGCGGCTCGGGCCGCCGGTACAAGGCCTGCCACGGCCGGCTTCCAGCGGGCGCGAGGCGGTCAAGCTCGTGCCCCGTCCGTTCGAGGGCCTGCCCGGCGAGGCCGACTGGGTCGCGATGCGCGAGATCGTGCCGGCCGCCACGGCCGTCGTCCGCACCACCTCGGCCCATGGGGCCCGCGAGCGTCATCGCGTCCACGGTGCTCCCCATGGCCTGGCCGGCCATGCACCGCGCGGACGGTTCGGTCCTCCTCGGCCTGCAGACCCAGGGCGGGTCGGGCGACCCGAGCCGGGACGCCGCGGCCGCCCTGCTCACCGCGCTCGAGGCCGAGCCCGGGACGCCGGTCGCTCCGGGCGATCTGCCCGGTCCGGGGCCGCGCCTGCAGGACGTGCTCGACCTCGATGCGCCGTTCGAGGTGGCCGTCCACACCGGGTTCGACTTCTGGCTGGCCGGGCGTCGAGGACGTGTCCGCCGAGGTCCGCGAGTCGATGGAGCGCGCCAACGCCGCCGTCGTCCCCACCCGGCGGCTGACCTCGGTCGACTCGGCCTACTGGTGCGAGATCGGCCCCCGCCGCCATCTGCGCTGGGTGCTGCCGAGCCCGAGGACCGGCTCCTCGACGCCATCGCGCGCCTGCACGCCGCGGACCGGTCGGCGGTGGTCGAGGGCTCCCGCTACGTGGGGCCTTCCGCGCGGACGGCCTGCTCGTCCCCGTCTGGGACCTCGCGCCCGGCACGGACGCCGAGGATCTCGAGGCGCCGGTCGCGGCGTGGGCGGATCTGCTGGCCGAGGCCCTCGCCGAGACCGCGCCCCTGACCCTCGAGGAGCGCCGCGCCCGTGCCGGCGTCGTCAGCCGACAGCTCACGCTCCGCTGAGACCGCGGCGATGAGCCTCGCGCAGGTCGGCGTCGTCGTCCCGGCCCGGGACGAGGCCGCCGGCATCGCCGAGACCGTCACGGCACTGCGCGCCATCCCGGGCGTGGCGGCGGTCGTCGTCGTGGACGACGGGTCCGCCGGACGGCACCGGTGAGGCGGCCCGCGCGGCCGGCGCCGACGTCGTGCGGCACGTCCGCTCCCGGGGGAAGGCGGCGGCCCTCGAGACGGGCGCCGCCCGGCTCGCCGTGCTCGAGGCGCAGGTGACGGGCCGCACGACGCCGACCTGGCTGCTGCTCCTCGCGGACGCCGACCTGCGCGGCAGCGCCGCGCAACCTCGGCGTCCTCGTCGGCCCCGTCGCCGACGGCACCGCGGACATGACGATCGCGGTGCTGCCGCCGCAGGAACGGCCCGGGCGGCGGCCACGGGTTCGTCGTCCGGCTGGCCACCCGCGGGATCATCGACGCGACCGGCTGGACGCCGACCCAGCCGCTCTCGGGCATGCGCTGCCTGACCCGCGAGGCGTTCGAGGCCGCCCGGCCGCTCGCGCACGGCTGGGGCGTGGAGACCGCGCTGACGATCGACCTGCTGACGGCCGGCTACCGGGTCGCCGAGGTGCCCTGCGAGCTGCACCACCGGGTGACGGGCGCCGACTGGCGGGGGCAGCTCCACCGGGCGCGCCAGTACCGCGACGTCGCCCGCGGGCTCGCCGCCCGGCGGGTGCGGAGGGCCGCCCCGCTGCGCGTCCTGCGCCGGCTGACGCCGACCGGAGCGCCGCGCGAGCACCCGTGACCGCCTCCGCCGTCCACGCGCCGCCGGCCCGGGACCACCGGATCCGGGCGCCGCTCGCGGCCGGCGTCGCCTCGCTGCGGCCTGCTCGTGCTCACCGCGGCGCTCGGGACCGTCGGCGGCGGTGCCACCCGTAGGCCCCCGGACCGTCACCCCGCCCTGGAACGTCGACCTCCAGCCGTCGTCCGCGCTGGTGACGGCCCTGCTCTGGCTCGCCGCCCTGCTCGGCGCGCTCGCGGTCGCGCTCGGGCTGCGCGCCGTCGCGGCCGGCGTCCGCCCCGCTCCGCGCCGGGTCGCGGCCGCGGGGCTGATCGCGGTCGCCGTGCTCGTGGCCGTTCCGCCGCTGGGATCGGCCGATCACCTCTCCTACGTCGCCTACGGGCGGATCGCGGCCGAGGGCGGCGACCCCTACGCCGTGCCGCCGAGCGCGTGGCACGGCGGCACGGACCCGGTCGTCTCCGGCGTCCGGCCGCCCTGGCAGGACACCCCGAGCGTGTACGGGCCCGTCGCCACCGGGGTCATGACGGCGACGGCCTGGCTCGCGGGCTCGTCGCTGCGGCTCTCGGTCTGGCTCTGGCAGCTGGTCACGGGAGCCGCGTTCCTCGCGGTGGGCCTGCTCCTCGACCGGGCGACGCGCGGCGACCCCGCGGCGCGGGCGCGTGCGGCCGTGCTGTGGACGCTGAACCCGCTGCTCCTCTGGCAGCTCGTGCTCGGCGCGCACGTCGACGTGCTCGCCGCCGCGTTCGCCGTGGGGGCGCTGGTCGCCGGCGTCCGCCGTCCGCTGCTCGCCGGGGTCCTGCTCGGCGCGGCCACCGGGATCAAGGCCCCCTACGCGCTCGCGGCCGTCGGGTTGCTGTGGGGGCTGCGCGCGGTGCCCCGGCCGGACCGCGGTCCGCGCGGTGCTGCTCGGGCTGGCCGGCGCGCTGGTCGTCCTGGTGCCGGCGCACCTCGCCGCCGGGCCGCACGTCTTCGACCAGCTGCGGACGGCGAGCGGCTACACCTCGATCGCGTCGCCGTGGCGGGCGATCGTCAACGCGGTCGACCTCGTCGCGAAGGACCTGCTGCAGGCCCGTCGTCACCCCGCTCGCGCTCGTGCTCGGTCTCGCGCTCGGGGTCCTCGTGCTGCGGCGCCGGCTGCTCCCGGCGTCCGCGTCGGCCGGGAACGGCCCGGTGCCCGCAGAGGTCGCGGCGGTCACCGTCGCACTGTCCGCCGGGTGGGTGCTGACCGCGCCGTACGCCCTGCCGTGGTACGCCGCCATCGCCTGGGCGCCGCTCGCGCTGGTGCCCGCGACGTTCCTCGACCGGGCCCTGCTCGCGCAGCTGACGGTGCTGACCGTCGCCTACGTCCCCGGGCTCGTCACCGGCCTCTCGCCGGGGGTCGAGACGGTGACCCTCGGCCTACGTCGGTACGGAGCTCCGGTGCTGCTGGCGGCCGTCGTCGTCGCGGTCGTGCTGTGGTGCGTCCGCGCCCGGCCGTCCCGGGCGGAACCGCCCGTCGTCGGCCCGCAGGCTGACCGCCAGCAGCAGGGGCAGCGCGAGCATCGCCGCGACCGGCGGGATCGCCGCGCCGGAGTCGTTCACGGCGAAGCCCGCGACGAGGAGCACGGCGAGCGCAGCCATCGCCGGCCGTAGCGCGGGGGAGCGCGCGTAGGCGACCGCGAGCGGGTCGAGATGCCAGCGGGCCGGACGCGCGAGGGCGACCCCGACGGCGACGGCGAGGAACGGCAGCACGAGCTGGACCGGCGCGCTCGTGACGATGTCGAGGTTCTGCGCGGCCTTCCGGGAGACCACGTCCCACCCACCGCCGTCGAGCACGGTCTGCACGAACCGGCCGAGGTGGGTGCGGCTCGCCGGGGGCCGCAGCCAGTCGCCGACGGCGACGAGCGCGAGCAGCGCCACGGTGCCGACGACCACGGCCAGGGCGCGCCGCCACGTGATCCGGATGCCGGCGACCCGGAGCGCGAGGTAGGCGAAGGCGGGGACGAGGGCCGGCGGACCGCCGAAGTCGCTGCCGAGCCCCGGGAAGGCGTCGACGACCGTCGCGGCCAGGCCGAGGGCGGCGACGGCGACGCCGGCGGCACGCGGTCGGCCGGCGCGCAGCAGCGGGTCCGCGACCGCGACGGCGGCGAACAGGGCCCCGGTCGCGAACAGTGCGAAGCCCGGGTTGGAGAACCCGTAGTAGCGGCCACCGACCAGCGGTTGGCCGCCGATCAGCGCCGTCAGGGAGAGATGGGAACCGGTGGCGACGTCGGCCGTGAGGACGAGTGCGGTCAGCGCCCCGGCGGCGCCGACGGTGCCGGAGAGCTCCCGCCGCCACGGCCCGAGCAGCGCGACCGCCGCGAGGGCGAGGGCGGCGACGAGCGTGGCCGCGGCCAGCCCGAGCGCCGGCATGCCGCTGCGCCACCACGGCCAGAGGTTGGCCAGGAAGGTCGCGGCGGGCACGAGCGCGAAGCCGACCGCGCCCGCGGCGACGAGCGCGTCGAGGCGTGCCGTGGCCAGCCCGGCGCGGCGACGGCGTGCGCGCAGCACGAGGGCGGTGACGTAGCCCACGAACTGCACGACGAGGACGACGGCGAAGAAGGGCGCGACCATCGGGTCGAGGAGCTCGGCCGGTGCCGCCAGGTCCGCCAGCCGCTGCTCGCGCTGCGCCGCCGAGCTGCCGGGGCGCACGGAGGTCAAGGGTGAGCCGATGGCGCCGTCCGGGGTGGGGAGCCCGAGGGCTCCGGTGAGGGTGGGCAGCAGATCCGTGGACTGGACCAGGCCGTCCTGCCGGGTCGAGCCGCTCCTGAGCAGTCCCGTGAACCTGCCGCCGCCGGGGGAGGGGCCGCGAGCGGCGAGGAGTTGCAGCCGGGCCTGGGCGCCGGCGTCCGCGAGCGAGGCGACGACGACGGTGGCGCTCGGCGGGAGCTCGGCCAGCACGGCGCCGATCCGCTCGTCGACCGCGTGCAGCTGGGCGGCGGGGTCGGCGGAGGCGCTGCGGACGGCGCCGGCGTCGACGACGAGGACGCCGGGGTGCGTCGCCAGGGCCTGCGCGACCTGCCGGCCGAGCTCGGCGGGGTCGGCGGCGGGGTCGACCGATCCGTCCGGGCGTGCGGGGAGCCCGGGCCAGGCGGCGGCGACCCGTCCCGCGTCGTCCGCGAGGGCGATGCCGGCACCAGGACCGACGGCGGCGGTCGGCACGGACGCCGCGCCGAGGGTGGCGCCGAGCAGGCCCGGGTGGGCGTCGTCGGAGGAGGCCGCGGCGAGTTCGGTGTAGACGCCCCAGCGGGCGACGGACGCCGGTGAGCCCGGCGTCGGGGAGGCCGTGAAGGCCGGCGTCCGGCAGGGCCCGGGCTCGTCCGCCGCCCGCGCCCCGGCCGAGACCACCAGCCAGCCGTCGACCGGGCACGTGCTCGTGCGGACGCTGCGGACGGACATCTCCGCCACGGCCCCGTCCCCGAGAAGGGTCCGCACGTGCGAGGCGGTGCTCGGCGCCGTCTCGGACCAGCGGACCCCGCCCGTCCCGATGAGGACGACCGGACCGGGAACGCTCGTGGCCTGGGCGGACGCCGAGGGGGCGCCCAGGGTGAGCGCGGCCACGACGGCCAGTGCGGCGAGGGCGCCCCGGCGTCCGGGGCGCCACCGCAGGAGCATCCGGCCAGGCTAGCCCGCGTCCGGTGCCGCCTCGTCCGCGGGCACAGGCCCGGAGGCAGGACAATGTCCGGGTGCCCGCCGCGCCCAGCCCTCCCCGGACAGCGCTCCGCCCGGCCGCCGTGCGGTCGTCCGGGGTCCGCCGCGCCGCCGCGCGCCTGGGCCGTCTCGGACCCGTCCGCTGGCTGGACGCGCATCCGCTGGGGTGGCGCCTGCTGGGGGCCGTCGTGCTGCTCGCGGCCGCGTGGCACGTCCTCAGCGCCTTCCTCGTCACCTACCCGGACGAGATCTGGCAGGTCGACCTCCAGGTGTACCGGGAGGGTGCCTACAGCCTGGTCAACGGGCGTCAGGTCTACGACTGGCTGACCGACGCGCCGCAGTACCTGCCGTTCACCTACCCGCCGTTCGCGGCGCTGATCGGGACGCCGCTGCTGCTCGCGCCCTTCCGGGCGGTGGGCTGGATCTGGACCGGCGTCCAGCTCGCCCTGCTCTGGTTCTGCACGGGTCTGGCCTTCCGGGCCTTCCTGGAACGTGCGGGCGCGCGCCGCGGACTGCTGCAGGGCGCCGTCGCCGCCGTGCTCGTGCAGCTGCAGCCGATGCAGGACAGCATCCGCTACGGCCAGGTCAACGCGCTGCTCGTCGCCCTGTGCCTGGCGGACGTCGTCCGTCGCCGGGAGGGGTGGTGGCCGCGAGGCTCGCTCGTCGGCCTCGCCACCGCGATCAAGCTGACGCCCGCGGTGTTCTTCGTGCACTGGATCGTGGTCCGGCGCTGGCGGGTCCTCGCCGCCTCCGTCACCACGGCGGTCGGCGCCACGGTCGTGACCGCGCTCTACGCCCCGTCGGCGAGCATGGCCTACTGGACGGACGCCCTGCTCGACCCGGGCCGGCTCGGCCCGAACGCCGACACCGCGAACCAGGCACTGCGCGGCATGCTCCTGCGCACCGGTCTGCCCGAGGGGCCGTCGCTCACGCTGACCTGGGGGGTCTGCGTGCTCGTCGTCGCCTTCGCCGGCTACGCGGTCGCCGCGCGGCTCGAACGCCTCGGCGACCCGGTCGGGGTCGTCGCCGCGATGGGGATGCTCGCGTTCCTGCTGTCGCCGGTCTCGTGGATCCACCACATGTGGTGGGGCGTCCCGGCGATCGGCGCGCTGCTCGGCGACGGACGACGCCCTGCCCGCGTCGTGGCTGCCGTCGTCGCGGGCGCGGTGCTGTTCAGCCGGCTCCCGTGGACGGGGCAGAACCTCGTGGGCGGTTCGGGCTGGCGGCACGTGCTCGGCTGGATCGATCAGCAGGCCTACTGCTGGCTGGCGCTCGGGGTGCTGGCGGCGCTGTGGTGGCTCGTCGCCCGGCCGGCCGCGGCGGCGCAGGCCGCGGAGCGCCGAGCAGGCGGAGCACGCCGAGGAGACGACGACGGCGGTGGCGTCACGACCCGCGTCGTGACGCCACCGCCGTCCTGGGCCTCAGACCTCGCTGACCGACTTGGCGGACTGTTCCGCGAGCATCGCGGAGACGACCGCTCGGGTCCTGTCCCGGATGCCGGCGGAGGTCAGCGCCGACCGCAGTGCGTGGATGGCGCGCTCGGTCTCGCCGAGGGCGATGAGACGTTCCGCGAGGTCTCGCCAGAGCAGGGCCCCGCCGCGACCCGTGGCGGTCATCTCGAGCAGGTCCGCGGAGATCGCGTAGTGCTCGAGCGCCTCGTCCCGCCGTCCGTCTGCGACGAGCGCGTCGGCGAGCGCCCGGTGCGCGAGCGCAAGCTGCTCCGAACCGGCCGCCTCGGGGAGCCGCCGGATCGCCGCGAGCGCGAGCTCCTCGGCATGCGGGACGTCGTCGTCGAGCAGCGCGACCGTCGACCGCAGCTGCTCCCACTCGACCAGGTCGAGCTCGCCGGCGAGACGCACGAGCTCGCCACGGGCCCGCTCGAGCGTCTCCTTCGCCTCGCTGATGTCCGGCTGGTCGGCCGCGAGCATGACCGCCGCGACGGAGACCTTCAGCCGCGCGAGGTCGCGCTCGTCCCCGAGCTCGCCGAAGTGCGCGAGGGCCTTGCGGCTGAGGTAGAGGGCCTCGTCGATGCGTCCCTCGTGCTCGGCCAGCACGGAGGCGTTCCAGTACAGGGCTCCCTGACCGCCTCGACTGCCGACCTCCTCGGCGGCGTCGATCAGCTCGCGGGCCCAGCGCAACGCGTGGGACTCGTCGCCCATGTCGGCGTACGCGGACATGACGGTCGCGGCCAGCCGGTAGTACTCGTCGGTCCCCTCCAGGCCGAGGCGCCGGGACGTCTCCAGCGTTCGCTCACCGAGCGCCACCGCCTGGTGGAAGTCGCCGGTGGACTTGTAGCAGTGGCAGAGGTGGATCGCGACCCGCGGGAGCGTGGCGGAGAGGGTCCCGGCCTCGGCCCTCTCGACGAGCGGCAGCAGGAGCGAGATCGCGCCCCCGAGATCCCCCAGCCGCTCCTTCGCGCGGGCCAGGAGGAGGGTGGCCTCCACCCGATCGGCCGCGCTGAGCTCGGCCTCCTCGCAGGAGTGTGGTCAGGCGCGCATCGGCCTCCGCCGCTCCGTCATGGCGCAGGGTCAGCTCGGCATAGGCGATCTCGAGCTGGACGCGGCGGTCGCGCTCGGACGGTTCGCCGTCCAGCAGCTCGCTGGTCGAGCAGCCGAGCTTGGCCGCCAGGAGCGCTGCGACGGCGGGGCTGGGTCGTCGGCGCCCGGATTCCAGGAGCGAGACGTAGCTCGGCGAGATGCCGTCCCCGGCCAGCTCGGTCTGAGACAGCCCAGCAGCGCGCCGGAGATCACGTAGGCGTTCGGCAAACGTTGTCACATGCCCTCACAAGGCTGTTTCAGATGCAGATTCTGGTCAGATGAGGTACTTGCCCCGAGACAGGCTGTCCCGGGGCTCGCCAAAATGGTCCTCTTCTGTCACGATCGGTCTGACTTCCAGTCACAACCGTTCATGACAGAGGAGAACTCATGTCTCACGCTCGTCGCCGCGTCCTCGCCGTGCTCGCTGCCGCCACCCTCCTTGTCGGCGGTACCGCTGCGGTCACCCTCACCGAGACCGGCTCGGCTCAGGCTCAGCGTGGTACCTGCTGCTCAGGCTGATACTCCCCATCCCCCTGGACGGCGTTGCAGCGCCGGCTAAGGGCTCCCCTCAGTTAGGGAGCGGGCAGGCGATGGCCCGTACGTCTGCCCGCTCCCTCACTGCTGTCACAGTCCGGGGATGACCCGAGCGGATCCGCTCGGAGCAGTTCCCGTAGTGACTTCTGGCGAGTGTAGTCAAAGATTCCGTGACTGGCTAGTCATCAACCAGTGACAACTGACAGTCGCCCGTGACGTGCATAAACAGGCTGGTCGAGGCGTCAGGTGCGGACGACGAGGGCCCCCGGCTCGACCTCCGCTCTCAGGACGCGCGCCTGGCCCGCGGGGTCACCATCGAGTTGGACATGGAGAGGCTTCTCGGCGGTCACGGTGATACGTCGGCACCGGAAGTGCTCGACGACGGGATGACCCCAGCGGCTCTTGGTGAGCACGGCGCCGGTGACCGCGAACCACCCCACGACGCCACGCGGAGCGACGACGACGACGTCCAGCCACCCGTCGTCGATCTTCGCCTCCGGCATGAGCCGGACACCGCCGGTCAGCTCGCCGCAGTTGCCCACGATCACGCTGCGCAGCCGCCGCCGCACGGGTTCCTCGCCGTCCAGACTCAGCAGCACCTTCGTCTGGCGCCCGCGCAGGTTGCGCGCGCCGGCCACGACGTAGGCCCACCAGCCGACCCGTTCCTTGAGCCGGTGCTCCACCGAGGCCATGACCTCGGCGTCGAACCCGAGACCGGCCATGACGAGGAAGGTCTCCGCGCGCGGCTGCTGGTCCTCCCCGGAGACGTCGACCTCGACGCGTCCGACGTCGATCGCGCGGTCGATCCCGGCGAGAGCGACGCTGAGGGCGGCGTCCAGATCGGCGAACGGCACGGCGAGATTGCGTGCGAGCAGGTTCCCGGTGCCTGCGGGGAGCAGACCGAGCGGGACCTGCGTCCCGATCAGCGCGGTCGCGACCGCACGCACCGTCCCGTCCCCGCCGTACGCCAGCACGGCGTGGGCCCCGGCGCGGAGCGCGACGCGTCCCTGGCCGAACCCCGTGTCGTCGGGTGTCGTCTCCAGCCAGACCGGCCGCGCCCAACCGAGCTCGACGCTCCGCTCCTCGAGCCAGCTGATCTCGCCCTCGATGTCACGGATCTTGGTGGGGTTGGCCACGACGACCGCCCACGGCGGCTCGGCGCCCTCGGCCGCCACCGGTACGACAGCGGCCACGCCCTGCCGCCCTCGACGCCGAGGTCGCCAGGAGCGCACGCCGACGGCCACGACACCCACCGCCGCCGCGACGGCGACGACGTGCACGGGGTCGACCGCGGTGGTCATGAACGCACGGTAACCGGTCCGGCCGGCGGAAGGCCCCTAGCAGGTGTCCGGGCGTGCACGCCAGAGCCATCGACTAGTCTCAGAACGTGATCGACCTGCGCCACCTCCGTGAGGATCCGGACGCCGTCCGCGCCAGCCAGCGCGCCCGGGGAGCCGACGAGGGCCTGGTCGACACCGTGCTCGCGGCCGACGAGCGGCGGCGCGCGACGCTCGCCGAGTTCGAGCGCGCGCGCGCAGAGCAGAAGGCCCTCGGCAAGCAGGTCGCGAGTGCCAAGGGCGAGGAGCGGCACGGTTTGCTGGCGCACGCGCGCGAGCTCGCCGACCGCGTCAAGGCCCTGCAGGGCGAGGTGGACGCCGCGGGCGACGAGTTCCAGTCCGCCGTGCGCCGGATCGACAACGTCGTCGAGCCGGGGACGCCGCCCGGCGGGGAGCAGGACTACGTGGTCCTGCGCGAGGTCGGCACCCCGCGCGACTTCGCCGCCGAGGGGTTCGAGCCGCTGGACCACCTCGCGCTCGGCGAACGGCTCCGGGCCATCGACACCGACCGCGGCGCCAAGGTCTCCGGCGCCCGCTTCTACTTCCTCACCGGCGTGGGCGCCCGGCTGGAGCTCGCCCTGCTCGAGCTGCGCCATGGACAAGGCCGTCGCCGCCGGGTTCACGCCGATGATCACTCCGACCCTGGTGAAGCCGCGAGATCATGGCGGGCACCGGCTTCCTCGGCGCGCACGCCGACGAGGTCTACCACCTGGCGACCGACGACCTCTATCTCGTCGGCACCAGCGAGGTGGCGCTCGCCGGCTACCACGCCGGCGAGGTCCTCGACCTCTCGGCCGGGCCGCTGCGCTACGCCGGCTGGTCCGCGTGCTACCGCCGCGAGGCCGGCTCCTACGGCAAGGACACCCGCGGCATCATCCGCGTCCACCAGTTCCACAAGGTGGAGATGTTCGTCTGGTGCCGGATCGAGGACGCCGCCGGCGAGCACCGGCGCCTGCTGGCGTGGGAGCAGGAGATGCTGGACGCCGTCGAGCTGCCGTACCGGGTCATCGACGTCGCCGCCGGTGACCTCGGCTCGAGCGCCGCCCGCAAGTTCGACTGCGAGGCGTGGCTGCCGACGCAGAGCCGCTGGCTCGAGCTCACCTCGACGTCCAACTGCACCACCTACCAGGCCCGTCGACTCGACGTGCGGGAGCGCAACCCGCACGCCTCGGAGGGCGGCAACCGGGCGGTCGCCACCCTCAACGGCACGCTCGCCACGACGCGCTGGATCGTCGCGCTGCTCGAGAACCACCAGCTCCCCGACGGATCCGTCCGCGTCCCGCAGGCCCTGCAGCCCTATCTCGGGGGTCTCGACCTGCTCAAGGCGCCGTGACGTCCGGCGGGGTCCGCGCGGACGCCGAGCCGCTGCTGATCGCCCTCGACGTCGACGGGACGATCATCGACTACGACGAGGCCCTCAGCGAACGCGTCCGGTCCGCGGTCCGGGGGGTGATCGAGGCGGGGCACCACGTCGTCGTCGCGACCGGACGCTCGCTGGCCGGGGCGCTGCCCGTGCTCGACCGGCTCGGCCTGGTGCACGGGTGGTGCGTCTGCAGCAACGGCGGGGTCACCCTGCGGCTCGACCCGTCGCTGCCCGAGCGGTACGAGATCGCCGACGCGGTCGACGTTCGATCCGGCGCCGGCGCTCCGGTTGCTGCGCGAGCACCTGCCGACGGCGCTGTACGCGGTCGAGAACGTCGGGGTCGGGTTCCGGCTGACGGCGCCGTTCCCGCCCGGGAGCTGTACGGGGACCTCGAGTACGTCGACTTCGAGGAGCTGCTGACCACGCCCGCCACCCGCGTCATCGTGCGCAGCCCCGACCACACCCCGCAGGACTTCCTGCGGATCATCGAGCGGGTCGGGCTGCACGGCGTGAGTTACGCGGTCGGCTGGACGGCGTGGCTCGATCTCGCGCCCGACGGCGTCTCCAAGGCCAGCGCGCTCGAGCCGATCAGGGTCGCGCTCGGCGTGCCGCCGGAGCGCACGCTCGCCGTGGGCGACGGCCGCAACGACATCGAGATGCTCGCCTGGGCCGCGCGCGGCGTCGCCATGGGCCAGGCCGAGCCCGAACTGCTCGCCGTGACGGACGAGGTGACGGCCGCGGTCGAGGACGACGGCCTGGCCGACGTGCTCGAGCCGCTCGCGCTGCGCGCGGACACCACGGCCGACGCCCGGTGACGACCCTCGGCCGGCGCGGCATCGCGGGCGGCGGCGGCACGCCGCGCGCGGTGCCGGCGTTGTAGCCCGTGCGGAGCGGAAGGTGCTCCGGCCCCCGGCGGAGGGCAGACTGGCGTCCGGCCCGGCACGACCCGGACCATCCCCTTCAGGAGGCGGCCATGAGCACGCCGGACCAGGGCGGCCGCGCCCTGCTGCGCTTCCGGGTGCTCGGCTTCCCGGTGCACGTCGACTGGTCCTTCGTGCTGTTCGTCGGCCTGCTGGGCTGGCAGCCCGGGCATCACGCCCGAGCGGCTCGTGATCTGGCTCGTCCTGGCCTTCGTCGCCGTCCTCGCGCACGAGCTCGGTCACGCCGTCGCCGCCCGCATGATCGGCGCGCAGCCCTCGATCGCCCTCGTCGCGCTCGGCGGGGTGACCACGTACGTGCCGCCGCGCCAGCTCTCGCCGGCTGAGCTCGCTCGGCATCGCGCTCGCCGGCCCCGCGGTCGGGCTGATCCTCGGCGGCGCGCTGGTGGTCGTCGGCCGGACCGTCGAGGTCGAACCCGGCAGCCTCGTCGAGTACACGCTCCTCATGGCGATCTTCACGACGCTGGGCTGGAGCGTCCTCAACCTGCTGCCGATCGTTCCGCTCGACGGCGGCCAGGCCATGCGCGAGCTGCTGCCCGGCGACCCGGCGACGCGGGCCCGCCGGGCCTCGATCGTCTCGATCGTGCTGGCCGTCGCGCTCGCGTTCGTCATCGTGGCCAACCCCGGCCTGGGGCCAGTTCGCGCTGATCCTCGTGGCCTTCTTCGTGCTGGTGAACGTGCTGGCCCTCCGGTCGTCGGCGCCGTCCCAGGCCTCGGCGTCCCGCCAGAGACGCCCAGCAGGGTGGGATGGCCGCGCGCGGAGGCATCGACGAGGCCGTCGTCCGGCTGCTCTGGGAGGGCCGGCCCGACGCAGGCCCGCGCCCTGCTCGAACAGCGCCCGGACGCCGGGAACGCCGACCTCGCCGTGCACGGAGCGGTGCTGGCCACGACCGGGCAGCGTGAGCAGGGGATGGCGCTGCTGCACCAGGAGTGGGCCCGCCGGCCGAACGACCCGGACGTCACCGCGCTCCTCGCGCTCGCCCACCTCCTTCTCGGCGAGTGGCGCGACCTCGCTCGGCTGCTGACCGGTCCCTCCGCCTCCTTCGTCCCGCCGGCGCTCGTCGCGCGGGCCATCGGCGCCGCGCGTGCGCAGGGGGACGAGGCGTCGGCCCGGGACCTCGAGCGGGCGGCCCAGCTGGCCGGCGTCCCGCGCGAGCAGGACGGCGAGCCCGCCGGTCGGCTGATGTGACTTTCCGTCGCGCGCCGCCACCTTCTGTCACGGCGCGTGGAGGGTAGGGTGGCCCGAACCTGGCTCGGCCTCCGCTCCACCGCAGGGGTCCGGGCCATGGTCCGACGAGCCGCCGTGACCTTCCGTGAGGACCAGCATGACCACCGAGCAACCGCTGCCGGCCGCCCGCGACGCCGGCGTCGAGAACCTCTTCGAGACGGTCTTCAAGGGGTACGCCAAGCGCCAGGTCGAGGACTACATCGCCTGGCTCCAGGAGCAGGTGTCCGCCGCCAAGACCGAGCTGACGCAGGCCCGCCGGGAGCTCGCGATCGCACGCGAGGACCTGGTCGAGACCCGGGCGCAGCTGCAGACCCGCCCGCAGCACGAGGAGATCAGCGTCCGCATGGCGCAGATCCTCCGGCTGGCCGAGGAGGAGGCGCAGCAGGAGCGCGACCACGCCTCCCAGCAGGCCGCGGGCTTCCTCGAGCAGGCGCAGACCGAGGCCCGGGCCGCGCTCGAGGCGGCGCAGGAGAACGCGGACGAGATCGTCCGCAGCGCGCGCCGCGAGTGCGACGACGAGCTCGCGGCTGCCCGCGCCGAGGCCAACCGCCTCGTGGAGACCGCCCGCCGGCAGGCCGAGGCGACCATGTCCGACGCGCGGGAGCGCGCGCAGAGGGCGCTGGCGGACGCCGACCGCCGCAGCGAGCAGATCACAACCCTGCAGCAGCGCCGCCTGGCCGCGGTCCTGTCGGCGCACGAGGACGCGGTCAAGCGCCTCGAAGCGGTCCGCGGAGTTCTCGGCGAGGTGCTCGTGCAGGACCGGGAGCAGGGCGACCCCGCCGCCGGCATCGACGCCGTGCCGCTGCCGGCCGCCGGTGCCGCGATCGATCCGTCGAACGTCCAGCTGCCTCCCCGCCCGGCCGAGGCGCCGGCGCCGTCCGTGGCGATGCCGGCTCCCGGGCCGCAGCTCGTTCCCGCGTCACCGCGGCCCGCGGCGGCCCCGTCGCAGGCGCCGGCTGGGGAGGGAGCACCCGCACCCGCCCCGTCCGCCGGATCGGCCGCGCCCGCTCACTCCGCGTCCTCGTCGTCCGCGGCGTCCGAGGGCCCGGCGCCTCGTCCGGGGGCCCGGCGGATGCAACGTCTCCGGTCGGGTATGCGCCGCCCGTCGCCGCTCCGTTCGCGCGCCGGCGCCGTTCGCGGGGGTTCCCGTGCACGCACCGACCCAGGCGCCCCCGCCTCCGCCGTCCACGGCCGTGTCCGCGGCGCCTGTGCCCCCGGCGTCCCCGGCCTCCGCGCCCTCGGCGTCCCTGGCTCCGGTGCTCACCTATCAGGCCAGGCCGGTCGCTCACTCGACGGGAGCGCACGCGGCTCCGGCGAGGGGCGCGGGCGCTGCGGCAGCGGCGGCCCAGGCCGTCGCGCCGGCCGTTCCGGAGGCTGCTCCGCCGGTCGCACTCACGGTGGTTCCGCCGATGTCGCAGCCGGAGCCGGCCGTCGTCGCGCATCCTCCGGCGGAGTCGGCGACGCTCGACACCGCGGAGGACGTCGCCGTGTCCGCCCTCGAATCGGCCCGGGCTCCTCGGCCGGCGCCGGAGGCCGAGAGCGTCATCCGTGACGTCATCGCGAAGCCGGCCCGGCGCGCCGCTGCCCGGCCGTCCCGCAGCCGCAAGGCCGAGGCCGCGGTGGCGGAGTCCGCGGAGGGGGTCGCGCAGGCGAAGGCGCCGCGCGCCGTCGCGCGCGGCGAGGGCGAGACCGCGCAGGCCTGAGGCGGGACGGGCGCCTCGTCGCTCGGCGGCGAGGGCGAGACGGGCAGGCCTGAGGCGGGGCGGTCGCCTCCGTCGCGCGCGAGAGGGCGAGAGCGGGGCGCCTGGGGCGGCGCCTCGTCGCCCGCTCGGCGAGGATGAGGTCATGCGCCTGGTCGCGTGCGACCTCGACGGCACCATCGTGCGCCGCGACGGTTCGGTGACGGTCCGGACGGCCGCCGCCCTCGCCGCCTGCGAGCGGGCGGGCGTCCGCGTGGTCTTCGTGACCGGCCGGCCTCCGCGGTGGATGGCGCCGGTCGCCGACGCGACCGGTCATCACGGTGTCGCGGTGTGCGCCAACGGGGCGATCGTCTACGACATGGGCACGGAGCGCGTCGTCCGCACCCGCGCCATGCCTACCGCCACCGTCCGCGAGGTGGCGCGGCTCGTCCGGCGGGCGGTGCCCGGGGGCGCGTTCGCGGTGGAGACGATCGACGGCTTCCGGCGGGAACCGGACTACCGGCCACGGCGCGGACTCGGGGCCGACCCCGTCGGTCCGCTCGAGGAGCTCCTCGACGGCGGCGCCGTCGTCGTCAAGCTGCTCTACCGGGTGGAGGCCGGTGTCGCGGACGACATGCTCGCGGCCGCTCGGACGGCGCTCGACGGCCTGGCCGAGCCGGTGCACTCCGACGGCGCGAGCGGGATGCTGGAGATCGCCGCGGCGGGTGTCAGCAAGGCCTCGACCTTGGCCGAGCTCGCCGCGCAGGACGGCATCGGACCCGAGGAGGTCGTCGCCTTCGGTGACATGCCGAACGACGTGCCCATGCTCCTCTGGGCGGGCGTCGGTTACGCCATGGGCGGCGGCCATCCCGAGGCCGTGGCCGCCGCGGACCGGACGGCGCCGCGCTGCGAGGACGACGGTGTCGCTCAGGTGCTCGAGCGTCTTCTCCGACTCCGACTCCGATCGCCGGCCGGCGGTCGCCCATGAGCACGAGCACGGACGGCCGGCTGCTCCGTCGTCTCGGTACCGGGGACGCCGTCGTGGTCGGGCTCGGGGCCATGCTCGGCGCGGGAATCTTCTCGGCGCCCGCGCCTGCTGCACGCGCCGCAGGTGCCTGGCTGCCCGTCGCCGTCCTGCTCGCCGGCGTCGTCGCATGGTGCAACGCCACCTCGACGGCACGGCTGGCGGCGGTCTTCCCGCAGTCCGGCGGGACGTACGTCTACGCCGGTCGCTTGCTGGGGCCGGCGTGGGGTCATCTCGCCGGGTGGGGGTTCGTCGCGGGCAAGACGGCGTCCTGCGCCGCGATGGCCCTGACCGTCGGCGCCTACGCCTGGCCCGCGCAGCCGCGGATCGCCGGGACGATCGGCCTCGCCGTGGCAGTGTCGCTCGGCACCGGCGGAGTGCAGCGGGGGGCAAGGCTCACCCGCGTGCTCCTCGCCGTGACCCTCGCCGTGCTCCTCCTGGTGATCGCCGCCGCGGTCACCGGATCGCCGACGACGGCTGCCGCGGAAGGTGCGGTCGTGGGTGGAGTAGCCGGCATCCCGACCGCCGCCGGTCTCATGTTCTTCGCCTTCGCGGGTTACGCCCGCCTGGCCACGCTCGGCGAGGAGGTCCGTGACCCTGAGCGGACCATCCCGCGCGCCGTCGGTCTGGCCCTCCTCGGGGCGGTCCTGGTCTACCTGGCCGTGACCGTGTCCGCGCTCGTCTCGCTCGGGCCGGAACGGTTGGCGTCGTCCGCCTCGCCGCTGGCCACCGTGGTCGCGGCCCGCGGCTGGGACGCAGTGCTGCCCGTGGTCCGGCTCGGTGCCGTCGCCGCCGCCGGCGGCGCGCTGTTGTCGTTGCTCCTCGGGGTCTCCCGGACGGCTTTCGCGATGGCGCGGGACGGGTACCTGCCGTCCGGCCTGTCCTCCGTCCGGCGCGGCGTGCCGCACCGCGCGGAGCTGGCCGTCGCCGTCGTCGTCCTCGCCCTGGTGTGGACCGTGGACCTTCGCGGCGCCATCGGGTTCTCCTCACTCGCGGTGCTCGCGTACTACCTGCTCGCCAATCTGTCGGCGCGACGCCTCGCCGCCGATCGGCCCCGCCCGCCCGGATGGGTGACCGGAGCCGGTGCCGCGGGCTGCACACTTCTCGCGCTGACCCTTCCGCCGGCGTCGGTCGTCTCCGGTCTCGTCGTGCTCGTCGCGGGGGCCGTGGTCCGGGTGGTGATCGATCGACGGCGACGGGAGCGATCGTCGGGGCGGGTACCGTGACGGATGGCCGTGAGCACGTCGACGATCGGGCAGGCGGGAGGTGGTCGTGACACAGCGCCGCCTGGCGGTGGACTGGCCCGCCTGCAAGGCGCACGGCGTCTGCGCCGAGCTGCTGCCGGAGATCGTGGAGCTGGACGAGTGGGGTTACCCCGTCATCGCTCCCGGGCCCGTGCCGGCATCCTTGCGCCGGTACGCGCAGCGTGCGGTCTCGTCCTGTCCGACGCTCGCGCTCAGGCTCGTGCCGGTCGCCGAAGCAGCGTCGACGCCCTCGACTCCGCCCGTCCCGGACCTCACGTCGGAGGTCTCGCCGCGTCGCCGAGCTCGTCGATCGTCGTGACGAGTGTGCGGACGGTTCCCGTACAACGGATCATCTCGTCGCTGTCGTCGCGCCACGCCGCCTCGTTCGCCAGCAACGCGGCCTCCGTGGCGTGCGCGCAGAGCGTCGCGGCGCGATGGATGAGCCCGAGGGCTCGGGCGTCCCGGTCGGCGTCGTAGGTCCGACGCACCGCCCACGCGGCCTCGAAGTCCTCCAGGACGGCCTCGAGCGGGCCGGACAGCTCCTCCAGTTCGTGCCGGAGAGCCCGGTCGGTCACGCTGCTCACGGTGACGGAATGGCGCTCCACCGCCCGCCGGTAGCGGTCGACTCCCGCTGCCCAGGTGGCAGCCGATGCGACGTGGCGATGAAGGGGACGACGCAGCCCCACGCCGACCACCCCGCAATCCAGCGACCGCGCCCCCGATAGACGCCAGTGGCTGACATGGTGCCCCTGGTCATGGTCGTGCGATAGCACCCTGTCGTGGTGTTCACGCTCAGTGGGGCACGTGCCGCCCATCGCGACGGTCCAGAAGAGATTCCGCTGTGGCTACCTGAGCGGCTGCTTGCTCGGCGGCGCGGGCCGGGCCGAGCTCCGCGCGGGCAGCGCCGTCCCGGCGTCCGGCGCCCATCGTGACCAGCACCATGGTCAGCGACTCCGCGGCCTGAGCCACCAGGGTCGCCGAGCGAGTGAGCGCTCGGTGCACGTCGAGCAGCACGCCGCCCGGGCCCGCCGGGATGACCTCCCCGTCACTCGGGCCCATGGTCTGGGCCGCGAGACAGACCTGGTGGACGCGGGGAAGCAGTTCGGCCAGCTGCGCTCCGACGGTCTGGAGCGCGGCGAGGTCGACCACGCCGGATCGTGGAGCGGCGGCGATGGACTCGCTCCGTCCGGCTGTAGCTGGCAGCGCCTCGACGCGCTCGAGAACCTGGTGGTACCGGTCGACCGCCCGGCGGAACCGGTTCTCGGCGCGCCGCCAGACACCGTTGCCCAGCGGCTCCGGAGCTCGCGAGCGTCTCCACCACCGCGCCATGAGCGAGCGTCAGAGGTATTGGCCTGTCGGGTGGTCCTGACCGTCCTGCGGGCCGCTGCCCGGCTGACCGAAGCCGGGCGGCGGGGGAAGGGCCCGGCGCATCTGCTCCAGCTGGGCCCGCGCGGCCATCTGCTGCGCGAACAGCGCGGTCTGGATCCCGTGGAACAACCCTTCGAGCCACCCCACGAGCTGGGCCTGGGCGATCCGCAGTTCGGCATCCGACGGCGTCTCGGTCTCCGAGAAAGGCAGGGCGATCCGGCGGAGCTCCTCCACGAGTTCCGGCGCGAGACCCTGCTCGAGCTCGGCGATGGACCGGCTGTGGATCTGTGCCAGTCGTGCCCGGCCCGCCTCGTCGAGCGGCGCGCTGCGGACCTCCTCCAGCAACTGCTTGATCATGCTCCCGATCCGCATGACCTTCGCCGGCTGCTCGATCAGCTCCGTCGGGCTGGGCTGCTCGTTCGTCGCGCCCGAGACCGCCATGCCCTCCGGCGTCACCACCACGACGCGGTCGCGGACCCCCTCCGAACCTGAGGCTCGGTCCGGGGGGTCGGCGGGAGCGGACTGCTGCAGGCCACCGTCGGGTGCTGGCTGAGTCATGCCCCTCATCCTGCCGCCCCAGGCTCGTCCCGTCGTGCCCACCGCTGTCCGAGCCGGATCCGCGTGCGGCACTCGTGGCCGTGCTCGCGGCGGCGAGGGGTCCCTACAGTGGCGGACATGACGACGCTGACGGTCACCGGCTACGACGTCGCGAGCGTCCGCTCGCGCTATCCGGCGCTCCGGGACGGGTGGGCCTACCTGGACGGTGCAGCGGGTACCCAGGTGCCGCGCACCGTCATCGACGCCGAGGGCGCGGCGTACGCCGCCGGCATCGGCAATCACGGTGGCGCCTTCGCCGCCTCGCGACGATCCGACGCCCTGACGGCGGCGGCCCGGGCCGCGATCACGGACCTCGTCGGTGCGCCCTCGAGCGAAGGCGTGGTCCTGGGCCCGAGCACAACGGCGCTGATCTACCGGTTCGCCGAGGTGCTCGCCCGGACGTGGCGGCCCGGGGACGAGATCGTCCTGACCCGGCTCGACCATGACGCGAACGTCCGGCCTTGGGTGCAGGCCGCCGCACGGGCTCAGGTGAAGGTGCGATGGGCCGACCCGGTGCTGCCGAGCCTGGACCTGCCGACCGAGGCGGTGACCGCGCAACTCACCGACCGGACTCGGCTGGTCGCGGTGACCGCCGCGTCGAACGTCGTCGGGACGAGGCCGGACCTGCGGGCCATCGCCGACGCCGCCCACGCCGTCGGCGCACTGGTCTTCGTCGACGGGGTGCACGGGACGCCTCATGCAGCGGTCGACATGGGCGCCGCGGGCGCGGACTTCTGGGCGACGAGCGCCTACAAGTGGTCCGGTCCCCACCTGGCGGCGGTGGCCGCGAACCCGGCGCTGCTGGCCGATCTGCATCCCGACAAGCTCGACTCCGTCGCCGACGTCGTCCCGGACCGCTTCGAGCGGGGAACCCCGCCGTTCGCCCAGCACGCCGGCCTGACTGCGGCGGTCGACCACCTCGCATCGCTCGTAGCGACCGATCATCCCGCCGCCCCTCGCCGCGATCGACTCCTCGCCTCGATGACCGCCGTCGAGGCGCACGAGGCCGCGCTGCTGCGGCGCCTCCTCGAGGGTTTGCGCGCTCTGCCACACGTCCACAGGATCGGCGCTCCCACCCGTCAAGCGCCCACCGTCTGGTTCAGGGTCGACGGGCACGCGCCGGACGCGGTCGCGGAGCACTGCGCCCGGGCTCGGATCAACGTGTGGTCGGGACACAACTACGCCTGGGAGCTGGCCGGGCTGCTGGACATCCGCGACAGCGGCTCCGCGGTCCGCGCCGGGATGTCCTGCTACACCGACGAGCAGGACGTCGACCGGCTCCTCGAAGCCGTGGCGGACCTGCGACCGGCGTGACGGGCCCCGAGCTCGCCGATCGGATCGGCTATCCCGTCGATGAACAGCGAGATGGACGAAGCCTCTCGGTCGCCCTCCGGCGAGGAGCACGTGGAATGGCGACGTCGCGCGCAGGGTCATGGCTGCTGGCCCGATCGCTGCGGCACCTCGATCGCGTGGCCGAGGTCGTCTTTCCGGGCGACACGACCACCACCGAACTGCTCGCCGGACTGCCGGTCGTGATCCTGACGACGACGGGGGCCCGCACCGGCCGGCCACGGTCGGTGCGACTCGTGCCCGTGGTGACCGCCGACGTCTTCGCCGTGCTCGGAACCAACTTCGGTGAGCGCGGCAGTCCCTCCTGGGCCCTGAACCTGCTGCACGACCCCGCTGCCGTGCTCGAGTACCGCGGTCGCCGCGTGGAGGTGCGGGCTTGCGAGCTCGACGGTCGCTCCCGGGACGATGTCGTAGCCGCGGCCGCGAGGCTCTACCCGGGTTTCGCCCGATACGTTCGAAGAGCGAGCGGCCGACGGGTGCACGTCTTCGCGCTCGTCGGCTGACCGCCCCGGTCGCCGGACGGAACTGATGGTCGCGGCGGAGTGGTGCGCGGGTCGGACACCGGCGGGGCGGGGACCGACAGGCAGTCGTTCGTGTGCAGCGACCTCGGGGAAAGGGCGCCCGTCGTTGCACCGGCTCTCCAGCTCCTCGACCGCCGTCAGCAGCGCTGCGGCCACCAGAGAGCTCAAGGATGGATGCCCGTTCACGGCGCGGGTGTGCCACCACGCGTTGCGCAGGCGGAAGTGCACTTCGTCAGGGAGGTAGTAGCTCCTCGACCGGTACCCCGAAGGCCGGAGCGACCGACCCCGACCCCATGCGGGGCCGCTCCGCGCGGCTGTCACGACCTCATCCCTCGGGTTGGTGAGGCGCCGGCGCCCGAGGCTCGCAGCCGGTCGGACGCCGCCGCCGCTCTCGAGCGTCGGGACGGAAGCTCTCGGCGCGTGTGGCTGGACCTGGTCACGGTGCTCCCCTCGTCGACGCACCAAGGACAGGTGGGTGAACCCCGGCTTGTGTGACAGGCCGACGGGAAGGATTGGCCTCGACGTGGCTGTGACAGGCCTCACAAACCGGCCGAAGAGGCTGGGCAAGGGTCTGGGCAAGGTGCTCTGAGCACCGTCGGGGCCATGTCCTCGACTGCCGCCATTTCTTCCGTCGATCTCGACCCGCCGCGCCTTCGTCGGCCGCCCGCCCCCCGTCAGCTCACGACCGGGCTCGTCGGCGCGCTGAACGCCGAATGGCGTCGGTTGGCCGCCGCACCGCCGGAGCACACGCCCCTCGCCACCTGGCGCACCCGCTGCCGCGCTCTCGCGTCCTTCACCGATCTGGCGTCCGTGGTGGACGGAGCGACATCGGGGGACGACGAGGTGCTGGGCGCCCTTCTGGTCCTGGCGCGGGAGGGCGACGAGCTCGCGGCGCGTACGGCGCTGCAGGCGGTCCTCGGGTCGGTCGTCCGGCTGGCTCGCCGCACCGTGGCCCATGCAGGCGGCGATCTCGAGGAGTCGATCTCCCGGGCGGTGGAAGCATGCTGGCGGATCATCCGGAACTATCCGGTCGAGCGTGCCTGCCGTCCGCTCGACGGCATCAGCCTCGACGTCCTCGCCGTGCTGACCGGCAGCGGACGGCATGGCGAGGCCGAGGTTCCCGTCGGCCTCCCGGTGGACCTCGGGGATCCGATCCAGGTCGACGAGGACACGAGCGAGCTGAGGGCGGCGTTCTGGGCTGCGGTACGTCTTCGGAGTGCCTGGCCCTGTGCGGACGAGGAACTCATCGTGCTGTTCGCCTGGGCGGTCCGGGCCGGTGTCATCACCCGCGCCGAGGCCCAGCTGCTGCTACGCCTGCACTCCCCGGACGAACCTGGCCGTGCCGTCACCAGCAGAGAACTGGCCGAGCATCTCGGGATCGAGCACGCGGCTGTGCGGCAGCGGGTCTCGCGCGCGACGCGCCGCCTGGCCGCGGCCGTGCAGGAGTTCATATCAGCGGCGGACCCGGTGGCGGCATGAGGCATGAGTGGCGGGGGCGCGGGACGGGCGAGACAACTTTGCGTAACTGGATGTGGACCAAATGGGACGGGACCGGCAGAATACGGGCTCGCGTCAGCGACCACGGGTGCTGATCGGAGCCGTGACGTCGACGCAGCGCCACAACGGGGATACGGGGACGAGGGGACAAGGTCCGGTCGATGAAGCAGATGAGCGCGCCGGGGAGCGCTGTCGCCGACACCCGCACCACAGCTCCGCCGCCCTCGCCGCCCGTGGCGCGGCCGGTTCTCGAACCGGTGCGGACGCGGCGGCGTCCGCTTCTCATCGGCCTCGGACTGGCCCTGACCGCCCTGGGTGGCCTCGGGGCGGTCTGGCTCGCCTCGTCCGGCACCGGAACCAGGAGTGTCGTCGGGGTCGGCCGAGAGGTGCGAGCGGGCCAGGTGATCCAGCGGCAGGACCTCATCAGCGTGCAGATCGCCACGGGGTCGGGGTTGCGTTCGGTTCCGATCGAGCAGGCGGAGGACGTGGTCGGGAAGCGAACCCTCGTCAGGCTCTTCCCGGGCTCGCTGATCAATCCGGTCGCTGTAGCGGACAAGGTGGTGCCTGCTGCGGGTCAGGCACTCGTCGGCCTCAGCCTGTCCGGAGGGCAGCGGCCCGCTGTGCAGCTGGATGCCGGGGACCCCGTCGAGATCCTCTACACGCCCGGCAGCCAGGACGCCGCAAGCCCGACAGGCTCGCGGGTGGCCCCGGTGCTCGGAGTGGTCGTGAGCACGGTCGAGGATCCCGACGCCGCGAAGACGGTCGTCAACGTCACCCTCCCGGTGGACGCCGCGGCCAGGGTCGCGACCTGGGGCAGCGCCGGGCGCGCGACGATCGCCTTGCTCTCCGCTGTCACGGGCTGATGGCCGTCGTCGCCTTCGCCAGCGCCAAGGGAGCCCCCGGAGTCACCACCAGCACCCTCGCGCTCGCGTTCGCCTGGCACCGACCCGTTCTGGTCGTCGAGGCAGACATGACGGGATCCAGCAGCGTGCTCTCCGGTTTCCTGCGCGGAACGACCGACCAGTCCCGGGGACTGGTCGGGCTCTCGGTGTCCGCACGTCAGCACGGGTTCACCGACCAGGGTCTGTGGGAGCAGTGCCTCCGCCTCGCGGAGGAGCGGTACCTGCTCCCCGGCATCGCCGATCCGGCCCAGGCCGCCGCGCTCTCCTCGGCCTGGCCGTCGATCGCTGTCCTGCTCGCTGAACTCGAGGCCGCGGGTGTCGACGTCCTCGTCGATGCCGGACGGGTGGGGACCGCCTACGCGCCGATGCCGCTCCTGCGCGCCGCGGACGCCGTCGTCCTCGTCAGCGGAACGCGGCTGCCCGACGTGTACGCGTTGAGCCGACGTATGCCTGGCCTGCGCGCGGACCTCGCCGCGCACGGCGACGTCGAGCGGCTCTGCGCGCTCACGGTGGGCGAGGGCCGGCCGTACACCAACCGCGAGATCGAGGGCTCCCTCGGCGTCCGCGTGCTCGGGAGCATCGCCTGGGACCCGGTGAGCGCCGACGTCTACTCGGTCGGCGCCACACCCGGCCGCCGCTTCGACTCGTCCCCGCTCGCGCGCACCGCCGGTGCGACGGCGAGCATCCTCAGCGGTCTCGTTCGGGACCTTCGCGCGCGGCTGGCTCCGGCCGCTGGAGAGGCTCAGGAGAGGGCCCGCCATGTCTGAGTCGCTCTCGCCACCGACGACACCGACGCCCAGCCGGCTGCGGGACCTGCCCCTCTTCGCGGGCGACACTGCAGCCGCTGCCGGCCGGACCGCCGACGATGGCATCGCCGTTCCCTGGTCCGTGGTCCCGGCTGCGCAGGCTGTCCGCAGGGCCGAGTCGGTCCCCGCCGAGGTGCCCTTCGGGGCCACGAAGTACGACGCGCGGAGTGTCGACTGGGGCCTGGTGCGGGTGTTCCGGCAGCGCGCGTCCCAGGTGCTGGCCGAACAGCTGCGGGCCCGGCCGGGGGTGGACGAGGACGATCGACGGGAACTGGGACGCTCCATCATCCGGTCTCTGCTCGAGGACCATGCCCGCGCCGACGTGCTCGACGGCGTCCGGCTCATGGACCTCGAGGCTGAGCAGGCACTGGCCTCCGCCATCTTCGACAGCCTGTTCGGCCTCGGTCGACTGCAGCCGCTGGTGGACCTGCCCGACGTGGAGAACATAGAGATCACGGGCCACGACCGGGTGCTCCTGCTGTACAACGACGGACGCCGCGAGGTCGGGCCACCGGTCGCGGACTCCGATGCGGAGCTTGTGGAGTTCCTGGCGTTCCTCGCGGCCCAGAGGGGAGGCGGTGAACGCTCGTTCTCCAGCGCGAATCCCGTGCTCCACCTCAATCTCGGGAACCGGGCACGGCTCGCCGCGATCATGGAGGTCTCGCAGCGGCCTGTGGTGCGCATCCGCAAGCACCTCATGCCGCGCGTATCGCTCGGGTCCATGCGCGAGATCGGCACCATCGACCCCGTTCTCGAGCAGTTCCTCCGAGCCGCGGTCCGCGCCCGGAAGTCGATCGTGGTCTCGGGGGCGCAGGGTTCCGGGAAGACCACCTTCATGCGTGCGCTCGCGGACGCGCTGGATCCCTGGGAGTCGGTGGGGACGCTCGAGACCGAGTACGAGATCTTCCTTCACGAGCAAGGACGACCGCGGCAACCCATCGCCCTCGAGGCACGACCCGGTTCGGGGGAACTCGGCGTCAACGGCCGTCGTGCGGGCGCGATCACTCTCGATGACCTCTTCGAGCACCTTCTGAGGTTCAACCTCGACCGGATCGTCGTCGGCGAGGTCCGGGGCGGAGAGGTCATGGCCATGTTCAAGGCCATGCAGTCGGGTGCGGGCTCGCTCTCGACCACGCATGCGAAGGACGCCCGCGACACGATCGAGCGATTGATCACCTGCGTCCTGAGCGTGCACGCCAACGAGGCATACGCCGCGCGGCTGGTCGCGCAGCACGTCGATCTCATCGTTCACCTCGTGGCGCTCGACGAACCGGGGACCGACCGACGCCGCCGGGTGGTCGCCGAGGTCATCGAGGTCGACACGGGTGAGAACTTCCGCCCGGCGGTCACGGAGCTGTTCCTGCCCGGGGCCGACGGACGCGCCGTCGCGGTCGGGCGCCCCAGCTTCCTCGAGGAGCTCGTCAGGGCGGGTTTCGAGCCCGGCCTGCTCGACCCGGCGCACTCGGCCTGGGCCCGTTCAGCCGCCTTCGACCTGCGCGGTTCCAGATGACGCCGATCGTTGCCGCCGGGATCGGGACGGCGCTCGTCGGCGGGTTGCTCCTCGTCGTCGTCGGAGTGACGCCCGTGCCCGACGACGGTCAGCCGAGGAGCTCGCGGTGGGCTCGGCCGCGACCCGTGGCCGCCCTGCTCGCCGACGACCTGCCGCCCTCCGAACGGCGCCGGCGCCGGATCTGGCTGGGCGTCGCGGTGGGAGCAGGGCTCCTGCTCTGGCTGCTGTCCGGCTGGGTGCTCGCGGTCGTCGTTCTCCCGCTGGTCGTGGTGGGCATACCCGTGCTGCTCAGTTCTCCGCCGACCGCGATCGACGTCGACCGTCTCGACCGCGATCGAGCAATGGACGCGCGGCATGTCCGGCGTCCTCACCGTCGGGTCGGGGATCGAGCACGCGATCACCGCGAGCCTGGGGTCGACGCCCGAGGCGATCGCGCCGATGGTCGGGACGCTCGTGGCCCGGCTCAACGCACGCTGGCCTACGCCGGACGCCCTGCGGGCCTTCGCCGACGACCTCGACGACGCCACGGGAGATCTCGTCGCGGCCACGCTGATCCTCGGCGCGCACCGCCGGGGCCCGGGCCTCGCTGCAGTGCTGGACGACCTGGCCGCCACCGTGGCGGAGGAGGTCCGGATCCGGCGCGGGATCGAGGCGGACCGGGCAAAGCCCCGCACCACTGCCCGCTGGGTCACGATCCTCACCCTCGTCGTGCTCGGCGTCCTGGCCCTCGACCGGGAGTACATGGCTCCGTACAGGACCCCGCTCGGCCAAGTGGTGCTGCTCGTGTTCCTGGCGCTGTACGCCGGGTGCTTGCTCTGGCTGCGAGGCATGACTCGGGGCGCGCCGACTCCTCGTTTTCTGCCGGCCGACCGGACGGTGCGCCGGTGAACGCTCTCGCCCTTGCCGTCCTGCTGCTGGGGGCGCTGGCCGGACTCGGGCTCACGCTCGTGGTGGCCGAACTCGTGCCTGCTCCGCCCGACCTGCGGTCCGCCCTGGAACGACTGGCCAACCAGCGTCCGTCCCCGATCGTTGCCCCGGCCACGGGCCTGCAGGACCGGCTCGGGCGGGCGCTGCTCGCGCGCGGCGGCTCGCTGCCCGGACTGCGACCCCCTGTGCGCGAACTGGCGATCCTCCGTATCGCACCTCATGAGTGGCTCGGCGAGAAGGCACTGCTCGGGGTGATCGGGCTCGCCTTTCCGCCGCTCCTTGCCGGGTTGCTCACTGTCGCCGGCATCGGACTGCCGTGGCCGCTGCCCACGCTCGCGTCCCTCGGACTCGCGGTCGTGTTCTTCGTCCTTCCCTCCCTGACACTTCGGGAGCGGGCGGCGTCGGCTCGCGAGGACTTCGCCCGCGCGGTGGGGGCCTACATCGAGCTGGTCGCTCTGGAGCGGCTGGCCGGAGCGGGGACGAACCAGGCGTTGGAGAACGCGGCCCACGTCGGTCAGTCCTGGGTCTTCGAGCGGGTTCGCGAGGAGCTGCTCCGTGCCCGGCTCTCCGGCGTCACGCCCTGGGAGAGCCTGGCGGACCTCGCTGAGGAGCTCGGGGTGCCCGAACTGGGGGATCTGTCAGACATCATGCGGCTGGCCGGCGAGGAGGGTGCTCAGGTCTACGAGGCGCTCCGCGCCCGGGGGCGCAGCCTCCGGACGGCCATGCTCACCAGGGAGCAGGCCCGGGCGAATGCCGCCAGCGAGCGGATGGTCCTGCCGGTGTCCCTCCTCGCACTCTGCTTCGCCCTGATGATCGCCACACCCGCCATGTACCACCTGCTCACGACCTGACCGCCTGAAGGGAACGCACACGTGCTCGAGACCTACGTGAAAGTCACGCTCCTCCTCGTCGGGCTGCCCGAGACGGTGTCCCGGCGTGCCGCTGCCCGCAGGGAGGAGGACGCCGGGCTGGCGACGCTCGAATGGGTGGCCCTCGCCATCGTCGCGGTCACTCTCGCAACGGGCGCCGCCGTCGGCATCAAGGCGGTGATCGACCGGAAGATCGGGCAGATCCCTTGATGGCGAGGAGTTCGTGGAGGTGCCCTCGGCGGGTGGAGGACGTGGGATCGGCCACGCTCGAGATCGTCGTCATGTTCCCGGCCGTCCTGCTCGCCACGTTCGGGCTCGTCCAGGGCGCCCTGTACTACCACGCCCGGGACGTCGCCCTCGCCGCCGCCAACGACGGCTTGACTGCGGCTCGCTCGCGCGGCGGAAGCGCTGAGGACGGCCGGCGCGCCGCTGTCGCGTTCCTCGGCCGAGCCGGGGGAGACGACGTACTGCCGGCGTCCGTGGTGCGAGCAGAGCGGACGGCCGGCACCGCGACCGTGACCGTGACCGGCCACGCCCTGTCACTGGTGCCCGGAGTGCCGGGGTGGACGGTGCAGCAGACGGCGTCCGGGCCGGTGGAGCGGTTCACGCGGGCCGGAGAGCCGTGAACGACGACCGGGGTGCGGTGTCGCTGGAAGTCGTCGTGCTCACGCCCGTGTTCGTGCTGCTGCTCGGCCTCCTCGTGATGGCCGGTCGCGTCGCCCTCGCCGGCACGAGCGTGGAGCAGGTCGCGGAGGAGGCGGCGCGAAGTGCATCGATCGCCCGGACGGCTGCGGGAGCGCGACGGGCGGCCGAGGAGGGCGCTATACGTGCGCTCGCCGAGCAGGGCCTGCGCTGCGCCCAGATCGACGTGGCGCTCGACGTCGGCGGGTTCGCCGTGCCCGTCGGCCTGCCGGCCCAGGTCAGGGCGACCGTGACGTGCGTCGTCGCCCTGTCCGATCTCGCCCTGCCCGGGTTCCCGGGATCACGCACCGTCACCGCGACGGCCGTCAGTCCGCTCGACACGTACCGGGAGCGCGGGTGAGCCGGCGTGCGCACGACGAAGGTGCCGTTTCTCTGTTCGTCATCGTCCTGGCGGTGGCGCTTCTGGCCGCGGTCGGTCTCGTGGTCGACGGCGGCGGGAAGATCCGGGCGCTCGAGCGCGCGGACGAGACCGCGCGGGAGGCTGCGCGTGCCGGCACGCAGATGCTCGAGGTTCCCGCTGCCGTGCGGGGCGAGTCCGTCACCGTCGAGCCGGCGGCAGCCGCGCGGGCTGCCCGCTCCTACCTCGCGGCGGCCGGTGCGGAGGGGACGGTGTCCGTCTCCGGCAGCACCGTGACGGTGTCGACCCGGGTCGTCTACCAGCCCGTCTTCCTCGGTTTCGTCGGTGTCGGCCCCGTCACTGTCACAGGTGAGGCCTCGGCGCGACCTGTCATGAGCAGCGACGAGGAGGTGCGGTGATGTCCGGTCCGAGGACGAGCAGGGCGGCGACGGGGAGGGGGCCGGCGCGCCGGGCGGCGATGGTCGCGTGGGCGCGTGCTCTTCTGGCCCTGGTCGTGCTGGTCGCGTTCGTCATCGGCATCCCGGTCGCGCTCGTGATGCTGGGAAGTCCCGCCCTGTACGAACTGGGGGACGTCCATCGGCTCGCCGGCGCGCTGACCGCTCCGGACGACGGCACGCTCTTCCTCGCGGTGCTCACGGTGGCGGCATGGGTGGGCTGGCTCACGTTCGCCCTGGCCGTCGTCCTGGAGATCCCCGCGCAGCTCGCGCGGAGTCCCGGTCGTCCACCTACGGGGACTCGGGGTACAGCAATCGGTCGCCGGGGGCCTGGTCGCGACGGCACTCGCCGTCGTCCTGCTGCCCGGGGCCGCGGTCGCGGCCGAGCACCCTGCCTCGACCTCCGCGGTTGCCGTCGCCCGGCCGGTGGTCCCGCCCGCACTCCGCGGCGCGAGCTCCCCTGCCGGCGCCCGCGTACCGGTCGTGGACGACACGCCCGCAGCGGACCACGGAGACGTATACGTCGTCCAGCGCGGAGACACGCTGTGGGACATCGCCGCCGCGCGTCTCGGCGACGGGGCGCAAGTGGCGGCGCATCGCCGCGCTCAACTACGACCGTGAGCAGCCGGACGGGCGGCAGCTGGACCGCTCACACCAGCTTCTGCCCGGCTGGCGGCTGGTCCTGCCGGCGCGGGAGCATCCCTCGGGCGGCCATGAGGACGAGGACCGGAGCACACGCGTCGTACGGCCTGGGGACACCATGTCCGGTATCGCGGCGGAGGAGCTCGGCTCGGCGGACCGCTGGCCGGAGATCGCCAGGGCCAGCGCTGGGATCGCCGAGCCGGGCGGGCAACGACTCACCGACCCGGACAAGATCCTTCCAGGCTGGACCGTTCGGATCCCGGAACGGTCGTCACCCGCGTCCGCGGCCTCCGGCCCGTCTGCTCGTGCGCCGGCGAAACACTCTCACACCGGCAGCACGAGGAGCAGCGAAGAGCCCTCCCCGTCGGTGCCCTTGGATCCCTCATGGACGGCCGATGCGCGGACGCCCGCGCCGGCAGCCCCGACCATTCCGGCCGAGGGTGCGCGAACGGGCGGTGTCTCGGGGGCGGCAGGGCCGTCGGCTCTGCCGCCGACGCAGACGGGGGGCGACGTCGTCGAGGACGGCCCGGACGACGGCCTGCTCGCCGACGCGGCCGACGTCCGCACCCTCGCGGGTGTCGGGGCGTTGCTCGCGGCCTGCCTGGTCCTCTTCATCGGGGCGCGACGGACGCGCCAGCAGAGCCGCCGCCGGCCGGGTGAGCGCCTCCCGGTCCCGCCGCCGTCGGTGCTGGCGACCGAGGCACGCCTGCGATCGGTCGCGGATCCGGCCGGTGTCTTGCACATCGATCTCGCCCTGCGAGCGCTCGCTGCGGAGCACCGTGCCCTCGGTCAGCCTCTGCCGGGTCTGCGGTGCGCGAGGCTCACGCGAACGCACCTGGAGCTGTGTCTGGCCGCCCCCACGGAACTGCCGCGCCCGTGGATTCCCACGAGTGACCCCACGGTCTGGGCGATGACCCACCAGGAGCTGACCGGCCAGGTCGAGACGGACATGCGCTCGCCCTACCCGGCACTCGTGACGATCGGCCACGACCTCGAGGACGCACACGTCCTGGTCGACCTGGAGCACGCCGGTGCGCTCGCGATCGAGGGCCAAGCGGGGGACACCCTGCCCATCCTCGCCGGGGCGGCGGTGGAACTGGCGACGAGTCCGTGGGCGGACGACCTGCTCGTGACGCTGGTCGGATGCCTTCCGGATCTTCCGGCGCGAGTGACGACGGGGCGGTTGCGGCATGTGGACCGGCTGGAGCAGCTCATCGCCGAGCTGGAGGGCCGGGCCGCCGACGTCGAGCGGGTACTGCGCGATGCCGGAGTGCAGGATCCCGCCACCGCCCGCGGCACCGGAGTCGCGGATGACGCGTGGTCACCGGAGATCGTTCTCCTGGCCGATGAGATCGCCCCAGCGCTGCGAGAGCGTCTGGAGAACGTGCTGCATCGGGTTCCTCGCGTCGGCGTCGCGGCAATGACCGCGGGCAGCTCCGTCGGCGGGTGGCACCTGCGGCTCGACCCCGCTGGAGGACTCGCGCGACTCGAGCCGGTGGGTCTCACCCTTCGTCCGCAGCGGATCGCGGGAAGCGAGTACGAGGACGTCCTCGAACTCCTCGACAACCTCGATGCGGCACCGGTCGGGGGCCCCGGCTGGGCCTCGGGGCTGCCCAGCCTCGAGCAAGCGCTCGCCGATCTGCCCGGTCCGGCAACGGACAGCGGGGATCCACGTGACGAGGAGCATGGCGAGGACCTGTCCACCGCCATGTCCGGCCACTCCCAATCCCCCGAGGGCTTCGACGTGACGGACCTCGCCGACGGAGCCACCACCGCGCCCGCAGCTGACGCGGCAAACCCGACGGACGACACAGGCTCCGATTCCGGCGACGTCGTCGCACTGCCCGCTCGCCCTCCGCAGGTGCGTCTGCTCGGACCGGTCGAGGTCGTCGGTGCACTCGGGCCCGAGCCCGTCACGTTCAAGGAGGGCCGTGCCGTGGCCAGCCACCTCGGGCGGGCGACGGCTCTGGTCGCCTACCTGGCTTGTCGCCCCCAGGGGGCGACCACCGAGCAGGTCAGTGAGGCGCTCTCACCGGTGCGCCGGCTGACGCCCGGCACCGTCTGGTCGCTGGCAAGCAGGACCCGGAAATGGCTCGGCAGCGATCCAGACGGCGCCCCTTACTTCCCGCGGACCTCGGACGCCGGTGCCCATCGCCTCCACCCCGCCGTCCGCACGGATTGGTCGGAGTGGCTGGAGCTCGTCGGCCCCGACGTCATGGAGACCCCGCTCGCTCGCCTGCTCGACGCGCTCGCGCTCGTCCGCGGCCGACCCTTCGACGGTGTCACGGAACGCCACTACGTCTGGGCCGAGCCGATCCGCCAAGACATGATCTCGGGGATCGTCGACGTCGCGCACGAGGTCGTGCGGCGTGCGCTCCTCGTCCCGGACGGTCCTGCCGCCCGCAGAGCCGTCGCCGTCGGCCGCCTCATCGATCCGACCAACGAGCTGATCTGGCGAGACGCGCTCCGGGTGGAGTACGTCGTCGGGAGTCGGGAGAGCCGCCGGCGCCTGATCGACCAGCTGAACGCGCTCGCCGACGACCTCGAGACGGACCTCGAGCCTGAGACCGAGCAGCTCATCGCCGACCTCGAGCGGAGCCGCGTCGAACGGGTGGCCGCCCGGTGAGCCGAGGTGGGTCAGGATGGGGCCATGAGCGTCGCCGTCGAGCTGCAGAAGCTCCTCGAGGTCGCAGCCGGCTTCCGGACCGTGCCGCTGCTGCTCACGACCGACCAGGACGGCCGACCGCGAGCCTCCGCGGTCGGGGTGACCTGGGAGGGGGAGGTCGCCACCATCCGGGCCGGTCATCGGTCCGTCGCGAACGCGGAGCAGCGACAGCTCGTCAGCCTGCTCTGGCCGGCGCCGCCCGATGAGCGCTTCGCCCTGTTCGTCGACGGCGTCGTCGAGGCCATCCGGCCGGACCCGGCCGAGTCGGGGCCCAAGGCCGGCGGCTTCGTCACGATGCGGGCCACCAAGGGCGTGCTGCACGTGGTCGATCGCCCGCACTGACGCGGGCGACCGACCACCGCGTGATTGCCCGAGGCGGCGAACCAGGCGCAGCCGGGAGCGAGTGCCGATCGCCGCAGCGAGCACCGCGACGAGCGGCAGTCCCACGGCGAGCAGCGCGAGCCGGTCCCACGGGGCACGAAGTGCCAGCTCGGCACGTGCAGCGCCGCACCGACCGGCCCGGATCGGCGAGCCGGGCCCGTCAGGACGCGGCGACGAGCAGGATCTTGCCCACGTGCTCCGACGACTCCATGCGCCGGTGCGCGTCCGCGGCCTTCGCGAGCGGGAACGTCGTGTCGACGACCGGGCGCACCAGGCCCTCCGCGACGAGGGGCCAGACGTGCTCGACGACGCTCGCGACGATCGCCGCCTTCTCGTCGCTCGGCCGCGCCCGCAGGGACGTCGCGAGCACCGCCGCCCGCTTCGCCATGAGGACGCCGAGGTTCAACTCCGCCCGGGTGCCGCCCTGCATGCCGATGACGACGATCCGGCCGTTCGTGGCGAGCACGTCGAGGTTGCGCGCCAGGTAGGCGGCGCCCATGTTGTCGAGCACGACGTCCGCGCCCGCGCCGTCGGTCGCGGCCTTCACCTCGGCGACGAAGTCCTGCTCGCGGTAGTTGACGAGGATCTGCGCGCCGAGCCTCGCGCAGGCCTCGAGCTTGGCCGCCGACCCCGCCGTCACCGCCACCCGCGCGCCGATCCGACGCGCCAGCTGGATCGCCATGGTCCCGATGCCGCTCGACCCTCCGTGCACGAGCAGCGTCTCGTCGGGGCGCAGGCCCGCCAGCATGAAGACGTTGCTCCAAACCGTGCACGCCACCTCGGGCAGCGCGGCCGCCTCGACGAGCGAGACGCCGTGCGGCACCGGCAGCAGCTGGCCGGCGGGCACCGCCACCTGCTCGGCGTAGCCACCACCGCTCAGCAAGGCGCAGGCCTCGTCGCCGACCGACCACTCCGTCACGCCCTCGCCGATCGCGATCACCCGGCCGCTGCACTCCAGGCCGGGCCAGTGCGGTGCTCCGGTGGGCGGCGGGTAGTGCCCCTGGCGTTGCAGGAGGTCCGCCCGGTTGATCCCGGCGGCGACGACCTCGAGGACGACCTCGTCCGGCCCTGCGACAGGGTCGGGGACGTCAGCCTCGACGAGCGCGTCCGGCCCGCCAGGGTTGTCGACGACGATCGCGCGCATGCTCCGGACCCTACGGGCGGCGTCGTCGCCCTGCGCGGTGATCGACGCCGTCAGCAGCCATCGGCGGAGGACGGCGTGGCGCCGAGCAACCGGGCCGCGGCTTCCAGGTCCTCCGGCGTGTCCAGGTCGAGGGCGGCGCGGGCGCCGACAGGCACCCGCCCGAGCTTCAACCCCGCGACGAGGTCCCGCACCCGGGCCCCCACCGGATCTCCCAGGGCGACCAGCGCCCCCCGCAGCGCGGGGACGCGGTAGGCACCGAGCAGCAGTTGGTCGCGACCGGACGGGTCGACGCCGATCACCCCCTCCACCCCGTCGGTCAGGGCCGCGAGCAATGCCGGCACGGCCTCGCCGGCGAAGGGCGCGTCCCCGGCGCCGAGCACGACCACGTCGACCGAGGGGCCCAGCCGGCCGAGTCCTGCCGCGACGCCTGCCACCGGTCCCCCTCCGGCCGGCTCCTCCCGCACCCATCTCACGCCGGGCAGCACCGCGGCGTCCGAGCGCGGGCCGGCCACGACCGCGTCCGCGAACCCCACCCCCGCCCCGGCGACGAGACCACGGGCGGCGTGCTCCAGCACCGGCCGCCCGTCGAGCAGGGCAGCCGTCTTGTCCCGGCCCCCCCAGCGCCGCGAGGCGCCGCCGGCGAGGACGATCACCGCTACGCGCACCCCTCCAGTGTGGGGTGGAAAAGCGGTAGGGTCGGTCGTCGGCTTTCGGGCCGACAGGCGCAGACCAGCGAAGCCGGTGCGAGTCCGGCGCTGTCCCGCAACTGTGAGCGCACCTCCGTGGAGGGGCGCGAGCCAGGTCGCCTGCCTGCGCCGGTCCTCGACCCTCGAGGTAAGGGTCGCGCGACGGGCGAGGGACCCGCGTGCGGTCCTGCCCCCGTCCGCCCGGAGCACCCCATGTCCAGCACCACCCCACCACGTCGATCGCGCCTGGCGCTGCTCGCCGTCCCGGTCCTCGCGCTCGCCGTCGCCTGCGGCTCGTCCAGCACGCCCACCACCTCGACGAGCGTGACCAGCTCGGTCGCGAGCCAGTCGGCGGCCTATCCGGTGACGGTCCAGGGCTCGAACGGCTCCGTCACGGTCACCGCCCAGCCCAAGCGCATCGTCTCCCTGTCGGCCGCCGAGACCGAGATCCTCTGGTCCATCGGCGCCGGCTCGCAGGTCGTCGCGGTCGACGACCAGTCGAACTACCCGCAGGGCGTCCCCACCACGAAGCTGTCGGCCTACAAGCCGAACGCCGAGGCGATCGCCGGGTACAACCCGGACCTCGTCGTCCTCTCCGACGACCAGAACGGGATCGTCGGCGCGCTCGCCAAGCTCAAGATCCCCACCCTGCAGCTCACGGCCCCGCAGACCCTGGACGCCAGCTATACCCAGTTCACGACCTTGGGCAAGGCCACCGGGCACGAGGCCGAGTCGACGAAGGAGGCGCAGGCCGTCAAGGACCGGATCGCGGCCGCGGTCGCGTCCGTCCCGAAGGCGAACAAGCAGCTCAGCGTCTACCACGAGCTCGAGCAGGACTACTACTCAGCGACGAGCAAGACGTTCATCGGCAGCGTCTACAGCCTCTTCGGGCTGAAGAACATCGCCGACGCCGCCAAGGGCGCGGACAGCGGCTACCCGCAGCTCTCCGCGGAGTACGTCGTGCAGCAGGCGCCGGACCTCATCGTGCTCGCCGACACGAAGTGCTGCGGCCAGACGCCGCAGAGCGTGGCCAAGCGGCCCGCCTTCTCGACGATCCCCGCAGTGAAGGACAACAAGATCATCGCTGCGGACGACGACATCGTCTCGCGGTGGGGTCCGCGGACCGCCGACTTCGCCGAGCTCGTCGCCAGGGCGCTGGGAGGCCGGTGACGGTGGAGCACGTGACGGCGTGGTAGGTCACAGCCTGGTCCGGGGCGGCCCGGGTCCCTCGACGGACCCGGCCGTCCTGGACGGCATGTGGCGACGGCGTGCGGTGTCCCTGGCCGTGGCCGGGGCGCTCCTCGTCGCCTCGATCCTGCTGGCCGTCGGCGTCGGAGCGATCCCGCTCGCCCCGGATCGCGTCGTCGCCACCCTCCTGCACAGCATCGGCCTGGACGTCGGCGACCCGCTCGGCGGCGTCCAGGCCCAGATCCTGCTCGAGCTCCGGCTGCCGCGCGTGCTGCTCGTCGCCCTGGTCGGCGGCGTCCTCGCCGTGGCCGGGGCCACCTACCAGGGCGTCTTCCGGAACCCGCTGGCCGATCCCTACCTCCTGGGGTCGGCTGCCGGCGCCGGCCTCGGCGCGACGCTCGTCATCGCCTATCTGCCGCACGGCTCCGGCCCGCTCAGCACCGTGCCGATCGCGGCCTTCGCCGGCGCGCTGGCCGGCGTCGGGCTCGCCTACCTCCTGGGCACGCTCGCCTCCCGGGCCGGGGGCGGCGGCACCGTCACGCTCCTGCTCGCCGGCGTCGCGGTCGCGTCGTTCCTCACCGCCGTCCAGACGTTCGTCCAGCAGGCGCACGCCGATGACCTGCTCACGGTCTACTCATGGATCCTCGGGCAGCTCGGCGACGCCAGCTGGAGCCAGCTCGGGCTCGCGGCGCCCTACGCCGCCCTGGCGGTCGCCGTCCTGCTCGGCTCGACCCGCGCCCTCGACGTCCTCGCCGTCGGCGACGAGGAGGCCGCCACGCTGGGCATCCGGCCCCAGCGGGTGCGTCTCGTCGTTCTTATAGCCGCGTCGCTCGCGACCGCCGCCGCCGTCGCGGTCAGCGGGCTCATCGGGTTCGTCGGGCTCGTCGTGCCGCACATCGTCCGCCGCCTCGCCGGTGGCTCCTATCGGGTGGTCGTTCCCGTCTCGCTGCTGGGCGGAGCCGCGTTCCTGGTGCTCGCGGATCTCGTGGCGCGTACCGTCATCGCTCCGGGCGAGCTGCCGATCGGGGTCGTCACCGCGTTCGTGGGCGCGCCGTTCTTCGCGGCGCTCCTCCGGACGAGTGGCGGGTCGGGTTGAGGTCTGGCACTCATGTCTTTCGGGGGCGAACATCACAGAATGACCGGAAAGGGGCGGGCTGCTGTGGGCGACTCGTGGGCGGGGACGTCCTGGGCCGGTGCCCTGCTCGAGGTCCGGGGGCTCGGGGTTCGCAAGGGCAGGGCGCGGCTCCTCGACGCGGTCGACCTCGAGGCGGAGCCCCGCTCGTGGACGGCGGTGGTCGGTCCCAACGGCGCGGGCAAGTCCACGCTCCTGCGCTGCGTCGCCGGCCTGCAGCGGCACGACGGCCGCGTGCTCGTCGACGGCCACGACGTCACGGCGCTCTCCCCGCGCGAGCGGGCCCGGGAGGTCGGGTACGCGCCGCAGATCCCGGTGCTCCCTGAGGCGGTCACGGTCGCCGAGTACGTCCTGCTGGGCCGCACGCCGTACCGCCCCCTCCTCGCCGGGCCGCGCCGGGAGGACCGCGACGTCGTCGAGGCCGCGCTCGACCGACTCGACCTCGGCCCGCTCGCCGGCCGCACGCTCCGCACGCTCTCCGGCGGCGAGCGGCAACGGGCCGTGCTCGCCCGTGCGCTCGCGCAGCAGCCGCGCCTGCTCCTGCTCGACGAGCCCACCGCCTCCCTCGACCTCGGCCACGCGCAGACCGTGCTCGAGATCGTCGACGAGCTCCGCCGCGAGCACGGCCTCACCGTCGTCACGACGCTGCACGACCTCGTGCTCGCCGGGCAGTACGCCGACCGCCTCGTGCTCCTCGCCGAGGGTCGGGTCGCCGCCGCCGGCCGGCCGCAGGAGGTGCTGACGAGTGCCGCGCTGGCCCGGCACTACGGCGCCACGGCCGAGGTGACGCCGGACGGGTCGGGCGTGCGCGTGCACCCCGTACGCCCGTCGCTGCTGCGCAGCGTGCCGTGACCGCCCCCGTCCGCCTGCTCGAGCGGCAGGAGGGCGACCGGCTGTGGCCGACCCTCGTCTGGGACGCCGGCCCCGGCTGGCGCGCCATCTCCTCCGCCCTGCTCGGCGGCGGACTGCGGCCGTGTGCCTGGTGGCTCGACGCGCAGGTGGACAAGGAGTACTTCCACCCCGATCCGCTCGCGCACGCCCGGCAGATCGCGGCCGGCCTCGGGCTCGAGCCGGACGCCGGCGTCGGCATGCTCACCGCGGCCGACGTGCGCCGATGGACGGCCGCTACGGACGACGGGGTCCGTGTCGCCGCGACCGTCGGGCTCGGCCTGCCGGTGCCGGCCGCCGTGACTGCGGAGGCGGCCGCTCGCGAGACCGCCGAGCGGGTCGGCACGATCAACCTCCTGGTCGTCGTCCCGGTGCCGCTCTCGGACGCCGCCCTCGTCAACGCGGTCGTCACGGCGACCGAGGCCAAGGCGCAGGCGCTCGCCGAGGCCGGCGTCCCGGGCACGGGCACCTCCTCCGACTCGCTCTGCGTCGCGTGCCCGGAGCCGCACGCAGGGGACGTCGCCGAGCCCTACGGCGGTCCGCGGTCCACGTGGGGCGCCCGGCTGGCCCGTGCCGTGCACGCGGCCGTCGCCGCGGGTACGGCCGACTGGTACCGGATGTCGGGGGACGTGTCGGACGCCGGTGGCAGGATCGGGTCATGACCACCACCGCGGCCGACACGACGGCGTGGACGCTGCTCCCCACCCCCGTCGGCGAACTCCTCCTGACGACCGACGGCGCAGCCCTCACCGCCGTCTTCTTCGAGCGGCACCGCGGCGGGCACGACGTGCGGCCGGAGGCGCTGCGCCGGCCCGGGGTCCGCGACGACGACCAGCCGGTGCTCGCGGCGGCCCGGGCGCAGCTCGCGGAGTACTTCGCGCGGGCACGGCGCACGTTCGACCTGCCGCTCGCGCCCGCCGGCACCGTCTTCCAGCAACGGGTCTGGCAGGCCCTGCTGGACATCCCCTACGGTGCGACGACCTCCTACGGGGAGATCGCCCGTCGCCTGGGGCAGCCGCCGGGGGCGTCCCGCGCCGTCGGCCTCGCCAACGGCTCCAACCCCATCTCGATCATCATTCCGTGCCACCGGGTCGTGGGCTCCGACGGCTCTCTCACCGGGTACGGCGGCGGGCTCGACCGCAAGCGGTTCCTCCTCGACCTGGAGTGCGATCTGCTGTTCTAGACGCTCTTCAGATGCCTGGCTCGTCGGGGTCGGCGGGGGGCGCGCCGTAGTCGGTGTCCCAGTCCAGGACGCCGCCGTCGGTCAGCGTCCGCAGGTGGGTGAGGGCGGCCGCGGCGTCGGCCCAGGCCGGGTCGAGGCGTCCGGGCGCGATCGGCGGCGTGAACCAGGCGGCCACCGCGGCCGGCACGCGGTACGGCGCGGAGAGATCGCTGAGCAGGGGTACCCGTGCGGCGACGGCGAGGCCCTCCCGGCGCTGGTCGCGCAGCGCCACGCGGATCCGGGCCCACCGGTACCGGTCCGTACCCGTCTGTGCCTCGATCTCACCGTCGTGGCCCGTGAAGCGCTCGCGGAGCTCGCGGCCCGCGTGGTGGCCTCGGAGCGCGAGCCGGAGCACCTCGTCGTCGGGCATGAAGGGGCCGGTCGTCGCGCCGGCGCCGCGACGCACGATGCCGATCCGGTTCCGGGTGCCGGGCAACTCCGCCGCCATCCGATCGCGCCATCCGGAGGCGGCGGCGAGGGTGGCGCGGGCGAAGCCGGCACCATCGGCGGGAGCCGGCGGGGACGCGGGCGGGGGAGCGGCGTCGGCGTCCGGCGTGTCGACCCAGGGCCCGTGGCCGTCGTCGGCAGCTGTCGGGTCGTGGACGACCGACAGCGCCACGGTCGGCCAGCGGGGCGGGCCGGAGTCGAACATCGAGGCCGGTGCGTCCGCCGGTGGCGATCCGGTGAACCAGTGCGTCGTCACCGTCGCGCCCGCCGGCTCCGCCTCCCCGCGACCCGTCGAGCCGCGGTAGGTATCCCGGACGCCGACGGGTGCGGGCGCCGTCGTCCGGTGGAGGGGAACGGCGCGCAGCAACCCCGGAACGGTGGCCGCGATGCGGGCGGCGGCCGCGACGGGGAAATCCCAGGGCGGCGGCATCGGCCGGAGCGGTGTCCGGTGCCGGGGGCAGACCTCCGCGACGAGGTGGGGTGACGCGGCGAGCACCTGGTCGACGACGCGGCCCGGCAGCACCGCCTCCCAGCAGCTCGAGCAGAGCAGCCACCGAGCGTTCGCGCTGCCCGTCAGCGGCAGCCGCACCGGGCGCCCCCGCGTCACATCGGTGGCGACCAGGCGCAGGTCGACCACGCGATGTTCGGCGTCCGACGCGGCCCGCCGCAGCAGCTCACCGTCGTCCGGCGTGGCGAGCCGCCCCAGCCACAGATCGCCGAAGGTCAGGGCGTGCCGGTCGTCGTCCCCCGGCGGGACGCCGGCGACGTCGTCGACGAGGTCGGCGAACCAGCAGGCCAACGGAGGCAGCCCGGCCGGGTCGGGAACCCGCGCGGCACGGTCGAGGGCCGGGTGGTCGGGGACGGGTCGGCCCTGCGCCGGCTCCGCCACGGGCACACCGGCGACCAGGCCGAAGTGCTCGTCGGCCGTTCGCCGTCCGAGCAGCTCGCGCAGCGTGACGAACGCTGCGATCGCGCTGGCGGCGAGACCTGCCAGCACGACCGTGACGAGCAGCGCGAGCGCGAGCAGCGCGACCACCCAGCCGGCGACGGTCGGCGAGCGGAGCAGGGCGATCGTGATCCCGATCCAGGCCAGCAACGCTCCGGCCCAGACCAGGCCCGCGGCGGCCGCCGCCGGCCCGCGCGGCAGAGCCAGAGCGGCGGGCAGGACGGCGCGCACACGGCCTGCCGGCCCGCGCGCCGGCGCGATCAGGGCGGTGAGCAGGCGGTGGACGCCGGCGAGGCCGGGCGCGGGCGGCAGCAGCCGCGCGATCCGCTGCTGCTCCCGGCCGCCGTCGGCGTGGTCGTGGTCGCCGGCCAGCCAGCCGACGAGGCGCGCGAGCCCCGGGTACCCGGTGGCGGTGACGCGCACCTCGGCATCGTCGGCCGGACCTTCGCCGCGATCGGCGCCGGAGGTGCGGGCGAACTCGGCCGCAGTCACCGCGGTCGCCGAGAGCGCGGCGACCCCTGCGCCGCCGACCCGCCGGACGACGTAGTGCTCCGCGAGGGCGCAGGCGGCCAGCGGCGCGGCGACGGCGGTGGCAAGGCCGCCGCTGAACGCGAGATCGCAGGAGTGCGCGAGATAGGCCTGGACGGATGCGTGCTCGGCGTCCGGCTGGCCGAGGGCGGCCGGCGGACGCGCGAGGGCGTCGCGGTGCTCCGGGCCGGCGACGTCGCGGTACCGCTCAGGGTCCTCGTAGGCGCGCACCGTCCGCCAGGCGAGGGCCGCGCGGTCCGAGTCGGATCGAGGTGCTCCCGTCATGCGCCTCCCTTCCGTCCGCCGCCGCTGACGGCGGGTGTCGGCGGAGCCGGTCGCAGAGCATCATGACGCACCCCGCTGTCGTCGACGCATACCGGATCGTCCGTGTTGACCTCTTCGCGGGTCACCGGCTGTCGGCGTCCCCCTGGTCCGGATTGACAGTCCCTGGTGACCGACCGAGCCTGACCGCATGGTGTCGCTGCCTCCCTCCCGCTGGGCCGACCTCGACGGACCCGTCCACTACGTCGACTTCGGCGGACCGGACGACGGCCCGCTCGTCGTCTGCGTCCACGGGCTCGGCGGCTCGCACGCGAACTGGCTCGCCATCGCCCCGCAGCTCGCGCGCACCTGCCGGGTCCTCGCCCTCGACCTCGCCGGCTTCGGGCTCACCCGAGGCGGCACCCGGCACACGACCGTCCGAGCGAACACGGAACTGCTGCACCGGTTCATTCGCGAGGTGGCTGGCGCCCCGGTCGTGCTCGTCGGCAACTCGATGGGCGGGACGATCAGCATCCTGGAGACGGCGACCCGCCCCGACGACGTCGCCGGTGCCGTGCTCATCGACCCCGCCCTCCCGGTCTATCTCTCCAGCGGCGCCGACCCCGGCGTCGCCGCCCTCTTCGCCGCGTACTTCGCGCCTGGGGTCGGGTCGCTCCTCATGCGCGGGCGGCGCCGGGTCCGCACGCCGGAGGAGATGGCGTTGGAGACGCTCAGGCTCTGCTGCGTCGACCCGAGCCGCGTCCCGCGCGACGTCGTCGCTGCGCACCTCGAGCTCGCGCGCCGCCGCCAGGGGTACACGGAGATGGACGCCGAGTTCGTCGCGGCGACGCGGTCCCTGCTGACGTTGCTCGGCCGGCGGCGGTCCTTCCTGCGTTTGCTGGCGGGCATCCGCCAGCCCGTCCTGCTGCTACAGGGCGATCGCGACCGGCTGGTCTCGGTCGAGGGTGCGCGCCGCATCGCACGCGGGCTGCCCTGGTGGCGCTACGAGGAGGCGCACGACATCGGGCACGTCCCGATGCTCGAGGCGCCCGACTGGACGTTCCGCGCGATCGCCGACTGGATGGCGCGCGAGGGCGCTCCCGCGGTCGAGAAGGCCCAGGGTGCCGCGCTCCGGAGCCCGGCCGAGTCCTGACCCGCCGCTCGTACCGTCGTTCGTCGTTCCTCCCCGCCACGCCGGCCGCGACGCCGTTGGCAGCGACCATCGCCGAACGACCGCACGCTGCACATCGAACTGTCCGGATGCCGGACGATCAACATGCGGACGGCGGGAACACGCGGGGGCCCTCGGTAGGTTGCGGGCTCGTGGAGCGCTCCGCGACGGGGCGCGCGGTCGCCGGGCCCCGCCCGGCCGGACGAGGGCGAGGCTGCGCATGGCACGCATCTACGAGGACGTGACTCAGCTCATCGGCAACACCCCGCTGGTCCGGCTCAACCGGATCACGGACGGGGCCGGCGCGACGGTCGTCGCGAAGCTGGAGTTCTACAACCCCGCGAGCAGCGTCAAGGACCGCATCGGCGTCTCGATGATCGACGCCGCGGAGGCCGCGGGCGAGCTCAAGTCCGGCGGCACCATCGTCGAGGCGACCAGCGGCAACACGGGCATCGCCCTGGCGATGGTCGGCGCCGCCCGCGGCTACAAGGTCGTCCTCACGATGCCCGAGTCGGCGAGCAAGGAGCGGCGGGCGTTGCTGCGCGCCTACGGAGCCGAACTCGTCCTCACGCAGGCCGCGGAGGGCATGAGGGGCGCCGTGGCCCGCGCCGAGCAGATCGGCCAGGAGCGGGGAGCCGTCCTCGTCCGGCAGTTCGAGAACGAGGCCAACCCCGAGATCCACCGTCGGACGACGGCCGAGGAGATCTGGAACGACACGGACGGGCAGATCGACGCGCTCGTCGCCGGCATCGGCACCGGCGGCACGATCACCGGCGTCGGCCAGGTCCTCAAGCAGCGCAAGCCTGATGTGAAGATCTTCGCCGTCGAGCCCGCCGCCAGCCCGATCCTCAACGGCGGCCAGCCCGCCGGCCACCCGATCCAGGGCATCGGCGCGAACTTCGTGCCCGAGATCCTCGACCGCTCGGTCTACGACGAGGTGCTCGACGCCCCGACCGACGAGGCCGTCACCTACGCCCGCCGCGCCGCGAAGGAGGAGGGCCTGCTGGTCGGCATCTCCTCGGGCGCGGCGCTCTGGGCCGCCACCCAGGTCGCGAGGCGCCCCGAGTTCGAGGGCAAGCTCATCGTCGTGATCATTCCGTCGTACGGCGAGCGCTACCTGTCGACGATCCTCTTCCAGGACCTCCTGGACTGATCGACGACCTGATCGATCTCGTGACAGAGAGGCTGGGCTGGCGGGCGCGGCTGCGTGAGGACGTCGACGCCGCCGTCGCCCGCGACCCCGCCGTCCGCAGTCGCTCCGAGGTGGTGCTCGGATATCCGGGCCTGCACGCGATCTGGGCCTACCGCGTCCATCACGCGCTGTGGACGCGCGGCCGTCGGCTGAGCGCCCGGCTCCTCTCGCAGGCCACCCGCGCCGTCACGGGCATCGAGATCCATCCCGGCGCGCAGATCGGTCGGCGGTTCTTCATCGACCACGGCATGGGCGTCGTCATCGGCGAGACGGCGGAGATCGGGAACGACGTCATGATCTACCACGACGTCACGCTCGGCGGCCGCAGTCTCCAGCGGACCAAGCGGCACCCGACGATCGGGGACGACGTGGTCATCGGCGCGGGCGCGCGCGTGCTCGGCCCGGTCGTCGTGGGCAAGGGCGCGCAGATCGGCGCCAACGCCGTCGTCGTGCGCGACGTGCCGGACGGTGCGATCGTCGTCGGCGTCCCGGGTCAGGTCCGCGTGCTCCCGGCGACCGATGCCGGGGGTCGGCCTCCGGACGCCGAGGACGCGGTGGACCCGGCCATCTGGATCTGACCGGGAGGCGGGCATGGACGTCAGGGAGATCAACCGACGGGTCGTCGAGCAGTTCCGGGCCGGCGGCCCGATCGAAGGCATGCACCGGGAGCGCCTCGTCCTGCTGACGACGACCGGACGCCGCAGCGGCGAGCCCCGGACCACCCCGCTGATGTTCGACCGGGACGGCGACGACGTCCTCGTCATCGCCTCCAACGTCGGCGCCCCGCGCCACCCGGACTGGTACCTGAACCTGGAGGCCGACCCCGGGTGACCGTCGAGCTCGACGACGACCGGTACGAGGCGCGGGCCGTCCCCCTGACGGGGGAGCGGCGGGAGCGGGTCTGGGCCAGGCTCAAGGAGCAGTACCCCTTCTTCGCCGAGCACGAGGCGGCGACGACGCGTGAGATCCCCGTCGTCGCGCTGGTGCGGGGCGAGGACGGGTGAGCGACCCGGACTGGCGCGGCTCGGCGCGGCCCGGCGAGACGGAGGAGCAGCGCGCCGACCGGAACTTCCTCGACCTCCTGCAGGAGCTGCGGGTCACCCAGACCGGCGTCCAGATCCTCTTCGGGTTCCTGCTGACGGTGCCGCTGCAGACCCGGTTCGAGCGGCTCGACACCTACGAGAAGACGCTGCTGGTGGTCGCGGTGCTGTTCCTGGCCGTCGCGACCACCTGCATCATCGCGCCGGTGGCGTGGCACCGGGCGCTGTTCGCGCACCGGCTCAAGCGGGAGATCGTGGACGCCGCGAGCGTCTTCGCCAAGGCCGGCCTGACGGCGCTCGCGCTCGGCATCGTGACCTCGCTCATGTTCATGCTGGACCTCGTCGTGCCCCGCTGGCTCGCGACCACCCTCGGCGCCTCGGTGGCCGCGCTGATCGTGGCGATGTGGCTGGTCGCACCGCTGCGGCGACGGCGAGGGCTCACCCGCGTCTAGCGATGTCGCGGCGGGTGGGGCTAGGAGCGGGCGTGCGCCAGGTAGGTCGCCGCGACGTCCTGCCCGCCGTGACCCTCGTCGACCGCCCGGTCGAGGCAGGAGCGCGCCGCGGCGAACACGCCGAGATCGTCGGCGTCCAGCCCGGCCGCGGCGACGGCGTCCAGGGCGAGCCGCGCGTCCTTGTCCGCCGCGGCGAGCGAGAACGAGGGCTCGAAGGCTCCCTGGAGCATCGCCCCGCCCTTGACACCGACGAACGGGGCGTCGAGCACGCCGCCGTGGACGGCGTCCAGGAACAGCTGCGGGTCGAGGCCGAGCACCCGCGCGGCCGTGAGCGCTTCCGCCACCCCCTCGACGACGGTGACGAGCCAGCTGTTGACGATGAGCTTGAGCGCCGAGGCCGAGCCGGGCTGCTCGCCGACCCAGATCGTGCGGTTCCCGATCGCGTCGAAGACCGGGTCCGCGACCGCGCGGGCGGACGCGCGGGGCCCGCGGCGACCACGACGAGCTCGCCGTTCTCCGCCGGCTGCTTCGTGCCCGAGCACCGGCGAGTCGACGAAGACCAGGCCCTGCTGCTCGGCGAGCTTCGCCAGCCGCTGGGCTCCCTCGACGCCGACGGTGGACGTCTGGACCCAGACCGTGCCCTCCCGGAGTCCCGGCGCGGCGGCGCCGATGACCTCGGCGACGCTGTCGGCGTCCCAGACCATGGTGAGGACGACGTCGGCGCCGCGAACCGCCTCCTCGGCGGTGTCGCAGACCGTCGCGCCGACGTCCGCGAGCGGTTCGGCGCGGTCGCGGGAACGGTTCCAGACCCGGAGGGCGAACCCCGCCCGGGCCAGGGAATGCGCCATGCCGGTGCCCATCGTGCCGGTGCCGAGGACGGCGACGGTCGTCGCGTTCGGATCGCTCATGACCCCAGCCTCGCCGCGAGGACGCGGGCGCGCCCGCCGACCACGTCACCGGGTAGCGTCCGGCCGTGGACGACATCCTGCCCTTCGCCGTGGCCATCGGTGTCGTCTGCGGCGTGCTGCTCCTCGCGGTCGTCTCGAACCGGATCGGCGACCGGGTCGGCGTCCCGGCGCCGGCGTTCTTCCTCGTCGCCGCCGCGATCGCCACGGACCTCGTCCCGCGACTGACCCCGCACTCGATCGAGTCCGTGCAGCGGATCGTCACCGTCGCGCTCATCGCGATCCTGTTCAACGGCGGCCTCGACATGGGCTGGCCCAGGTTCCGGGCCAACGTCGGCGCCATCGCCTGGCTCGGCGTGGTCGGCACGTTCGTCACGGCGGGCGCGGTCGCCCTGGCCGGTCACGTGCTGTTCGGGTTCGACTGGCAGATCGCCCTGCTCATCGGGACGGCGCTGGCCCCGACCGACCCCGCCGTGGTCTTCTCCGTGCTCGGACGCCGGGAGATCGCCGGGCGCAGCGGGACGCTCCTGGAGGGCGAGTCGGGGGCGAACGACCCGGTCGGGATCGCGCTCATGGTGGCGCTGCTGACCGCGGCGACGAGTTCGGGCGGCGGCGCGCTGCTCACCGTCGTCGAGGAGTTCACGCTGCAGATGGTCGTCGGGGCCGTCATCGGCCTGCTGGGCGGGCGTCTCATGGTCGCGGCGCTGCGCCTCTCGCTGCCGAACGAGGGGCTCTACGTCATCCGGTCCATCGCGTTCGTCGGGCTGATCTACGGGGTCGCGACCGTGGCCAGGGGGTCCGGCTTCCTCGCGGTGTTCCTCGCGGGCATGGTCGTCGCGGACGCACGCGCGCCGTACAAGCGGGAGGTCGAGCGGTTCCACACGGCGGCGGCGAGCCTCGGTGAGATCGTCGCCTTCACCGTGCTGGGCCTGACGATCAACCTGCGGACCGTCGTGGACACCGGGGCCTGGTCGGTGGGTCTCGGGCTGGCCGTGATCCTGGCCTTCCTCGTCCGGCCGCTGCTCGTGGGCCTCGTGCTGTGGCCGGTGCGCCTGAAGCGCGGCGAACGCCTGTTCGTCCTCTGGGCCGGGCTCAAGGGGGCCGTCCCGATCCTGCTCGGGACGTACATCCTCAGCTCCGGTCAGGCCGACCCCGTGCGCGCGTACGACATCGTCTTCGTGGTCGTGCTGTTCTCGGTCGTCGTCCAGGGCGGGCTCGTCCCGGTGGTCGCGAGTCGGCTGAGGTTGCCGGTCCGGATCGTCGAGCAGGAGCCCTGGGCGCTCGGCATGCGGTTCCGCGACGAACCGCACGGCCTGCGCCGCTACACCGTGACGGCGGGCGCCCCGGCTGACGGTTGCCGCCTCGACGACCTGACGCTCGGTGAGAACGTCTGGATCAGCCTCGTCGGCCGGGAGGGCTCGCTCGTCCAGGCCCGCGGCGAGACGATGCTGCAGGCCGGTGACGAGGTGCTCGTGCTCGTGGATCCCTCGGACGCCGACGCCGTCGGCGCGCTCTTCACCGAGCCGGCGCCGTCACGCTGATCAGAACGTGGTGTCGCTCGATTCGTCGCGCTCCTGCTCGGCGACGGCCGCCTCGATGGTCGCGAGGCTGAACTCCGGCCGGGGCATCGGCTCCCACTCCATGGCCACGGCTCCGCTGAGGCACTCCTCGATGGAGAGCAGCCCCGTGTCCCGTGCGAGCATCAGGGCGCGCCGGTAGGTCGCCTCCGACATCCGCCCGCGGGCCTCGGAGAGCGTGCGACGGGCCTGCCCGCGCTCCTCGCCGTGCAGATCGCGCGCGGTGTAGACCTCGTGCTCGAGGTCCTCGAGCGTCGGATCGGCGGCGGGTGCGGCGTCCGTCTCGCTGCGCTCAGCAGCGTCGCCCGAGTCCGTGACCTGATCGGTCTCGGGCTCGTGCTCCGGTGCCGCGACTCCGCCCCACGTGGGCTCTCCTCGAAGGCTCACGGCACGCAGAGTACCTCGCCCTTGTCCCAATGGTCTCTCCTCCGTACTCGTTGCTCACTCTGCGTTATCGCTGGTATCCATTTCGTCGGCTGACTCGGCCCTCCCGGTCACTCTCCAGGCTCATCGCGCCGTCGCCGCCGTCGCGTTACATCCGTTCGGGCGAGTGTGACAGCGGGTGTTGCAGAGGGCACGCCGGAAGCCCGCGGAGCGATGCGCCCCGGTGCGGGACGCGGGGCACAATGGGGGCCGCACGAACCGGGAGGGCTGTCCGAGTGGCCTATGGAGACGGTCTTGAAAACCGTTGGGGCGGTAGCCACTCCGTCCCCGGGGGTTCGAATCCCTCGCCCTCCGCACCAGCACGAACAGGTCTCTGACCAGGGGGAACGGGTGGGTGCGGCCGTTCCCGCCTGTTGGGGACGGCGGTCAGGGCGGCCGTCGAACCTTCGGACAGGTAGCGGCGGTCGCTGACGAGCCACTCGTCGTGCTGCTCGAGCAGGACCGCGCCGGATAGGCGCAGCAGTGACGCTGGGTTGGGGAAGACGCCGACGACGTCGCAGCGGCGCTTCGTTGACTTGATGGCGGTGTCCGAGGAGCGTTTGCACTCTGCCGGTTCCGTGGAGTTCGTGATGAATGCGTCCCGATGTGGCCTGATCAGAGCCGGAGTCCTCGGGATGGGGCTGTCTACGGTTCTGGCAATGTCGGCGTGCGGGGGCAGCGCCGGCGTGCCCCCGCCGGCGTCTGGGTCGACGTCTTCGGCCGATGCGACCGGCGCGGCCAGGGGTATGCCCGTGGGCGTGGTGGCGATCGGCCACTCGGGGCTGAAGGGACGAAACTCGGACCCGGCGCGACCGGACCGGGACGCCCCCGAGAACTCTTGGGCGACTGGCACGTCCCCCGCGGTGAACAGCGTCTACCGGCGGCTGGTCGCTGTCCGGCCGGAGACCGAGGGTCACGTCGATAACGAGGCGGTGGACGGCACCGCAGTGGACGACCTGGTGCCCCAAGCAACGCTCGCGCTGCATGCGCTGCCTCACCCGGCCCTCGTGATCATCCAAACCATCGACAACGACATCCAATGCGACGGAACGGATGCGGCGCACGTGCCGCAGTTCGGCGCCGACCTGCGGGATGCGCTGACAGTGATCAAGAAGTCGTCACCGGACTCGCGAATCCTGGTGGTCGGTGTACTCGGTCGGCCCAGCCCCGCCTTCATTACTGAGCTGGTCGCCAAGGCTCCCGAAGTCAAGGACCAGCTGACCGGCACTGGGGAGTGCGACCCCTTCACCCCGGACGGCCGGCTCGCCCCGAAGAACTTCGTAACGCTGATTTCCATCATCGACGCCTACGAGGCGCAGCAGGCGCGAGAGTGCGCATCGGTACCGCACTGCGCCACCGACGGCGGGTCGCGCGCGGCGTACGTCGACAAGCTGGAGAACTACTCCTCCGACTGGCTCCACCTGAACGTCAAGGGCCTGGCGGCAGCCGCGACACTCGTCTGGCCCAGGGTCTCCACTCTCCTGAGCCTCAAATAACTGACAGCGCGCGCGAGCGAAGCGCGCCGGTGGGGACGCCGCACCACCCCGGCGCATAGCTCGCTGAGGTCCTTCCGTCCGGCGGCCTTCTCAACACCGATCAAGGCGAGCACAGTGAGCGGATGGCGCGCAACGTGCTGTGCATGGTCGGCTTACATCGCTGGGTGCGGCGGCGCAACGAGGACGGCGAGGAGTACACGGAGTGCTCTCGCTGTGGGACCTACAACGTCACGCCGCAGGAGGGCGGGACGCTCCCTCCGGGCGGCTAGCTTCACCAGATCACGGGCGCGCCGGGACCGGCGCGCACGCGGCATGCCCCGCGCGCGGCCCGCGAAGCGGGCCGCTCTTGATTCAGAGCTGGCGTATTCAACAGCGCCCTTCGTCGGTCGCGTGTCCTCCGTCGGGTGATGCGCGACAGTCGTCCGCCAGGTGATGCGCGACAGTGATCGTGATCGGCCATTCTGGCCCGTCGTCTCCATGGGGCGTTCGGGCTGGAGGAGCCGGGATTGGCACTGGTCGTGTTGTCTGTGGTGGAGCAGCGCCTGGACGCGGTCCGGGCCGTGTTGGCCGGCGCTGAGGTGGTTGAGGTCGCCGCCTCGATAGGGATGTCCGGTCCGCGGTGCACCGCTGGACGGCCCGTTATCTGGTTGAGGGGTTGGCCGGGCTGGCGGATCGCTCGCATCGGCCGAGGTCGAGCCCGCGGCAGGTCGCGCCGGAGGTGGAAGCGCGGGTGGCTGAGATGCGCCGGGCGCATCCACGCTGGGGGTCCACGCGGATCAGGCTGGAACTGCTCAAGGGCACGGAGCCGATGGCGGGCATGGTGATGCCGTCGGAGCGCACGAGCGACCGCATTGCATCGGCAGGTCTTCTGCGGTCCCGCCTCGCAAGCGGCCGATGGTTTCATCGGCGCTGGAGCCCGGGGCCGAGCAGTTGTCGGCCGTCGACGTTGTCGGTGGGGTGATGCTGGTCGATCCGCGGACCGGGGTGTTGCGTGAGGGCAAGGTGGTCACCGGGGTCGATGACCATTCCCGGTACTGCGTGATGGCCGCGGTGGTGGAGCGGGCGACCAGCCGGGCGGTGTGCCTGGCTCTGGCTACTGCACTGTCCCAGTACGGGGTGCCGGGGGAGATCTTGTCGGACAACGGCAAGCAGTTCACGGACCGGTTCGGTAGGGGCGGGGAGGTGCTATTCGACAAGATCTGCCGCAAGAACGGGATCATGCACCGGCTGACCGCGCCCGCCTCCCCGAACCAGAACGGCAAGGTGTGTGAAGCACTGGGTTCGGCGTCGACACCGGGGCCCGGTCTGACTCTGGTCAAGGTATGACCATGGTGTCCTGCGTTCGATTTGTCGACCGGTGCCCGGTGCAGCGTCACGGCGCACCGGCCGGACGGAACTGACCTGATAGGAGCTTGGACGAGAAGCCCCGTCACAGACCTGTCGCTCCGCCCGACCGGCTCGCTCCAACCGTCCGGATCAGCACCCAACGGAGGAGCCAGGACATCCAGCATGACCAGCATCAGCGGCGACTGTCATCGGCGGGCGTCGACACCCACAAGCACACCACTACGCGGCAGCGATCGACGACCAGGGCCGCCTGCTCGGCCACCACGAGTTCCCCGCCACGACCACGGCTACCGCGACCTGCTGGCCTGGATGCGCTGGCCACGGGCGGCTCGAGGCGATCGGCGTGGAGAGCACCGGTCGCTTCGGGGCCACGCTTGACCCGCTGCCTCACCGCAGCCGGCGAGCGGGTGGTCGAGGTGAACCGGCCCAACCGGCTGGCCCGGCGCATGGACGGCAAGTCCGACCGGCTCGACGCCGAGCAGATCGCCCGAGCGGTCCTGGGCAGACGTCGCGACCGCCACCCCGAAGGCCAAGTCCGGCATGCGTCGAGGTCATCCGCACCCTGCGGGTCACCCGGGCCAGCGCGGTCAAGGCCCGCACCCAGGCCGTTCAACACCCTGTGGGGCGTCATGATCGGCGCACCGTCACCGCTGCGCGACGAGCTGGTGCGTGCTGACCAAGCGCGACCCTGGTCAATCGATGCCTGCGGCTGCGTCCGGAGACCGACGACCACTGCACTGCCGACCAGATCGCCTGGCCACACGGACGCCGCGAGCCGGCTGCTCGCTCGCCGGCGTCAAGACCGCCCTGCGCGACCTGGCCCGACGCTGGAAGGCAGCTCGACGACGGAGATCAAGACGCTCGAACAAGCAGATCGAGGCCCTGGTCACGCCTCGCCGCACCCGACACTGGTCGCACTGCACGGCGTCGGCGTCGAGCTCGCCGGCCAGTTCCTCGTCACCGCCGGCGACAACGCCGACCGGATCCACAGCGAAGCCGCGTTCGCCAAGCTCTGCGGCGTCGCGCCACAACCCGCCAGCAGCGGCCGCACCACCGGCCGACACCGACTCAGCCGCGGCGGCGACCGCGCCGCCAACAGCGCGCTCTACATCGTCACCATCGTCCGGATGCGCCACCACGAACCCACCCGCGCCTACGTCGCAGCGCCGCACCGCCGAAGGCCTGAGCAAACGCGAGATCATCCGCTGCCTCAAGCGCTACATCGCCCGCGAGATCTACGCCGCCCTGCCCAGATCGCGCGCAGGACCACCCCGACGGCGGCGACGACCAGGACGGCCGCGGCCACGAGGACCGCCCCGCTTACCCCGTCGACGAACGCATGCCGGGCCGCAGCCGCGAGCCGCGCGCCCGCCTCGCCCGCCTGCGCCAGTGCGGGGGACTCAGTGAAGGCCACCGAGTGCTTCACGCCTGCGGCGATCTGGGCCGGCAATCCGATGACGGCGTCCGCGACGTTCGCCCGGTACTGCTGGTTGAGGACGCTCCCGAGCAGAGCGATGCCGAGCGCGCTGCCCAGCTCGCGGGCGGTGTCGTTTACCGCCGACGCCACGCCCTGCTTGGCCGGTGGAAGGGACTCGGTGATAGCGGTGGTGGCCGGGGTGCCGGCCAGGCCCATGCCCGCGGCGAACAGCACGATCCCGGTCAGGAACAGCCAGTAGTTCAGGTCGACGCCGACCCGCGAGATGACCAGGAAGCCGCAGGCCATCAGCACCAGCCCGACCGGGGCGACCCGACGGAAGCCGATCCGCTGGGCGAGAACCGGTGCTCGGCGTGCCACCGGCAGGAGGACGAACGGCAGCGGCAGCAGCGCAGCTGCGGCGCGCAGCGGTGAGTAGCCGACCACGAACTGCAGGTACTGCAGCACGATGAAGAAGAAACCGAAGGCCGCGAAGAACTGCACGGCGACGGTGAGCGAACCCGCACTGAACCCGCGGAGCCGGAAGAGCCGGGGGTCGAGCATCGGCCGTGCCGTCCGCAGCTCCCACCACACGAAGGCGACGCCCGCAAGGGCGCCGGTGACGAGTGCCGCGAGGGTCAACCGGTCGGTCCAGCCGCGATCGGGGCCCTCGATGATGCCGGTCACGCCCGCCGAGACTGCGACGAGCGAGAGAACCGCGCCTGCGACGTCGAGCCGGGGGCGGTCCGGGTCGACCGAGGTCGGCACAAACACGATCGTGCCCACCAGGGCCAGGATGGCGAGGGTGACATTGAGGCCGAAGAAGGAGCCCCAGTCGAAGAACTGGAGCAGGATGCCGGTGCCGAACAGGCCCAGGATTGCTCCACCGCCGGCAACACCGACCCACACGCCGATCGCCCGCGGGCGCTCGCTCTCGGGGAACGACGTCGTGATGACCGAGAGCGTGGTCGGCATGATCGCGGCGGCGCCCACGCCCATCAGCGCCCGCAGGGCGATGAGCTGGACCGCGTCGTTCGTGAACATGGCGAGGCCCGCAGCGATGCCGAAGATCGCCAGACCCGCCATCAGCAAACCCTTGCGTCCGTAGCGATCGCCCAGCGCGCCGGCGAACAGGAGCAACCCCGCGAAAACGACGGTGTAGGCATCCACGATCCAGGTGAGCTGTGTCTGGCTGGCGCCGATCTCGCGGGCCAGGCTCGGCAGCGCCACGTTCAGGCCGCTGACGGCGGAGACGACCGTCATCAGGGCAAGGGCGACCACCGCCAGCACTGGACGCGTCCGCCGGGCGTCGATGACCGGGGTCGAAGGTTGCTGCATCGGGGTCTCCCCTCGGAGCTAATTCCACGTATGTGGAAGAGTTATTCTTCGCCTGTGGAAATGTCAAGGGTGTGCACCCCCCGATGAGTGGTACGGGTTCTCCCCACGACGGCCGTGGACGGCCGGCAGGTGGAGGCCGTGGACGGCGCCCGGCCGGCAGCGACAGTCGCGAAGAGATCATCACCGCGGCTCGGCGCCAGTTCGGCGAGCTCGGCTACCGGCGTGCCTCCATGCGAGGCATCGCCGCGGAGGCGGGCGTCGACCCGCGCCTGATCCTGCACTTCTTCGGCTCCAAGCAGGAACTCTTCGTCGCCGTGGTCGACCTGCCGTTCGACCCGGGGACCACTTTCGAGCAGGTGCTGGCAGCGGGAGCGGTAGGCCTGGGCCGGCGCCTGGCGGAGGTCGTCCTGGGTGTGCTCGAGAGTCCGGAGGGGCGTAGGACCCTCACCGGCCTGGTCCGAGCCGCAGCGTCCGAGGAGGCCGCGGCGTCGATGGTCAGGGACCTGGTGGCGCGCCGGATGCTGCTGCCGCTGGCCTCACGCGTGGGTGGCGACCGGCCGGAGTTCCGCGCGGCGCTGGTGGCCTCCCAGGTGGTCGGGCTCACGATGGCCCGGTACGTGGTCGGCGTGCCGCCTCTGGTCGAGGCGACGCACGACGAACTCGTCGCAGCGCTCGCGCCCGTCTTCGACCACTACCTGACGGGCCCGCTCGACCCCGCACCCGACGGCGTGTAGGGGCTCACCGTCGCGCACCGACGCCCCGGAGGTACCGCGCCCGGGGAGGCTCGCGGTAAGGCCGCCGCACCCTGCACAACCCGGCCCCGCGCAGGTGCGGAGCACCTTCCCACACCGATCTGGCAGTTACGGCCTTGACCGGGAGACCGGGCGTAGTACCGGAAGGTCACCCCCGGCACCCAAGGTGATCGGCCTCGCGCGTCCCCGTGCCCACTGCCACCTCCGTCCCGCGCGGGCCGAACGGTGGCGGGCCTCTCTTTGGATCAGACTTGCCGACATGACGGACCTGCCCGACGACCGTTCGGCTTCAACGGCAGAGCGAGCCGACCGGATGGCAGAGGAGGCGCGCCGGAGTGCTGACCTGGCCCGCCAGACCCAGGACGCGACGGGCAAGCCTCAAGAGGCTCTCGCTCGCATGCACGAGGGCATGGCGGAGGCGCATGAGCGCATCGCCAGCCTCGATGAGACTCGCGCGAACCGTCCAGGCGTGACTGCTGATGAGCGGGCGGACCTGCTGGCGCGCGCGGCACAGCACCGAAGCGAGGCCGACACGGACCGAGAGCAGGCCGCCGAGGACCGGCTGGAGGCAGCGATCGATCGAGACGGCGCGGACGAGGACCCGCACCCCAGCCCACTCAGTTCTGACGGTTGACCCGGTTCGGGCGCGCCGCGACCGGCGCCCACGCCGCACGCCCGGCCCGCGCAGCGGGCCGGCCGCCTTGATACATCAGAGCCGAATTCAGCCGTGGTTGGGGGCTCACGACAGACCGGCGAAAAACCTGGCCGCTCGGCTTGATGCGTGTCGTGCACGGAGATGGGCTCCCGTCCCTTCCTGGACGGAAGCCCATCTGTTGCTGCCTGTTACTGGCGGGATAGTGCGGCCCGTATCTCGCTGTCGGTGTCGGTGATCAGGTCGCCGCTGACGTCGACGGTGACGGCGTACAGGGTGCCGCTGAACCGGAACGGCGAGCGGTAGTCGGGGGTCACCGGCGAGCCGGGGTTGGCGCCGCAGCTCATGGCGCCTGGGTTGAACATCACCGGGGTCGTGACCGGCATGTCGGTCTCCCCGACCAGCTTCTGGTCGATGTAGAGCTGGGCGCGCCCCGGCGCGCCCTTGCCTTGGGCGATGTCCGGCTCGCCGGTGGGCTCGAACTCGAAGCGCAGCTCGTGGCGGCCTTCGGGCACCGGGTCCGCCGAGGACGCCCGGTAGATGGCGCGGCCGACGTAGTTGTGGGCGTAATGCAGCCTGCCGTCCTGAATGTAGAAGGAGAAGCCGCTGGTGTTGGCGCCCTGGCAGAGCAGGACGCCTTCGGCCCCGCCGGCGGGGATCTCCACGTCGGCGGTGATGCTGTGGGGTCGGTTCAGCACGCGCGGGGCGACCGCGGCCGGCAGCGACTGGGTGTCGGGCCGGAAGGTGTAGCTGGCCCGGTCCTTAGTGATCTGCGGGCGCTCGGTCATCAGCCGCTGGATCGCGCTGCCGTCGATGGGGAGGACGCCGTACTTGCCGGCCTCGACGTACCACTGCGCGATCAACGCGATGAGCTTGTCCCGGTGCTGGTCGGCGAGGTTGCGGGTCTCGGCGAAGTCCTCCGCGACGTGGTAGAGCTCCCAGGAGTTGGCGTCCAGGTCGCTGAGGACCTCGGCGCTGATCGGTGTGCCGAAGGGCTTGCCGGCCTCGGCGAAGGACGGCCCCGGCCACGGGCACACGGCCCGCCATCCATCGTGGTCGATGGCGCGGTGGCCGAACATCTCGAAGTACTGCGTGCGGTGTCGCGACGCCGCGCTCGCGTCGTCCAGGGTGTGGGCGAAGCTCACTCCGTGGATCGGTGCCTGCGGAACTCCCCGGATGACGGCCGGAGGCTCGATCCCGAGCGCGTCCAGCACGGTGGGGACCATGTCGACGATGTGGGAGTACTGGGTCCGCACCTCGCCGCGGGCCTGGAATCCGTTCGGCCAGTGGACCAGGAACGGGTCGCACGAGCCACCGCGATAGGTCTCCCGCTTCCACCGCCGGAACGGGGTGTTGCCCGCCCAGGTCCAGCCCCACGGGTAATGGTTGAACGTGGTCGGGCCGCCGAGCTCGTCGATGCGGGCGACGCTGTCCTCGAGTGGCTCCGGGGCGTTGTTGAAGAACTGGGTCTCGTTGGTGGTACCTGTCGGCCCGCCTTCGGCGCTCGCCCCGTTGTCGGAGATGACCATGACGAGGGTGTTGTCGAGCTGGTCGGTGTCGCGCAGGTAGTCGAGCAGCCTGCCGATGTGGTGATCGGTGTGCTCGAGGAAGCCGGCGAAGACCTCCATCAGCCGGGCGGCGAGCCGGCGGGCGTCCGGCGACAGCGAGTCCCACTCGGGTACGTCCGGGTCGTGCCGGGACAGCTCCGCGTCGGCCGGAACGATCCCCAGCTCCTTCTGTCGGGCGAAGACTCGCTCCCGGTAGGCGTCCCAGCCATCGTCGAACTGGCCTGCGTACCGGTCCGCCCACTCCTTGGCCACGTGGTGCGGAGCGTGCGTGGCGCCGGGGCAGAAGTGGAGGTAGAACGGCTTGTCCGGGGCGACCTGCTTGGCGTCGGCGATGAAGTTGATCGCCTTGTCGGCCAGGTCGGCGGTCAGGTGGTAGCCCTGCTCGGGCGTCGCCGGCGGCTCGACCTGATGGTTGTCCGAGATCAGGTCGGGATACCACTGGCTGGTGTCGCCTCCGAGGAAGCCATAGAAGCGGTCGAAGCGGCGGCCGAGTGGCCAGCGGTCGTACGGCCCGGCCGCGGACTCCTGCTCCGAGGGCATCAGGTGCCACTTGCCGACCATGTAGGTGTTGTAGCCATGCGCGGAAAGGATCTCGGACAGCATCCCGTTCTCGAACGGGATCAGCCCGTCGTAGCCGGGATAGCCGGTCGCGAGCTCGGTGATCGCCGCCATGCCGTTCGCATGGTGGTTGCGTCCGGTGACGATGCATGAACGCGACGGCGAGCACAGCGCTGTGGTGTGCATGTTGTTGTAGAGCAGCCCGTCAGCGGCCAACCTGTCGAGGTTGGGCGTCGCGATGGGACTGCCGTAGCAGCCGAGGTGCCCGAAGCCGGTGTCGTCCAGCACGATCATCACCACGTTGGGCGCACCCGGGGTCGCCCGCAGCGGTTGTGGCCAGGCCGGGATCGACTCGTCCGTCGTCCTCCCGATCACACCCGGGAACGCGCTACCCGGCTTGTACTCGTTGAACGCCATCGGACCGTCCTCCTCGCGGCCGCGGCCGGCCTCCCGACTCACCCAACAGGTCGCGGCAGCGGGGATGCTCATCCCAGCGGGATGAAGGTCTCCGCCTGGTGCACCGGGAGGATGACGCCGTGCACGACCTGCCGCCGTCGCACGAAGAAGGAGCGGCCGTGGGAGCGCAGCCTCGTGGAGCAGCGGTACCAGGCACCGACTTCGTTCGGGAGGACTGGGGCAATCGTTAGGTCGGGCGGCTGTCGAAGCGCCGTCAGGCGGGTCTGATGTCCGCGCCGGCCGGCGTCATCGTCTCGGAGGGCGCCGGCTCCGCCGCGGCCAGCACCGTCCGGTTGCGCCCCTGGGCCTTCGCCGCGTACAGGGCGCGGTCGGCCTCGTGGATCAGGCCGTCCGGGGTGCCCGCGTGCTCGAGCAGGTCGGCGATGCCGAGGCTGGCGGTGATGTCGCGGTCCAGGCCGGGGAGGCTGATGCCGGCGATCGCGGCGCGGATGCGCTCGGCCACCGGCAGGGCCGCCGCCGTCGTCGTGTCGGGGAGCAGGACGAGGAACTCCTCGCCGCCGAACCGGCCGGCGAAGTCGCTCGCGCGCAGGTTCGCGCGTGATCGCCGGCGCCGACCGCGGCGAGGACCTCGTCGCCCTTGCCGTGGCCGTAGCGGTCGTTGATCTGCTTGAAGTGGTCGAGGTCGAGCATGATCGCCGACAGCGGTGACATGGAGCGGTTGGCGTAGGCGACCATCCGCTTGAGCGTGTCGTCCGTCGCGCGCTTGTTCGGCAGGCCGGTGAGCGCGTCGCTGTTGGCGCGGAACTCGGCGAGGGCGAGGTTCCGCAGGTTGGCGAGCATGGGCGCGGCCTGCGCGACCGTGTGGCGGACCGCGGCGTCCTCCTCGGCCGTGGGCGGATGACCAGTGACACGAGTACCGAGCCGATGACCTCACCGCCGACGAGCAGCGGCTCGCAGGTGGACGGCCGGCCGAGGTCCGAGCAGATGCTGCAGGCCAGGAGCGGAGGCGGGGTACCACCGCCGTGGTAGGTCTTCGGCGAACCGGATCGCCGCGCAGGAGCGGGGCTCGGCGCCGCCGAGACGCTCGGCGAGCCCGTTGCCCGGCGGCGAGGGCCGTCGCGGCCTCGAGCTTGTTGGCGCTGTTGTTGCGCCGCAGGACGACCACACTGCCGTCGGTCACCGATCGTTCGAGGTGCCGCTTGACGAGATCGTGGGCCTCGTCCTCGGTGTCGGCGACCTGCAGCGTGTCGACGAACTCGCGCCTGGGCGGCCTCCACCTGCCCCTGGAGCTCGCGCTGGGCGACCATCGCGTTCAGCGCGTGCCCGAGCTCGGTGAGCTCGTCGCTGCCCCGCGGCGACAGGATGTCGGTGGGACGCCCGGACGCGACCTCCGCCGCGAACCGGGAGTAGCCGCGGATCCGGGGAACGAGCTGCCGGACGAGGACGGCGACCATGGCCAGGCCGAGGACGAGGACGACGACCACGCCGATCGCGAGCTCGACGGTGGTCGAGCGGTAGGTCGCGTCGGCGTCCTGACGGGTGGAGTCGGCGAGCGCCGATTCCCGGGCGCGCATCCGCTCCCCGCGCTCGACGACGTCGGTGAAGATCTCGTCGATCTGCTCGGAGAGCCGGGTGCGGGCGGCGGCGTCCAGTCGCCCGTCGGCGACCCGAGTAGTGGTGGAGAGCGTGGTGCGGTGCAGTTCGAGGTAGGGCTTCAGACCCTCGCGGATCCGCTGCAGCTCGGTCAGCGACGGCTGGTCGCCGGCGTAGTCCGGTCGCAGCGCCATGTCCGCGCTCTGGAACCGGGGGATGAGGACCTCGTCCAGCTCCGTGTTGACCGACGCGTCCATCTGCGGGTTGTCGGCGGCGATCTGGAGCAGGGCGGTCTCGTGCAATGCGTAGCCGCCGAGACGAGGTCGGCGCTGTGCTGGACCGTCCGCAACCGCTGGTCGGTCAGCGTGGTGGTGCCGTCGTGCATGCGCCGGAGGCCGAGCCCGGCGACCACGGCGACGGCCATCACGGCGGGCACGAGCACACCGAGGATGAGCAGGAACTTCCCGCCCACGCCCAGCCGGAACCGCCCCACGGCGCCGCTCGGCGCAGACGTCATCACCGGGAGGGATCGGCACCTCGTGACCGGTCCTGAAACCAGGGACGCCGAGGGCCTCGGGTTCCCCGCGCGCTCACCCGTTCCGCCCGGACGTACGGTGGCAACATGACCACGTCCGAGACGCCCACCAGCGACGCCCTCGACGTCCCGATCGCCCGGCTCGACGGGAGCCCGAGCACGCTGCGGGAGATCGTCGGCCCGAACGCCGCCCTCGTCGTCAACGTGGCGTCGCGCTGCGGCCTGACGCCGCAGTACGAGGCGCTCGAGCGGTTGCAGGAGAGCTACGGCGACGCGGGGCTGACCGTGGTCGGCGTCCCGTGCAACCAGTTCGGCGGTCAGGAGCCGGGCACCAGCGACGAGATCGCCACCTTCTGCTCCACGACCTACGGCGTGACCTTCCCCCTGACCGAGAAGGTCGAGGTCAACGGCCCGGGGCGGCACGTGCTCTACCAGGGCCTGGTGGAGACGCCGGACGAGAAGGGCCGCACCGGGGACATCGCGTGGAACTTCGAGAAGTTCCTCCTCGACCGCTCCGGCCGTCTGGTGGCGCGGTTCAGCCCGCCCACGACACCTGACGACCCCCGGGTGATCGCGGCGATCGAGGGCGTGCTCGCCGCCTCCTGACCACCGCGAACCGTTGTGGTTCGAACACGTGTTCGACTAGCCTGAGGGTGTGATCGCGGGACCGACGATCCTGCACGCAGACCTCGACGCCTTCTACGCGTCCGTCGAGCAGCTGCTGGATCCGTCCCTGCGCGGGCGGCCGATCGGCGTCGGCGGCGGTCCGCACGGCGGCGTCGTGCTCGCCGCCTCCTACGAGGCCAAGGTCCACGGTGTCAGCGGCGGGATGCCCGGCTGGCGGGCCCGGGAGCTGTGCCCCGAGATCGCCTTCGTCCGCGGGCACTTCGGCCGCTACCAGGAGCTCGCCGACCAGGTCATGGACATCCTGGCCGACGTGACACCCGCCGTGGAGCGGATCTCCATCGACGAGGCCTTCCTCGACGTCTCCGGGTCGACGCATCTGTTCGGCCCGCCCGCCGAGATCGCGACGATGCTGCGCCGCCGGGTCCGTGCGGAGGTCGGGCTGCCGATCTCGATCGGCGCTGCCCGCACCAAGCACCTCGCCAAGGTCGCCTCACAGGTCGCCAAGCCGGACGGTCTGGTCGTCGTCGAGCCGGACGCCGAGCGCGCGTTCCTCGACCCGCTGCCCGTCGGGCTCATGTGGGGCGTCGGGCCCGTCGCGCAGCGCCGGCTGGCCGAGCGCGGCATCCGCACCATCGGCGAGCTCGCCCGGACGCCGTCCTTCTCGCTGGAGAAGTTCCTCGGCCAGGCCACCGGCGCCCGGCTGAGCGCCCTCGCGGTGAACGAGGACCCGCGGCGGGTGGCGACGTCGCACCGGGCACGGTCCATCGGCGCGCAGTCGGCGATCGGCCGCTGCACGCCGACGCCCGAGGTCGTGCGCGAGGTGCTCGCCCATCTCGCGGAACGGGTCGCGGGCCGGCTGCGGGCCAAGCACCGCGCCGCGCGGACGATCACCGTCCGGGTGCGGTTCACGGGGCTGCGGTCCGTCACGCGCGCACTGACGGTCCCGGCACCGCTCGCCGCCACCCTCACGCTCACGGAGATCGCCGAGCAACTCGCCTGGACGGCGATCCGCGAGCAGGGCGAGACCGTGGAGATCACGCTTCTGGCGATCTCCACGTCCAACCTCGTGCCGCTCCAGGCGCTGCAGGCCGAGCTGCCGCTCGCCCCGGACGACCCCCGCCGCGCCGGTTCGCCGACCGGGTCTGCCCGCTGGGCGGTCGACCTCTCCATGGACGCCGTCCGGCGCAGGTTCGGCAAGGACGCGGTCGGCTACTGGCCGGCCCTCGTCCGCGCCCACGGCGTGCCGGACGAGTTCCGCGAACTCGCCGAGCACGACCTGTGAGCGCGCGGGCGCCGTCCGCGGCGTGCTGCTACGAGTCCCTGGCGTAGTCGGCGAGCCGCTCGGCGAGGGCATCGGGCCGGCTCAGGGCGACGAGGTGCCCGCCCGGCACCTCGTCGACGTCGAGGCCCAGCCGTGCCCGGGCGAGATGACGCTGGAAGGCGAGCGGGAAGAACCGGTCGTCGCGGCCGGCGAGCACCCGGGTCGGGACGTCGGGCCATCCCGCGAGCGGCCACGGGTCCTCGAACGGTCGTGTGGACTGCGCGGGCTCTCCCAGCGCGAAGGCCTCCGCGGTGACGTCCGGCGGCACGTCGTGGAAGAACGCGTCCGTCGCGTCGTCCAGGGAGGGCCGGAAGTCGGGGAGCCCGGAGGCGGTCCACCACGCGTGCCCGGTCTCGCCCGGGGCCGGGATCATCGCGTTGAGCAGCACGAGCAGGCGCACCGGACGCCGGGCGCAGACGAGCGGGCCGACGAGCCCGCCCATGGACTGCGCCACGACCACGACGTCGTCGAGATCCGCGGCGGCGGCCACGACGACGTCCGCGTAACCGTCCAGGCCGACGTCGTCGGACCCCGCGGGCAGGTCGACCGGCACCGCCCGATGTCCGCGACGGACGAGCTCGGGAACCAGTCGATGCCAGTACCAGGCCCGGCCGCCGGCGCCGGGGACGAGGAGGAAGTCCATGCCCTGTCGACGCCTCCCGCGGCCGGAGCTCATCGCATGCCCGAGGATGCCCGGGTGGACCTCACGCGGCTGCGGGCCGTGCTGCTCGACATGGACGGGACGCTCGTGGATTCGGACGGCGCGGTCGAGCGGGCGTGGCGCGCCTGGGCGCGCGAGTACGGCGTGCGCGGAGGACGAAGCGCTCGCCCTCGCGCACGGCCACCCGTCGGATGCGACCGCCCGGCGGCTGCTGCCCGGGTTGGACGACGACGCGGTGCTCGCCGCCGCCCAACGGCAGCTCGACCTCCAGTACGACGACCTCGCCGACGTCCGCGCGACCCCCGGGGCGCACGAGCTCCTCGACGTCCTCGCCCGGCGCGGGCTGCCGTGGGCCGTGGTCACGAGCGCGGATGTGCGGCTCGCGCGCAACCGGCTCGCGGCCGCCGGGATCGATGCTCCCGTGCTCGTCACCGTGGAGGACGTCTCCGCCGGCAAGCCCGATCCGGAGAGCTACCTGCTCGCGGCGCGCACCCTGGGCGTGCGCCCCCGGCGACTGCCTGGTGGTGGAGGATTCCGAGCCCGGCATCCGGGCCGGGCACGCTGCGGGCATGACGGTCGCGGCGCTGCGGGGCCTGTCCGCGGACCTGACCATCGAGGACCTGGGCGAGCTCGCGCGGCTCCTCGAGGCAGTAGGAGTGAGCCGTGGGGTGATCAGGGCTGGCGTGGACTTCTGCACCTGCCACCGCTCCAGCAGGAGGGGGAGCTCCTTCTGCACGAAGTCGTAGAAGTCGCGCATGCCGGCCAGACGTGCACCGGCGGGCGTCCCCGGGCCGCCCGCGGCGTCCACCCCGACACGTGCGAGGTCGGCAAGGGTCGTGATGAGGGTGATCTTCTCGAGCGTGACCTCGTACCAGGAGTCGTCGAGGAGCCGGTAGCGGTCGCGCCGGGATCCGGCCACGACGTCCCGCGCGACCATGTGGATCTGGGTGAGGTAGCGGACCGCACCGCTGATCGCGGCGGGGCTGACGCCGAGGCGTTCGGCCAGCTCGCCCGCGCTCAGCGACGGTTCGTCCGCGGTCATCAGCGCGAAGAGCACCCGGGCCGCCATCCGCGGCAGCCCCCACTCGGCGAGCAGGCGCCCGAGGCGTTCGACGAGCTCGCGCATCGCCTGCTCGTCCCGCGTCTGTGTCATCACATTTCCTTTGCTTCACAACGTTGTGAAACGAGTGTAGCTTCGCAGGCGTGGGGAACGCGATCCAGATCACCGGCCTCGTGAAGACCTTCGGGCGCACCCGGGCGCTCGACGGGCTGGACCTCAGCGTGCAGCGAGGAGAGGTGCACGGCTTCCTCGGGCCCAACGGGGCCGGCAAGACCACGACGATCCGGGTCCTGCTCGGCCTGCTGCGGGCGGACGCGGGCGACGTGCGGCTGCTCGACGGGGACCCGTGGCGCGACGCCGTGGCCCTGCATCGGCGCCTCGCGTACGTGCCGGGCGACGTCACGCTCTGGCCGACGCTCACCGGCGGCGAGGTGATCGACCTGCTCGGGCGACTCGGCGGCGGTCTCGACCCGCGGCGCCGCGACCAGCTGCTCGAGCGGTTCGATCTCGACCCGCGCAAGAAGAGCCGGGACTACTCGAAGGGCAACCGGCAGAAGGTCGGCCTCGTGGCCGCGCTCGCCTCGCGCGCCGAGCTGCTCGTGCTCGACGAGCCGACCTCCGGTCTCGATCCGCTCATGGAGGAGGTCTTCCGGCAGGTCGTCGCCGAGGAGGCCGGCGTCGAGGGGCGGACCGTGCTGCTCTCGAGCCACATCCTCAGCGAGGTCGAGGCGCTCTGCGACCGGATCTCGATCATCCGGCAGGGGCGCACGGTCGAGACCGGCACCCTCGACGAACTCCGCCACCTCACCCGGACGTCGATCACCGCCGAGCTCGCGGCGGCGCCGGAAGGGCTCGCCGACGTGCCCGGCGTCCACGACCTCGTCGTCCAGGGCCTGCGCGTCCGCTTCCAGGTGGATCCGGGCGAGCTCGACGCGGTGCTGCGCCGGCTCACGGCCTTCGGCGTCCGGAGCCTGGTGAGCCGGCCGCCGACGCTCGAGGAACTGTTCCTGCGGCACTACGAGGCGGACCGCCCCGTCGAGGTCGTGCGATGACGTCTCTTGCCGGCACCTGGCCGCTGGCGCGGCTCGCCCTGCGGCGCGACCGGATCCTGCTGCCGGCGTGGGTGATCGTCCTCGGCGGACTGCCCGTCTCGACCGCATCGGCGACCGCGGCGCTGTACCCCACCCAGGCCGGACGGCAGGGCTACATCGACGAGCTCGGGCGATCCGCCCTCCTCGTGCTGTTCTACGGGCCGCGGCCGTCGGCGTCCCTCGGCGCGCTCATCTTCTGGCGCATGGCCACCGGCATGCTGATCATGTCGATCGTCGGCGTCCTCGTCGTCGTCCGGCACACCCGGGTCGAGGAGGAGGCGGGCCGCCGCGAACTGGTGCGGTCCGGAGCGGTCGGGCGGTACGCCGACCTGGCCGCCGCGCTCCTCGTCGTCACGATCGGCGGCCTGGCCGTGGCATTGATCATCGCCGTCGGGATGATCGGGCAGCGGACGCCGGCAGGTGGGTCCGTCGCCATGGGGCTGGCCTGGGCGGCGGCGGGGATCACGGGTGGTGCCGTCGCGGCCGTGACCGCCCAGATCACGCGCAGCGCGGCGGCGGCCCGCGGGATCGGCCTCGCCGTCGTCGCGATCTCCTTCGCGCTTCGCGGGGCCGGCGACATCGCGATCGACCAGGGGCACGGGCCGGCGTGGCTGGCATGGACGCCGCCGCTGGGCTGGGTGTGGTCGGTGCGCGCGTACGACGTCGACCGCTGGTGGGTGTTCGCGCTGCTGGCGCTGCTCACCGTGGCGCTGGCGTGGGCCGCGGCGGCGCTCGCGGACCGGCGCGACCTCGGTTCCGGGCTCCTGCCGTCACGCCCGGGGCCCGCCTCGGGTGCGGCGTGGCTGCGGACGCCGACGGCGCTGGCGTGGCGGCTGCACCGCGGCACGCTGGCCGCCTGGACCGCCGGCTTCGTCGCGTTCGGTGTGCTCATCGGAGCCGTGGCGCGGACCGCCGCCGATCTCTTCACCGGAAACCAGCAGCTCGCCGAGGTGCTCCAGCGGCTCGGCGGGAAGGCCGACCCCGCCGACGCCTACCTCGCCACCGGCTACGCGGTCCTCGGACTGGCGGCCGCCGGCTACGCCGTGGCCGCCGCCCTGCGGATGCGCAGCGAGGAAACCGGCCAGCGGCTCGAGATCGTGCTCGCCGGCGCCGTGCCGCGCGCCCGATGGACGGCCAGCCATCTGTTGTTCGCGCTGCTGGGTCCGGCGGTCGTCCTGGCCGCCGCGGGCCTCGCGACGGGTCTCGTCTACGGGCTGGACGTCGGGGACGTCGGCGGTCAGGTGCCCAGGAACGTCGCCGCCGCGCTCGTCCAACTGCCGGCGGTCTGGATCCTGGCGAGCCTGACCGCCGCCGTGTACGGCGTGCTCCCGCGGCTGGCCGCCGCCGTCGGATGGGTCGCTCTCGCCGTCTGCGTGCTCATCGGGCAGGTCGGGCCGCTGCTGCGGCTCGGCGACGTCGTGCTCGACCTCTCCCCGTTCACGCACCTCCCGCACGTGCCCGGCGGGCTCGGTGACGCGCGACTCCGCTCGTCGTCCTCACCCTCGTGGCCGCCGCGCTCGTGGCCGTCGGCGTCACGCACGTTCCGGCGCCGCGACGTACCGACGACCTGATCCCCGGCGCTCGGAAGCAGAACGGCGACGGCCGGCCCGAGGCGCTCGGGCCGGCCGTCCGCGGGTTCGGCTGCTCAGGACTGCTCGAGGCTGACGACGTGCCGCTCCTGCAGGCGCAGGAAGGCGTCGTTCCCGCGCCAGAAGCTCACGATGCCGTCCTCGCGCTGGACGTCGTCGACGTTGTCCAGGGTCTCCGTGACCTGGTTCTCGCCGTCGTCGTCCCGGTACACCAGCGTGTAGCGCGCCACAGTGCTCGCCCTCCTCGTCGAGAGAGGAACCGGCCGATCGGCCGGGCTCCGGAACCATCGTGGCGATCCGCCCACCTCGTGGCGAACCGTGAGGTCAGGAGGGAGCCGTCCCAGGGGTGTCGGACACGGTGGCCGGCGCGCGTCGGCCTCCCCGTCCGGGTAGCGTCGGGCCCTGGGGCGGAGTCCCCTGCCCGCCCCAGCTCGCCTCGTAGGAGCCCGCCGCGATGGACACCGTCGACGACGACGCCCGCAGCGCCGTCCGGGTGCCCTCCGTGTTCGCGGCCGGCGGCTCCGTGGGGCGGGACCTCGCCGCGGTCGACTGGGCGTCGACGCCCCTCGGTCCCCCGGAGCAGTGGCCGCAGAGCCTGATCTCCGTCGTGCGGATCATGCTCGCGTCGCGGTTCTCCATGTGGATGGCGTGGGGGCCGGAGCTCACCTTCTTCTGCAACGACGCCTACCGGCGGGACACCCTGGGCCGGAAGTACCCCTGGGCGCTCGGGCGGCCCGCCGCGCGAGGTCTGGGCGGAGATCTGGCCCGAGATCGGCCCACGGATCGAGCGGGTCATGGCGACCGGGGACGCCACCTGGGACGCGGCGCTCATGCTGTTCCTGGAGCGCAGCGGCTACCGGGAGGAGACCTACCACACCTTCTCGTACAGCCCCCTGACGGACGACGACGGCCGGGTCGCGGGCATGTTCTGCGTCGTCAGCGAGGACACCGAACGGGTCATCAGCGCCCGGCACCTCGCCACCGTGCGCGACGTCAGCGCGCACGTCACCGCGCTGCGGAGCGAGACCGAGGTCGTCGACGCCGCGGCACGCCAGCTCTCCGAGGACCGGTGGTCGGTCCCGTTCGGGCTCGTCTACCTGCTGGCCGACGACTCGACGTCCGCCGTGCTCGGCGGCGTCCGCCGGCGTCCCGGCCGGGCATCCGGCGGCGCCGCCGGTCATCGACCTCGGGGACCCGGACGCGCCCTGGCCGGTGGGTGAGCTCCTCCAGGGGCGGACGGTGGTCGTCGACGACCTCGCGGAGCGGTTCGACGACCTGCCCACCGGCGCCTGGCCGGAGCCGCCGCTGCGTGCGCTGGCCGTGCCCTTCCGCCGGCAGGACGAGGTGCGGCCGCACGGCTTCCTCGTCGTCGCCCTGAACCGCTACCGGCCGCTGGACGCCGACTACCGCGGGTTCGTCGAACTGCTCGCGGACCAGATCGGCACCGCGCTCTCCGGCGCGCGCGCCTACCAGGAGGAGCGCGAGCGGGCCGAACGGCTCCAGGCGCTCGACCGCGCGAAGACGGAGTTCTTCACCAACGTCAGCCACGAGTTCCGGACGCCGCTGACGCTGCTGCTCGGCCCGGCGGAGGACGCGCTCGCCGACCACGCCCACCCGCTGGACGACGTCCAGCGCGATCGCGTGGAGATCATCCAGCGCAACGGCGAGCGACTCCTCAAGCTGGTCAACAGCCTGCTGGACTTCTCCCGGCTCGAGGACGGCGACGTGCAGGCCCGGTACGAGCCGGTCGACCTCGCCGCCTACACCGAGCGAACTGGCGGCGACGTTCTCGGTCGCCGTCGAGCGGGCCGGACTGGCTCTCACCGTCGACTGCCCGCCGCTGTCGGACGCCCGTCTACGTCGACCGCGAGATGTGGGCGAAGATCGTGCTCAATCTCCTCTCGAACGCCCTGAAGTTCACGTTCGAGGGCGGCATCACGGTGCGATTGCGCGAGCAGGACGGGCAGGCGGTGCTCGCGGTCGAGGACACCGGCGTCGGGATCGCGCCGGACCAGCAGAGCCGGTTGTTCACCCGGTTCACCCGCGTGCCGGGCACCGCGTCGCGCAGCTACGAGGGATCGGGCATCGGGCTGGCGCTCGTCGCCGACCTGGCCGAGGCGCACGGTGGCAGCGTCGGCGTCACGAGCCGGCTCGGTTCCGGCAGTACCTTCACGGTGGCGGTCCCGACTGGGCGTCGACGCACCTGCCGGTCGACCAGGTCGCCGAGCCGGTTCCGCTCGACCCAGGACAGCGGTGCCGAGCGGCAGGCGCGCGGCTTCCTCGCCGAGGCCCTGCGGTGGGTCGGTGCGGTCGGGGGCACGGACGCCGAGGGCAACGGCGCCGACGCCGACGGGCGGCCGACGAGCGCGCGACGCGTGCTGGTCGTCGACGACAACGCCGACATGCGCGACTACATCAGCGGGCTGCTCGCGGACCGGTACGAGGTGCTGACGGCTCCGGACGGCCGAGCCGGGCTCGAGCTCGCCCTCGAGAAGGCTCCGGACCTCGTGCTCAGCGACATCATGATGCCGCGGCTCGACGGCTTCGAGCTGCTGCGGGCGCTGCGGGGCGATCCCCTCACGGCACGGACGCCGGTGGTCCTGCTCTCCGCCCGCGCCGGGGAGGAGGCCACCGTCGAGGGCCTGGAGGCGGGCGCCGACGACTACCTCGTCAAGCCCTTCTCGGCGCGCGAGCTGCTCGCCCGCGTGCAGGCCAACCTCGAGCTGGAGCGGGTGCGCCGCAGCCGGCAGGAGATCGAGCGCAGCCGGACGCTGCTCGACCAGGCCCAGCGCCTGGCTCACGTCGGCAGCTGGGAGGTCGACGTCGCGACCGGCTCGATCACGGCCTCCGACGAGCTCATGCGACAGGTGCAGATGACGCCGGCCGAACTGTCGGTCGGCGGCCTGCAGCGCGTGCTCGACGAGCGGATCCACCCCGACGACCGGGCACGGGTGGCCCGCGCGGTGGAGGAGGCGCTCGTCGGTGTTCCGTTCGACGTCGAGACCCGGATCGTCACGCCCGACGGCGCCCTGCGGACTTACCACGCCATCGCCGAGGTCGACCGCGACGAGCACGGGACCCCGCTGCGGCTGCGCGGCTCCAACCAGGACATCACGGCGCAGCGCGAGGCGGAGCTGGCCCTGTCGGCTGCCGCGATCGCGGCCGAGGCCGCCGTCCGCGAGCACCGGATCGCGAGCGAGCTGCAGAGCAGCCTGCTGCCGGACTCCGACGTGCAGGCCGAGTCGCTGCGGCTCGCGGCGTACTACCAGGCCGGCGTCGAGGGCACGCAGGTCGGCGGGGACTGGTACGACGTCATCGAGCTGGGCGCGCGCCGGACCGCGCTCGTGCTCGGTGACGTCATGGGCCGGGGCGTGCAGGCGGCCGCGGTCATGGGTCAGCTCCGGTCCGCGGTGCGGGCGTACGCGCGGCTCGACCTGCCGCCCGCCGACGTCCTGGAGCACCTCGACGGCGTGGTCCGGGAGCTCGGCGACGAGAACATCGTCACCTGCATCTACGCCGTCTTCGATCCGTACGACTGCACCCTCACGTGGGCGAACGCCGGTCACTTGCCGCCGCTGGTACGCACCGGCGCCGGCGAGGTGCTGCGGCTCGGCGGTGCCGAGAGCGCCCCGCTCGGCACGGTGCTGGGCCCGGTCATCGAGCAACGGATCACGCTGGACGACGGCGACGTGCTCGCGCTCTACACCGACGGCCTGGTGGAGCGGCGTGACCTGGACATCGACGCCGGGGTCGACGCGCTCGCGCGGCGGCTGCTGGAGCTGACCGGCCCGATCGACCACGACGCGCCGGGCCGGGTGGCGGACGCGATGCTGCCGGACGGGCCGGACGACGACGTCGCCCTGCTGCTCGCCCGGGTCGAGGTGGCGGACGCCGGCGCCACGGTCAGCTATCAGGTGCCGCAGGAGCTGGCGGCCGTGACGGAGATCCGGCACGCCGCCGGGGCGGTGCTCGACGGCTGGGGGATCGAGACCCAGCTGCGCGGCGAGACGTTGCTGCTGCTCAGCGAGCTGACGACGAACGCGCTGCTGCACGGGCGGCCGCCGGTGGAGGTACGGCTGAGCCGGGGCCGGCGGCACATCACCCTCGAGGTGCACGACGGGGCGCCGACGTTGCCTCGGCGGGAGCGGCCCGGCGAGGACGACGAGCACGGCCGCGGCCTGCTGCTCGTCTCGCTGATGTCGCAGCGGTGGGGTACCCGCCCGACGCCGCGGGGCAAGGCCGTCTGGTGCGTCCTCGAAGCCCCCGCCACGACCCTGTGACCGCGCGGCTGAACGCGGCCTCCGGACCGAGCTGGAATCCATTCGGCGCGGAGTAGGTTGACGCGACAAGCAGCATCGATGTCGACATGGAGGGCACCGTGAGCGAGCCGAACGACTGGAACGCCGGGATCGTCGCCGAGTTCCGCGCGAACGAGGGGCGGGTCGGCGGTCAGTTCGAGGGCTCGACCCTGCTCCTGTTGCACACCGTCGGGCGGAGGTCCGGCGTCGAGCGGATCAACCCGCTCGCGTACTTCGCGGACGGCGACCGCTATCTGATCGTCGCGTCGAAGGGCGGCCACCCCTCGAACCCCGACTGGTACTTCAATCTCGTGGACAACCCTCGGGTGACGATCGAGGTCGGCACCCAGACCTTCGAGGCGGACGCGGTCGAGGTGGCGGGCGAGGACCGCGAGGTCGTCTGGAAGCGCATCGTCGCCACGGCGCCGGGCTTCGGCGAGTACCAGAAGCGGACCGACCGGATCCTTCCCGTCATCGCTCTCACCCGCGCCGCCTGATCACCCCGGAAGAACTGACCTCGCCGCTTCGGCTTCACGTCACGGTTAGGTGATGCGCCGGAACGGGGCACCTCCGCCAACCGCCTTCCGTGACGTCACTCGTCGTTGGGGTGCCCGGCGCGGATGCGTGCCTGACGCACGGCCTCGTCGTCCAGGCCTTCGTAGTCGTTGACCTGGTGCTGCTCGCCCTTGGCGTCGATCCACCGCGCGTAGGCCTCCCACGCCGACTGCCGGCTGACACCCAGTGCCTGCCCGATCTGCGCCCACGAGGCGCCGGCGTCCCGGGCCTTGCCGACGACCAACTGGCGGCCGTAACCGGCCTTGCGGATGACGACCTCGCTCAGCGCGAGGAGCTCGAGGCTCTCGTCGCGGGTGAGGACGCTCGCGGGCCCCTCGGTGAGGTCCACGTCGGAGTCGCGTCGTCGCAGCTGCTCGTAGCGAGCCACGGCCTGGGTGAGAGTCGTCCCGTGTTCGAGCTCGTCGACGAGGGCCATGGCTCAGCTTCTGTCAGGTCCGCCTGACTGTCAAGCTAGGCTGACACTGCTTGGGCGCCCGATGGCTCGGCCGACTGCTTGGGCCTCCAAGCCGATCTCGCGAAGAAGTCCGGCGAGCTCGACGGTGACGCCGACGAAGTACAGCCCGGGAAGCTCCGGCAGCGTCCCCGCGCCGTGGACCCGGGGGAGGCCCCGCTCGTCGAGCGCGCCCAGGTGGCCGACGAGTGGCTCGAGCCCGGTCCGGTAGCCGGTCGCGCAGAGGACGACGTCCGGGCGCAGCGTCGAGCCGTCGGTCAGGCGGACGTCGGGGCCGTCCAAGCTCTCGATGGTCGGGACGACCCTGATCCGCCCGGCCCGGACGGCACCGACGAATCCGTGGTCGAGGATCGGCACGGTCCGGGTGCGCAGGAACTGCGTGAAGCCGTCACCTGCCGGCGCCGGCAAGCCGTACGGCGACAGGTCGGGGACGGAGACCTTGCGCAGCACCCGCGTCATCGGATTCATGACCCGCTCCGGCACGCGCTTGAGGGCCACGCCGAGGAGCTGACTCGGGACGCCGAAGGTGTCGCGCCGAACGATGTTCGGCGGCGTCCGCACCGACAGGTCGACGCGGGCACCGGCCCGCGCCAGGTCCACCGCGATCTCGGACGCCGAGTTTCCGGCGCCCACGACGAGCACGTTCTGGCCTCGATACGGCGACGGTTCGCGGTAGTCCACGGAGTGCAGGAGCCTGCCGGTGAAGCCGGCGCGGCCCGGCCAGTCCGGCAGGTGCGGGACTCGGCTGTATCCGGTGGCGACGACGACGGCAGACGCCGTCCGCTCGCCGTGCGAGGTCTGAACGCTCCAACCTTCGTCGGCCTGGTCGATCCGGCGCACCTCCACGCCGAACTCCGGCCGGACGCCGAAGCGCTCGGCGTAGTTCCGGAGGTAGGAGACGAAGTCGTCGCGGGCGACCCAGCGCCCGTAGCGGCGGGGGATCGGTGCGCCCGGGAGGCCGGACAGCCACCGGACGGTGTGGAGGCGCAGGCTGTCGTACCGACCTTGCCAGGAGGCGCCGACGGACTCGGCGCGCTCGAGGACGACGCACGCTTGCCCCTGCCGGGCAAGCGTGGCCGCCACCGCAAGACCTGCCGGACCAGCGCCGATGACCACCGGCTCAGAGATCATTCCGCGAGCCTACGCGCATCGTGTCGCCCGATTCAGGACCGAGTGATCGTCAGGCGACCGCGCGCGGATGGCCGGCGCAACCGCTTCGGTGAAGGAAGGATCGTCATTCGGCCCGATCGGTCCCGCGTATGGAGAAGGGCCCCGAATACGAGCAGGACGACGTCCTGCCCCACGAGGACAGGGATCTTCGGCAGTCCGCCGATCGCCGCGAAGAAGTCGGTGGCGAAGTGCAGCACCATGAGCGGCCAGATTGTGGCGGCGGTGCGCCACCGCAGCGCGGCGTAACCGACGCCGAAGCAGAACGCGCCGAACGCCCTGCGCGAGGACGAGCCCGACGCTGCCGCGGAACAGGACGTTCGTCAGGTGCGCGGCGCCGAACAGGGCCGAGCCGGACCAGACGGCCTTGGCGATGCCGGTCGGCGCGAGGATCCGCTGGACGGCGCCACGCCACAGCAGCTCCTCCATGTATCCCGTGAGGAGGTACCCGGTCACCAGCACGGCCCACGTGCCGCCCTCGATGCTCCGGACGCCGCCCAGCAGCGGCACCAAGGTGATCAGGGCCCGGGACGACGAGCAGTTTCGTGTCGCGCCACTCGCGTGGATGCGTCAGCCCGAGGGACCGCCACCCGTCGTCCCGGACGGCGACGGCGCGGGCGGCGACAACGGAGAAGATCAGGACGGCGACGGAGGCGACGAGCGAGCGGGTGATCCCATCGGCGTCCGCGAACACGAAAGCGGGACGAGAGCGCCGAGGCCGACCACCAGCCATCGGCCGACGAGGACGAGTAGGGCGAGTGCATCAGGAGAACGGGTACGGCGGATGCCGGGAACGGTGTCGGTGGTCATGGAGCTTTCTCGAAAGGTCCGTTCTGCCGGCCACCCATTGTGCCCTGCCGGCCTCTCCGACCCGAACCAGGGTGTTGCGGTAGAGCCCCCGGCGCCGCCCGATCGACGCACGGCCGTGTCAGGCGCCGCACGTCCCCGGGGCGGTCCGGTCCGGGTCGCAGAAGCCGTTGCCGCTGATGGACTCGACGAGGATGTGATCGGTCCCTACCCGCACCCTGCCGCGGTCACCCGGTTCGGGAGCGGGACGTCCGGTCTGCTTCCAGCCGGCATGCGCCGTCGCGGAGACGACGTGGGTTGTCGCGACCCAGCCGTTGCCGTCCCGCCGGGGGTTCGAGAGCTGAAGCACCACGTCGACGATGGGGTCGCAGCACCCATCACCCACGTGCACCTCGAGCCTGCCGCTCCGCGACACGGAGACGAAGCGGGTGTGCCCTACCCATTCACCGACGAAGGGCTTGAAGGACGCCGTGGCGGCCGCCGGTGCTGCCGTCGTCGTCGCAGTGGTCGTCGCTGCAACCGTGGCGGTCTTCGTCGCGGTGGCACTCGCCGAGGTGGTCGACGCCGGTGCGGGAGCGACCGTGACGTTGACGGTCGTGGTGTCGACGGCCGAACTGCCGGTCGCGGCGCTGCCGCACGCGGCGGTGGCGAAGGCGACGAGCGTGAGAAAGAAGATCACGACAGGGGAGCGTTTCGGCATGCCCGGCAGCCTAGGAACGCCACTGACGCTGTCCTCAGGTCCGCGATTCTCACTTCTGGCTGAGTAGGGGTACCCGCTCTGAGCGCCGGCGCCGCGGGCATCCACCACCGGACGGTCCGTCGCTGGACCGGCGGAGACGAGGGCTGAAGGATGCCTCCCATGTCGCAGATACGGCGCTTCGACCATGTCGGCATCACTGTCGCCGACCTCGAGGCCGTGACGGCGTTCTTCGTCGGGCTCGGTCTCGAGGTCGAGGGACGGACGTTCGTGGAGGGCGAGTTCCTGGACACGGTCATCGGTATCCCCGATTCGCGGACCGAGATCGTCATGCTGCGGCCGCCCGACGGAGGGACCAGGCTGGAGCTGTCGAGCTTCGTCCGGCCCGACCACGAGCCGGGATCGCCCGCGGCGATGGCGAACGAGCTGGGGCTGCGCAACGTGGCCTTCGAGGTCGACGATCTCCAGGCGGCCGTCGACCGCCTGGCCGCGGAGGGCTACGGCCTGGTCGGCGGCGTCGGTGAGTACGAGCACGCCTGGCGCATGGCCTACGTGCGCGGACCCGAGGGCATCATCGTCTCCCTGGCCGAACGGATCGGCTGAGAGCCCACACCCATCTCGTCGCTGCTCGACCGATGACACGCGCCGTGGGCGTCGTCTCAGGCGGTACCGGGACCACGACGGCCCGGTCGGACCGCAGGAGAGAAGGTGCCCGCCGTGGGTGAGGTGACACACCGGACGACGGACCTCGAGTTCGCCGAGCGGGTCGAACGGCACCGCCGCGAGTTGCACGTCCACTGCTACCGGATGGTCGGGTCGTTCACGCAGGCCGAAGACCTGGTGCAGGAGACGCTGCTCAAGGCGTGGCGCCGGCGCGAGGACATCGCCGACGGGGACAACCTGCGGGCGTGGCTGTACAAGATCGCCACGAACACCTGCCTCGACCACATCAAGGCGGCCGGTCGCCGGGTCCGGTCCCTGACCTCGTTCCGGGACGTGCCGTGGCTCGAGCCCTATCCGGACCGGCTCCTCGCGGAGGCCGCCCCGCCCGGCGAGGAGCCGCACGAGCGAGCCATCGCGCGCGAGACGATCGAGCTGGCCTTCCTCGCGGTGATCCAGCTCCTGCCGCCGCGGCAGCGGGCGGCGATCGTGCTGCGCGACGTCCTCGACTGGCCGGTTGCCGACGTCGCCGAGGTACTCGAACTCTCCGCCGCGGCCGTCAACAGCGCCCTGCAGCGGGGCCGGGCAACGTTGCGCAGCCAGTACCCGGCGTCCGAACGGGACGCCTGGACGGCACCGCCGTCGAGCGACGCGGAGCGCGAGGTCCTGCGCGCGTACATCACGGCCTACGAGGCCGGCGACGACGAGGCCACGCTCCACCTGCTGGCCGACGACATCCGCGTGACGATGCCGCCAGCTCCCTACCTGTTCGAGGGGATCGACGCCATCCGCGGGCTCGCCGCTCGGGCCCGCGCAACCGGGACGTGGCGGCTGGTGGCGACCAGCGCGAACCGTCAGCCGGCCGCCGCGTGTTACCTGCAGGATCCCGCCGACGGGGAGTTCAAGGCGTTCAAGATCGACGTCCTGCGCCTGGCCGGCGGGCGGATCAGCGAGATCACCACCTTCGGTCGGGCGCTCTTCCCCGCCTTCGACCTGCCCGAGGTGCTGGCGTGACAGGCTTCAGCCGCCGCCGACACGTCATCCCTGCCCACGACTCCCTGGCCTGCGACGACGATTGGCGCCAGGTCTACGCCGTCGTCGGGCAGGGCATCGTCGAGGTCCGCACGATCCACGGCGCGCGGATGCGCCTGGTTCCCGGAGACGTCCTGTCCCTCGCTCGCGTCGGTCCGGCCATCCTGCTCGCCGTCGGCCCGGACGACGCCGTCGTCACCACAGTCCGCCGGACGTCCCCGACCCTCACCTCACCCGAAGGAGCACCCGCCATGAAGATGAAGCTCGAGCTCGTCCCAGTCCCCGTCACCGACCTCGACCGGTCGGCCGCCTTCTACGAGCAGGTCGGCTTCGTCCGAGACGTCGACGTGACGCCGGCGGACGGGGTCCGCGTCCTGCAGCTGACCCCGCCGGGATCGGCCTGCTCGATCCTGCTCAGCACCGGGTTGCCCGAGATCGCCGACATGACGCCCGGCGTGGTGAAGGGCCTGCACCTGGTCGTCGAGGACATCGCGGCCGCCCGGAACGAGCTCATCGGCCGTGGTGTCCAGGTCGGCGACCTCATGCCGGTCGGCGGGGGCGTGACATACGCCGGCATCACGGATCCCGACGGCAACACCCTGACCCTGCAGCAGATGGACTGGCGCACGGGCGATGCCTACTGATGGCCGGTGTCGATCGGAGCAGTGCCGATTCGTCATCCTCGTGACCGCCGCCGATCAGGGCGCCGGCTGCCGGCCCAGACAGGAGGCGATCAGGTGAACGGACCGCGAGTGGTGCTCGACGGCCTCGGATTCCCGGAGTCGACGAGGTGGCACGACGGACGCCTCTGGTTGTGCAACTGGGGCAGCGGGGAGGTTCTCGCAGTGACGCCGGACGGGGAGCCGAAGATCGTCGCTCGCCTGGCAGCTCGGACGATCCCCTTCAGCATCGACTGGCTGCCGGACGGACGGCTGCTCGTCGTCGACGGCCCGAGACGGCTGCTCCTTCGCCAGCAGGCCCCCGGTGGTTCGCTGGAGGTCGCGGCGGACCTGACGGGCTTCGGCGCCGCGCCGCTCAACGAGATCGTGGTCGACGGCGCAGGGAACGCCTACGTCAACGCGGCCTCGGGCGCGGTCGTGCTCGTGCGGCCGAGCGGCAGCGTGGAACAGGTCGCCGAGGGTCTCCGGTGGCCCAACGGGATGGCCCTGCTGGACGACGGCCAGACGCTGGTGGTCGCCGACTCGCACGCGGAGCAGCTGATCGGCTACGACGTCCGCGAGGACGCCACGCTGTCCGGTCGCCGCATCTGGGCCGGGCTCGACAGGGCGCCCGACGGCATCTGCGCCGACGCCGACGGAGCAGTCTGGGTCGCCAGCGTTCCGGGGAGTGGCTGCGTCCGGGTGCGGGAGGGCGGGGAGGTCCTCGACGCGATCGGCGTGGACCGCGGCTGCTTCGCCTGCATGCTGGGCGGCGAGGACGGCCGGACCCTGTTCGTCGCCGCTGCGCAGTGGCGCGGCATGGAGGCGGCCATGAGCGAGGGGCCGGGCCTGACGGGGCAGCTGCTCGCTGTGCCCCGCCGGCCCGCTGCGCACGCCGGTCGCCCGTAGTCCGCATCAGAGGACCAGGAACAGCACCACGGTGATGATGAGGAAGCTCGGTGCCGTGTGCGAGGCCAGGGCTATCCACGTGCTGCGGACCGGCGCGAGGGGTAGGCCGCCGCATGAACGCTGAGTCGCACTGACCCGGGGTGGACAAGCACGGCGACGTCCTCCGCGTAAAGCGAGGGCGCTACCGCCTCAACGACGGCGGGTAGCACGAGCCTCAGGTTCGCCGTCTTGGCTCGCCGCGTCGGCCTCGTCGTCCGCTAGCCACACTCCGACCCGCAAGGTCGATCAGCTCGACGGCTAGAACCGCAGGCCGCTCGCGCAGACCAGGCGGTCCGACCGCTGCCCGCACCGCGTCCTCGCCGGCGATCACGCCGACCGGGTGGCCGGCTATCCATGCGAGGACTGCGTCCCCCTCTGCTCGACATCCCTTCGATCTTCGCTATACGGACTTGGGTGTTTGGCTGGAGCCCCACAGGCGCGAGGCGCCCACGGTTGTAGAGGCGCACAGCGTCCCGCAGCTGCAGCCGTTGCGAGTCGAGGGGCCACAGCGAAAGCCGTCTGACTGTCACGACACGGAGGCGGTGGAGGATGCGGGCCTCGGACCAGCCGATGCGTTGAGCGTTCGAGTCCATCATCCCGCCCTGGGGCAGCAGCTGGTCGGCCTGCTCAAGGCGGAGCAGCTGCCGGTAGTTCAGACGCTTCGTCTCCCGCGCCCGGTCCGACGGGAGGAAGGCCGTCGCCCGGGCCCACACGACACGACGAGCTCCAGGCGAACGCACGAACGCACACCTGAAGAACGGGCGGATCCTCCTCGAGATCCGCTCCGGCCCCGCCCACGCGACCATCCTCGTCAACGCCGTCCAGGCCGAAATCCTCACCAGCTGAGGCAGGGTAGAAAGGCCCCAGTGGCGCAGATGCAGCCCGGGGAGACCATCACCTGGGACGCCGCCGGGGCGACATTCAGCTGAAGCCTTCTCCCACCCCGACCTGAAGCCGGAGCAGGCGGTCGACCCCAAACGAGGATCGGCTACGTCATCCGGCCTAGGTCGAGGCGGCGTCCGGGACCGCACCTGCCCACGTGCGCCTGCTCGCCTACCTCGGTCGCGAGGTCCGCGACGTCGAGTTCGTCGGCCGGTAGGTGAAAGGATCGGCGAGGTGACGGACAGCACCAGTCCGAGCTCTCACGCAGCGCCGGGATCCGCGCAGGGGAGCGAGGAGGGCTACAGAGCGCCCGACGAGCTCGTCGCCCCGATCGCCGAGAGTCTCCTCACGGAGATCGCCGCGGTCCGCCGTCCGCTCGACGCCGAACTCGCGCTGTGCCACGTCTTCGCGATCGTGGACCGGGGGATCCACGGGGACGCGCACGAGCGTGAGATGGCGCTCACCACGCTGCTGGAACAGGTCCTCGAGAATGCCGAGAACCTCGGGACCGAGCGGGCACTGGCTCTCGTGCGTACGTGTGCGTCGCTCGGCCCCGAGAGATCACGGGCGGCAGCGCGGGCGGCCGCGGAGCGGATGACGGGCGCGGGAGTGCGGGCGCCCTCGTGGATCGAGACGATCGGCCGGCCCACGCCTCTGCGCGCGTGGCGGTACGCGGACCTCCTCGGCGAGCAGGAGTCGCTAGGCGTCCTGTTCTCATACCGAGGACGCGATCACGCCCTCACCGTCCTGGTCGACCACCCGCTGGGCGGCGGGCTCAAGGACGTCTGGGTGGCAGAGGGCCGCAAGGCCACGGGACTGCACGACGTGGTGAGAGCCGGGATCGTCGCCGACCCCGAGCTGACCTTCGCGGACGTGGACATGGCCGTCGCGGCCGAGTGCCTGCGCAGGGCCCTTTCCCATCCGGTCGTGCCCGTTGACGACGACCAGGTCGAGGACGTCGCCGGGATGCTCTACCTGGCCCGATCGCGGAGCGAGCACCTGGGTGCGATCGTCGCCGGGTCGTAACCGGCGCGCTCCGGAGTCAGCCGTGGAGGGTGGGCCGGTAGACGAGCTCCTGGGTGCGGCCGTCGAAGGTGTGGGCTTCGAGCAGCTCGAGGTCGAAGTCGGCGGCGCCGCCGAAGATCGGGTCGACGCCGGTCTTCCCGGTGATGACCGGGAAGATCGAGACCTGCACGCGGTCGACCAGGCCGGCCGCCATCAGGGAACGATTCATCGCCAGGCTGCCGTGCGAGCGCAGCGGCACGTCCGACTCCTCCTTGAGCCGGCGGACGACGTCGACGGCGTCCCCGCGCTCCAGCGTCGCGTCCGGCCAGTCGAGCGGGCCGTCGAGGGTGTTCGAGACCACGGTCGTCGGGAGGTTCTTCATCCGGGTGTTGATCGGGTCGAGCTCGGACGACGAACTCGCCGGGCCCAGGAAGTGCAGGAACTCGCGGAAGGTGGTCGCCCCCAGGACGAACCGCTGCTCGCCGCCGAGCACGGCCTCGCGGCGCGCGAGGAACTCCGGCCCCTGCTTGCCCCAGTAGCCGCCCCAGTCGCCGTCCTCGCCGTACGAACCGAAGCCGTCCAGGCTGCAGAAGACGTCCCAGGTGTAGGTCGCGGACATGATGCTCCTTCTCGACGGGTTCGAGGTGTGGACGGCGGAACACCGCAGGACTCATCGCGAAGACGCTGATCCAGCGTCAGGTGCGGTAGGGCGGTGCGCCGCCGAGGTGTGCCGCGCGGGCGGCCGCGATCGCCTCGGCCCGGTCCCGCACGCACAGCTTCGTGAGGATGGCGGAGACGTTGTTGCGGACCGTCTTCTCGGTGATGTCCAGCCGGCGGGCGATGTCGGGGTTCGATGCGTGACGCGCCATGAGGTCGAGGATCTCGATCTGGCGCGACGTCAGCTCCGGGAACGCGTCCGCGCCCTGGGGGCGCCGTGGCATGGAGAAGTACCCGACCAGCCGGGCGGCGATGGCGGCGCCGAACATCGCCTCGCCGCTCCCGACCGCCGTGACGGCCCGGGTGATCTCGGCGCGGCGGGCGCCCTTGAGCAGGTAGGAGCGGGCGCCTGCCTTCAGGGCGGCGAACACGGAGTCGTCGTCCTCGATCATCGTGAGGACGACGACCCCGACGTGCGGAGCGTCCGCCAGGATCCGACGGGTCGCCTCGACGCCGTCGAGCCCGGGCATCGCCAGATCCATGAGCACCACGTCGGGCTGCGTGGCGAGGGCGAGCGCGACGCCGGACCGCCCGTCGGCCGCCTCGCCGACGACCTCGATGTCGGGGATGGTCGCCAGCAGCCCCAGCAGGCTCGCGCGGAACCCGTCGTTGTCGTCGCACACGAGGACGCGCAGGGGGCTCATGCTCCGGCCCGCCTCGGGGTCGGCACGGCCGGCGCGGGCGCGGTCAGCGGGAGCCGCGCGGTGACGACGGTGCCGCGGCCCTGCGGGCCGGGATGCACGTGGAACTCGCCGCCGAGCTCCTCGGCCCGCTCGCGCATGCTCCGCAGCCCGACTCCCTCACCGCTGCCCGCGCCCAGGCCCTCGCCGTCGTCGGCCACCTCGACTCGCAGGTCCTCGCCCGCGGCCAGGACGACCCGGCAGGCGCCGGCGCGGGCATGCCGGGTCACGTTCGTCACCGCCTCGAGGACGATGCGGTACACCGCGATCTCGACGGCGGCGGGCAGCGCCTCCGGCCACACGCCGCGGACCTCGAGCCGGGCGTGCAGCGGCGACAGCAGCGCCAGATGCGTCTCCAGGGCACCGACGAGTCCCAGCGCGTCCAGCACCGGCGGGCGCTGCGTGTGGGCGAGCTGGCGGACCTCGCTCACCGCCGCGTCGGTCTGCTGCAGCAGCACGGACAGGAGCCGGCGGGCGGCCTGAGGGTCGGTGTCCACCAGCTCGGCCGCGGTCTCGACGGTCATCCCGATCGCCGCGAGGCGGGGGCCGAGGCTGTCGTGGAGGTCCCGGCCGGTCCGGCGCCGCTCGTCCTCGACGCTCGTGACGAGGCGCTCTCGCGACGCTCGCAGCTGCAGCGACAGGCGCAGCGCGTGCAGGGCGGTGCCGATCGGCACCGCGAGGTCGTCGAGCAACCGGTGGTCGGCCGCGGTGAAGGCGTCGTGGGCGCGCTCGGCGACCAGCAGCCGGCCCACGCCGTCCCCCGCGTGCGTGAGCTCTCGAACGACGAGCGCGGGCTCACTGCCGGCGTCCGGCCGTCGCCCCGCCTCGCCGGTCGCCGTCACGCCGTCGCCGGTCCTCAGCTCCACCGCCACCCAGGGGGAACGCAGCGCCGCCGCCGTCGAGGCCGCGAGCGAGGTGAGCATGCGGTCGGGAGTGGTCGACGAGCCGGCCACCTCCTTCGCGACGCGGACGAGCGCGGCGTACGGCTGCGCCCGGTCGCCGAACAGACGACGGGCGACGACGTCCTGCAGCCGCCCCCGCAAGGGGGCGAACGCCAGGGCGACGACCGCAGCCGCCAGGAGCCGGCCGACGTCCTGTCCCGCCGGGACCACACGGGCCACCCCGACCGCCGTCACCACGTAGACGCCGAGCAGCACCGCCGTGAGCACCCCGTAGACCAGGACGCGGCCGACGACCACCCTGACGTCGAAGAGCCGGTGACGCAGGACGGCGACCGCCACGGCGACCGGCAGCACGACGGGCGCCACCTGGACCACCGGGAAGACGGCCGGGTACGCCGACGGCACGAGCAGTGCCACGGCGGCGTCCAGGGCGAACGCCGCACCCAGCACCACGCAGGCGACCGTGACCCAGAGGATCTGGGTGCGGACGTCGTCCGGCGCGGCCCGGTACCGCAGGACCAGGCTTCCGACGGCGGCGGCTGACAAGGCGAGGGTGACCAGGGCCAGGACCTCACCGACCTGTTCCGCGCCCCTCAGCGGGAGGACGGCGTAGGGGTTGGCGTAGGACGTGTTGGGGCCGAGCCGGAGCGTCGGCCCGGCGAAGGCGCCCACGAGCACCTGCGCCGCGGCCACGAGCACGGCCAGCACCGCGACGGGACGCCACCGCGGAGTCGGGACGTGCCCGTCGGGGAAGGTCAGCGGCAGCAGGACGAACAGCAGGACCAGTGCGGGCTGGTAGATCCACCCGGCGACCCACGCGGTGGCGGGTACCTCGCCGGCGCTCGGCGGGGCGACCGCCAGCCGCGTCTCGCACCACTGGCCGACGAGGAACGCCGTGCCGCACGCGAGCAGTAGCCACCCGCCGACGTAGCGGGGGCGCAGCCCCGCGAGCAGGGCGCCGACGACGCCGATCGCCGTCGTCGACGCCAGCAGACCCGGGGAGAAGGCACCCGGCACGCCGAGCCCCTCGAGCAGCACCAGGACGGCGAGGGCAACCGGGAGGGCGGCGAGCGCGACCGGCCGGCCCCCTGACCAGCTGAGTCGCCCGCGCGTCCGCCGCGGCATGACCTCAGTCTCGGGGAGCCGGCCGGCCTTCGTCACTGTTCCGGGGTCCCGGTCTGGTCAGGCGACCTTGCGGGCGGCCACCTGCCGCAGCATGGTCGCGGCCAGCCAGGCCACGGCCAGGCCGAGGATCGCCAGCGACGGCACCGGGTCGGGCGCGAACATCTTGACGAGCACGCCCGCCAGCAGCAGCAGCCCGACGGATCGCGGGAGCACGCCGGCGCGCAGGACGGCGACCGCGAACGACAGCAACCCCACCACGAGCAGCGCCACGATCGCGATCAGCACGACGAGGACCGGCAACGGCGGATCGCCGGACCCCGACTCGGCGCCGACGAGGAGAGCCACGGCCTCCACGGCGGACGCGACGACCATCGCCCCGAGGCCCGCCAGCGCGATGCGCAGCAGGATCTCCGCGACGCGATCGCCGGCCGGCCGCTGCAGGGCACGCACGCCCCACACGGTGAGGAACAGCGCGGACAGCCAGGCCGTGTGCAGCAGGGCGCGCGGGCCGTCCGTCGTCTGCCCGCCGATCACGAGGTCGGCGACCTGGTGGGCGACCATGAGCCCCCCGGCCACCAGTCCGGCGACGCCGCCGCAGCGGATGGCCGTGAGATCACGGGGCGAGTACGAGAGGGCGGGTGCTGCTCGGCGTCCGACGGTCGAGAGGTCCATGTCAACTCCAGCGGGTCGTGTGCTTCGTCCGACGCACACGACGGTGGCGGGCACCCGTGTCCCGCGTCATGAGCCAATGTCCCGGCGGACTCGGGCGACTCGAGGCGTCGCGGGTGGGAGATCCTCCTGTCCGCCTGATCGCGGGGACGCCGTTGATGTAGGACGGGAGGATGGCGTCCCTGCTGCTCGCCCGGGCTCCGGCATCTCGCCGTCGACCGCGACTGGTGTGGGCGGAGCCGGACGGCCCCGCGGGGTCGACGTCGAGCGCGCGAGCGAGGTGCTGCACGCCTGGCACCGCTGGACGTCGACGGTGCCCGACGAGGTCACCTCGGTCGGCCGGATCCTGCGGTTCCCGCCGCTGCCCGAGTTGCCGGAGCCGCTGCGTGGTCAGTCGTTCGTGGTGGTCGAGGCGGTCTGCCGGCTCCCGATCGCGGACGCCGAGCAGCTGCTGGCTCCGTTGCGGGCGCTCGGTCCGGTGCTCGACACGTTCCACCCGACGCCGACCGCCGAGCTCGGCCAGCTGCACATGGACCCGCCCGGTCCGGTGCCCGCGTTCGGTGACGGCATGCTGCTGACGTCGCTCCCGACCGACGGCATCGACGCCTTCGTGGCCGCCGCCGGCCCGGACTCCGGATGCCCGCTGCTCTCGGTCGAGCTCCGCCACCTCGGCGGGGCGCTGACGCCGGGCGCGACCGCGGGCGGCGCCGTCAGCGGGATCGACGCGGCGTTCGCGCTGTTCGCGGTCGGGATGACGCCGGACGGGGCCTCCGGCCGTGCTGCCCGCGCCGGCGTCGACGCCGTCCAGACCCGGATGGCGCCGTGGAGCACCGGGGGTGCGTACCTGAACTTCGCCGAGCGGCACAAGGCGCCGACGGCGGTGTTCGGGGCGGAGACGTACGCGCGGCTCCAGCGGGTGAAGGACCAGTACGACCCCGCGGACGTCATCCGCTCGAACCACCCCGTTCGCACCACGCGCTGACCACGACAGCAGCGGCCCGGACCTTCTCTGAGGGTCCGGGCCACTGCCTGTGTGCCTCGTTCGGCTTACGTTCTTGACTGACCGTGTGAGCAGGACCACATTGGGGGGTCTCGCATCCGGAGGTCTGTCATGGAGTCAACCCAAATAGATCGCCGCACAGTGCTCAAGGGAGCCGCCGCCGCTACTACCGGATTGGCGGTGGTGGAGGTCGCCGGACCTCCGGCCGCGTTCGCCGGGGAGGTCGACGGCGGCGAGGTCATCCCGTGGTCGGACCAGCCACCGCCCATCCCGCCACCCGCGCAGGGGGTCTTCGCCCACCCGCTGCACTGGGAGTCGCTCGACTCCTTCGACACCCAACGACGAGTCTTCACCGTCAAGCACTACGGCGACGTCCGGCTCTCGGGCCTGGCCTACCGCCTCAGCCTCGAGGGTCTGGTGGCGAGACCGCAGCAGCTGTCGCTCGCAGCCCTGAAGGCCTTGCCGCATCGCACCGTCGACTTCACGCTGGAGTGCTCCGGCACAACGGGCTCCCCTTCATCGTCGGAGCGATCGGCAACGCCCGCTGGGGCGGGGACGCCGCTGACAGCCTCCTCCGCCGGGCCCGGCCGCAGGGGGACGACCTCGAGGTCGTCTTCTGGGGTGCAGACAAGGGCGAGGTCACGATCCGCGACAACTCGGGAGTGACCGGGCCCGGCCTGACCGGCTCCGTCGAGCCGGACGCCACCGGCGGGCTCGACCTGACGATCACGGAGATTTCGCGAGGAGCATGTCGCTGCGTGAGGCGATGACCGAGGAGAACCTGGTCTGTTACGAGATGAACGGCAGGGCTCTGCCCGTGGAACACGGCTATCCCGTCCGTCTCATCGCGCCGGGCTGGTACGGCGTCGCGAACGTGAAGTGGCTGAACCGGATCGAGCTGCGCCGCGGCGGTACGCCGGGCGGTTCATGGCCCGCGACTACGTGACGATCCGCGAGGAGCAGCACCACGGCGAGACGGTCTGGACCTTCACCACGGTGGGCCGATTCCGGCTGAAGTCCGCGCCCGCCAAGGTCGTGCGCAAGGGCGACCGGTACTCGGTCTTCGGCGCCGCATGGGGCGCTCCGGTCAGCCGGGTGGACGTGCGCATCGACGACGGTCCCTGGCGCCGGGCGCGACTGCACCGCCGGCTCGGCCGGGCCGGGAGCAGCGGCTTCGCCTGGAGGTTCTGGACGTTCGACTGGGGGCGCCCGGCGCCGGGCGACCACGCGGTCACCTCGAGGGCCTACGACGAGAACGGGCACGTCCAGCCGGCACCCCAGGACCCCGGTGATTGCCAACCGGCGCACGTTCTGGGAGAACAACGGCCAGATCACCCGGCACGTCACCATCCCCGCGCACGACGTTGCGGGCCGCTCCGCTCCGCCGCCCGCCGTGCACCCGAAGCCTTGGCGGACGTCGGACTTGTCGGCGTCCGGAGCGCGGTTCGGGTGCACGGCCGGCGGTGCGGGTCAGGTGAGGAACTCGGCCAGCGGGAAGGAGCGGTTCTTGCGAGGCGGGATCACGTAGTTCTGCCGGTGCGACGCCTTCATGATGGCGTTGATGCCCGCGGCCCTCCCCGTCGCCGTGACGGGGTAGTCCGCCCCGCCCGGCAGCTTGAAGGGCTTGCCATCCGGCGTGTAGCCGTCCATGGCGAACCGGGCCTTGTGGAAGGCCACGTGGCTCGGGACGAAGGCCACGAAATGCAGTCCCGGGGTACTGCCCGCGCGCATGCCGGTGTCTCCGGGCACCCAGGCGAAGGGGTCGTCGAGAGTGTTGAAGTCCTCGCGGATGGGGATCGCCGTCCCCTTCTTGCGCAGCCGCCCGTAGTTGTCGATCACGTCACCGGGTAGCCGTGTCGCCTGCTGAAGGAGGGAGTTGTGGCCCGTCAGGCCCTTGGCTGCATCGGCGTCGACATCCGACCGGATCGCGACCTGCGCCGGCCCGTTGGGGACGGTGAGCGTCTTGTCCGGCACGGTGACGCGCGGGTTGAACATCTCCGACACGCGCTCGGTGTAGGACTTGCCGTACCAGGTGCCCAGGTCGAGGTACAGGTGCGACAGGTGCATGGCGCAGCCGGCCGCGAAGTATCCCGCGGGCCACTGATCCGTCTGGCCCCTGAGCGTCTCGAAACTCACGATGTTGTCGGGGCCCAACGCCTGCGTCTGCGTGCTGGTGAATCCCATCATCAGCTGCGCGAGTTCCGGGATGGATTCCGCCCCGACCGCACCACGCGAGAGGGCGAGGCCCTTGCCGTAGCTCTGCTTGCTGAAGCCCCGGCCGAGGAATCCGATCCGCTTGGAGGTGAGGTCGAACAGGTCGCCGATGTAGGCGCCGCTGTTCTGGTTCTCGAACAGCTGCGACTCCACGGTGGTGAGGGTCGACTGGGAATCGCTGCGGAACTTGAACATGACGTGGTTGTCCTCGAGCTTGACCGTGTCCGGGTCGCTCGGGAACTGGACCGCGTCCACGACAGCGAACTGCTTGGGTGACGAGCCGGGTACCGCCGGCAAGTACTTGTTGCTGACAGTGTCGCCAATGACCTTGTGGAAGTACGGCAATCCCCAGCCCACCACGATGGTGAGGCCGGCCGCGGTGTCCGGATACGGCGCCTCGACCTTGGCCAGCGCGTTCTCCACGCGGGTCTTGGCCGCCTTCAGCGCGGCCGCCGTCCAGGTGGTCGTCCCCTTGAGCTTGGCGGTGAAGACGTCGTTGAAGATCGGCGGGATCACCACGGTCTGCTGGTTGTCGAGGATGACCTCGAGCTGCTCGATGAGGTACTGCTCCTGGAGGCGCCGGGTGACCGTGGCGGCCTGCGCCGAGGCGGGCCGGACCACGTCTCCCAGTACCTCGTAGATCCCCCGTGCCGAGACGGTTCCGATGCCGAGCGCCGCGGCGCCCTTGAGGAGGCTGCGCCGGCCGACCGGTCGGTCCTGCTGCGTCATCGCTGAGGTCCTCTCTGCCGGGACGTCACGGGTCACTTGACCTTGTGGCAGTCGTGGCTGCTGGGCTGCGTGCAGGTGAGGTACGCCCGGTCCACGGTAGGGATGGCGGTGCCGTCTGCGGTGATCACCTCGCGGGTCACGAGGACCAGCCACATCGCCGGGGCCTTGGCCTGCGGCACCAGCTTCGTCCAGTGCAGGAGCGTCACCGTGGTCGGGTAGGGCGGCGGCGCCTGGTACGAGTAGGTGTTCTGCGTGTCGTCACCGGTGTAGCCGTAGGCGGGCAGCGGCGCGATCCGCGAACCGGTGAGGTTCCGAGCCTGCAGGATCGAGACGACCTTGTAGCCGCCGTTGGAGGTGGGCGTCGTCTGCGTCGTGATCGTCTCCTGCCCGTGCAGGTTGACCGTGTCAGCGTTGCACAGGTTGTTCACGACGAGAGCCGGGACGTCGATGGTGATCCGGACGGTCTGGGTCTTGCCGGTGGTCGACGACGTCCCCGCCTGCGCGGACGCCTGTCCGACCCCGGCCAGCACCAAGGCGCCGAGGGCGGAGAGAAGAAGAAGGATCCGGGCGCGGAGCGGCGATCGCCACTGGCTCGGAATGCGGGTCATTCGCATGATGAAAGCTCCTCGAAGCGCACCTGTTGGGGTTGGTTCTGCTGGCCCCCGAACGGTGGCCGGTGCATTCAGCTGCCCGACTCACCCCTTGTCGGGGGTGCGGATTCCCAATGAGCGCCGCCCTAACACTCCGGGCGTAGAAGATTGCACAAATCGCCGTACTCGAACACTCTGCGTGCTCGGATCAGGCGATCGTTCCCAATCGCTCCGCGAGGCGCTCCAGTCCGCCGCGGATCATGCGCCCGTACCCGTCGTCGGGAAGGGCGCCGCAGGCGGCCAGCCCGAGCTCGAGGTGGCGCCGCGCCGCGGCGAGTTCGCCGAGCTTGCGGTAGTCCTCACCCAGGTTGAGGTGCAACGACGGCCGCATCGCCCCGGCCGTGCTCGTCATCCCTGCCGCCGCCACGTCCTCGTCGGTCACGTCCGCGACGGCGTCCAGAGCTCGCAGGTCCCAGGCCAGCTCCTCGCGCGGGTCGTCCTGCACGTCGGCCATGGCGTGGGCGATCGTGCACAGATGCAGGGGTGCGTCCGCGTACTGCCAGAGCTGCGTGAACGCCTCGCGAGCCTCCTCGCGCTCCCCACGGTGGCTCAGCTCCATCGCGGCGCCGATCCGGCTCATCATCGGGTCCGCCATGAGCCGGACCCTAGGAGCCTGCTCCGACAGACGGCCCGTCAGCGGGCGGCGCACCGCCGGACCTTCAGGGCCCAGATCACGAGCGGGACCTGCATCGGCAGCCGCGCCAGGGTCGCTGCGCGGACCGCGGGCGCCGCGCGGCGGCGGTGTGCGACGACGGCCTGGTTGATGTTCGCCGGATACACCGCCACGAACAGCGCCGCCGTCGCCAGAGCGGCCGGACGCCGGGTGCGGGGAACGGCGAGCCCGACGGCGCAGGCGAGCTCGGCGACGCCCGAGGCCAGGGTCCAGGGCCGGGGGTTCCCGAGCCGGCGGGGCACGATCCGGTCGTAGACCCCGGGTGCCGCGAAGTGCGAGACGCCGGCGGCGACGAGCAGGCCGGCGAGCGGACGCCACCCGGGGATGCGCATGGGCACGAGTGTGGCGGACGCCGTCAGCCGCGCTCCTCGGAGATGCTGTTGCCGCCGTCGACGATCAGGCACTGGCCCGTGACGTACGCCGCGCCGGGCGAGCAGAGGAAGGCCACGACGGCAGCCACCTCGTCCGGGGTGCCGCTCCGCGTGACCGGCGTCCGCTCGCCCTCGCCTGCCTCGGCCGTCGTCTGGCTCGGCGTCGCGATCCATCCGGGTGCCACGGCGCTGGCGGTGACCCCGTCCGCGGCGTGGTCGACCGCGATGGCGCGGGCCAGGCCGACCATTCCGGCCTTCGCGGCCGCGTACGCTGCCTCGCCCCGCATGGCCATAACGGGTCCGGTGACGGACGCGACCATGACGACGCGCCCCCACCGGGCCTGCACCATGTGCGGGAGCACGGCCCGGGTGACCAGATAGGCGGTGTCGAGGTTGCGCGCGACGGAGTTGCGCCAGACATGCGGGGCCAGGTCGAGCACCGTGCCGCTCTCGGCCTCGAGGGCCGGCGCCGCGGCACTGGTCATACCGGCGTTGTTCACCAGGACGTCGGGGACGCCGAGCTCTCGCTCGACGTCGAGCACGGCCGCCCGCACCTGATCGGCGTCCGTGAGGTCGGCGACCAGCCCGAGCGCCCGCACACCCTCGGCGCGCAGCTCGGACGCCCGCTGCAGCGCCCGGTCCGTGGTCGCCGTGACGGCCACGGCTGCGCCCAGTCGGCCGAGCAGCCGGGCCACGGCGAAGCCGATGCCGCCGGGGGATCCGGCACCGGTGACGAGCGCGACGCGGCCGGACAGCGAGAAGGCGTCGGGCAGGGGGAGCGGCACGAGACGGAAGTATGCGCGAGCGGGAGCTAAGAGGCAGGCCTGCCGAGCCGTGCCCACAGCCGCCGGCCGACGGGAAGGGTCTCCACGCCCCAGGCCTGGGTCAGCGAGGTCAGCAGCGCGCACGAGCGGCCGATGGCAGCGAGCTCCGGCTCCACGGCGGGCGACAGCTTGTGGACCTCGGCGTCCGTCACGGAGACGAGGACCTGGTCGCCGTCCATCGCGAGCCCGAGCGAGACACGCGTGGCCTGGGCTCGGACGGCGGCCTCGACGAGCTCGCTGACGACGACGCCGGCGTCGGCGAGGGCTGCGGCGTCCAGGACACCCCACGCGGCGAGCATGTCACCCGTCGCCAAGCGCGCGGTGGTCATCGCGTCAGGGCGGAGAGGAAGGTCGAGCGAGGCGCTGAGCGCGGGCTCCTCCGGCTCGCGGCTGACGAGGACGGCGTCGTGCGCCGCGCAGATGCTGTCGAAGGCCGGGCTCGTGCGGCCCACGACGTCCCGGGGGTACCCGCAGAGCAGGCGGAGCGGGTTGCGCTGGAGAACGGCCTCCCACAGGCTCTCCAGCTGCAGCGCGAACGGCAGATCGCCACGCTGGGCAAGGACGCCGACCATCTCGCCGTAGGCGTTGACCGTTCCCGTGCGGCGCCGGGCCTGGTCGATGGTGTCGCCGATCGTCGAGTTGAAGAGTTCGGCGTCCGGCCCCTTCGGCCTCATCAACCCGTCGAGGGCCTGGTCGACGTCCACCTGCAGGTAACGACCGGAGCGGTACTCGGCAGCGAGGTTCACGCCGGCATCGCCGAGGGCGGTGTCGAGGGCCTCGCGGTGGTCGTTGCCGGCCACCACGACGACCGTCTCGCCTCGCAGCAGGGAGTCGGCGAAGATCGAGCTGAGGCTCTGGGCGAGACGTTCCGCGCCCGAATAGAACTGAACGAGGTGCGCGGCCGAGACGGAGCCCATGGCTCACCACCTCGTCGTCGAGTTGCGCTCGGGCAACTCACGGTATCCCGACGGCGTCCCTGCCGCCGTGCGTGTCACACCTGACCGCTGATCGGCACCTGTCGTGGGTGCGGGCGGACGTGGACACGGACGGCCGCGCACGTGACTCTGACGACGGGAGAGCGGATGATCGTCTACGCGCGCCGGTACCGGGCGCTGCGCCCGGCCAAGGCGGCACGCCCTACCGCGAAGGGCGTGCCGCCCTGATCGGGCGCACGACTCGAAGACCCGCTCCGCCGCTCCGCGGCGCCTTCACACGGATCGAGCTGGACGGCAGCTGGTCAGCGGACCGCCCTGCGGGCACGGACCACGAGGAGGATCACCACGACGAGCAGAGCGATCACCAGTGCGAGCCCGGCGACACCCGCGATCGCGCCGACCGCTCCCCACAGGACCGGGGTGAAGGAGCCGGATGTCCTGCCGGGATGCGCTCGCGCGCTGCCGATCCAGCCGACGAGCGCGACCACCGCGACGAGGTCCACGATCGCTACGGCGAGCATCCCGAGGCCTAGCAGCCGCAGCACCCGCCCGGCCGGCACCGTCCGGACCTGGGACAGGTCGTCCTCCTGGGTCACGCGTCCCCACCTCTGCTCGAAGCCCCCGCCGGGCAGGCCGGCCCCGGTCGTCGCGGTCGCGGCCGGTCCCTCGACCCTCGCACGACCGAGTCGGCCGATCGGGCTCGTTGCACAGCCGGCCTACAGCATTCCCGCTGGCGGCTGACAGGAAGCTGACGCACGGTGCTGGTATGAGCATCGACGAACAGCGGGGTTACGCGCGCCCGGACGCGCGCGACGCCGACGGCCCCGAGGTGATCGGCGAGGCGCCCATCGCCGAGGATGATGTCGATTCGCCGCCGGGCGAACCCACGGCCCCGCTGGGTGCGGGCGTGCAGGCGTCGACCTCCGACCCGCAGCCCGTCGTGTGGCCGCCGGCGGCCAACGGAGCCCCGACGCAGCCGATGTCACCGGCGAATCAGCCGAACCCGACGCTCCAGCACCCGGTGCAGCCGTCTCCCTATGGTCGCCCGGCCGACGAACCGGCCGGCTCGCCGACGGCCGTGGTCGAGACCGACCCGTGGGCCCAGCCCACGAACGACCCGTGGCTCGACGTGACGCCCGGCAGTTCGGGCGTCGAGACGGTGGGCGCTGCACCGCAGACCCGTGGACGGCGCCTTGCGGGCGCCGTCGGCCTCTTCGCGGCGGGTGCCGTCGTGGGCGGCCTGGTCACGGGTGCCTACACCGGGTGGGGATCGAACGACGCGTCGGCGCCGGCCTCTCAGCCCGGGCAGGTCCAGGGCCAGGCCGGCCAACCGGGCGGGCAGGCGCCGGGTCGGCTGGGCGGCCCGGCAGGAGGCCAGGACCAGCAGGGGATCGCCCCGAACGGTCAGAGCGGTCAGTCGGGCCAGAGCGGCCAGGGCTTCACCGGCGGACGGGACGGCGAGGTCCGGCTGGTCGGCACGCTCACCGCCGTCAAGGGCTCGAAGATCACCGTCAGGAGCGGGACGTCGTCCGCGACCTACGCCATCGCCGCGAACACGAGGATCGTCCGCGACGGAGCCGCGGCGAGCGCCTCCGACCTCAAGGCCGGCGACCTGGTCCTGGTCCACGCCTTCCCGACGACCAACTCCGACGCCGTGCTCGAACTGGTCTACGCGCGGAGCACCTCCGCCTCCGGTGGCACCGGCGGCACCGGCGGCACCGGCGGCACCGGTGGATCGAGCAGCAGCTCCGGCGACGACTCGACGACCTGACGGCAGGCCGGCCAGGTCCCGTTCCGGTCAGCCCGCCAGCGCCTCCGCGGCGCGGGCGCTACGCAGCGTCCCCAGATAGTCCTCGAAGCGCACGCGCCCGATCCTGATCGGCGTCCCCGACGCCGGGCGGAGCGCCCCGGACCTCATCGCCCGGCCCGCCGCCCCGGGCAGCCGCAGCGGCACGACCAGGGCTCGCTCCCCGCGCGCGTCGAGGACGGCGCGCATCATGTCCGCGAGCTGGAGCGTCTCGGGCCCGGCGAGGTCCGGCAGACGCCCGGACGAGCCCGAGGTCACGGCATCCGCGAGGGCGGCCGCCACGTCGAGCGTGGAGACCGGCTGCACCGACATCCCGGGCACCGGCACGAGCGGCCCGCGCCGCAGGCGCCGGATCATCTGGTCCGCGAACTCGTGGAACTGCGTCGCGCGCTGGATGCTCCACGTCACCCCGGCGCCGTCGGCGTCCGCGGTCACCGCTCGCTCCTGGGCCAGCTTGGCGCGGTAATAGCCGTTCGGGACCAGCTCGATCCCGACGATCGACAGCAGCACGTGGTGCCGGACGCCCGCCGCGGCCTCCGCGGCGACGAGCCGCTCAGTCGCACCGGTGAAGAACTCCGTCCCCTTCTTCTCGCTCAACGTCTCGATGTTCGAGGTGTCGACCACCGCGTCGACCCCCGCCATGGCGTCCGCGAGCCCCTCGCCGGTCGTCAGGTCGCCGCGGACGCCGTCCGCTCCGGCGACTCCACGACCGTGGCGGCTCAGCACACCGACCTCGTGACCACGACGGACGAGTTCCTCGACGGTCGGCCGCCCGGCCGTCCCCGTTCCGCCCACGACCAGCACCTTCATCATCCCAGCCTCTCTCCCGGCGTCAGCAGTTGTCTCTCTGACGCCGGGAGCGGCGCGGATGTGACATCAACCCATCGTCTTCTGGCCGTCGATCGACTCACGGATGATGTCCGCGTGACCGGCGTGCTGGGCGGTCTCGGCGGCGATGTGCAGCAGCACCCGCCGTGCCGACCACCGCGCGCCGGGCTGGAACCACGGCGCCTCGGGCAGGGCGTGCCCGTCGTCGAGGCTCGGCAGCGTGGCGACGAGCTCGTCGGTGCGGGCGGCGACCTCGGCGTAGCGATCGAGGATCGCCGCCAGGGTGTCACCGGGCAGCATCTGCCAGGCCTCGATCCACGCGGTGTAGTCCTCGGGCGGGGCCGCCGCGGCCGTCCCCTCGACGATGAACCGCGTCCACAGCTCCTCCACCTGCGTGACGTGCTTGATGATCCCGCCGATGCAGAGCTCGCTCGCGGTCGGCCGCAGGCCCGCCTGCTCGTCGGTGAGGCCGCGGGCGGTGTAGCGCAGGAAGAAGCGGTGCTTCTGCAGCGTCTCGACGAGGTCGGCGCGCTCTCCGGTGAGGCCGGTGGTCGGGGTAGTCGCGGTGGTCGTGGTCGTGGCGGTCATCGCAGGTCCTCTCTGGCTCGTCTTTCGTCTACCACCACGCTAGGGACCACTGGTGCCAGATCCTGGCCTCAATTGCGAGGAGACTGGAGGACATGTCGAGCCCGAGCCTGCGGATGATGAGGCTGCTGTCGCTGCTGCAGACGCACCGGTACTGGCCGGGTGCGGAGCTGGCCGACCGGCTCGAGGTGTCGCTGCGGACGCTGCGCCGGGACGTCGACCGGCTCCGGGAGCTCGGATATCCGGTCGAGGCGCAGCGCGGCGTGGACGGCGGCTACCAGCTCGCCCCGGGCGCCTCGCTGCCGCCGCTGGTGCTGGACGACGACGAGGCCGTCGCCCTCGCGCTCGGGCTGCAGGCCGCCGCGCAGGCCCCGGTCGCCGGGCTGGCCGACGCCTCGGTCGGCGCCCTCGCCAAGGTCGCGCAGGTCATGCCGCCGCGGCTGCGCCGCCGGGTGGAGGCGCTGCGCGCCGCGACCGTGACCTCACCCTGGACCGGCGCGGAGGCCAGCGTCGACGCCGCGGTCCTCACCACCGTGGCCCAGGTCTGCCGTGACGCCGTCCGACTGCGCTTCGCCTACGAGGCGGCCGGCGGCGAGCGGACGGAGCGGGAGGTCGAACCGCTGCGGCTCGTGCCGCTGGGACGCCGGTGGTACCTGGTCGCCTACGACCTCGGCCGCAACGACTGGCGCAGCTTCCGGCTGGACCGGATCGAGCAGCCGGATGCGACCGGCGTCCGCTTCCGCCCTCGGGAGCTGCCCGCACCGGACGCCGCCACGTTCGTGCGCGAACGCCTCCGGAACCTGCCGGTGACGCACACGATCGAGGTCGTCGTCCAGGCGCCCGCGGACGACGTCCGGCGCGTGATCGGCACCTGGGCCACCGTCGAACCGGAGGGACCGGGCAGATGCCGGGTCACCATGACCGGCGACACCCTCTCGTGGCCCACGCTCGGGCTCCTGATGATCGAGGCCGAGTTCACCGTGGTCGGGCCTCCGGAGATGGCCGAGTACCTGCGCACCGTCGCCGCCCGCTTCAGCCGCGCCGCCGCCGCGTCGAGCCCGGTACCGGCCTGAGCACGACGGATCGGAGTGGCGACTCACAGGGAACGTACAGGGAGAGCACTGGTCGGCTTCAGGCTGAGCGCGAAGAGTGTGCTGCATGACGACGAGCACCTCTCCGGTGAGCAGTTCCAGGACCTCGGCGACCGCCAACCGGCTGACCCGCCCCGACGGCAGTCCGTTGCGCGCTCTCGTCGTCGACGACGAGCCGATGCTGCAGGACCTGCTGTCGATGGCGCTGCGCTACGACGGCTGGGACGTCCGTGCGGCCGGCACCGGCACGGCCGGCGTCCGGGCGGCGCGCGAGTTCTCGCCCGACGTCGTCCTCCTCGACGTCATGCTCCCGGACATCGACGGCCTCGAGGTCCTGCGCCGCATGCGCGGGACCGATCCGGACATCCCCGTGCTCTTCCTCACGGCCAAGGACGCCGTCGAGGACCGCATCGCCGGCATCACCGCGGGCGGCGACGACTACGTCACGAAGCCGTTCAGCCTCGAGGAGGTCGTCGCGCGGCTACGCGGTCTGGTCCGCCGGCGCGGCACCGCGATCCGCCCCGGCGACGGCCTGCTCACCGTCGGCGACCTCACGCTCGACGAGGACAGCCACGAGGTGACCCGCGGCAGGGACGAGATCGAGCTCACCGCGACCGAGTTCGAGCTCCTGCGCTACCTCATGCGCAATCCTCGTCGGGTGCTCTCCAAGGCCCAGATCCTCGACCGGGTGTGGAACTACGACTTCGGCGGCCAGGCCAACATCGTCGAGCTCTACATCTCCTACCTGCGGAAGAAGATCGACGCGGGTCGCGCGCCGATGATCCACACGGTGCGCGGGGCGGGGTACGTGCTCAAGCCCGCCGAGCCCACGACCTGAGTTCCGTGACTCGTCGCCTGCTGTCGCCACGCCGCTGGACCCTGCGCGCCCGCCTCATCGGCACCGTCGTCGCGTTGCTGGCCGTCGTCTGCCTCGTCGTCGGCGGCGCGGTGACCCTCTCGCTGCGCGGGTTCCTCTACGAGCGCCTCGACAAGCAGGTCACGGACGTCACCACCGGCGCCTTCGGGCGCTACGACGACGACCACGGCCCCGCCTTCCGGGGCGGGGACGACGCACCGCAGGGCATGCAGCAACTCGGCTTCCTCAACGCCCCCGGCGTCCCGCCCGGCACGGTAGGCGCGCACGTCGACGCCCAGGGCCGGGTGACGGCCGCGATCGTCCAGTCCTCCGGCATCCGCCTCGTCAGCGGCCTGAGCTCGGCGTTCCGCAACATCCCCGCGAGCGGGACCGTCCTCACCCGCACCATCCCCGGGCTCGGCGAGTACCGGCTCGCGGCGCACCAGGCGCCGGACGGGGACGTCGTCGTCGCCGGGCTGCCGATCCAGGGCGTCGAGGACACCGTCGCCCGGATCGTCCTCGTCGAGATGATCGTCGCAGGCAGCGGGCTGGTCGTCGCCGGCGTCGTCGGCTCGGTCCTCGTGCGGCGCACCCTCGAACCGCTGCAGCGGGTCGCGACCACCGCCACCCGGGTCAGCTCCCTGCCGCTGGATCGCGGCGACGTCGTGCTGCACGAGCGGGTGCCGGACGACCACGCCGACCCGAACACCGAGGTCGGCCAGGTCACGCTCGCCATGAACCGGATGCTCGGCCACATCTCCGGCGCCCTCGTCGCCCGCCAGGCCAGCGAGACCCGGGTGCGGCAGTTCGTCGCCGACGCCAGCCACGAGCTGCGGACGCCGCTGGCCTCGATCCGCGGGTACGCCGAGTACGCCCAGCTCTCCGGCGGATCCGCACTCCCCGAGGACGTCGAGCACGCGCTCGGCCGGGTGCGCTCCCAGACGGAGCGGATGTCCGAGCTCGTCGACGACCTCCTGCTCCTGGCGCGCCTGGACGCCGGTCGCCCCCTGGACGCCGAGCCCGTCGACCTCACCCGCCTCGTCGTCGACGCCGTCGGCGACGCGCACGCCGCCGGCCCCGACCACGTCTGGCACCTGGAGCTGCCGGACGAGCCCGTCGAGGTCGTCGGCGACGACTCGCGACTCCACCAGGTGATCGGCAACCTGCTCGCCAACGCCCGCTCGCACACCCCGCCCGGGACGACGGTCACCGTGAGCCTCGGCGCGCCGGAGGCCGGTGCCGCCGTGCTCAGCGTCGTCGACGACGGGCCCGGCATCCCGCCCGCGCTGCTGCCCGACGTCTTCGAGCGCTTCGCGCGCGGCGAGAGCTCGCGCGTCCGGGGCGCCGGCAGCACCGGGCTCGGGCTCGCGATCGTCGCGGCCGTCGTCCAGGCGCACGGCGGATCGGTGCGGGTCGAGAGCAGGCCGGGCCGCACCGCCTTCGAGGTCCGGCTGCCCGTCCCCCCCGGCGTGCACCCACCCCTCGCACCCACAGAGCACGCCCAGGCCGTTCACACAGCCGCCACACGGGTCTCGCCCACCGTGGAGGTATGAGCACTCCAGACCTCCCCAGCAGGGACGGGAGCCGCCGACGCTCCGGCGCCGTCCGGTCCGTACTCCTCGCCGGCGGTGTCGCCGCGTCGCTCGGCGTCGTCGCCGTCGCCCACGCCGCCGGCACCGGCACGACGACCGCGTCGACGTCCACCACGTCGTCCTCGAGCTCGAGCTCGTCGTCGGACCAGAGCTCCGGCTCCGGCTCGGTGCAGCTCGGCGCCGGCAGCGGCACCAGCTCGCAGGCGACGTCCGGAGGGTCTTGAGATGCCCCTCCTCGAAGCTCTCCCCGTCGACGCACACACCGCGCAGTGGGCGCTCTGGAGCACGACGGCGCGCGTCGTCGTCACCGATCCGGCCGGGCGGGAGGCCGCGCAGGCCGTCGTCCGCGAGATCTGCGAGGACGTCGAACGCGCCTGCAGCCGGTTCCGGCCCGACTCCGAGATCCATGCGGTCGAGCGCGGCGCCGGCCGATTCGTCGCCGTCGGGTCCGTGCTCGCGTCCTTGCTCGGCACGGCGCTCGACGCCGCGCGGCGCACGGACGGCGACGTCGACCCCACGATCGGCCGGTCACTCGCCGATCTCGGCTACGACCGCGACCTGCGCACGATCCCCGTCGACGCCGGACCCGTACGGGTGGTGGTGCGTCCGACCGTCAGCTGGCGGGACGTCCAGGTTCTCGACGGCGCGGTCCGCGTGCCGGCCGGCGTCCAGCTGGACCTCGGCGCCACCGCGAAGGCCTGGGCCGCCGATCGGGCCGCGGAGGCGGTCGCCCGCGACGTCGGGGTCGGCGTCCTCGTCGCGCTGGGCGGCGACATCGCCACCGCGGGGCAGGGCCCAGCCGCCGGCTGGCAGGTGCTGGTGCAGGACGGGCCCGGCGAGCCGGCCGACGAGGTCACCCTCCCCGCCGGGACCGCGCTCGCGACCTCGAGCACGCAGTCGCGGCACTGGCTGCGCGACGGCCGCGTGCTGCACCACATCGTCGACCCGGCCAGCGGGATGCCTGCCGAGCCGGTGTTCCGGACGGCGTCCGTCGCGGCGCCGACGTGCGTCGAGGCGAACACGCTCTCGACGGCGGCCCTCGTCCGCGGGCTCCGCGCCGTCGGGCTGCTGGCGTCGGCAGGCCGGCCCGCGCGGCTGGTCGCCGCGAGCGGCGACGTCGTCCGGCTCAACGGCTGGCCCGGCCCACGTTGATCCGAGCGCGCCCAGCCCGGGGGCCGCGCGGTCAGGTGCGCAGGTAGGACGCACCGTTGAGGTCGAGCACCGCGCCGCTCGCCCACTGCGCCTCCGGCGAGGCGAGGTACACGATCGCGGCGGCGATCTCCTCCGGGCGGGCCACCCGCCCGAACGGGCTCTGCGCCCGGACGGCGTCACCGTCCGGGCCGTCGAGCACACGGCTCGCCATGTCGGTCTCGACGAAGCCGGGCGCGACGGTCGCGACGGCGATGCCGTGCGGAGCGAGCGCGATCGCGAGGGACTGCCCGAGCGCGTTGACCCCGGCCTTGGACGCGCCGTACGCGGGCGAGACCGGCTCGCCCCGGAAGGCGCCCCGGGAGGAGACGTTGACGATCCGGCCGCCCCGGCCACGGTCGATCATGTGCCGCGCGACGTGGTAGCTCACATCGGCCGTGCCGAGCAGGTTGATGGCCACCGTCTCCCGCCACGCCGCGCGCCAGGCGGCCGCATCGACGACGGCGATCGGGTGGTCGGTGAAGACGGCGGCGTTGTTCACCAGGACGTCGACGGTGCCGAGGCCGTCGACCGCCGCGGCGACCATGCGCTCCACCGCCTCCGGCTCGGCCAGATCGGCGCCAACGACGACGTGGCCGTCGCCCGGGAGTCCGGCGACGACGGCCTCGGCACGATCTCGCGCCGAGCCGTAGTGCACGGCCACCCGGTCGCCCCGCCGCGCGAAGGCGAGGGCGGTGGCGGCGCCGATGCCGCGGGAGGCGCCGGTGACGAGCACGCCGCGGCCGGTGGTCGAAGGAGGCATCCCCGCAGTCTGCCGTCGACCCTGGCGGTACGCCTCGGCTCAGTCCGGCATGCCCGCGTCGATCCAGCGCTGCAGGACGCCGATCTGCTCCCCGGACCACTCCGCGTCGCAGGGCATCGAGCCGTCACTGACCCGATCGAGGATCGCGCCGGCGTTGCCGCGGACGTCGTCGTACGACCACAGGTCGAACGAGCCGAGCATGGACCGCCGGTCCCGCTCCCGGAACAGGGGCTTGACGTCGCGCTCGAAGCCGACGGCCGGCTCGCCGGAGTCCTGGGTCATGGGGCGATGGTAGTCAGGGGCGGCGGCCGGCCGATACGAACGTGAGGGCCTCTTCCGCGAGGGCGAGCCAGGTGTCGAGGTCGTCGTCCGCGACGACCACCCACTCCTTCATCGGCGTGCCCTTGCCCGCGTCGAAGGGCCGCCCCTCGCCCTTCGCGACGAGCTCGGCGACCCGGGACTTCGGGAGCTTGAGCACGAGCTCGTCGCGAGTGAGCATGGCGAAGATCGCGCCGCCGGCCTTCAGGGCGCCGGACCCGAAGCCTCGCCGCTCCCCGCCGGGCGGCGTCACCTCGGGGCGGCCGGTGAACTCGTCGACGAGCACCGCGAACCGCTCTGCCGGCGTCCCGTTCACCATGCCCGACCTCCGCCCCGGGGGCCCCGCGCCACCGTCCCGTGCCCGCAGGACGGACGCTAGCGGGGGCCACCGACACGGGAACGGTCAGGCGCCTTCCTGCACCTGGAAGATCTGGTCGGCGACGAGACCGTGCGCCTTGCGGTGCACGTCGGCCGCGACCTCCTGGCTCGGCGCCTCGACCAGGCAGAAGATCTTGCCCTCGGTCTCGTCGACCCAGTACCGCAGGTAGTCGACGCCGTACTCGCCCTGCGTCGCCAGGTCGGCCTGGTGGGCCTTGGCGACGTCCTCCATCTTCACGCCGTCACCGACGTTGTGGATGTCGAGGAACAGAGGCATGTGAACTCCTTGATGTCGGGACGCCGGTTCCGGCGCCGCGCGAAATGCGAACGTCCTCAGCCTCGTGGCGCCGGGCGCTCCCCGGGATCGGCAGTCGTCACCCACATGACGCCGGGCGGTACCCAGATCTGTGCCCCCGCGGTGCTACCGATGGGCTCGTGCCGCCACCTGCGCGGCCTCCCCGCGCGAACCGACGCCGAGCTTGGCGAGAATCGCGGCGACGTGGTGCTCGACGGTGCGCCGGGACAGCACGAGGCGCTGCGCGATCTCTGCGTCGGTCAGACCATCGGAGAGCAGGTCGAGGACCTCGGCCTGCCGCCCGGTCAGCCCCTCCGGGTGCGCACGCGTCGACGCACCGGGTCCGCGGGGTGCGGGCAGCCCACGGCCGCGCAGCAGGATCCGGACGCGAGCGGCGGCCGCTTCGGCGCCGAGATGCTGGAACCGGCCCAGCGCGGTGGTGAGATGCGCGGGGTCGCCGCTGCGGGCGAGCGCCATCGCCCCCTCGAAGGGACAGCCGAGGAGCTCCCACGCCTGGGCCGCTTCCACCCAGCGCCTCTCGCGTTCCAGCGCGTACGGGGGTGCGAGGGGTGGGCCCTCCAGCGGGGCGTCCGGGGGCATCCAGGTGGCGAGCATGCCGCGGAGCCACGGCGAATCGTCCGACGGCGTCGAGGCGAGGAGGTGCGCCGCCTCCCGCGAGGCCGCCGTGACGTCGCCCTGGAGCCACCCGATCTCGCAGCGGGTCAGCGCGACGGGGCCGAGCCGCTGGAGCTCACGCGACGTGCCGGCGAACTCCGCCGCCCGGTCGAGCGGCTCCTGCCAGCCGCCCTGTCCGGTGCGCGCGCGGGCGCGGGCGAGGACGGTCAAGGGCAGGACCATGCTGATCGGCGCGACGTCCGGACGGCGGACCACGCCCTCGGCGTGACGCCGGGCACCGACGAGGTCACCCGTCTCGAGCAGCAGCAGCGCCTGCCAGCCCTCCAGGTACAGCCCCCAGGCGTCCAGGTCCCGCTCCATGCAGTACGGGATCCCGTCCTCGAAGTAGGTCCGCGCCGCCACGTGGTCCCGCATGAGCACCGCGTTCGAGGCGAGGTTGCAGTACGCCCTCGCCACGTGCTCGTGCAGACCCGCCTCGAGCGCCTGCTCCAGGCTGCTCGTCAGCATCCGCCGGCCGACCTCGGCGTCCCCGGAGGACAGTTCGGCCGTGCCCAGGTTGTTCAGGAGATGGACGGCGACGTTCGTCCGGTCCGGGCCCTCCGGGAGCCGGTTGACGACGTCCATCGCGAGGTCGCCCCACCGCCGGGTCCCGTCGAGGTCGCCGCGCAGCATGCACAGCTGCGCGCGGTTGCTGTAGGCCATGCCGAGATCCGGCGATCCGGTCGAGACGAGCGCGTCGACCGCGAGCGTCGCGTGCCGCTCGGCCTCCGCGCTCTGCCCGTTGAACCAGTTGAGCCGGGACAGCCACCGGTGCGTCGCACCCACGCCGCGGATGTCGCCGCGGGCGGCGCGCAGCCGCAACTCCTCCTCGCGGGCGGCGAGCGCCTCGGGGATGCAGTCCGTGAGGTAGTACTCGTAACTCATCCGGCCGAGTAGGTCTGCGCGGCGCGCCTCGTCGAACGCGTCCGCGTGCCGCAGCAGGCGCTGGTACTGCTGCACCGCCTCGCGGTGGGCACCCAGCTCGGCGGCGCGCTCCGCCGCCGGCAGCGCCCAGCGGATCACGGCCTCGGCGTCGCCCGCCTCCTCGGCGTGGTGCGACAGCCGGGCGGGGTCGGCATCCGGCCGGTCCAGAAGCGCCGCGAGCACGCGACGGTGGACGGCGATCCGCCGGAACGCCGGCACCTGTTCGGCGACGGCCAGCCGGGCGAGCTCGTGACGGAACAGGACGACGCTGCCGTCCAGCCGCAGGACGTCGTGCGCGAGCGGCTCGTCGACGGGAGTCAGCTCGCCGTCGAGGAGCGCCTCGAGGAGGTCGAGCTCGACACGGGGGCCCGCGAGCGAGATGACCTCCACGACCTCGCGCCCGGCCGGCGACAGACGCGCGAGGCGGGCGAGCACCGCGTCGCGGACGCTCGTGGGCAGCCGCGGGCCGGCGGCGGCGAGGATCTCCGTGACGAAGAAGGCGTTGCCACCGGTCAGCGCGTACAGCTCGCCGACGTCGCCGTCGCCCTCCAGCCAGCCCTCGGCGTTCTCGGCCAGCGTGGAGACCGCGGCCGGGGAGAGCGCCCCGATGTCGAGTCGCCGGACGCCGGCGGCGGTGGCCGCCTCGCCGATGACGAGGCGCAGGCCGTGCTCGCGGGAGAGGTCCTCCGGCCGATAGGTGACGACGACCAGGGCGTGGCAGGTGTGGATCCGGCGGGCGAGGTGGCGGATCAGGTCGAGCGTCGCCTCGTCCGCCCAGTGCGCGTCCTCGATGACGAGCAGGTACGGCTCCGGCGTCGGCGGCGTCCGGAGTGCCGTCACGAGCCGGGTGAAGACCTCGTGCCGTTCCGCGCCGGCCGGCCAGACGTCCGCGGGCAGCACGGGCAGCACGTCGAGCAGCGGCCCGAGCGGGGAGGGTGTCAGGGAACCGTCGCAGGCACCGAAGCCGGGGCGGATGCTCTGCGCCGCGTCCGCCACGAGCCGGCGGACGAACGTCGTCTTGCCGACCCCGGCCGGCCCGGCGACGAAGACGAGGCGGCCGGAACCGGCCGCGGCGTCGGCGAGATACGTCGCCATGCTCCGCAGCTGATGCTCGCGCTCGAGCAGGGCCACCCGGTGATCGTACGTCTGCGACCCCTCGGCGGTCGCTCTAGAACATCTGTTCGAATCGAGTCAGAATGAGGGCATGGGGAGTGGCGGGTGGGGACGGCAGGAGGCGCGGCGCAGTGCCGACGCGTTCCGGGACGCGCATGCGGGCGAGCGCGCACGCGCCGCTCGCGCCGGGCAGCCGGTGGACGGGAACCGCGGGCGGATGCCTCCCCGGCACTGCTGGGTGACGGACCCGCCGACCGCTCCCGGGCGCTGGCCCGGCGTGGTCGTGGGATGGCGCAGCGTGGACGGCCGCTGGGAGGGGCGCGTCGTGGTGGTGGTCGGTACCGGCGCGGACGCCGGCGTGCTCGACCTGTGGCTCGGCGAGGAGCAGCTGGCGCCGGCGTGAGGCGTGGTTCAGGTCGCCGGCCGGGCGGCCCGGCGCTGCCGCCACCGTTCCCGGAACCGCCGGATCCGTTGCAGGAGCAGCAGCACCAGGGTGGCGCCGGCGACGAGCAGGACGGCGGCGATGACGGCGGCCGCGACGGGATGCAGGACCGACAGGCTGACGACGCCGGCGACCGTCACGTCCTCCCCCAGGCTGACCGCGATGTTGCTCGCCGGTTCCGGCGAGGTGTTCACGGCCGCGCGGATGCCGGCCTTGACGGAGTGGCTCGCCAGCGCGGTCAGACCGCCGGTGGCGCCCGCCGCGATCTGGTGGAGCGAGCCCGACTGTCCGGCGATCAGGGCGGCGACCGTCGCCCCGATCACCGGACGGATGACCGTGTGGACGGCGTCCCAGACGGAGTCGACGTAGGGGATCTTGTCGGCGACGAGCTCCACGACGAACAGCACGGCGGCCGCCAGGAGGACGTCGGTGCGTTCCAGACCGGGCGGCACCCCCTCGACGCCGAACACGCGGCCGGCGATGCCGAGGATGAGCACGACGGAGTACCCGCTGATGCCGCTGGCCCAGCCGGTGCTGAACGACCACGCGAGAACGTCCATGGTCACTCCAGTTTCAGCACGAGCAGCGGAACCGCGAGCTCGGGCGGCATGTCCGGGTCGGGCTCGAGCCTGCCCGCGACGACGAAGCCATGGCGCTCGAGCACCCGCCGGCTCGCCGCATTGGTCTCGGCGACGACGCCGTGCAGCGGCCGGCTGGTGTCGATCCGGAGGAACTCCCCGAGCGCCGCGGTGGCGATCCCTCGCCCCCAGAACTCCCGGCCGAGCCAGTACCCCACCTCGCGGACGCCGTTGCGGGGGAAGCTCAGGACCTGGCCGGCGACCGCGTCGCCCTCGACGATCGTCCGGAGAACGACGTCGGGGTCGGCAGTGATCCGTTCCAGGTGCGCGGCGTGCGCCTCGCGGTCGCGGGAGGCGAACGCCACCATGCGCGCCGACTCCGGGTCGGCCTGGTGCTCGTAGAACACCGGGATGTCGGCCGGTTCCACCTGGCGCAGTCGCACGCCGTCATCCTCACCCACGATCGCCGGACGTGGGGCGGAGCCGGACGGGGACCGCGGCGGGTAATGTGCGACGCCGTCCGGGAGCGACGACAGCGAGGGAAGCGACACCGTGGCCGAGACGCTGGGCAGGACGGTCGTCGTCGTGCCGACGTACAACGAGCGCGAGAACCTGCCGGTCCTCGTCGAGCAGATCATGAACCTGGTGCGGGCGGGGGCGCTCACCGACGTCCACATCATCGTCGTGGACGACAACTCGCCCGACGGGACCGGCGACGCGGCGGAGAAGCTCGCCTCCACGTTCCCCGGGGTCGTCGGCGTCCTGCACCGGGCGGACAAGAACGGCCTCGGCCGCGCCTACGTCGCGGGCATGACGCGGGCGCTCGACGAGGGCGCCCAGGTCGTCGTCCAGATGGACGCCGACCTCTCCCACCCCGCCTCCGTGCTGCCGATCATGCTCGACACGCTGCGGTCGGCGCCTGCGGACGTCGTCCTCGGCTCGCGCTACGTCCCGGGCGGGTCGACGGCCAGCGCCTGGCCGTGGCACCGCAAGGCGCTCTCCGCGTGGGCGAACTTCTACGTCAACGCGATCCTGCGGCTGCACGTCCGCGACGCCACCGCGGGCTTCAAGGCGTGGCGGGCGTCGGCGCTGCGGACGATCGACCTCGGCTCGGTGCGCAGCGACGGCTACTCGTTCCAGGTCGAGCTCCTCCACCGGGCGGTGCAGCACGGGCTGACCGTCCGGGAGGTGCCGATCCGCTTCGAGGAGCGCGTCGCCGGGGCGTCGAAGATGAGCCTGCGCGTGCAGCTGGAATCCGCGGCGATGCCGTGGAAGCTCCGGTTCGGCAGGCGCCCGTAGCCGCCGCGGACCGGCTGACGGGTGAGATGCGCCAGGCTGGGGGCATGGACACCACCGACGCGCTCGCCGGCGCCACCGTCGTCACCGACCCCGACCGGCTCCGGTCGCTGGTGGGGGAGCCCGCGCCGCAGGCGGCGCGGAAGGTGCGGACCCGGCTCGAGGACGTCGATCGCGAGTGGATCGCCCTCTCCCCGTTCTGCCTGGTCGCGACCGCCGCCGCCGACGGCAGCTGCGACGTCTCGCCGAAGGGCGACCCCGCCGGATTGGCGCTCGTGCTCGACGACACCACGCTCGCCCTGCCGGAACGGCCCGGCAACCGGCGCGTCGACGGATTCCTCAACGTGCTCGCGAACCCGCACGTCGGGCTGCTCTTCCTGCTCCCCGGACGCACCGACACCCTCCGCGTCAACGGCCGCGCCTCCGTGGTCAGCGACGCGCCCTGGTTCGACCGCATGGTCGTCAAGGGGCACCGGCCCGCTGCTCGCCCTCGTCGTGCAGGTCGAGCAGGTCTTCTACCACTGCGGCAAGGCGTTCCTGCGGTCGCAGCTGTGGGAGCCGGAGACCTGGCAGCCGGACGCCGTGCCGTCACGGGCGCGCATCGCCAAGCGGTTCGAGCGCTCCGACCAGCCACTCGAGGAGATCGAGCGCTACTACGGCGCCGCCTACACCGAGCGCCTCTACCGCTGATCCGCCGCTCTACCCGGCGCGGACCAGTCCTCGCGCCACCGCCGCGGTGACGAGCCCGTAGGCGAGGTGCGGCACCACGTCCGAGATCCAGTCCGCGGGGCTCCACTGCCGCGGGTCGGTGATCCGAAGCACGGTCATCGGCCCGTTGGCGCCCGCCATCGCCACGGCTCCCACGAGGCCGGCGAGCACGGGCAGCGGCGGGTCGCGGCGCGCGAGCAGGCCGGCGAGGACGCCGACGCCGACGCCGGTCGCGATGCCGGTGAGCGGGCCGAGCCCGGCGAGCCGGTTCTGCCGGGTCGCGTCGTCGCCGGGCACCTCGAGCCCGGCGGTGTGGGCGAGCTTCTCCACGGTGTCCTCCGGCGTGGACGACGCCGGACGCCCGCGCCACGCCATGTCGAGGTAGGTGACGGCGTTGAGGGCGGTTGTCCCGGCCGCTCCCGCGGCCGCGCCTCGCACCGCGGCGGAGACGAAGGTCGTCATGCCGGCGCCGTTACCCGCTGATCGTCCGGCTACACGCTGCCGGGATCCACCGGCGGTCGGGAGGCGGCGTCCGGCGACAGCGCCGGCTCGAGTTCGGCCAGCACGGCCAGCACCTCGCCGACCCGGTGCGGTTGCTCGACGGGGTGGCGCAGCGGCAGGTCGTCCCGGACCCGGTACCGGTTGCGCCGGCCGTCGCGGGACCTCTCGACGTACCCCGCGTCGACGAGGTCGGCGACGATCCGCTGGGCGGCGCGCTCCGTGATCCCGACGCGAAGCGCGAGGTCGCGGACGCGGATCTCCGGGTCCCGCGCGATGCAGAGCAGAACGTGGGCGTGGTTGGTGAAGAAGGTCCAGTCCGCCACGCGAATCAGCGTAGGCGGGCTCGACCGCGGCGGCGTCGACGTCGTCAGGACCGAGGGACTCCACGGCTTCGCCGAGGCCCTCGGCTCCTCGCTGGGGCAGGGTCAGGAGATCCCAGCGAGGCGAGCTGGGCCTGCGTGACGAACAACGCGTCCCGCAGGCCCGGTCCGTCGACCAGGGCGCCGCGCAGGTCCGCCCCGGTGAGGTCGGCCAGGCCCAGGTCCGCACCCCGCAGGTCCGCGCCGACGAGCACCGCGCCCCGCAGGTTCGCGCCGCGCAGGTCCTGACCGCGCAGATCCGCGCCGACCAGAACCGCGCCCCGCAGCTCCCGGCGTCCGGCGACGCCCGCGCGGGCGAGCTCGCTCGCCCGCTGCAGCAGCGGGTTGACCCGGCCTCGGTGGCCGTCGACGTCGAGGTGGGCCAACTCCCCGGGGGCGGCGCCCGCCAGTTCGTCCGTTTCGGCGAAGGCGGCGCGCAGCTCATCGTGCACCGGTGCGGCGGCCGGCAGGTCGAGCGCGGCGGCGACGTACCAGAGCAGCTCGTGCAGTGCCCGGACGGTCTCGAAGACCGCGAGGACGTCCGGCGCCACTCGCCAGTCGGCACCCGCGAACGTCTCCTGCGTCAGCCGCTGCCCCGCTCCGAAGCAGTCGTAGACGGTGCAGCCGCGGAAGCCTCGCTCGGGCAGCCGCGCGTGGATCTCGCATCGGAAGTCCGACTGCAGGTGCGGGCACGGCCGGCCGGCGGGCTTGTCGAGGGCGAAGTCCGCCGACCGCGCGAACGCCGGCGCCACGCAGCAGAGGCCGGTGCAGCGGGAGCAGTCGGCCCGTAGCTCGCGGCCCGTCACGGATGCCAGCCTAGGTCGGTGTCCGACCGCCGGTTCCAGCACCCGCGCTTCGCGCGCGCCTACGCACGGGTGAGCGAGGAGGCGGACGAGCGCGGGATGGCGGAGCACCGCCGCCGACTCGTCGCCGGTCTCGCCGGCCGGGTCGTCGAGGTCGGAGCCGGCAACGGCCGGATGTTCGCGCACTACCCGGAGTCGGTCGCCGAGGTCGTCGCCGTGGAACCGGACGACACGCTCCGCGCGCTCGCCGAGCGGGCCGCCGCGCACGCGCCGGTGCCCGTCCGGGTGGTCGACGGGGACGCCGACCACCTGCCGTTGCCGGACGCCGCCGCGGACGCCGTCGTGACCTCGCTCGTGCTGTGCTCCGTGCCGGACCAGGCGTCGGCGCTGGCGGAGATGCTGCGGGTGCTCCGTCGCGGCGGCGAGGTGCGGTACTACGAGCACGTGCGCTCCGCCGGGGTCGCCGGCGTCCTCCAGGACGCGGTCACCCCGCTGTGGCGTCTCGCCGCGGGCGGCTGCCACCCGAACCGCCGGACGCCGGAGGCGATCCGCGCCGCCGGGCTGGTCGTCGAGACCGAGGAGCGGTTCCGGTTCCGGCCGGTGCGGCTCGGGCCTTCGTCGATGCACGTGCTCGGACGCGCGCGCTCGGCCTGATCATCGGGCGGTCCCCGCGGCGATCCCTCACCGTTGCTGGGTGAGCCAGGACCTGGAGCGCCGCCCGAACGACGCCGCGGAGGACCCCGGCGCGGAGGAGAAGGACGAAGCGCTGGACCGCATCGTCCTGCGCGGCGCCCCGCGGCTGCACCGCGCCTGGTACGACCTGCTCGCGACCGCGACGGTGGCCGGCCTGGAGATCGGCTTCGGCGTCCTCGTGCTGCTCGTCGTGGAGCACGAGACGGGCAGCGTGCTGCTCGGGGCGCTGGCGTTCTCCATCGGCTTCATCGCCCTGCTCCTGGGGCACAGCGAGCTGTTCACGGAGGGGTTCCTGGTCCCGGTGACCACCGTCGTCGCGGGCGCCGCGAGCTGGTGGCAGCTGGGCCGGCTCTGGCTCGGCACGCTGGTCGGCAACCTGCTCGGCGGATGGGTCGCCGCCTGGCTCGTCGTCACCGCGCTGCCGTCGCTGCGCGGGGAGGCGATCCGGCGGGGGAGCGAGTACGCGGCGTCGTCCCTGACGTTGCGCACGTTCGCGCTCGCGGTCCTCGCCGGGGCGGCGATCACGCTCATGACCCGGATGCAGAACGGCACCGACGACGAGACGGCCCGGATCGTCGCGTGCGTCGCCGGCGCCCTCGTCATCGTCGGCAGCGGGCTGTACCACAGCATCCTCGACTCGATCCTGGTCTTCGCGGGCCTGCACGCGGGCGCACCTGGGATCGGTTACGGCAACTGGGCCTGGTGGTTCGCCTGGACGGTCGTCGGCAACCTCGTCGGCGGCCTCGGCCTGGTGACCCTGCTGCGGTTGGTCCGCAGCCAGGAGCGCCTCGGCGAGTGGCGGCGCAGCGTCAGCGGATGAGCAGCCGGCCGGCCTGCCGGGCCACCGTGGCCACGCGCAGCCGCAGGTGCCGCCCGTACGCCAGCACGAACTGGGTGTAGCCCGGCGTCCGGCCGTGGTACCCCAGGAAGCCCTTCGGTCCGCTGACCATGGCGCCCGTCCGCACGTCGTAGCGGCTCTGGTGCCACGGGCAGACGAGGCAGCCCTCGGCGTCCACCGAGCCCTTCGCGAGGTCGGCGAGCTGGTGGCGGCAGCGCCGGGAGACGGCGAAGACCTCGCCTCGCGAGCGGCCCACCGCCCACTCGCCGACCTGCGTGACGCCACCCGGTCCCGGCAGGTCCGCTTCGTCGATCTCGTCGGTGCGGCGCTCTTCGGTCGACATCCCCCGACTGTGCCGGATCGTCCGTCGCTCCGCACTCGCGCCGACGGCCGGCTCGCCACCCTCGTGATCGGCCTCGTGGTGGTGCTGGCACCGTTGACCTTGTGTTGGTCATACGGAGAGCCACGCCGGACGACGGGCCCGCCCTCACCCAGGTCGACCTCGCGACGTGGACGTACCTGGCCGCACCGGTAGCGCCGCCGGACGACCCCGGCAGTCACTCCTTCTTCGGCGAACGCACCAGTCCCGAGGAGGTCCTCGTGGCCGAGGTGGACGGCGCGGTCGTCGGGTACGTGAAGATCCGGCCCGTGACGCCGCTGCCGTCCCACGCCCACGTGCTGCAGATCCAGGGCCTCGGCGTCCATCCGGCCGCCCAGGGACGCGGCGTCGGGGGTGCCCTGCTCGAGGCGGCCGCCGAGGAGGCCCGCCGGCGTGGTGCCCGCAAGCTCTCGCTGCGCGTGCTCGGCTGGAACACCGGCGCTCGCAGGCTCTACGAGAAGCACGGCTTCGCCGTCGAGGGCCTGCTCGCCGACGAGTTCTTCCTGGAGGGGCAGTACGTCGACGACGTCCTGATGGCCCGTCGCGTCGACCGCGACGACCACGGACGGCTGGACACCGCCTAGGCTCGCCGTCCGTGGGCGAATCCTTCGGCACCCTTCCTGACGGCACGGCCGTCACCGCGTTCCGGCTCGTGAGCGACCGGCTCGAGGTCACCGTGCTCGATCACGGCGGCGTCGTGCAGTCGGTGCTCGCGCCCGACCGGATCGGCGAGCGCGCCGACATCGTGCTCGGCTTCGACGAGGCCACGCCGTACGCCACGGTCAGCCCCTACTTCGGTGCCCTCGTCGGTCGCTACGCCAACCGGATCGCCGCCGCCCGCTTCTCGCTGAACGGGCGCGAGTACCGGCTGGAGGCGAACAACGGCCCCAACTCCCTGCACGGCGGCCCGGGTGGGTTCGACAAGCAGCGCTGGGACGCCGAGGAGCTCGGCGCCGGCGGCGTCCGGCTGTCGCTGGTGAGCCCGGACGGCGACGAGGGCTTCCCGGGCCGCCTCGCCGTCACCGTCACGTACACGCTGAGCGGGGACAGCCTGCGGCTCGACTACGAGGCCCGCAACGAGGAGCCCGAGGGCGGGCTCGACACGGTCGTCAACCTCACCAACCACTCCTACTGGAACCTCGCCGGCGAGGGTTCGGGCTCGGTCGCGGAGCACCAGGTCGCAGCTGCACGCGTCCCGCTACACCCCGGTCGACCCCACGTCCATCCCCCTCGGCGAGCTGGCGCCGGTCGAGGGGACGCCGTTCGATTTCCGGACGCCGACGGCGGTCGGGGCGCGATGGCGCGAGGGGAACGAGCAGCTGGCCCGGGCCGGCGGCTACGACCACAACTTCGTGCTCGACGGCGTCGCCGGCGGGGCGCCGGAGCGGGAGGGGCTGGGGCTCGCCGGGGTCGCCCGCGACCCGGGCAGCGGTCGTGTGCTCGAGGTGTGGACCGACCAGCCCGGCGTGCAGTTCTACTCGGGCAACCACCTCACGGGTCAGCTGCGCGGCAAGGCCGGGCGGCTCTACCGGGCCGGCGACGCGCTGTGCCTGGAGACGCAGCACTTCCCGGACTCGCCGAACCACCCCGACTTCCCCACTACCGTGCTGCACCCGCAGGAGACGTTCCAGGCGTCGACGATCTTCCGGATCACGACCGACCGGCGCTGACGGCGCCGCTCCCCTCGGCAGCGAGCCGGGGTGACGTCGCCGCGGGCGGCCTGACGGGTGATGATGAGGCCCGTTTCTCGTCTGCTTCGGGAGGTTTCGTCGTGCTTCGGACTCGTGTGGCCCTCGGCGGTGTCGCCGTCGTGCTCGCGCTCGGGGCCTGTGGCGGATCGGGATCCGCGTCGTCCGGGTCTGGCTCGTCGACCGGCTCGGCCGGCGCCGCGACCTCGGCGTCCGCTCCCGCCGCCGTGCCCACGCCCGTGCTCGACGACGACTTCCCCGACCCGGACGCGGTGCAGGCCGGGGGCACCTGGTACGCCTACGCCACGCAGCGGACGGGGCCGTTCGGCAACCTGCAGGTCGCGACGTCGACGGACCTGCGCACCTGGAAGCTGCTGTCGACCGATCCGCTGCCGAAGCTGCCCGCGTGGGCGACGGCGGGGCGGACCTGGGCGCCCGACGTCAGCGCGACGCCCGGAGGCGGGTACGTGCTCTACTTCGCCGCCCACAGCGTCTCCCCCGACGTGCAGTGCATCGGGGTCGCCCGGGCCACCTCCCCCACCGGCCCGTTCACGCCCGTGGGCAGCAAGCCCCTGGTCTGCCCGGACGACCTCGGCGGGGCCATCGACCCCGCCTCGTTCGTGGACGCCGACGGCACCCGGTATCTGCTCTACAAGAACGACGGGAACTGCTGCGGCAAGGACACCTGGCTCTGGCTGCAGAAGACCTCGCCGGACGGGACCCAGCTGGTCGGAGCGCCGAAGAAGCTGATCAAGCAGGACCAGGCTTGGGAGGGGAACCTCATCGAGGCCCCGGACCTCGTGCGGCACGGCTCGACCTACACCCTGCTGTACTCGGCGAACGACTACTCGGGGCCGAAGTACGCGACGGGGTACGCCACCGCGTCCGCCCTGGCCGGTCCGTACCGCAAGGCCGCCCAGCCGATGCTGACGACCTCCGCCACGCACGTCATCGGCCCGGGCGGTGAGGACGTCGTCACCGGCACCGACGGGCGGAGCTCGATCCTCTTCCACGGCTGGGACTCGGCGCAGACCCACCGGGCGCTCTACGTGCTGCCGCTCACCTGGCAGGGCGGGGTCCCCACCGTCACCCGCTGACGGGACCTCCGTTCCTGTCCCGGCGTGGACCGTGGCCGCGGCCGCGGACCCTAGAGTGGGCGCGTGGTCGGTCCGCCGTCGTCGCCGCAGCCCCGGCCGCACGAGCACCGGAGCATCGCGCAGTCCTTCGGGGTCGGCCCGGAGCGGTACGACCGCGCCCGGCCCCCGTACCCGGCGGACGTGATCGATCGGATCGTCGCCGCCGTGCTCGGTGGGGACGACGGCGCTCGCCCCGACGTGCTCGACGTCGGCTGCGGCACGGGCATCGAGGCCCGGCAGTTCCGGGCGGCCGGGTGCTCCGTGCTCGGCGTCGACCCGGACCCTCGCATGGCCGGCGTCGCGCGGGCCGCGGGCATCGAGGTCGAGATCGCGACCTTCGAGACGTGGGAGCCGGCCGGCCGCACGTTCGACGCGGTGGTGGCGGGGACCGCGTGGCACTGGGTCGACCCGGTCGCGGGCGCCGCGAAGGCTGCGCTGGTGCTGCGGCCGGGCGGAGTGCTGGCGCCGTTCGGCCACGTGTACGAGCTGCCGCGCACGGTCGCGCAGGCCCTCGAGGGGGCCTTCCGCCGGGCGGCTCCCGACTCGCCGCTGGGCTCCGGCGGCCGGCCGGGGGGCTCGATGCTCGACGCCTACCGGGGGCTCTACGAGCGGGCCGCGGGCGGGATCCGGGAGGCGGGCGGGTTCGGCGAGCCCGAGCTGTGGCGGCACGACTGGGAGCGCTCGTACACCCGGGACGAGCTGCTGGACCTCCTTGCCACGTCGGGCGGCCTCACCAGCCTGGCGCCGGACGCCGCCGAGCAGGTACTGGCTTCCGTCGCCGCCGCGGCCGACGAGCTCGGCGCGCCCCTGACCGTGCCGTTCACGACGTGGGGCCTCACGGCGATCCGCGCGGACGGCTGAGCTCCGAGGCGCAGCTGCCGATCAGGACGAGAGCTGCGGCGCAGGCACGTCCGATGCCGTGGGGCACCAGTCGGCGACGGCCTTCCGGACGTCGGTCACCGACGGCTTCTCCGCCGCCCATGCCACGTATCCGTCGGGGCGGACCAGCGTGGTGACGCGCGTGCCGTCGAGCGGTTCCACCACGCGCAGGTGAGCGCCCTCCGTGGGACCGTTCCGCAGACCCGCGGACGCGGGCGTCACCAGGACGAAGCGCCCGTCCCGGAGCACCTCCGCCAGGCGGCGGCCGCCGGTGAGTTCGACGTCGTCCGCGCGCCGGCCGACGAGGGGGTGCGCGCCGCGGGGGCGCGGATACGCGATCCCGATCCCCGACACCGTCAGCGCCGCCCGGCGCGCGATCGCGGGAACCCGCAGGGCCACGGTGGCCAGCGTGCCGAGGACGGCCAGCCGGCGCCGCGGGGACAGGACGGCCCGGAGCATGCCGCCGCTGACGCGGAGCACGAGTCGGCCGACGGGGTGCCGTTCGTCGTGGTAGCTGTCGAGCAGGCCCGGACGGGCCCAGCCCTGGAGTTCGGCCGCGAGCTTCCAGCCGAGGTTGGCGGCGTCCTGCAGCCCGGTGTTCATGCCCTGGCCTCCCGCCGGGCTGTGCACGTGGGCGGCGTCCCCGGCCAGGAAGACCCGGCCCACGCGGTACTGCGGCACCTGCCGCTCGTCACTGTGGAAGCGCGACAGCCAGCGGGCGTCGTGCATGCCGTAGTCGGTTCCGAGTGCCTGGCCGAACGCCTGCCGGACCTCGTCGAGGTCGACCGGCGCGTCGTCCGGCAGCTGCCGCGCCCGGCTCCACGCGATCACCCGGTACCAGCCGTCGCCGAAGGGGGCGACGAAGCCGAACGTCTCACCGTCGGCGTTCGCCGTGATCACGTCCGGGGGCTTCTCCGCCAGGCGGACGTCGGCGAGCATCACCGAGCGCGCGACGGTCCGGCCCGGGAACGGCGACCCCAATGCGTGCCGGACGCTGCTGTGGACGCCGTCCGTCCCGACGACGAACCGGGCGCGCACGGGACCGGTCGTGGTGAGGACGTCGACGCCGGCCTCGTCCTGCCGGAGATCCTCTACCTCGACGCCGCGCCGGATCCGGGCTCCGGACGCGAGGGCGCGCTGCTCGAGCAGGCGCTCCACCTCGTACTGCGGCGTGACGAGCAGGAACGGATAGCGGGTCGGCAACCCCGCGAGGCTCACGCTCAGCCGGCGCAGGAATCGCAGGTCGGCGAGGCGGGCGCCGCGCGCGAGGAGCTCGTCGGCGAGCCCGCGGGCGTCGAGCACCTCGAGGGTCCGCGCGTGCACGGCGAACGCCCTCGTCAGGTTGTTCTCGTGCTCGGGGCGCCGTTCGAGCACGGTGACGGAGACGCCGGCGGCAGCGAGGTCCCCCGCCAGCAGGAGGCCGGTGGGGCCGGCCCCGACGATCACGACGTCCGTGGATGCGGTCATGGCTTCGTGCCTCCCATACGCCAACGGATGTTGGCCAACGCTTGTTGGCAAGCCTAGGAGCCAGTCGTCCGCGAAGTCAACAGGTGTTGGCCTACACTTGTTGGCATGAGTACCGATGTTCGACCGCGCCGTTCCGACGCCACCCGCGCCGCGATCCTGGCTGCCGCACGCGAGAGGTTCGCGACCGACGGGTACGAGAGGGCGACGATCCGCGCCATCGCGGCGGACGCCGAGATCGATCCGTCGATGGTCATGCGGTACTTCGGCTCGAAGGAGGGGCTGTTCGCCGCCGCCGCCGACTTCGAGCTCCGGCTGCCGGCCCCGGGCGCGATGCCCCGGGAGCACGTCGGGCGGCTGGCCGCGGAGTACTTCCTCGCGCGCTGGGAGGACGACGGCACCCTGCAGGCACTGCTACGGGTCGGCGCCACGAACGAGGCGGCCGCGCAGCGCCTGCGCCAGATCTTCGCGGAGCAACTGGCGCCGATGGTGGCGGCCGTCGCCCCGCCGGGCGCCGACGTGGCCGTCCGTGCAGGACTGGTCGCTTCGCAGGTGCTCGGTGTGGCCCTGACCCGGTACGTGCTGCGTCTGCCTCCGGTCGCGGCCATGCCGGCCGACGAGCTCGTCCGGTGGGTCGGGCCGACGCTGCAGCGCTACTTCACCGCCGAGGATCCCGCGCCGGACGCCGGCGTCAGCGGCCGCACCCGCTGGTGACGCGGGGGTGCCAGCCGTCGACGTCGGCGCGCGGTGAGGGAACGGTGGTGCGGGCGGTGGTGCGGACGGTGGCGCGGGCGGGTCGGGTGCGCAGGGCGCGGACGGCAGTGGTGGCAGCGGCTGCGGCGAGGGCGATCCAGACGGCGGTGGTGGCGGTCATGGCCTCAGGGTGAGCGCGCCCTCTCGACGTTCTCCGGACGTCGACTGTGAGCCAGCTGTAGGCAGGCCCTCACAGTGCGTCCACAGCCGATGTGCAGAGCCGTCCCACGACGCTCCCTCACGGTTCTGCCATGGCCACCGCAGATCTCACCGAGGCACCCGTGCCCGGCGTCGAACCCCGCCTGGAACCACGGGACGACGGTCAACGGCCGGCGGTCGACATCGTCGTCCCCGTGTACGACGAGGAGGCCGACCTCGGCCCCGGCGTCCGCCGGCTGCACGCGTACCTCACCGAGCGCTTCCCGTTCACCTGGCGCATCACCATCGCCGACAACGCGAGCAAGGACCGGACGCCGCTGGTCGCCGCCGCCCTCGCCGCCGAGCTGCCCGGCGTCCGGGTGGTCCGGCTCGAGGAGAAGGGTCGCGGGCGGGCGCTGCGCACGGTCTGGTCGGCGAGTGACGCGGAGGTCCTCGCGTACATGGACGTCGACCTCTCCACCGATCTCGACGCCCTGCTGCCGCTGGTCGCGCCGCTGATCTCCGGGCACAGCGACCTCGCCATCGGCAGCCGGCTCGCCCGCTCGGCCCGCGTCGTCCGCGGCCCGAAGCGCGAGATCATCTCCCGGGGGTACAACCGGCTGCTGCGGCTGGCCCTGCAGGTGCGGTTCAGCGACGCCCAGTGCGGGTTCAAGGCCGTGCGCGCCGACCGCGCCCGGGCCTTGCTGCCGCTGGTCCGCGACTCGGGGTGGTTCTTCGACACCGAGCTGCTCGTGCTCGCGGAACGCACCGGCCTTCGGATCCACGAGGTCCCCGTCGACTGGGTCGACGACCCGGACAGCCGCGTCGACATCGTGGCCACCGCCGTCGCCGACCTCAAGGGCGTGTGGCGCCTCGGCCGCGACCTCACGACCGGGCAGCTGCCGGTCGCGGACCTCCGCCGGCAGATGCGCCGCCCCGAGCGGACGCCGAGCGCGACGTTCGCGGGGCAGGCGGTCCGGTTCGCCACGGTCGGCGTCGCGAGCACCGTCGCCTATCTGCTGCTCTACCTGCTGCTGCGCACCGTGCTACCCGCCGTGGTCGCCAACGCGCTCGCCCTGCTCGTCACCGCGCTGGCCAACACCGCCGCGAACCGCCGGTTCACCTTCGACGTGACCGGCCCGGACGGCGCGGTGCGCCACCACCTGCACGGTCTCGCCCTGTTCGGCGCCGGCCTGGCGCTCAGCTCCGCGGCCCTGACCCTGCTGCACGCGGCTTCCGCGGCGCCGGCCCGCGCGCTCGAGATCGGCGTCCTCGTCGTCGCCAACCTCGTGACGACGGCGCTCCGCTTCGTCGGGATGCGCTGGTGGGTCTTCGCTCCCGCCGTGCGTTCCGCCCGACCCGTCCCCGCATCACGTCCTCTGGAGGAGACCCGATGACCACCCTCGGCCTGCCTGCCGGCAGCACCGCGCTGCAGGCGCCGACAGCGCCCCGGACCGCTGCGGCCGCCGTCGCCCGGCCCCGATGGGAGCGACCGGCGCTCGCCGGCCTGCTCGTCGTCACCGCCGCCCTCTACCTGTGGGACCTCGGCGCGTCCGGCTGGGCCAACGCCTTCTACGCGGCGGCCGCCCAGGCCGGGTCGGAGAGCTGGAAGGCCTTCTTCTTCGGCTCCTTCGACGCCTCCAACGCGATCACCGTCGACAAGCCTCCGGCGTCCCTGTGGGTCATGGGCCTGTCCGCCCGGATCTTCGGCGTCAACGCCTGGAGCCTGCTCGTGCCGCAGGCGCTCATGGGCGTCGGCTCGGTCTGGCTGCTCTACGCGACCGTCCGCCGTCGCTTCGAGGCGCAGGCCGCCCTGCTCGCGGGCGCCGTGATGGCGCTGACGCCGGTGGCCGTCCTCATGTTCCGGTTCAACAATCCGGACGCGCTGCTCGTGCTCCTGCTCGTGGGCGCCGCGTACGCGCTGACCCGTGCGCTGGAGGGCGCATCCACGCGCTGGCTGGTGCTCGTCGGCGTGCTGGTCGGCTTCGCGTTCCTGTCGAAGATGCTGCAGGCCTTCGTGGTCGTCCCCGGCTTCGCGCTGGTCTACCTCCTCGCGGCGCCGACGTCGCTGCGTCGGCGGATCGTCCAGCTGCTGGCCGCCGGCGTGGCGATGCTCGTCTCGGCCGGCTGGTGGGTCGCGATCGTCGAGCTCTGGCCCGCGTCGTCGCGCCCGTACATCGGGGGCTCGCAGACGAACTCGGAGCTCGAGCTGATCTTCGGCTACAACGGCTTCGGGCGGCTCACCGGCAACGAGACCGGCAGCGTCGTCGCCGGCGGGGGCCAGGGGCAGGCGGGCCAGTGGGGCGAGACCGGCATCACCCGGCTGTTCTCCGCCGAGATGGGCGGGCAGATCGCGTGGCTGCTGCCGGCCGCGCTGATCCTCCTCGGCTACCTGCTGTGGATGGCCCGGCGTGCGCCGCGGACGGACGGCCGCCGCGCCCAGGTGCTGCTCTGGGGCACCTGGCTGGTCGTCACCGGGCTGCTGTTCAGCTTCGCGCAGGGGATCATCCACCCCTACTACACGGTCGCGCTCGCGCCGGCGATCGGCGGCCTCGTCGGCATCGGGGGCTGGATGGCGTGGCGCTACCGCGGCCGACCGGAGTCCCGGATCGTCCTCGCGGCCGTCGTGATCGTCACCGCGGTGTGGTCGTACGCCCTGCTCGACCGCTCGCCGGACTGGCTGCCGTGGCTGCGTCCGCTCGTCCTGCTCGCCGGCTTCCTCGCGGCGGTCGGGTTCATCCTGCCCTTCAGCGGCCTGCCCTTCGCCCGGCGCGCCATGGTCGGCGCCGCGGGTCTGGCGGTGGTCACGGGTCTCGCCGGTCCCGCGGCCTACGCCGTCGACACGGCCGCGACGCCGCACACCGGTTCGATCCCCTCCGCGGGTCCGGAAGTCGCCGGTGGCTTCGGGCCTGGCGGTGGTGGCCCCGGAGGGTTCCGCCAGCGCTTCGGTCAGCAGGGGGGCCAAGGGTTCGCCGGCGCGCCGGGCACGACGGGCGGCACCCAGGGTCTCGGCGGGCAGGGCTTCGGCGGCGGTCGCCAGGGCGGGCTCGGCGGGCTGCTCGACACCTCCGCGCCCGACTCCGCCCTGGTCCAGCTGCTCCGGCAGGACACCACCTCGACGTGGGCCGCGGCGGCGGTCGGTTCCAACAGCGCCGCCGGCGTCCAGCTGGCGACGGGCCGCCCGGTGATGGCGATCGGCGGCTTCAACGGCTCCGACCCGAGCCCGACGCTGGCGGAGTTCCAGGCCGACGTCGCCGCCGGGAAGATCCACTACTTCCTGGGATCCGGCGGCTCGGTGGCGGCTTCGGCGGTGGTCCGGGTGGTGGGAGCTCCGGCGCGGCGAGCCAGATCACGAGCTGGGTCGAGAGCACCTTCACCAGCACGACCGTCGGTGGCGTGACGGTCTACGACCTGACGCAGCCGGCGTCCGGCAGCGGGTCCACGTCGTCCGGCTCGTCGACGATCTGATCCGGCCCGACCGGCACCCCGAGCGGTCGCTCTGGGACCGGTCGGGGGCATCGTTTCCGACGCTGTGCACTGAGTCATGGAGCGACTCAGCTGCACAGCGTCGCGAACAGCCCCCACCGCCGCCCGCGGCCACCCCACCGCGCCGACCCCGTGGTCGCCCGCCGCCGTCTGGCCGACCCCGTGGTCGCCCGCCACCGTGCCGACCCCGTGGTCGCCAACGCGTCAGGGCTCGACGCCGGTGACGGTGCCGTCGGCGTCCGTGGTGTAGCGGCCCGTGCTGAGATCGACGAGCACGAGGACGTTCCCGAACGGGTCGGCCGCCACGACGAGGTTCCCGACCGGCACCGCCCGCGGGCCCTCGACGACGCGGCCACCGGCAGCCTCGATCGCCCTGCCGGCCTCGTCTGCGGAATCGACCAGCCACGCCGGCACGTAGGGCTCCCGCAGCGTGAGGACGATCTCCGTGGACGTGCCCGGCATCCGCAGGCCCGCCTGCCCGACCGCGTCGTTGCGCCAGATCAGCTCCTGGCCGAGCGCGTCCCGGTAGAAGGCGAGGCCGAGGTCGAGGTCCGGCACGGGCACGGTGACCGCGTCGATCCCGCGGAGGACAGCCTGAGTACTCATCCCGGCAGTCTCGACGCCCCTGAGGGGTGGTCGCCGCCCAGGGTGGCCAGGACATGGTCGACCACGGCCGCGGGCATCCCGGCGGGGATCGGCCGGTGGGCGATCAGCCGCCGGTAGAAGAACGGGGCCGACAGCAGGTCGACGACGAGCTCGGGGTCGACATCGTGGCGGATGGCGCCGCGGCGCGAGGCTTCGATCACGATCCGGAGCAGCGGCTCCCGCCGTCGCTCGGTGATCTCGGCGTGCAGACCGGCGAGGGCGGGGTCGCGCTCGGCCGCGTCGATGAAGGCCGCCATCGTCTCGGGGAACGGCGAATGGCGGAGCATGTCGGCGAAGGCCGTCAAGAAACTGATCAGGTCGGCGCGGAGGTCGCCGGTGGCCAGGTCGGGCAGCGGCCGGAACTCGGCGTCCATCGCGTCGACGAGCAGGGCGGACGCCGAGGGCCAGTGCCGGTACAGGGTCGCCTTGCTCGCTCCCGCGCGCCGGGCGACGGCCTCGACCGTGAACCCGGGCATGCCGCTCTCCGCCAGCACGTCGAGGGCCGCACGCAGCACGCGACGGCGCGCGTGCTCACCGCGGCCTCGGCGCGCGAGCGGCGGCTCGGTCGGTGGCTTGGTCGGCGGCTCAGTCAGGGCGCACATCCGAGGATCGAGGCGTCATCGGTGTTCCTCTCCGTGCATCGAGCCGCTATCGTATCGATAGTTGAACGAAACGAGAGCGTTTCGATAGCTGCGGCAACAGGGGCACGACCCCGAGGAGGAAGGCCGACATGACCGAGGTGCGCGCACAGATGTTGCCGTTCCAGACCGCGGTCAACCGCATCACCCGTGGTCTGCTGCACGTCCCGATCCTCAACCGGCTGGCCGGCGCACGCCTGATCGTCATCGAGGTCGTAGGCCGGACCTCCGGCCGGCGCTACCAGGTGCCCGTGGCCTACACCCGGCGTGGCGATCACCTCCTCGTCGGGACGCCGTTCGCCTGGGGGCGCAACCTGAGCACCGGCGAGCCCGTGACGATCCTCCTCAAGGGCCGGCGCGTGACCGCGGACGTCGCGGTGCTGTCCGACGAGGCCGACGTCGTCGAGGCCTACGAGATCATGGCGCGCGACAACCGCCAGTTCGCCAAGTTCAACAAGGTCGGCCTCGACGATCGCGGCAACCCCGACCCCGGCGACCTTCACTTGGCGTGGGCCGCGGGCGCGCGGGCGTTCCGCCTCACGCCCGTCTGATCTCCTCCGCCGCCGGCGGGCGGGGCAGCGGCGGCATGGCTGCCGGTGCGGATGGGTACGCCTGCGGCATGAGCGATCAGCGCATCGAGCGGCAGGGCGGCGTCGCCGGCCAGGTCGACGGCCCGGAGTGGGGCGCGCGGGACAACGCGGCGGACAACGCCGCTCCGGACGTCGCGGACGAGGTCCTCGGCGAGCACGCCGAGGACGGCGTGACCGACGCCGACCGCGGCCTGGGAGCGGATGAGCACCACCACCGGGCACCCGGGGACCTGCACCAGCCGCGCACGGGCGCGGAGCAGCCCTGGGACGCCGAGGACCTCGTGCACGCCCGCGGCGAGGACGTGACACCGGCGACGCTCGACGAGGCCCGGCACGACCTGGACGCCGAGGGCGCGGAGGCGATCGAGCGCGAGGTGCCCGACCTCGAGGAGTGAGGTCTCAGTTCGCGAGGTGGCGGATCTGCGGCCAGACCGCCGCCCAGCCGTGCGCCGGCGGCCGGCACACATAGATCGCCGCGTTCTCCGCCTCCTCGTTCTCGACGCCCTCGTCGTTCCGCACCCGTTCGACGAACCGGCAGCCGGGCAGCTCCTGCGGCGCGCCTCCTTCGGCGACGGCCACGACCGCGCGTCCGCCGTCGGGCGGCGGGCCCCACCAGCCGTAGGCGTTGAGCCCGCTCCACGCGGAGGGCAGCCCGCGGGACGGTCCGTACAGGTCGACGGCGCCGGCCTCGCCGTAGTTGCCCGTGAGGATCACGGCCCCGGCGCGGTCGGCGTCCGGCAGTGACCGGTAGGCCGCGGCGACCTCGTCCACGAGCTGCGGCCAGCCCACGGTCTCGAACTGCGGCTCGGCCGCACCCGCCCAGCCCGACGCCTGCAGCGTCGCCGCCGGGAGCAGCGGCAGCGCGACGGGCGCGAGCAGGGCGGCGAGGGCCACCGCAGCGCCGACGACGACGCCCCGGGCCCACCCCGCGGTCAGCCGAGCCTCGAGGCCGACCGCGCCCGCGGCGATCAACGGCGGGTAGATGCCCGCGCCGTAGTACCCCTGCCCGGCGGTGACGACGAAGACGACGATCACGACGAGCCAGGCCCACCCGAGCACGGGCTGCCAGACCGGCCGCTCCGGGCCCCGCCGCGGCCGCCGTCGCCTCAGGCTCCGGACGACGCCCGAGATCCAGAGGTACGCACCGGCGAACCCGAACAGCACCAGCTCCTGCACGGCGAAGGCCGCGCGGTGGTCCGGCGTCCCGTACTCGCGAGCGATCTCCCGCCCCAGCTCGAGCTGCGGCCACCCGTTGCGGGCCTGCCACACCAGGTACGGCGCCCAGCACACCAGGGCGACGGCGGCACCCGCCAGGATCCAGGGGCTGCGCAGCCGGGGCCGCACGGCGGGCGTCAGGAGCGCGCCGACGAGCAGGCCGAGGAGCAGCACGCCGGGCAGCGCCTTGTTGAGCAAGCCCACCCCGGCCACGAGCCCGACGACGAGCCAGAGCCGGTCGCGGACGCCGGGAGGCGCCGCGAGGATCCGGACGACCAGGTAGACGATCGCGACCCAGACCACGAGGTCGACGGTCGCGGTGACGAACAGGTGCCCGCCGAGGAGCGCGACCACCCCGGTGCCGACGACGAGCGCGGTGAGCCCCTGCGCGAAGGCAGCGCCGCCGAGTTCGCGCGCGAGCAGGGCGGCGAGCACGACGGTCCCGAGGACGCAGGCGACCGCGGGCAGCCGGAGCACGGTGGGGGACCCGGGCGCGAGGTCGTCCATGAGCCGCGCGACGGCGGGGGTCACGGGTCCCTGGTCCGGGTACCCCCAGGCCAGGTGCCGGCCGCAGGCGATGAAGTACAGCTCGTCCCGGTGGTAGCCGTAGCGCCCGGCGAGGGAGACGAGCAGCAGGCCCACCGCGGCCACGACCGCTCCGACGGGCAGCAGCGCCACGGGGTGGCGCCCCGGCGGCCCGCTCGGCTCGCTCACCTGATCATGCTAGTTCCCGAACAGCGCGCGGATGGCAGGCGAGGGGATCTGGCGACGGGGTAGAGCGAGGAGGACAGTCGAGCCCGGGAGGTGTGCGGTGATCACTGCTGCTCTCGCCGCCGGCGGCCCGGCCGGCCTGATCCTGCTCGCGACCGGCACGATCGCCGTACGCGTGCGCTGCGGCGGGTGCCGGGCGCACCGTCGCTGGGGCTGGATCGGAGCCGGTAGACTCGCTGCCGTTGAAGGGGAGTAGCCCTCCCGATCGGTTCGTCGACATGCTGGAGCGCTGAGCGCTCCCGGCGGCCGGGTCCGCGCGGTGACGTGCGGGCGGGCGAGACCTTCGATTCGCCGGTGTGCCGTCGTCGCGCGCCGCGGGTCGAGGCCTGCCTCCGAACCGCGGCACGGAAGGGAAGTCCGTGCTCCACGTCGCGCTACTGCTCGTCTGCGCCGTCGTCATCTACCTGGCGTGCGAGTGGTTCGTCAACGCCGTCGAGTGGCTCGGCGTCCGCCTCCAGGTCGGGCCGGTCGCGGTCGGCACGATCCTCGCCGCCGCCGGTACCGCTCTGCCGGAGAGCGTGGTGACGCTCGTCGCCGTCCTCTTCGGCAGCCCGGAGAGCGGGGCCGAGGTCGGCATCGGGGCCGCGCTCGGCGGTCCGCTCGTCGTCGGGACCATCGCCTACGGCGTCACCGGGGCCATGCTCCTCTGGCGGCGCCGGCGCGCGCCGCGTCCAGTCACCGTGCACGCGTCGTCGGGCCTGGAGAAGCTCGGGACGCCGGAGCTGCCGGCGCTCTCGCCCGTGCGGGACGCCGACGACCTCGACGGAACCGACACCGGCCGGCTGGCGCGCGACCAGGTCTGGTTCCTCGCGATCTTCGCCGTCAAGGTGGCGCTCGGCCTCGTCGCGTTCGCGATCAAGCCCTGGCTGGGTCTCCTGTTCCTCGCGGCCTACGCCGTCTACTTCCGCCGGGAGATCTCCGGGGGCGGGGAGAGCGCCTCGGGCGAGGGCCTGGAGCCGCTGCGCTTCCAGCCGCGACGCGCCCAGCCGGGCACGGCCGCGGTCGTCCTGCAGACGCTGGTAACGCTGGTCGTGGTCTTCCTGGCGTCGCAGCTCTTCGTGACCCAGCTGGAGTGGGCGGGCCCCGCGCTCGGGCTGCCGCCCGCCGTCGTGGCGCTGCTCCTCTCGCCGATCGCCACCGAGCTGCCGGAGACGATGAACGCGATCATCTGGGTGCGGCAGGGCAAGGCGGAGCTGGCGCTGGCCAACATCTCCGGGGCGATGATGATCCAGGCCACCGTGCCCTCCGCGATCGGCCTGTTCTTCACGCCCTGGCTGTTCGACACCCCGCTCGTCCTCGCCGGCGTCTTCACCTTCGCCGCGGTCGCCTACCTGCTCGTCGTCCTCCGGCTGCGCCGTCTCACCCCCGCGACGCTGGCGGGCGCGGCGCTGTTCTACGTCGGGTTCGCCGTCGCCCTGGTGATCGACCTCGTCTAGCCCGGTCGTACACCCCGTCTGGAGCCGTCCGCGGTCGCTGACGGCTCGCCCGAGGGCGTTGCCGCGCCCCGGACCCCGCAGATGAGCCGCCGCTGAGCGATTCACAGGGAGCAGGCCCGCCGACAACAGGCCGGTTCGGGCGCTCGCGTCTAAGGTGGGTCACAGCCCGGATGAAACGCGCCGGGGCTTGCTCATCTCGTCGCTCGTCTCGGTAGCTCGCGCCCCAGGCGCAGGACCCGTGGAGGCACTCGTGTCGCTCGCCGACGCCATCCCCATTCGTGAACGTGTCGACTGGCAGTCCGTGGTCCAGGCGCTGGACGAGGTCGTCCTGCTGCTCAACGGGCGCTACGTCGTGACGTACGCGTCGCCCGCCGTCCGCGGCCGGCTGGGCTACGCGCCCGAGGCGGTCGTCGGGCAGGCGCTGGGCGACCTCGTGCACCCCGACGACCTGCGGTCCGCCCTCCGCGGCCTCGCCCAGGTGGGCGTGAGCGGCCCGGTGCAGCACGCCATGCGCGTCCGCCGCGCCGACGGCGAGTACGTCCTGCTCGAGTGGTCGCTGACCCAGGCCAGTGACGACCGGATCGGGACCGGTGAGGTGCTCGTCCTCGTCGGGCGCGACGGCACGACGCGGGTCTCGCTGGAGGACCGCCTCGCCTCCGCCGACCAGCGCTATCGGGCGCTGCTCTCCGCCCTGAGCGAGGCGGTCGTGTTCCTCGACGGCCAGCTGCGGGTCGAGGAGGTCAACGACCGTGCCGCCGCCCTGCTCGGCCGCAGTCCGCACGACCTGCTGGGGCACCGCTGGTTCGAGGCGATCGACGTGTGGGACGAGAACGGGCGCCCCCTCGTCGGCGACTCCGCCTTCGTCGTCTCCCTGCTCACCGAGCCGGCACAGCACGAGGTCTGGCGGAGCATCCTGCGCGGTGACGGTCAGCGCGTCCTCGTCCTGTGCCGATGGACGCCTCTCGGCGGGGGGTCGGCCGGGTACCGCGGCTACGTGATGACGATCCAGGACGCGGTGGGTTCGCGGGGGATCGGCGCCGCGCTCCCGCACCAGCGGCGGCAGGCCAGGACCGCGGCCGGCCTCACCCCCCGCGAGCACGAGGTCCTCGAGCGGCTCGCCGACGGCCAGGACGCCATGGAGATCGCGCGTCTGCTCGAGCTGTCGGTCTACAGCGTGCGGGGGCACATCAAGAGCCTCATGCGGAAGCTCGGGGTCCACAGCCAGCTGCAGGCGGTCGTCGTGGCGGCCCGCCGGGGCATCGTCGACGTGGTCGGCGGCGGCGCTGGGGTGACCGCGGACATCTCGGGTTGACAGACCCGGCCCGGCGCCATTCCCCTGTGCGGCAGGAACCGACCGACAGGAGGACCCGTGACGAACTGGCCGATGACCCCGGACGAGGCGCTGGACTACCTCCTCGAGGGCAACCGGCGCTTCGTCGCCGGTCAGGCCGACCACCCGAACCAGGACGCCGCCCGGCGGGCGTCGAGCGCGAACTCCCAGCGGCCGTTCGCGGTGCTCTTCGGCTGCTCGGACTCCCGGGTCGCCGCCGAGATCATCTTCGACCGGGGCCTCGGTGACCTCTTCGTGGTCCGGACGGCGGGCCACCTGGTCGGCACCGAGGTCCTCGCCAGCGTCGAGTACGGCGCCGCCGTGCTCGACGTCCCGCTCGTCGTCGTCCTCAGCCACGACAGCTGCGGCGCCGTGGGGGCTGCGCTGGAGGCGCACGAGAGTTCCGTGACCCCGCCCGGCAACCTCCGGAGCATCGTCGAGCGGCTGACGCCGGAGATCCTCGCCGCGCGCGCCCAGGGCATCACGGACGCCGACGAGGTGGCGCGCTTCCACGGCCTGGCCACCGCGCGGAACCTGCTCGAGCAGTCGGCGCTGCTCCGGGAGCGGGTGGAGGCCGGTGTGTGCGGCATCGCCGTGCTGGCCTACCGGCTGGTCGACGGCCAGACCCACGTCGTCGGCGGTCACGGCCTCTCGGCCGCGGCCTGAACCTCGCTCTCCTCGTCGTCCTCGTCGGCGCCGCCGTCCTCGTCGTCCTGGGCGGGTGCCAGGTCGAGGTGCCGCAGGTCCTCCGGTGGCGGTGCCGAGGGGTGGTAGTGCAGAGGCGCGTCCCCGGCGTCCGCGGCGGCGGCGGGGGCGTCCGCGAGCGCGAAGCGGTCGCGCAGGCGGCCGTAGAAGTCCGAGCGGTGCAGGCGTACCAGCTTGGCCCGGTCGGTGGCGGCGTAGACCGCGACCCAGTCGCCCGGGTCGAGGATGCCGCGCAGCTGACCGTCGACGCTGACCGCCACCTGGCCGGAGCGGTCGAGCACGCGTACGGAGACGATCTCGTCCGCAGCGAGCACGAGGCTCCGGTTGAAGATCATGTGCGGGGCCACCGGCGTCACGACGATCCCCTCGACGCGCGGTGAGAGCACCGGACCACCGGCGGAGAAGCTGTACGCGGTGGACCCCGTCGGGCTCGCCACGATGATCGCGTCCGCGCTGTAGCTGGCGAAGAGCCGGTCCCCGAGGTAGACGCCGACCGAGGCCTGCCGGTCCCGGGCGAGCTTCTCGAAGACGACGTCGTTGACCGCCGTGATCTCCAGGGGGACGCCCCACCCGACGTCCTCGGGCATGCCCGGGCGCAGGCGTGGCGGCGGGAGCGCGGGGCCGCGGCCGTAGCGCAGCAGGCTCTCCATCCCGTGTGGGAGCTCGAGCGGCCGCGAGGCCCGCATGGTCAGCGCGAGCCGCTGCTCCACCTGCGCGCCACCGTGGTGCACGGCCTCCAGCGCGGTCTCGACGTCGCCGATGCCGACCTCGGTGAGGAAGCCCACCCGGCCGACGTCGATGCCGAGGACGGGGACGGCGGCGGCCAGCGCGATGCGCGCTCCCCGCAGGAAGGTGCCGTCGCCCCCGAGCGTGACGACGAGGTCGAGGTGGCCGGCGCGTTCGGCCTCCTCGTGGGCGCTGCGCCGGGGTGCGTCGTCGTCCCAGACGTCGATGTCCGCCCAGGCGACGTCGTGGTCGTCACACCACCGGCGGACCTCCTCCGCCGCCTTGACGGCCGCCGGGCGACCCCCGTGCTCGACGATGCCGACGCGGTGCAGCGTGCCCTCGCCGTCGGTCATGCGGCTGCCTCCTGGAGTTCGTGGTGCGCCGGAACGGTGCGGGGTCGCAGCCACGCCGCCGCCACGACGGCGGCGACCGCGAGGGCGACGGCGGCCCCGGCGAACACGGCCTGCAGCTCGCCGACGACCGATGCGAGCGTGGCCTGCGCGTACGCCGGGCAGGCCGTCGGCGTCGACGGACACAGCGTGAACGGTGAGGGGATACCCGCCTGGCGCACCTCGAACACGTGCAGCCCCACAGCCGTGAGGACCGACAGGCCGACGAGCATGCCCACGGTGCGGGCCAGCACGGCGAGCGCGCTCGCCAGACCGTGGACGTCGGCCGGCGTCTCGGCCAGCAGCACGGCGTTGACCGGCGCGATGGCCAGCCCGAAGCCGAGGCCGGCGACGACGAGGAGCAGCTGCGCCGGCGCGCCGTAGAGCGCCCGGGCGTCCCAGCTCAGGGTCGCCGCCAGCGCGACGCCGGCGACGAGCAGGCCGCCGGCCGCCAGGCACCACGCCGGCTGCCGCCGCACCGCCCAGCCGCCGAGGAGCGCGCCGACGGGCAGCGCCGCGAGGAACTCGAGCAGCACGAGCGCCGCGCCCAGCTGCGACGTCGGGAAGCGGGTCGCGCGCGCGAACACCGGCACGTCGACGACGACGGCGACGAGGGCGACGCCGACGAGCAGGTTGACGGCCACGGCCGCGCGCGCCCCGACGGCGGCCAGCGTGCCGCGCGGGACGAGCGGGGAGCGGGCGGTGCGCTGCCGGACGGCGAAGGCCCCGGCCGCGAGCGCCGCGACGCCGAGCTCGAGCGGCCACCGGTCGCCGACGACGGCCCGCGCCGTGTCCGCGCCGGCGAAGGCGAGCACGATCCCGGCCAGGGCGACGGCGAGCAGCAGCACCCCGGCGAGGTCGAGGCCCTGGACCGGCCGGCGGGGCAACCGCGCCGCGACGACCGCGACCGCGACGACGAGGAGCCCGATCGCCGCGAGGCCGAGCGGACTCAGCACCGCGGCGTCCCCGGCGACCGGCACGACCAGGGTGCCGAGCGTGACGTCCTGGGCCACCGCGTCCGGCGGGTGCAGGGCGAGGGCGAGCGCCGCGGCACCGAGCACGCCGAGGGCGAGGGGAAGGACCTGGCGCCGGCGGATCCGGCCGCCGCCGAGGAGCACCGCCAGCACGACGGCGGCGCCGAGGTTGACCCAGAAGATGGCGCGCCAGTCGGCCACGGCCAGGATCGCCGCGCCGGCCAGCGGCCCGAGCACGGCGCCGAGCTCCTGGGCGGCCCCGACCACGCCCAGTGGCAGGCCACGCTCGCGCTCCGTCCACAGGTCCGCGACGAGGGCGAGCGTCGGCGGCACCAGTCCGCCGGCCCCCAGCCCCTGCAGCCCGCGGCCGGCCACGGCGACCGGGAGCGAGGTGGCGCTCGCCGTGACCAGCGACCCGAGGGCGAAGGTCAGCAGGCACCCGACCAGCACGGGGGAGCGGCCGGCGACGTCCGACAACCTCCCGGCCAGCGGGAGCACGACGACGTAGCCGAGCAGGAAGCCGCTGACGATCGGCGCGGCCCGGGCGAGGTCCTCCAGGGTCAGGCCGATCCCGGTGAGCAGGTCCGGCAGGGCCAGGACGACGACGTACGTGTCGGCGGCGCCCAGGAGGACGGCGACGGCGGCGGGCGCGAGTCGTACGGCCCGCGCCCGCCCGTCACGAGGAGGGTGCACCGATCTCGACCTTCTCGCCGTACCGGTCGAGGACGACGGTGTAGGTGCTGGTGGCGGTCGCGTCGAAGAACGGCCCGGTCAGCGTGGCCTCCCGGAGCTGCCCGGTGGCCTCGTCGACCCCGAACACCGCCGGGACCGGTCGGGTCGGGTCCACCGACGTGAGGACGTTCCGGACGGCCTCGCCGGGGACCGTCGCGCGGACCTCGCGGAGCACCTCCGAGCCCCGCCGCTTCTCCCCGGCGAAGCTCGGGGCCTGCGCGGTCGTCAGGAGGTCGGCCAGGCCGCCGTGCGGCGCGATGAACCCCGCCGGGTCGCGCAGGCCGATCTGCTCCGGCCGGACCTTCGACCAGGTGGAGCCGAGGAGTTGCACGTAGACGGTGCCGCTCACGGAGACGACGTTCACGTGCGCCTTGAGCCCGCTGTAGAGCACGTCGAGCGCGCCCTTGAACCGGTCCGGCCGCACGATGTCGCCCTCGCCGCCGAGCAGCGCCGTGCTCGCCGCCGGCGTCGAGGGGCTGGAGACGCTGAAGTGGACGGCGCTCGCCGCGTCCAGGGCCTGCTTGGCCCGCGCCAACGCCTCGGCCGGGTCGGCGGCCGAGCTCGTCGGAGCGGCTTTCGGTGAGCTTCGCGTGCACGCCGCCAGGCCGCCGGTGGCGAGCGCGAGCGTCAGCGCGGTCGCGAGCAGCGCGAGGGACGTGATCGGGCGTCTCACGCGCCCAGCGTGCCAGACCCGGGTGACACTGCAGGTGCGGCCGGGTACAGGCTGGAGAGGCACACAGACGAGGAGAGACATGACCGACGCGACCGACAGCCCCGTGTCGTGGGTGGCCGAGCACACCCGCCGCTATGTGGAGAGCGGCGGTGAGGACGGCCACGAGTGGCGACCCGGCGTACCGACGCTGCTTCTGACGACGACCGGGCGCAAGTCCGGGGTCAAGCGGCGGACCGCGCTCATCTACGGCCGTGACACCGCCGACTACGTGGTCGTCGCGTCCAAGGGCGGGGCGCCCGAACACCCGGCCTGGTACCTGAACCTCGAGGCCGATCCCGAGGTCGAGATCCAGGTGTTCGACAAGGTCGTGCCGGCGACCGCGCGCACCGTGCACGGCGCCGAGCGGGAGCGGCTGTGGGCGCTCATGCGCGAGGTGTGGCCGGCGTACGACGAGTACCAGACGAAGACGGACCGCGAGATCCCCGTCGTCGTGCTGACGCCCCACCCGTGAGCCGAGCGTGAGCGGCGTCCAGCGGGCGCCACTCTCGGACGCCGACCGCGAGCGCCGCACCGCCCTGCGGCGCATGAAGACGGTCGCGACCGGGCTCCTGGCGCTGGCCGCCGTCGGCTACGCCCTCACGCTGCACCAGGCCGGGTGGGTCGGGTTCGTCAACGCCGCGTTCGAGGCGGCGATGGTCGGCGCCGCGGCCGACTGGTTCGCGGTCACCGCGCTGTTCCGGCACCCGCTCGGGATCCCGATCCCCCACACGGCGCTCATCCCCACCCGCAAGGACCAGCTCGGCCGGTCGCTGCAGGAGTTCGTGGCGTCGAACTTCCTCGCGCCGGACGTGGTCCGCGGCCGGATCGCCGCCGTCGGCGTCGCCCGCCGTGCCGGCACGTGGCTCTCGGACGTCGGTCACGCCGAACGGGTCGGCGCGCAGGTCGCCGGCGTCGCCCGCGGTCTGCTCCAGCTCATCCAGGACGACCGGGTGGCGGCGCTGCTCGAGCAGGTCGTGCTGCGGCCGATGCTCGCCCGGCCGTGGGCGCCGCCTGCCGGCCGGCTGCTCGAGCACATCGTCGCCGAGGGTGCGCACCACAAGCTCGTGGACCTCGTGGTGGCGGAGGTCCACGAATGGCTCGAGCGCCACGAGGACGTCGTGACCGCCCTCGTCCGCGACCGGGCTCCGGCGTGGACGCCGGCCTGGGTCGACGAGCGCGTGTCGCGCCGGGCCTACCAGGAGGTGCTGCGGTGGGCCACCGACGTCCGCGACGACCCGCGACACCGGGTCCGCCTGGCCGTCGACGACGTGCTCGCCGGACTGGCGAAGGACCTGCAGGACGATCCGGTCATGCAGGCGCGCGCGATGGACCTGCAGCAGCGGATCATGGAGAACCCCGGCGCGCGGGACGCCGTCGAGTCGCTCTGGGCCGCGATCCGCGGCGTCCTGGAGGAGGCGACCCGGGACGAGTCCAGCGACCTGCGGCGCCGCCTGGTCGCCGGAATCGCCTCCTTCGGAGCCCGGCTGGCCGCGGACGCCGAGCTGCAGGGCACCGTCGACGGCTACGTTCAGGACGCCGCGGGGTACCTGGTCACGAGCTACCGCGACGAGGTCGCGACCGTCATCTCGGAGACGATCGAGCGCTGGGACGGCGAGGAGGCCAGCCGGCGCATCGAGCTGCTCGCCGGCCGCGACCTTCAGTTCATCCGGATCAACGGCACCGTCGTCGGCGGGCTCGTCGGCGTCCTCATCCACGCCCTGACGGTGCTCGCCGGCTGATCACACGTACCGGACGACGAGCAGCAGCGCGACGATCACCACGACGAGCGCGATGCCCCCGATGACGAGCCAGTTCGTGCGCTCGGAGGGCAGGTCCGGCTGCCGGAAGGTGGTCGCCGAGGTGCTGGACTCGATCGGCGGCGTGTCGCCCGGCGTCACGGAACCGCCCGGTTCGAGCCCTGGCGTGGTCTCCGGCTGGGGGTCGGGCGGGTCGACCTCCGAGTAGGAGGAGTTCCGGTCCGGGTCCGCTGTCATGCCGCCTGACGTACCCGGCGGGCGCGGGCTCACACCCGCCGCCACACTGGCGCCCGTGACGAGCGACGCGATCTCGGCTCCCGATCACCACGACCTGGACGGCGACGGCGACGGGCCGCGCCTGTGGGTGGTCCGGCACGGTCCTACGGAGTGGAGCTCGACGGGACGGCACACCGGGCGTACCGACGTGCCACTGACGCCCGAGGGTGAGCGCGAGGCGGCGGCCCTGCGCGACCGGCTCGCGGGTGTGGACTTCGAGCTCGTCCTCACGAGCCCGCTGCAGCGGGCCCGACGGACGGCGGAGCTTGCCGGCTTCCCGGACGCCGAGCCCGAGCCGCTCGCGCGGGAATGGGACTACGGGGACTACGAGGGCCGGACCCGCGCCGAGATCCGCCGCGAGATCCCCGGCATGGTCGCCGTGGACGCATCCGGACATGCCGAACGGGGAGCGCCTCGACCAGGTCGCCGACAGGGCCTCGCGGTTGGTCGACCGGGTCCGATCCAGCGGGGCGAAGAACGTGCTGGTCGTCGCGCACGGGCACCTGCTCCGGATGGTCGCGGTGACGTGGATCGACGCGGCGTGGCCGATGGCGTGGCGGCTGCCCGTCGACCCAGCGACGATCTCGGTGCTCGGCTGGGATCGCGGCACCGCCGTCCTCGAACGCTGGAACAGCTGACCCGTCGCCTCTGCCGCTGATCCAGTCAAATCGGACGATCGTGTGCGCGGGTTTCGCGGGGCTGCGACCGGGCAGACATCCGGCATGGCCATCACCCAGGTCCTCGACCGCACAGCCCGCGTCCGCGCCCTGGATCCGGTCGCCTCGAGCCTGACCCGGCTGGCGTCGCGGGTGCCGGCGGGAGTGCGCGACCTGCTGCACGGGGTCTGGCTCGGCCATCCGCTGCACCCGGTTCTGGCGCAGGTGCCGGTCGGGGCGTGGCTCAGCGCGAGCGTGCTCGACGCGGTCGCCGTCGCGACGCCGGACGACGGGCGGCGCGCGGGTGTGGAGCGCTCCGCCGAGGTCCTGCTCGCCACCGGGCTCGCGGCCGTTCCGGCGGCCGCCGCGGCGGGCGCTGCGGACTGGTCTGCCCTGCACCGCGAGCAGCAGCGCGTCGGGCTGGTGCATGCTTCGGCGAACGTCGTCGCCGCGTCGCTGCTGACGGCGTCCCTCCTCCAGCGTCGCCGCGGCCGGCAGGCCCAGGGCCGGCTCCTCGGCATGCTCGGCGTCGCCGTCGCGAGCGCGGGCGCGGGGATCGGTGGACACCTCTCCTACCGCTGGGCGGCGGGCGCGAATCATGCCGAGGAGATCCCGTACACGACGCCGGCCGACTGGGCCGAGCTCGGCCGTCTCGGCGAGTTCGAGCAGCGGACGCCGACCCGGCGGACCATCGGCGACACCCCGGTGGTCGTCGTGCGCCGGGGTTCGACGATGACCGTGCTCGCGGATACCTGCAGCCACCTCGCGGGCCCGCTGTCGCAGGGGCAGGTCGTCGAGGAGAGGGGAGTCGACTGCGTCGTCTGCCCCTGGCACGGCAGCACGTTCTCCCTCGACGACGGCTCCGTCGTGCACGGCCCGGCGACGGCGCCGCAGCCCGACTTCGAGGTCCAGCTCAGCGACGGAGTCGTGCGGGCACGGGTCCGCCCGGCGGCCTGATCCCTCCACCGTCGTTCACGACGAAGGCCCCCGCCGGGAACGGCGGGGGCCTTCGTCGGTGCTGTCAGTGGTTGCGGCCGCTCAGCAGGTCGCGGGTGCGGTCGACGAGGCCGACCATCGGGCCGAGGGTCTTGCGGGCCATCTCGCCCCGCGGTGCGGAGGGGTGCGGACGGGTCGGCGCGGCGGCCTTCGCCGTCCGGACCTTGTCGCCCAGGTCCTTGAGCTCGGCCTCGGAGTACACCGCCCGCAGTGCCGGGAAGAGGTTGTTCTCCTCGTCGGCGATGTGCTGATGCAGGTCGGCGACGAGCTTGTTCAGCGTCGGGCGGCTCGCCGGGTCGTGCGGGTCCTCGCCCTCGAGCTGCTTGAGGAACTCCTCGACCTCCTGGTGGTCGGCGCGCTCCTTGTCGGCGATCGCCTTGCCGTTCGGGACGCGGTCCTCCACGGCGGGGTAGAGGTAGGACTCCTCGGCGATGGCGTGACGCACCAGCTCGGTGATCACCTGCTCCATCGTGTCCTGCCGCTCCTCGGGCGAGAGCGTCTCGCCCTGGAGCTTGGTCAGCATCTCGTCCACCTCAAGGTGGTCGATGATCAGCTCGGCGATGACGTCGTCGTTCGGGTTGTGCTCGGGGGGCATGTGATCTCCTCGGGATGGTGACGGTCAGGCGGCTTGGAGGCCTTCGCGGAGCCGGCGCAGGGCCTTGCTGATCAGCCGCGACACCTGCATCTGGGTCACGCCGACGTCGTCGGCGATCTGCTGCTGCGTCCAGCCCTGGAAGAACCGGAGCGCGAGGATCCGGCGGTCGCGCGGCGACAGCCGCTCGAGCAGCGGGCGCACGGACAGCACGTCCTCGATCTGGCCGAGCATGGGGTCCACGTCGCCGAGGGTGTCGCCGACCGCGAGGTCCTCGGCGCCGGAGACGGGGGCGTCGAGGGAGTGGACGTGGTAGAGGTCGGCGCTGGCCACGCACTCCACGACGTCGTCCTCGCTCGCCCCGAGGTGCGTGGCGATCTCGCTGAGCCGGGGCGCGCGGCCCAGGGCCTGGGTGAGGTCCGCGGATGCCCGCTCGACCTCGGCGCGCAGCTCCTGGATCCGTCGCGGCGGCCGGATGTCCCAGCCCTGGTCGCGGAAGTGCCGCTTCACCTCGCCGGAGATCGTGGGGACGGCGTAGGCGAGGAAGTCGCGGCCGCGTTCGGGGTCGAAGCCGTTGACGGCCTTGACCAGGCCGAGGTGCGCGGCCTGCACGAGGTCCTCGACGGCCTCGCCCCGGGAGCGGTATCGCATCGCGATGCTCGTGGCGACCGGGACGTTGACGACGACGAGCCGTTCGCGCAGCCGGGTGCGTTCCTCCTCGTCGGTGCAGACGCGCAGCTGCTGCACGATCTCGGTGGTCTCGCTCTGGCGGACATCGTCCGTGCTGGCCGCGTGTCGGTTCGACATCATCACTCCCGTATCGACCGAAACGGGACGATCGGCGCCGGCGGACGGCCCATGGACCGGGTCGCGCACCGCAGCTGTCCCGCCACTCAGACCACCACAGGTGGCGGGATGCCGCAATCGGGGATGATTCAGGAGAAAGAGGTCGACGTCGAGGAACCCCGCCCCGCGCAGCAGCGGCACCCACCCCTGCGCCTGGCGCCGCGCCGCAGCGGGACGGGGCACGGTGAAGCCCTACCCGGCCGATCGCGCCCCAAACCCTCCGGACACCGAAAACGAACCGAACGACGGGTCCAGTTCACCGGGGTGACAGCCGAAGAAACCCTCCGTGCAGCAGCAGGACGAAGCGCCGCGGCGCACTCCACTCGATCGAACCCCGACCGTCGCGCTGCCTCGCGCCCGGGTGTGGCCGCTGACCCGCCGTGCACACGTGCGCGTTCCGGGCGCCACGGCCGGTCGCGTGGAGCGGCTGGCGTTCGGGAGCGCGCCGGACTCCGCACCTCCCATGGCCGCCATCAGCGTGGTGCCGGGAGCGACGCTTCCCGCCGCGCTCCACGCGATCGTCGGCGGCGCCGACCTCGACGCCGTCCTCGGCGGCGAGGAGTCCGGCTGCGCGCCGGGCCGGCACCGGCGTCCGAACCCGATGTGGTCGTTCCTGCAGAACCTCCCGGGCTTCCGGTCGATCGGGCCCGCCTCCTCCGGGACGCCGGACGACGAGGACGCCCCTGTCTTCGGCGACAGGCCGATGAACGAGCCGCACGCGGATGCCGAGGACGGCGAGGCGTTCGACGACACCGTTGACGCCGACCTCGACGACACCGCTGACCTGGACGACACCGCCGAGCTCGACCACCTCGACGACGGTGAGGCCGGCGTGCCCCTCGTCCCCTGGCCGCGGCCCGAGCCGCAGCAACCGGCCCACCTGCGCCGCCACCGGCGCTCCCCGAGCCCGGTCACACGCGCCGCCCTCCAGGTCGCCGCCCGCCGGATCGAGGACGCGGCGGATGCGCCGACCATCGGCCGGGTGGCCTGCGAGGAGGCGGCCCGCCTCGTCGACGCCGACGTCACCGCCCTCGTCCTGCGCGCGGTCGAGGGACCGCGCGTGCTCTGGCTGCACCCCGGCGGCCCGGACGCCGACGGGCTCTGGGGCCCGGCGACGTTGGCCGGTCTGCTCGGCGTCGCGCAGCCCGTGCGCCGCGTCGTCGAGGGTGACCCTCTGAACGACGGTGCCCCGACCGCACTCCTGACCATGCCCGTCCCCAGTGGCGGCGCCCTCGTCGGCACACTGGTGGCTCGCCGCCACGAGGCCCGCATCTTCAGCGCGGGCGAGCAGGACATCCTCAACCGGGTCGCCCGCATGGCGGGTGCGGCCCTGCGCGCCGCCTCCCGTCCTGCTCCCCGCGGGCCCCAGTCCGACGACCCCGTCACCGGCCTCCCGGTCGGACGCCGGTTCGCGGCGGATGCCGAGGCCGCGGTCCGCACGGCCGAACGGCAGGGGATCGCGGTCTCCGTGCTCGCCGTGCACGTCGACGGGCTCTCCCGGATCCGCACCGACCTCGGCGAGCAGACCGCGGACGACGTGCTCCGCGCCCTCGCCGCCGCCGTGCAGCCCGTGCTTCGCGTCGGCGACCTCGCCTACCGGCTCGGCTCGGACGAGCTCGCCCTGCTGCTGCCCGCGACAGACGCCGTCGCCCTGGCGCCGGTGCGCGAACGACTCGACGCCGTCGCGGCCGAGGTCTTCGAGCGGCTCTCGCTGCCGGGCGGGCGCCGCCACCTGACCCTGCGCACCGCACGGGTCTCCCTGCACGACGTCGGCCCGGGCCGCTCGGTCGTCGACGCCGCGCTGCGCTCCCTCGAACTCGACCGGCAGAAGGTGCGCTGGTCCCCGGCCGGCTGACCGGTTCAGGGCACGAGCAGTTCCGCGATCGCCCGGTCGAGCGCCGCCTGCAGCGGAGCAGGGGCGCCGGCCAGTGCCGTGAGGACGCTGCCGCCTTGCACCGCGACCACGAGCGCCTCGCTCCCGGCGTCCGGATCGAGACGCGCCGGCAGGGTGCCCATCGCGATGCCACCGGCCAGGCCGGCCGCCAGCAGCCCCTGCCAGCGCTCGAAGGCCTCCTGCAGCTCCGCCCGGATCGCCGGATCGGTGCTCGGCGCACCCGCGAGCTCGGCCACCAGGGATCCCAGCGGGCAGCCCGCCGCGAACCCGCGTGCCCGCTGCGCGGCGACCACCCGGTAGCGCCAGCGCTGCAGGCCGGCCTCGTCGGCGGGCGGGTCCTCCTCGAGGTGCTGGGCGGCGATCACGGCGTCCGCCTGGTGCCGCACCACGGCGCGCACGAGGTCGGACTTCCCGGAGAAGTAGTGGTAGAGCTGCGACTTGCTGGTCCGCGTCGCCGCGCGGACGTCGTCCAGCGAGGTGCCGGCGACACCCTGACGCAGCACGAGCTCGGCCGTGGCCGCGACGACGAGGTGCCGTACCGCGGCGCCCCGGGGGGTCGCCCCCGCGACGGCCTGGCTCAGCAGACCTCCTTGGTGTCGACCGCCTTGGTCGGGTCGACCGGCGCCGACTTCGAGGTGCTCGACGACGTGCCGCCGGAGGACGATCCGGACGACCCGGAGGAGGACCCCGACGAGGACTTCGCCGAGCTCGACCGCGACGGCGGCTGGAGCGCCTTCTCGACCAGCTGGCGGATCTTCTCGAAGTCCGGGTCACCGGTGCTGATCACGCTGTCCGTGAACGGCAGGCTCCGGATGTGCCCCTTCTTGATCCGCTGAGCGAGCGTCACCCACGACCCGAGGTCGTGGAGGTTCACGCTCGTGCTGATGTCCTTCTGGATGGTCCGCGCGAGATCCGGGAAGCCGCGCGCCAGGGTGACCGGGTTGGTCTGGGCGCTCAGTGCGCTGATCACGCAGCGCTGACGCTGCATCCGGTCGTAGTCGCTGGAGTCCGACCGCGACCGGGCGTACCAGAGGGCGTTGTAGCCGTTGAGGTGCCGCCGGCCGGGCTGGATGTAGCCCTTGACGCCGACCTGGTGGCCCGCGGCGTCCTCGTGACCGGCGATCGGGATGGGCCGCTTGACGTTGACGTCGACGCCACCGACCGCGTTGACGAAGCCGGAGAACCCGGCGAGGTCGAGCAGCAGGTAGTCGTTCACGGTCAGGCCGGTGACCGACTGGACGGCGTCGAGGGTCGCCTGCAGCCCGGGGTTCTTGAACCTCCGGTAGTACGCGTACGCCGGACTCTGCGGGTTCGCGGCGCTCTGCACGCCGTACTGCCAGAGGGCGTTCAGCAGGCAGGACTGGTCGGGGCACCAGTACCCGTCGGGGTACTGCGCGGCCATCGGCGTCCCGGCCGGGAACGGCACATGCTGCAGGTTCCGGGGCAGGCCGAAGATCACGGTGTCGCCGGTGTGCGTGTTCACGCTCGCCAGCAGGATCGAGTCGGTCCGCACGCCGACGCGGTCGGCCCCGGCGTCGGACCCGATGAGCAGCACGTTGACCCGCGGGATGCCGGCCCACGGGTCGCTCTGCCCGTTCTTCGGCCGCGGCGCGTTCTTGAGCTGGACGCCGTTGCTGGTGATGGCCTCGAGCGTCGCCTTGCCGATGAGCGAGTAGTTCGCGGTCTCATACGCGAGGATCCCGCCGCCGACGATGATCGAGGTGACGAGCGCCGTGCTCAGCACGCGCTGCAGCGCGGTGAGGGAGGCGAAGCGGCGCAGCGACACGTGCGTCCCGAGCACGACGAACGCCCAGAGCAGTGCGGCCACGACGGCGCCCAGCGCGACCAGCACGAGGTTGTTCGTGTCGCTCGCGAGGTCGAGCACGAACGAGGTGGGGTCGCCGAGGACGGCGAAGGCGAGCAGCCCGCCGACCACGAGGAGGGTCAGCGTGACGAGCACCTTGCCGGCGGTCCGCCGCCCGGCGGCGATGAGCCCGGCGCCGGGCAGGATGCTGCCGAGGATGGTCCAGCCCACGAGACCGCTGAAGCCCTGGTCGTAGCCCGTGGCGTGCCGACCCCGCAGCGGCTTGCGCGCCTGCTGCGGTTGCATCGGGAACGGTGAGGGCGTCTCGTAGGACGAGGAGGGACGCATGCCCTGGTCGCCTCGGCCGTGACGGGCCGAGTGTGGCGCGACCTGCGTCACCTGTTCACCTCCTGCGTCGGGTACTGCCGCGGCGGCGCGACGGTGCATTCTCACATGTGGACGCCGCGCGAGAGGACTACGTTGCGCCTGCCGAGCGGGGAGTTCGGGCGGTTCGCGGACGATGCGGGCGTGTCGGTCTACCGGTCGTGGAGACATGATCGCCGAGGGTCACGACGCGCGGGGTGAGCAGCGGCGGTGGCGTGCTTTGCCCCTCGTCTGCGGAGGCCGCTACCCTGACCCGGACAGGAGGAGGCGTCGCCTAGTCCGGTCTATGGCGCCCGCCTGCTAAGCGGGTTTGGGGCTTCAACCCCATCGCGGGTTCAAATCCCGCCGCCTCCGCGTCAAGAGAGGGGCTCCGGTGTCCTGCCGGGGCCCCTCCTGCGTGTCGCCCGTCGGGAGGGGCTCATGCGCAAGGAATCGGCGGTCCCCCGCCGTGCCGCCGCCATCGGGGTGCTCGCGGTCGTGGCCGTGGGTGCCGGCCGGCTCGTCACCCTGGGGAGATCGGGCGGCGGGCCCACCTCGGCGAGCTGCTGCGCCGCCGAGCCCGTCGGCGACGTCGAGTTCCACGCCCACGACGTCGGCCGGCCCGTCGCCCAGCCCCTCACCGACGCCGACCCCCGTGGAGCTGCCGCGCGGGGGTCGCGAGGTCTTCCCGCGGTATCGGCTCGTGGGGTACAGCGGGGCGCCGTGGTCGCCCGCGCTCGGCCGGCTCGGCATCGGCAAGCTCGACGACCGGGTCGCGGAGATCGAGAAGCTCGCCCGGACCTACGCGACCGACCGGGATCCGCTGCCCGTGCTCGAGCTCATCGCCGTCGTCGTCCAGCCCTCGCCGGGCCGGGACGGGCGCTACCGGGTGCGCCAGGGGGACGACGTCGTGCGGCAGTACCTGGCGGCCGCGCGCCGGCACCGGGCGCTGCTGCTGCTCAACGTGCAGCCGGGGCGGGCCCGGTTCATCGACGAGGTCAAGGCGTTCGAGCGGTGGCTGCGCGAGCCGGACGTCGGGGTCGCGCTCGACCCGGAGTGGGCGGTCGGCCGCGGCCAGACGCCGGGCCACGTCTTCGGGTCCACGACGGGTGCGGTCGTCGACGACGTCTCCGCCTACCTCGACCACCTCGTCACCACGCACGATCTGCCGCAGAAGGTGCTCGTCGTCCACCAACTGAATCCGCGGATCGTCACGGGGTGGGGCGCGCTGCGGGCTCGCGACGGGGTCGTGGTCGTCAAGTCGGTGGACGGGATCGGCAACGCCGCGGAGAAGATCACCACGTGGAAGCGGCTCGTGGCGCGCCTGCCGTCGACGTTGCACCCGGGCTTCAAGCTGTTCTTCGACGAGGACCGGCGCGACGGCGGCAGAGCTCATGAAGCCCTCGCAGGTGCTCGCGCTGCGGCCGCGCCCGGAGTACGTCCTCTACGAGTAACCGGTCCATTCGGGGGTACCGGACGGCGGAATCCACCACCACCGACCCGGGGACCACCATGACCACGGACCAGTACACGAAGCAGGACCCGACGACGCAGTACGGCCAGCCGGACACGCAGGGCAGGGAGATCGAGCACCCCGGCCCCGAGCGCCAGATGGATGCCAAGCCGGATCACGGCGAGGAGAGCTACCGCGGCTCCGGCCGGCTGCAGGGCCGCAAGGCGCTCATCACCGGCGGCGACTCCGGGATCGGCCGCGCCGTCGCCATCGCCTTCGCCCGCGAGGGCGCGGACGTCGCGATCGTGTACCTCGCCGAGGAGGAGCAGGACGCGCGCGAGACCTGCTCGTGGGTGGAGCGCGCCGAGCGCAAGGCCGTCGCGATCACGGCGGACATCCGCGACGAGCAGCAGTGCCGGGACGCCGTCGAACGCGCCGTCTCCGAGCTCGGTGGTCTCGACATCCTCGTCAACAACGCGGCGTTCCAGATGGGCCAGCCGGGCGGGCTCGAGGACATCACGACCGAGCAGCTCGACCGGACCTTCAAGACGAACCTCTACGGGATGTTCTTCCTGACGAAGGCCGCGTTGCCGCACCTCGAGCCCGGCGCGAGCATCATCAACACCTCGTCGGTGCAGGCGTACCAGCCCTCCCCGAGCCTGCTCGACTACGCCGTCACCAAGGCCGGCATCGTCAACTTCAGCAAGGGCCTCGGGCAGGCCCTGGCCGAGAAGGGCATCCGGGTCAACACGGTCGCCCCGGGCCCGGTCTGGACGCCGCTGATCCCGGCGACCATGCCCGGCGAGCAGGTGGAGTCATTCGGCGAGCAGGCGCCGCTCGGGCGGGCGGCACAGCCGGCGGAGCTCGCGCCCGCGTACGTGTTCTTCGCGTCGCAGGAGTCGAGCTACGTCACGTCCCAGGTGCTCGGCGTCACGGGCGGGACGCCGCTGGCCTGACCCCGGTCGCGGCCCTGGTCGAGGAGGGGTTCGAGGGCGAGCGCGCGGCGCGGGCAGGCCCGGACGGCGGCCCGCGCCGCGCGGAACTCCCGGGCGGGAACGGCCGTCAGCGGCAGCAGCGGATACCCCCAGGGATCGAGGTCGACGACGCGGCGCGCGACCAGCGCGCACATCCCGATACCGTCGCAGCGCGCAGGGTCCACCACGAGGCGCACCGGCCCCGGCTCGCGCGCACCCCGGATCATTCGCGCCCCGGTACGGGGAACACGCGACCGTCGTTCCCCTCGCGGCAGCGGCTTCGATGCACGTGCTCGTCGACGTCGTCGGCGAACGTCGCCAGGGCGCTGCTCAGCAGCCGGACGGCACCGTCCGGGTGCGAACACGCCCCCCGGCCGTCGATCTGGGCGGCCTCCGCGTTCAGGCGGACGACGTCGCCGTGCCCGGCGCGCCCCCGCACGAGCCGGTCCGCGAGGTCGGCCAGCGAGGGGAGCCCGAACACGCAGGGGCCGCACTGGCCCGCGCTGCTGCCGGCGAGGTAGCGCAGCAGGGCGGCGGTCTCGGCCAGTCCGCACGCGCCGTACGGGAGAACGGCGACCAGGCCAGGGCCCGTGCCGGGCCAGCGGGTCGGCCCGGCGAGGGCGAGCTCCTGCGCCTGCTCCCACGAGACCCAGGTGCCGGCGTATCCGCCGACGAGGACCGCACGCGGGGGAGGCCCGCCGAAACCGCGGGTCCGCAGCACGACCCCGGCGACCGTCTCCGCCGGCACGGTCTCGGTCACGGTGCGCAGGCCTTCGTCGAGCACCGTGACCAGCGCGGCGTCAGCGGCGTCGACGGCGCCGCGGGCCACGAGCGCGACGCGGGCCAGGGTCTCGACGTTCTGGATCACCGGTGACCCGAGCGACTGGGGGACGTCCCGCGGCCCGGGCAGGAGCGGGCCTCCGGCGAGGGACCGTCGGACCGCGCTGGACTCGCCGGCGAGGTAGGACGCGGGCGCGTCCACGACGCGCAGCGGCGGGTCGGCGAGGCCGGCCGTCGAGCGCTCGCGCAGGGCCGCGGCGACGGCGTCGAGCGCGCTCGAGGCCTCGTGCAGCCAGAGCACGCCCTCGCGGGCGCCGAGCACCCGGACCGCCAGCGCCAGCCCGTCGAGCACGAGGTGGGGCCGCTGCCGCAGCAGAACCTCGTCCTTCGCGCTGGCCGGATCACTCTCGGCGGCGTTGGCCACGACGGTGGCGGTCCCGCCGCCGAGCAGGACCGATCGCCACTTCGCCGCCACGGGGAAGTGCCCGCCGCCGTGGCCCGTGAGCCCACAGTCCTCCAGCCGGTCGAGGAGCGCCGCACCGCCGAGGGGGGCCGGGCCGTGCCCGCGGAGGTGGTCGCCGAGGGCTCTGCGGGGGGCGGAGGCCGACCGCCGCGTGCCGGTGCCGGGCGTCGAGCCGGACGGCCTCGTCGAGGATGCGTCCCGGGCCGGCGCCGTCCGCGCGCGTCTGCGCCGTCGCGGTGTTCATGCCCGCACCAGCGCGGGACGGGCGAGGTGACGTGCCAGTGCCAGGGTCACGACCAGCACGCCTGATCCGGCGTACAGCGCACGCAGCGCCGTCGTGTCACTGCCGGTCAGGACGCCGTGGAACCACACGAGCACGAAGCAGAGGCCGCTGACGCGGTGGATCGGCCACCACAGGCGTTTCCCGAGGCGACCGGCGAGTGCGGCGGTGGCCCCGGCGAGGAGGCCGCTGTAGGCCGCGAGGACGCCGAGGGTCACGGGCAGCGGCCGGTACCCGGAGGCGAACGGAACGATCGAACCGCTCCACCCGACCCGGGCGTAGCGGTCCGTGGCGAGGACGACCACGTGCAGCACGAGGAAGGCGAACGTGAACGCCGCCAGCCCGGCGTGCAGCCGGAGCCGGACCGCGGGATGCGGCCGCCGGAACCGGGCCGCCGCGGGGTGGGCGAGGAGCAGGCCGGTGCACACGAGGACCACGAGCAGGGCGTAGGCGGTGAGCCCCGCCGCCCGCCCGAGCATCCAGGGGGCCTTGGGGTCGCCGAGGACGCCGACGACGGCACGCCCCAGCACGGCTCCGGCGACGCCCGTCGCCAGGGCCGTGAGCGCGGTGGCGCGGAGCACGCGCCTGCCCGGAAGGGCCGGCACCGCGGCCCCCGCGCTCATCGCACCGCCGCCGTGCTGGTCGCGCGTTCCCAGAGGACATGCGGCCGCAGCGCGGGCGTGACCTCGACGCGGTCGTCGTCCGTCACCCAGAGGGCGGCGAGGCCGTGCCGGCTGAGCCAGCGCGGGAGCGTCCGGCCCCGCCACGAGCAGGGCCTTGCTCCAGACCTCGGCCCGGGCCGGGTCGTCCGCGACGACGGTGACGGCGCGGATCCCGCCGTCCGCGCTCGGTCCCGGTCCGCGGATCGACGATGTGATGGAGCCGGCGCTGACCCGCCTGCCACGAGCGGAGCCGGACGGACGAGGTCGCCACGGCGAGGTCTTCGACCCGCAGCACGGCGATCGGCAGGTCCCCGCCGGAGGGGTCCTCCACCCCGACGCGCCATCCCTCTCCCTCGGGTCCGGGGCCGCCGAGGCTGCAGTCACCACCGGCGTCGACGAGGTGCACGGCACCGGCCCGGGCGAGTTCCGCCGCCGCCCAGCGGACGGCGAGCCCCTTGCCGATGCCGCCGAGGTCGACGGGTGTGCCGCCCAGCTCCACGCTGCGCGTCGCCCGGTCGAGGACGGGTCGCCAGGGTCCGAGCGCGGCGGGCGGTTCGGGCTCGGCCGCCTGCTCGAGGACGACGAGCTCGGAGCGGAACGGGAGCGTGCGGTCGTAGCCGAGCGCGACGAGCGGACGCAGGACGCGCGGGTCGAACAGGCCGTCCGTGCGGCGGTGGGCGTCGAGGGCTTCGGCGAGCGCCTCGAACAGCTCGTCCGGGACGACGTGCCGCGCGTCGGGGGCGGCGTTGGCGCGCATGAGCGGGCTGTCGGCGACGAACCGGGTGCACGCGGCCTCGGTCCGCTCGAACACCTCCCGGGCGCGGTGCAGCGCCTCGCGCGCCGCCGCGTCCGGGGCGCGGACCTGCAGCGTGACCTGCGTGTTCATGGCCGTGAACGTCGCGGTGTGCAGCTCGTCGGTCACGACGACCTCGTCGTCACGTGCGGGGTCGGGATCGGGGGCGGGCTGGGGGCGTGCGCAGGGCGGGGAACGGCGGCGCTCGGTGTGGGCCGGGTGGGGGGTCGCGTGGCGGGGGCCGCCGAGGGTGGTGGCGGCGCGACGTGGGACGCACCCGACCTCGTGGTCGAACTGGTGGTGGCCGACGTGGTGGGCGTCGTGGTGGCTGACGGCGTGGGGGGCGAGGTGCGCTCGGCGACGGCGGAACGGAGGGCGCGGACGTCGGCGGAGAGCCGGGCGAGCTCGCGCTCCTGCGCCGCGAGCTGCCGGTTCAGCGCGGCTGCGGCGTCGGTGGTCGGGCTGGTCGTGGGGGTGGAGTTGTCCGCGGCGGCCGCGACGACGGCGGGTGCCGGGTCGTGGCCCGAGGCCCAGACGAGGGCCGCGGAGAACACGGCGGCGGTGGCGGGGGCGAGGACACCGAGCCATGGCCGCCGGATGCGGATCCGGTCAGTCATCGCCGTCGTCCTCGGCTGCGTCGTCGCTCGGCGCGTCCGGGCTCTCGTGCGTCGGTGCCGGGGCGGCGCGGCGGGCGGAGGTGACCGGCGCGGGAGCAGTGGGACGGACGGCCGTGGCCAGCTGCGCACGCAGGTCGCGCACCTGGCCCTCGAGCCGGCTGGTCGCGGTGTGGAGTTGCGCGAGCCGCCGTCGGGCTCGGGCGATGGACGCGGATGAGGTCGGCGATGACGCCGCGGCGGTGGTCGATCCGGCGGTGGTGACGACGCCGGGGGAGGGCTGGCTCGTGCCGACGAGCGCCGCGGCCCCGGCCGCGGAGCAGACCGCAAGCGTGATCACGGCGACGGCCGCTTGACCTCGCTGTCCCATCGGCCTCGACCTCCCGCGCCGTCCGAGCCCGACGACCCGTCCGCCCACCTTCTCGGCAGGTCGAGCCCTGGACTTGAGCGACGCGGTCACGACGAGCACGTCGCCGCCCCCGGTGGTGAGGGGCGGGAAGCGCTCCCACGTGCGGGGAGGAGCCCAGGACCGGCAATTCGAGCGTGCCGCCGGGGAGGCGGCCGGCTCAGAGCGAGCGGAGGACGCGGATCCGGTCCGCGAGGGCCCGGCGGGCCACGTCGGTGTCCGGGCGCGAACGCGTCGAAGCCGTGCGGGGCGCCCGGGTGGACGTGCAGCTCGACCGACGTCGCCGTCCCGGCGATGCGCCGGGCGTACTCGATGTCCTCGTCGCGGAAGATGTCGAGCTCGCCGACGTCGACGTACGTCGGGGGCAGGCCGCTGACGTCGAGAGCGCGGGCCGGAGCCGCGAAGGCGGGGACGTCGTCGGTGCCGGCCCGCGTCGCCGAGCAGGGCCTGCCACCCCGTGACGTTGTCGTCGTAGGTCCAGGTGAGGAACGGCACGAGCGCGGGGTCGGGCTCCGTCGTCCGGTCGTCGAGCATCGGGTAGACGAGGATCTGCCGGGCGAGCGCCGGGCCTCCGCGGTCGCGGGCCATGAGCGCGGTCGCGGCGGCGAGCCCGCCACCGGCGCTGTCGCCCATGATCGCGATCCTGGACGGGTCGACGCCGAGTTCGGCGGCGTGCTCCGCCAGCCAGACGAGGCCGGCGTAGCAGTCCTGGACCGGGGTCGGGTGCGGGTGCTCGGGCGCCAGCCGGTACTCGACGGCCAGGGCCGGGACGCCGGACGCGGAGACGTACTCCTGCAGCAGCGCGTCGTAGAGGTCGAGGCTGCCGAGGATCATCCCGCCGCCGTGGATGTAGTAGACGGCCGGCCCCGGCGGCGCGCCCGCCTTCGTCAGCCAGCGCAGCTCGACCTCGGCGCCGTCCGGTGCGGTGGTGGTGTAGGTGCTGCGGTGGACGTCGGTGACGGCCGGCGCGACGGAGGCGAAGTAGGCGAACGTCTGCTCGGCGCTCGCGCGGCGGGCGGCGACGTCCCCGACGGCCGGCGGTTCCGGGGGTTCGAGCGCGGCCAGGGGTTCGAGCGCGGCGGCGACCTGCGGGTCCATCGCGTAGGCCATGCGTCCTCCTCCTCGGGCTGCGCGCTCACTCTGGCACCGCCCTGCGACAGCCGCACGAGCTGTGGCACGCCCCGCCTGGACGCAGGGACGGACGCAGGGACGCAGCCCGAGGGGCCCGGCGAACGACTCCGCCGGGCCCCTGCTCGCCCTGGTTCCCCGGGTTCCGTGGTCCCGGGACGCCGTCAGCCGGCGTCGAGGCCGAGCCGCGCCTTGAGGGCATCGAGCTCGGTGAGGAGGGTCGACGGTGTCTTGTCGCCGATCTTGCCGAACCACTCCTCGATGAGCGGCACCTCGGCCTTCCACTCCTCGGGGTCGACCGCGAGCGCCTTCCTGATCTGCTCCCGGGTGAGGTCGAGCCCGTCGACGTCCAGCGCGCCCTCGGCCGGTACCAGGCCGATGATCGTCTCCTCGGCTGCGGCGGTGCCCTCGACGCGCTCGACGATCCACTTCAGGACGCGGCTGTTCTCGCCGTAACCGGGCCAGAGGTAGTCGCCGTTCTCGTCCTTGCGGAACCAGTTGACGTAGAAGATCAGCGGGAGCTTCGCGGCGTCCGCGATCTTGCCCACGTCGAGCCAGTGCTGGAAGTAGTCGCCTGCGTGGTAGCCGATGAAGGGCAGCATGGCCATCGGGTCGCGGCGGACGACGCCGACCGCGCCGGTGGCGGCGGCCGTCGTCTCCGAACTGCAGGTCGCGCCCAGGAACACGCCGTGCTCCCAGTCCCGGGACTGGGTGACGAGCGGAACGGTGCCCCGCCGCCGGCCGCCGAAGACGATCGCGCTGATCGGGACGCCGAGGGGGTCGTGGTACTCCTGCGCCAGGATGTCCACGTTCTCGGTCGGCGTCGTGAAGCGGCTGTTGGGGTGGCTGGAGACGACGCCGCTGCCCGGCGTCCAGTCCTCGTGCTTCCAGCTCGTCAGGTGCGCCGGGGGCTCCTTGGTCATGCCCTCCCACCAGACGTCTCCGTCGTCCGTGAGCGCCACGTTCGTGAAGAGGGAATGGCCCTTGTCGATGGCGCGCATCGCGTTGGGGTTGGTGTGCCACCCCGTGCCCGGGGCGACGCCGAAGAGCCCGGCTTCGGGGTTCTGCGCGTAGAGCCGGCCGTCCGGGCCGAACCGGAGCCAGGCGATGTCGTCGCCGACCATCTCGGCCTTCCAGCCGGGGAGCGTCGGCTCGATCATCGCGAGGTTCGTCTTGCCGCAGGCGCTGGGGAAGGCGCCGGCGACGTAGTGGACCTGACCCTCCGGGCCGGTGAGCTTGAGGATGAGCATGTGCTCGGCCATCCAGCCCTCGTCGCGCGCGATGGCGCTGGCGATACGGAGCGAGTAGCACTTCTTGCCGAGCAGGGCGTTGCCGCCGTAGCCGGAGCCGTAGGACCAGATCTCGCGGGTCTCCGGGAAGTGGGTGATGTACTTCGTCTCGTTGCACGGCCAGGGGACGTCCTTCTGCCCTTCCGCCAGTGGCGCCCCGACGGAGTGCAGGCAGGCGACGAAATCGGCGTCCGTGCCCATGCGCTCGAGCACCGGCGTCCCGATCCTGGCCATGATGCGCATGCTGACCACGACATAGGCGGAGTCGGTGATCTCGACGCCGAACATCGGCTTCTCGGCGTTGAGCCGCCCCATCACGAACGGGATGACGTACATCGTCCGGCCGCGCATCGACCCTCGGTAGAGGTCGGTCATGATGCCGCGCATCTCGTCCGGGTCCATCCAGTGGTTGGTCGGACCGGCGTCGGCCTCGTCGCGGCTGCAGATGAAGGTCCGCTCCTCGACGCGCGCGACGTCGCTCGGGTCGGACGCGCACCAGAAGCTGTCCGGCTTCTTGTCGAGGCGGACGAAGGTGCCGTGGGCCACGAGCTCGCCGGTGAGCTGCTCGTACTCGCCCTGGCTGCCGTCGACCCAGCGGACGGCGTCCGGCTGGGTGAGCTCGGCGATCTCACGGACCCAGGCGATCAGCCGGGTGTGTGTCGTCGGCGCGGTCTCCTCGTGGGTGACTGCGCTGAACTCCGTCGTCGTCACGAACGTGCCTCTCTCCTCGTCGGTCCCGCCGGTTGCGCCGTGGCGGCCGCCTCCCTCTGCGGCCGGATGGCGGCGCCGATGACGGTCTGTGACCGATGACGGCTCCGCTGCGGGATACCCTCACGGTATGGGGGACGTATACCCCGAACCAAGGGTCCAATGGCATGACTCTTGTGAAGGTGGTCACAAGCTTCTGAGCTGGTCGGAAGCGCTTCCAGAAGCACTGAAAGGACTTGCAAGAGCAGTCGGTGACCGAACGAGACCGTGACTGTGGTCAGTCACCATGTGTAATCGATACCGGAGGCCGATCGCGGGTGAGGCCGAGCGATTCGGCACCGGAGGCGGGGGTCCGGTACGCTCTAGGGCGTCGTCGGGCCTGCCGGCTCGAGCGACGGGCGCCCGTAGCTCAACGGATAGAGCATCTGACTACGGATCAGAAGGTTGGGGGTTCGAATCCCTTCGGGCGCGCTCGTTGAGACAGCGACCATGAGGCCCTGACCAGCAGCAATGCGGGTCGGGGCTTCGTGGTTTGCCGCGCGGAAGTCACGCCAGGCCGCTTCGGGAGCCATTCCGGGAGCCATCCTCGTCAAGCAACGGCTCCGCGAGAGAGGCGGCGGCCCGGCGCTTGTCGCCCTCGACGAGGTGGCCATACACGTCCTTGGTAACGGCGATGCTGGCATGCCCGAGGATCTCGGAGACGACCTCCAGCCGGACGCGCTTGGCGAGCATGAGCGAGGCGCCTGAGTGCCGCAGGTCGTGCGGGTGCCAGTGGCCAAGGCCGGCTCGGCTGCACAAGCGTGTGAACCAGTGATCGAGTTCCTGGTCTGATTTTGGATCGGAGCACCTCGACACCTCGGATGTCACGCCGATGTCATTACACCTGGCACGCATGGGCAACCTGCGGCGGACGGCGACGGACACCTGGACCGTCCCCGACCTGCGCCGACGAGACGGCTAGTCCTGGGCGACCGCTCCGTGCTTGCGCAAGTGGTTGACAGCTGCGTGCCGTTGTTGACCGCGAGCCCAGTGGATCGCGCTGTGACCGTCGACGAGAGCGTCGATCGGGGTCCCGGCGGCGAGGAGGGCGTCGATGACGTTGAGGCGGTCGTTGACTGCGGCGGCGCGCAGGGCGCAGGCTCGCTGGAAGTCCGTCAGTGCGGTGAGGTCATACGCCGACAGGTCACCCGCGCCCGCCGCCTCCACGACCGAAGAGGGTCGTGCTCCGGCAGCGATGAGCGTGTCGACGATGTCCGGCCAGCCAAATGCGGCGGCCAGTCGTAACGCGGTGTCTGGCGGATTGTCAGTCAGGTCGACGTGCGCCCCTGCGGCCAGCAGGGCCTTCACTACGGCCGTCTCGCCGTGGCTGGCGGCGCAGATCAACGGGGCACCGTTGCGAGTCTCGTCGTCAGCGTCAGCGCCAGCTTCAGTGAGGAGGGTGGCGACCTCTCCGGTTCGGTCGTGGTCGAGATAGCCGTAGAAGCGCGCCAGGCCGACGTAGGTCAAGGGCGAGGTGGCCTCGATGCCAGGGGCGTCGAGGAGTTCGGTGACGATGCCGGGTCGGTCATCCAGCAGCCTGCGAACGGCGTCGAGATCTCCGGCGTCGATGGCGGAGCGCAGGGCCTGCACGCATGCATGGTAGGGCGGGTTGACCTGGCTCTCGATGGCCTGATCTCGGGCTCGCCTCGACATTGGATGACCCATGAGTCCACGAGCCCGTGTGCACGCCGGGGCACGTCGACGGCACGCGACGACCGTCGGCGCCGACATCCGTTGGCAGACGCCGAAAGCCGTCTACGCAGGTAATCGGGCACCCCGATGAGTGGAGTCCCCGAGAGTGGTGTACGGCGGGCCCTGGCCGGTGAGGCTGTCGGGCGTGGCGTAGGGACGTGAAGGCGGCCACCGCGTGATCCTCGGTCTTGAGTTCCCGCTCATGCCCAAGGAGATCCACGCGATGACTGCCAAGCCCAGTATCGATCCTGCCCGCCTTCTGGAGGAGCAGTTGGAGTCCGCGTCGCCGGATCTGCTGCGCAGCCTGTTGTCCACCTTCATCCAGACCTTGATGTCGGCCGAGGCCGACGCGGTCTGCGGCGCCGAGTACGGCGACCCGAGCCCGGACCGCACCAACGGCCGCAACGGTTACCGGCACCGCGACTTCGACACCCGGGCCGGCACAATCGACGTCGCGATCCCCAAGCTGCGCTCAGGGCAGCTACTTCCCGGACTGGCTGCTGGAGCGCCGCCGCCGCGCCGAGGCGCGCGCTGACGAGCGTGGTGGCGACCTGCTACCTGCTCGGAGTCTCCACCGCGGCGGATGGAAAAGCTGGTCGAGACCCTGGGGATCACCCGGCTGTCCAAGTCCCAGGTCAGCAGGATGGCCGCGGACCTGGACGCCCAGGTCGAGGACGTTCCGCACCCGCCCGCTGGACGCCGGCCCGTACACGTTCGTGGCCGCCGACGCCCTGGTGCTGAAGGTCCGCGAGGGCGGGCGGGTCGTGAACGTGCACGCCCTGGTCGCGACCGGGGTCAACGCCGACGGGCACCGCGAGATCCTCGGCCTGCAGGTCACCACCGCCGAGGACGGCGCCGGCTGGCTGGCGTTCTTCCGGGACCTGACCGCCCGCGGCCTGTCCGGGGTCCGGCTGGTGACCTCCGACGCGCACGCCGGCCTGGTCGCCGCGATCGGCGCGACCCTGCCCGGCGGCGCCTGGCAGCGCTGCCGCACCCACTACGCCGCCAACCTCATGTCCGTGACCCCGAAGGCGTCCTGGCCGTGGGTCAAGGCGCTGCTGCACTCGGTCTACGACCAGCCCGACGCCGCCTCGGTGCACGCCCAGTTCGACCGGCTCATCGACGCCTTCGCCGAGAAGCTGCCCACGGTCGCCGACCACCTCGAGGCCGCCCGCGCCGACATCCTGGCCTTCACCGCGTTCCCCAAGGAGATCTGGCGCCAGATCTGGTCGAACAACCCCAACGAACGCCTCAACCGCGAGATCCGCCGCCGCACCGACGTCGTCGGCATCTTCCCCGACCGCGACGCCCTGATCCGCCTCGTCGGCGCCGTCCTGGCCGAACAACACGACGAATGGACCGAAGGCCGCCGCTACCTCGGCCTCGAGGTCCTCGCCCGCTCCCGAATCGACCATCCTCAGCACCGACGACGCGCAAACCCGGAGGTGACACCCGCGCTCAGCGCCTGACCGACAACGAGGATCACGCTGCCGCTACGAACACCACGCGACGGGACTTGACCCACCCGGACTGCGCTTGACGCTTCATTGCTATGGGCCGCGGATGTGGTTGCGGACCGCGCGTTGGGTGCCGGCGCGGGTGTCATGTGCTGAAATGGGACGGCCTCCGCTGGGGGAGCGGAGGCCGTCTGCCAGGTCCGGCTCGGGGGGAGGAACCGGAGCTGGTCGCGTCGGGCTTCTACCGACGCGTTATTGAGGCTACTCCAGTAACCGGACGGTATCCCTAACCCTGTCTCAAGGGCATGTCACAGCAGTGCCAAGAGGATGACGGATGTAGTCCTCCCCCTACCCACGCGAGCTGCTGGCGTTTGCTCTCGTCCAGCTCGTCCAGACCGACACCATCGCAGCGGCGCATCCCGTCGATCCTGTCGGGGCTGCCAGCGACGTACCTGGTCCATCGCCCGTCGCCGTCCTGCTCCTGACTGCTCGCCAGCCGCTGCTCGTCCACCCACGCCCAGAACCGGGCCGTGAGCGCCGCCTCGATCACGACGTTGATCTCGATGCCACCCCGTCCGGTCGCGGCCTGACGGGGCACGACGTCGCCGCGAGCGCCCCAATGGGGAACGAATGTGGACCTTCGAGGACGGGTCCTAACGAACGACCTTCCCGGCTGGCGATGGGGTAAGGCGGCGAGGCCCTCGGCCCCTCACCGGTCGGCACCTTGCGGCCGTACGCTCTCCCCCGGTCGCCAGGTACCTATCCAGGATGCCGGCGACGTCTACGCCGTCGCGCGTCTGCTCGTTCCGGACGTCATCCCGCGCCGCACTGTGGCGGCCGATGGTCTTGCGGTGGCTGTGGCTCCGGTACAGCAAGCGTGCCTCCCCTTCCGCGACCGTGAGAGCGGGGGGCTCAGATCCGCGCGCATCGGGCCAGCCCGTCACCCCTGACCGAAGGTGACACTAGGGCGCGTGTTGCACCGGCAGGCGATGGTTTCGGCGCATCTGGGCCGAACGGGCGAGCCGAGCCAGTCGACAGTCGGGGGACTTGACTGCGCACCGCCCGCAACTTAGCCGCAGGAATGAAGCCGGGCGGAGGAGGTGGGATGAGCATCGACGAGACATGTGAGGCGCGCCTGAACTGCAGAATCGGTACCAGCGGGAGCTTCGAGCATTGCCCGGGGACTCGGTCCCCGATCAGAAGGTTGGGGGTTCGAATCCCTTCGGGCGCGCTCGTTGAGACAGCGACCACAAGGCCCTGACCAGCAGCAATCCGCGTCAGGGCTTCGTGGTTCGTTCGCGGCTCACTGATCGTAGGGACCGTCGGTTCGAAGCAGCACAGGCCTCCTGACCGCAGGACGCGAGCAGCCGGCCAGCGTCGTGGCCCTGATCCTCTGACCCCGGCCTTGCGGCGACTGGGGAGCGCCCGTCAAGGACTCGCGGGGGCAACTGCCTGGCCGGGCACCGTGCCCGAGGCCAACGCGACCGCGACAACGGCGGCGCCGAGGGTGCTGGTCACGGCGACGAGGCCGAAGCTCGCCGAGGTCGACCCCGTGCGCTGTGCGAGGAGTCCGGCGCCCAGGAAGCCGAGCGGAGCCGGCAGCGAGATCGCGATCGTCACGGATGTCATCACGTGCGCCCGCAGTGCGGCCGGCGTCTGCGTGGTCAATGCGCTGAAGAACCTCGGGAAGAACACGCCCGCGCAGACACCGGTCGTGGCCACGAGGAGCGCCACCGCCCACAGCGGAAGCGGGGCCGGCAGCGCCCAGGTCGCCGGCGCGAGGACACACACGGCGACGATCGAGGTGCGCACCCCCGTTCCTCGCGCCCGGCTGGAGAGCAGCCCGCCGACCACGGATCCGAGCCCGTACGACGCCAGCAACCACCCGGCCACGGCCGGCCCACCGCGGTGGAGGGCCAGCACCGGCAGTGTCGCGACGAGCGCGGTGAATCCGACGTTGATCACCGCGACACCGATCACCTGCCGACGCAAGGCCACGCGACCGGCGATGTGACGCAGGCCCGTGAGGAGCCCACCCTCGCTGCTGCCCTCGGGCGCGATCCCTCCGGGGCGGACCAGCAAGGCGACGAGGAGGAACGCCGCCAGATACGACAGGGCGTCGACGACCAGGACGCGTTCCGGACCCAGGAGTGCGACGAGGATCCCACCCAGGGCCGGCCCGGCGAAGCTGGCGGTCTCGTTCACCGCGCCCATGAGGCCGCTCACGCGGGTCAGCCGCAGCTCGTCGTCCTCCACCAGCCGTGCCAGAAGGATCCGCTGGGAGGAGCTGTACGCGGGGAAGAAACCACCCACCGTGAAGGCGATGGCGAGGATCAAGGGAAAGGACAGCCAACCGAGCCAGAACAGCAGCGGGATCACGAGGATCAGCGCGGCCCGCGCCAGGTCGGCCGCGAGCATCAGGCGTCGGGGGCCCCACGCCCCCGCCACCCTCGCGCCGAACAGCCCCAGGACCGTCAACCCGGCGTACTCGGCCGCGAGTGCGAGGCCCATCTTCCCGGGCGACCCGGTGGACACCAGGACGAACCACGGCAGCGCTACCGCGGTCATCTCCGTGCCCGCCGTGGAGACCGCGTCCGCCGCGAGCAGGCCCGTCAGCGAGCGGTTGACGGCAGCCCGTGGAGGCCGCTGATCGCCGTGGACGGCGGGGCTTCCGGAGGGGGTGAGAGCCATCACGACCCCTCCTCGCAGCGCCGCATCGACTCGTGCCGATCCTGGCGGGTACACCGCGGGGCACTGCTCGTGCCGCGCTCGGCCCACAGTCCCCGCTGCGTCGACAACGTTACGCGTGGGCGCCAGGGGGCCCGGCGGCGCGAGGATGGACCCATCACCGTCAAGGTCGACCTGTCCAAGCTCCTCGAGGTCGCGGCCGGGCTTCGAGACCGTGCCGCTGTTCGCAGCTCACGAACCCGATCTGGGTCGACCTTCGCGACCGTCCGCCCCAGACCGAAGGCCACCGAGGGCCGGTTCGGATGCGGCGGCTGACGCCGACCCTGGAGGTCGCGCACGCGCATCGCTACGGTGCGCGGATGGGGACGCCGGGTGCCGCCATCGCGCGGCCGAGGCGCGCCGAGCTGATCGCCGCGCTCTCGCTCGCCATCGACCTCGGTCTCGGCCAGCCCATGGAGCACATGCTGCGCTCCTGCCTGATCGCGATGCGGCTCGCCGACCTGGTCGGCGCCGATCCGGACGACCGTGAGACGGCCTACTACGGCGGCCTCCTCGCCTGGATCGGCTGCCACGCCGACTCCCAGGAGTTCGCCGAGTTGTTCGGGGACGACATCGCGTTCCGGGCGGCCTCCTACGACGTGGACTGGCGCGGCCCCGAGTTCGCGGCGCTGCTCGTGCGCTACGTCGGCAGCGTGCGACCGCTGCCGGATCGGGCCGTCCGGCTGCTGGACTTCGTGGTGCATGCGCGGCCGCAGCTGACCTCGATGATCGCTTCCCACTGCGTGTCCGCGAGCGCCCTGGCCGCGCGTCTCGGCCTTCCCGATCGGGTGATCGAGGGGCTCGCGTTCACCTTCGAGCGCTGGGACGGGAGCGGCCTGCCGATCGGTGCGGGCGGCGACTCCATCCCCCTCGGCATGCGTCTCGTGCACCTGGCGGACGTCGCGGAGGTCCACCTGCGTCGCGGCGGTCCGGAGGCGGCGATCACGATGGCGCGCAAACGCCGGGGGACGCAGTTCGACCCGCACCTCGTCGACATGTTCTGCCTGCATGTCGCCGACCTCGATCCAGCCGAGGACGACGTCTGGGACCAGGTCATCGCACGTGCCCCGGACGCCTCCGTACCGCTCGACGCCGCCGCGGTCGACCGCGTGCTCGAGGCGATGGGCGACTTCGTCGACCTGAAGTCGCCGTGGACCACCGGGCACTCACGAGCCGTGGCGGAGCTCGCCGTCCGCGCAGGCGGCTCCCTGGGGCTCGGCAAGCTGGAGCTCACCGACCTCGCCCGCGCGGGACGCGTCATGGACCTGGGCCTGATGGGCGTGCCGAACCGGGTCTGGCGGAAGACGACCGTGTTGTCGCCGGCCGAGGAGGAACGGGTACGGCTGCACCCCTACCTCACCCGGCGCATCCTGAGCCGGGTCGGCGCGCTCGAGCCACTGAGCCGCCTCGCGTCCTCCCATCACGAGCGGCTCGACGGCACGGGATATCCGCAGGGGACCACCGCGCCGCAGCTCGGCCTGCCCGAGCGGATCCTGGCCGCCGCCGAGCAGTACCGGTCGCTGCGCGAATCACACCCGCTGCGCCCCGCCCTCGGGCCCGGCGACGCCGCGAGATCGCTTCGCGGCGACGTCCGTGCCGGACGGCTGGACGGACCGGCGGTGGAAGCGGTGCTGGCAGCCGCGGGGAACCGACCCGCAGGCCGACCCGCGTGGCCGGCGGGACTGACGGGTCGTGAGGTGACGGTGCTCCGGGGCATCGCACGAGGCCAAACGGCCGCGGCAGTAGGTGCCGACCTGCACATCTCACCGAAGACGGCGCGCAACCACATCGAGCACATCTACGTCAAGATCGGCGCCTCCAACCGCACCGCCGCCGCCCTGTTCGCGCTCTCGCACGGCCTGCTCGGCGATCCCGAGTGAGGCGGCGGGACCCGAAGATGAGGTGATCGCCCCATGCGTGCGGGCCTCCCGACGGCGCACGCTTCCGGAAATACCGAAACGGAACAAGGAGGCAGTCATGACAACGGTGCGAGATCTGGCCGCGCAAACGGAGGAGCACGAGGGTGCGACGTCGGGACCGGAGGAACGATTCTCCGGCTACACGGTGATGGGTCTTCCGTTTCCGAACGGCCACTACCTGGCCTTTCGGCGCTTTCCCGCAAACCCCTTCGGGCGCCCGTACTCCTCGGTGTGGCACCGCGATCCGGACGGCGCGTGGACGTTCTTCGTGGATGCCCCCGCCGACGAGAGCTGTCCGCGCTACTTCGACGCAGACATCAGGGCCTCTATCCGCACCCCGATCGATGTTTCCTGGCCCGGACCCTCACGGCTACGCGTCGAGGTCCCCGGAACGCTGAGCTGGGACCTCGTGTTCGCGTCGACCGCGGCGACGTCCGCACTCTCGGCGGCCGCCCGGGCGACATCCGCGCGCCTGATGGAGCGCGGCACCGTGCTCGCGCTGATGGGTCGGATGGCGGGCGCGATGCTGCGCACGGGCCGCATGCGCATGGCAGGCACGACGCCGAACGGGCAATGGTTCCGCGCCGAACCGACCAGGCTCTGGTCGGTCGCGGCCAGCACCGCCGTGTTCGACGGAACGGACCTCGGGACCCCTGGGCCGTTGCCCGAGCAGGCGCACCTCGCCGACGTCTGGCTCCCGCAGCGCGGCGTCCTGATGCTCGGAGGCGGCGTCTTCGAGCCGTTCGACCCGTCGCGCCACCGCAGCGCGCGGCCGGCCCTCGCCGGCGCACGGACCTGATCCGAACAGGCGATAACGGAAACCCTTGTCGTATCTGATGCGCTGAACGGAAGCTCGGGTCGGCACGTAGTCGGCCTGCCGGTGCGGCCCCCTTGATCAGAGGGTCGAGGCGGACGGCGACCTCGTTGGGGTGATCGCCGAACAGGCCCGTGCCCAACATGCCGGCCCGTCTTTAGAATGGACGTGGTGAGCAGGGAGCTGGCACGCAGCCTGCCGGTGGATCAGGGCGTCGATCCGGCGGCCGTGCTGGCGTTCCTGGAGGCGGTCGAGACTGACTCGTCTCTCGAGCTGCACAGCCTGATGGTGTTGCGGCACGGGCATGTCGTCGCGGAGGGGTGGTGGGCGCCGCACACGCCGGAGCGGACCCGGCTGCTGTACTCGCTCAGCAAGAGCTTCACCTCGACGGCGCTCGGGTTCGCGCTGAACGAGGGACTGTTCGACCTCGACGACCCCGTGGTGTCGCACTTCCCGGAGTTCGCCGCCGACATCACCGACGCCGGCAGCCGAGCAATCACGATGCGACACCTCGCCTCCATGGCCAGCGGGCACAACCGCGACATGATTCAGGAGGCCCTGACGCGCGATTCGCGGGAGCCTGTCCGCGGCTTCCTGCTGACGCCGCCCGACCAGCCACCCGGCACCGTCTTCGCCTACAGCCAGCCCTGCACGTACACGCTGGCGAGCGTGATCCAGCGGGCCGCCGGGATGCCGCTGAGCGAGTACCTGAGGCCGCGGCTGTTCGACCCGCTCGGCATCGGCGAGGTCGGCTGGCTGACCTGGCCGCCCGGGCGGGAGCAGGGCTTCAGCGGCCTGTTCGCCCGCACCGAGGACATCGCCAAGCTCGGCCAGCTGTATCTGCAACGCGGCCGATGGGACGAGGCCCAGCTGCTGCCCGAGAGCTACGTTGCGCAGGCGACGTCTCGGCAGATCGACACCGCGAACCAGGAGGGCAACCCCGACTGGCGCCAGGGCTACGGCTTCCAGTTCTGGATGTCCCGGCACGGCTACCGCGGCGATGGCGCGTTCGGGCAGTTCTGCATCGTCCTGCCCGAGCAGGACGCGGTCGTCGCCATCACGTCCGGCACAGACCGGATGCAGTCGGCGCTGGACGCGGTGTGGGAGCACCTGCTCCCAGGTTTGAACAGCACCGATTTGAACAGCACGGGAGTTGACGAAGGCGCGCAGAAGGATCTCGACGACCGGCTTCGGGGCCTGATGTTGGCGCCGTGCGCGGCGCAACCCAGGCCACCACGCTGGCAGGAGTGGCGGGACCTATCGTTCTCCGTCGCACCCCCACCGGAGCGCAGCCCGGGAGCACCGCTCACGTCGGTCAAGCTCGGCGCGGCAGACCAGGGACTCGAGGTCACCATCGTCGAGTCGTCCAACTCGCTCACCTTCCCCGTTGGCGCCGCCGATTGGCTGGTCTCCACCCCGCGCGACGTTCACGGCGAGGTTGTCCCCGTCGCCGCGTCGGGCGGCTGGCTGGACGACGACACCTTTCGCGTGGAGGTCATCCTCCTGGAGTCCCCGCACCGCATGGACATCTCATGCTCGCTCCCGTCGCACACCGCCCAGGCGGCTTGGCGTCACCCACCCCTGGACGGTGGCAGGCTGCAGACGTTGCACCGTCCGCGATAGCCGACTTCGTGCAGGTCGCGGTCACAGCATCGACAGTTGCGGCCCTCGCTCTGTCCAGGCTGACTGCAAGCAGGCAGCCCGCTAGGCTCGGCGCCTGATGGACGCGCCCCCCAGCACCGCACCAGAAGGCCGGATATGAGCGACCCCGGCGTGACCCGCGTCGCTGTCTACATCGACTTCGACAACATCGTGATCTCGCGCTACGACCAGATCCATGGACGCAACCAGTTCCAGCGCGAACGGGTGCGCGCCTTCGACCGGGCCGACAGGTCGGCCGACCCTGACATCGCGGACAAGCTCAGCCGTGCCACGGTGGACATCGGGGCGGTCATCGACTTCGCCTCGTCCTTCGGCACGCTCGTCCTGACCCGCGCCTATGCGGACTGGTCGGCTCCGGTCAACGCTGACTACCGGGGCCAACTCGTCAGCCGCGCCGTCGACCTGGTGCAACTCTTCCCGGCCGCCGCGTACGCCAAGAACGGAGCAGACATCAGGCTGGCCGTGGACGCCGTCGAAGACATGTTCCGCCTTCCGGACTTGACCCACGTAGTGATCGTGGCTGGGGACTCGGACTACATCGCCTTGGCCCAGCGCTGCCGACGGTTGGGCCGGTACGTCGTGGGCGTGGGGGTGGCGGGGTCGACCAGCCGAGCGCTCACCGCGGCCTGCGACGAGTTCGTGACCTACGACGCCCTGCCCGGCATCACACCTGCTGACGGGGCTGACGGGTCCGAGCCCGACATCGGGGAGCCGAGGCAGCCGGCGGGCGAGGATGGCGCCGCGGTCGCACCTGCGAGGCGGAACGGCCGACGGCGCGAGCGACCGGCCGAGACCGTGATCGAGGAACCCGAGCTGGAACCAGAAGATCCGCAAGAGGTGGCGACGAGGCTGCTGGAGCGCGCATTGCGGCTGGGTCACGAGAAGGACGACGTCGACTGGCTGCACAGTTCGGCGGTGAAGAGCCAGATGAAGCGCATGGATCCCTCGTTCAGTGAGAAGTCGCTCGGCTTTCGTTCGTTCTCCGACTTCGTCAGGTCACGCGATGCCGTCGCCGAACTCGACGAGACCAGCCCCGCCCGGCTCGTCCGACTCAGCCCGGCCAGGACTGCCGAGTAAGCCAGAGGGCGGCCGGTGGCGTCAGGACAGGGACGGTGGCGGCTGTCAGAGCCGGCCGAGGGCCGTGTCGAGCCCGTTCTTCACTATGAGTTGCAGATGGGGGTCCTGCACGAGACTGCCCACGAAGCACAGGGACCCGGCAGAGAAGACGAACCCGCCGCCGATGTGTTCGTAGTAGGTCATGTGGGCGGTGAGGTTCCCGGTTGCCTTGCGATTGGTTCCCCGCGCTAACACCTGAAGGTTGGAGGGCCGGCTGCCGCGGTCGCTTCCCTCTGACGCCGTGACGACCACACCCGCCGCGGCCGTCGCGTTCTCCGACCAGTCCATCTCCCATCCGCTGGCGGCGCCGTTCCTTCCCGCCTGCCCGACCTGATCACCGTTCGACAGCCCCGTCCCGGCGAAGAAGGGGTGCCCGGCCAACTCCACCCGGTAAGGTGCCGGGGCGGATTCCGTCAGGTAGTTGTTGTACAGGAAGGCTACGCCGAGGACCGGTCGTTCCGGGCGGCCCAGGTTGCGGAAGTAGCTGGGCGCCCGTCCGAGCGCCGGATCGCCGCCCTGGAACCTGACAGCCGTGTCGCCGCGGATGTATTCACACCGCTCGAAGAGGCCGTTGCCGGCCAGGTACAGGAGGTTGCCTCCCGCGGCAAGGTAGGAGTCCAGATGGTCGCGCATCTGGTTGGTCCAGTATTCGGGGTGGGTGTTGAGCACGAGCGCCTTGTACCGAGCGAAGCCGTCGATACCCGAATGAAAGTCGTGGTCGGAGTACACGTCGACGCCGTAACCCTCGTTCTCGAGCCAATCCAGCAGCCAGAGCTCGGCGCGGGTCGTATGGTTCAACTCGCCGTCGTCGATCGGCGTCGTCAGCGGGTTGGGCCGCTCGAAGCTCATGACGGGGGCGTGGCCGGATCTCGTGTACTTCGACCTGCCGCCCCAGCTGTTGTAGGCATTCCACGTGTTGGTGTTGGCGAGGACGGCGATGTCGGCTCGTCGTTCCGGATGCGGCTTGACGATGAACACGACGTATGAGTCACGCCCTTCGGCGTCGGTACAGCTGGCCGCATAGATGCCGGACCGCCACTCGGAGGGGATCGACAGCTGGAACGTCGTCTCCCATCCGCACCCGAAATCCCAGGACTCCTCCGGACTGCTCTGCAGTCCCGCGCCCCTGCGGTCCGGGTCGGTCACGGGGATTCCAAGGCTTCCGTCGTCCTGCCGCTTCAGTCGAACATAGGTAGCGGTGTATACGCTCCTGGCCGACATTTTGAAATCCACGGTCTCGCCGGGGAACACGCTCAGGGGGACGGAGTAACCTTCCACCCTGCTGGTCTGCGTGGTGATGTACCAGCTTGCGCCCACCTGCTGCCCCGCGCCGCCGTGCGCCCAAAGTGCCTTGCCGTTCCGCGCGCGATCCTGGTAGAAGAGGATGAACCCGTCGGGGGCGATCGCATAGATGATCCCCTCTCCGCCCGAGATCACCGCTGGAAAGTAGTTCCAACCCTTGCCGATCTGCCGGCCCGCCCCATGGAACGCCCACTGGCGAGTGCCGTTCCGTGCCTCATCCCGGTAGAAGAGCATGGCCCCCTCGCCGGTGATCGCGTAGATGATGCCGCCGCCACCGGAGATGACGTGCCGGAAATCCCCCCAGCCGCTGCCGATCTTCTGGCCGACGCCGCTGTGGGACCACCGACGGGTGCCGTTCCGTGCCTCGTCCCGATAGAAGTAGAGGTCTCCGTTGAGGGCCACGGCATAGATGACCCCGTCTCCGCCGGAGAAGAGTCGGGCGAAGGACGCGAATCCGCTCCCGATCTTCTGCCCGACCCCGCCGAACGCCCACGCCGCCGTGCCGTTCCGGGCCTTCGTCTCGGTAGTAGAGGAGGTCGCCGTTCTCCTTGACGGCGTAGATGACGCCGTCGCCACCGCAGAACACCTCGACGAAATCCCCCCATCCCGTGCCGATGCGCTGCCCGACGCCGCCGTAGGCCCAGGACTCGGTGCCGTTCCGTGCCTTGTCCCGGTAGTAGAGAAGGTCGCCGTGCTCCGAGACAGCGTAGATGTTCCCTTGGTCGTCGCCGCTGATGAACCTGAAGCTCATGTCCCCTCCAGGAGGAATACGTCAGGCAGCGGGCGGGCTCGTAGTCGGTGACCTCCGCGTAGAGGTCATCGAGCGCCCGGACATGCGGCGTGTCTCGCGGGCCCGCGTCCCCAGCCGGTCGGGTGCGCGCCGCTCCAGCCTCCTCCGCCAACAGCTGCCGATCAAGGGGCTACCGCAACTCGCCCATGCCGAGTGTCCGGCCAGGAATTCCAGGTAGACCCCGGCTCACACGTACCGAGCGGGCCGGGTGCAGGAAGGTCGTCCATGGCATTCTCTGTTGGGACGGAGGCGGCAGGCTGGCAAGCATGAGGAACCGGAGGCGGAGAGTGCGGACAGCGACGCCCTCATGCCAATCGGGCGGCGTCGCCAATCCGTAGACCCAGACGTCCGGACTGCGAACCGGGTAGTCCTGACGGGACGAACGAGCACTAGGGGCTCCCATGCCAGGTCCCTGCGGTGCCAGCGGCCGCAGGGAGACAGCCGCGATCACCGGGCCTCCAGATGGCCGCCGCGCGGGTTGTCAGTTATCGCGCAGCTGGGCCAGAAGCGGTAGCGAACGGAGCGGGTCGTCGTCGAAGTGCCAGTAGACGTGCCCGATGCCCAGCTTCGCCGCCTTCTCCAGGTCGGCCGCGACCTGCTCGGGCGAGCCGAGCAGTGGTCCCGCCTCGTGCACCGGTTCTTCGGTGACGCTGCCGTTCACCTGCAGCATCATCGGCAACGCGTCCGGGTCATGACCGGCGGCACCCGCCGCGGCCCGGAAGGTCGCGATGCTTTCCCGGACCGTGTCCCAGTCGAAGATCACTAGCGTCAGCCCCACGCCGATCCGTCCCGCGCGTTCGAGCGCCTGCCGAGATGCGGCGCCCACCGCCACGCTCGGGCCACCCGGTCGCACCGGTTTCGGGCCGATGTCGGCCTCGGGAATGCGGTAGTAACGACCCGCGAAACTCACGGGATCGGGTCCCCAAACGGCGCGCATGGCCAGCAGGTGCTCCTCGAATCCAGCGCCGCGCCGTCTCATCGAGACGCCGGCGGCCTGGAACTCCTGCTCCATCCAGCCCTGGCCGATGCCGGCGATGAGCCGACCGCCACTGAACTGGTCCAGGGTGGCCAGCCGGCGCGCGAGGATGACCGGGCTCTGGAACAGGGCGTCCAGCACGCTGGTCCCCAGCGTGATTCGGCTGGTGCGGGCCGCGACGTACGTCAGCGTCTCGATCGGGTCGTACACCGTCCCGAAGTCTTCCGGCGCGTCCATGACCGGTCCGCCAGGGCCGCCCATCGCGATCGGCACAGTCGGCCGCATCAGCCGCTCCCAGGCCCAGACCGAGTCCAAGCCGATACGTTCGGCCTCCTCGGCGACCTGAGCGATGCTCGCCGGTGATGCGCCTCGCCCCGCCATCGGCAGATGCACACCCAGCTTCATGGACGCCATATCGTCCTCCCTGCCATCGTCGCTCTCCGGGCAGACAGACGTGCTCCGGCGGCGATTCTCATCGGTGCCGTCCGCGCTGGGATTGCCAACAGCGCCAGATCCACCGACCGCCCGAGCGGAAGCGCTTCGTCGTGGACGCCGGTCCGCTGGGCCGCCTCTCCACTGCCCCGGCATCCCGAATCGACGACGACACATGCGGCGCGCGTACCGGATGCTGCTGTCGTGGTCATGCACGTAGGACAGTTGACGGTCGTCGTGAGGACCGTCCGCGAGCTGGTGGATCGCCAGTTCCCCCGCTGGCGCGACCTGCCGGTGCAGGCGGCCCCTTCTTCGGGCACGGTGAACGCGCTGTTCCGTCTGGGCTCGTCATTGGTCGCCCGGTTCCCACTGAAGCCCGGTGACGTCGACGCGACTCGGCGATGGCTGGAGGGCGAAGCGCAGGCGGCGCGGGAGCTGTTGGGCCGGACCCGGTTCCCCACTCCCGAGCCCATCGCCATGGGAGAGCCGGGCGTCGGCTACCCGCTGCCCTGGTCGGTGCAGACGTGGCTGGCGGGCACCGCGGCAACCGTCGACGACCCCGGCCAATCCGTGGCGTTCGCCCACGACCTGGCCGAGTTCATCCACGACGTCCGGAACATCGACACGCGCGGCAGGACCTTTCGCGGCCTGGACCGCCGTGGCCGCGGAGGGCACCTGCCCGACCACGACCGCTGGATGGAGACCTGCTTCGCGCGCTCCGAAGGCCTGCTCGACGTCGCGCCGCTGCGGCGCCTCTGGGCCGAGCTGCGCGACCTCCCCGCGCCCTCCGGCGGCGACCTGATGACCCACGGTGATCTCATTCCGGGCAACGTCCTGGTCGCGGACGCCCGCCTGGCGGGTGTCATCGACGTCGGAGGCCTGGGGCCGGCCGACCCCGCTCTGGACCTCGTCGCCGCCTGGCACCTGCTCGAGGCAGGCCCCCGTCAAGCGTTCCGAGATGACCTGAAGTGCAGCGACGTGGAATGGGCGCGGGGCGCCGCCTGGGCTCTGGAACAGGCCATGGGCGCCGTCTGGTACTACGCCGACAGCAATCCCGCCATGCATTCGATGGGGCGCCGAACCCTCGAACGACTCACCGCCGACGGAGTGCAGATCCCGCCGGCCGGTGGGTGACGGTCCATCCAGAACCCGAGCCCGGCAAGGTCGGGCCGAAGCAGTTCTCGATCGCGCCGGCATATGTCGGACGACGATCCCGCTCGGGCTGACCATCCGCTCGAGCTCGACCGCCGTCGGTAGATCTGGGGCCCAGTTAGGACGCTTGGGGTCGCTGGGCCCAGAAGAGGGTGTGGGCGCTCGTGCCTTCGGGAATGCGTTCCTCGGAGGTGATCTCCAGACCGGCCCGCTGCAGCCAGGATCGGTAGGTCCCGGCGTCGGCCTGGCTCCACCACATGGGCGCCCGGCCCTCGAGCCAGTTGTCCTGCGTGCCGGTCCAGGCTTCGTGGCCGACCGTGACGAGCAGCCATCCGCCGGGACGGAGCCACGTCGCGATCCGGTCCAGAAGCGGCGGCTGCTCGGCGAGCGGCATGTGGATCAGGGCGTAGAGGCAGACGACCGCATCGAAGGATGCCGGCGGCAGCCGCACCTCCATGGCGTCAGCGCGTTGGAAGCGGGCGGCCGGCACGAGGCGACGGGCCCGGTCGATCTGCACCTCACTGATGTCGACGCCGGTCACGCGGTGCCCAGCGTCGGCGAGGAACCGAGCGACGGGGATCCCGCAGCCGCAGCCCAGATCCAGCACGGCAGACGAGGCGGGCAGCCGCTCATGCAAGTCGGCGAGCCATGGTCCGTACTGACCGTCCTCGGCGTCGTCGCGCCGGTAGTGATACGAGAGCTCGTCGTACCCACGACGGACGAGATCCCGCTCGTCGTCATTGCTGCCCACGACCGAACAGGCTCGCAGATATCCATGGCGTTGCGCGATGGACGGCCTTGGTCCGGCCGGCGGTCAGGAGTAGGCGCACAGCGGTGTTCGAATGCGAGATATGGGCACCGATCGGCCGTGATATAGGAGTGCGTACCCATGTCTGCCGGGGGCGAGGGCACCTAGCGTCGGCGATGTCAGGGATCCGCCCCTGACCTCGCACTTCGTCCCGTAGGGCACATGATGCTGCACCCGACTCTCCTGGCCGACCTGGCTCGGGAGCACCAAGCCGACCTGTACCGAAGCGCCGAACAGCACCGGCTCGCTCGGGCCGCGCTCGCGGCGCGCCGTGCCGGGCCGCCTCCCTCACGGACCGTGGGGTTCTGGCAGCGCGGCCGTCGACGGCTCGGCCTCCTGCTCCTGGCCCTCGGGGGCCGCCTCACCTCTGTACCGGAGCGGCCATGACGACGTGAGCGGGCCGCCTCTGGCTCACTGGGCTTCTCCGGCCTCCATGCCTGCCGCGAGCACCGCCTGCCATCTCGTGCCGACGTCGAGTTTGGCGAGGATCGCGCCGACGTGATGTTCGACGGTGCGCGGGGACAGCACGAGCCGCTCGGCGATGTCGGCATTCGACAGACCCTCGCCCAACAGGGAGAGGACCTCGGCCTGCCGCTGCGTCAGGCCCGCCGGGTGTGCCCGCGTCTCCGCGCGCGGCGACCGCGGCGTGGGTAGGCCCCGGGCACGCAGCAGCGACCGAGCGCGGGCGGCGGCGGCGTCCGCGCCGAGGGCTTCGAACAGCGGCACCGACCGGGCGAGCGCCTCCGCGCCTCCGCTCCGCGCCAGCGCGAGGGCGTGCTCGAACGGGCATCCCAGGTGCATCCACGCCTCGGCCGCCTCGGTCCACCGGCCGGCGCGCTCCAGCTCGTAGGGGGGAGCCAGCGGAGGCCCCGTCACCTCCGTGCTCTGCGGCAGCCAGGTCGCGACCATCCCCCGCAACCAGGGTGACTCGCCGTCCCGCGCCAGGCGCCAGACCCGCTCGGCCTCCCGGTGAGCCGCCTCCGGATCCCCCGCGAACCACGCCGCTTCGCAGCGCGCGGCAGCGACGAAGGAGAGCCGCTGCAGCTCCGGTCCACCCTCCGCGAGCACGCGGCCCGCTCGAGCGGCTCGCGCCACCGCTCATCGCCGGCGCGCGCCCTCGCCCGAGCCATGACGGTGAGGGGCTGCGTCAGGCTGAGCGGGGCCACGCCGGGGCGGCGCAGAACGTCTTTCGGCGCAGGTGCGCGCCGCCGCGACTTCTCCCCGGTCGAGCAACAGCTGGGCTCGGCACCCCTGCAGGTACGTCCACCAGGTGTCGAGGTCCCGCTCGAGGCAGTACTCGATGCCGGCCTCCAGGTACGCCGTCGCTCGAGCGTGCTCGTGATGTAGGACGGCCGTCGCCGCGAGGTTGCTGCGAGCACGGGCAGCGTGCTCGTGCAGCTCGGCGGACACCGCCTCCGCCAGGCTCTCCTCGAGCATCTGCCGCCCGATGGTCTCGTCTCCGGACAGGGCCTCCGCCGTACCCAGATTCGTGAGCACATGGGCCCTCACCTCGGTGCGACGCCGGCTGTCGGGGAGACGGCCGAGCAGGTCCAGGGAACGAGCGGCCCAGGACCGGGTGCCCGCGAGGTCGCCGCCGAGCATCCGCAGATGCGCCTGATTGCTGCACGCCATGGCCAGCTCGATCGACTCGGTGCCGTCGAGGATCTCCACGGCCGCATCGGCGCACTCCTCCGCGGCCCGGGTGTCCCCGGCCATCCAGTGCAGCCGGGAGAGCCATCGCTCGACGTCCCCCAGGCCCAGCACGTCGTCCCGGGCGGCGAGGATGCGCCGTTGCTCCAGGCGCGCGGCCAGCGCCCGGCCGACGTCGTCGGTCAGAGTCCGGCACGGTCGATCAGCGCGGTCGCAGTATGCAGAACTCGTTGCCCTCAGGATCACGCAACACCTGCCAGTCATCGCCTGCATAGATGTCATCGGCCTTCGTCGCGCCCAATTCCAGTGCCCGCCGGACGGCGCGGTCGAAGTCCGTGCTCCGCAGATCCAGGTGCAGTCGATTCTTGACGGTCTTCGGCTCGGGGACTCTGAAGAAGTCCAGGTTCAGCCCCTCCGGCGAGGTGACCGTGGTGTTGCCGTCATCGTCCACGTCCGTCACCGTCCCGCCCAGCAGCGCGGTCCAGAACTGCGCCAGGCGGGCCGGGTCGCGACAGTCCACCGCCAATGCCGCGACGCCGGCGATCCCCGAGTCGGTGTTCATCATTCGCGCAGGCTACCCGTCGCGGCAGTTGGGCTGACTGTGCGGAGCCCGTAGCTCTGTGAGGAGCTTGTTCGCGCGCTTGACCACGGCCTGAGACTTGTGTCGTCGCTGAAGCTCGAGTACCGGGACGACATCAGCCGACGGGACTGCGCCTTCTCTCACGAAGTGAACCAGCGTGTCCATGGCGTTCGCCGCGACGATCCAGTCGACACCCGGATCCGACAGCAGTTGCTCGAGCCAGCCGATCGCGAACGCCTGCTGGGCCTTGGTCAGTGCAACCCGCCGGTAGATCTGAGCAAGATGCCATTGGATCGAAGGCTGGCTGCTCACGGCCAATTCACCAGGGAACCTGTCGACATAGGGCAGCAGCCAGTCCGGCCGGTCTCGGCAGATCTTCTCGAGAGCGTCTGCCGCGCGCATCCTCACCCACGCGTCCGGGTGGAACAGGCAACGATACAACTCATCGAGCCGAGACTGATCGCTCAGTACCAGCTCTATGACCTCATCGACTCTGCCGAGCGAGTTCGATTTTCCGCCGGCCGCCAACATTGTTGCAAGCGCCTCGTCCACAGCCGCACTCTAGCGATCACTCTGCGCACCCGGCCTCGTCCACGTGCGCGCGAGCGGCCACGAGGTCCGAGGATCTCTGGTGCGCCAGGGCATCAGGGTGCTGTGATGCGCACGTGCTGCACCTCGACGATCTCAGGCCCATCCCGCTCTTCGCGGGTCTCCCCGACGACCAACTCGCCCAGTTGGCGGCAGGGGGCGAGGAGGTCGCCGTCGAGGCCGGTGTCGAGCTGTTCCACCAGGGCGAGCCGGCGGACTCGTGGTGGGTGCTCGTCGATGGTGCGGTGAACCTGTTGCGCCACGTGGGCGCGGAGAGCATGGTCGTCGGCCGGATGGATCGCCCCGGGCAGTGGGCCGGCGGGTTCCGCGCGTGGGACGAGCACGGCGTCTACCTCGGCACGGGTGTGGGGGCCGTGGAAGGCAGGATCCTCAGGGTGCCGGCGGACCTGCTGCGTCGGCGGACGGACGAGTGGTTCCCCTTCGGTGGTCACCTCATCGCCGGGCTGTTCACGACGGCTCGTTCCATCGAGGCGACGGCACGTCAGCGCGAGTCCCTGCTCACCCTGGGCCGGGTCGCCGCCGGCCTCGCTCACGAGCTGAACAATCCGGCCGCTGCCGCCACCCGTGCCGTCGACGAGCTCGAGTCCTCCGGCCTGGCCATGCGGGCGTCGCTCGGACGGCTGGCCGGCAGCCACGTCACGGCTGAGCAGTTCGCAGCGCTCGAGGCGCTGCGCCGGCGCATCGAGGCCCCGGTCACCGGCGAGAGCCCACTGGCCCTCGCAGACCGGGAGGACGCGGTCACCTCGTGGCTCGAGTCCCGCGACGTCGCTCGCTCCTGGCTCCTCGGGCCCGAGCTGGCCGCGATCGGCGTCGATCCGGGGTGGTGCGAGCGGGCGGCGGACGTGCTGGGGGAGACCGCGCTCGAGCCGGGCCTCGCGTGGGTCGCGAGCAATTCGGCGGTCGAGAGCCTGCTCGGCGAGCTCAAGGACTCGACGGGACGGATCTTCCGCCTGGTCGCCGCGATGAAGTCGTACTCGCAGATGGACCGCGGGTCGCTTCAGCGCGTCGATCCGACGGAGGGGATCGACAACACCCTGGTGGTCCTCGGGCACAAGATCCCTCAGGGTGTCACGGTCCTGCGCGAGTACGACGCCGACATTCCCGTGGTCGAGGCCTACGCCGGGGAGCTCAACCAGGTCTGGACGAACGTCATCGACAACGCCCTGGACGCCATGGACGGTGTGGGGACCCTGCGGGTGGCGGTCCGGCGGGACGACGAGGACCTCCTCGTCGAGATCACCGACAGCGGTCCGGGAATGACACCAGTGGTGGCCGGCCGTGCCTTCGACGCCTTCTTCACCACGAAGGAGGCCAACGCCGGTCTCGGGCTCGACATCGCCCGGCGCATCGTCGAGGAGCGCCACGGAGGCCGCATCCGTATCGACTCGGCCCCCGGTCGCACCGTCGTCCAGGTCCGCCTGCTCGACCGTATTCCGAGGCAGTCGTAGACCCCGCGATCACTCGAGCGGCTCCTCACAGGGTGGCCACGACGCCCGCGGCGGTGAGCAGGTCGACGATGGTGAACGCGTCGGCCGATCCGTAGGTCGGCGTCCAGTCGGGATCCTGCCGTAGGTACGACTGACGGTCGCCCTTGATGAGCCCGACGATGACCTCGGCCACGATCCGGCCACCGACCGGGCCCAGGTGTTCGCCGTCAGCAGCGACCTGCGCCTCGCGCAGCACGTAGAACCACAACGGCGTGCGCCGGTGCAGGTCGAACGTCGTGAGGTCGTCGAGGTCGGCGGCTGCCAGTTGGGGCAACTGCATCGCCTGTGCCACCCGTTGTCCCGAGGGGACCTTCATGGTCAGGTTGCGCAGCAGATTGCGGGTGGCCAGCGAGACCGGCTCGCCCTGCGGCTGGCCGAGAAGGTGGAACAGGACCGTGGAGAGCGTCGTGTCGATCTTCTTGTTGGGGCGTACCCGGCCGTCGCCGAAGTCGAAGAAGGTCTGCCAGTCGACGAACCGGCGGGGAGCGCGGCGTCCCCCTCGGAGATCGGCCGGGTCGCCGGGATCGGTGGCACCGGGGTCGAGGAACAGCGCGAAGAACTGCTGAGACGGATCCGTGGCGCTGGTCCCGAAGTTGGCTCGGTAGCTGGGGCGGACCTGGGAGTGCCCGAAGCGGTAGGCGGCCACCGAGAACTCCACGGGGATGAACGGGTCGTTGCGCCACGTGAAGAATTTCGGGCCGGTCGTGAGCACGTCGTCGACCATCGCCTGGCCGACCGTCGTCGGCAGGAACTCGTGCAGGACGAGCCACTGGTGGTGCCAGCGCACCACGCGCTGCGCCTCGGCGAAGATCTCCCCGGGCGTGTAGCCGGGCCCGAGATCGGCCTTGACGTCGGACACCACGCGATTGTGGAACCGCAGGAAGGCCAGCTGCAGCTGGGAGAGGACGAGGTTCTCGTCGTTGCGCGGATCGCCGATCAGCGCCACGCCTTGACTGTTACGCGGCAGGTCATGGCGCGTCCCGCCGTCGATCGACACGGCCCCCGACCCGGGAATCTCCTCGACCAGCAGCGTCGTCGCACCTCCGTCGACGCTCTGGTCGTACAGATGCGGCGATGCCACCGGCCCGCTTCCGTAGATGTTGTCGAGGTCGAGCGCGGGGATCCGGAAGTTGCGGATCGACTCGGGATCCTGGCGGCGGGCCAAACTGGAGGTCGGGTCGAAGGTCATGTCGTGATCGAGGAACTGCCCGAGGAACGTGAACCCGGCGGTGATGGTGGGGTTGTTCGGGTTGTGCGCGCTCTTGCCCGGATCGGTGATCAGAGTGATCGGATCGGAGAGGTCATCGGCGGCATCCATCGGTCCGCCCGCCGCGCCGAGTTCGACCAGCGCGCCCCGGATCAGCGGGGTGTCCGCCGCGAACGGCGGCAGCGTCGGGAACAGCCTGCCGAACCGCCCCTGCTCGTAGAAGACGGACCGGGGCGTCACCTCGCCCAGATTCGCGTGCCCGTGCGGCATGACGACCTCCCTCGTAGGTCGGCTTCGCGGTTGGTCCAACCTCGGGCCTAGAGGATCCCCCGGTCACTGAAGGCCTTCGTCACGGCGGATGCCGCCGAGTTTCCGTAGAGCTGCTGAGCGGCGGCGACGGTCCGACGGGCCAGATCGGTCATCGTCGTCCCCGGGAAGTCGAAGGACCCCTGCAGGATGATCGTGTCCGCACGTACGTTGCCCAGCGCCTGCCGGATGTCCCACAGCGCCCTCGACCAGATCTGCCCGTCGTGGTGCACCTCGCCGTTCAGGTCGGCCGGATAGTGCAGGTTCAGGTCGACCCTGCGCAGGCAGTGCGGAACCGTGCTCGTGTACGCGGTCGCGTCCCAATCCGCCACGCACGGCATCGGCGTCCGGGCCGGAACGCCGAGGGACCTGGAAACCACGTCCCCCACGGTCACCGCCCAGTAGTCACCGAAGCCCTCGCTGATGGCGCCGGCCTCCTCGGAGGCGAAGCTGAAGTTCTGCGAGAAATGGATGGCGTGGCCGTATTCGTGCAGGATCACCTCCGCGTCCTCGGCGTCGTCGACGCCGCCCTTGCCGAAGCGGAGCTCGTTCTTGGGGTGGTCCGTGGCGAAGGAGTTGTCGGCGCCCAGTTGGTTGAGGCGCACCGCTTGGGGCCGGTTGTTGACGGCCGGCCGGGTGACGCCGAAGCCCAGGCTGTGGATGTACTTCTGCGCCTCGGTCACCCAGAAATAGGCCATGACCTGCTCGAACTCGTCCTGATGCCGGGTGTAGCGGAACGTCTCCGTGGCCGAGTACGCGGGATTGCCGGTCTCGCTCACGACCGTCCCGTAGTCGCCGTGCAAGTAGCCGCTGCCGTCCAGGTGGGTCAGCGTGACGTCGTGGTAGGCCGCCGCCGGGACGGCGCTGTCGGCGTCCTTGGTGTCCGTCAGCGACTCGTCGCCGAGTGATTGGACGGGATTGGTGACGAACACCGATCCCGACCCCGTGCTCGATGTCGTAGCGGCCGTGGCGGGCAACGCGGGCGCCAGCAGCAGCGCGCTCGCGGATACGACGGCAAGAATGCGGCGCATCGGACCTCCCGGACGAGGCGGGTGGCCTCACCCTAGATCTCCGCACCTGCGGCGTCCACGTTCTGGACGGCGGAGCGGGTCCCCCGAGCACGTGCGAGTCAGTTCGAGCGCTCGACCCGGGCGAGCCACTCCTGCAGGAGGGCGCGCAGGAGTTCCGGTTGCTCGTGGGGCAGGGCGTGGCCGGCGTCGTCGACCACGGCGAGCGAGGCGTGCGGATGGTGGTCGACGAGGTCGACAGCGGCGGCGAACCCGACCGTCGAGTCCACCCGCCCCGCCACGACCAGTGTCGGACCCGGGTACGCCGGGGCGTCAGTGGTGAGCGCCCACCGTTCACCGATCCGATCGAGCGCTGCCTGGTCGACCAGTTCCGCGCCCGGGGAGACGTAACGCTCGTAACGTTCGAGCATCTCCGGGGTCTGGATGACGAAGTAGCTGCGGAAGCCGTCGTCACCGATCTCGCCTGATCCGACGACGACCCGGTGCTCGGGAACGTCCCGCACTCCTGCCGACAACGGACACACCAGCGCCAGACCGGCGACCTGCGCGGGACGTCGACCGGCCATCGCCTGCGCGTAGTAGGCGCCCGCCGAGTGACCGATGAGCAGGCATCTCTCTCCGCCGCTGACCTCGTCCGCGAAGGAAAGCAGGGCTTCGAGGACGTCGTCCGCGCTGCGCAGCGTCTCGGGAGCAGGCGTCCGGCCCATCCCGGGCAGGTCGGGATAAATCCGCCGCAACCCTGCGACGTCGTGGAGTGGGGGCTCGAAGCATGCCTCGGCCTCGCGGTGGTCGACGCCCGCACCGTGGAGGACCACGACGGGCCGACCTCTCCCGTGCTCCACGTAGTGGACCCGCACCTGTCCCGCGCCGATCTCCACGCCCGCAGGCTAGACGCGGGCAGGGAGCGTCGCGATCGCTCCGCGACTCTGGCGCTATGCATCGCTCGCCGATATATTCAGCCGCATGGTGTCGCGGGGCATGCAGGAAGCGACGTTCTTGATCCTCACCGCGTTGGCGGCGGGCAGTCAGCACGGGTACGGCGTGATCGGCGACGTCGAGAGCCTCTCGGGAGGCCGCGTGCGGCTGCGCCCCGGCACGCTGTACACGGCCCTGGATCGGCTGCGCGGCGAGGGGCTGATCGAGGTGGATCGGGAGGAGATCGTCGACAGCCGGCTGCGCCGCTACTACCGGATCACCTCCGCCGGCGAGGAGCGGCTGGCGGCCGAGGCAGCGCGGCTGCACGCCAACGCCTCGGTGGCGATGTCGCGACTCAAGGCCATCGACGGAGTGAGCACATGACCGAGCCGGCGCTCCTGGAGCGCCGCTTGCGCCGCGTGCTCGCGTGCTACCCATGCCCCTTCCGCCGAGAGCACGAGGAGGAGATCCTCGCCGTACTCATGGCCGGCGTCGAGGACGGGCGCTGGAGAGCGGGATGGGCCGCGTCCGCCGATCTGGTCAGGGCCGCTGCCTCGTTGCGGTTGCGGGGAGGGACGCCACGGGTACCGGGCCGGGTGCTCGCCGCGACGCGGCTGATGTACGTCGGCGCGCTGGTCGAGCTGGCGACGCTGATCACCATCGTGGCGAGCCTGAGCAGCATGAGATCCGCCATCGTCAGCGGCGACGGCCAGTACACGGCGGCGCAATGGCACGCCGAGGTGTACGGCCAGGTGCTCCCGCTCGCAGCAGGCGCGACAGTCTCGATCGGCGTGTGGCTGTGGCTGGCGCGGGCGAGCCTTCGCGGCCGTGGCTGGGCGCGTGTGGCGTTCGCGGCTTTCTTCGCCGTTCTCACGGTGAGCCTGATCAACGGCATCGCCCACGATGCCGCGACGTATGCGCGGGCCGACCTGACCGTCGGCGTGCTGCTGTGGCTCGTGGCTCTTCTCACCGTCGTGCTCCTGTTCAGCGGATCCGCAGCCTCGAACGACACGAGGAGGCGAGCATGAGCGCCGCCGTGGGGGTCGGGAACGGAGCTACGGACGCCGGCACCACGACCGGTGCGGCGCTCTCCGCCCGCGATCTCACGAAATCCTTCGGCGATCGGATCGCCTTCCAGGACGTCTCCTTCGACATCGGCTACGGCGAGGTGTTCGGCTTCCTGGGGCCGAACGGCGCAGGCAAGACGACGACGGTCCGCACGCTCGGCGCGCTGATAGCACCGACGTCGGGGTCGGCGGCGGTCGCCGGCATCCCGCTCACGCCCGAGAACGGCGTGGAGATCCGTAAGCGCATCGCGATCATGCCCGAGTCGCCGGGCCTGTATCTGCGCCTGACCGTTCAGGAGAACCTGGAATGCTTCGCCGACCTCTACGAGATCGGGGACACGAGGGCTCGCATCGACGAGGTCCTGCGTGCCGTGCGGCTCGCGGACCGCGCGCACGATCCCTGCGGCCGCCTGTCGAAGGGCCTGCGTCAGCGGGTGGCCCTGGCCAGGGCCCTGCTCTCCGATCCGCGGGTGCTGTTCCTCGACGAGCCGACCGCGGGGCTCGATCCCGTCGCTGCGCGCGAGGTGCACGAGCTCGTCGAGGGACTTCGCGACCGTGGCGTGACGATCTTCCTCACGACGCACCGGCTGGAGGAGGCCGAGCGGCTCTGCGACCGGGTGGCCATCCTCAACACCACGCTGCGGACGATCGGACCTCCCGACGAGCTGCGCGAACGGCTGTTCGGCACGACGCTGACGGTACGCATCGGCGCCGAACTGGACGCGCCGGATCGGGTCTTCATCGGCCTACCCGGAGTCGACACGTGGCGCCGCGACGGGCCCACCGGCTATGTGCTCGCCGTCACCGATCCGCTCGTCGCCGCTCCCGCGGTGACCAGGGCGCTCGTCGCCGCCGGCGCGGACGTGCTCTCGATCACCCGATCGCGCCATTCGCTCGAGGACGTCTATCTGGAGCTGATCGAGCACGGGCAGGAGGCCTCATGAGCCGGCGGCGTATCGGGGCGATCGCCCGCAAGGAACTCCGCGAGTACCGGCACAATCCCAACATCATCTATGCCGCGGCCATCCTGCCGCTGATCTTCCTCATCCAGCCCATCGTCCAGGTCCTGACCCTGCCCAGTTCGGCCTCTCCCGCCCTGCATCAGGAACACGCCCTGCTCTATCTGCTCGGGATCCCGGCGCTCGTGCCCGCGGCCCTGGCCTCGTACTCCGTCGTGGGCGAACGCCTGCAAGGCACCCTCGAACCCGTGCTCGCGACCCCGATCCGGCGCGAGGAGCTCCTGCTCGCCAAGGCCATCGCCGCGTTCGCCCCGTCGGTGGTTCTCGCCTACGGCGCCTTCGCGCTCTTCATCGCCATCGTCGAGCTCTTCGCCGCCCCAGGGGTGGCTCCCGCCCTCATCGCCGGCCCGGAACTCCTCGCCCAGGTCGTGTTCACGCCGTTGCTCGCCGCCTGGGCGATCTGGGTCGGCATCGCGGTCTCCACGAGGTCGAGCGACCCTCGAACCGCCGGGCAACTCGCCATCCTGCTGAGCCTGCCCTCCGTGGCGGTGACCTCGCTGATCGCCTTCGACATCATCCCCGCGACCCTCGGCGTCGCCCTGGTCGGCGTCGCGGCCCTGGTGCTCCTCGTCCTCCTGGGCTGGCACGTGGCCTCGGCCCTCCTTGACCGTGAACGATTGATCGCCGCCGTCCGCTGATCAGTCCGGCTCCCGCCGGGCGCGGCCGGTCCGCGTTGAGGTGACGCGTCAGAGGTGAGCGGCCGGGTCACCATCCGATCAGGAATCGAGAAGCACGGTGGGCGCCCCCCGACCTAGCCTTCATGACATCCCAGCGGGACGGCGACGTCCCGGAGCGTCGACAGACAAGGAACGGAAAACGTGCCTACCAAGAATGCCAAGACGGACTCCGAGGGCTTCACCGCGCAGGAGCGCGCGGCGATGAAGCAGCGCGCGGCCGAACTGCGCGCGGAGGGGAAGAAGGGGGCCAAGAAGGCGGACGGGCTCCAGGCGGTGCTCGACAGCATCGCCGGAATGGCGCCGGAGGACCGCGCCATCGCCGAGCGTGTGCACGTCGCGGTGACGCAGACCGCCCCCGAGTTGTCGCCGAAGACGTGGTACGGCATGCCGGCCTACGCGAACGAGGACGACAAGGTGGTGCTCTTCTTCCAGAACTCGGGCAAGTTCAACTACCGCTACTGCACCCTCGGCTTCCAGGACACCGCGAACCTCGACCACGGCGACATGTGGCCGGTGGCCTACGCGCTCAAGGATTGGAGCCCCGAGGTGGAGGCGCGGGTCGTCGAGTTGGTCAAGGCCGCCGTGTCCTGACGGGAACCCTCCCCCGGTCAGGCGAAGATCGGCCCGACCGGGGGGTAGTTCGTGGTCAGCAGCGTGCGGATCGCGGTCAGTGAGGGGGGCGGGTCGCCGGCACCGCTGTGGTACCCGTTGTCGAGGGTCATGGGCTTGCCCCAGGCGGTGAGCTGCTCGATCGTGCCGCCGGTGGCATTGCCCGTGAGGGTCGAGAACCAGTCGCTGCGGCCGTACGTGACGTCGCCGCCGATGAGGACCAGGTCGACCCACGACGGGTCGGCCTGGCAGACGTTCTCGTAGGGGTCGTCGTGGTGTCGCTCGAGGACGAGGACGTCGGCGGGCCGGCCGGGCAGGAGCGAGCCCAGGTGGTCGGCGAGCCCGGCGATCCGGGCCGCACCGGCGGTGACCATCTCGACGAGCTCGGCCGCGGGGAGAACGGTGCCTTGCTGGGCGAGTTCGCGGCGGGCGACCTTCATCTCCGCGAGCAGGCTCGTCGAGCCGGACGGGAGCCAGTCGGCGCCCAGGCCGACCGGCATGCCCGCGGCCAGCGCCTCGGCCGCGAGCGTGGTCTCCCCGTACAGGCGCAGGTTGGACTGCGGCGACCAGACGAGCTTGCACCCGGCGTCCGCCACCTGATGGATCTGGTCGGAGGTCAGCGCGGACGCGTGGATGAGGACGGTGCCGGAGGTGGCGGCACCCAGGTCGAGGAAGCGCTGGAACTCGGTCTGACTGCGCTCGTCGCCGCGCTTGCCCTCGGACAGGTGCAGGTAGAAGGCGTCGACGTTGCCGTCGTGGATGTCCTGGATGATCTTCGCGAGGCGTGGCGCGTCCCGGGAGCTCGCCGTCGGCAGGTCGATCATCGCGCGAGCACGGTGCTGCCCGAAGATGAACAGGTCGACGTTGCGGACGAGGGCCTCGGTGCTGCCACCGGCGCCGGCCGCGCTGGCCCCCTGGATCGCGGTGACGCCGCCGACCAGGGCGCGGATCTCGGCGTACCGCAGCTCCGTGCCTGCCGGGATCTTGGCGATCAAGGTGTTCTGGGGATCTCGCACGAGCTGGTGGTAGATGTCGCTCGCCCGCCACCGGTACCGGTTCGCGAACAGCGTGGGGGGCTCCCACGCGGCGAAGACGTTGAACTCGGGGTGTCCATGCAGATCGATCAACCCGGGCAGGATCACCCCGCCGGTCTCCAGCACCTCCACTCCGGACGGCGCGGCCTGCTGCACCGCGGCGAGCTGCCCGTTCTCCACCACCACGAAGCCGTCGGACCAGGCGGCGTCCGGCGTGATGACCGCTCCGTGCAGCGCGAAGGCCCGCGCCGGCGCGGCCGCGGCGGTCGGGCCCCGCTCACGCCGACGCGCGATCGGAGCCGGAGGAGCCAACTCCTCGTAGATCCCCCGCCGGTAGGCCTCGTCGAAGGCGCTGCGCGGACGCTCGGCCATGTCCACCCCCAGATCGGCCCCCGGCCACTTCCGCTGCGGCTCGCGCGGCGGAAGAATCATGACCTTAGCCGCGTCCGGGGGGTTCAGGCCATGCCCGACACCGACACCACCGCCTTCTGCCCCGGCTACGCCCGGGCTCCCTTCGACGGGCTCGCCGCCGCCTACCCGGGTGCCGACGTCTACCCGGTCAAGGACTTCCGGCTCGAGTGGGGGCCGATCTTCCACCGGGGACGCCTCGACGGCACGGCGCGGGTCCTCGTCCTCGGGCAGGATCCCGCCACCCACGAGGCGATCAGTCGACGCATCCTCGTCGGCGAGGCCGGCCAGCGGGTCCAGGGCCTGCTGGGCAAGGTGGGCATCACCACGAGCTACGTGATGGTCAACACCTTCCTGTACAGCGTCTACGGTCAGGGAGGCGGTCAGCGTCACGAGCACGACGCGGCGATCGCGGCCTACCGGAGCCAGTGGCTCGACGCCCTGCTCGTCGGCACCGGGGTCACCGCCGTCGTCACGCTCGGCTCGCTCGCCCGCACCGCGTACCAGGCCTGGGCCGCCGCCCGGCCGGACGCCGCCGGAGCCCTGCATCTGGCAGCCGTCCGGCACCCGACCTGGCCCGAGAGCGCCTCCGCCGGCGGCAGCACGACCTGGGAGGCGGCGACCGCGAAGCTCCTGGACGACTGGAACCACCACCTACCCGCCCTGGCCGAGCACGTCGCCCCCGACGTCCCGACCGAACTGCACCTGTACGGCGACACGTGGCAGCCGGGGGACCTCGTCGAGATCCCCGCGGCCGACCTGCCCGCCGGAACCCCCGCCTGGTGGCGTGCGCTCGACGCCTGGGCCGACCGCACCGGCGCGGACGCCGAGACCAAGCGCGCCACGATCACGGTCACCGTGCCCGCCGACGCTCGGCCCTGGCACTAGCCGCGAACGTTCGTGAGCCCGACGGCCTCGACGGTGTGTCCGCGCCACTCCACGAGCATCGCGGTGGCATCGTCCTGCATCTCCCCGTCCTGGTGCTCGAGGATCGCGTGCATCAGCCGCCGCATCGTCTCCGGCGCCGGCCTCTGGTCCGCCTCCTGACGCTGGACGAAGTCCACCAGTCGCTGCACCCCGAAGAACTCCCCGGTGGCCGACCGGGCCTCCACCACCCCGTCGGTGTAGAGCAGAAGGCGGTCGCCGGGCTCCAACTGCTCCCACGTCGGCTCGACGTCCCCACCCAGCCCCAGCGGGAGACGGGGCTCGGCGTCCAGGGTCTTGACGACGCGGCCGTCCCGGAGCAGGAGGGGAGGGGGTGGCCCGCGCTCTGCCAGCACAGCCTGCCCGAGTTCAGATCCAGTTCGGCGAAGACGGCGGTGACGAACCGCTCCGGTCCGAACGTCGTCGCGATCGCCTCGTCGATCGCCTTGATCGTTGCCGCCACGTCCCGCCCCTCGCGGCGGCTGTTGCGGTAGGCGCCCACGGCGACGGTCGCGAGCAGGCCGGCGTTCAGCCCGTGACCCATGCCGTCGAACAGGGCGAACGAGGCGCGGTCGCCGTCGACGGAGTAGTCGAAGCTGTCACCACCGACCGAGTACGGCGGGGCGACGACGGACGAGATCACCAGCCGGTCGGTGCCGAACGTCAGTGGCGGCAGCAGCGTCCACGCGATCTCGGCCGCCAGGGACATCGGCTGCCGGCGGCGGGTGATGTGGAACAGGTCCCCGTAGTCCTGCTTGACCATGATGATCTCGGCCACGAGGGCCCCGAACTGGTGCAGGTACTCGTCCTCCGCGCGGTCCTCGATGAACGCGAACTCCAGATGCGCCACACCCACCCGCTCCAGGCCGTCGAGCAGAGGTATCCACACCCGGCGGCCCTGGTCCGCCTCCAGCAGCCGCATGTCCTGGAAGCAGCGTCCCGCCAGCGTCGACGCGACCGGCAGCGGCTCCGGGGTCGCCAGACCCTCGCGCGGCAGCGGAACCAGCGTCACCTGCTCGTGATCGATCAGGTAGATGGTCACGTTCTGAGCGCCGAGGGCCTCGCCGTGATGCGCCAGCAGTTCCGCCACCCGATCGGGCGCGCTCAGTCGGGCTGCTTGGAACAGCCCGTTCAGCATGCGGTTCGCCCGGTCGTCCACCCCGTGACGCTATCGCCCGTTTCGCCGCAACCGCACCACGCGCGTCCCCTCTGACAGGGTGTGCACGGTGACGGCGGACGACTGGGACGACCTGGCCGCGACCTTCGACGAGGCTGCCGACCACGGCCTGCGGGATCCCGTCGTCCGCGAGGCCTGGCGCCGGCTCCTCCTGCCGGAACTGCCGCCGGCCCCGGCCGTGGTCGCGGACCTGGGGTGCGGCACCGGATCGCTCTCCTGCCTCCTCGCCGGGGAGGGCCATGCAGGTACGCGGCATCGATCTCGCCCCTCGCATGGTCGAAGCGGCGCGTGCGAAGGCGGTGAGAGCCGGTGTCGACATCTCGTTCCAGGTCGGTGACGCCGCCGCGCCGCCCTGGCCCGACGCTTCCGTCGACGTCGTGCTGGCGCGGCACGTCCTCTGGGCGTTGGGCGATCCGGACGCCGCTGTGGCTCGGTGGGTACGGCTGCTGCGTCCGGGCGGTCGTCTGGTCCTGGTCGAGGGCCGGTGGCACACCGGGGCGGGGCTGACCGCGGAGCAGGCCCGGACGATCGTCGAACGGCACCGTCGGAAGGCGCGGGTCCGGCAGCTTCCGGATCCGGACCTCTGGGGCGGCGCGATCTCGGACGAGCGGTACCTGCTCGTCAGCGAGCGGTGACCGGGGCCGCGGCGCGAGTCGACGTCCGGAGCGCCAGCAGCGCGGCGAGGAGCACCGCGACGACGAGCGGGACGATCCCGCAGGCCGCCATCCCGGCCCGGCCGCCGACCTGGTCGGTGAGCGCGCCGACGATCGGGGCACCGATCGGGGTGCCGCCGACGAACACCTGCCCGTAGACGCCGAGCACCTGTCCGCGCATCGACGGGTCGGTCCACAGCTGGATCGCCGAGTTCGCCACGGTCTGGAACGCGAGGTTGCTGAACCCGACGGTCAGCAGCAGGCCGAGGAACGCCGTCCGGTCGCCGGCCAGCGCCGTGACCGCCTGAGCCGCGCCGAAGGCGGCGCCGAGCACGACGATGCGCCGCAACCCGCCGCCACGCCAGCTCGCCGCCACGAGCGCGCCGCCGATCGACCCGATCGCCAAGGCGACGTTGAAGGCCCCGTAGAGATTCGCGCTGCCGTGGAAATCCTGCGCGGCGATGACGGTGAGGACGACGGGGAAATTCAATCCGAACGTCCCGACGACTCCGACCAGGAGAATGGCGATCGCCGTCCTCGGCCGATGCCGTAGGTAACGCAGGACGCCGGTGCGGGACGCACCCTCCCGATGCCGGGAGCCGACGCCCGCGATCGGCAGCCTCGACCAGACCAGGAGCCCCGCCGCGAAGAACGCCGTGTCGACGCAGAACGCCGCTGCCGGGCCCGCGGTCGTGATGAGGACGCCGGCGAGCGCGGGCGCGACGATCCGCGCGGACTGGAAGATCGCACTGTTGAGCGCGACCGCGCTGCGCACCGCCGAGGGCCCGACCAGGTCGCTGACGAGGCGCTGGCGGGCCGGGTTGTCGACCACCCAGACCAGGCCGGCCAGCACCGCGAGCAGGTAGATCTCGATCGGCCGCGCCCGCCCGGAGAGCGTCAGCGTGGCCATGGCTGCGGCGACCAGGACGTTCAGGGCCTGGGTGCGGACGAGCAACCGGCGGCCCGGGAACCGGTCGGCCAACCGGCCGCCGAGCGGGCCGAGCAGGAGCGCGGGGAGGAACTGGAAGGCAGCGGTCAGTCCCACGGCGGCGGCGTCGTGGGTGAGCGTCAGGACCAGCCAGTCCTGGGTGATGTTCTGGATCCAGGTGCCCGAACTCACGAACGCCTGGGCGGCGGCGTAGATCCGGAAGCCGGGAACGGAAAATGCGGCGAGGGCGCGGGGACGGAGAGCGGGAACGGGCGGGCGAAGAGCGCTGAGTGCGCTGGACAAGGGATCACCTTTCGAAGGACGTCACCATCCTCCATCGCCGCCCCAGCTCTATGATGAACCTTGATAACCGAATTAACAGTTATAGAGGAACGTGATGAATGATCTGTACGACCCTGCCCAACTGCGGACGTTCCTGGCGGTCGCCGAGACCCGGAGCTTCACCCAGGCCGCCGCGCGGCTCGGGGGTGCGCCAGCCGACGGTGAGCAATCACGTCCGCAGGCTCGAGGAGGCGACCGGGCGACAGCTCCTGGCCCGCGACACCCATGCCGTCACCCTGACGCCGGACGGTGAGGCGATGATCGGTTTCGCCGGCGCGATCCTCGCCGCGTACACGCCCGCCCAGCGGTACTTCGCGGGCCCGCAGCCGCGCGGGCGGGTGCGGCTCGGCATGTCCGACGACCTCGCCCTCACCCGGCTGCCGGAGATCCTGCGCGCCTTCCGCTCCGAGCACCCGCTGATCGACATCGAGCTCCTGGTCGACCAGAGCGGCTCGCTGCACCGCCGCCTCGAGCGGAACCACCTCGACGTGTTCCTGGGCAAGCGCCCGGTCGACGGACCCCCCGGCGTCCTCGTGCGGCGCGATCGGCTGGTGTGGATCGGGACGCCGGGAGCCGTCGTCGACCCGACCCGTCCGGTTCCGCTGGTGCTCTACCCGGCCCCGAGCATCAGCCGCACCCAGATGCTCGCCGCGCTCGACCGCGATCACCGTGCCTATCGCACGGCATGCCTGTGCCGTGGGTTCAACGGTCTCGTCGCCGCCGTCTCGGCCGGCATCGGGGTCTCCGCGGTCGCGGCGAGCATGATCCCGGCGTCGCTCGCGCCCCTCGACGGCGAGCACCGGTTGCCGCGCCTCGGTCACATCGAGGTCGTCCTCATGACCAACCCCCGCACGGCCGAGCGGAGCCAGGTGCAGGCCTTCACCCAGACGATCCTCAGCCGGGCCTCGTCGAGCCTGGGCGTCGACGGGGCCGCCGGGCGCCGGTCGCGGACTGACATCGATGCCGGGCATGAACCGAACGGATGAGGGGTAGATCGGTACAGACGCCAGAAGCGGTACGTACATGGCGCGGGGGGAAGGGAACCGATGTTGTGCCTCCGGTCAAGGATCGGGTCGATCAGCTTGTCCACTCGCCGGTGTTCGAGGACACGTCAGGTCGCCGGCGGACCTGGCTGGCCTGGACGGTCATAGGACTGGCCGTGGCCTGCTGCGGCTACGTCGCCGTGCTGGCCATCGGTCTGCTGGGGGGCCCGGTGCGACCGGGCGACCTCCTGCCCTGGGCCCACAAGCCGACGGCGTCCCGCGACACGACCCCGAGCCCGCGCCCGGAGCCTCGGCGCCCGGGAGCGTGCAACCGACCGGCGCTCCGGGATCGCAGGTCAGCGGGTCGGGGCCGGCGTCGCCGGGCACGGTGGGTGCCGCCGAGACGTCCGCGGGCGGCGTTCCGGCGCCGGCCGGTTCACCCGCGGCGTCCGGCGCGGCGCCGCGGGGCGGCGCGGGCGGGCCGACCTCGGCCGGCGCCGCGTCCACCGGGACGACGGCCGGATCGTCGACGCGCCCGTCCACGACGGCCGGCTCGTCGACGACGTCGACGTCCTCGACGACGGCCCCGGCGACCGTGCCGCCGACACCGACCGTGCCGGTGACGCCGACGGTCCCCGCCGACGCCGACGGTCCCGCCGGTGCCGACCGCGCTGCCCACCCCGACCGCGCCGGCGCTACCCGACGTCCCGGTGGACGTGCCCACGCCGGACTCCTCGGTCCCGGTCGGCGTAACGGTCGGCGGCACCTCGGAGCCCTCGCCGTGACGGCCCACGCGCCGCTGGCCTCGGCCGTTCGCCCGACGGCCGGGATGGCCGGGACGGCGAGCGAAATCGGGCCGGACGTCGGGTCTTCCGCCTGGTTGACAGAAGTAGCCGCTTGGCCACTCTCCGTGCTCCTACTGTGCCCGACGTGGACATTGCGGGCGGGGAGACGACGCCATGCCCCCGGTGAGGGAGCGCGTCGACCAGCTGGTCCGCTCACCCGTCTTCGTCGACGCCTCGGGGCGGCGGCGCACCTGGGTGGCATGCGGGGTCGGCGCGGGATCGACGCTGTGCTGCGCCTACGTACTGGTCCTGGGCATCGGCCTCGCGGGGGGTGCCGTGCGACCGGGTGAGCTCCTGCCGGGCGGCTCCAACGCCCGCGAGGCCAGGTACGAGCCGGCGGCTCGATCGACCGCCGGGCCCGCGGTCGTCGACCCCGCCGCATCCGTCCCGCCGGCCCCCAGCGCGACGACGCCGGCCGCGCCCACGACGTCCGCCGTCCCGACGCCGCGGCGCGGCTCCGGTCGCTCCCGTCCGTCAGGTGGCGCGGGCCGTCGTCGTCCGGGTCGGCCGCCGCGAGCCCGACCACGCGGCCGAGCACGTCGCCGAGCGCATCGTCCGGAGCACCCTCGGGCGCGCCGTCGGATTCGCCGTCCGCGTCGCCGACCACCAGTCCGACCAGCGGGCCGACGGTGCCCAACACCGCCCCAGGCACCGCCCCCGGCAGCGTCCCGCCCAGTCCCTCCCCGACCGACCCCTCACCCACGAGCGCGTCGCCCAGCTCGGCCCCGCCCGCCGCGACGTCCGGTGAGGCCTCGCTCCCGCCGTCCGATGGTTGACCGGCGACGCCGCACCCGGATCCACTGGCCGGCCCTCGTGGTCGTCCTGCTCTCCCTCGCGGCCGCGCTCGGCCTGCACGGGTACGTCACGGGCGAGCTGGCCGACGCCGGCACCGTGCGGCCACCGGGAGCCGCCGACCGCGTTCCCGCCTCGGTGACGAACGGCGGGCCGATCATCGGCGCGCACGCGGGCACCCTCGACAGCCTGCGGATGCCGGCCAAGACGATCGCGCTCACCTTCGACGACGGACCGGACCCGACCTGGACGCCGAAGGTGCTCGACGTCCTGCGCCGCGAGCACGTGCCGGGCACCTTCTTCCTGCTCGGGAGCCAGGCGCTGCGCTACCCCGACCTCGTCCGGCGGGAGCTGCGCGAGGGCCACGAGATCGGTAACCACTCGTTCCGGCACCCCGACCTCACGAATCAGCCGCTCTGGGAGCAGCGCTGGCAGCTGGCGCAGCAGGAGCTCGCCCTGGTCGGCGTGACCGGGCGGACGACGTCGCTCATGCGGCCCCCGTACTCGTTCTCGGCCGACGCGGTCGACAACAAGTACTGGCAGCTGATCCAGGACGCGCACAGCCACGGCTACGTGACGGTCCTGGCCGACGTCGACGCGCGCGACTGGGAGCGGCCCGGCGTCGACGCGATCGTGCGCAACGCGATCCCGAAGGACGGCCGGGGCGCCGTCGTCCTGCTCCACGACGCCGGCGGTGACCGCTCCCAGACGGTGGCCGCTCTCGGCGTCCTCATCGAGCGCCTCCGCGCCGAGGGCTACCGCTTCACCACGATCGGCGAGGTGGCACATCTCGCCCCGTACAAGCGCGCGTCCGGTGCGGAGCTGTGGCGGGGCCGCGCCCTGTTGTGGGCGACCGAAGCCTCCGAGGTGATCGCCAAGGTCTTCGCCGGTGTCTTCCTCCTCGCGGGAGCGCTGACGCTGCTCCGGCTGCTCCTCATGGTCGTCGCCGCGCACGGGCACCGCCGCTCCCGCCGGGGCCGGTCCTGGGGACCACCGGTGGTCGACCCGGTGTCCGTCGTCGTGCCCGCCTACAACGAGAAGGAGGGCATCGAGGGCACGATCCGCTCGATCGTGGCCGGCGGTCACCCGGTCGAGGTGGTCGTCGTCGACGACGGATCCACCGACGGGACCGCCGATCTCGTCGAGGCGCTCGACCTGCCCGAGGTGACGCTCATCCGGCAGGAGAACGCCGGCAAGCCCGCGGCCCTCAACGCCGGCGTCCGGGCCGCCCGTCACGACCTGCTCGTCCTGGTCGACGGCGACACCCGCTTCGAGCGCGAGACGGTCGGCCGGCTCGTGCAGCCGTTCGCGGACCCTCGGGTCGGCGCGGTCAGCGGGAACGCCAAGGTCGGCAACCGGTCGGGGCTGCTCGGCCGCTGGCAGCACATCGAGTACGTGATGGGGTTCAACCTCGACCGCCGGCTCTACGACGTCCTGCGCTGCATGCCGACCGTGCCGGGCGCGGTCGGTGCCTTCCGCCGGGCCGCGCTCCTGGACGTCGGAGGCGTCAGCGAGGACACCCTGGCCGAGGACACCGACCTCACCGCAGCGGTCATCCGGGCCGGCTGGCGCGTCGTCTACGAGGAGAGCGCCCGCGCGTGGACCGAGGCGCCGGCGTCGTGGGGCCAGTTGTGGAAGCAGCGGTACCGCTGGTGCTACGGCACGCTGCAGGCGATGTGGAAGCACCGCCGGGCGATCGTCGAGCGCGGGGACAGCGGGCGGTTCGGGCGGCGCGGCCTGCTCGCGATGCTGCTGTTCCAGGTGCTGCTGCCGCTGACCGCGCCGGCGATGGACGCCTTCCTGCTCTACGGCATCCTCTTCCTCGACATCCGGACCACGCGTCGTGCTCTGGGGCGGGTTCCTCGGCGCACAACTGCTGACCGCCGGGTACGCGTTCCGGCTGGACCGCGAGTCGCCGGGGCCGTTGTGGAGTCTCCCTGCAGCAGGTCGTCTACCGGCAGCTCATGTACCTCGTCGTGATCCAGTCGGTGTTCACGGCGCTCGCGGGGATGCGGCTGCCCTGGGAGAAGCTGCGCCGCACCGGCGACGTCCAGCTGCCCCAGGAACTCGCCAGGCCCGGGTCCGAGTCCCGCCGGTGAGGCGGGTGGCGGGCGCCCTGCTCCTGCTGGCCGTCGCCGCCTGCGGGACCGCCTCCTCCCCGCCCGCGCGGGAGCAGCCGGCGCGGACCCCGGCCTCCGGTGTGGCTTCGGTGCCGGTGGCGCCCTGGGTGGACGTCACGGCGGCCGGAATGCCGGACCTCGTCCCCCTCGCCCGCCGCGGGATCGGCGTCGTCAACCTCGGGTTCGTCACCGCCGCGGGCGACACGTGCCGGCCCGCCTGGGGCGGAGTCAGGGCCGTCGCGGATCCGCTCGTCGCCCGCGCGATCGGCCGGTTCCGGGCCGCCGGCGGGGACGTCCGGGTCTCCTTCGGCGGTGCGGACGGCGTGGAGCTGGCCCGCGCCTGCCCGACCTCCGGCGCTCTCGCGGCGGCCTACGCGCAGGTGATCGACGCCCTCGGCGTCCGGCTCGTCGATCTGGACGTCGAGGGCGACGACCTGGCGGATGCCGAGGCGAACCGGCGGCGGAACGAGGCCCTGCACAGGCTCGAGGCGGACGCCGAGGAGCACGGGCGGCCACTACGGATCTCCTACACGCTGCCCGCGGAGCCGACCGGTCTCACCCCGCCCGCGCAGGCGCTGCTGCGCGGGGCCAGCGCCGAGGGCGTCGAGGTCGACGCCGTCGACGTCCTGGCCATGGACTACGGCGGCGCACCTACCGACCTGGTGGCCGCGGGCGTCGGCGCGGCCGGTGGCGCCGAGGCGTTCGTCCGGGGCCTCACGCCCGCCGAGGGCAGCGACGCGTTTTCGCGGATCGCCCTCACCGCGATGATCGGGGTGAACGACGTGCCCGGACAGGTGCTGCAGCCGGCGGACCTGCAGCGGCTCGCGGCGTTCGCCCGGGCGCGCGGCCTGGCGTGGCTGTCGTTCTGGTCGCTCGGCCGCGACCGGCCGTGCAGCGCCGGCGGCGAACCGGTCAGCCCCGCGTGCAGCGGAGTGGATGCGCCGGCGGGAGCCTTCCTGGCCGCGGTCAGCTCGCCGGCAGGTGCCGGCCCAGCAGGCTGAGGTCCGCCGGCGAGAGCCGGCCCGCCCGCCGTTCGCCTGATGCCAGTACGGGTACAGCAGCGGGACGCCGCTGACGTCGTCGAGCCGCCGGATCTCGTCGTCACTCAACGCGAGCTCGGCGGCCGCGAGGTTGTCGGCGAGCTGCTCCTCGGTGCGGGCGCCGACGATCACCGAGGTCACCGCCGGCTTGGCGAGGGTGTACGCGAGCGCGACCTGGGCGGCGGAGACGCCGTGCTCCCCGCCGATGGCGACGAGGGCGTCCACCGTGTCGTAGAGCCGGTCCTCGTCGTGGACGGGCGGCTCGGTCCAGCCCTCGAAACGGCGGGTGCCCTCCGGGGTGTCCTGGCCGCGGCGGTACTTGCCGGAGAGCAGGCCGCCGGCGAGCGGGCTCCAGACCAGCACGCCGAGCCCCTCGTCGATCGCGATGGGGATGAGCTCGCTCTCGGCGTCCCGGGCCTGCAGGGAGTAGTAGATCTGCTCGCTCACGAAGGACTCGAGCCCGTGCACGTCCGAGATCCACAGCGACTTCATCAGCTGCCGAGCGGTGTAGTTCGAGGACCCGACGTACCGGACCTTGCCGGACTGCACGAGTGCGTCGAGCGCGGAGAGGGTCTCCTCGAGCGGGGTCAGGCCGTCCCACTCGTGCACCTGGTAGAGGTCGATGTGGTCGGTGTCGAGGCGGCGCAGGCTCGCCTCGCACGCCCGGACGATGTGGTGCCGCGAGAGCCCTCCGTCGTTCGGACCCGGCCCCATGTCGCCGCGGACCTTGGTGGCGATGAGCACCTCGTCGCGGTCCTTGCCCAGCGCCTCGCCGAGGATCTGCTCCGAGAGCCCGGCGGAGTAGACGTCGGCGGTGTCGACGAGGTTGACCCCGGCGTCCCGGCACAGGGCGAGCTGCCGGCGGGCGCCCTCGACGTCGATCCGGCCGACCGGGCTCGCCCAGCCCGTGCCGCCGAACCCCATCGTCCCGAGTGTGATCGTCGAGACCCGCAGCCCCGACCGTCCCAGCTGCCTGTACTCCATGACCCGACCCTAGTTCCGACCCCGGTCAGGCGCGGGTCAGGATGCGCTCCGCGCGCCGGTCCCGCAGGCGCCAGTGCACGGCGGACCTGGAGCACGCCGACGCGGGCGACGACCTCGCCGACGGCCATGACCACGAGCGCGGTCGTCCACGCCTGCCCGCTACTGATCCGGTGCTCGATGGAGAACCGGGTCACGTCGGCGGCCCCGCCGCCGGTGCTCCAGACGGCGAAGGCGAAGCGGAAGCCCATGCCCGCGACCCAGGCCGCCGCGGCGAGCAGGCCGGCGCGGGCCACGACATGGCCCTCGGCGTCCCGCCAGACGTCGGTGACGATGCCGCTGAGCAGCCCGAGCGCGACGCCGGCGACCGCGAGCACGGCGACGAGGAGCAGGTCGTTGCCGCGCGGGGTGAACGCCTTCAGGTAGTTGAGGCAGGCGACGCCGACGAGCACGAGGGGCAGCAGCACGGATCCCGGGGTCAGCTCGCGAGCGCGCATCTGCCGGAAGACGACGGCGATGAGCAGGATGTCGATGACGTAGTCGGTGAGGGTCACTGGTCGTCTCCTGACGGACGTGGGTCGATCTGCTGGAGGGCCTGGTCGCACCAGGCGATGGACATGGCCACGAAGTCGAGGCCGAACAAGCGGACGAGGCCGGGGCCGACGAGCCCCGTCTCGGTGTCGGGCCGGCCGCGTTCGGCTCCCGGGACAAGGCCCTGCAGCGTCTGCTGCAGGGCGACGAGCTGGATCCGGCGCTGCTCGACGAGTTCACGAGCGACGTCGAGCCCGACCTGGTCGACGAACAGGAGCTTCATGAGCCCTTCGTCACGCAGGACCGTGGTCGCCGGCGGATCGCGGAGCCACGCGTGCAGGGCCTCGCGGCCCGCGGGGGTGAGCCGCCACCGCTGCCGGGACTTCGGGCCCTCGGGATCCCCGGCGGGCTCGATGAGCCCACTGGCGTGCAGCCCGTGCAGCTGGGGATAGAGCTGGCCGTCGTTGACGCCCCACACGAGCCCGGCGGAGCGCTGGGCGGCGGCGCGGATCTCGTAGCCGGTGCGCGGCTGGAACGAGAGGAAGCCCAGGACGGCCCGGGCCGTCGGTGTCAGTGCGCTGCTCGATGTCACACAGCGACTATGCCTCTGCCAGAGGTATCAAACCCCTGACAGCCGTCACGACCTCGACGTGATCGGCGTCAGCCGCCTCAGGGCTGCGGCGACCCGGGCGGCGCATGCCGGCGCAGCTCGGGAGGGATGAGCTCGAGCAGCTGGTCGCGGCGCAACGGCAGGTCGAGCAGGCTGAGTTTGATCCGGCTCCGACGCTCGTGGTCGTCCGCCGATAGCCGCACGACCTGCGCGGCGTCCGCCCGGAAGCGCACCGTCACGGTGTCGCCGGCGCCGGCTTCCCCCGCGTCCGTGCCGTCGACGTCCACCGCGATCGGGATGCTGTCGTCCGCGACGGTGAGCGCGATCCGGTCGCCGGTGCCGAGCACGACGGCCCGGTCGATGCCGGTCATGGGCGCGACCGGCGTCACGACCACGGCGGCCGCCGACGGCGACACCACGGGTCCGCCGGCCGCGTAGTTGTACGCCGTCGAGCCGTTCGGCGTCGCGACCACGACCGCGTCGCAGCGGTAGTAGCCGTAGTGCAGACCGCCGACGGCCAGGTCCACGGACACCGTGCCGGTCCGGCCGTGCCGGGTGAGCACCACGTCGTTGAACGCCAGCCGGGTGGTCAGCTCGGCGCCCTCGGCGTCCGCGACCAGGCAACCGTGGTGCTCGACGGTGAACTCCCCGGCCGCCAGGCGCTCGAGGGCGTCGTTCAGTGCCGGTGGCGTCACCTCGACGAGGAAGCCGAGCCGGCCGTGGTTGACGCCGAGCACCGGAACCGGCCGGCGGGCGACGAGCCGCAGCGCCCCGAGCATCGTCCCGTCGCCGCCGAGCGAGACGATGCCGTCGACCCCGTCGACGAAGGCGGCGTCCGGCACGACCTCGACGGCGGCGGGGAGCCGTTTCCGGTCCTGCGCCCGGCCCACGACCTGGGCGCCGTGACCCGAGGCCCAGGCGCAGACGGTCGCGACCGAGCCGCTGACGTCGCGGGTCGGGTGCAGGACGAGGCCGATGCTCTCGACGCCGGGCCGGGCGGTCATGGCGCCACGGTATGCGGGGCCGTTCAGGCCTCGAGGAGCGACTGCGCCCAGTACTGACCGGGGCGGACGCCGGGCGGCACGGCGTACAGCCCGGACGCCGTGTGCGTGAGGTACTCGGTCATCGCGTCGGAGCGGGCCAGCCGGGTCTGCAGCGGGACGTACTGGGTGCGGGGGTCGCGGCAGAAGGCGATGAAGAAGAGACCGGCGTCGAGGTGGCCGAAGCCGTCGCTGCCGTCGACGTAGGAGTAGCCCCGGCGCAGGATGCGCACGCCTCCGTTGGCGTCGGGGTGGGCGATCGCCACGTGCGCCGTCGGGGGTAGCGCGGAGACGTGGACCGGGTCGTGCTCCGCGGTGGCGCCGATCGGCGCCCCGGAGATCTTGTGCCGGCCGGTGACATCCTCCTGCTCGCGCAGCGAGACCCGGTCCCAGCTCTCGATGCGCATGGCGATCCGCCGCGCGACGAGATAGCTGCCACCGGTCATCCAGGCGGGGTCGTCACCCGCGCCCACCCAGACGTGCTGGTTCAGTGTCGCCTCGTCGTCGCCGGCGATGTTGTGCGTGCCGTCCTTGAACCCGAAGAGGTTGCGGGGCGTCTGCTCCGTCGGCGTCGTCGACGAGGTGCGGCCGAAGCCGAGCTGGCTCCAGCGGACCGCGGCCGTGCCGGTCGCCATCCGGGCGAGGTTCCGGATCGCGTGCACCGCGACCTGCGGGTCGTCGGCGCAGGCCTGGACGACGAGGTCGCCGCCGCTGCGCGCCGGGTCGATGTCGTCGCCCTTGAAGCGCGGGAGGTCGACGAGGGCCGACTGGACGGGAGTCGTCGAGGCCGGTCTTGGCGAAGAAGCCGGGGCCGAGGCCCAGGGTCAGCGTGAGCCGGGACGGCGGCAGCGCGAGGGCCTCGCCGGTGTCCTCGGGCGGCGCGTCGAGGACGGTCGGCGCCGCTCCGCCCTCGACCGTCTCGAGCCCTCGGGTCATCCGCTCGGCGGCGGCCGTCCACTGGCGCAGCATCCGGACGACGGCGGCCCGGCCGCTGCTGCCGCCGGCGACGCGCAGGTCGAAGGCCGCCATGTGGAGGCGGTCCTGCACGGCGGTGGCGATGCCCGCCTGGTGGTCGCCGTGGAACGGCACGGCGGTGCCCGGCGTCGCCGCGGCCTCGGCGTCCCCGGTGCGCACCGCCCAGGTGACCCCGGCCGCGCCCGCGGCCACCGCGCTCCCGAGCAGCCCGAGCGCCGCCCGCCTGCTCGTGCCCGTCGCCGGCCCGCTCACGACGCGACGGCCGCGGTCAGCCGGCTCAGCGGGTCGGACGCCGCGTCGACGGCCTCGGAGAGCGTGCGGCGCTGCTCCTGGCTGATGGACGTGTACGAGGGGAAGCCCGCCGACGTCCGGTGGCCGTCGAGGATCTTCTGCAGGTCCGCGAGGGAGCTCTCGAGCTGGGTCGCGAGATCCGGGCTCTTGGCGGTGAGCACGGGCCGGAGCAGGGTGACGACCTGCCGCGCGCCGTCGACGTTCGCCTGGATGTCGACGAGGTCGGTGTGGCTGAACGCCTCCTCCTCGCCGGTGATCTTCGTCTTCGCCACCTCGTCGAGCAGCTCGGCGGCGCCGTTCGCCATGCTGGTCGCGGTGATCTCCGCCGTCGGCACGCGGCGGACGAGATCCTGCAGGTCCGTGACCAGCCGGTCGGAGACGGGCTTCAGGCCCTTCGTCGTCCCGGTCCGGAACAGGCCCTTCTCGATCACGTGCCAGCCGGTCCACGTCTGGCCGGACTCGAGGTCCGCCTCGCGCAGGTCGATCCGGGGGTCGAGGTCGCCGAACGACTCGGCGACGGGTTCGATCCGCTCCCACCCGACGCGACTGCTCGCGTACAGGGCCTTGGCCTCCGCGAGGTTCCCCGCGGCCACGGCGTCCCGCAGCTGCTGCGCGCCGGCCAGCGAGCGCTTGGCCTCCGTCAGCACGTACCCGCGATAGGCGGTCACGGCCGGCGCGAGCCGGGGGTCGGAGGTCGCGGTGGCCGTGCCGGTCGCGGTGATCGCCGTCCGGATGCCGTCGCCGGTCATTCCCGGCTTGCACTGCAGGGTGTAGGAGCCGGCGGGCATGTCCACCCGCAGCTCCCCGGAGGTGCCGGGGCCGACGTTCTCGCGCTCGCCGACGATGCTCCCGTCGGGGCGGAGCACGTAGAGCTCGTTGACCCGGCTGCCCTGGTTCTCGAGCCGGAACGCCACGGTGCCCGCGGCGACCTGGCTGGTCTGCGGCGTGCACGCCGTGTCGGTACCGGTGACGGTGATCGCGCCGGCCTGGCTGCCTCCGCTCGAGGACGAGCAGCCGGCGAGGCCGGCCGCTCCGAGGAGCACGCCGACGAGGACGCCCGGCACGGACGCCGGCGCGGGTCGGACGGGCATGCGTGCGCACAGGGAAAAGCCTTTCGAGTCGCGTCGAGGGGTCAGTCGCGGGCGGCAGCGCCGACCGGGGCAGCGGCCGGAGCCGCCGCGGGCCGTCGGGCCGGGCGCAGGAAGAGCGCGAGCACCGGGACGACGTAGAGCACCCAGACGACGGCCTGCAGGACGGTCGTCTGCGGGGTGAGGTTGATCGTTCCGCGGAGCAGCGTGCCGTACCAGCTGTCCGCCGGGACGGCGCCCGAGATGTCGAACGCCAGGGTGTTCAGGCCGGGCAGGATCCCCGCCTCCTGCAGGTCGTGGACGCCGTAGGCGAGCACGCCCGCCGCGACGATGACGAGCAGCGCGCCGGTCCAGCGGAAGAACTTCGCGAGGTTGATGCGCACGGCGCCGCGGTAGAAGAGCCAGCCGAGCAGGACGGCGGTGAGCAGGCCGAGTGCCGCCCCGACGAGCGGCTGCGTGCTCTGCCCGGTCGACTGCACCGCCGACCAGAGGAAGAGCGAGGTCTCCAGACCCTCGCGGCCCACGGCGAGGAACGCGGTCAGCGCGAGCACCCAGCCTCCGGTGGCCACGGCGGTGTCGACCCGGCCGCGCAGCTCCGAGGAGAGGGTGCGGGCCGCGCGGCGCATCCAGAAGATCATCCAGGTGACGAAGCCGACCGCGATGATGGAGAGGCTGCCGCCGAAGGCCTCCTGCGCCTCGAAGCTCAGGTTGCTCGAGGTGAAGGAGAGCAGGGCGCCGAACCCGACGCTCAGCGCCACCGCGGCGAGGATCCCCACCCACACGCCCCGCAGGCGGTCCGCGTGACCGGTCTTCACCAGATAGGCCACGAGGATGCTCACGACGAGCGCCGCTTCGAGGCCCTCACGCAGGCCGATGAGGTAGTTCGCGAGCACGGGGATCTCCGGGGGACCAGGAAGTAGAAGCGAGGTAAGGCTAACCTAACTTCTGCGGTCGCTGTCCAGATCGGGCGCGTCGACGGTTCCGGTGCTTGCCTCTGTCGGGCGCCAGAGCCCTCAGCGCGGTGTCGTACCGTCCGGCGCGAACGCGGGCCCGTGACCCGGGACGATGGTCACCGGCTCGAGCGCGAGCACTCGGTCGCGCCCGGCATGCAGGGCGAAGTGGTCGGTGGCCCGCGGGTCCTCGGCCGGGCCGTCGGCCCGCCACCACAGATGGGTGCAGACCACGAGACCCTCGTCCGTGGTCACCAGGGTGCTGATGTCCTGCGGCGTGTGCCCGGGCGTCTCGGCGAGGCGCACGGACGGCGACACCTCGCGGCCCTCCGCGGGCTGGTCGTCCCACTGGTTCCTGCGGTACACGGCCCCGACGTCGTGGAGCCGGGCGTCGGGGAACAGGGCGATGTGCCAGGTGTGGTCCGGGTGGTGGTGGCTGATGACCACGTCGGTCACGTCCTCGGGCCGGACGCCGGCGGCGTCCAGCGGGTCGAGGATGAGCCGGCGGTCGGCGACCATGCCGGGGTCGACGACGACCACCTGATCGCCGTCCCGGATCAGCACCACCGAGGACCCCACGCCCCGCTCGTCCGCGTACCCGTCGTGGATCACTCGCAGCTCGGCCGCCATGGGCCCGACCCTAGCGAGGGGGCGTCATCGGGGCTCGTCGCCGCCGGCGCCGACGGCCCGGGTGACCAGGTAGGCGGCCGCACTGACGAGTGCCCATGCTGCGGTGGCGGCGGCGAGGGCGGCGACGGGGTGCCAGCGGGTCAGCGTGGCGACGGCGACCAGCGCGAAGGCGATGAGCCCGAGAGTCCCGAGGCCGGCGCCGCGAGCGTCGTCGCGGGCCCGCGCGACGCCGTCCTTCTGTGCCATGAGCGTCAGGCTGGCCAGCAGGATGGCCGGGAAGGCGAGGAACAGCCCCCCGATCCGGCCGCCGGCGAACGTGGAGACGATCGCGGCCAGCAGCGAGACGCCGGCGCCGAACGCGAACCGGATGCCGAGCTCGCGCGCCGACATGCTGCGCAGCTCGCCCGGACGGACCTCGATCTCGTCCCTCTCGCCCGTGTCCGACGGGGAGGTCTGCCGGCCGCTCATTCCGGCACCACCGACGCGAGCACGAACGCCACTGCGAACCACGCGACCAAGGCGGCGGCGGAGCCGCGCCAGGCTCCCCACCGCCCGAGCGCCGGCACCACCGCGACGCAGTAGACCGTGAAGGCGATCGCGCCAAGGATCATGCCGCGCGCCGCCGTCTGCGCGTCCGGCGGGCCCTTGAACAGGAGCGTGACGGCGAGGCTGCCCAGGGCGACGGATGGCGCCGCCGCGAGGATGCCCGAGAGACGTTTCGGATTGATCATCTGCGCCGCCAGGGCGAACGCCACGACGAGCAGGCCTCCGGCCAAGGCCTTCAGTCCCCACTCGACGAGGTTTCGGCCCACGGGGTGCTCCCTCCGGACGGCTACCGCTGTTCATCTGCCGTTTACCCAGAGAAGGTGCTGCGACACGTGGGCCCTGCCCGCTCGTCGCACGCGGACCTACTGCCAGATCAGGTGCCGATCGCGCGCTCGAAGGTGACCAGCAGCACCTTGTACTCGAACCGCTCCGATGTCATGAATCCATCCTTGCGCGTCGGGAGCCGCGGAACAGCGAGATCTTCCCGGCATAGGGGAGGAACTCCCTGAGAAATGCTTGTGTGACGAATCGGGCACCGCTACCGTCCGGCAGCACGACCCCCGGCGTTCGCCGGGGGCCTTTGCGGGCGAGGGGACCTGATGAGTCGACGATCGACACTTCCACTGCTCACGGCCGTGACCGTGGGCCTCGTGCTCGTAGGAACGGCAGCCGTCCCGGCCGGTGCGGCCTCGCGACCGCATGCGAAGGCGGTGACGCCGACGTCGTTCCTGGCCAAGACGCTGCACCCGGCGTCGGTCACGCCGTCCGCGCCGGCCGCGGCGACCGCGCGGGCCGCAGCCGAAGAGGGACCGGGGGGAGAGGACGAGAGCGCCGAGGAACTGCGCGCTCGGGGGGAGTTCCTGCGGTCCATCGTCGCGGCGCCGGCCGTGACCTCGCCGGTGGCGGGTCTCCTCGCCGCGACCGCGGCGGCGCGAAAGCTGCCGCAGGTCGGCGGATCGTGGAACGAGGTCACCGACAAGCCGTTCTTCGACGACCCGATCGAGCGCGGGGCCAACTACGGGGTGGGCTTCTACTTCGTGACCGGCCGCATGACCGCGCTCACGGGCAACGGATCCGTCGTCTACGCGGGCGCCGCGAGTGGCGGCGTCTGGCGCTCCAGCGAACCAGGGGGCCAAGTGGGTGCCCTACAGCAAGGGTCTGCCCCGGCTCGCCGTCGGCGCCCTCGCGACGAACTCGGCGGACCACTCCGTCTGGGTCGGCACGGGCGAGGCCAACAACGCCTCCGAGAACCAGTACGGCGTCGGCGTGTACCGGCTGGCGAAGGGTTCGAACACCTGGCGCAGGGTCGGTGGCAACGAGCTCAACGGCGCCGGCGTGTTCCGGATCGTCTCATCAAGGGCTACGTCTACGCCGCCACCAGCCACGGCCTCTACCGCCACTCGTTGAAGGCCAAGGCCTCGAGCGCCTGGCAGCTCGTGCTCGCTCCGGCGGGCCCCGTGGCCTACCCGCCGAGCTCGTCGGTGACGGACGTCATCGCGGTGCCGGGCAGCAAGGGCAAGAAGGTCTTCGCCGTGGTCGGCTGGTCCGGCTACACCAACCCGCCGGCGACCGAGAACAACGGGTTCTATGTCGGCAGCGGCGCCCGCGGCAGCTTCAAGCGCGTGACGCCGACGGGTGACATCAACCCGTCGACGATCGGGCGCACCAGCCTCGCGAGCGGCGGTGGGTGGCTCTACGCCGTCGCCTCACGACACGACGACCGGGGACATCGGCAAGCAGGGCGCCTACGTGTCGACATCCGGCAACCCTGCCGGGCCCTGGACGAAGATCGCCGACAAGGCCAAGCTCCAGGCCTCGGGCTCCGCTCTCGGGCCGGACGTCGGCTACCAGGCGGACTACAACCAGGCGATCACGGTCGACCCGAAGAACCGCCAGCACGTCTACCTGCAGCTCGAGGAGGTCTTCGAGTCGACCAACGGCGGCCAGACCTGGGCCACGGTCGGGCCGTACTGGAACTTCGACATCCCCTGTGAGCAGGCGAACGGCAACCCGTACGAGTGCCCGCCGACCACCCACCCCGACCAGCACGCCGGCATGATCTACGCCGGTCAGTTCTGGGCCGGGCAGTGACGGCGGCGTCTGGCGGCGTCCGCTCTCGTGGCACGCGGCCGGCCACTGGACCGACCTCAACCCGACGCTCTACACCACGCAGAACTACTCGATCGCCGTCGGCAAGACGTCCGCACGGTCTGGCCTACTGGGGCGGGCTGCAGGACAACGGCGAGTCGTACACCCGGCCCGACCTGCCTCACGTCGAGCAGGCGTTCACCGGTGACGGCGGCGACACGATCGTCGACCCGAGGAACGGTGACCGTGCCGTCGAGGAGTACATCTTCAACGACATGTACCTCACCACCGACGCCGCGGTGACGACGCTGCGCGAGATCTCGCCGTCGTGTCTGTCGGCGACCAACCCGCCGGCCGTCTGCGACCCGAACCCGCGCTTCATCGCCCCCATCGAGATGGACGTCACGAACCCCGACCACTGGGTGACCGGCGGCCAGTACGTGTGGGACGACACGAAGTCGTGGAACACGGTCTGCAGCAAGACCGAGGGCTGCGACTGGCAGAAGGTCTACGACACGGGCGCCGGCAACCAGACGACCGCGCTCGCGGCCAACGGCAAGGTCACGTACGCCGCGTGGTGCGGCGGCGGTGACGGCTGCAACCCGCCGGCCTTCCGGCGGGGGCTCGCCACGAATTACGGCGGGGCCTGGCACGAGCTGTCGCTCAAGGGCGTGCCGAACCGCTACATCACCTCGATCGCGGTCGACCCGAAGAACGCCGCGCACGTGTACCTGAGCGTCGGCTCGTACAGCCGTCGCTGGATCCCGACGGCGGGCTACGGCCACGTCTTCGAGTCCACCAACGGCGGCAAGACCTGGCGCGACGTCTCCGGCAACCTGCCGGACGCGCCGGTGTACAAGGTCGTGCTGCACGGCAAGCAGCTCGTCGTCGGCACCGAGGTCGGGGCGTTCGTGGGCACCGTGAACAAGAAGGGCCACGGCTCCTGGGCGCGGCTCGGCCGCAACCTGCCGAACGTCACCGTGTGGGACCTGACGGTGGCGCCGGACGGCCGCATCGTCGCCGGGACCCACGGTCGCGGTGACTGGGAGATCAAGCTGCGCTGACCGCGCGGACAGGGAACAGCACGACGGCCGGTCGGCGCGGGGGCGCCGGCCGGCCGCCGTGTGTCCGCCCCTGGTGCCCACGCTGATCTCGACGGTGGTCCCACAGCGTGTCCACGGTGGTTGAGATCGTGGGGACGGGGAACCATGAGGTCGTGGAGACCCCCGGCATGACCGACGCGCTCGTCGCACTGCGCGACCGCGTCGCCGGCCTGCGGCTGGGGCTCGCCACCGCCGGGGCGGACGCCGCCCGCGGCGCGCAGGCCGAACTCGTGGGGCAGGTCGACGACTACCTGCTCCCTCGTCTGCGTCGGATCGACGCTCCCCTGCTGGCGGTCGTGGGCGGTTCGACCGGTGCCGGCAAGTCCACCCTCGTGAACTCGCTCGTCGGCGCCGTCGTGAGCCGCGCCGGGTGGCTGCGGCCGACGACGCGCGGCCCGGTGCTGGTGTGCCACCCCTCCGACGTGCGGTGGTTCTCGGACGACCGCATCCTCCCCGGCATCCCGCGCGCGACCGGCGGCGCCGACGCGGGTGGAGCCGGGAGCCTGCTCGTCGTCCCGCACCCCGGGGTCCCGGCGGGCCTCGCCCTGCTCGACGCGCCCGACATCGACTCGGTCGTCGCCGAGAACCGGACGCTCGCGGCGCAGCTCCTCGCGGCCGCCGACCTCTGGATCTTCTGCACCACGGCCGCCCGGTACGCCGACGCCGTGCCCTGGGACCTCCTGCACACCGCCCAGCAGCGCAGCACCGCGCTCGCCGTCGTCCTCGACCGGGTGCCCCTGGAGGGCGCACGCGAGATCAGCGCTCACCTCGCCTCGATGCTCGACGAGAACGGGCTCGGCCGCGCCACGCTCTTCGCGGTGCCCGAGACCACGCTCGACGGTGAGGCGGGTCTGCTGCCGGAGACGAGCGTCCGGCCGCTGCGGGACTGGCTTCGCCGGCTCGCCGCGGACGCCGACGCGCGTGCCGAGGTCATCCGGACCACGCTGGAGGGCGCGCTGTCCAGCCTGCGCCAGCGCGTCGCATCCGTGGCGCGGGAGGTCGACGACCAGCTGGCGACGGCGGCACTGCTGCGCGACGAGGCGGACTCGGCGTACGCGGACGCCGCGCTCGAGGTGGACGACGGCGTCCGGAGCGGCAGCGTGCTGCGGGGTGAGGTGCTCGCCCGGTGGCAGGAGTTCGTCGGCACCGGCGAGATGACCCGCGGCCTGGAGGAGCGCATCGGCCGGCTGCGCGACCGGGTCACCGCGTTCCTGCTCGGGAGGGAGCAGCCGACGGGGCCCGTCGGGCAGGCGCTGGAGAGCAGCGTGGAGGCGCTGGTCCGCGCCTCCGCTGACGGTGCCGCGGAGCGGACCGTGGACGCCTGGCGGGTCCGTGCCGCCGGGCGTGCGCTGCTCGGTGACCGGCCACGCGCGCTGGCCCACGTCTCCGACGACTTCCGCCCCGCCCTCGAGCGCGAGGTCCGGGCCTGGCAGGGGCGGGTGCTGCAACTCGTGGCGGAGGAGGGTCGCGAGCGGCGCACGGCCGCCCGGCTCGCCTCGTTCGGCACGAACGGGGCGGGGCTCGCGCTCATGCTGGCCGTCTTCGCGCAGACGGGTGGGCTCAGCGGCGTCGAGCTGCTGGTCGCGGGCGGGACGACGGCGGCGAGCCAGAAGGTGCTCGAAGCCGTCTTCGGCGACAGCGCGGTCCGGGCGCTCGCGGCGACGGCGCGTGCCGACCTCCTGACCTCGGTGGAGGACCTGCTGGCGACGGAGCGCGCCCGCTTCACCGGCATCGTGGACGCCATCGCCCCGGAGCCCGACGCCTCGATCACGCTCCGGACGGCCCTGGACGAGTTCGAGCGCGCGCGGCGGTCGTCCCGGGCGGTGAACCGGCCGGCGGAGCAGACGCTCGACGTCGGCGCCCCGCGATGACCCTCACCATCCGCCGCGGGTCGCGACGCGAAGCCGGCCTCGCCGAGCGGCTGACCGCCTTGGACGAGGCGATCGAGCTCGCGCGCGGGCGTCTGGACAGCGGGGTCGTCGCGGAGGCCGAGCGGGTATCGGCGCGGGCCGGCGAGCGGCTCCGGTTGGGGGCCGCCCACACCGTCGTCGCGCTGGCCGGAGCGACGGGTAGCGGCAAGTCCTCGCTGTTCAACGCGCTGGCAGGGAGGGAGGTGTCGCAGGTCGGGCTGCGACGGCCGACGACGGGCGTCGCGCACGCTGCGGTGTGGGGCGGGGAGGACGCGGGCGCGCTGCTGGACTGGCTGGACGTGCCACGCCGGCACGGGGTGCCGTCGGGTGGGGCCGGCGGTCTCGACGGTCTCGTGCTGCTCGACCTGCCCGACGTCGACTCCGTCGAGGAGCGGCACCGGCTGGAGGCCGATCGCCTCGTCGAGCGCGTCGACCTGCTCGTCTGGGTGCTCGACCCGCAGAAGTACGCGGATGCCGTCGTCCACGACCGGTATCTCGTTCCGCTGGCCGGTCATGCCGACGTCCTGATGGTCGTCCTCAACCAGGTCGACCGGTTGTCGTCCGCGGCTCGGGCGGGGTGTCTGGCGGACCTCCGGCGGCATCCTGGACGCCGAGGGCCTGCCTGGCGTACCCGTCGTCCCGGCGTCCGCGCGGACCGGTGAGGGCGTCGAGGTCCTGCGCACGGAGTTGGGGCGTCGAGTGGCGGCCAAGCGAGCCGCGGCGGCGCGGCTCTCCGCCGATCTGGACGCCGTGGCCACCGGCCTCGGAGAGGGCTGCGGTCCCTCCTCCGACGGGGTTCCGCGGACGCCGGCGCGAGGCGTTGGTCGAGGCCTTGACGGACGCCGCGGGGGCCGAGCAGGTGGTGGACGCCGTCGAGCGGAACCACCGACTGCGCGCACGGCAGGCGACGGGTTGGCCGTTCACGCGGTGGGCCTCCCGGCTGCGTCCGGACCCGGCGCGCCGGCTGCGCTTGAGGGCGACCCCGTCCGAGCTGGTGCGGACCTCGCTGGCGGGGCCGTCGGGGGTGCAGCGCGCCCGGGTGGATTCGGCGCTGCGAGAGTTGAGCGAGCACGCCTCGGAGGGACTGGCGGAGCCCTGGCCGGACGTCGTCCGGGCTGCGAGCACCCGGCGCCGGGCGGAGCTGCCGGACCTGCTCGACCGCGCGGTGGCGGGAGCGGACCTCGAGATCGGCCGGCGTCCGCGCTGGTGGCGGGTGGTCGGAGTGCTGCAGGTGCTGCTGGCGCTCGTGGTGGTGGTCGGACTCGTGTGGCTCGCCGCCTTGTTCGTGATCGCCTGGCTGCAACTGCCCCGACCGCCGACGCCGGAGCTCGGTGTCGTGCCGGTGCCCACATTGCTGCTGCTCGGGGGCGTGGTCGCCGGGATTCTCGTGGCCCTGCTCAGCGGCTGGGCGGCTCGGGTCGGCGCTCGCCGATCCGCCGCTCGCGCTCGTCGCCGTCTGGAGGAACGTGTGCGCGCCGTGGCGGACGACGCGGTCATCGGGCCGGTACAGCGGGAGCTGTCGGCGCACACCGAGCTCTGCTCCGCCGTCGCCCGGGTCGCCGCTCGCTGACACCATCTGCAGACGGGCCGCCTGCAGTCGGGCCGCGCCGCGATTGCCGGGTCGCGCCCGCTGACGCGGTTGTACTCGGGCGCCCTCGAGGTGGTCGAGTCGCCCCACTGAGTTCCTCGCGGTTGGGGACACGCGCCCGATTGCCCGGGTCGCCTCTGCCGATCCCGCGTCGGCCTCGGCGTCATGCGGCTGCTCGTCCGTGGTGGCTGGTGTTGCGGAGGAGGGGTTGGGTGGGGTGGGCCCAGGCGGGTGGTCTGGCCCAGGGCACGCCGTGCGAGCATCTGGATCTCCCAGGTGCCGTCGGTGACCTCTGCGTGGTGCCTGGGGCAGAGGAGCGTCAGGTTGTGGATGTTGGTGTCGCCGTGGTCGGTCCAGGGGGTGACGTGGTGGATCTCGCAGAGGTCGCCGGGGGTGGTGCAGCCGGGGATGACGCAGCCGATGTCCCGCGCGTAGAGGGCTGCTTTCTGGGCGGGGGTGGCGAGGCGGTGGCTGCGGCCGAGGTGCAGGACGGCGCCGTGTTGGTCGAGGAGGACGCGGCGGATCTTGCCGGTGCAGGCGAGCATGGCCAGGACGCTGGGGTGGATCGGCCCGGTGTGTTGGGCGTGCGCGAACCCGAACCCACTGCCCGCGCTACCGCCGGTGCCGCCCGTGCCGCTCCCGCCGGCGACGCCCGTGTTGGTGTCCGTCGCGGACGCGACCGAGGTTGAGGCCGAGGTCGAGGTCGAGGGGGTCGGTCCAGCCGGGGTGTCGTGGTGGTGGGCCGGCGGTGTGGAGGCGTGCGGCGGCGAGGTGTTCGGTGGTGGCGGTGACGATGATCTGGATGTCGGGGTAGGGCCCGGCCCGCACCCCGGGTGGCCGCCGGATCTGGAGTTCCCCTTCTGAGGTGGTGGGTCGCCGTATTGGGCAAGGTCCTCGGTGTTGGGCATCCTCGTATTGGGCAAGGTCGGGATCCTCGATCCCGTCATCGATGCCGTCCTCAATTGCGTCGCTGATCTCTTCGCCGGTGTCCGGCGGTTCTGTCATCTGTTTCTGTCCGGTTCCTGGCATCAGTTCCTGCATCAGTTCCTGCGTCAGCTGTCGCTGCGTCATCGGCATCCTGTGGTGTCCCCGTCGTGCGGCATTGGCGCCGTCGCCGCTGCGCGGCCGCTGATGTCACTGGCGGTGTCGCTGCTGCTCGTCGCCTGCCGGTGCTGCTGCTTCCGCGCGGCCGAATCCGGGCCGGGACCGGTCGCGCCGCGGTGGGTGTGGGTGTGGCGGCAGTGGCAGGTCCGGTGGTTGTGGTCGACGGCTTCGGCCAGGGCGTCCATGCGGCGTTCGGCCGGGGTGCGTTCGTCGGGCAGGTCGCGTTCGACGCCGTCGGCGTCGACGGCCTTCCCCGGCCGGGGCCCGGCGAACGCGGCGAGGACGGTGGTGAGGGTGAGGGCTTGGGCGGGGCCGCAGGCGAACCTGCCCAGCAGGGACCCGTCGGGCAGGCGGGACAGGTGTAGGTAGCGGCGGCGGTGGGCGTCCCCGGGCCGGGGCGGGTCCAGGTCGGCCACGATGCGGTCGGCGATCCGGGTGAACTCCGGCACCGTGTACCCCCGCGCATGCCGGCGAGGGCGGCGTCGACCACCCGGATGCACCGCTCCTCGCGCACCTCACCCGTGACCGGGTCGGTGACCGGCATGACCTGCTCACGGACACTGGCGCGGAGGCGGCGGTGCACCCCGACCGCGACATCCAGGTGCGCCCGGGTGATCTCACCGGCGGCGTACGCGGCGCCCACCCGCGCCAGGTCCACCCCGCCGCCCCCGCTCGACCCCGTCGTCGTCGTCGTTGCCGCAGGCGCCGGGGTCGCCGCCGGCGGTCAGGCGGGCGGCGTCGGCGTCCCGACCGGCCCGCCGCGGGTCCAGGCCGAGGGAGGCGCGGGCGAACGCCGCGGCCCGACTGGATCCGCCGCGGACCCGGGGCACCACGTCCTCCCGGCCCTCGACCTCGTGCCAGCAGCCTCAGGTAGGCCGCGTCCAGACGGGCCTGCTCCCGCGCCAGCACCCGAACCGCCGCCGCCACCAGCCGCGGACCCCGCGCCGGCCACCGCGCCTCACCGACCTCGCCGATCACCTCGTGCAGGCGGGTGAACACCTCACCCAGGAACGCGTCCTCCTCCAAGCGTCGCGGAGTCCGCCGCCGCCCGCGCAGCCGCCACCGACTCCCGCGGCATCGGCGCACTCGCCTCCGGTCCCGCCGAATCCGGCTGCGCGATCCCGCGGCCGAATCTGGCTGCGCCGAATCCGGCGTGTTGAATCCGCACCCGCAGCAGCCGGCCGCGGTGTTTCCCGTGGCGTTTCCGCCGACGAATCCATCCCCCCGTCCATGACATGAACGCTACAAGCGGCCACCGACAAACTCGGGGCTCACGGAGCGGCGGTCGCATGTGACGAACTCGACGAAAAAGAACGGCGAATTCGTGTCACACCGGTGGTGCGCTGGAGGCGTGAAGAAGTCACCGACCGCGGCCACCGGGCCCAGGACGCGCACCCGCGCAACCACCCTCGACGTAATCCGGTGGAGCGACCAACGAGACGAACCCATGCCCACCGCGCCCCGCGACGACGCGCCCGTCCGGGCTCAGGCTCTGCGCCGACTCACAGGTCGCACTGATCGCGCGCCAACACCCAGGCACCAGCGTGGACGCATGACCCAGGACATCACCCCCGCATGGCTCACCACCGTGCTGCGTCCGGCCGGTGAGCTGGACCCGGACGCCGAGGACCGGCTGGTCCGCACCCTCGAGGCCGTCGCGACCGGATCGGACGTCGTCGTCGTCGATCTCGGCGCCGTCGGGCGCCTCTCGAGGGACCTCCGCCGCGCGCTCCGCCGTACCCACACCCGGCTCGACGGCCACCGGCGGCGCACTGGTCCTGCTCGACCCTCAGGGGACGCACGGACTCACGACCCTGGACGGAGAAATCGTTCACGCAGAGTTCCTGGCCGGCGCTCCGATTCCTGCTTGACGCCGGAAGATCGACACGTCTAGGTTCGGCATCGTCACGTTCCGCTGTCGGATTTGCCCGTTCCGAGGGGACCACCATGGCCACGACGTATCGCAACGATCCGGCTGACGTGCTGGGCGGGATCGGCCGTCACTGGGGATGGGCGCTCGCGTTCGGCATCGTCACCCTGCTGGCCGGGGTCGTGGCGCTCGCGTGGCCCGGCCGGACGCTCGTCGTCATCGCCGTGCTGTTCGGCATCCAGCTCATCGTCGCGGGGATCTTCCGGTTCGTCGCCGCGTTCGCGGTGGACGACGAGAGCACCGGCGCCCGGGTGCTGTTCGCGCTGCTCGGCGTCCTCGCGCTGATCGTCGGTATCTACGCGTTGCGGCACATCCTGGTGACACTCGCGTCGCTGGCACTCCTGCTGGGCATCTACTGGGTCATCAACGGTGTCGTCGAGGTCTTCACGGCGCTGTCGCACCGCGGCCTCCCGCACCGTGGATGGACCATCGCCATGGGCGTCCTCAGCGTGGTCGCGGGCCTCGTCGTCCTGTTCAACCCGACGATCTCGCTGCTCACGCTGACCTTCGTCCTCGGCATCTGGCTGATCATCTTCGGGATCATGGAGATCGTCCTCGCGTTCCGGCTCCGCTCGGTCTGATCCGTCGCGCGCAGGTCGCCACTCCCTGATCCGAGCAGCATGAACGTTTCGGTACCTCCGCGCGCGGGCACTGCAGGCCTGGACGCGAGGGAGGTCTCGGGGCGTGTGCATGGTCGTGAACTGGGTGTTCCCGTGTACGCCGAGCAGCGTGCCCCGGGCTCGCCGGCTGGTGCGCACCGCCCTCGCGGGTTGGCAGGTTCCCCAGGAGGACCCCGCACGTGAGGTGTGGGACGACCTCGAACTCGTCGTCGGCGAGCTCGCCGGCAACGCCAGCCGGTTCTGCCGCGGGCGGATCGGCCTGACGCTGCAGGTCCATCGCGGCCATGCCCGGCTCGAGGTCGTCGACGACGGCGCCGGCACGGAGTCCTTGCACCTCACCTCCCCGACCGGGCCGAGCCTGGACGCCGAGTCCGGTCGCGGCCTGATCATCGTCTCCGCGCTCGCCACGCGGTGGGGAGCGGAGCGGACCACGACGTCCGTCGACGGCAGGAGCGGCACCACGGTCTGGGCGGAGCTGGACTTCTCGTCGTCGTCCCCGCACTTCACGCCGGGCTGCGAGCTCGTGGCCGTCTGACGCCCGCGCGTTCCGCGTGCCACCCTGTGGCCGTGCAGGCTGGAGCGGAGGCGTGACCCGCGCGGTGCTCGCGGTCGACCAGGGCACGTCGGGGACGACCGCCCTCGTCGTCGATCCCGCCCGCGGGGTGCTCGGCGCCGCCACCGTCGGCGTCCGGCCCCGCCACGGCCCCGCCGGTGCCGTCGAGGTCGACCCGCAGGACCTGTTCGACTCCGTCGTCCAGGCCGGCCGGCGGGCTCTCGCGGAGGCCGGCGAGCCGGTGGCCGCCGTCGGCCTGGCCAACCAGGGCGAGACCGTCCTCGCCTGGGACCCGGTCAGCGGCATCCCGCTCACCGACGCCGTCGTCTGGCAGGACCGCCGGGCCCAGGAGATCTGCGACGGGCTCGAGGGCGCGGCCGACCGGCTCCGCGCGCTGACGGGACTGCCGCTCGACCCGTACTTCGCCGCGCCGAAGATGGCGTGGCTGCGCCGCCACCGCACCCGCGCCGGCGTGGTGACGACGAGCGACGCCTGGCTCGTCCACCAGCTCACCGGCGCGTTCGTCACGGACGCCGCCACCGCGTCCCGCACCCAGCTCCTCGACCTCGACACGGTCGGCTGGTCCGACGAGGCGCTGGACGCGTTCGGCCTCGCCGGGGAGCGCCTCCCCGAGATCGTGGACGCCGCCGGCGCCGTCGGCACCACCGAGGTGTTCGGTCCCTCGCTGCCGCTGACCGGGCTGCTCGTCGACCAGCAGGCCGCCCTGCTCGCCCAGCACTGCCTCGCGCCCGGCGACGTCAAGTGCACCTACGGCACCGGCGCCTTCGTGCTCGCCAACGCGGGGACCCGGGCGGTGCGCTCCGGCACCGGCCTCGTCTCCTGCGTGGCGTGGCGGCTCGGCGGCGACACCGCCTACTGCCTCGACGGGCAGGTCTACACGGTCGGGTCCGCCGTGCGCTGGCTCGCCGACCTCGGCATCGTCGACGGCCCGGAGGACCTCGACCGCCTCGGCGGGGCCGCGCCGGACGCCGGCGGCGTCACCTTCGTGCCGGCCTTCGCCGGTCTCGCGGCCCCGACCTGGCGGGGTGACGCGCGGGCCCAGATCGCGGGCCTGGGCCTCGGCGTCCAGCGGGCGCACGTGGTGCGCGCGCTGATCGACGGCATCGCGGCGCAGGTCGCGGAGCTGACCGAGGCCGTGGTCGCCGACCTCGGCGCACCGATCACGGCGCTGCGTGCCGACGGCGGGCTCACCCGCAGCCGCACGCTCATGCAGATCCAGGCGGACCTGCTCCAGCTGCCGGTCGAGGTCTACCCCTCGCCGGACGCGACCGCGCTCGGCGTGGCCGCCGTCGCCCGGATCGGGATCGAGCCCGGCCTCCCGATCCCGGAGGCGACGGGACCGTGGCGGCCCGCCGCGGTGTACGAGCCGACGATCGGCGCGGACGAGGCCGCGCACCGGCTCGGGACGCAGCGGGAGGCGGTCCGGCGGATGCTCGACGAGCCGGGCCGGTTCGTGTGAGCGACGGCTACGACGTCCTCGTCGTCGGCGCCGGCGTCGTCGGCACCGCGATCGCCCGCGAGCTCGCGCACCGGGACCTGCGCGTCGGCCTCGTGGACGCCGCCGACGACGTCGGCGAGGGGACGTCGAAGGCGAACACGGCGATCCTGCACACCGGCTTCGACGCCACCCCGGGCACCCTCGAGGCGCGGCTCGTCGCCCGGGGCTACGCGCTGCTCGGCGCGTACGCGGCGGACGCCGGGATCGCCGTCGAGCGCACCGGCGCCCTGCTCGTGGCCTGGGACGACGACCAGCTCGCGGCGCTGCCCGCCCTGCAGGCCAAGGCCGAACGGAACGGCTACCGGGCCACCCGCACCGTCGACGTCGGCGAGCTGTACGAGCGCGAACCGCACCTCGGGCCCGGCGCCCGGGGCGCGCTCGAGGTGCCCGGCGAGTCGATCATCGATCCCTGGACGCCGCCGCTGGCGTTCGCGACCGAGGCCGTCGCCGGGGGCGTCGAGCTGCTGCTGGCGACGCGGGTCACCGGCGTCCGCGTCGGGCCGCCGCACCGGCTCGTCACGACGCGCGGCGAGCTCACCGCGCGGCACGTCGTCAACGTCGCCGGCCTGTTCTCCGACGTGCTCGACCGCTGGTTCCGGCACGACGACTTCACCGTCACACCGCGCCGCGGCGAGCTCGTCGTCTACGACAAGCTCGCGCGCCCGCTCGTCCGGCACGTCCTGCTGCCGGTGCCGACGAAGCTCGGGAAGGGCGTGCTCGTCGCGCCGACCGTCTTCGGCAACGTCCTGCTCGGGCCCACCGCCGAGGACCTCGCCGACCGCACGGACACCGGCTCCACCGCGGAGGGCCTCGCGTTCCTGCGCGAGCGCGGCGCCCGGATCCTCCCCGAGCTGCTCGCGGAGGAGGTGACGAACGTCTACGCCGGCCTGCGCGCCGCGACCCAGCACGGCGACTACCAGCTCCGCGGGCACCCGGACCAGGGGTACGTGTGCGTCGGCGGCATCCGCTCGACCGGCCTGACGGCGTCCCTCGCGATCGCCGAGCGGGTCGTGGCGCTGCTCGCCGAGGGAGGGTTGCGGACGCCGCCGCGCGCGGGCGTCGTGACGCCGAGGATGCCGCCGCTCGGCGAGGCCCAGCAGCGGCCCTACCTGCGGCCCGACCTCGTCGCCGCGGACCCGGCCTACGGGCGGGTGGTCTGCCATTGCGAGCGAGCGACGCTCGGGGAGATCCGGGACGCGCTCACGTCCGTCGTCCCGCCCCGGGGTCTGGACGGGCTGCGCCGGCGCACACGCGCCACCAACGGCCGCTGCCAGGGCTTCTACTGCGGCGCGGCCGTGCACGAGCTCCTGCGGAGCGCCGGTGGGTGAGGCACGACAGGCGCGCGAGGTCGACGTGGTGGTCGTCGGCGCCGGGCCCGCCGGGCTGGCCGTGGCCGCCTCCCTGGCCGGGCGCGGAGCCGGGCGCGTCGAGGTGCTCGACCGGGAGGAGGAGGCGGGCGGCATCCCGCGGCACTCCGCGCACACCGGTTACGGGCTCCGCGACCTGCACCGACGTGCTCACCGGCCCCGCCTACGCGCGCCGCCGGACGGACCTGGCCGTCGCCGCCGGCGCCACCGTTCGCGCCGGCGTCACGGTCACCGGCTGGGCCGGCCCGCTGGCCGTCGACACGACGAGCCCCGCCGGGCTCGAGCGCCTCACCGCGCGGGCCGTCGTCCTCGCCACCGGAGCGCGGGAGCGGCCCCGGCCGGCCCGGTTCATCCCCGGCACGCGCCCGGCGGGGGTGTGGACGACCGGGCAGCTGCAGCAGGCCGTCCTCGCCGGTCAGCCCGTCGGGCGGAGCGCCGTCGTCGTCGGCGCGGAGCACGTGAGCTTCTCCGCCGTCGTCACGCTGGCGCACGCCGGCGTCCGGGTGGTCGCCATGGTCACCGACCTGCCCCGGCACCAGTCGTATCCGGCGTTCCGTGCGGCGGCGTTGCTGCGCTGGGGGTTCCCGCTGCTCACCGGCACCACCGTCACGCGCCTGCTCGGCCGTCCGCGCCTCACCGGCGTCGAGGTGCGGTCCGGCACCGGCCGCAGCTGCCGTGCTGGACGCCGACACGGTCGTCCTCACCGGCGACTGGATCCCCGACCACGAACTGGCCCGGCGGGGCGGCCTCGCCCTCGACCCGGGCACCCGCGGACCCGCCGTGGACACGGCCTCCCGGACCTCGCAGCCCGGCGTGTTCGCGGCCGGGAACCTCGTGCACCCGGTCGAGACGGCGGACGTCGTCGCCCTCGAGGCCGAGCGCGTCGCGGACGCCGTGCTGCGCCGGCTGCGCGGGTCCGAGCCGCCGTACGCGCCGGTGCCCGTGCAGGTCGAGGCGCCGCTCGCGTGGGTCGCGCCGAACCTGGCCGACCCGGCGGACCTCCGGCCGCCCCGGAACCGGTTCGTGCTGTGGAGCCGGGCCTTCGCCGATCGGCCCGTGCTCGAGGTCGTGCAGGGCGGCCGCGTGCTGCGTCGACGCCGTTCGTGGCGCCCGCTGGTGCCGAACCGGCCCTTCGATCTCGACGCCGGCTGGCTCGACGCCGTCGATCCCGCGGCGGGCCCCGTGCGGCTGCGGCTGGTCTGATCGGCTCGAGGGGCGAGGAGTCTCACCGGGGGCGACGCTGGTGCCAGGTCGCGACGAGGTCCGGCGTCGCGTCTAAGGGGCTGCGGTGTCGGCGACGTTCGGGAGTGTGGGTTCGGAGCTCGTCCTCGTGCGGCACGGCGAGGGCGAGTGCAACGCCGCCGGCGTCATCGGCGGCCCGCGTGGGTGCCGGGGTCTGAGCGCCCGCGGACGAGCCGAGTCGGTGCTCCTCGCCGAGCGGCTCGCGGAGCTGCACGCCCGGCGCCCGGTGGACGTGGTGCTCAGCTCACCGCGGCGGCGCGTCCTCGAGTGCGCGCAGATCATCGGGCAGAGGCTGGACCGCGAGGTGATCCTCGTGCCCGGCCTGCGCGGGCAGGAGTTCGGCGACGCGGACGGAAGGCCGTGGCGGCTGGTCGTCGACCGGTTCGGCGGACCACCCACGCACGACCCGCACCGGCCCATCGCCCGGGGCGCGGAGTCGTGGAACGCCTACGCGGACCGGGTGCTGCGGGCGCTCCGCGATCTCCTGCGCGCGTACGACGGGAAGCACGTGCTGCTCGTCGCTCACGGGCGGACGACCGGCCTGGCCGGTGCCCTGCTCTCCGGCGCGGCGGACCCGCGCGCGAGCGCGCAGGCCTTCGTCGTCGACCACGGGGCTCTCAGCGTGTGGCGTCGCGACCCCGGCGGCTGGCGGCTCGACGTCGCGAACGACAGCGCGCACCTGCGTGCGGGCCTGGTCGGGCCGACCGGCTGACCCCCTGGGGGGCGGGTCCCCCGACGACGAACGCCCGGGCCGTGGGCCCGGGCGTTCCCGCGCCTCCTGGCCGGGGGCCTGGTGTCAGACGGCGCGGCGGCTGCCGACCCTGGTCCAGATCAGCAGCACGATGATGGCGCCGATGATCGAACCGATGATCCCGGCGGGCTGCAGCGCCCCGGACGAGGCGTCCTTGTGGAAGAGCACGTACCCGAGGAACCCGCCGACGAAGGAACCGATGATCCCCAGAACGATCGTCATGACGATCGACATCGGCTGGCGGCCCGGCACGACGAGGCGGGCCAGCGCGCCGGCGATGAGGCCGACGATGATCAGCGTGATGATGAAACCCAGCATGGGGGGCCCTTTCGGTGAGAGTGGTGCGAATCGGTCACCTCACGAAACCACCCCTAGGGTGGGAGCACTACACCCCTAGGGAGGTATAACGTCCTGGCCATGGCCGAGACGATCCGGGTGGCGCTGGTCAACGACTACGACGTGGTCGTCGCCGGTGTCGCGCGCATGCTCGACCCGTACCGGAACCGCGTCGTCGTCGCCGAGATCGCGACGAACCGGCCCGTCAAGGACACCGTCGACGTCGCCCTGTACGACAACTTCGCCCAGCCCGAGTCCGACCGGGACGAGGTCAGCACCCTCGTCGCCAACCCGCACTGCCGGCGGGTCGCGGTCTACACCTGGAACTTCCACCCCGGTCTCGTGGAGGACGCCCGTCGGCAGGGCGTGCACGGCTACCTGTCGAAGGCGCTGCCGGCCCGCGAGCTCGTCGACGCGCTCGAGGCCGTGCACGCCGGCGAGGTCGTGGTCAGCGAGCCCCCGCCCCGGCCGCGCAGTGCACCTGGGCTGGACTGGCCGGGTCGCGGCGAAGGCCTCACCGACCGGGAGTCGGAGATCCTCGCGCTCATCACCCAGGGCATGAGCAACGCCGAGGTGGCGGACCTGACCTACCTCAGCCCGAACACGGTGAAGTCCTACATCCGCGCGATCTACCGCAAGATCGGCGCCGGCAGGCCGGACCCAGGCGGTGCTCTGGGGCGTCCGGCACGGCTTCACCCCCGATCACGACCGGATCGAGCACTGGCGCGGCGGTCCCTGACCACCCGCCGCTGGCACGTCGGTCTTGACACTCCTCCGGTGCGGCGCTCATCGTGACAGTTCGAACTGTTACATCGGGTTCCAGCGCCGGGAGGCGCGATGGCCCAGGGCGCCGGTTCGTGGCGCTCCGGCACGTCGACGAGGCTCCCCAGCTGCCCGCCGGATACGCGGCGATGATCCTCCTGGCGCTGATCCCGCCGCTGTGGCGCCGGGTCATGGACCCGCGGCTGCTCGCGCACTACGGCGACGATCTCGCCCTGGTCAACCGGGCCTGAGGGCGCGGGCGGGACGCCGCGACGCCGGCGCGCCTAGGGTCACGCTGTGGAGATGCGGATCGCTGAGCTCGCCGAACGCACCGGCGTCAGCGTCCGGAACATCCGCTTCTACCACCAGGCCGGTGTGCTGCCCCGGCCGCGCATGCAGGGGCGGGTCGGCTGGTACGGCGCGGAGCACGTCGAGCGTTTGGCGTTCGTCCGCCGGCTCCAGCGGCGCGGCTACTCGCTCGCGGCCATCGCCGACATGGTCGCGACGCAGGTGCCCGACGGCCTCGCCCAGCCCGACGGCGTCCGGCTGACCTGGGAGGAGCTGGCGGCGCTGGTCCCGGAGCTGGCGGCCCGGCCCGACCTCGTCGACGGGGCCATGGTGCGGCTCGGCGTGCTCCGCCCGTCGCCCGACGGTCCGGACGCCGGGTTCGAGGTCCTGCAGCCCTCGCTGCTGCGCGCGGGCGTCGCACTCGTCGCCCGCGGCGTCCCGGTGCAGGAGGCCCTCGCGCAGCTGGAGCGGCTACGGGAGGAGCTCGGGGCGATCGCCGAGCGGTTCGCGATCGTCCTCGAGCGGGAGGTGCTGCCGGCGCGCGCCGACATGGGGGCGAACCCCCAGGAGGCCGCCCGCGAGCTCCTCGACGAGCTGCTCCCCGCCGTGCTCGTGGCCACCGGCAGCGTCCTGCGGGAGGCCCTGCAGGACGCGGTCACCCGGAGGCTGCTCAGCGCCTCGGCGTGAGGGCCAGCACCGGCTGCACGGTGTTCGCGGCGAGCAGGGTCTCGGGCGCGACCGAGGTCATCCAGTCGACACCGGTGACGCCGGCGGCGAGCGCGCGTTCCAGCACGGCGGCCTCCAGCACGCGGCCGGGGGCGTACCGGGCGAAGCCGTCGTCGATCCGTCCGTCGAGCACCCGGTACCAGGCGCCGTCGTCGATGCCGAGCACGTACGCCGCCAGCTCGCCGTCGACCAGGAGCAGGGAGAGCTCCAGGCAGCGGTGCTCGAGGAGCCGGCGGATGCGGGCCCGCCACGCGGCGTGGCCCTGCTCGTCGTCCAGCGCCGACGCGACGCCGTGCCGCTCGTCGCGGGACCGGTACGCCGCCTCCATCGCCGGCAGCGAACGCACGATCTCCGCGCCGCGCCGGGTCACGACCACCTCGGCCTTCCGCTCGTCGGCGGTGAGCCGGTTCCGGGCCTTGCGCAGCGTCCGGAGCATCCCGTGCGAGAGGTACGCGGCGAGGTCGGGCCCGTCCTCGGGAACCAGTGCCGGGACGCCGGGCGCCGCAGAGGCGTCGACGCCCGCGGCGGCGGCGAACGCCCGCGCGACCAGATCGTCCCGGACCAGGCCGCCGACACCGTCGTGACCGCGGCGGTCCGCCTCCGCGGCCGTCCCGTGCCCGAGCGCCTCGCGCGGCGGCCTCGTCCACGGCGATCACGGCGCCGCGGTGACCCTCGCCCCCGCCCGCCAGCTGCGGCGTCGCGGCGTCCTCCTCCAGCACGATCGCGGCCGCGACCAGCGCGCCGTCGGCCGCGCGCACCCGCACCGCCCACGGCTCGGGCCCGGCGTGGCACTCGAGTTGCGCCCGGATCCAGGCGGTCCGCGCAGGCGCGGGGACGCCGAGTGCGCGCGCGAGCTCCTCCAGCTCCGGCAGCGCGGCGTGCACCCGGCGGCGACCGGCGGCGACGTCGGCGCGCAGGCCCTGCGCCGCGTCGGTCCGGGCCGCGGGAACCTCCACCTCGGTCACGCGCTGGCCGCCTCGGTCCGGCCGGTGCCCCCACGCGGGGCGGGCAGGGTCCGCGTCGTCAGCGGCGCGCTGACGGTGAAGCGGTCGAGCCAGTCCTCGAGCTCCCGCGGCGGCAGCGCCTTGGCGTAGAACCAGCCCTGGTGCACCTCGCAGCCGGCGCGCACCAGCTCGTCGGAGGTCTCGGAGTCCTCCACGCCCTCCGCGACCATGCTCAGGCCCAGCGACTGGGCGAGCCTGATCGTGGAGCGGACGATGGCCAGCGCCCGCGGGTCGTCCTGCAGGTTCGTCAGGAACGACTTGTCGAGCTTGAGCTCGTCCACCGGCAGCTCACGGAGATAGGCCAGCGAGGAGTAGCCGGTGCCGTAGTCGTCCACCGCGATCCGGACCCCGGCCTCGCGCAGCCCGTTGAGGATGCGCTGGGCCCGGGTGCGGTCGCCCATGAGGAAGTCCTCGGTGATCTCGATCTCGAGCGCGTGCCCGTCCAGGCCGTGCTGCTCGAGCATCCCGAGCACGCGCTCGGGCAGGTCGAGATCGGTCAGCGAGGCGGCGGAGAGGTTGACCGCGACGGCGATGTCGCGTCCCTCCCGGCGCCATTGCCCCGCCTGCGTGATGGCCTGGTCGAGCACCGTCGCCGTGAGGTCCTGCATGAGGCCGGCGTGCTCGACGAGCGGGAGGAAGGAATCCGGGAAGAGCAGGCCGCGCTCCGGGTGCTGCCAGCGCACCAGCGCCTCCACCGTCTTCGCCCGGCCCGTCGCGCGGTCGACCTTGGGCTGGTAGTGCAGGACCAGCTGGTGCTCGGCGATCGCCGTCCGGAGCAGCTCGAGCGTGGCGAGCCGTTCGCCGGAGGCGAACGCGTCGTCCTCGATCCGGTAGGCGAAGGTGCCGAGGCGCTGCGTCTTGGCGTGGTACATCGCGACGTCCGCCTGCCGCAACAGCGCGCTCAGTTCGGCGACACCGGCGGGCAGGACGGCGATCCCGACGCTCGCCTCGACGTGCACGGTGATCCCGTCGATGGGCATCGGCGCGGAGATCGCCCGGCGCACCTCCTCGGCCACCTCGGCGGCTGCGGCGGGCGTGGGCGGGGTGAGGACCAGGGCGAACTCGTCCCCGCCGAGTCGGACGACGAGCTCGGCCCGGGCCGGCACGAGGGCCTGCAGGCGCTTGCCGACGACCTGCAGCATCGCGTCGCCGGCGTGGTGGCCGAGGCTGTCGTTGATCTCCTTGAAGCGGTCGAGGTCGAGCAGGAGCAGGGCCACCGGGTCGGCCGCCTCGAGCGCGGCCAGCCGGCGAGGGACGGCGTCGTAGAGCGCGCGCCGGTTGCCGAGCCCGGTGAGCTCGTCGGTGAGCGCGAGTTCGCGGCTCTCGGCGAGAGACACGACCTCGCGGAAGGTCACCGTGAGCCGGGCGAGCGCGACGACGATCGTCATGGTGGCCAGGACGACGGTGGTGGGGTGCAGCTCGTTGCCCTGACCGAGGACGAGGAGCAGCAGTGCGGCGGCCGTCGACGCGACCGGGAGGGCGAGCAGCGCCCAGGTCGGGAGGGTCAGGCCCGAGGGGCGGTCGGCCCAGCCCGGGGCGAGCGCCATCACCACGGCGGCCAGCACCCACAGGCCGTCCACGAGCTGGCCGGGCACGTACGTGCCGCGGGCGGTGGCGAAGAGGTAGGCCACGTCGGCGACGACGAACAGCAGCAGCCCGGCGGTGAGCAGCCAGGAACCCATCGGCGGGCGCCAGCGGTGCATCGCCAGCGTGACCGTCAGCAGCAGCAGCAGGATCAGGTCGAGCAGCGGGTACGCGGCCGTCGTCGCCACCGCGGCCCACGACCCCGCGTCCACCGTGAGGATCGGCCGGATCGCCAGGGCGGAGAGGAGGGCGCCGACGGCGAGGCCGCCGACGAGACCGTCGAGCCACAGGCTGGCGGGGATCCGCTCGGCCTGCCGGCGGATCGAGAGCAGCAGCGCGACGAAGACCAGCGGGTAGAACGCGAGGAACAACGCGTCGGCCACGGACGGGAACGGCTGCACCGCGAGCGGTCGCACGAAGATCGTCCAGACGACGTTCCCGCTGCCGTAGACGGCCAACGCCGTCGGGAGCAGGAAGGACACCCAGGTACGGGTGGGCTGGGCCAGCACCCGCAGCAGGCAGATCGCCGCCGCGGCCTCGTACGCCGCGTTGTTCAGCACGCCGTCCAGCAGCAGGTTGTAGCCCGGCTCGGGCCGGACGCCCGGCACCGTGGTGAGCAGAAAGGCCACCGGGACGGCGAGGAGCAGCAGCGTCGGAACGGAACGACGTCGAGACGCGCGGGTGCTGCCGCCGTCGGCCGGTCCGGATGTCAGTGCGCGTTCCACGGAGTGCTCCATCGGCCACGTGATCCGCTATTGCAGGGTTCGGGGGCAGACCGACGGCCGGTCGGGTGACGGCCGGAGGGCGGACGGGCGGCGGAGGTGGTAACCGCCGGGCTGGGGGTCCGGCTCAGGCGAGGCCGGAGAGCGCGATCGCGGCCGCCCCGGCCAGCACGGCCGCCACGCCGGTCACCTGCACGGGCCCGAGCCGCTCCCCGTGCAACCGGTGGGCCAGCACCACGGTCACCGCGGGGTAGGAGGACGCCAGGACGGCGACGAGGCTGACGAGGCCGGCCTGCGCGGCGACGGCGTAGGCCAGCGTCGCCCCGACGTCCAGGAGCCCGAGCATCGCCAGGCCCGGCAGGTCCCGGCCGCCGGGCAGCGGGTCGCGGCGCCGGTGCCGGCCGGGCCGGCGGGTGGGCGTCAGGGCGAGGACGGTGCAGGCGAGGGCGCTGACCCGCATACCGATCAACGTGGTCGGCACCGAGATCGCGCTGCCCCGGGCCAGGCACGAGATCTCGACCCCGAAGAGGACGGCGGCGAGCACGGCCAGGCCGATGGCGCGACGGCGACCCGTCGCGGCACCGGCGCCAAGTTCGGGCCCTGCGGCCGCGACGACGCCGGCGAGTGCCACGGCCGCACCGACCAGGGCGAGGGGTCCCGGCCGCTCGCCGGCGAGCAGGCCGAGGACGACGGGCACGCAGGCGCCGGCGGCCGCGATCGGCGCGACGACCCCCATCGTCCCCACCGCCAGCGCCGTGTAGAAGGCGCCCATGGCCAGGGCCCAGCAGACACCCGCGGCTACGGACCAGGCCCACGGCCCGTCGGCCGTCGTCGTACCGGGGAGCGCGAGCAGGCCCAGGGCCAGCACGGCCGAGGCCGCCTGGGAACCGACCAGCACGTGCAGGGTGCGCAGGCGACGGCTCAGGGTCCCGCCGACGAAGTCCGAGGTCCCCCACAGGCCGCCGGCCAGCAGGGCGAGGCCGTCCGGCGCCGCGGTCACCGGGGCGTCCTCGGCACCGGGGGGAGGTGCCTTGAGTCCTCAGCCGGTGGTCACGGCGAAGGGCGCGTAGCCCGGCGGGTGCCGCGGCCACGGCCGCGCCCTCTCCCACTGCTCGGCCAGGTCGAGCAACCAGTCGTCGGCGTATCGGGGGGCGGTGAGCTGGACGCCGAAGGGCACCGGCCCGATCATCCCCGCGGGCACCGCGACCACAGGATGACCGGTCAGGTTCTGCAGCTCGGTGGTGTACACCTCGGGCGGGATCCCGGTCGGCCGGCCGTCCGGGTGCCGCCACCCCTCCGCCGGGATCGCCGCGGCTCCGCTCGAGGGCGAGACCAGGACCCCGCCGCCGGCGAGGAGCCGGTCGAGGGCCGCGACCCGGTCGAACCGGCGGCGCCGGGCGCCGACGTACTCGTCGATCCCCACCCGCAGGCCGTACCCGAGGAGAGCGCGAGCCCCGGCGCTCATCCGTTCGAGGTTCGCCTCGACGAAGCCACGGCCGAGCGCGGCCACGTGGTCCGCCGCGGCGAGGGTGACCCAGTCGTCGCCCGCATCCAGGTCGAGCCCGGCGCCGTCCGTTGGCAGCCGGACGACCTCGGCGTCCGGGAACACCCGGGCGAGGGCGTCGACGGCCGCCTCGAGCGCGGCGGCGACGTCGTCGGGCAGCGGTCCCATCGGCGCCGCGCGGTGCAGGACGAGCAGCCGCCGCGGCGGGCCGCTGACCGGCGACGCCGGGATGCCCGCGCCGGGCCACGCCTCCGGGTCACCGGTTCCCGTCGGGCTGCCGGCGGCGCCGGCGCTGACGGCGAGCTGCAGCCGGACGTCGGCGACCGTCGTCCCGAGCGGACCCTCGACGGAGAGGTCCAGCCAGTCGGGCAGCGGCCCCCGCGGGAGCACGCCGAAGGAGGGCTTCAGCCCGACGAGCCCGCAGAAGCCCGCCGGGATCCGGACGGATCCGCCTCCGTCCGTCCCCGTCGCGAGCGGCACCATGCCGGCCGCCAGTGCGGCGGCGGATCCGCCGGAGGAGCCTCCCGGGGAGCTCGGCAGGTGCCAGGGGTTGCGCGTGACGCCGGTCAGCGGGCTCGCGCAGTGCCCCTCGGTGGCGAACTCGGGCAGCGTCGACTTGCCGACGACGATCGCGCCGGCGGCCCGTAGCCGCGCCACCACCAGGCCGTCGCGCTCCTTGGGCGGGGCGTCGGCGAGCAGCGTGGAGCCGGCGCGGGTGGGCAGGCCCGCGACGTCCTGCAGGTCCTTGACCAGCAGCGGGACGCCGGCCAGCGGCCCGGGGAGTTGCCCGGCGTCCAGGCGGCGGTCGAGGTCGGCCGCCTCCGCGAGCGCCCCGTCGGGCCGCAGCGCGCAGACGGCGTTGATCGGCCCGTCGAGCGCCTCGATCCGCCGCAGCGCCTCCGCCACGGCGTCGACGGCCCGGACCTCCCGCCGCCCGACCGCGCGTGCCACCCCGGCCGCCCCGGGCGGTGACTCCGGGTCGCCCGTCACGGGCGGAGGGCCAGCAGCGCGAGGAGCTCGTAGACCACGTTCGCGGCGGCGATGGTCGTCAGCTCGGCGTGGTCGTAGGCGGGGGAGACCTCGACGACGTCGCCGCCGACCAGGTTCGCCCCGGCGAGACCCCGCAGGATCATCTGCAGCTCGCGCGTGGTGAGGCCGCCGGGCTCCGGCGTCCCGGTGCCCGGGGCGTGCGCGGGGTCGAGCACGTCGATGTCCACCGAGAGGTACACCGGACGCCGGCCGACCCGTTCGAGAAGCCGGTCGACGGCGGCGTCGGGCCCGGAGCGGGCGACGTCCATCGTGGTCACGGTGGCGAAGCCGAGCTCGCGGTCCGCCTCCATGTCGCCGGTCGAGTACAGCGGGCCGCGGATGCCCACGTGCGCCGAGGTCCCCAGGTCGAGCAGGCCCTCCTCGACGGCGCGGCGGAACGGCGTGCCGTGCGTGTACGGCGCGCCGAAGTAGGTGTCCCAGGTGTCGAGGTGGGCGTCGAAGTGGACCAGGGAGACCGGCCCGTGCCGCCCGGCCGTGGCACGCAGCAGCGGCAGTGAGAGGGAGTGGTCCCCGCCGATGACGACGAGGTGGTCGGCGCGGCCCAGCAGGCCGGACGCCGCCGCCTGCACCGCCGCCACCGCGGCGCCGATGTCGAACGGGTTGGCGGCGACGTCGCCGGCGTCCGCCACCTGGTGCACCGACCACGGCTCCACCTGCAGGAACGGGTGGTACGGCCGGAGCAGCTTGCTCCCCGCGCGGACCCCGGACGGCCCGAACCGCGCCCCCGGCCGGTACGACACCGCCGAGTCGAACGGGATGCCGACGACGGCCACGGCCGCCGAGCCGACGTCGTCCAGCCGCGGCAGCCGCGCGAAGGTGTCGGGCCCGGCGAAGCGGGGGATCTCGCGGGCGTCCGGCGGGCCCACGGGTGCTGGCGCGGGCGGCCCGCTCGGTCCCTGGTCGCTCATGCACCCTCCGGCGCGCTGCTCAGGTGTTCGTGCACCGCCGTCCATGCCCCGTCGGAGTCGCGGCGGAACACGATGGTCTCCCGCTCGTCGAGCTCGTGCTCGCCGTCGGCGTCCTCCGTCGTGGTCCGCACCCGATGGGTGAAGACGACGACGCCCTCCGCGACCTCGTCGGCGCGCTGGTCGCTCGACTCGCAGGCCAGCACCCGCCAGCCCGACGCCTCCCAGCCGGCCCACTCGCGCTCGTACTCCGCCCGCGAGCCGAGGAACGGCCCGGTCGGGAAGACGAACGTCGCGGCCGGGTCGAAGCAGGCGAAGTACCGCTCGCGGTCGTGGGTGGCGAACGCCGCGACGAGCTCGGCGGCGCACGCCAGGACGGTCCGCTCGGCGGGGCTGGAGTTCACCGCGCGGCCCCGGTGGCGGCGAGTGCGGCCTCACTGCGCTCGATGGCGGGGCGCTCGGCGGAGAGGTCGACGCCGCGGACGAGCAGCGCGTACAGCCCGCCGCCGACGATCATGCCGAGGATCCACGAGATGTCGACGCCCTGGAGCTGGGTCGCGCCCCAGCTCTCGTAGAAGCCGGGGATGTACGCGAACGGGAGCTCGACGAGGATCGCGACGAGGTAGGCGGTCACGCCGAACCGGTTCCACGTGCCGTAGATCCCGTTCGGCGTGAAGAGGTCCGTGATCGCGTAGTGGCCGTGCCGGAGCAGGAAGAAGTCGAGCAGGTTGATCGCCGTCCACGGCGCGAGCAGGTAGAGCATCGCGAGCAGGGCGTTGTTCAGGGAGCTGACGGCGTTCGTCAGCGCGAGGCCCGCGACCAGCCAGATCACGGCGAGGACGACGATCGTGACGACGCGCAGCCGGCGGGTCGGGGAGACCGGCCGGAAGGCGTCCATGGCCGTGACGACGGTGAGCATGCCGCTGTACGCGTTGAGCCCCATCGTCGCGACGAGCGCGAGCACGGAGAGGATCGCCAGGATGCTGCCGAGTGTGCCGACCACGTTGTTGCCCGCGTCGTGGATGCCGACCAGGGCGTCCTCGACGCCCAGCCGGGTGGCCATCCAGGCGCCGAGCGGGATGAGCCAGATCGGCGACCCGGCCGCGCCCCAGAACACCGAGGCGATGATGGTGCCGGTCGGCGTCTGCCGCGGCAGGTAGCGGGAGTAGTCCGAGACGTAGGGCGCGTACGTGATGTTGTAGGACGCGGCGACCGTGAACATCGCGAGGAAACCGGCCCAGGTGAAGTCGGCCGCGGGCGGCGCCTTCCCGCCGCCGTGGCCGCTGATCACGCCGATCGTGAGCACGAGCCAGAACGGGATCGAGACCCAGAACAGCACCTGGAACACCCGGTGCAACCAGTCGTGGCCGTAGACCGCGAGGACGGTGGCGAGCACGGTGATGACGACGGCGATGAGGGTGGCGTTCCAGCCGAAGATCCCGGCCAGGCCCTCCTTGATGATGATGGTGTCGACCACGTTGAAGGCCAGGTAGGTGAACCCGGTGGCGATCAGCGGAAGGATCACGCCGCGGTAGCCGAACTGGGCGCGGCACTGGATCATCTGCGGCAGCCCGAGCTTGGGGCCCTGGGAGGCGTGCGCCGCCATGAAGAGGGTGCCGAACAGGATGCCGAGGACGGCGGCGACCACGGTCCAGCCCAGCGAGAGGCCGACGAGCGGACCGACGAAGCCGATGGCGACGGTGAAGGGCTGGAAGTTCCCGAGGAACCAGAAGGGTCCCTGCATCCAGACCTTGCCGTGGCGCTCGGTCTCGGGGACGTAGTCGATGGAGCGGGTCTCGATGGCGCCGATGCGGGCGGGCTGGGTGAGTGCGGCCTCGGCCATGCCGGGTCCTCTCAGTGGAACGAGCGCAGGGGGCGGGTGGCGTCCACTGTCCGGGCCGGGGACCGTGCGGGCAATCGGTGCGCCGACGAATCGCACCGCTCCTTCTTGTGGTCCGCCACGAGGCACCATGGGGCATGGCCCAGAGATCCACGGTCCCCCTCACCGTCGAGGACCTCGTGCGGTCGCCCGCGCTCCAGCTCGTGGTGGTGGCCGGGGCCTCCGGGCTCGTCCGGCCCGTCGACTGGGCGCATGTCAGCGAGCTCGAGGACCCGACGCCATGGTTGCTCGGCCGCGAGCTGCTCATGACGACCGGCATGGCCGTTCCCAAGCCCGCCGGCCGGCAGCGGGCCTACCTGGAGCGGCTGGACGACGCCGGAGTGGCCGCGCTCGCACTCTCCGAGCAGCTGCACGTGCCCCCGCTGCACCCCGGCTTCCTCGCCGCGGCCGACGAGCGCGGCCTGCCGGTGCTCCGGGTGCCGCTCTCGGTGCCGTTCATCGCCATCGCGCAGGAGGTCGCCGCCGCCGTGCAGAGCGACATGCACCGGCGGCTGTCGGCGCAGCTGCACGTCTTCGGCGCGCTGCGGACGCTGGCCACCGAGGACCTCGGCGTCGGCGAGCTCTTCGCCCGGCTCGAGCGCCTCTCCGGGTACCGGCTCTACCTCTCCACCGCGTCCGGCCGGGCGCTCCTGCCGGAGGTTCCAGCGCCGCCGCCGGAGCTGACGTCGCTGCTGCCGGCGTCCTTCGAGGCCCCGCCCATCGTGGCGGGCGGGTACGTGCTCCCCGTGCCCGCGCCGGGCAACCCGGCCGGCTTCCTCCTCGCGCTGGAACGGCCGGGCGTGGCCGCCGCCGGGCTCGCCGTGGTCCAGCACATCGCGACGGTCGCGGCGCTGCAGCTCTCGATCCACCGGCACGAGCGGGAGACCCAGCGGCGTGAGGGCACCGAGACGCTCGGCGAACTGCTGCAGGGGGTGCTCGACCCGCCGTCCGCCCGGCGCCGCCTCGCCCGGCTGGGTTTCGACGGCAGCGAGGTGCGGCTCGCCGTCGTCCGCGGAGTCCGGCCCGGCACCGTCGTCGACGACGTCCGGGTGCAGCGCGGCCTCGACGGCAGCACGAGGGCCCCGCGCTCGTGCTGCGTCGCGGCCGCGAGGTCTACGTGCTGCTCGGTGTGCGCGACGACCTCGGCGCCCTGCTCGGCGACCGCGGCGATCTGGCCGTCGGGGTCAGCCGGCCGGTGCGCGCCGGCGAACCGCTCCTCGCCGCCCGCCGCGAGGCCTTGTGGGCGGTGCGGCGGGCGCCCGACGGCGGGGTGGTGCGCTTCGGGGAGGAGGCCGGCGGCTGGTGGCTGCCGGAGCAGCAGGAACGCGTCGCGGCGCTGGTCGAGGACGTGCTCGGCACGGTCCTGCGGTACGACGCCGACCACGGCGGGCTGCTGGTGCCGAGCGCTCGCACCTGGCTGGCCCACGACCGGCGGACCGGCGAGGCCGCATCGGCCCTGCACGTCCACCCCAACACGCTCGCCTACCGGATCCGCCGCTTCGAGGAGCTCTCGGGTCGCTCGCTCGCCTCGACGGCCGGTCTCGCGGAGGTCTGGCTCGCCCTGCAGGCCGTGGAGGACGACTGAGCGTCGTGCGCGCTCGACACGGCCGGGGGCGGCGCTCATCCTGACAGCACCGACGCGACGGCCGGGTCGTCGCGGGGAACGGAGGGCGGGATGACGCAGGCGCGCGGCGGTGGACCCGCCCTCCCCCTGTACTGGAGCGAGATCGCCCGGGCCGGCGCCGGATGGGGCCTCTTCCTGGCCGCTCTGCCGCTCAGCCCCGCGCTGCCGCGGGGCGACGGTCACCCGGTGCTCGTGCTGCCCGGGCTGCTCGCCGGCGACGGCTCCACCACCGCACTGCGCGGCGTGCTGCGCCGGCTGGGGTACGACGTGCACGGCTGGGAGCTCGGGCGCAACCTCGGGCCGACGGAGAAGGTCGTCCGCGGTATGGACCGCCGGCTGCAGGAGATCGCGCAGCGGGAGGGCCGCCGGGTCAGCGTCGTGGGCTGGAGCCTGGGCGGCATCTTCGCCCGGACCCTCGCGCGCCGCTCCCCGCACCTGGTGCGCCAGGTCGTCACGCTCGGCAGCCCGTTCCGGCTCACGCGCTCGGAGCAGAGCCGCGCGAGCCGGGCGTTCCAGCGCTACTCGCACCTGCACGTCGATCGGATGTCGCTGCCCGTCGAGGGCGGCGCCGCCCCCCTGCCCGTGCCCGCGACGTCGATCTACTCCCGCTACGACGGCATCGTCGCGTGGCGGGCCTGCCTCGATGCTCCTGGTGCCCGCGCCGAGAACGTCGAGGTCTACGGGAGCCACCTCGGTCTCGGCCACAACCCGGCGGTGATCTGGGCCGTGACGGACCGGCTGGCCCAGCGCGAGGGAACCTGGCGGCCGTTCTCCGCGCCCGGCGTGCTGGCGCCGTTCTTCCCCAGGCCCGGCGTGCCCGGCCCGAGCACCACGGTGACGGCCGCCTAATCAGGCTCGCCCGGGCTGGTCACCGCCGACCCGGCGGCGGAGCACGAGCAACCCCCCGGCGAGCACCACGGCGATCCCGCCGACCGCCAGCCACAGCGCGGCGCCGCCCGGCCCGTCGGTCGGCGCCCGCGGCGCCTGCTGCGACGTCGTCACCGCCGGTACGGCGCGGGCCGAGGGCGCCGCGACCGTGGGCCGGACGCCGGGGTCCAGGCGGACCACCGCCACCGGCGCGACGGCGTCCAGGGTGGCGGCGTAGACGTCGGCGCCGACCTGCTGCGTGGGCAGCTGCTCCCAGGCGTGGCCGGTCCACCGGCAGATCACCACCGAACGGTCGGTGGCCTGATCGGCGCGGAGGTTCACGAGCACGCTGCGGCCGTGCGCGAGCGGCACGGGCCGGCCGCCGGCGGTCGCCGTCAGCGCGTAGAGGTTGCTCACGACCTGCCCGTCGTCCGGCGGGACGGCCGGGACCGGCCGGGGCGAGGCCTCGAGCCGGATCTGCGTGAGGCCCGAGGGCGCGGCGAACGCTCCCGCGGTCACCGCGAGCGCGATCTGGGGGCCCTGTTCGCCGCTCAGCCCCTGCCCCGCCGCGGTGGTGCCACCCTCCACCGGCAACGTCGCGACGGCCGGCGTCGCGGGCTGCGGGGTGCGGTCGGCGCCCGGTGGCGGCACGACCCAGCGGTACGGCTCGTCGGGGAAGCCCAGCCCGTCGTAGAGCGGAGGCGCGTGCGGCGGCCGGACGAGGACGACGGCCGCCAGGGCGAGTACCGCGAGCAGCAGCACGCGCACGGCCGGGCGACGCGCCGTCACCGCAGCCACCACCCGGCCAGGTCGGCGACGACGTGAGCGGCGGCCGGCGCACCCCAGCCGCCCGCGGCCATCCGCAGACCGCCGAGCAGGAGGCCGACGGCGAGGTCCAGGGGGAGCGCCGACCACCCGTAGAGCGGCACGTGGAGGAGGCCGAAGGCGGCGGTGGTGACGACGAGAGCCGCGGTCGTGCCCGCCGCCTCGCTGGCGACGTGCCACAGCGCGCCGCGCAGGAGCACCTCCTCCGCCACCGCCACCACGGTGACCACGCCCGCCCACATCGGCAGCTCCGCCGAGGGCAACGACGCTCCCGGGGTTCGGAGGTGCACGAGCAAGGGCACCAGGCAGAGCACCGACGCCCCCGCCAGGCCCATCGCGAGCTGGCGAGCTGTACGGCCGACGGCCGGCAGCACGCGCGGGACGGCCGCGAGCGCGAGCGCCACGAGGACGACGGCGAAGACCAGACCCGCGGGGGCGCTGCGCGCACCGGCGGGACCCGCCAGCCCCACCCGCAGTGCGACCGCGCCGCCGAGGCCGGCGCCGACCGCCCAGACCCGCGGCGCGGGGGCGAGGATCGCCGGCCGGGTCGTTGCCGGTGGGGCGGTCACGAGGGCTGTCCGCCGCCCGCCTGCTCGACCAGCGGCTGCGCGAGCAACCACAGGCTGAGCATGGTGTACCCGACCATGGCCACGAGCCACGGCCACTCCGAGCGCCGCGCCTCGCGGACCGCAGGGGTTCTGGTGGCGAGGTGCCGGTGCGCGAGGACGACGGCGACGACGTGTGCGAGCACGATGACGACGATCTGCACGTACCAGACCACCGACGTCGGCAGAACGCCGGTCGCGACCTCGTAGTCGTCGTTGAAGGGGTACGGCAGGTGCAGCGGCCAGCTCTCCGACCCCACCGGATTGCCCAGCAGCGGGAGCAGCAGCTGCCCGTTGATGAGGACGTACTGCAGGTAGTGCGCCAGCAGGTAACCGTAGGCGATCGGCAGCAGCGAGGGCAGCAGGCCGGTGAGGGCGTGCACGAGCCCGATCCGGTGCCGGGCGACGCGGGCGGCCCCCACGGCGAAGCCCCCGAAGACGACCAGGGTCCCCACGGTCAGCGCGGCGAACGTCGCCGTCGCGAACGCCTGGTAGGACGCCGACGACGGGGTCCAGCCCGCAGGCAGCCGCTGCATCAGGTGCCCCCACTGCGGGGTCGACAGCAGGCCGTCGAACGACACCGAGACGAGCAGGAGGAGCACCCCGACGACCCGCCCCGGGCTGGCCTCGAACGGCACCTCCAGACCGCCGGCGAAACCCCGGCGTCCGGGGGCCCGGAACCGGAACCAGCCCATCCGGCCCCAGGTCGCCAGGACGACGGTGAACATCTCCGCGCGGCTGTTCCAGGCGTCCGCACCGACGACGAGCCCGCCGACGGCGCACACCAGCCCGTAGACGACGAGAGCTGCCGCGGTCACCCGGGGGAGCGTGGCGACGCCGTTGACGACGAGCTCGCCGACCACGACCAGCGCGTACACCCCGGCCGCGATCCACCACGCCTGGCGCGCGGACCATGCCACGGGAGTGGCCCTGCCGAGCACGGCCCGGCGCAGCCGCGGAGAGTCCGCCGCCCGGGCCAGCGCGGCGAAGGGGTTCGCGGGACCGGTCCAGTCGCCGAGGGCGCCGACCGAGAGCGGCACCGCCACCCAGGCCACCAGCCAGAACATCGTCGGGAGGAGGTTCTCCGGCACCTCCTGGCTGCCCAGCAGCCCGGCGGCGACGAGCAGCGCGAGGACGCCGGTCGAGGCGAGCGAGGCCGCGATGCCGGCTCCGGGGCGGGACGACGACGTCCTCGTCGCCCCGGTCGGCGTCGTCGGCGACCTCGCGCCGGTAGACCAGGGCGAAGGACAGCAGGACGATGACGGCTCCCCCGAGCACGAACAGCGCCAGCGGCACGGGCGAGTCGTAGCGCTCGCCGAAGGCGTGTGCGATCACGCTCTCGACGCTAAGCAGGCCGCCCCTCGCCCCGTGGTGCCGCGGGCCGACTGTCATCCGGACGAAGGAAACTTGTCATGCGGAGGGGTCAGCGCCTCGTCCGGCTCGCTCGCCCCTCGCGCGGACGCCGTCCCCGGCGGCGCCCGCTACCCGGCGTCGGTGACGACCTTGAAGGCGAAGTGCCGGGAGCCGCTGATCCGGGAGAGCGTGAACCACAGCCGCAGCAGGTCGTCGAGCTGGGCCTGGGCGCCGTCGCCGAGCCACACCGGCCGCAGGCCGACGGCGTCGATCAGCTGCTCCACGATCTGCCGGTCCGCCTCGGACGACGTGTAGAACATGTCGCCGACGACGTCCCCGTAGTGCGGGTCCTGCAGGTTCTCCACGCCGAGGCTGTTGAAGGCGCGGGCGTACCGGACGCCGGGCGCGGCGCTCACGATCACGTCGTGGCTGTTCGCGGGCCCGCCGCCACCGATGTCGTTCGCGGCGTCCACGACGAGCTTGCCGCCCAGCGCCTGCGCGTTCTCGCGCACGACACCCGCGACGGCCCCACCTGGAACGGCGAGCACGACGACCTCGGAGCCCGCCACCGCGTCCGCGACATCGGTGACGCCGGCACCGCTGTCCGCGGCCGCGGAGAGCGCCTGCTGCGGGTCCCGGGCGCCGAAGGTGACGTCGTGACCGGCGGCGGCGAACGCGCGCCCGAGGGTTCCGCCGATCCGGCCGGTACCGAGGACCGCGATCTTCATGCGAGCTCCTGAGCAGGGGAAAGGACGGGCGTGCGACGCCGCCGTGCACCTGTGTCGGGCGAGGAGAACGCTATACCGAGGTGTGAATCCCAGGGATCCTCACCCGGCCGCCCTCGCATCGTCGTCGACGCTCGCCGGCCCCGGGCCGGCGGGGCCACCATGGACGCGTGGACGACGACCCGCTGCCGGTGTTGCGCCGCTGGGAGGAGTCCGGCGGGACGTGGCGGGTCGTCGTGCGGACGCCCACCCGTCTGGTGCTGGAGCTGCTCAGCTGCGACGCGGGGGAGGTCATGAGCCGGATCGAGGCCGATCCCGCGGGGGACGCCCTGCGCGCGCACGTCGGGGAGCGTTCCGCCGGCCCCGAGTGAGCTGCCCCGGAACGGGTCAGCCCGGCAGGAAGCTCAGCCGCACGTGCCGGACCGGGTTGTCCCCGTTGCTGTCCACCAGCACCACGCTCTGCCAGGTGCCGAGTGCCGGCCGACCGCCGAGCACCGGCACCGCGAGCGACGGGGAGACGAAGGCGGGCAACACGTGATCGCGGCCGTGGCCCGTCGACCCGTGCCGGTGCCGGTAGACGTCGGCCCTCGGCAGGAGGCGGTCGACCGCGTCGGCCAGATCGGCCTCGCTGCCCGAGCCGGTCTCCATCACGGCGACGCCGGCGGTGGCGTGCGGCACGAAGACGTGAGCCAGGCCGTCTCCCCGGCCCGCGCAGAACCGCTCGAGCTCGGCGGTCAGGTCGGTGACGAGGGTGTTGCCGGTGCGAACCGTGATCTCGAGGCTGTCCACGACGCCCAGTCTGGGCTCAGATCGCCGCGCCGGGGGCCTGCCTTCTGCGTTCACGCGGTCGGCGTCAGCCCGCGTCGCTCGAGCAGGGGCTCGATCCGCGGCCCACGGCCGAGCACCGCCTCGTACGCCTGCATCGGCTCGACCGCCCCGCCGCGGGAGAGCAGCCGCTGCGCGAACCGGCCGCCGAGCTCCCGCCGCAGGCCGCCGTGGTCGCGGAACCACTCGACGGTGTCGGCGTCCAGCACCTCGCTCCAGACGTAGGAGTAGTAGCCGGCGCTGTACCCGCCCGCGAACACGTGCGAGAAGTACGAGCTGCGGTAGCGGGGCGGCACGAGGTGGAACGCCAGGCCGTGCCGCGCCAGCGCCGCCTCCTCGAACGCCTCGACGCCGTCGGCGTCCGGCGCCGTGCCCGGCGCGAGCCGGTGCCACTCCAGGTCGAGCAGGGCCGCCCCCAGGTACTCGGTGAGCGCGAAGCCCTGGCCGTAACTGCGGGCCGCCCGGATCCGCTCCGGGACGTCGGGAGCCAGCGGCTCGTGGGTCTCGTGGTGCTTGGCGTAGTTGCCGAGGACCTCCGGCCAGAGCGCCCACATCTCGTTGACCTGGGAGGGGAACTCGACGAAGTCGCGCGGGACGCTCGTGCCCGACAGCCGTGGGTAGCGGACGTCGGAGAGGATCCCGTGCAGCACGTGCCCGAACTCGTGGAACGCGGTGTCGACCTCGTCGAGCGTGAGCAGGGTGGGCTCGCCGTCCGGCGGCCGCGGCACGTTGAGGTTGACGACCGTGACGGCCTGCTGACCGAGCAGGTGTGACTGGTCGACGAAGGTGCTCATCCAGGCCCCGCCCCGCTTCGAGGGGCGGGCGTACCAGTCGGCCAGGAAGAGCCCGATGCCCTGGCCCTCGTCGTCGAAGACCTCGTAGACGGTGACGTCGGGGTGATAGGCGGGCAGGTCGTGGCGGCGCTTGAAGCGCAGCCCGTAGAGCTCGTACGCGGCGTGGAAGACGCCGTGCTCGACGACGTCCTCGAGCCGGAACCACGGCCGCAGCGCGTCGGTGTCCACGTCGAACCGCTGCCGGCGCAGCCGTTCGGCGTAGAACGCCCAGTCCCAGGGCTGCAGCGGGCCCTCCTCGCCGTCGGCCTCGAGGAGCACCTGCAGCTCGCCCGCCTCGGCGTGCGCGTTCTCGACCGCGGGCCGGACGAGTGCCCCGAGCATGGAGGTCACGGCCTCGCTCGTGCCCGCCGTCTGGTCCGCCACCACGTACTCGGCGTGGTTCGCGAAGCCGAGCAGTGCGGCCCGCTCGGCGCGCAGCGCGGCCATCCGTACGAGCACCGCGCGGGTGTCGTTCGCGTCGCCACGCAGCCCCCGGACGACGGACGCCTCGTGCAGGCGCCTCCGGACGTCCCGGCGGATCAGCGACGTGAGCGCCGGCTGCACGGTCGGCAGCACCAGGGTGAGCAGCCAGCCGTCGAGGCCGCGGTCGGCGGCGGCCGCCCGGGCGGCGCTCACGGCGTCCGGGGGGAGCCCGTCGAGCTCCGCCTCGTCGGTGAGGTGGACGGCGAGGTCGTTCGTGTCGGCCAGCAGCTTCGTCTTGAACTCCGTCGACAGCGCGGAGAGCTCGGCGTTGATCTCGCGCAGGCGGCCTTGCGAGGCGTCGTCGAGCCCGGCGCCGGCCCGGACGAAGTCACGGTGGTACCGGTCGAGCAGGCGCTCCTGCTCGGCGTCCAGCCCGAGCTCCTCGCGGCGCGCGACGAGCGCCTCGATCCGGGCGAACAGGCGACGGTCGAGCAGGATGGCGTCGTGGTGCGCGGCCAGCTCCGGGGCGACCTCGGCCTCCACCGCCGCGAGCTCGTCGGTCACCGCGGAACTGGTCAGGTTGAAGAACGTGGCGGCGACGCGGGCCAGCAGCGCGCCGGAGCGTTCGAGCGCGTCGAGCGTGTTCTCGACGGACGGCTGCGCGGCCTGGGACGCGACCGCCTCGACCTCCTCCCGCTGTGCCGCCATGCCGGCGGTGAACGCGGGGCGGTAGTGCTCGACCCGGACCCGGTCGAACGGCGGCAGGCCGTACGGGAGGTCCGAGGGCGCCCCGAAGGGGTCGTCCTCGGCAGGGGGGAGGGAGGTGTCCGGCGACGTCGAGGTGCCCACGCCGAGAGCCTCCCACTTTTCCCTCGCCGGGGCCGGTCCGGCGAGGGGAAGCCGCCTGGACGGGAGCCGGGCTTCCCGCGGAAAGGGGAGGCCACGGGACTGGGAGCGCTCCCAGTGCCCGAAGGGGCGAGCTACGCCAAGGTTGCGCAATCGTTACGCGACTGAGCTCGATCGCTGTTGCGCCTGGTTGCCGTGAGGGGTTTACATCACGCCTGGACGGTCCGGTCGAAGGTCGGCCGAACCCTGACAGCCGTCCCTTCAAGGAGGCAGAGCCCATGGGGGTTCGCAAGCACAAGTCGGCGACCGCGGTGGTCGGCCTCGCCGCCGTCGGTTTGCTCCTGGCTGCGTGTAGCAGCTCCAGCAGCTCGAGCTCGGCAGCCGGTGGCGGTGGCAGCTCCGACCCGGCCTGCGCGCCGTACAAGGCGTTCGGGGACATCAGCGGCAAGACGATCTCGGTCTACACGGGCATCGTCGCGCCCGAGGACACGGCGCAGATCAACTCGTACAAGTTCTTCGAGAACTGCACCGGCGCCAAGGTCAACTACGAGGGCAACAAGGACTTCGAGGCGCAGGTCCTCGTCCGCGCCAAGGCCGGCAACCCGCCGGACATCGCGATCGTCCCGCAGCCCGGTCTGCTCAAGCAGCTCGTCGCCACGGGCAAGGCGGTGGCGCCGCCGGCGCAGGTCGGCACCAACGTCGACAAGTTCTGGACCAAGGACTGGAAGGCGTACGGCACGGTCGGCGGCAAGTTCTACGCCGCCCCGCTCGGTGCGAACATCAAGTCCCTGGTGTGGTACTCGCCGCAGATGTTCAAGGACGCCGGTCTGGCGGTGCCGACGACGCTCGACGAGCTGAAGTCGCTGAGCGACAAGATCGCGAACAACGGCAAGGGCGTCAAGCCGTGGTGTGCGGGCATCGGGTCCGGTGAGGCGACCGGCTGGCCGGTCACCGACTGGATGGAGGACTTCATGCTCCGGCTCTCCGGGCCGACGGAGTATGACAAGTGGGTCAACCACACCATCCCGTTCAACTCGGCGGAGCCCACCGCCGCGCTCGACGCGGCGGGGCAGTACCTGAAGAACCCGGCCTACGTGAACGGTGGCCTGGGCGACGTCAAGAGCATCGCCTCGACGACGTTCCAGGACGGCGGCCAGCCGATCCTGCAGGGCCAGTGCTACATGCACCGCCAGGCGTCGTTCTACGCGGCCAACTGGCCGGAGGGCACCAAGGTCGCCCCGGACGGGGACGTCTTCGCCTTCTACCTGCCGGCCAAGGACCCGACGTCGAAGCCCGTCCTCGGCGCCGGCGAGTTCATCCTCGCGTTCAGCAACAAGCCCGAGGTCCAGGCGTTCCAGACCTACCTCTCCTCGGACACCTGGGCGAACGAGAAGGCCAAGGCCACCCCGGGCGGTGGCTGGGTCAGCGCCAACAAGGGCCTTCAGCGCAACCTGCTGACGAGCCCGATCGACCAGCTGTCGTACGACATCCTCCAGGACCCGAAGGCGGTCTTCCGCTTCGACGGTTCGGACCAGATGCCGGCGGCCGTCGGGTCGAACGCGTTCTGGAAGCAGGCCACGGCCTGGATCACGGGCCAGAGCACGAAGGACACCGTCGACAAGATCGAAGCCGCCTGGCCGAAGTCCTGACGACGTGGTAGGCCGGTGGGCGCATCCCGACGCGATCGGGGTGCACCCACCGGCTCGTCGTCTCTCCAGGGAGAAGGGATGGTCGCCGCATGTCGTACCTCGAGAAGTTCGGTCAGATGTTCTTCGCCATCGGTCTGTTCGTCGCGATCGTGGCGGTGGTCCTGCTCGCCGTCGGCCGGATCGGGGGGTACCGCGGCGATCGCATCGTCGGGCGCACGTTCGTCGCGCCGACCCTGATCATGTTGGCGATCGGCCTGATCTACCCCGCCGTCCTCACGATCTTCCAGTCGTTCAAGGACGCCAACGGAACCAGCTTCGTCGGGTTCTCCAACTTCACGTTCATCTTCACCGACTCGGACGAGCTCCTCACCCTGCGCAACACCGCCATCTGGACACTGATCACGCCGTTCGTGGCGACATTCATCGGTCTCATCTACGCGGTGCTCATCGACCGGGCGCGGATCGAATCCTTCGCCAAGGCTCTGATCTTCCTGCCGATGGCGATCTCGTTCGTCGGCGCCTCCGTCATCTGGAAGTTCGTCTACGACTACCGCCCTCCGGGGGCCCACCAGATCGGGTTGCTCAACCAGGTCCTGGTCTGGCTCGGCTTCTCGCCGCAGCAGTGGCTGCTCAACGATCCCCTGAACACGCTCTTCCTCATCGTCGTCATGATCTGGATCCAGTCGGGGTTCGCCATGACGCTCCTCTCGGCGGCCATCAAGAACATCCCGGAGGACATGATCGAGGCGGCACGGCTCGACGGCGTGTACGGGATCCGCATGTTCCGGTACATCACCATTCCGAGCATCCGCCCCACCCTGGTGGTGGTCCTCACGACGATCTCGATCACAACCCTCAAGGTGTTCGACATCGTCCGGACCATGACCGGTGGATCGTTCAACACCTCGGTCATCGCCAACGAGTTCTACTCGCAGAGCTTCCGGGCGGGGAACCAGGGTCTCGGCGCGGCTCTTGCCGTGCTGCTCTTCATCCTCGTCGTCCCGATCGTCGTCTACAACGTCCGCCAGATGCGGGCCTCGGCCTAGGAGGCACGATGACCACCAGCGCCCCACCGATCGGCCTGCCGACCAGCACGACGATCGCGACGACGGCGGCCCAGACCAAGAAGCGACTGACGTCCCCCTGGGCGTCGCTCGCCGCCATCCTCATCGCCCTGCTCTGGACGATCCCGACGTTCGGCCTGCTCGTCACCTCGTTCCGCAGGCCCCTCGACATCACCCGCAGCGGTTGGTGGACGGGCTTCGGGGGTCCCTGGACCATCGAGAACTACAAGACCGTCCTGAACACCAACCAGGGCGGCGCGACGTTCAAGGACTTCTTCGTCAACTCCATCGTCATCACGCTCCCCGCGGTCATCATCCCGCTCACGGTCGGGGCGCTCGCCGCCTATGCGTTCGCCTGGATCAACTTCCGCGGCAGCGCCTTCCTCTTCGTCTGCGTCTTCGCGCTGCAGATCGTCCCCATCCAGGTGACGATGATCCCGCTGCTCTCGCTCTACGTGAAGGCGGGCCTTGCCGGGACGTTCTGGACGGTCTGGCTGTCGCACTCCATCTTCGCGCTGCCGTTGTGCATCTTCATCCTGCACAACTTCATCTCGCAGGTGCCGCGCGAGCTCGTGGAGGCGGCTCGCGTGGACGGCGCCAACCACGTCCGGCTGTTCCTCTCGGTCATGCTGCCGCTGCTGCGGCCGGCGCTCGTGGCGTTCGGCATCTTCCAGTTCCTCTGGGTCTGGAACGACCTGCTCGTCGCGTTGGTGTTCGCAGGCGGTTCGCCGGACATCCTGCCGCTCACCGTGGCCCTCGCGAACCTCGCCGGCACGCGCGGCACGGCCTGGTATCTCCTGGCCCCGGGTGCCTTCATCGCGATCGCCGTCCCGGTCGTCCTGTTCCTCTCGCTGCAGCGCTACTTCGTCCGCGGGCTGCTCGCGGGCAGCGTCAAGGGCTGAACCGGCTCGTCCGCAGTCAGGGCCGGTCACCCCCCAGGGTGGCCGGCCCTGACCGCTGTCGGCGCCCGCCAGGTGCGCGCCGAGCGAGGTCAGTGCGCGGTGGGCTCGGGCCGCGGTCGGACGGGTCCGCCCTCCGTCCCGCCGTGCCGGCTCGCGGCCTCGGCGGTGGGCCGTACCGGCAGGCCGAAACGGTCGGCGAGTTCCCGCTTCACGTCGTCGACCGTGTAGTTCTGCTCCAGCCGCGGCGAGTACAGCATCGAGCTCACGATGGCGGCGGAGGCGCCGGCCTGGAAGGCGCGGGCGACGTGCTCGGGGGTCCCCGCGCCGCCGGACGCGATCACGGGGACGTTCACCGCGTCGGCCACGGCCTGAGTGATCTCCAGGTCGTAGCCGGTGTGCGTGCCGTCCTGGTCGATGCTGTTGACGACGATCTCGCCGGCGCCGAGGTCCTCGCCGCGCCGGGCCCACGCCAGGGCGTCCATACCGGTGGGCACGCGGGCCCCGTCGATGAAGACCTCGTACCCGCTCGGGACCTCCGGCGTCCGCTCGACCTGCTTGACCTGCATGCTGAGCACCATGCACTGACGGCCGAACTCCTTCGAGCCCGGCGGTGACGATGGCGGGGTCGCGCACGGCCATCGAGTCGATGCTGATCTTCTCCGCGCCGGCGGCCAGCACCGCGTGCATGTCCTCGAGGTCGCGCACGCCGCCGCCGACCGTCAGCGGCACGAAGATGTTCTCGGCGACCGCCCGGACGGTCTCGAGATCGGCGCGGCGCCGCTCCGGGCTCGCGGTGATGTCGTAGAAGACGACCTCGTCCACACCCTCGGCGTACATGCGCCGGGCGACCTCGGCCGCGTCCCCGACGTCCACGTTGTCCTGGAACCGGCGCGCCTTCGTGACGCGGCCGCCCTTGACGTCGAAGCAGGCGATCACTCGCGTGGTCAGCACGCGGGCACCTCGGCCAGCTCCTGCGGCTGCAGCTGCGCGAAGGCGGTGAGCAGGGCGAGCCCGACCGGACCGCTCTTCTCGATGTGGAACTGCGTCGCCATGACGTTGCCGCGTGCCACCACCGACGCGAACTCGGCGCCGTACCGGGTGACGCCGGCGACGTCGCTCTCCTGCGCGGGGAGTGCGTGGAAGGAGTTCACGAAGTAGAAGTGGGCGCCCTCGGGCAGGGCGCGGGCGAAGGGGTGCTGCGACTGTGGCCGCACCGCGTTCCACCCCATGTGCGGCACGCGCAGGCCCTCGCCGCGGAAACGGACGACCTCGCCGGGCAGCCAGCCGAGGCAGTCGACGTCCCCCTCGGAGCTGTGCTCGAACAGCACCTGCAGGCCGACACAGACGCCGAGGAACGGCAGGCCCTCGTTGCGCACGACGCGGTCGAGGTGCTCGGTCCAGCCCCGCTCGCGCAGCGAGGCCATCGTGACGTCGGCCGCCCCGACACCCGGGAGGATGAGGCGGTCGACGTCAGCGGCTTCGTCTGGGGTGGCGACGAGGCGCGCCTCGAGGCCCAGATGGTGCAGCGCGAAGAGGACGCTCTGCGCATTGCCCGTCTGGTAGGTGATGACGCCGATCACTCAGCCATGGTACCGGCGGCCGTCGTCCGGGCCGCTGCCTCGGTCCCACCCCGCGTTAGCCACGAGCGCGGCGATCGGTGGGAGCACCATGGCGACCAGGGACATCCCGACGGCGACCGGCACCGACCAGAGCCGGACCACGCCCCAGGCGAGGATCAGCAGGCCCAGACAGGTGCCCATGATGAGGAGATAGCGGCGGGCGCGGACCGTCTCGCTCACGGGCGGCCGGGGTGCCCGCGGAACACGCGGACGGTCCTCCGTCACGGGACGGTACGGCGGCACGGCCGAGGTCGGCTGCCAGTGAGCGCCCTGCCGCATCCGGTGGACGACCACCGCGGCGTTGACCCCCGCCAGGACCGCGATCGCCGCGAACACGAGCCCGAGCACCCGCTCCCCGGCGGCGAACATGATCGAGGCGGCGATGGCCCAGCACACGGCCCCGGCCAGCGTCAGTGCGAGCCGCAGCCCCAGCGCGCTGCGCGCATGTACAGGTTCGTCGCCCGTCCGCGACACCTTGGGCCCTTCGACGTGCTCCCGTCACCGCACGGTGACCTCGACGCTCCAGTCTCCCTCCACCGCGTACGGCCGTCGCGGTCAGCGGTCCGCACGATGCCGCTCGCTCACTCCGCCGCGACCGGCTGCTCCGTCAGGTCGCCGTCCAGCTCCGCCAGCACGTCGTCGAGCAGCTGCTCGACCGGCACCGCCCGGCCCGCCTGGTTCATCGCCGCCGCGAGCCCGGGCGCCCAGGGAACGTCCCCGACCCGGCCGCCCAGTGGCGGCAGATCCGACCGGACCGACGCCTGGTAGATCTCGACGGACATCCGCCACGGGCTCGCGTCGAACCGCTCGACGAGCTCGCTGCCGAGGCAGATCCCGGGCTGGTCGAAGTCGGTGAGGAAGCGGAGCCGGGCGCCGCCGGCGTGCAGCCGCTGCAGCAGGTCCAGCACCAGCGGGTCGAGACCGCCGTCCGCGTGGACCACCGCGACCGTGCCGCCGAAGCGCTCGGCCACGGCCTCGAGGACCCGGGCGTTCCCGACGACCAGGATGTCGGGCGAGCCGCCCGGCAGCGCGGCCCAGTTCGGCCCCGCCTCCCGGAGGTCGCGAGCCGGTGACGTGCACGGGCAGGCCCGCCTCGGCGGCGAGCTGCCAGCGCCGGCCGGAGCCCGACTCGGCAGGCACGACACCCAGGGCGAGGCACGTGGTCGAGACGAGGTCCACGAGGACGCCGAACCGCGCCCAGAGCCGCCGGCGTGCGGTGGCTTCGGTGGGGACGCCGGTGCCCGCCGCCGCCGCGAGCCCGCGGAGCACGAGCGCCGCCACGGCGGACCCCTCGTCGAGCGCGTGCTCGTCCCCGGCCACCTCCGCGGCGAGCTCGGACCGCACCCGCCACGCCGTGGCGGCGCCGGTCGCGGTGTCCGCGGCTGTCAGTGCGCCCAGGAGCTCCAGCGCGGCGAGCACCTCCGTGTCCGTGAGCCCGCCGTCGCCACCGACGACGTCCCGCCGGACCGTCTCCAGCCAGGTCGCCGTCCACGGCAACGCGGCGAGCCGGGGGTGCGCGTCGAGCCACTCCTGGGCGGCGCGCACCGGGGCCGTGCGGCTCTGGGCCCGCGCGCGGCGACCGGCGGCGGGCACGAAGCGCTCCGCGGCGATCGCGAGCGGCAGCCCCGCGGTCACCGCCACGATCCGCTCGAGCAGGGCGAGATCCACCCGGGTCGCGGCGCGCACGGTGGGGACGCCGAGCAGCCCGGCGAGCGCCCGCCGGCCCGACTGGTCCAGGCCGCGGACGTCGACGGCGGGTGCGTCGTGCCGGCTCCCGCCCTGCAGCGCGTCGCGGACGGCGACCCACAGCGGCGTCAGCGCGGGATCGGCCAGGTCGGGGCGCGGCGGGATCGCGAAGCGCTGAGCCGCCTCGGCGCGCGGGTCCGGAGCGTCCTCGCCGTCCTGGACCTCGGCGCTGTCGGGGGTGTCCGGCGTGTCGACGATGGCGACGTCGGGCGCAGGGTCACGGAGGTCACGGAGGTCGGAGGTCGACCGTCCGCGCTTCCTCGGGCGGCGGCTCGGGTGCGTCGGCGGCGGGCCGGCGCAGCAGGCCGGAGAGGCGGGGCCTCGGCTCCGGCGTCGCCGGGGCGGCGTGTTCGGCCTCGACGTCCGGCGCGTCCTCGACGTCCGGCGCGGCCTCGACGTCGGGCGCTGCCTCGACCACCGACGTGTCCGGAGCGTCGTCCTGCGCCTGGCGGTCGTCGTGGACGCCGTCGGGCCGCGGCGGCACGGTGACCGACGGCGGAGGGCGGCACCGTGGCGCCGGGGAGGTCCGTGAGCGGAGCCGGGCGGTTCACGAGCGTCGCCAGCCGCGGCCGGATCGGCAGCGGTGGCCGGTCCGGGTCGGCGGCGGGCTCCAGGCTCTGGTGATCGTCGCCGGCCGGTGGCTGCTCCGTCGCGGAGGCGGACGATTCGGCCGGCGCGACGTCGTCCGCGTCCGGCGACGGCCATGCCACGAGCCGGTTCCAGCTCGGCAGGGGCTCGGGGTCGGCGGGAGGCTCGGCCGGCACGTCGAGCGGCACCGGCTCGAAGAGGTTCAGCTCCCGGTCGTGGTGCACCGCCGTCGGCGCCCGGTCGTGCCAGGCCCGAGGCCACGGGGGCTCGGAGGGCGCCTCCGCGGGCTGGTCGTGGGTCGGCTCGTCACCGCCGACGCCGATCACCTCGCCGGTGGGCTCGTCGGTCGGCTCGTCGGTGATCTCGTCGATCACCTCGTCGGTGATCTCGGTCCGCTCGTCGAACGCATCCTCGGCCGGCTCCTCGAGCCGCTCGTCCTGCGGCTCGTACATGCCTTCGGCGCCGCGGTCCTCGAGCCGCGTCTCGTCCGCCGGGAGGTCGCCGACCGGCTCCTCCTCACGGCTTCCGTGGTCGACCGGCTCCAGGGCCGATCCCTCGGGCTCATGGGACTCGTCCGGGGTGTCGTCGGGCACTGACGCTTCGGGGACGGACGCGTCCGTCGCCCACGCGCCGGCCAGGGACTCGTCCGGCACGGGCCGGTCCGGCGCCGGAGCCTCGGACGGCTCCTCGGTACCGGTCGTCGTCGTGCTGCGCATCGGGTTCGGACGCGGGTGCGTCGTCCCCGTGGTGGGCCGGCGGGGCGAACGGACGCGCGACCGGCGTCGTCCAGTCCGTCGTGCCGCCCGCCCGGCGCTCGGCGTCGTGCTCCTCCGCGTCCGGGCGACGGAAGGAGGTGTCGGTACGGGACTCGTCGAACCGGGCGAAGGCGCGGCGCAGTCCGCGGACGGGGCCGCGGTGGGCGGCGGGCGGTGGCTCCTCGGGCGGCGCGGAGAACGGCAGCAGCGTGGGCAATGCCTCGGGGTCGCGTGGCGCGCCCGGATCGATGTCGGTCGGCGGAGGGCCGGGGGCGTAGGACCGGCGCCTGCGGGAGCGCTCGTCCGGCGGCGGTTCGTACAGCCAGGCCAGCGACTCGGGCAGCTCGGGGTGGGGTTCGTCAGCGCGCGGGCCGCGCGTCCTCGTCTCGTCCACCGGGTCAACGGTCCTCTCGCACGTGCAGCACAGGGGCTCGTCGACGCCCCCACGCACGCGGAACTGTCTCACATCCAGGCCCGGCAGGGGCCTGCGCCGCCCGTTCGAACGGGCACGCGGAACTGTCTCACATCCAGGCCCGGCAAGGGCCCGCGCCGCCGGTTGACGGGCACGCGGAACTGTCTCACATCAGAGGGTCCGCTCGGGGCCCGTGCCGCCCGTCATCGGATGTCCGACGTGCCCGGAACACCCCGATCAGCTGAGGCCCTCCGCGGCGCGCTCCTCGCGCAGAAGGTCGGCGAACTCGTCGGTGTGCAGCTGGGCGAGCCGGTCGAGAGCCCGGGAGCGTGCGCGCCGGGCACGGACCTCCGGGTCGCCGTGACCACGGATGTCCCGGACCGGGGTCGTCTGCACCCGCGGCGCTCTCGTCGTCACCGTGGTCGTCGCACTCGGCCGGCTCGTCACGGTCGCGGCCGCGGCGGCCTTGGCGGCATCGGTCCGGCAGATCTCGGAGTCCCCGTCGAAGTCCTCGACCGGCAGGACCTTGCGGCACTTCTGGCAGCGGCGCCAGTTCGCGGCCATCTACTCCCCGTCTCTCGTCTTCTGTGCTCCACACCCTACGAACGCCACCGCCCGGCCACGATTCCCCGGCGCGGCGCCGAGCACGCCACCGCCCCCGGCCGGCGAGCGGCGCGGGGGCGGTGGGATGCGGCGGGCTCAGTACTCGCCGAGGACGTCGACCACGAGGACGACGGCTTGCGTGGAGGAGCTCGTCGGCTTGGGGCCGAGGACGACGGCGCGGCTGCCGATCGTCGCGCTCTTGAACGCGGTCGCGGCCTGCAGGAGGTCAGTCCCGGAGACGACCTGCGGGCCGGGCCCGCTCCAGGTCGACTGCGTCGTCTTGCCGGTCTTCGCGTCGGCCTGCACGAGCTGCACGACGAAGCTCTTCTTCGGGTCGATCGCCGGGCCGCTGCCCTTGAGCAGCAGCGCCGACTGCGGGTCCTTGGCGAGCTTGACGCCCTTGACGGAGGTGACGCTGGGCACGGTGCCGGACGCCGACTTCACCGCGGGGAAGCCGGTCGGCAGCTTGCCCGCCGGCGTTCCGTTGGCGGTGGCCGTGGCGTCGTAGCTGCCCAGCACGTCGACCACGAACAGCAGCGTGTGCCCGGCGAGCGGCTGGGACGCGTCCGCCTTGGCGCCGTACGCCTGCGCCGGCGGGATGGTCAGGAGCAGGCGACTGCCGGCCTTCTGCCCGACCAGGCTCTTGTCCCACCCGGGGATGACCGCGTTCTTGCCGATCGGCGTCGCCAACGGGGCCTTGCGGTCGTAGGAGTTGTCGAAGACGTTGGGCTTGCCGTCCTTCGGGTCCCAGGTCTGGCCCAGGTAGTTGACGACGATGCTCTGCCCCGAGGCCACGGCGGGGCCGGTCCCGGGCTTGAGGACGTCGGTGGTGAGGCTGCTCGGCGCGGTCTTGTTCGGGACCGTGAGCGTCGGCTTGTCGCCGAAGCCACCGGTCACGCCGACGCCGACGCTGGTGTTCGCGGTCCCGGAGGACGACGAGGAGGACGAGGAGCCGGAGGAGCCGCCGCAGGCGGCCAGGGCGAGGGGGGCGAGCAGGCTGGCGGCGACCATGGCGGCACCGCGGCGTGCGGACAGCTTCACGAGGAACCTTCGACGGCGAGGAAAACGGACTCGCCCACGGTAACGGCCCGACCTGTGCCTGCCGTTCCCGCAGCGGCCGAGGAGAATCCGGGGATGGGCCCGCGCATCGACCTGAACGCCGACGTCGCCGAGTCGTTCGGCCGCTGGCGGCTCGGTGACGACGAGGCGCTGCTCCCGTTGCTGACCAGCGCGAACGTGGCCTGCGGCTTCCACGCGGGCGATGCAAGGACGATCCGCGGGACGGTGGCCGCGTGCGCCGACCTCGGCGTCGTCGTCGGCGCCCAGGTCTCCTACCGCGACCTCGCCGGGTTCGGGCGCCGCGCCATGGAGGTCGACCCGGCGGACCTCGAGGCCGACGTGCTGTACCAGATCGCCGCCGTCGACGGGCTCGCCCGGACAGCCGGCGTCCGGGCCCGGTACGTCAAGCCGCACGGGGCGCTCTACCACCGGGTGCTCGACGACGAGGGCCAGGCGGCGGCCCTCGTCGCCGCGGTGCTCGCCTGGGACCCCTCGGCGTCCGTGCTCACCCAGCCCGGTGGCCGGCTGGCCGCGCTGGCGGCGGACGCCGGGCTCGCCGTCGTCGGCGAGGCCTTCGCCGACCGCGGGTACGGCGACGACGGCCGGCTGCTGCCCCGCTCCACGCCCGGCGCGGTGCTGACGGATCCGCGAGCGGCCGCCGACCAGGCGGTCCGGCTGGCGACGGCCGGCCGCTTCGGGTCGCTCTGCGTGCACGGCGACACCCCGGGCGCCCCGGCCATCGCCGCGGCGGTGCGCTCGGCGCTCGCCGGAGGCCGGCGTCCAGGTCGCCCCGTTCGCCGACGGCGGGCGCTGACGATGGGCCGGGAGGTCCGCCGCTACGCGGACGTCGGGCTGCTCGTCGAGACGCCGACCAGCGGGGAGGCGCTCGCGCTGTGCGCGTGGCTCGCGGCGTCCGGGCGGCCGGTGCGGGCCCGGCCCGGCCTGCGGTCGGTGCTCGTCGAGCCCGAGGAGGGCGCCGACCTCGCGCGGCTGGCCAAGGAGCTGGCGGACGTCGAGGTGCAGCCCGGCGCCCCGTCCGGGCGATCCGTCGAGCTTCCCGTCCGGTACGACGGCGAGGACCTCCCCGAGGTCGCCCGGCGGCTCGGCATGGGCGTCGCGGAGGTGGTCGAGCGGCACGCGGCGCCCACGTACACGGTCGCCTGCCTCGGCTTCTCGCGCGGCTTCCCCTACCTCGAGGGGCTCGACCCCGTGCTCCGGCTGCCTCGCCGCGAGAGCCCCCGTGCCCACGTGCCGACGGGCTCGGTCGCGATCGCGGCGGACCAGACGGGCATCTACCCGCAGAGCTCACCCGGGGGGTGGCACCTGCTCGGCCGGACCGACGCCACGATCTTCGACATCGAGCGGGAACCGCCGGCGCTGCTGGCGCCGGGCGACCGGGTCCGCTTCGTCCCCGTCGCTCCGGGCCGGACGCCGTGAGCGGGCTGCGGGTGCTGGAGCCGGGGCCGGCGACCGTGGTGGAGGACCTGGGCCGGCCCGGCCGCGAGGGGCAGGGGGTGGCGCCGTCGGGGGCGTTCGACCGTGCGGCTTACGCGCGCGCCCAACGCCTGGTCGGCAACCGGCCGGCTGCGGCGGGGCTGGAGGTGCCGGTCGGCGGGCTCGCCGTGGCGGCGGAGGACGACCTCGTCGTCGCTGTGACGGGCGCGTCGTGCCCGGTCGAGGTCGGCGGGCGTGACGAGGTCGCGGAGGTCGCGCTCGTCGTCCGGTCCGGAGCCGTGCTGCGGCTCGGCACCGCGCGGCGCGGTCTGCGCGCGTACGTCGCCGTCCGCGGCGGTCTCGCCGTGCCCCTGGTCCTGGGGAGCCGGTCCTGGGACGCCGGTGGGCGGCTCGGGCCGCCCCCGCTCGCCGCCGGCGTCCAGCTGCCCGTCGGGGACGAGGTGGCGGGTCAGCCGCACTACGAGCCGGTCGTCGCGCCGCCGGCGAGGCCCGGCCGACCTGGGACTGGTGCCCGGGCCGTACGGCGAGCTGCTGGACGGCGGGCCGCTCCTCGACGGCGGCTGGGAGGTGCGCCCCGAGAGCGATCGGATGGGGGTGCGGCTGAGGGCGCTCGACCCTCCGGCGCGCGCCTGGCTGCGGCGCGTGCCGGGCGCGCTGCCCAGCTTCCCGGTGGTCCCGGGGAGCGTCCAGGTGCTGCCCTCGGGCGACCTCGTGGTCCTGGGGCCGGACGCCGGGGTGACCGGCGGGTACGCCGTCGTGGGCGTGGTGGGCGGCGCCGGGTCTGGACCTCCTGGCGCAGGCGGCACCGGGCGCGCGGCTGCGGTTCCGGCTCGTAACGCGGCGCAGCCCCCGACCGGGGCCGGGGGCTGCGCGGGGAGACAGGCGTCAGTACCAGTAGCGGCGACCCCGACCGGACGGCCGACGCTGCCGGCAACGAAGAGGATCGCTCCGATGACCAGCAAGATCACGCCGATCGTCGTGAGGATCGAGATGTGCGCGAAGATGCCGATCAGTAGCAGGATCAGACCCAGAATGAGCATCGTTGTCTCCTGTCGCTAGGGGTGATCGGGAAATACCCTTCCGATCACGGACCAAACATGCACCTGCATCCGGGCGTGTCATCCGCGTGTCGGTTCGCGTGCGATCGCTCACCCTGGGCTGGCGCTTGGACGGCTCCGTGGACGGGTATGTCGCAGGCCATGACGCATCACACGCCCTTCGTCCCACCCGAGGAGCGCGCCCAGAGTGTGGGCGCGACCGGAGGCCTGCCCGGCGCGAACGCGGACCCCCGCACTGCGGAGCTCGCTCCCGAGGAGATCGAGTCGACGGTGGCCGCCGGGGACCTCCCCGGCGACGCCGCTCCGGACCCGGCCGACGAGCTGGCCGACCGGGACAGCGCCGGCGACGCCGACAGCTGAGAGCGCGCGAGGCCCCGTCGGCGTCCGCCCGGTCGTCGGCGGGGCCTGGCCGTCTACGCCTCCAGCACGCGGTGCCCGAACGCCGCCGTGAGCGGCCGGAGATCGGGGTCGCCGAAGCGCTCGCGCAGGGCGTCGAAGCGGGCGACCGTCGCGGCGCCGAACCGCGCCAACCGCGCCCGGGAGACCGCCGCCGGGACGAGGACCGGCGGGGTGCTCTTGCTGTGGAAGGTGTCCGCGTACATGACGAGTTCCTCCTCGGCGGTCTCCGCCAGGTAGTCCGCGGCCGGGAGGGGGAGGCGCTGCCGGACGACGTCGTCCCGGGTGAGCCCGGCGCCGGTGTGGTGCGAGCAGAACCGGCAGAGCACCTCGGGCAGCCCGAGCTCGCGCAGCAGGTGCTCGCCGAGCACGCCGTGCGCCAGGTAGTTCGCGCCGTCGAGCCGCCCCTCGGCGTCGTACAGCCGGTAGACGCCGATGTCGTGCAGCAGGCACCCGGCGTGCACGAGCCCGGCGTCGAGGGTCTGCGGACACCGGGTGAGCAGCTGCGCCGCGACCGCCGCGACGACGAGGCAGTGCGTACGGACGAGCGTCAGCGCCGCCTCGTTCGGGGCGAACCGCTCGTGCAGCGCGAGGATCTCCGCCTCCCCAGGCACGCGCGGGCCCCCGGGGACGCGGGCGACGCCGGGGACGCCGGGGACGCCGCCGCCGGCCGATGCGTCCCCACTCACCCGCCCGCTCCTCTCTCGCGCTGATCATGCAATCCGCGTTGATCAGTGATCGTGCGGCTACAGATCAACGTGGATTGCATGATCAGCGGAAGGAGGGGAGGGGGGGTCAGGAGAAGGGCGGCCGGTCGTCCAGCGTCACGGACAGCCGGCCGGCGGCGCGCCAGACCCGGGCGAGCACGTCCGTGTCCTCGGGGTGACGAGGTTGCCCATGACGCGCAGCGCGAGCTTCATGAGCGCGCGTGATCGCATGCCCACCGGGCCCGCCGCCGGGAGCAGCCCCGGCACGGTGATCAACCCCGCCAGCCGGCGGGCGATCGAGAAGGCCTCGCCGTAGTGGTGAACGCAGCAGTTCCGGCCAGGCGGCGGTGAGGTCGGCGTCCGGAGCCGGCGGTGAGCTGCTCGGCGAGCAGCCGCCCGGTCTCCAGGCCGTAGTCGATGCCCTCGCCGTTGAGCGGGTTGACGCAGCCCGCGGCGTCCCCGATCAGCGCCCAGTTCGGGCCGGCGACGCCGGAGACGGCGCCGCCCATCGGCAGCAGGGCCGACCACACGGCTCGGGGTTCGCCGTCGAGCTCCCACTCGTCGCGCCGCAGCTCCGCGTAGTGGGTGAGCAGCGAGCGCAGGTTGACGTCCGCGGGCCGGCGTGAGGTCGCCAGCGTGCCGACGCCGAGGTTCACCTCGCCGTCGCCGAGCGGGAAGATCCAGCCGTAGCCGGAGAGCAGCTCGCCGGCGGAGCCGCGCAGCTCCAGGTGCGAGGAGATCCAGGGATCGTCGGCCCGCCCCGACTTCACGTAGGCGCGGGCGGCGACGCCGTAGGCGGTGTCGCGGTGCCAGGTCCGGCCGAGGGTCCGGCCGAGCTGCGAGCGTGCGCCGTCGGCGACGACGAGGGTGCGGCACCGCAGCGTGCCGCGCCCCGGCGAGGGCGACACCGGTGACGCGCCCGCCGTCGCGGAGGACGTCCGTCGCCCGGGTGCCTTCCAGAGGGGTCGCGCCTGCGTCGAGGGCCACCTGCCGGATGGCGGCGTCCAGCTCCAGCCGGGGGGCGGCGCCGCCGTACCTCGGCAGGCTGCCGCCCGGCCACGGGAGGTAGAGCTCCTGGCCGAACCCCGCTGCGCGCAGACCCCAGTTGACGGCGCGGTCACGCAACCAGTCCGCCAGGCCGAGGGCGCGCAGCTCGGCGATCGCCCGCGGGGTCAGCCCATCACCGCACGGCTTGTCACGGGGAAAGGCGGCGGCGTCGGCGAGCACGACCTCCCGGCCCGAGCGGGCCAGCCAGGCCGCCGCGGCACTGCCGGCCGGCCCCGCACCGACGACGAGGACGTCGGTGCTCTCGGCGGTCGGCTCCACGACATCAGTGTCCCCGGCGGCCTCGGCGTCCCGCCAACCGGCCCAGAACGCCGGGAGGGCCCGGAGGGCTCAGACCCGGTCGGGCAGCGAGGGCGCGCCACCCTCGGGGTTGCGCGGCGGGGCGCCGGGGACGTCGATCCGCCCCGCCATCCCGATGCCCAGCGCGAGGAGCAGCTGGTCGTACGTCTCGTAGGTCGCCGCCTCCGGAAGCGACCGCAGCGCCACCATCACGGAGTCGGCGGCACCGCCGGCGCGCGCGACGTCCAGCAGCTGCTCGCGGGTCGCGGGGAACGCCGGCACCCCGAGGGCACCGGTGATCCGCTCGAAGCGCGACCGGTCGTCGTCGGTGAAGGCCTGTGGGGCGTCGCGCTCGAAGCGACGGCGGAGCGCCTCGATCTCGTCGCGCTCGGCGTCGTCGAACTGGCGCGGCTGCTCGCGGCCCGGGTCGTTCACGTGGTCTGTGCTCACCCCCCTGTGGTGACCCGTAGGACGGCACTTATGCCCGATCGGCTAGCGCTGGGGGTCGCGGTGCGGTGTGCTCATCCCCATGAACAACTCCCGGCTCGGTCTGCCGGACGCCGTCCGCGCTTGCCTGTTCGACCTCGACGGGGTCGTCACCCAGACGGCGAAGGTCCACGCCGCCGCATGGAAGGAGATGTTCGACGACTACCTGCGGCAGCGAGACGGTGCGGGCTTCAAGCCGTTCGACAGCCACGACGACTACGACCGCTACGTCGACGGCATGCCCCGGGCCGACGGCGTCCGGAGCTTCCTGCGCTCGCGCGGCATCGAGCTGCCCGAGGGCGACCCCGACGACCCGCCCACGGCGGAGACCGTCAACGGGCTCGGCAACCGCAAGAACGAGGTCGTCCAGCGCCGGATCCGCCAGGACGGCGTCCAGGTCTACGAGGGCTCGGTGCGCTACCTGCACGCGGTGCGGGACGCCGGGCTGCGGACGGCCGTGGTGTCCTCCAGCGCGAACACCGCCGAGGTCCTGGCGGTCACGGGCCTGACCGACCTCTTCGACGCCCGGGTCGACGGGCAGGTCGCCCGCGAGCGGCACCTGCCGGGCAAGCCGAAGCCGGACACCTTCCTCGCCGGCGCCGCCGAGCTCGGCGTCGAGGCGCCGCAGGCCGCCGTCTTCGAGGACGCCCTCGCCGGGGTCCAGGCGGGGCGGGCCGGCGACTTCGGGCTCGTCGTCGGCGTCGACCGCGTCGGCCAGGCCGACGCGCTGCGGGAGCACGGCGCGGACGTCGTCGTCACCGACCTCGCCGCAGCTGCTGGAGGAGTCGTGACCACGCAGTCACTGTCGCTGCCGTCGACGGTCGCGCAAGCCGCTCCGGAGGGCCGCCTTCGAGGTGGAGCCGTGGACGGTCCGCGAGACGGGCCTCGACATCGACGTCCTGGCCCGCGCGGAGTCGGTCTTCGCGCTCTCCAACGGGCACGTGGGGCTGCGCGGCAACCTCGACGAGGGCGAGCCGCACGCCCTCCCCGGCACCTACCTCAACTCGGTCTTCGAGCACCGGCCGCTGCCGTACGCCGAGGCCGGGTACGGCTACCCCGAGTCGGGCCAGACGATCATCAACGTCACCAACGGGAAGATCATCCGGCTGCTCGTCGACGACGAGCCGTTCGACATCCGCTACGGCGCGGTGCTCGACCACGAGCGCGTGCTCGACCTGCGCGCCGGCGTCCTCAACCGGGAGGTGCACTGGCGGTCCCCGGCGGGGCGCGCGGTGCGGATCCGGAGCACCCGCCTGGTGTCGTTCACGCACCGCTCCATCGTGGCGATCGAGTACGAGGTCACGGCGATCGACGACGGGGCCCGCATCGTCCTGCAGTCCGAGCTCGTCGCGAACGAGCAGGTGCCCGGTGCCGGGAAGGATCCGCGCAGCTCGGCCGTGCTCGACCAGCCCCTGGAGGCGCTCGAGCAGGACGTCGCCGGCACCCGGCTGCAGCTGCTGCACCGGACGCGGCGCAGCTCGGTCGGCGTCGCCGTCGCCGCGGACCACGTCGTCGAGTGCACGGAGGGGACCGTCGTCTCCACGTCGTCCGAGATCCGCGAGGACTGGGGCCGGGTCACGATCACGGCCACGCTGCGGCCGGGCGACACGCTCAAGCTGACCAAGTTCGTCAGCTACGGCTGGTCGTCGGTCCGCTCCCGGCCCGCGCTGCGCGACCAGGTGGCCGCCGGGCTCACGGGCGCGCTGCACACCGGCTGGGAGGGGCTCCTGCACGACCAGCGCGAGTTCCTCGACACGTTCTGGGAGGGCGCCGACGTCACCGTGGAGGGCGACCCGGCGCTGCAGCAGGCGGTGCGGTTCGCGCTCTTCCACGTGCTGCAGAACAGCGTGCGCGCGGAGGAGCGGCCGATCGCCGCGAAGGGCCTCACCGGGCCCGGGTACGACGGCCACTGCTTCTGGGACACCGACAGCTTCGTGCTGCCGGTGCTCGTGCACACCTGGCCGGAGGCCGCCGGGGATCACCTGCGCTGGCGGCACCGCACGCTGGACAAGGCGCGCGAGCGGGCCCGGACCCTGCACCTGGACGGCGCCGCGTTCCCGTGGCGGACGATCAACGGCGAGGAGTGCTCCGGGTACTGGCCGGCGGGGACGGCGGCCTTCCACGTCAACGCCGACATCGCGGACGCCGTCATCCGGTACCACGACGCGACCAGGGACGACGAGTTCGACGCGGAGATCGGCGTCGAGATCCTCGTCGAGACCGCCCGGCTGTGGCGGTCGCTGGGCCACCACGACCGAGCCGGGGGGTGGCACATCTCCGGGGTCACCGGACCCGACGAGTACAGCGCCGTCGCCGACGACAACGTGTACACGAACCTGATGGCGGAGCGGAACCTGCGGGCCGCCGTCGCGGCCGCCCGCCACTACCCGGAGCGGGCCGAGGCGCTGGCCGTCACTGACGACGAGATCGAGGCCTGGCAGCGCGCGGCGGACAACGTCGTGATCGTCTACGACGCCGAGCTCGGCGTCCACGAGCAGTCGGCGGGCTTCACCCGGCATGCCGAGTGGGACTTCGAGCACACGCCGCCGGACGCCTACCCGCTGCTGCTCCACTATCCGTACTTCGACCTCTATCGGAAGCAGGTCCTCAAGCAGGCCGATCTCGTGCTCGCGATGCAGACCCGGGGCGACCGGTTCACGCCGGAGCAGAAGGCCCGCAACTTCGCCTACTACGAGGCGCTGACCGTCCGGGACTCCTCGCTCTCCGCGTGTACGCAGGCCGTGCTGGCGGCGGAGGTCGGCGCGCTGGACCTCGCCTACGCGTACGCCGCGGAGGCGGCGTTCATGGACCTGCACGACCTGGAGCGCAACACGAGGGACGGCCTGCACATGGCGTCGCTCGCGGGCGCCTGGATCGCGCTCGTGAACGGGTTCGGCGGGATGCGCGACCACGACAACGGCCGGCTGGTCTTCGCGCCGCGGCTGCCGGAGGGGCTGACCCGGCTCTCGTTCACCATCCGGCACCTCGGCTACCGGCTCAGGGTCACCGCCGAGGGCGCCACGGCCACGTACACGCTGTTCGACCACGACTCCGAGCTCGTCGTCCTCCACCACGGGCAGGAGATCAAGGTCACGTCGGGGACGCCGGTGACCGCCCAGATCCCGCCGGCACCGCAGCCACCGGAGATCAGACAGCCCTACGGGAAGGGACCGCGGCTGTACCACCGGGGAGGGTGACGCGGAACAGCGCCCTCGGGTCCTGCAGCTGTGCCGGGTTCCGGACCGCGGACCGCGGCAGCTCGCCGAACCAGCGAACGTCGCGGCGGTGCGGCAGCGGACCCGCCTCCTCGCGGTGCGAACCGCTGATCTCGCCGAGCGCGAGGAACCTGCCGCCGTCGAGGAGGAGCGCGACGAGGTCGCCCGGCGCGACCTCGCCGGCGAGGGCCTCGACCTGGCGGCGCAGCTTCGCCGCGCGCGGCCGGGGCTCCGGGAGCGCGACGTAGCCTCCGTCGAGGAAGTCCTGGGCGGCGTCGGCGTCCGGGGCCCGGACCACCCAGAGCGGGTGCCCGTCCGTCCGTCTCCGCCGCCGGCACCTCGTCCGGCTCCGGCCAGTGGTACGGGAGGTCGGCGGGGATGTCGCCGAAGACCGGCCGGTAGAAGTCCGGGTCCTTGCGGACCAGGGCGGAGCGGTGCGAGAGGTGCAGCCGCCCGTCGCCGAGCCAGGTCGGCAGCAGTCCCCGGTCTGCGAGCTCGGCCTGCGTCAGGTGCTCGACCTGCGGCGCGAACTCGGTGATGAGCTCGTAGGTCGAGTCCGCGTGGCCCCGCTCGCGCCAGGCGCGGACGACGGCCAGGCCGTAGGCGACCAGGGCGGGCGTCCGCCCGCGCCACATCCGGACGACCGGGTGGCTGCGCCAGCCGTACTCGCCCAGCTCCAGCGCCCGCAGGACCTGCAGCGTCTCGACCCGCTGCTTGCCCAGCCGGGGCGAGTCGAGCACCTCGGCGCTGCGGGTGTAGTCCCGGTACGGGAGGAAGGTCTGCATCGGAGCCATTGTCTCCGGCTGCATGCCTCGATCGCCTGCGCAGCCGCTGCCGCCGGGGCAGCCGGGTCGCGTCGTGCCGCGAAGTCGGGTGAGATGCGAGAGCAGGACCACGTTCCCGATGACGAGAGGCACCGGTATGCCCACGCGCACCGCGACGACTTCCTGGACCGGCGACCTGCAGAGCGGGTCCGGCACCGTCGAGCTGAGCAGCTCCAAGGTCGGCACCTACGAGGTGTCGTTCCCCAAGCGTGCCGCCGACGAGGCCGGCGGCACGACGAGCCCCGAGGAGCTCATCGCCGCCGCGCACAGCTCCTGCTTCGCGATGGCCTTCTCGAACGAGCTCGCCCAGGCCGGCGGGAGCAACGCGCAGCTCAGCATCCGGGCGGACGTCACGCTCAGCCCCGACCCCGCCGGCGGGTTCCGGATCCGCAGCAGCAAGCTCACGGTCCGGGGGAGTGCCGACGGCATCGACGACGCCGGGTTCGTCAAGGCCGCCGAGGCCGCCAAGGCCGGCTGCCCGGTGAGCAAGCTGTTCGCCGGCAACACCGAGATCGGCCTCGACGCCGCACTCGGCAGCTGACCGCGACTCCCTCTCAGCGGAAGGGGGAGCGGAACCAGGGCGAGGTGTAGGCCACGGCCCAGCTGGACGCCGGGTGCCCGGCGGGCGCCGAGCGTCCGTAGCCCCGCGCCAGGTCGGCGACGCGTACGAGCAGCCAGCCGGCGTCCCCGGGGACGCGGACGACGGCGCGGGTGATGTCGCCGACGACGGCCGGGATCCGCTCGAGCACGGCCACCTCCGGGCTGCGGCCCCCGGTGACCGCCGCCGACGTCAGCACCTGCAGCTCGACCGTGCGCCCCTCGTAGCCGGACCCCGCGAGGTCGACGGCGAGCTCGGCCCGGTCGCCGGGCAGCGCTCCGCCCATCCGGACGCCGTCGAGCATCGCGTCCAGGCGCAGGCCGACCTCGCGGGTGGCGAAGGTGCGGCGGGCGCTCAGCGCCTCCCGGACGCCCTCCCGGGAGTGTTCGTGCACCCAGAGGCCGGTCCGGCCGCGTCCGGCGAGGCCGAACGAGGAGCCGTGCTCGTCGCTGCACCCGATGAGGCCGGGCCGCCAGCCGGCGTCCAGGCAGGCGACCAGGGCGGAGGCGGCGCCGCCGAGCCCGAAGAGGTAGTCGTCGGCGCGGTTGAACGCCTCGAGCCCGACCATGCGCGGGGGCACCCCGGCGTCACCGGGCGGGACGGCGAAGCCCTGGTGCCGGCCGCCCTCCCGGCCCGGGTGGTTGTAGCCGAAGAGCGCCTTCGGTTCGTGCTCGCCGAGGAAGGCGAAGAGGCCCGCCATCGAGCCCGGGGTGTCGACGTCGACCCAGTCGTCGCTGAACCACACGTTGACATGCCCGAGCCACGGCTCCGTCCACTCGAAGCCGCGCAGCGCCGTGAACGCACCCGGGACGTCGTAGGCCTCGGCGAGCTCGCCGGTCCGCCGCCACGCCTCCTCGTCGAACGAGCGGGGCATCATCCGCGCCACGGCGAGCGCCTCGGCGTCCGGGTACTGGTGCAGCCCGAGCGTCCTCGCGCCGTCCCCGCGGGATCGACGCGTGGTCCGTGAGCGCCGCGACGTCGAGGCCGGCCTCGCGCATCTGCCGGAAGGCCGCCTCCGGGTCCCCGCGCCCGTCGGAGAGCGTGGTGTGGTTGTGGAGGTCGCCGACGACGAGGAAGGGGCCGGCGGGCTCGAGGCGGGAGCTCCGCCAGCCGTCCGTCGAGGTGCTCACGTTCCTCGACGGTACCTCTCGCGGTCCGGTTTAGAAGCGGTGTGTCTCGACGTGCAGGCCGAGGGCCCGCGCGACGTCCTGGACGTTCTCGAACGTCTCGCCCGCCGGCAGCGAACGCAGCAGCCCGACGACGTGGTCGGTCGCCTCGTTCTCCTCCGCGATCGCCACGAGCTGGTCGCGGTCGCCGGGGAAGGCGCTCGTGCCGAGGTTGCGCGCGATGTCGGCACGCTCGTCGACGTCGTCCTGGGTCATGCCCTCGGGGTTGCCGCGCCGGTCCTCCGGATAGATGCGGTCGCCGGTCGGCTGGTCCTCACCCGCCGGCTCCGGGTCGCGGAACTCCTCCGCCCGGGTGCTCCGGCCGCTGCGGACCAGCCCCTCGGTCTCGTGCTGGAGCTCCTCGTCGAGGAGGCGTCCGTGCTTGTCGGTCTGCTGGATCGCGCCGCTGTCGGTGGTCGGTTCGCTCACGGCTGGGCCGTACCCGGGCCGGACGGGTTTGAACCCCTCCGGCCGGGTCAAGGGTGGGCCGTCCACGTACTCGAGGGAGGACATGCATGGCCACGCAGCACACACCCGCCGACGACATCGTCTACGACCTCGTCACGATCCAGTACCACGCCCTGAAGGCCGCGGAGGCCACCGACAAGTACATCAAGGACGCCGAAGGTCACGACGACGTGCGCGCGTTCTTCGAGGAGGTCGCCCGGCAGGACGCCGACCGCGCGGTGCGCGCCCACCAGCTGCTCGGCTCGCTCACGAGCAGCAGCGGCCTCTCGCCGCAGGGCTGAGCAGCAGAGGCGAGAGCCGGCAGCGCCCGCTCACACGGGTGGAGCCGCTCCCCCGATGCTGGGGAGCGGCTCCACGTTACGTACGCGAGGGTGTGCGGGGCGGGCGGACGCCGGTCAGCGGACGGCCGCCAGCTTCTCGGCGGGCAGGTCGTCGGCGGCCGGCCGGGGCCCGGCGAGCACCTGGGCCAGGCTGCGGCCGCGGGCGAGCGACAGCTCGTCGCGCAGGCAGGAGGCGTCGCGCTCCAGGTCGACGCCGCCGCGGATCTGCAGGTGCTCGAGCACGCGGTGGGCGGAGGTGACGGTCGCGTCGTCGAGCACGTCGCCGGGCTGCAGCAACGCGAGCCGCATGAGCGCCTCGCCGATCTCCCGGCGCAGCGTCTCGTCGATCGTGATCAGGGCCTCGATCTCGCCGGCGTGCCGGCGGAGCATGCGCTCCCAGCGCTGGCCGACGCGACTGCCGCCCAGCTCTTCGTGCAGGCGGTGCGTCGCGCGACGCTGCTCCTCGTCGATCCCCAGCATCCGGAAACATCCCCTTGTCGATCTCGATCGCCGATGTCCTCGCCCGGCGGTCGACCGGGCGACACAAGTCCAGAACGATACGCTCGTCGGTCTCCTTGAGTGACAAGTTGCTGACTGTGGGCGAGATTCAGGAGTTCGGCCGAGTTCGTCACCCATCCGGAGGACGTGTGTCAGTGCCGCGGCGGACAATCGGGACATGGACGTCGGCCGCCTCCGTGAGCACGCCCGGGCGCTGGGTTTCACCCCTGCGGACCAGGTGCGGTGGCTCGCGCCCGGCGAGCTGCTCCGGACGGCGATCAAGGTCGGCCTCTCGTCGCTCTTCGCCGACTACGCGGACCGGCGCGAGGTACAGGCGGCGCTCCCGGCGACCATCCTGACCCTGGTTCCGGACGCCGACGGCGGCCTGTGGTTCGACCACGTCGCGGATCTCGGCGACGGCTTCGACCCCACCTACACCGTGGCCCGGCTGCTCGCCGCGGACGACCTCGCGGTCGCGCCGCCGCCCGGCATCGAGGCGGATCCGCTGCGGTTGCCGCGCGGCCGGCTGCTGGTGCTCGGCGGCGACGAGGTCTACCCGACGCCGTCCTCGACCGGCTACGAGGACCGGATGAAGGGGCCCTACCGTGCGGCGCTCCGCCCCGGCTCGGTGGACCCGGCGCCGGTGCTCGTCGCGCTGCCCGGCAACCACGACTGGTACGACGGGCTGACCGCGTTCCTGCGGCTCTTCGCGCAGCGCCGCCCGCTCGGCGCGTGGCGCACGGTGCAGACCCGCAGCTACTTCGTGGTGCAGCTGCCGCAGCGCTGGTGGCTGGTCGGTGTCGACACCCAGCTCGGCACGTACATCGACGACCCGCAGATCCGGTACTTCCGCGAGCACCTCTCCTCCATCCTGCAGCCGGGGGACGGGGTGATCGTCGCCGTTCCCTCGCCGACCTGGGTGCGGACCGGGGACGGCGACCCGGACGGGTTCAACGCGCTGCACTACTTCGAGCGGGAGGTCGTCGAGCAGTACCGCGACGTCGCCGGCGGGAACGTCCGGGCGACGGGGGCCAGCGTCCGGCTCTGGATCACCGGCGACCTGCACCACTACGCCCGCTACGCGGAGGACCTCCCTGCGGAGGCGGGCGAGGGCGACGCCCGGCAGTTCGTGACGTGCGGGCTCGGGGGCGCGTACCTGCTGGACACCCACCGCCTGCCCGAAACGCTCGACCTGCCGTCGCCGGCCTCGAAGATGACGGAGAAGGGGCCTCCCGCCCGGTACCGGCTGCGCTCGCCGTGGCCCTCCCAGGAGGCGTCGCGACGGCTGGTGGGTGGTCTGCTCGCCGGTCCACCCCGGGGCCTGCCGTTCCGCAACCCCGGCTTCTGGCGGCTGGCCGGCGGGATCCACGCCGCGCTCCTGCTCATGCTGCTCTTCACGCTCGGCCTCGAGAAGGGCTGGAACCTCACCGGGGTCCTGCGGCTCGGCCGCGTGCCGGACGTGGCGTGGTTCGGCGGACAGGTGCTGGCCTGGGCCGCCGGGCTCTACGTGCTGCTCGCCATCCGTCCGCTGACCCACCTCGGCCGGCCACGCGCTCCGTCGGAGGCCTTCTGGGCGGGCCTGGCACAGGTCGTGCTCGGCGTGGTGGGGATGGCGGTGCTCGTCGCCGTGCCGTGGCCGGCGCAGTTGCCGGACTGGGTCGTCCTCGGGCTGGCGGTGCTCGGAACGATCATCGTCACGGGGCTCCTGGCGTCCTACGTCTTCGCGCTCTACGTCGCCCTCTCACGGTCGCCCCTGGTGCAGGGGTGGCAGCTGTCGGCGCAGGCCCTGGAGGACTGGAAGGGCTTCGTCCGGCTGCGCATCGACCCCTCCGGCCGGCTCACCCTCTATCCGGTCGTGGTCGACCGGGTGTGCCACGACTGGGTGCTCGACGCCCCGGACGGCGTCGACGGGCCGGCTGGCTCCGCCCGCCCCGACTGGGCCGGCGAGCCGCCACGCCCCTATCTCGTCGAGGCGCCGATCGTCATCGAGCGCACGCCGAGCGCCCGGGCGGCGACGGTCGCGCCCGACGGCTCCGCGGCGGCGCAGGGTCAGCCGGCGACGACGTCCTGACCGGAGACGGAGACGTCGACGTTGCCCAGGGGCCGCTGTGCCGGGCCCTGCACGACCGCCCCCGTGAAGGCGTCGAAGATCGAGCCGTGACAGGGGCACTCCAGCCGCTTCCCGGCCGCCATCACCGTGCAGCCCTGGTGGGTGCAGATGGCACTGAACGCGACGACTCTGCCCGCGGTGGGCTGAGCGACGGCGATCTTCCCGGAAGGCGCCTGGACGACCACGGAGCCACCGACGGGCACCTGGCTGAGCGGGGCGAGGCTTCCCGGCGCGCCGGCCCCGTTCGCCGGCGGGGACGCCGACTGCGACTCCGACTCGGGCTCCGACTCGGACGAGGTCGCCGAGCTCGACGTCGCCGAGCCGGTGTCGCTCCCGCAGGCGGCGAGCGCTCCGAGACCGGTGGTGCCCACGGCGGCCGCGAGAACGACGGAGCGGCGGTCCGGGGTCGCCTCACGCTGCATGAGCGGCACCATAGCCTCCGGGCCTGAGCACCGGCGGGAGGAGCGAGGCATGACGCAGAGCCAGGCGACACCGGTGACGCTGGTCGCCGAGCAGGTGACGGACGTGTGCACGCTGCACGGGGAGGCCGTGCTCTGGGACGCCTCCGCCGGGCTGGTCCGCTTCGTCGACATGGAGGCCGGAGCGATCATGAGCTTCGACCCGGACTCCGGGGCCGTTGGGCGCCGACATCTCAGCAAGGTCGCCGCCTGCATCCGGCCCCGTCGCGCCGGCGGCCTCGTCGTCGCCCTGGAGCGGAGCTTCGCGCTGCTCGACGCCGACGGCGTCGTCGAGCGCGAGATCGGCCCCGCCTTCGACGACCCCGGCATCCGGTTCAACGACGGGGGCTGCGACCCCGCCGGACGATTCTGGATGGGCTCGATGGCGTACGACGAGAGGCCCGGTGCGGGATCCGTCCACCGGCTCGACCCGGACGGCTCGATCAGCACCGTGCTCACCGACGTCAGCATCTCGAACGGGCTCTCCTTCGCCGCCGACGGGCGCAGCGCGCTCTACGTCGACACCCCCACCGGCCGGGTCGACGTCCTCGAGGTCGACCCGGAGGCCGGGACCGTCACCGGACGCCGCCCGCTCGCCGTGACCGACGGGCAGCCGGACGGCATCGCGCCCGACGCGGAGGGCGGCGTCTGGGCGGCGATGTGGGGCGGGTCGGCCGTCCAGCGCTACGACGCGCAGGGACGCCTCACCCACGTCGTCCGACTGCCGTGCTCCCAGGTGACGTGCCCCGCGTTCGCCGGCCCGGACCTCGCCGACCTCTACGTGACCACGTCCGGTCGCGGGCTGGAGGGCAAGGAACCCGCCGCCGGCGCGCTGTTCCGGGTGCGCCCCGGCGTGACCGGCGTCCCCGTGCTTCCCTTCGGCGGATGACGCCCCCCTAGGCTGGGCGTCGTGCGCGACCTCGTCTACCCGCCGGTGATCCTGGCCGCGCGCGGCCTGTTCGCCGGGCTCGGCCTGCGGTTCCACGTCCAGGGCGCGCACCACGTGCCGCGCCGGGGCGGCGCGGTGCTGGCCTCGAACCACGTGAGCTACCTGGACTTCGCGTTCGTCGGCTACGGCACCCGGGAGGTCGGCCGGCTGGTCCGGTTCATGGCCAAGGAGTCCGTGTTCCGGCACCCCGTCTCCGGGCCGCTCATGCGGGGGATGCACCACATCCCGGTGGACCGTGCCGCCGGTTCGGCCGCGTTCCGCGAGGCGCTGGCGGCGCTGAAGGCGGGCGAGCTGGTCGGGGTGTTCCCGGAGGCGACCATCAGCCGCAGCTTCGAGCTCAAGGAGTTCAAGCCGGGGGCGATACGGATGGCGCAGGCCGCCGGCGTCCCCGTGATCCCGACGGTCACCTGGGGCGGTCAGCGGATCTACACCAAGGGCCGGCCGCGCGACTTCCGCGGGCGTGGCAAGGTCATCGTCGTCGCCTTCGGGGAGCCCCTGACGCCGCAGCGGCGCGACGACGGGGAGCTCGTGGCGGCCGAGCTCCACAGCCGCATGGACGCGCTGTTGCACCAGGTGCGGCGCAGCTACCCGCAGCAGCCGGCCGGGGACGCCGACCGCTGGTGGCTCCCGGCGTCCATGGGCGGTACCGCGCCGACGCCCGAGGAGGCAGCGGGCCTGGACGAGGCCGAGGGCGCGGCTCGCACCACGGAGTGACCCGGGTGGCCGGCCGGAACTCAGGCCCGCTTCCACCAGGGGTCGCCGGGCTCGTTCACCGGGATGGCCTTCGCCACCGGTTGGCGCCGGTCGCTCGCCCGCCGGGCGTCCGGGGTGAAGAGTTCCTCGCTGATCCGGCGGTAGAGGACGTCGGGGTTCGGCACGTACCGGACCTCGCGGAACGCCTGCTCCTGACCGGCCGACTCGAGGACGAAGCTGCCGTAGCCGAGGATCTGCCCGAGCGGCGGGCGGTCGTACCGCATGTCCGTGACCTTGCCCAGAGGGATCATCGCGATCTTGCGCGTGAGGATCCCGAGCGTGAGCATCAGGCGCCGGTCGGTCCCGACGAACCACTCCCGGTACCACTCGAAGGTGCGCCAGATCGCCCACGCGAGGAAGCCGACGACCACGAAGAAGAGTGCCCCCCGGATGCCGCCGTTGTTACGCGGGAGCTCGGAGCCCAGCCCCCCGGCCAGCAGCAGGACGACGACGAAGAGCAGCCAGGGGCGCACGATCCGGATCGGGTGCAGGCGGGTGCGGAAGACGATCTTCTCTGCCGGCGTGAGATACCGGTCGAGTTCGTAGGGGATGCCGGGGTGCGTCCTCGGCAGGCGCGCCATACCCGCCCTCGCCTAGGTGTTGATGAGTTCGTGGAAGAACCGGAAGATCGCGTTCACGGCGTTGACGATGACGTTCCAGATGGCGTGGACCGCGTCGGCGGATCGGGCCGGGCTCGTGTAGATCGCGTAGGCGATGAAGATCAGCACGATCACGAGGATCACCTGACGTGTTCTCGTCACCATGCCTCCTTGAGGTACCCCGTTGTGACCGCACGCTGACGCTCGGCCATACCAGCATGTCCTACCGGAGCCGTTCGCGTGAAGACGAACGGTCTCAAGATATCCGGCGAGTGACAACTGTGACAGATGATGCGGCGTGTCGACCACGAACCGTTGCAGGTGTCAGACCACTCCATAGAGCCGGTCCCCGGCGTCCCCGAGGCCGGGCACGATGTAGCCGAGCTCGTTGAGGCCGTGGTCGAGGCCGGCCGTCACGACGGTCACCGGCGCGTCCGGGCCGAAGGCCGCCTCGACCGCCCGGATGCCCTCCGGCGCCGCGAGCAGGCAGATGGCGGTGACGTCGTCGGCGCCCCGGTCGAAGACGAAGGTCATGGCGGCGGCGAGGGTGCCGCCGGTGGCGAGCATGGGATCGAGCAGGAAGACCTGCCGGCCCGACAGGTCCTCGGGCACCCGCGTCGCGTACGTGCTGGCCTGGAGCGTCTGCTCGTCGCGGATCATCCCGAGGAAGCCGACCTCCGCGGTCGGCACCAGCCGGACCATCCCGTCGAGCATCCCCAGCCCGGCACGCAGGATCGGGACGACGAGAGGCTTCGGCGGCGACAGCCGGATGCCGGTGGTCGGCGCGACCGGCGTGACGATGTCGTGCGGCTCGACGCGCACGCCGCGGGTCGCCTCGTAGGCGAGCAAGGTGACCAGCTCGTCCGCGAGCCGGCGGAAGGTGGGCGAGTCGGTGTCGCGGTCCCGCAGAGCGGTCAGCTTGTGGGCCACGAGCGGGTGATCGACGACGTGGACGCGCATGAACGCAACCTATCGTCGCGCTCGTGCAGGAGGGATTGCGGAGAGGCTCGCTTCGCGACTCCTCGCGATGCCACGATGGGATCCGTGGCCTACTTCACCGCTGTCATCGCCCGCTCGGGCGCCGCCTGGCGGGCGCGTGACGTCGAGGTCGACGACGCCGCGACCTTGGAGGAGCTGACGGACGCCCTCCGTTCGGTGTCCTTCGCCGACGAGCCCGTCCTCGCCGTCATCGAGCACGAGGACGAGTGGTTCGCGCTGGTCCGGGTCGACGGCGACGACGAGCCGCGGCTCTTCGTCTCCGATCTCGGCGCCGCCGCCCTCTCCCCGTACGGTCCCTTGCTCGCGCCCGCCGCGGACGTCGACAGCGCGGACGACCTCGACGCCGACGACGGCGACGAGGAGGACGGCGAGGAGGACGACGAGCCGAAGATCGCCGCCTGGGCGGGGGAGACGGACCTGCTGGAGGACCTCGGCGTCACCGGACGCACCCTCCGCAAGCTCGTCGAGGAGAACGGCGACGACCCCGGGGTCGTGCTCGGCGAGGTCGGCGAGACCGTCGGCTTCGTCGAGCTCCTGGACACCTTGCGCTGATCCCCGTGGTCGCCCTGCCGAAGCGGACCGACGACGTCGGGGCGATGCGCGACGCCCTCGAGCTCGCCACCCAGGCGCTCGACACCGGCGACGTCCCGGTCGGTGCCGTGGTCCTGGCGCCCGACGGGCTCCCGCTGGCCGGCGCGTGCAACCGGCGCGAGGGGCTGGCGGACCCGACCGGGCACGCCGAGATCCTCGCCCTCCGCGCCGCGGGCGACGCGCTCGGGACGTGGCGACTCGACGGGTGCACGCTCGTGGTCACCCTCGAACCCTGCACGATGTGCGCCGGAGCCCTCGTGCTGGCGCGCGTCGCCCGCCTCGTCTTCGGCGCCTGGGACCCCAAGGCGGGCGCCGCCGGCTCCGTGCGGGACGCCGTTCGCGACACCCGGCTCAACCACCGGGTGGAGGTCGTCGGCGGCGTCCTCGAGGAGGAGTCCGCGACGCTGCTCCGCTCGTTCTTCGAGGGGCAACGGCTCGATCCGGAGACGGTCACGGACCTGGGCGACCGGCGCGGCTGACACCCCCGGGGGATTCGGTGCGCGCGACGGCGACCCGGTACGCTCTTCGGCGGTGGCGTGTCCGAGCGGCCTAAGGAGCACGCCTCGAAAGCGTGTGAGGGGGCAACTCCTCCGTGGGTTCAAATCCCACCGCCACCGCTCTTGCCCCTGGCCCTGACCAGGCACGATGCCCGGCCGTCCCGATCACGGGAGGCCGGGCATCGTGGTGTCTCGTCTCAGTTCTGTGCGCGTCCGGCGAGGAGTATCCGGGCGACCACGGCGTCCAGGACCGCCAGCGCGCGTACCACGGTCGGCATCGCGGTGGTGAACAGCACGCCCGCGACGAACGCGGCGGCCGCCCCGGCGGGGGTATCGAGCTGGAGCGGGCCGAGGCTCGAGGAGCCGGGCAGCCACCTCGAGGACACCGGCGTGGCGAGCAGGGCCAGCGCGGTGCTCCAGCCGACGAGGGTGACCGTGCCGGTGGCGATGCCGAGGGGCAGGGCCAGCAACGCATGGAGGAGGGCCTTCCACCCTGCGGGGTCGCGCACCTCGCGCAGCCAACGACGCGGGGCGAGCCCGCCTCCCCGAGGAGCCGGGGCCGCCAGCTCGACGCCGAGGAGGACCCGAACGCGGGCGCGCTCGAACCGATCGTAGGCGCGGGCGGGGACGAGGGTGAGGACGACCAGCGGGACGCCGACCAGGGTCGGCACCAACCCGACGGACAGCACGATCGCGGCCGCGCCGGTGCTGCCGGCGACGATGCCGAGGGGCATGTCGGCGAGCAGGTGGAGCGTCCGCAGCCAGGTCCGGGCACCGAGCGGCCGGGCCAGGCGAGCGAGCCGCGCGAGCACGGCGGGGCGGGCGGTCGGAGTGGTCGTGTCGAGCGTGGTCATGAGGTCCTCCGCGATCGTCCAGGATGTTGGTCGGGATGACCTCAGCCTGTCGCCGGAGTCACTTCCTCGACCTCGGCGTGATCGCCCAGGGCGCCCGTGCGCTCCCGCCGACGCCGTCTCGGCCGGATGACGTAGCCGCTCATCAGCGCGGTACGCGGACCTCCACCGTGGTGCCGGCGCCGGGGGAGGAGGACATCAGCAGCCGTGCCCCGATCGCGTCGGCCCGCTCGCGCATCGTCCGCTGGCCCAGGTGTCCCGGGTGCTCGGCGTCCGGGTCGAAGCCGGCCCCGTCGTCACGCACGCGCAGCACCAGCCCGGCTGGAGGTTCGGCGTCCGATCCGAGGAGCGGGAGGTCGCGGTCCGTGCGGACCTCGACAGTGAGCACCGCGGCGCGAGCGTGCTTGCCGGAGTTGTGGAGAGCTTCCAGCCCGATCCGGTACAGGTGCTCCTCGACGGCCGCCTCGAGCTCGGGACGCGACGGCGGGCCGGTGACCGTGATCTGAACGCCCTCGCGCACGGACATGGCCTGCGCCTGCCGCGTCAGCGCCGCGACCAGCCCCTCCGCGGCCAGGGCGTCGGGCCGCAGCTCGAAGATGAGCGCGCGCATCTCCGCGAGGGCTCCGCCCGTGAGCGCGCTGAGCTCCTCGAGTTGCTCCGACAGCCGGGCTGCGGCGTCGCCGGCCGTGCCGGGCTCGAGCTGGGCGAGCAGCCGCTGCGCCGTCCGGGCGCGCAGCGTCATGGAGAACAGCGCCTGGCTCACCGAGTCGTGCAGGTCCCGCGCCAGGCGCTGCTTCTCCAGCGTCGCGGCGTGCGCCTCGGCCTCGCCGAACAGCCGCGCGTTCTCGATCGCCGCCGCGGCCAGGTCGGCGATCGCCTGCAGGGTGGCCCGCTCGTCCTCCGCGTCGTACCCGAGCGGGTAGTGCGCGACCAGGCGTCCGAAGGTGTGCGCCGCCGTGGCCACCGGTAGCACGATCTGCTAAGTCTCCCGACCCGTCCCGTCGTCCGCGGTCCCGGTGGTCCCGGTGGTCGCGGTCACCGCCTCACCGGCCGGCGGGGTCACGACGCACTCGGCCGCGACGGCGCCTGTCGCCTCGACAGCCGCGGTGGTCGCCTCCCGCACCGTCACCGGGAGCGGGCGGTCGACCGTCATGGCCGAGGCGAGCCGGGCGAGCACCGACACCCGGGTCTCCAGCGCCTCGTACGCCAGGCGCCGCTCCGTCGCGTCCGTGACGACGTTGACGAAGCCCACCACCTTGCCGTCGGCGAAGACCGGCGCGAACACGACGTCCCAGTACGCGACCACCCCGTCCTTCTCGAGCCGGTGCGCCTGCTGCCGGATGACGTTGCCCGCGAGCACGCCCTCGACCAGTGGCCGGAGAGCGTCGTCGTTGCCCGGGATGAGCTCCTCGATCAGAGCGCCCGGACGCACGTAGGCGGCGTCCACCGCGAGATAGGTGACGAAGAACCCCGCCCACGACCGGGAGCAGCGCTGGAGCCGGCGGACCGCGTCGAACACCGCGATCCCCATCGGCATCTGGTCGAAGAAGATCGCCAGCAGCTGCTCGTCCAGGTCGCCGGTGGCCGCGGGAGCGGGCACGGACTCCAGGTGGCGCGGGATGGGCAGCTTCACGGGGACCCCCCTCGTGCGACGCCCTCGGCGTGCCGGCTAGGTCATTCCGCCGAGTCCCGCCTCGGCGCAACCACAGACGGCACGACGGCCGTCGCGCCGTCCTCCTGACCATGCGGCCCCGGCAGCGTAGGACCTGCCGCCGCGGGACGAAGCCCCGGCCCGATCCGGAAGGACACGACGATGAACGCCTTCGAGTGGACCCTCAACTGCACCCTGCTCGGCTGGGTCCTGCTGCGCAACCTGGGCACCAAGCCGGTCAACGCGCGCGTCCTCGCGCTGCCCCTGGTGCTGGTCGCCGTCGCCTGCGCGTTCTACCTGCGCTCGATCCCGACGGCGGGCAACGACCTCGCCCTGGAGGCTGCCGGCGCTCTCGCCGGGGTCGTCCTGGGGCTCGCGGCCACGGCCGTCACCCGGGTGCGGGCCGAGGCAGGGCAGGTGGTGGTCTCGGCGGGCGCCGTGTTCGCCGCCATCTGGATCGCCGCTATCGGCGGCCGCATCGCCTTCGCCGAAATGGCCACCCACGCGTGGGGGCCGGCCGTCGGCCGCTTCTCCGCGGAGCACGCCATCACCGGCGCCGACGCCTGGCGGACCTGCTTCGTCCTCATGGCCGTGTGCATGGTCGCGGGGCGCGTCCTCTCGACCGCGATCCTGGTGCGCCGTGCTCGCCGTGGCGTGTCCGCTCTCGACCCGACCCAGCCCGTCGTCCCCGCCACGGCATGACCGCGCCGGCCCGTGCCCTCCGGGTGCTCGTCGTCGACGACGACCCTCGCGTCCTCGCCGCGACCACCGAACTCCTCCGGTCCGAGGGTCTCGAGGTCAGCTTCCGCCGGGACGCCCGGGACCGCCAGGACCCGGGCTGGGACGGACCGCCCCGCCCGACGTCGCCCTCGTGGACGCCCGACTCCCCGACGCCGCCGCCGGTCTCGCCCTGATCCGCGACCTCGCCGGTGTCCTCCCGGTCGTGGCGACCAGCCTCGACCCCGCGCTCCGCGGACCCGCCCTCGCCTCCGGGGCGCGCGCCTTCACCGACAAGGACGGCCTCGTCGAGGACCTTCTCCGCAACCTGCACGCCACCGCCCCGAAGGAGCTCCAGCCATGACCGCGCAGTCCACCTCCCTCCCAACGGTCTCCGCCGACACCGGCTCGTCCCACCGCCGGCTCGACCGGGCGCTCGTCGCGTTCTTCGTCGCGGCCTTCCTGTTCCCCTGGGCGGTCTGGGGCAGCCTGATCGCTCAGGACCACGGCCTCCTCGGCCGGCACCTTCCCCAGGGCCTTGCGCTGTGGACACTCCTGCCGGTGACGCTCGTCGCGGTCGCCGCGACCGGCGGACGCGCCGGGCTCGCCGACCACGCGCGGCGGCTCGTGCGCTGGCGCGTCCCGGCCCGTTGGTGGGCCGTTGCCGTCAGTCTCCCGCTCGCCTTCGCCGCCGGGGCCACGCTCGCGGGCGCAGTTCTCGGTGGGGGCTTCCACCTCGGCGAGACGGAAAGCTTCTCCGGCGCGCTCGTGTACCTCGCCTACGGGATCGGGCTGTTCACCGTCACCGAGGAGAGCGCCTGGCGCGGGTTCGCCCTGCCCCGCCTCATGCGTGGCCGCAGCGCGCTCGGCGCCGCCCTCGTCCTCGGCGTCGTCTGGTCCTGCTGGCACCTGCCGATCTTCGCCATCGACAGCGAGGGGGACAGCGCGATCCCTTGGCCCGGCTTCGCCGTCATGGTCGTGGCGACGAGCGTCATCACCGCCTGGCTGTACGTGGCCACACGCAGCGTGCTGCTCGCCGGTGTCTTCCACGCCGTCGCGGACGCCGCCTACAGCTGGACCGGCGTCGTCGGCGCCGACCACCACGCATTCTGGGCCGCGGTCGTCCTCGAGGTCCTCGCCGCCGCGGCCATCGCGCGCAGGTACGGGTGGCAGCTGCACCGGTCCGGACCGTTGTCCCGGGCGGAGGCCGAGGCCATGCTTTGACCGTGCTCCATGGGGGATCGGACGTCGGTGGCCGCTTACCGCGCCTGAGGGCGCGGGAAGCGGCCCTCGCCGTGTTCGCGCTCGTCGCCGCCGGCCATGCCGTCGGCACCTGGATCGTCTACCAGTTCGACCACACGCCCTCGACGGGCGTGTCCTTCTTCCCCGCAGACGGCGTGACGCTCGCCGCCCTGCTCCTGCTGCCCGGGCGGCTGTGGCCCGTCGTCGTCGGGGCGACGTTCAGCGCCGAGTTGGCCTCCCACGTCGTCCTGGGCGAGAACGTGGTCACCGCCGTCGGCCTGTCGACCTCGAACACGATCGGTCCGCTCGTCGGGGCCTGGGCCGTCCGTCGCGTCCTCGGCCGGGCGCCCCGGCTGGACGTCGGCCGCGAGCTTGCAGTCTTCCTCCTCGCCGGCGTCGCCCTCGGGCCGCTCGTCGACACCCTCACCGGCCCCCCGTTCGCCCGCCTCGCCGCCGCCGTCGACCCCTACCTGGAGACGGCGGCACGGTGGTGGACGGGCGACGCCCTCGGATGCCTCATCGTCGGCGGCCTCCTGCTCGCCTGGTTCGGCCCGGTCCAGGACCCGCGCATCGATGCCGCCGAGGCGGCCGCCTGCGCCGCCGCGCTCGCGCTGGTGAGCCTCGGTGTGTTCTTCCTCTGGTCGCGGCCCCTCGCCTACCTTGTCCTCGTCCCCCTCGGCTGGGCGGCGCTGCGCCTCGGCGTGCGCGGCGCGACCGCGGCCGTGGTCCTCGTCACCGCCGTCGCCGAGTGGGCCACCGTGACCGGTCATGGACAGTTCGCCGCCGTGGATCCGGCCGAGAGCCGCACGTCGCTGTGGCTGCTCCAGCTCTTCCTCGCCGTCGCCGCGCTCGCGGCGCTGGTCGTCGCCGCCGAGGTGGCCAGGGCCCAGCGCGCCGAGGAGGCGCGCGTCGCCAGCGAGCTGGCCGAGCAGGAGGCCCGTCGAGCGAGCGCCGAGGCACGTGCCGCGGAACGCACGCGACTGGCGCGCGAACTCCACGACAGCGTCTCCCAAGCGCTCTTCGCCAGCACCCTGCGCACCCGCACGGCGCAGCGCCAGCTCGCCGCCTCGGGCGCCGCCCTTCCCGTGGTGGAGCACGAGCTCGCCGTTCTGGGCGACCTGGTCAGCGCCGCCCTCGCCGAGATGCGCGCACTGATCTTCGAGATGCGTCCGGACGCGCTGGCCGACGAGGGACTCGTCGCGGCCCTCGAACGGCAGGCGGCCGCCCTGCGGGCGCGCACCGGAATGTCCGTCACCGTGACAGGTCCCCCCGAGCGGCTGCCCCTGACACCGGAGGCGGAGGAACACCTCTACCGGTTGACGCTCGAGGCGCTCAACAACGCGGTGAAGCACGCGGACGCCGGGGAACTGTCCGTCCACGTGACCCTGGCCGAGGGGGTCGTCGAGGTGACGGTCGCGGACGACGGACGTGGCTTCGATCCGGGTGGACACCATCCCGGTCACCTCGGCCTGGTCACCATGCGCGAACGGGCCGAGGCCGTCGGCGGCACCCTCGAACTCCAGGCACGACCCAGCGCCGGTACCACCGTCCGCTGCCGCGTCCCGGCGCAGAAGGGGCCTATGAGGAGCCCCCTGCCGGGCTAGCGCTCCTCGCGTGCGGGGACCAGCCCCTGCTTGACGGCCCACATCGCGGCCTGCGTGCGGCTCGCCAGCCCGAGCTTGGCCAGGATGTTGGAGACATGGGTACGGGCCGTCCGCTCCGTGACGCCGAGGTGGCGGCCGATCTCCCGGTTCGTTCCCCCGCCTGCGACGAGCACGAGAACCTCGCGCTCGCGTGGCGTCAGGGCGTCCGCGGCCGACCGGGGCGCTCGCAGCGACGCCGTCAGCGCCTTCGCTGCCGCCGGGTCCAGGTGCACCTCGCCGGCGACGGCGGAGCGGATCGCCGCGGCCACGTCCGCGGCGTCGGCGTCCTTGAGCAGGTAACCCGTGGCGCCGGCCTCCAGCGCCGCCCGGATCTTCGCCTCCTCGACGAACGACGTCACCGCGACGACCTCGACCTCCCGCCAGCGGCGCTTGATCTCCGCGGTGGCGGAGACGCCGTCGAGTGCAGGCATCTGCAGATCCATGAGCACCACGTCCGGGAGGCCGCCCGCCCCGTCGAGCACCGCCAGCTCGTCCAGAGCCCGTCGCCCGTCACCCGCCTCGCCGACGACGAGCATCCCGGGCTCGGTCGCGAGGTACGCCGCGAGCCCGGACCTGACGACCCGGTGGTCGTCGACCAGGAAGACCCGGATGGGCTCGTCGGTCGCATCGGTGCTCACGGGTCAAGTCTGCCGGAGATGCCGCGCGCGCCGAGCTGGGAAGGGTCAGCAGACGGCGCGGACGTCGGCGGCCTGCGTGCCGCTGCCCCGCGAGCCGGAGCTCGACGGCGAGGGCTTCGACGACGACGAGCTCGGCGACGAGCCGGTCGACGAGCTCGCCGAGGACCCCTTCGCGGGCGGTTCGAGCGCTCGCCGGACCAGCAGATGGACCTTCGCGAAATCGGGGTTCACCGTGTCGATGACGTCATTCGTGAACGGCAGGCTGCGGACGGAGGCAGCCTTGATCCGCTTGGTCAGCTGGACCCAGGCGTCGAGCTGGCTGAGGCCGATGTCGGTCTGGATGTTGCGGCGGGCGGCACGCAGGATCGCGGGCAGGTTCTCCGCCACGGTCACGGGGTCGGCCTGCTGGGCCATTGCGCCTATGACGCAGCGCTGGCGTCGCATCCGGTCGAAGTCGCTGGTGGACCAGCGTGACCGGGCGTACCAGAGGGTGTGGAAGCCGTCGAGCTTCTGCACGCCCGGCTCGATCCAGCCGATCGTCCCGCCCGGGTTCTCGACGTCCCCACCGATGGGCAGCCGCTGCTTGACGTCGATCGTCAGGCCGCCGATGGCGTCGACGAAGTCCTTGAAGCCCTTCAGGTCGATCATCACGTAGTTGTTGATCGACAGCCCGGTGACGGTCTCGGCGGCCTGCATGGTGGCCGTGAGCCCGGGGTTCCTGACGCCCCTGTAGTAGTCGCCCGCGTGGTTCTCGGCGAAGGTCCAGATGCCGTTGAGCAGGCAGTCGGTGTTGACGCCGTTGGCGGGGTTGACGCAGTAGAAGCCGTTCGGGTATGCGGCCGCCGCGGGCGTCCCCCTCGGGAAGCGCACGCGCTGCAAGTTGCGCGGCAGGCTGAACAGCACGGTGTCGCCGGTCTTCGTGTCGATGCTGGCCACGATCATCGTGTCCGGTCGGATGCCGACGCGATCGGCGCCGGCGTCCGAGCCGATGAGGAGCACGTTGACCCGTGGCAGGGCGGCCCAGGGATCAGCGGCCTGGACCTGTGGCTGAGCGGCGCCGGACTGCGCCGTCGCCGGGTCGTCGTGGAAGACGGTGACCAGGGTCTGCCGGGTGAGGAGGGCGTAGTCGGCGGCCTTCGCGGCCGGCAGCAGGCCGACGGCGATCAGACACACGAGCATGCCGGTGGCCGCGACGCCCTGCAGCCGGGTGAGGTGGACCTCCCGCCGCAGCGAGACGTGCGTCGCGACGACGAGGAGGGCCCAGACCAGGGCGAGGGCGCCGAGCGCGACCGCCACCCACATCAGCTTCGCCGGGCTCACGGCGACCGACTCGCTCCACCGCACGGGGTCACCGACGAGCACGAGCACCGCGACGACGACCAGCGCGATCGCGACGACGGCGAGGACGGCGCCGCCGAGTGCACGGCGTCCGGAGCGGACGAGGCCCAGCCCGGGGACGAGGCTGCCTGCCATGGTCCAGCCGACGACCGCGCCGAAGCCATCGCCGCTGCGCGTGGCATGGCGACCGCGGACGTGCGAAGAACGTGCGCCCGCCGATGTCGCCCCTCGGCTGCCGTCGGGCGTCACGTCCCGCCGTCCCCGCCCGCCCTGCTCGGGCGCGGGGGCGCCGGGCACCAGCTGGACCAACGCCTCCCCTTCCTGTGCTTCCTGCCGTCATACCCTGCCTGCCGCGGCGCACTCTCCTGCTCCCGGCCGGCCGACCAAGGATCGCGCCCGAACCTGTGAGCGCGCACGTCCGTGCTCCGACCGGACGGGCGCGGGCCTGTGACGGGCCCATCGACAAGGACGAACCAGACCTCGTCGAGGTTGCATCTCGGAGGCCCGTCGTCGCCTGCAAGGACGGCGGTCTCGCGACCAGTGTCAGATCCGGTGCCGCCCGACGCACACGGAGCGGGGGCCGGACGAGGACGTCGAGGCGCAGCGTCCGCGCCCGGTCACCAGGCGTGGCCCGGTGTGGTCGACCTCGGCGGGGCGAGCCGCCGCTCCCCGGGCGCGGGCTCCGAGTGCCGGATCGTCACGGACATCCGGGGTCCGACCCGCTGCACCGTCTTCGGCACCGTGTGCTCCCACTCGCTCTGACAGCGGCCGCCCATGACGACGAGGTCGCCGTGACCGGGCTCGAGCCGGTGCGTCGCGGTCGTCGTGCCGCGGCGGCGGAGGAGGAACCGGCGCCGTGCGCCGAGCGACACCGTGGCGACGAGCGGGCGGGTCATGACGAGCCGGTTCCGGTCGCCGTGCCAGGCGACGCTGTCGGCGCCGTTGCGGTAGAGGTTCACCCAGATGCGGTCGAAGTCGACGCCGTAGCGCTGTGACAGCGCCCCGGCCATGTCACGCAGGACGCCGGGGGTGTCGGCGTCGGCGGCTTCGGTCGACCAACCGGCCGTGAGCCGCGGCTCGAGGACCTCCCGGTCGTACATGTGGACCGTCCGCTGCTGCCAGCGCGCCTCCTGCGCGAGGCCGGCGAAGACGTCGTCCGACCCGGCGAGCCAGCCGGGGCAGTAGTCGACCCACGAGTGCTCGTCGAGCTGCAGGCGCTCGATCCCGGCGTACGAGACGTCGAGCGAGGGCGCGCCGCCGTCGAACAGCGACGGCTGCCAGTCCAGCTCAGGCCGCATCGAACAAGTGTACGACACTGTGCCGGGGTGGCGGGAGTCAGTCCTGTCGGCGGCGGGGGAGCTGCGGCAGGGGAATGCGCAGCGGGCCGAGCCCCCGGGTGCGGCGGGCCGGCTTCCGCGGTTCGGATGGCAGCGTGACCTGGTGCGCGTCCTCCAGCGTCGGGAGCCCGCTCGGTGGCGTGATCGGGTCGGTCCCGGCGTCGACGAGCTCGAGCCGCCCGTCGCCGGTCCCGTCCGGCCGCCAGGCGTACTCCCGGCGCCGGCCCGCGCCGCCGGGCACGGGTTGCGGTGGCCGCAGCGGCCGGACACGCACGCTGATCGGCTCCCCGACGTCGGCGCCGGTCGCCTCGCGCCAGGTCGCGCGCACGGCGTCGACCGCCCGCCGGCAGACGGCGGCGGGCCGGGACGACCGGAAATCGATGACCAGCGTGAGCCGGCCGCCGTCGCAGGAGCGGGAACGCAGCGTGGCGTGCTCGGGCAGGGGGAGCGCCGCGAAGACGTCCGTGCCGTGCGGGGGGCTGCCTCCGCGCGCCTCGAAGGACAGTGTCGCGGTGTAGCGCCCCATCGACCCTCCCCCCGTGCCCAGGACCGATCAGATCGTCGGTCCCGGCTCCTCGAGTGCGGCGCTCAGGTGCCCCGGCCCGGGTTTGGGCCGGCGCGGTTCTCGGACGCCGGCAAGTCCGCCGTCGTCGCGGTCGTCCCCGTCGTCCGGGCGGTACCGCAGGCGAGGCTCGTCGAACAGCTCGACGTCCGGCAGGCCTTCGGGGTGCCAGGACCTCAGGCGACGGGTTCCGGCCGCGACCCGTTCGGCAACGGTGAGAGAACGGATCCGCACGCTCAGCGGGTCCCCGGGGTCGGCGCCGGCGAGTCCGGCCCAGGCCAACCGCAGCCCCGTCACGGCGGCGTCGCGGGCGGCGCTCTCGGAGTCGGCGGTCCAGTCGATGACGACCGTCAAGGTGCGTCCGTCGCAGTAGCTGAATCGGTGCGTGGCCTTGCCCGGGATCGACGCCCGCTCGAGGACGTCGGCGCCGCGCGGGACCTTGCCCGGGCCGACCTCGAAGACCGCCGTCACCGCGAACCGTGCCATGGCACCTCCCGCATCCACGGCCATTGTCACTCGGCCAGGGGGAGGGTCCAACCCTTACAACGGCCGATACATCACGTGCAGCCCGACGAGCCCGTGCCGGGCCGAGTCGAACGCCTCCGGCACCGTGCCGACGATCTCGAATCCCAGCGAGCGCCACAGCCGGACGGCGCCCGCGTTCGACTCGACGACCGCGTTGAACTGCATGGAGCGGTACCCCTGGGCCTTCGCCCAGGCGAGCACGTGCTCACCGAGCGCCCGACCGACGCCGCGCCCCCCGTGCTCGGGATCGACCATGAAGCTGGCGGTGGAGACGTGGGAGCCGCGGCCGGGGCGGTTGGGCCCGCACTTCGCCGAGCCGAGCACGACCTCGCCGTCGACCGCCACGAACGTGTGGGCCGGCGGTCGCTCCATCCACCACGGACGCGCCGTCTCCTGCGTCAGGTCGGGCGGGTAGGCGTAGGTCTCGCCGTCCGCGACGATCCGGGCGAAGAACGGCCAGATGCTGGGCCAGTCGCCGTCGGTCGCGGGGCGGATCTCCATGCGAGCACGCTAGCGGTCGTCCTGCGCTCGGCCCGGGCCAGCTCGCGCCCGCCCCGGGCGTACCAGGGCACGAGGACGGCTACGGCCGAGCAGCACGTCGACCACCTCGCCGCCGTAGTACAGCAACTCCGCGGCCGAACCCCAGCCGCGCACGTAGAGGAGCTTGGCGAGCACGTCGTGCGCCGCCCCGGCGGCGACGACGACCGCCATCCGGCCGAGGACCCCGGGTCGAGCGCGCACCGGGTCGGGACCGGCCACGAGCCAGGCGAGCAGGCAGCCGGCCGCGACCATGTGCGCGTGGACCAGCAGGTGCAACCAGACGTGCTCCTCCGCGAGTTCGTGCAGGTCGGACAGGTAGTAGGCGTACATGCCGCCGACGTCGAGGGCGAGGACGACGACGGGGTGCATGAGCACCCGCACGGCCCGGCTGTCGAGGACCGAGAGCAGCCGTCGCCGTCCCGGCGTCCGGAGCGCGCGCAGCGCCAGGGTGACCGGTGCGCCGAGGGCGAGCAGCAGCGGCGCGAGCATCGCCAGGAGCAGGTGCTGGACGACGTGGACGTGCGGGTCGTCGTCGCGCGTCGCCACCGGCGGCAGCAGCGCGACGGCGAGCGCCAGCAGGCCGGCCGCGGTCGCGAGCACGCGGCGGGCCGGCCACCGGTCGCCCCGGCGGGTCAGGCGCCGGACTCCCGCCGCGTAGGCGGCGGTCACGACCAGCAGGGGGACGGCGGGCAGGACCTCGCTCATGCCCGGCGCAGCACGACGAGCCCGGCCACGATCGCGAGCACCGCCAGGACGTTCCAGGTGAGGTCGTACGGCAGCAGCTCGACGCCGTAGCGGATCTGGTGGAGCCCGAAGAGCTTGTGCTGGACGAGGCCGTCGTACAGCTCGAACCCGCCGAGGCCCAGCAGCAGGCCGGCCCACCAGGCCCGGACGCCGAGGGCGTGGCGGCGTTGCAGGTCGGCGTAGAGGAACAGCCCGCCGACGACGGCGACCCACCCGGCGACGTGGAAGAGGCCGTCGGAGACGAGCGCCGCGCCGGGCCCGCCCCCGTCGTAGAAGTGGTGCCAGTGCAGGAGCTGGTGGAACACGGCCTCGTCGACGAAGGCGGCCAGGCCCACCCCGACGAGGACGCCGGACCAGATCGAACGGGAGCGGAGGGGGGCGACCGCGACGGTGGCCCCGGACGCCGTCTGTTGCACGGCCGCCCCGTACCCCCGCCGGAGCGCGGCAATCATCACCACCGGCGGGCGACGGACCCCCGACGCTCGCCGTCTGAGGTGCCGCCCACGGGGTAACCGCAGCCGCATGAGCCAGACGGCGCCCCGCATCGAGTAGCTCGACGACGTCCCCGTGCGCGGGGGGATCGACCGCAGCCTGGCCCTGCTCCGCGAGGGGTACGGCTTCAGCGAGCGTCGCCGGCGCGAGGGAGCGGGGCCGACGCCCTCCGAGCGCGCGGTCGAGCTGCGGCTGCTGGGTCAGCGGGCGGTGTTCATCGGCGGTCCGGAGGCGGTCCGGTTCTTCTACGACGGCACCGTCTTCCGGCGCCGTGACGCCATGCCGCGCCCGCTGGCCAACACCCTGTTCGGGAAGGGCGCGATCCACACCCACGACGGCCCGGCCCATCGCAAGCGCAAGGCGATGTTCCTGGACCTCCTCGGCCCGGAGGGGACCCGGAACGTCCGCGAGCGCGCCGACCACCTGTGGGCGGTCGCGGCCGACCGGTGGCGGACGGACGGCGGGGCCGTGCTCTTCGACGAGGCGGTCCGCGTCATCGGTGTCGCGGTGGCGGGCTGGGCCGGGCTGCCTCTCACGCCGCAGGACGCGCGACGCCGGATCTGGGACCTGGAGCGCATCGTCGACGGATTCGGCGGCGTCGGCCCGCGGCACGTGCAGGCACGGCTGGCCCGCAAGCGGTCGGAACAGTGGGTGCGGGACGTCGTCCGTGAGGTGCGCGCGGGCGACCGGACCCCGAGCGCGGGATCCGCCGTCGCCGTCGTGAGCGCCTTCCGGGAGATCGACGGGAACCTGCTCGACGAGCGCACGGCGGCCGTCGAACTGCTCAACATGGTGCGCCCGGCGATCGCCGTGGCGTGGTTCGTCGCGTTCTCGGGCCTCGCCCTGCACGAGCACCCGGAGTGGCGGGAGCGGCTGGCGGGCCAGGACGGCGACCGGCTCGAGGCGGACCTCGAGGCGTTCGCGCACGAGGTCCGCAGGCTCTACCCCTTCGCCCCGCTCATCGGGGCGCGGGCCACCCGGGACGTCACCTGGCGGGGCCACCACCTGCCCGAGGGCCGGCTCGTCCTGCTCGACCTGCACGGCACCGACGACGATCCCCAGCTCTGGCCGGACCCCGACCGCTTCGACCCCGAGCGCTTCGCCGCAGGCTCGCCGAACCCGTACACCTTCGTCCCCCAGGGCGGGGCGGACCCGGCGAGCGGCCACCGGTGCGCGGGCGAGCGGATGACCGTGGAACTGCTGAAGAGCGCGGTCCGGGCGCTCACCCGGATCTCCTACGAGCTGGCGGAGCAGGACCTCTCGTTCCCGCTGTCGCGGATCCCGACCCGGCCCCGGAGCGGGGTCGTCCTCACCGGGGTGCGGTGATCAGCTCTTCGTCGGCCGGGGCGTCGCCTTGGCCTTCGAGGTGCGGGACGCCGCCGGCGTCGGGGTCGGCGTCGACGGCGGGGTGACACCCACGGGGCACGTCAACGGCAACGTGGAGGTCACCGCGGCCAGGGACTTCTTGAGCTCGCCCTTGGTGTGCAGCCGGGAGTAGGAGGGCCCGAGGACGAGGTCGACCGTGCCGTCCTGCCGGTCGTCCTGCACCTCGCTGACCTTGCCCACCACGTACGCGGTCATCGTCGCGGCCGCCAGGTCGCCGTTCTCGCCGTGCCGGATCTCGACAGCTCCGCGGATCTTGGATTCGAGCGGATCGTTGCCCGTCGCCTTGACCGCGAACCCGAGCTGATTTCAGCTGACCGGACACCTGACCGGCGAGGCCCTCCCGGGAGGACCCGTTGAACACCCTGACCGCGATGCTCTTGGGCGCCAGCGGCTTGCTCCGCGTGCACACGTTCTGCGCCACGCTGACCGTGCCGCCGAACGGCCACGGGACGACGCCGGCGTAGGTCAGCCAGGCGAAGAACCCGAGCACCAGAACGGCCGCGAGCCCACCGAGGAAGGTCAGGGTCTGACGCCGGCGACGGCGGTACACCGCCTCCCATCCGCCCTCGATCTCGAGGATCGGAACCGCGCCTGTTGCGTACTGCTGCTGGGGGACCGGCGGCTGGGGCTCGTACGGCGGGGGCGCGTCAGGCGGATCGTCGGCGGATCGTCAGGCGGATCGGAGGGCTGCGGCGTAGGGCGGGTCGCTGGCGGGTCGTAGGGCGGGGGCGTGAAGCGGGGACCGGCGTCGGCCGGGGGCAGGGCCTGGGCCGTGACGAGTTCGGTGGGGTCGTCCTCGACGCGCGCGGGCTCGGCGGGTGGGATGTCGACGCGGGTGGTGTCGTCGTCGGTCGGCTCGACCGCACGGTCCCATCGGTCGGGTCGGTCGGGTCGGTCGGGCGGTTCGGGTGGGTCCGCGGGAGTCACGGACATGGGGACCGGAGGTTCCTCGGGGGCGTCCTCGTCGGGCTGCTCGGCGGTGCCGCGGAGCCGTCGTCAGGTGCGCGTCGCCGTCGTCCGACGCGTGGCGTCGGCCTCGGCGGCCGTGTCCGTGCCGACCTCGACGGTCTCGTCGGCGCCGCCCGCAGCGACCGGTCCCGCCGCCTTCTCGTTGTCGGCGTCCTGCGGCTCGGTTCCGTCGGCGTCCCCGGCGTCCCCGGCGTCCCCGGCGTCCCCGGCGTCCGCTCCCGTGTCGGCCCGGGGCGCGGGCACCGGCTCGGGGACGTCCGGGTGCGCCTGGTCGACGTCCCCGTCGACGTCCACCTCGGCGCGTGATGCGCCCCCCTCAGGACCCCCTGCCATCGATCAGTCCGCCAGCACCAGCACGCGGGCGTGCAGCACGGGACGCTGCGCGAGAGCTGCCCGGACCGCGCGGTGGAGCCCGTCCTCGAGGTACATCGTGTCCCTCCACTGCACGACGTGGGCGAACAGGTCGCCGTAGAAGGTGGAGTCCTCGGAGAGCAGTTGCGCGAGGTCGAGCGTCCGCTTGGTCGTGACGAGCTCGTCCAGGCGGACCTGGCGCGGCGCCACCTTCGACCACTGCTTGGCTGTCGTGTAGCCGTGGTCGGGGTAGGGACGGCCGTCGCCCACTGCCTTGAAGATCACCCTACGTAGTCTAGAGAGAATCATCTCAGGCGCGCCTCCCTCCACCGCCGCAGGTCGCCCCCGACGCGCCGCCCACGCCAGGGGTGATGCCTCCCCGTGTTCCCCCGGACGCCTGAGACGCCCGGAGGGTTGCGCCCAGGCCGATACGTCGTACAGGCACCGTGTCGGGATGTGCGGACGTCGGGACGTCAGGCCAGGCGCTGCCCTCGGACAGTCGGAAGCGACGGAACGGCGTCCGCCCGAGGTGCGCGTCAGTGGGCACGAGGATCGCGGCAAGCGCAACCACGACCGGAACCTCGACGAGCAGGTAGCGGGACCGGCCCTGGAACAGCAGGGTGAACACGGCGATGCCCGCGATCGTCAACGTCATGAGCAGGACCTCCGGCCGGGACCGGGAACGGACCAGCCCGACCCCCAGCGTGAGGAGCACCGCTGTCCACGTCACCTGCGCCAGGAGGACGTGGAGCCCGAACAGGGAGCCGTGTCGGGTGTTCCAGGCGCGGGCGGCGCCGGCCAGGGGCCCGGAGCGCATCAGTGGCGCGGTGGCGTCGAAGCCCTCCAGCGCGCCCAGAACATGCCGTCGCCCCAGGTGAACAGGGTCGCTGCGCGAGGGTGCCCAGCGGCACCGCCGACCGCGGCGTCCCCACGCCGCCTGCGCTCGGGTCGGGCGCGTCCGACACGATCCGGCCTCCCCGCCCCCCGGACGTCGAAGAGATCGGGCCCGCCGCCCGATGACCATGCGTCACAGGGCGGCGGGCCGGATCACTGCGCGGAGGATGCGGGATTTGAACCCGCGAGGGTGTTTAGCCCAACACGATTTCCAATCGTGCGCCCTAGGCCACTAGGCGAATCCTCCGCCGGCGAGTCTAGCGTCTCCCCGACCTGTCCTTCCCGAGCGGCGGCGAGTAGTCGCGGCCCGATCACGCCGGACCTGGCGCTCGCCATCGGCACCGGATGCGGGGCCGGGACCGCGCGTCTCGGGGCCGTCCTCGCGCCGGGTAGAGTGTCCGCCGGACTCCCCGCGTGGCGGTATCCCGCTGAACTCCCCCAGGGCCGGAAGGCAGCAAGGGTAGGCAGGCTCTGCCGGGTGCGCGGGGAGTTCTTCGTCCCCGGGCCCGGCTTCCCGTCGGGCCGGGGAGTCTGTCGTCCGCCGGGGTTAGGGTGCCTGCGTGTCGACCGCGCTGTACCGCCGCTACCGGCCCGAGAACTTCGCCGAGGTGATCGGTCAGGAGCACGTCACAGTCCCGCTGTCGGCGGCGCTCGACAAGGACCGCGTCAACCACGCCTACCTCTTCTCCGGTCCCCGCGGCTGCGGCAAGACGACCAGCGCACGCATCCTCGCCCGCTGCCTCAACTGCGCGCAGGGGCCGACGTCCACGCCCTGCGGGGAGTGCGACTCGTGCCGGGACCTGGCGCGCGGGGGGCCCGGGAGTCTTGACGTCGTCGAGATCGACGCCGCGAGCCACGGCGGCGTCGACGACGCGCGCAGCCTGCGCGAGCGGGCCGTCTTCGCGCCGGCGCGGGACCGCTACAAGGTCTTCATCATCGACGAGGCGCACATGGTCTCGACGCAGGGGTTCAACGCCCTGCTCAAGATCGTCGAGGAGCCGCCGCCGCACGTCCGGTTCGTGTTCGCCACGACCGAGCCCGAGAAGGTCATCGGCACGATCCGCTCGCGCACCCACCACTACCCCTTCCGGCTCGTCCCGCCCGAGCGGCTGCAGGCCTACCTGGGTGAGGTCTGCGAGCGCGAGGGCGTGACCGTCGGGCACGGCGTGCTGCCGCTGGTGGTCCGGGCGGGCGCCGGCTCCGTGCGTGACACGCTCTCCGTGCTCGACCAGCTCATCGCCGGTGCCGGCCCCGACGGGCTGGAGTACGGCACCGCCGTGGCGCTGCTGGGGTACACCGACGGCGCCCTGCTCGACGACGTCGTCGACGCCCTCGCCGCCGGCGACGGTGCGACCGTCTTCCGGGTCGTCGACCGCGTCATCGAGTCCGGGCACGACCCGCGGCGGTTCGTGGAGGACCTCCTGGAGCGGCTGCGCGACCTCCTCGTCGTCGCCGCGATGCCGGACGGCGGCCACGCCGTCCTGCGAGGAGCACCTGCCGACCTGCTGGAGCGGATGCGCGGGCAGGCGGCCCGCTTCGGCCGGGCCGAGCTCTCGCGGAACGCTGACGTCGTCAACGCCGCGCTCACCGAGATGACCGGTGCGACGTCGCCGCGACTGCAGCTGGAGCTGCTCTGCGCCCGCCTGCTCCTGCCCGCCGCGGACGACGGGGAGCGCGGGCTCCGGGCCCGGGTCGACCGGATCGAGCGGCGGCTGGACATGTCCGCGCCGATCGCGGAGCGAGGCCCCGGCCGGCCCGCTGCGCCCTCTCCTCCCACCGCCCCACTGCCCACGCCCGAGCGGGTGCCGCAGGGCGAGCGCGGGTGGCCCGACGCGGAGGTGGCGATGCCCACCGGCGCACCGCAACCCCGGACCCGGCCGGAGGTCCCCGCGCCCTCCGTCCCCGCACCTCCTGCCGCCGCCTCGGCCGCCCCGTCGGGCGGCGCACCAGCCGCCGACCGGCCGGCGGTCGCACCTGCCCCGGGCGCCGGCGAACCGTCGCCTGCAGTCCCGCGCCCCGCGGTCGCCGAGATGGGCCCAGGCGCCGCCGGCGCGGAGAGCGTGCGGCGGATGTGGCCCGACGTGATGGCCCGGCTCGCGGGCGTCAAGCGGACGACCTGGTCGCTGGTCTCGCACTACGCCCAGGTCGTCGACCTCGACGGCAAGCGTCTCGTGCTGCAGTTCGACTCGCCGGGTCGCGCCGCCAGCTTCGCCAAGGGCTCGCACCAGGAGTTCCTGCGTCAGGCGCTGATCGATGTCATGGGGCTGGACTGCACCTTCGACGCGGTCGCGGAGGACGCCCCGCCGGCGCCGGGCCGGACCGGCCCCGTGCCGGCCGAGACCGTGCCGGCCGAGACCGTTCCGGCCGAGACCGTCTCCGGCCGACACCGCACCGACCGATACCGTCCCGCCGGTCCCGCCGGTCCCCGCCCGACCGGCGGAGCAGGGTGCCGCGCCGAGCCCGGCGACCGATGGGTCCGATGGGTCCGACGGTGCTGCGCGCGGTCGTCAGGAGCAGCCCGCCGTCGTCCGCCCGCCGGGCTCAGCCTCGCCGGGCGGCGCCGGAGCCGCCGACCGACGACATCCCGCTCCCGCCCGAACCCCCGCCCGATGACGTCCCGCCCGAGGAGTCGGCGTACGAGCGCTCCCGCCGCCGCGCCGGCGCCCGGCCGAGTCCCGCCGAGGGCGTAGCCCCGGTCACGGCTCCCGCGGCCCCGGCACCCTCGCCGCCGCGCGTGGTGCGGCTCGCCGACGACATCCCGAGCGCGGACGACGTCGACCTCGAAGGCTCGGGCCTGGTCGGCGCGTCCGTGGTCGAGCAGCTGCTCGGCGGTCGCGTCATCGAGGAGCGACAGGACTAGCCTCGGGGAATGGATCGGATCTCGATCTACGAGGCCGCCGGCGGCGACGCGGCGTTCCTCGCGCTCGCCGCGGCGCACCACGCCCGCTGCCTGGCCGATCCGGTGCTCGAGCACCCGTTCTCGCACGGCGTCCATGCGGAGCACGTCGAGCGGCTCGCGGCGTACTGGGCCGAGGTCCTCGGCGGGCCCCCGCGGTTCTCGTCGCAGTGGGGCGGGCACGGTGCCGTGCTCGGCATGCACGCGGGACAGGGGATGACCCCGGACCTCGGGGAGCGGTTCGTCGCCTGCTTCGTCGCGGCCGCCGATGACGCCGGCCTGCCGGACGACCCCGAGCTGCGCGCCGCGCTCCGGGCCTACATGGAGTGGGCGACCGCGGAGATGTACCTGTACAACGACCGCGACTCGGTCGTGCCGGCGACGCCGCCGATGCCCCGCTGGACGTGGACGGGGCTCGACCGGAGCTGACGCCCGGGCGGTGGGAGGCTGGCCGGATGAGCGACGTGACCACCGCCGAGACCGCGTTCGCCCAGCTGGCCGGGTGGGACGTCCCGCACGTGGCCGCGGCCGTCGTGCCCCGCAGCGGCGACGTACTGACCGCCGGCGACGCCGACCGCGTGTTCCGGGCGGCGTCGGTCGGCAAGCTCCTCGCGGGGTACGCCGTCCTCGTCGGGGTCGAGGAGGGCGCGGTGTCACTGGACGACGCCGCCGGGCCGCCGGGCGCCACGCTGCGGCACCTGCTCGCCCATGCCGCCGGCTACGGGTTCGAGAGCGATGCCGGCGTTCTCGCGCCGCCGGGGACCCGGCGGGTGTACTCCAACCGCGGGATCGAGGTCGCCGCGGCGTACCTGGAGGAGGCGACGGGCATGCCGTTCGCCGACTACCTGGCCGAGGCGGTCCTCGAGCCGCTGATGCTGAGCCGCACCGAGCTGCGCGGCTCCCCGGCGTCCGCCCTGCACAGCACGGCCCGTGACCTCGCCCGTTTCGTCGCGGAGATCCAGACGCCGACCGTCCTGTCGCCCGGCACCGTGGCGCAGATGCGGACCACTCAGTTCCCCGGGCTGAACGGCGTGCTGCCCGGAGTCCGCCGGTTCGACCCGCTCGACTGGGGCTTGACCTTCGAGCGGAACTTCGGACGGGCGGGCCACTGGTCCGGCGAGCACGTCTCGCGGGACGCGGTGGGCCACTTCGGCGGCGCCGGGACCTTCCTCTGGGACGATCCCGACGCGGGGCTCGGCGCCGTCGTCCTCACCGATCGCGACTTCGGGCCCTGGGCGCTGCAGGTCTGGCCCGCGTACTGCGATGCCGTACTCGGCGTGACCGGATAGTTCGGCCCGCGTCCCGGATCCGTCGGTGGAACCACGTAGGCTCGCGGTGTGTACGAGGGCGTGGTGCAGGACCTCATCGACGAACTCGGGCGGCTGCCCGGGGTCGGTCCGAAGAGTGCCCAGCGCATCGCCTTCCACCTGCTGCAGTCCGACCCGGAGGACATCCGGCGGCTCGTCCTCGCCCTCACCGAGGTGAGCGAGAAGGTCCGCTTCTGCGTCGTGTGCGGCAACGTCTCGGCCGACGAGCTGTGCCGCATCTGCCGGGACGCTCGTCGCGACGCCAGCATCCTCTGCGTCGTCGAGGAGCCCAAGGACGTCGTCGCGATCGAGAAGACCCGGGAGTTCCGCGGGCGTTACCACGTGCTCGGCGGTGCGATCAGCCCGATCGAGGGGATCGGGCCGGACGACCTCCGGGTGCGCGAACTGGTCGCGCGGCTCGCCTCCGGCGAGGTCACGGAGATCATCCTGGCGACGGACCCGAACCTCGAGGGCGAGGCCACTGCCACCTATCTCGCGCGGCTGCTCAAGCCGATGGGCCTGCGCGTCACCCGGCTGGCCTCCGGGCTGCCGGTCGGGGGGGATCTGGAGTACGCGGACGAGCTCACGCTCGGTCGCGCTTTCGAGGGGAGGAGGCTGCTCGATGTCTGACGGCCTGCCGCACGACACGCACGAGACCGCCAACGAGGTCCTGGAGCTGCGCCGGATCGGGGAGGAGACGGCGTCCGACGCCCAGGCCTTCCTCGACGCGGTCACGGAGGTCGCGGCCGGGTCCTCCCCGGACATCGCGATCCCCGTGCTCCTCCTCGCGCTGTCGCAGAGCCTGCTCGCGGGGGCGCGTCTGGGGGCCATCACCGACGTCGTGCCGAGCGAGCGCTTCGAGCCGGACGCGGGGCCGGACCCGGACGTCGACCCGGTGCGCGCCGGGCTGGCGAACCTCTTCGAGGGCATCGACGAGTACGTCGACGTGACCGATCCGCTGACGAACGCGGAGCTCGTGCACGGGATGCTCTCCGACGACCTCGCCGACGTCGCCGCCGACCTGGTGCACGGGCTGCGGCACTACCGGTCGGGCCGCATCGACGAGGCGCTCTGGTGGTGGCAGTACTCGTACCTGTCGACGTGGGGCGACCGCGCGACGACGTCACTGCGGGTCCTGCAGTCGATCCTGCGTCACCTGCGCACGGACGTGGAGGACGACACGGCGGCGGACGCCGAGTTCGACGCCCTGCACGTCACCTGAGCCGGCCGGCGCGGCTCACGCCACCCGGGTACCTCGTGGCAGCCGGCGGAAGGGAGTCCGCAGGCGTCGTACCGCGATAGCGGTGAACAGCGCGCCGAGCGCGACGTCGGCGGCCAGGCCGTAGGGCCACGTGGCGGGCAGGGCGTCGCGGTCCGACTGCCGCTGCGACTGGTCCGCGTCGTACGACGCCTGGTTGAGGTAGCACTCGTCGACCACGGCCGGCGGACCCAGGCGCAGTTCCCGGACGCCGTTGCGGATGGCGGTCAGCGGGTCGTCGAGCGGGACGCCGGGGCGCCGTTCGGCGGCCGGCGCCGAGTCCGCGACCACGACGAACGGGCTCACCCCGAGCACCCACCACGAGCGTTCGGTGTGCTGCTGCTGCCGCACTCCGCTCTGCACCAGGCACGCGTCGCCCGCGGGGTTCGCGACCCGCACCTGGACCGTGTCCTCGGACTGCACGAGCGGCACGCTCAGGGCGAACAGGACCGGGATCCCCAGGCCGAGGAACACCACGGAGAGATACGTCAGCACCGTCGAGGACGACGTCCGCGCCGCCACGGCCGACCAGCCGAGCCCGATCGCGCAGACGACGAGGAGCGTGAGGGCGAGCACGACCAGCGTCGTTGCCAGGCGGCCGGCAGGGGTCCCGCCGTCGACGTAGGCCCAGACGATGAAGGGGGACGCGGCGGCGAGCAGCGCGAGCGCGGTGAGCCAGGCGGCCAGCAGCTTGCCGATCGCGATCTCGGCGGGTCGCAGCAGGGTCGTCTGCAGTGCCGCCAGGACGCCCGCCGCACGGTCGCCGTTGATGCTCGTCGCGGTCAGCGCGGGCGCGACGAGCCCCCCGAGCGCCAGCACGAGGAAGACGATGATCCCGAACAGGGTGGCGCCGGCGAGCTGATCGGCGGCTGCCGTCGTCGCGGCGTCGGGCGCGTCCGGCTGGAAGGTCACCGTGCTGAACACGGCGTGCCGGATGAGCAGCGTGAGCGCCGCGAGCACCGCCACCCAGGCCGCCAGCACGATGACCCAGCGGGTCGACCGGACCCGCTGGCGCAGCTCGAGCACGACGACGGTGCGTACGCCCGCCCAGCTCAGCCACCAGGTCCCCGCACGGCCCGGCTCTGCGTGCACGTGGTCCGCGGGCGGGGGCGGGACGGACGTCGTCGTCATCGCCGGTCCTCCGTGAGCGCGAGGTAGGCCTGTTCCAGCACGTTCGTCGTCGGCCCGAAGGACACGACGGCGACGTGCTCGCGCACGAGAGCGGCGAGCAGGTCGGCGGCCTCGGCGTCGGTGGCGAGCTCGACGTCGACGGCGTCCCGTTCGACCGGCTCGGCCGCACGGCCGAGTGCGCCCAGGGCGGCGAGCAGCGCGGCACGGTCGAGCGCCCGGACGCGCCACGGGCGCGGGATCGGCCGGTCGGCATCCGGGGCGAAGCCGGAGGCGTCGAGCATCTCGGTGGCGACGGTCCGGCCCCGGGCGACGATGACGGCGCGGTCGGCCATCTCGTCGAGCTCGGCGAGCACGTGGCTGGACACCAGCACCGCCTTGCCCTGCGCGGCGAGCTCGCGGACGATCCCGCGCAACTCGATGCGGGAGCGCGGGTCGAGCCCGGACGCGGGCTCGTCGAGCAGCAGGACCTCGGGGTCGTGCACGAGCGCCCGGGCCAGGCCGAGGCGCTGCTTCTGCCCGCGCGAGAGCACCTGGGTGGGCCGGTCGGCGAGGTCCTCGAGGTGCACCAGGGCGAGGAGCTCCTCGATCCGGGGTGCCGCGGCGCGGCGGGGGAGCCTGAAGGCGTCGGCGACCGTGGCGAGCACCTCGCGGCAGGTCAGCGTCTCCCAGGTCCCGAAGACGTCGGGCATCCAGCCGATCCGCGCCCGGACCGCCCGCGGGTCGGTCACGGGGTCGATGCCGGCGACGCGGACGTCCCCGGCGTCCGGCACCAGCAGCGTGGCGAGGACCAGCAGCAGGGTGGTCTTGCCGGCGCCGTTCGGGCCGACGAGGGCGGTGACCTCGCCGGGCGGGGCCTCCAGGTCGATGCTGTCGACGGCGACCACGTCGCCGAAGGTCCGCCGCACGCCGCGGACCTCGATCCCCCCGGCCATCCGGCCTCCCGTTCTCGGCGACGGTCGTCGCGCCGCAAGAGTAGGGCGTGATCGTCGTCGCTCACCAGACGCACAGCTGGTCCCCAGGGTTGCGCACCGGACGTCTTGCGCTGCGGACGCCGCCGGGCCGCGGGGAGGCCGGCGGTTAGACTCGGGAGCCGTTGTCGCCGAGACACGGGAGCAGCCGTGGGCCTGATCGTGCAGAAGTACGGGGGTTCCTCCGTCGCCGACGCCGAAGGCATCAAGCGGGTCGCACACCGGGTGGTCGACACGAAGAAGGCCGGGAACGACGTCGTCGTCATCGTCTCCGCGATGGGCGACACCACGGACGACCTGCTCGAACTCGCCCGTGCCGTCAGCCCGACGCCCGCGCCGCGCGAGCTCGACATGCTCCTCACCGCCGGTGAGCGGATCAGCTCCGCACTGCTGGCGATGGCGACGCACGACCTCGGCGTCCGGGCCCGCTCGTTCACCGGCAGCCAGGCAGGCGTCATCACCACGGAGCAGCACGGTGACGCCCGGATCATCGACATCACGCCGAGCCGGATCTCCAGCACTCTCGCCGAGGGGGACGTCGCGATCATCGCGGGCTTCCAGGGCGTGAGCCAGAGCACGAAGGACATCACGACGCTGGGCCGGGGCGCCTCGGACACGACCGCGGTCGCGCTGGCCGCCGCGCTCGACGCCGACGTCTGCGAGATCTACACCGACGTGGACGGCGTCTTCACCGCCGACCCCCGCATCGTGCCGACCGCGCGGCGGATCGAGCGCATCTCGACGGAGGAGATGCTCGAGATGGCGGCGTCCGGCGCGAAGGTGCTGCACCTGCGCTGCGTGGAGTACGCGCGCCGGTTCGGGGTCAAGGTGCACGTCCGGTCGTCGTTCAGTCAGCGCGAGGGGACGTGGGTGGTCGACCGGTCCACCGTGCCGGAAGGGGAGCAGATGGAGCAGGCGATCATCTCCGGGGTCGCGCACGACCGCAGCGAGGCCAAGATCACGGTGGTCGGCGTCCCGGACAAGCCCGGCAAGGCCGCGGCCATCTTCGAGGCCGTCGCCGTCGCGGAGATCAACATCGACATGATCGTCCAGAACGTGTCGGCCGCCGCGACCGGCCTCACGGACGTCTCGTTCACCCTGCCGAAGACGGACGGGCAGAAGGCCATGGACGCGCTGTTGCGCTGCAAGGCCGACGTCGGGTTCGACTCGCTGCTCTACGACGACCAGATCGGCAAGATCTCGCTGATCGGTGCCGGGATGCGCAGCCACCCCGGCGTGTCGGCCAAGTTCTTCGCCGCGCTCGCCGCCGCCGGCGTGAACATCGAGATGATCAGCACGTCGGAGATCCGCATCTCCGTCGTCACCCGCTCGGACGACGTCGACGTCGCCGTGCGCGCGGTGCACTCGGCCTTCGGCCTGGACGCCGAGATGGTCGAGGCCGTCGTCTACGGAGGGACCGGTCGTTGATGGACAGCCAGACCCGCAAGCCCACCCTCGCCGTCGTCGGTGCCACCGGCGCCGTCGGCACCGTCATGCTCAAGATCCTCTCCACGCGCGAGGACGTCTGGGGCGAGATCCGGCTGATCGCGTCCCCGCGCTCCGCGGGCAGGAAGCTCCGGGTGCGCGGCGAGGAGGTCGAGGTCGTCGCGCTCGCGCCGGAGGTCTTCGACGGCGTCGACGTCGCCATGTTCGACGTCCCGGACGAGGTGAGCGCCCAGTGGGCGCCGATCGCCGTCGAGCGCGGCGCGGTCGTGGTGGACAACTCCGGGGCGTTCCGCATGGACCCCGAGGTGCCCCTCGTGGTGCCCGAGGTCAACGGCGCGCAGGCGCGTCGCCGGCCGAAGGGGATCATCAGCAACCCCAACTGCACGACGCTGACGATGATGGACGCGCTCGGCGCCCTGCACCGGCGCTTCGGCCTCACCGAGCTCGTCGTCGCGTCGTACCAGGCGGCGTCCGGCGCGGGGCAGCCGGGCATCGATCGGCTCTACGACGAGCTCGAGGTCGTCGCCGGTGACCGGACGCTCGGCTCCGTGGCGGGCGACGTCCGCCGCGCGGTCACCGACAAGCTCGGTGACGGGTCGTCGCCGTTCCCGGCGCCGCTGGCCCTGAACGTCGTGCCGTGGGCGGGCTCCCGCAAGGACGACGGCTGGACCAGCGAGGAGCTCAAGGTCCGCAACGAGTCGCGGAAGATCCTCGGGATCCCCGACCTCAAGGTGTCCGCGACCTGCGTGCGCGTCCCGGTCGTGACCACGCACTCGCTCGCCGTGCACGCCACGTTCCAGGGCGCGGTGAGCGTCGACGAGGCCCGCGACGTCCTCATGGACGCGCCGAGCGTGGTCGTCGTGGACGACCCGGAGGAGCTCGAGTTCCCGACACCGGTCGACAGCGTGGGGGCGGACCCGACCTTCGTCGGCCGGATCCGCCAGGCGCTCGACTTCCCCGACACGCTCGACCTGTTCGTGTGCGGGGACAACCTCCGCAAGGGTGCCGCTCTCAACACGGCGCAGATCGCGGAGCTGGTGGCCGCGGAGCTGAGCGCCTAGCCTCCGTCGTCCGTGCCCGGGGTCGCTCGTTCGGCGACCCCTGGCCCCGCCGGTGCCGCGACGGTCGGCGGAGGGGCACACTGCTGATCGTGCGGACGGGAGCTGGGCGATGAGCGACGCGGCGGTCACCCCCGCCGGTCCGGCCCGGCCCACCCTCGAGATGGTCGCGGCGGCGGCCGGCGTCTCCCGGGGGACCGCCAGCCGTGCGCTCAACGGCGGGATCAACGTGAGCCGCCCCGCGCTCGACGCCGTCCTCAAGGCGGCCGAGGAGCTGGGCTACCGCCCCAATCTGGCCGCCCGCTCGCTCGCCCTCGGCCGCAGCGACTCCATCGGGCTGGTGGTCTCCGAGACCGACGAGCGCCTGTTCGCCGAGCCCTTCTTCGCGGCGGTGGTCCGCGGCGTGCACGCCGAGCTCGCGGCGGCCGGGCGGCAGCTCGTCCTCACGTTCTCGCAGTCGGAGGAGGAGCGGGCGCAGTTGTCGCGGTTCGCGGCCGGCCGCCACCTCGACGGAGTGATCCTCATCTCGCTGCACGGCGACGACCCGCTGCCCCGCTCGCTCGTCGCGGACGGCATCCCGGTCGTCATGGCGGGGCGGGGATCCGAGCGGGACCGCCGGGCCGGCGTCTGGTGGGTGCAGGCGGACAACCGGGGCGGCAGCCGGACGCGCGGTCGAGCACCTGCTCGGCATCGGCCGGCGGAGGATCGCGACGATCGGCGGCCCGGCGGACATGACGGTGGGCCGCGATCGCGCCGACGGCTGGCGCGACGCGCTGCAGGCGGCCGGGCTGGAGCCCGAGCGGGCACTGCTGCGGCGCGGTGACTTCAGCCAGCTCAGCGGCCGGGACGCGACCGAGGCCCTGCTGGCGGCCGTCCCGGACGTCGACGCCGTCTTCGCGGCGAGCGACCTCATGGCGTTCGGGGCGATCGAAGCCCTGCGTGCGCACGGTCGCCGGATCCCGGAGGACGTCGCCGTGGTCGGGTTCGACAACGCGCCGGCGGCGGCGCGGCACCTGCCGCCGTTGACCACCGTGGAGCAGCCCGTCGAGCAGATGGGCCGGCTCATGGTGCGGATGCTCCTGGCGCGGATCAGCGGCGAGCCCGTCGAGGACCGGTACGTGGCGCTTCCCACCCGGCTGGTGCTGCGCGAGACCGCGTAGCCGCCGCCACGCCCGTCAGTCGCGCTGGCCGCGGCTCAGGCCGCCGTGCTGCCGTCGCGCGGGAGGCCGCCGGGCACGTGCCGGCGCGCGAAGTCGAGCTCCGCGCGGACCTGCCGGACGGTCTCGTCGTCGACGAGCGAACCGTGCCCCGCGTCGAACCGGTACACCTCGTGCGGGACCCCGCGTCGTTCCAGCGCCGCGACGTAGTTCTCGATCTGCCGGATGGGGCATCGCGGGTCGTTCTCGCCGGCGAGGATCAGCACCGGCGCGCGGACGGCGTCCACGTAGGTGATCGGGCTCGAGTCCCGGTACTTCTCCGGGACCTCCTCCGGTGAGCCGCCGAACAGCGAGCGGTCGAAGGCCTTGAGCCCCTCCATCTCGTCCTCGTACGCGGCGACGTAGTCCGCCACCGGCACGGCGGCGAGGCCGACCGCCCACCGGTCCGGGTGGAGGCCGAGACCGAGCAGCGTGAGGAACCCGCCCCACGACCCGCCGGCGAGCACGACGCGGTCGGCGTCCGCGATGCCTGCGGCGACGAGATGGTCGCGCACGGCGACGACGTCCTCGAGCTCGACGTGGCCGATGCGCTGCTCGAGCGCGTCCCGCCAGGCGGAGCCGTAGCCGGTCGAGCCGCGGTAGTTGACCTGCACCACGGCGAAGCCGTGGTCGACCCAGGCGGCGGGCGTCGCCCGGAAGACGTCGGCGTCGTGGTAGGTCGGACCGCCATGGACGTCGACGACCAGCGGCAACGGGCCCTCGCCGCCCGGCGGCCGCCGGAGCAGGGCATGGATGCGGCCGCCCGGGCCGTCGACCCAGACGTCCTCGATCACGACGGAGCCCGGCCCCCGGTCCCCGGGCGCCTCGAGGACGACGTCCCGGCGAGGTCGCGGACCGACGGCGGTTCCGCCGCGCTCGACCACACCATCCAGACGTCGCCGTCCGGCCGCGGCGTCGCCGCCCGGACGCTTCCGTCCGGACGGCCCAGGGGAGTGAGCTCGCCGCCGGCGAGGTCGTAGCGGTAGAGCCGGGTGCGGGCGTCGTGGTCGACGGCGACGAGCAGGGCCTGCGCGTCGAGGAACCAGTCGGCGTCCGAGATCTCACCCTCGAGGTCGACGCCGAGCTCGCGCTGCTCGCCCGTCGCGACGTCCCAGATCAGCAGCTCCGGCCGGCCGCGGCGCTCGTGCCCCACGAGCAGCCGGGTGTCGCCCTCACGCGGCGCGAACCCGAACGCCTCGACCCCCTTGCCCGGGCCGTCCCACAGCTCGGCGACCGCGTCGCCGGACGCCGTCCGGACGACGCGCAGCGCGGGGTGCCGGGAGTCGCCGTGCTCGCTGTGGGAGATGGCGACGAGCTCACCGTCCTCCGAGAGGTCCCCGACCCCGGCGTCCTCGGCGTGCGCGTAGAGCAGCCGCGGCGCGGCGCCGGGGCTGACGACGTGGATCTGCGCCCCGTAGTCGTCGTCGGTGCGGCCGACGACGACGGTTCCGTCGCGGCCGATCGCCAGGCCCGACGGGTAGGCCGCCGGCAGACCGACGGGATCCTCGGCGTCCGTCTCGGGCCCGGAGCCGAAGGGCTGCCGCCGCCAGACCCCGTACTCGTCGCCGTCCTGGTCGTCGAACCACCACAGGAACTCGCCCGCGGGGTCGACGGTCGCGCCGGCCGTCCCCTCCTTGCGGCGGGTGGCCTGGACGAGCGTCCCGGCGGCACGGTCCCAGCTGTGCACCTCGAGGACGCCGTCGGCGGTCGCCACGACGGCCGCGCGATCGGGGGCGTCGCGCGCCCAGTCGGGCAGCCCGATCCGCGGGGCTCGGAACCTGCGCTCCCAGTCGGGGATGTTCTCGGTGCGAGGAGATTCGGGGGTGGCCGGTGTGCCCTGCTCGGTCATGGCCCGATCCTTGCATCGGGGTCCGACGGCGCGCGGTGGAGGGCGGCGCGCCCGCGAACCGGTTTCGGGCGTCGTGCCGTGCTCCGCTATGCTGGCCGGGTTCTACCGGGGTGTGGCGCAGCTTGGTAGCGCGCTTCGTTCGGGACGAAGAGGCCGTGGGTTCAAATCCCGCCACCCCGACCCGCGTTTTCCCAGCTCAGGGCCGGTTCTCCTCCGCGAGGGAGCCGGCCCTGACGGCTGTCTAAGGGGCTCGTGGGAGAAATCTGGGAGACGATCTCCGGCTCCACGTGCTCTCATGCCTTCGCCCGCACCCTCAGCAGGTCGTCGAGGACCGACACAGGGAGTGCGGGCCGATCGCCGACCGGGCGTCCAGGGAGGCCCCCCACAGCTGCGTGAGGCGGGCCATCAGCGCCAGGAGTACGCCGAGAAGTCCGCCAGGAGGATCGCCCGCGAGCTCGGCGTCAGCCACGGCACCGTCACCAAGGCCCTCACGCTGCACGGCCTCCGGACCGGGCCCCGGCGACCAGCTCCCCGGCTGCCCCAGCCAGCCGACGACCAGAAGACAGTCCGTCCGCAGGCTTCGGACGGGGTGCCTAGCTGCATCTGATGCGTGACGGATCCGTTCCGGTTGATAAGTGACACGTCCGGCTAGACGTTCCGTCCTGGGGTTTCGGGCTTGGGGACCTTGAACCTTTCGAGCTCTTGCTCGTGGTATACGGGCGGCTCCGCGGGACGGTCCCGGTGTCATCGTGGACTCGGATCATCCTTTCGGGGCTTCGACGCCAGGGTGTATCCAGCGTGAGCCACGGGCGATGTGAATGCGCTGTCCGGCCACGACCAGGGTGTCGCGACCGGAGACGCGCGGCTCGACCCGGACAGGCTCGGCCGCCGGAGCGATG
>CAVWLJ010000015.1:0-97952 GCA_963755755.1 uncultured Actinomycetota bacterium
GGTACTTGGCCGATAGGACCGAAACTATGCTTGCCGCTGTACACCACCTCGGCAGCGCCAAGAGCATATGGCGAACCTTGTCCGACTCCTCGCGGTGCGGTCCGTCGTCCCACCAGTAGGGAATCCCCTCCAGCTCCAGGTCCACGAAGCCGTTGTCGTCGAGCATCGCGCGGATTCCCTTCAGCCCGTACTCATGCTCGGCCGCAGGCAGGTCCGCCGACAGCAGCCCGAAGCCGCGGAAACCGGCCGCCGCCGCGGTTCGCCGAGCCATGGACACCGTGGACATCACCGCACGTCCTCCAGGCCGTCCACGGCGACGGGCTGGGCAGCCATGACTTACCCATGCCAATAATCAAGCAGGCACACGCGACGACGAGGACTGAACTGACCCTGGTCGACCCACCCTGGTCGTCGAAGTCCTCGCCGACACCGCTCAAGCGGTTGTTCCCGAGCCTGACCCCCTCGGGCCCGGTCACGGGCAGACCGACCGCGGCGCGTGCTCAGTCGACATCCAAGTGAGTGACCTTCTCTCCTGGACGGGGCCGAGATCCGATGAGGACGCTACGCATCACCAACATCGAACTCCGCGGTCGGGCGGCGGGTGCACTACTCGCCTTAGTTCCACCTCGCCGAAGGCGCCCGCGCCGCGCTCGGCAAAGTCCCGGAAGCGCCCTGGGAGAACTCCATCAACCCCTACGGAAGCCCTGAGACCTCAAGGACGGCGGCGCGCCGGTGCGAGCGGCGCGGACCAGCCTGCCTGCCTCACCGCAGCGTCCCAGGTAGGTGGCTCATGGTGTCGAGGCCGCTGGCGACGATCAGGATGTTGCTGGCGGCGTGCGCGAGACGAAGGGTGGGCAGGAGGTAGCGCTGGGATAGGCCGTAGGCACCGGCTACTGTCTCCCTGGGACCGGGGGGACCTGCACGAACAGATAGACCCACGTCCTGGGCTCAAGGGGGCGCACGTCCGTGCTGCTATCCTCGAGACTCGGTCCATTTGCGTGCTGTGGATCAATCGTGGCCCAGTGCGCACGGGTGAGGCGGCGTCGGCGATCTGCGGTCGCGGCCCCAGCAGCAGAGATGCGTTCTGAACTGCGCACACTCTGATCCCCGACGATCTTCATGCTCGACGGCGCTACCTACCGCGACGCGAGCGGCTTGGTCGGCTCGCCGCCTGCAAGAATCGGCGGGTGCCGATCCGTGTGCGTCTGGTCCTCGCAAGCGCGCTGATGCTGTTCCTCGAGCTCGCGTTGATCCGCTGGCTCGGGGCGAATGTGCTGCACTTGAGCTACTTCAGCAACATCGTGTTGCTGGGCAGCTTCCTGGGCGTCGGCGTGGGCTTCCTGCGCTCCGGCCGGACGCGGCGCATCCCGCTGTACTTCCCCATCGTGCTCGCGGTGCTGGTGGTCCTCGTCCGGACGGTTCCTGTGACCATCGACCGATCCGGCTCCGACCTGATCTTCTTCACGTCCCTGCACACCGTCGGGCCGCCCGTGTGGGTGGTGCTGCCGGCGGTCTTCATCGGCGTGGCGGGGGTCATGGCGGGGCCTGGAGAACTCGCGGGCCGGTGCTTCCTCGTCCTGCCACGACTGGAGGCCTATCGGTGGGACCTCGTCGGCAGCCTGCTGGGCATCGCCTCGTTCTCGATCGCGTCGTTCCTGCGGGCGCCCTCGGTGGTCTGGGGCGCGCTGGTCGCGGTGCCGACGATCGTGCTGCTCGGCCCGTCGCGGCGTGCACGACTCGTGGCGAGTGCCGCCTCGGTCGTTGTCGTCGCCACGTTGCTCATGGAGAGTCTTGCTCCCGGCATCTCGTGGTCGCCGTACTACAAGGTCGAGACCATCGCCCCCGGAGGGAACGCCGCGACGAGCACCGTCATCCTCGTCAACGGGATCCCCCACCAGACCATCGGCCCGTTGGCGGTCCGGGGCAAGGAGCCGCGCTACGCGCTGGCATACGAGCGCACGACACGTCCTACCGCGGGCGACGTGCTGGTCGTCGGTGCCGGCAACGGCATCGACGTCGCCCAGGCCCTGGCCCATGGCGCGACCTCCGTGGACGCCGTCGAGATCGATCCGCGCATCCAGCAGCTGGGGGTCGAGCTCAATCCCGACCATCCGTACGCCGATCCTCGCGTGCACGTCCACATCGACGACGGCCGCGCGTTCCTGCAGCGAACCGACCGGACGTACGACACGATCATCTTCGCCCTGCCGGACTCGCTCACCCTGGTCGCCGGGGCCAGCCAGATCCGGCTGGAGAGCTACCTGTTCACCCTGCAGGCGATGCAGGCCGTGCACTCCCACCTGCGCCCCGACGGCATCTTCGCGATGTACAACACCTATCGGGAGAACTGGCTCGTCGGCAGGCTCCAGAACACCGTGGCACAGGCCTTCGGCCACGCTCCCTGCGTCGACACGATCCGCTCGATCAGCAACGCGGTCATCACGGCGACGCGTGACGTCAGCTATCAGCGCTGCGCCGCCAAGAACACCGTGATCGACGGCCCGGCGCCGGTCACCGACGACCGGCCGTTCCCCTACCTGCGCGCACCCTCGATCCCGCAGGTCTACCTCTGGACGCTCGCCGGGATCATCCTGATCAGCCTGATCGCCGTCCGCGTGTTCGGCGGCCCCCTGCGCCAGGGGCGGCCGTACGTCGACTTGTTCTTCCTCGGGGCGGCGTTCATGCTGCTCGAGACCCGGGCGGTCACGGGGTTCGCGCTGCTGTTCGGCACGACCTGGCTCGTCAACGCCATCGTGTTCGCCGGCGTCCTGGTCGCCGTGCTGCTCGCAGTGGAGGCGACCCGGGCTCTACCGCGTCCGGTTCCCCGGCCCGTGGGGTACGCCGCGCTCGGGGCCGCCCTGGCCGTCGCCGCCCTCGTGCCCGCGTCGTGGCTGCTCGGTCTGCCTTCGGGTGGCGCATGCTCGCCTCGGTGACCGTCGCCTTCCTGCCGATCTTCACGGCGAACGTCGTCTTCGCATCGCGATTCGCCGACACCGCGGACGCCACGACCGCCTTCGGCGTCAACCTGCTGGGTGCCATGGTCGGCGGCTGCCTGGAGTACACCGCGCTCCTCATCGGCTATCCAGCGCTGATCGGACTCGCGGCGATCCTGTACCTGTGCGCCTTCCTGACCGGACGGCAAACAGCCGGCGGCACTTCCCAGGTCCCACGTCTCTTGAGCGCGGAACCGGCTCGTTGATCCCGGCCTGATCGCGAGGCCTGGGCTCAGTGGTGGCGGTCCGGGGGAACATGCCGGAGCGTGTAGCCGGAATCGCGCACGAGAACGGGTAGGTGATCCATCTCGCTGGCGGTGTCGGGAGCGAGGCCGTCCCCGTCGCCGAGGACGAGGATGGTGGCGTCGCCGGAGAAGAGGTAGTCGATGAGCGCCTGCTGCCATCGGCGATTCAAGGGCCGAGGTAGCGGGTCCCCGTTCGGGAGCCTCAGGGCGTACGTGTCGTAGATGAGTCCGGTGACGTCGATCCATACCCGGCAATGTCGTTCCAGATCGCGGCTCAGGAGATCCATCTGGATCAGCACCACGGGTGAGTCGGCTGTGACGCAACGGCTCGAGGTGGCCGCCTGGGAAAGGCGTACGCCGGGGAAGCCGACGCCGCGCTGGAGCCCGGCAACGACGCAGGCGAACACGGTGACCGGGACGACGGTCACGGCGAGGGCGACGACGGGGACCCGCCCCCTTGGGAAAACCGGGGAGGGCACGCGCACGTGTCGGACGGCGAGCGTCGGACGAGGTGCCGGCCGCGCCCGGATCCGGACGACCCCTTCAGCGGGTGCGTCACCGTCACCGCCGACGCCGGAGTTGTCACCGACAGGCGCAGGCGGCGCGGGCTGAGCGCCGCCGGCTGGCCTGGGACAGGTCCCGGATCACGGGGACGGTGCTCGCGTTCACCGTCGCTTGGTGGCCTTCGTGTTGCTCGGCGACTCCCTGGGCCCAGATGGCCGCGGCCGGCAGCATTCCCTCCGCGCTCTCGGCCGCTCATCGGCTTTCTCGGGCACGACGCCTGTGCACCGCCAGATCTTCGTCTTCGGCCGGTGGAACGAGCGGGGTAAGGCGGCGGTGTCGCGGCTCGGGGGCCGCCGCCCAGCCAAGCTGCACCCTGGTGTGGGACCGGGAGGTCGGCGATCGGCGGGACCGGCCGGGCCAGCCAGGCGATGACCGCGTTCGCCGGCAGTCTGGGCGTCGGGGTGCGGCTGGCCCCGGCCCGGGAACCGGCGGCCGCCGCGGTCAGGGGGAGGGCGAGAGGTCGAACCCCTGCGACTGCAGCACCTGCTGCGAGGTTCGCCCGCTGAGGTACCGCACCAACGGCAGGCCGTACCGGTCTACGGGACAGGCCCAGTATGTCTGGGACCCGAGCGTGCCCAGCCTCGTGGGTGGGGCGAGCAGTTCGTCGCGGACCCGGTCGAGCGCCGGGCCGGACGGCAGCACGACGACGCTGATGCGGTACCCCTGTTTGACGGTGGCGGCGATATCGTCGGCCGTCCCGCCGCCCCAGCTGATCAGTACGGGCCTGGTGGCGACGAACCGGTCGATGTCGCTGCGGAGGGCGCCCAGGGCCTGGTCGTCGACCAGCACGCGCACCTCGAACTTCCCCGGGCCGGCGGTCTCGGTCGGCCAAACCGGCGGTCCTTCCGCGCAGCCCGAGAGGAGCAGCGCGCCGGCGAGGGCGAGCGCGGGGATCCTGGCGGGGCATCTCACGGCGTCAGGTCCTGCCCCCACAGGTACGTGACCACGGCGAGTAGCGGCAACAGGCAGGTCGCCAGCACGATCGCTGCGCGGCGGGGCAGCCATGCCCCGAGCCACACGAACCCGGGGACGACCGTGAGCACCATCCGCGGGCGGGTACTGACCGTGCTGTAGCCGAGGATCATCCCCAGGCTGACGGCCGCGTAGACCAGGAGCGGCGGGGACAACCGCCGGCGGTTCACCCATGCCGCCGCCACCATCGCGGCCACGAGCAGCATGCCGAGCAGACGCAGCAGGCCGGCCGCGAGGGCGGTGCGGCCGACGTCCTCGCTCATCGCCGTCCCGAGGTCTCCGAGCAACGTGGCAGTCGCCTTCACCACAGTGGCGTTGAAGTCCAGTCGCTGCCCCCACAGGTTCTCGGCGTGCCGCCACACGAGCGGGTCGCCGGTGCGCTGCCACCCGTAGACGACGAAGGCAGCGGCCCCGGCGGCGGAGAGCACCGGAGCGCGCAGAGCCCGCCACTCCCGCTCGGCCAGGATCGCGAGGGCGGCGGCCACGGCGGCGGCCGCGATCACCGCGAGCCCGTTGGGTCGCGTCGCCGAGGCGATCGCGCCGAGCAGCCCGGCTGCCACCCATCGCCGCTTCTGTAAGCAGACGAGGGCGGCGCCGGCCGAGGCCAGGAACAGGCCCTCGGTGTACGGGAGGTCGAGAATCGCCGATCCCGGCCAGGCGGCGACGAGCAGCGCGGCGGCGCGGCCCACGGACACTCCGCCGTGGGCCTCGCCGAGCGCATAGACCGCCCAGACGGCCAACACGCCGACCACGGCGGCGACGACGATCGACGCCGGGATCAGAGGCATCCGGGTCAGCCAGGCCACGGCACGGATGAGCAGCGGGTAGCCGGGGAAGTAGGCCCAGTCGCTGAGGGTGTGGTGGGCGGGTCCGACCAGCGCCGCCGGTGCCCGCAAAGAGGCGCTGTAGCCGTCCCGCGCGATGTGGGTGTACCAGTAGCCGTCCCAGGTGACGGCCATCGTCTGGACGGTGCTACCGGGATGGTCCCGGAGGAACCAGGCGACACCGGCGACGACGGGGACCCGGGTGATCCCGTACACGGCGAGGCTGAAGCGCAGCCCGGCCGGAATGACCTGCCACCAGCGGCGCCTGCTCCGGCTCCGCCGGCCCAGGAGACGCCTCGGCGCCGTCCGCGGCCCCGTGTGCCGACGCGGGCGTCGGCGCCGGCAGCTGCTCCCGCGACACGCGACCGAGGCTACGTCTTCCCCCGAACGGACGACACGGGCAGGGCGTCCTGCGGTTGACCCTCCAGCTGCCACCGGCCGATGCTCGGACCGAACGTTCGGTCGGTGCGCGCGACAAGGCGTACTCGGCGCGTGGCACCGGTGGCTAGCTGCGCCGCCGTGGCATCAATGCCGGGATCCCCGAACCCGGCGCCATTCTGGCCTGGACGAATGACTTCAGGGACACGCCCTGATATGTAGGCCGGTGCTGTCAAGGGGCAGGGTGGTGCGGCGCCCGGGGACCGTCGTCCTCGGGCGCCGCACCGTGTCGCCGGACGGGCGTGATGGCGGTGGCGAGCGTGTCGGTATCGACGCGTCGTCAGTCTGATATTCGCGGGTTGGCTACCGCAGGACGGTGTGTTGGGCTGCAGCGGACCGCGGGTCTAGACATCGAGCGTGCGCTCTCGCGGGCGTGCTCATAGGGCGTGTCGCGGGTCGCTGCCAGGCGCTGCCGCCTCCGTCGATCATCGCCGTCCGGACGTGTTGTGAGATCGGGGGTCGGTGCGTGGCTCCTGCGTCAGGTCTCCTCGAGGACGGCCAACGACCAGCACCAGCCGGCGAGCTCGGGGTGCCCGCCTCTCGCGTCGAGTCGGCAAGGTCAGCAGGCATCGTCCAGCAGCCCCTGCCGCCAACCCGCGCACAGGCCCGTGAAGCTCGCGGGTCACTGGGTCAGGTGAACGAGTGCTGGGGGCAGGTCCGCGACGGCGTTGGCCTGGGTGACGTTGACGGTGGCTGGAACCCCGTGCAGAGCGACGCCGCCGACCACCAACGTCCCGCCGACGGTCAAGGGGCCGTTCCCGTTGTTCACCAGGGTGGCTGAGGCGGCGTAGACGCTCCCGCTGATCGTGATGTCCGGGCCGCCGACGATCCCCAGGTCGGAGGTGTCGTGACGGTCGTACACGATCGCCAGCCCGCGATACGTCGGATCGGTGAAGGGCGTGATGGTGGCGTTGACGTCGCCCGCGAACGCGATCGACCCGCCCGGGGCACCCTCGGCGGGGCAGGCGGCGCTGACGGTGTTGGCGCCCGAACCGGTCGAGCAGGTGAAGTACAACAGGACCTGGGTGCCCGTCACCGAGTAGGCGCCGGTGAAGGTGTTCTGCCCGGTGATCACGTAGATGCCGGGCGCGAACGTGCGGCAGGCGGTGACGTCGTCGTAGGTGCCGGGCATGCATGCGCTGGTCGTGGGCGTGACGACCGGGCTGCCCAGCGGCGGTGCCGGCGGCCCCGGGGGCAGCTGGGGGCTTGCGGCGTACGGATCGGTGACGTTCGTGACGTGCACCGGTGGAGACGGCGCCACGGTGCCGTCGTTGTTCAGCGTGCCGCCGTAGCCGACGATCCCGGTCGAGGACCTGACAGTCCCGCCAGGTGAGACGTTCAGGTCGCCGCGGGTGAGGATGCTGCCCGCGCTGTTGACGGTCTGCCCGTTCTGGGCGCTGAAGTCACCGAGCACGCACATCGAGCACGGTGCCGGGACGTCCCGCCAGGTCGCCTGCGCCGAAGCACCCACGATGGGAGTGCCCGCGCCGATGACCCCGGCGAAGAAGCGTGCAGAGTGTTGCCCCGCCAAAGTGACCGTGACAGTGCCGGCCGCCGGGTCCACCGTGAATGCAGCGAGACCGGGCTGCCACCCGTTGACGGCCACGTACTGGCTCGCGAGGGCCTGTGCCTGGGCGATCTCGTTGGCCGTCACTGCGCCGGGGTTGACCGTGTGAGCGAAGGAGGAGGCCGCCGCCAAGGCGGCCGCGTCCGCCGCGTTCTGCGCCAACCGCTCTTGATCCCGCGCCACGCCCAGGTCGACCACCAGTGCCAGGAGCCCGCAGAAGACCAGCGTCATCAACGCCACGATGAGAGCCACCGCACCCTGGTCGTCCTCTCGGCGTCGAACCATCCGAGACCCCGGATCTCCCCGCGCTACCTCACCTCACCCGAACCCCATCGCCTGAGCCGCCCGAAGTGCTACAACCGTCCGGTAGCTGCTGGTTCCGGGAGGGAGCAGGAGGAGGACACGGTGAGCCCGTTCACGGAGAAGGAGATCGAGTACCTGCGCGGGCAGCCGCTGGGCCGTCTCGCAACGGTCGGTCCCGATGGTTCACCCCACATCGTCCCGGTCGGCTTTCGCCTCGACCCCGAGGCGGAGACCATCCAGATCGGCGGCCATGGGTTGAGCAGCTCCAAGAAATGGCGCGACCTGCACACGAACCCGCAAACCGCGTTCGCCGTCGACGACCTGGCCAGCGTGGACCCGTGGACCCCTCGCGGGATCGAGGTCCGCGGCCGCGCCGAACTCCATGACACGGGCGGAGATCAGCTCTTCGGCCCGGGCTGGGACTCCGCCTGGTTCAGCATCGCCCCGCGGCGGATCATCAGCTGGGGGATCGAGGGGCACGCGTTCTCAAGCGCTGGACGACGGAGCGCCCGCACGGTGACCGAGCCGTGAGGGCGAGCACGAGCAGGCACAGCACCGCGGCTCTTCTACCTCGACTCGGACGATCCCGTCGAGCGGGCGCCCGGATGCCGTCGGAGTAGCTCGAGTCCTCGGATGAGATGCGATGGGACCGGCGACGCTGACCGGTGCCGAAGGACGAGGGCAGGATGTGCGCATGACTGTGACAGGACGCCTCGAACTCGTGGCGCTCGATGCGCCGGACATCGACAAGCTCGCCTCGTTCTACGCCGATCTCACGGGTTGGACGATCGTGCGCAGGGACCCCGACTGGATCACCCTGCGCGCAGGGGACGGCCGCGAGATCGCGTTTCAGCTGGCTCCCGACCACGTCGCCCCTCAGTGGCCTGGCCAGGATCGCCCGCAGCAGTTCCACCTCGACCTGCAGGTGGATGACCCTGAGGCGGCGGCCGGGCGAGCGGTGGCCCTGGGCGCCACCCGGTTGGCCGACGGCCCGACCTGGATCACGCTCGCAGACCCGGCCGGCCACCCGTTCGACCTGTGCCAGAAGGCCGGTGTCGGGCCGGTGATGGACCTGTTCGCGGTGACCATCGACGCCCCCGACGCCTCGGGGCTGGCCCGCTTCTACGCCGACCTGATGGGAATGGAGGTCACGTACGACGGGCCCGAGGGGGCGCTCGTCGCCGGCGACGGTCAGAGCGTGATGTTTCAGCAGATCAGCGAGTACACCCCGCCCGCGTGGCCCGACCCGGCGCGCCCGCAGCAGGCGCACCTGGACATCCTCGTCGACGACCTCGACGCGGGCGAGGCGCGGGCGCTGGAGCTCGGCGCAACGCGGTTGGCGGGGGAGGGCGAGAGCTTCCGCGTGTTCGCCGACCCCGCAGGGCACCCGTTCTGCCTGACCGTGTGAGGGCGATGCGGGCCACCCGCTGACCGTGCTGGGACGCGCACTCGCCTCGCCGCTCGCGTACGTCCGTTGAGGGATGATCGACGAACGGAGCGGCGGCGGGAGCGGAGATCGCCATGGACGTTCGAGCACGTCGGCCCATGCTGGTGGTGGGCGCGGTGCTCGCCGCGGGCACGGCCTTCCTCGCCGGCCGCGGAACGGCACCCCACCAGGTGAGCAGCCGGGTATCGGACGCCGGCGGCGCCTACGCGTCGGGCGTGGCCGCCGGTGAGGCGCTCGGCGTCCAGGAGGGCCGGGCGTTGCAGGAGGGTGCGGCACTGCCGGCCGATGCGCAACGCCCGGTGAAGGACGCCTTCGACGCCGGATACGTCGCCGGCGTCAACGACGTCTTCAGCGGCTACGACGGCGGCTGGCTGACGGGTGTCCCCTACGTGATCACGCTGGTGCGGGGGGACGGTGCAGTCACCTACCGCATCGCGTCACGAACCGAGGTCCGGGACGGCGTCCGCTACGCGCTGTGCCCCGGCGGCCACGCCGTCTGCGAGAGCTCCACGCCCGGGTCCGGCTCTCGCTGACGGCCGAGCAACGTCATCACGGCCAGCTCGAACACGGCGAGCGGTCGTGCCGACAGGGCCTCGGCCCGGAGTGCGGAGCTGCGGGAATTCGCACGTGGCACAGTGACGGGGGTGATGAGCACCGCTCCGGAAGCCAGCGCCCGCGAGGTGATCGAACGGCTGCTCGCCGGTATAGCCGCAGGGGCGACTCCGGCACTGGCCGAGCTGTACGCGGAGTCGGCCGTCGTGGAACTGCCGTTCGCGCAGCCCGGCGGACTGCGCTTGGTCGGCCGGGAGCAGCTCGCACGACACTTCACCCTTGCCGGCCGTGCACCGTTCCGCCTGCGCCCGATCAACGTCAAGCTGCACGAGACGACGGATCCGGAGGTGGTCATCGCCGAGTACGACTACGAGGGCGAGATGATCTCGACGGGTCGCAGGTTCGTCGTCGCCAACGTGCAGATCGTTCGCGTACGCGACGGGTTGATCCTCAGCTCGCGCGACTTCCACGACCACGCCCGGATGAGCGCTGCCGCCTCCGGCGAGTAGTGACCCCACGCGTCCCGCCGCAGGATTCCCTCATGCGGGCGAGGGTTCTCTGCGTCAGCCGGCGCTGGTGTCGTCGCGTGCGGCCCAACCGGTCATCCCGACGATGCGCAGCACGAGCACGGTGGTGAACGGCTGCATCGCGGTACTGCGGGTAGCGACCGGCGAGGCGGGCGGCCAGATCCGCCACCCGGCCGGGGTGGTGGGTCGGCCACCCGGCGAAGCTCGGCCCGCACCCACCACAGGCGTGACCAGTCGTCGCGGTCCCAGTGCTCGACCAGCAGGGTCGCGCGCGGATCGGCCTCGAGGTTCCGCTCCCGTTGCAGGCGCGAGGACGACTTCGGCTTCACGCGGTCGACGGGGACGCCGATGAAGTCGTCCTCGTCGACGGCGAAGGCGACGGGCACGGCGTCGACGCCTCGCGCCGCATGCACCGTGCAGAGGATCCCGTGGTCGTGAGCGACCAGCCGGGCCCGGGCCTGCGCGGGAGCCAGCCTCATGCCGATCGAACGGCGAAGGTGGACCTGGGTGTTGCGGGCATGGTGCCTCGATGTCGCCGCAGGAGTGCTCTCCGTCCGCGTCATGGTAGGTGGGCGCAGGACGCCCGACGGCACGTCCCACCAGCCACATCGCATGCCGTGGGCCGGCGCCGGCGGGAGCCTAGGGCAGCGGCAAGGGCTCGATCCGGTAGAGGCGGCCGTCCGGGTGGTGGACCACGAGGCGGACGCCGGGGTCGAGCGTGACGAGCTGCCAGAGGGCAGCCATCTTGGCCGACGGCCCCAGCGGGTTGACGAGCCCGTCGGGCGTGGCCGCGGGGGTCGCCCGCAGAAAGGCGACGCCGTCCAGGAGGCGAGGGTCCGCGTCGTCCGACAGTTGCGTCGCCACGACCACGGATCGCGCGTGCCCGCCCACCCGTCCCATGACCTCGTCGATGGTGTCGTCGGCGAGGGTGACCACGACCGCGCTCCCGTCGACGCCGTTCTCCCCGAGCAGGCGGGTCCCCGGCTCGCCCGCCAGGAGACCCGGGAGCTTCGCCGCCAGGCGTCGTCGCTCCGTCTCCGCCTTCACGACCTCGCTGTACGTCGCGGGGCGCTCGGAGCGGTCTTCCGCGGCGGCGGACCCCGTCCCCAGCACGTCCTGCAGCGGGAGGTCGGACACCAGGGTGAGCAGGCGCTGGACAGGTGCCGCGACGAGGCGGACCATCCACCACCCGATGACCAGCCCGGCACAGAGCACGGCGAGAAGGCACCAGAGGAGCAGATTGCGCGAGGAGGCGGCCGAGCCGGCGATGGAGGCGTTCTCCCCCCGCAGCGATCTCACCGCCAGCGCCTGCGCCTGAGCGAGGTCCGTCTCGTCGTTCTTCCGGAGCTCCCGGGTCTCGCCCAGGGAGGCCCGAACGGCCGCTGCCCGGTCCTTGGGGAAGGTCGCGAACTCGTCCTGAAGCCGGACCGCCCAGGTCTCGAAGCTGTCGGCGGCCTGCGCCACGGCGCGCCGCTCCTCCTCGGTGGCGGCGGAACCGGACGCGGCGGCGAAGGCCTTCCGGGCCTGCACCATGCGGGCCTCCGCTTCGCCCAGATAGCGACGGTCCCCGCTGATCAGGTATCCGCGTTCGTCGTTGGCGACGCCCTTGGCCGCCAGTGCGGCCGCGTCGACCGACGTCGCGAACGGAAGGTTCCGGTCGTTGATCCGGATCTCCGCGGAGCCCAGCCGGTTCACGAGGACGACCGCCAGCAGGATCGTCAGGGTGAGCAGGGCCAGCAGTGTCCCGAGGGCGAGCAGCACCTTCCGACCCAGCGGGATCCGCCCGCCCCAGCCCCGAGGAACCGACAGCGTCAGGTCGCCCACCACCCGTGAACCCCTCCCGGTGCGCGCACTCCACTGATCGGGGGCAGCCGCTGCACCCGATCCTGGAGGCTAGCGCCGACCCGCTCGGCACAGGCGGAATCAGGAGGATGATCCGCCGACCGGAGTCCGGACGACGTGGGAGCGGTGGTGGGCACGAGGCGGGAACGAGGGCGCGAATCGGCGCAACTCGGGTACGCGTCCGGCTCCTGCCCCGGCGACTGTGGGACGATCCTCGACGTGACCAGCACGTCGGCGGAGGCGCAGCACCTGCGCGACCTGGCGCTGCTGCGCCGGGTGCGGGACCGCATCGACCGTGAGCACGCGCAGCCTCTGGACGTCGAGGCGCTGGCCCGCGGTGTGAACATGTCCGCCGGGCACCTGAGCCGCGAGTTCCGGCGCGCGTACGGAGAATCGCCGTACAGCTACCTCATGACCCGCCGGATCGAGCGGGCGATGGCACTGCTCCGCCGCGGCGACCTCAGCGTGACCGAGGTCTGCTTTCTGGTCGGCTGCTCGTCGCTCGGCACGTTCAGCACCCGCTTCGCCGAGCTCGTCGGAATGTCGCCCAGCGTCTACCGCCGCGAGGCCGCGGCCGGGAGTGCGGAGCTGCCGGCGTGCGTGTCGAAGCAGGTGACCAGACCGGTCAGGAATCGAGAAGCACGCATCCCGGAGGCACACCTAGCGTGACGGGCATGGACATCACCATCAACGCCAGCTTCCTCCCTCACACCGACCCCGAGGCGTCCCTGACCTTCTACCGCGACGCCCTGGGCTTCGAGGTCCGCAACGACGTCGGGCGCGGAACCATGCGCTGGATCACCATCGGCCCGCCCGCGCAGCCCGGGACGTCCATCGTGCTCACGCCGCCGGCCGTCGACCCCGGCATCACCGACGACGAGCGCCGCGTCATCACCGAGATGATCGCCAAGGGCACGTACGCGATCATCCTGCTCTCCACCCCCGACCTCGACGCGGCCTTCGACAAGATCCAGGCCACGGGCGCCGAGGTCGTCCAGGAGCCGACCGACCAGCCCTACGGCGTCCGCGACTGCGCCTTCCGCGACCCCGCGGGCAACCTCGTCCGGATCAACGAGCACCGCTGAGGCCGCTGCGGCCATGGCAGGACCGATGCAGGCCCAGCCCCGCTCCGGCGCGGAGCGCCGCCGGGACACCGAGCACCGGCTCGCGCAGGACGTCGACGTCTGGGTGGCCAGCGCGTCGCCGGACGGCGTCCCCTACCTGGTGCCGCTGTCCTTCGACTGGGACGGTGCGGCGCTGCTGCTGGCCACCCCGGCGGACGGCCCGACCGGCAGGAACCTGGCCGCGACGGGCACGGCTCGGCTGGGGCTGGGCGGCACCCGCGACGTGACCATGATCGAGGGGAAGGTCGAGGTGCTCGAGCTGGACGCGCTGCCCCGGGAGCAGGGGGATCGGTTCGCCGCCCGCACCGGCTTCGACCCTCGAACCCTGACCACGCCCTACCGCTGGTTCCGCGTCACCCCTCGGCGCATGCAGGCGTGGCGTGAGGTCGACGAACTGCCCGATCGGGAGCTCATGCGCGATGGCCGCTGGGTGGTCTGAACGCGCAGTCGGAGCAGGCCGGGACCCGACGGGCGGCCGCGCGCCGGCCGCATCCACGGACGGAGAGACGATGAGCACGGCCACGAGGACCGACAGCCCTGCGCCCGCTCGGCACGCCGCCGACAGCCACGACCTGATCCGCGTGCACGGCGCGCGCGAGCACAACCTGGCGGACGTCAGCCTGGAGATCCCGAAGCGGCGGCTGACCGTCTTCACCGGCGTCTCGGGGTCGGGCAAGAGCTCGCTCGTGTTCGGCACGATCGCCGCCGAGTCGCAGCGGATGATCAACGAGACCTACAGCGCCTTCGTCCAGGGCTTCATGCCGACGCTGTCACGCCCCGACGTCGACGTCCTCGAAGGGCTCACGACCGCGATCATCGTGGACCAGGAGCGGATGGGGACCAACCCGCGTTCCACGGTCGGCACCGTCACCGACGCGAACGCGATGCTGAGGATCCTCTTCAGCCGCCTCGGGCGACCGCACATCGGTTCGGCGCAGGCGTTCTCCTTCAACGTCGCCTCGATCAGCGGTGCGGGTGCCGTGACGCTGGAGAAGGCCGGGCGCAGCGTCAAGGAGCGGCGCGAGTTCAGCATCACCGGCGGGATGTGCCCGCGGTGCGAGGGCATGGGCCGGGTCTCCGACATCGACCTCACGCAGCTCTACGACGACAGCAAGTCCCTCCACGAGGGTGCGATCAGGATCCCCGGCTACAGCGTCGACGGCTGGTACGGGCGGATCTTCGCCGGTTGTGGTTTCTTCGACCCGGACAAGCCGATCAAGAAGTTCACGAAGCGGGAGCTCGACGACCTGCTCCACAAGGAGCCGACCAAGATCAAGGTGGAGGGGATCAACCTCACCTACGAGGGGCTGATCCCCAGGATCCAGAAGTCGATGCTCTCCAAGGACGTCGACGCACTGCAGCCCCACGTCCGCGCCTTCGTGGAGCGCGCGGTCACGTTCGCCACCTGCCCGGACTGCGGCGGCACCCGGCTCAGCGAGGCGGCCCGCTCGTCGAAGATCGACGGGATCTCCATCGCGGACGCCTGCGCGATGCAGATCAGCGACCTGGCGGGCTGGGTGCGCGACCTGCACGAACCCTCCGTCGCCCCGCTGCTCGCCAAGCTGCTCGACACCCTGGACTCGTTCGTCGAGATCGGGCTGGGTTACCTCTCGCTCGACCGGCCGTCGGGCACGCTGTCGGGCGGGGAGTCCCAGCGCACCAAGATGATCCGGCACCTCGGCTCCTCGCTCACCGACGTCACCTACGTCTTCGACGAGCCCACCGCCGGCCTGCACCCGCACGACGTGCAGCGCATGAACGACCTCCTGCTGCGGCTGCGGGACAAGGGCAACACGGTGCTCGTCGTGGAGCACGAGCCGGAGACGATGGCGATCGCGGACCACGTCGTCGACCTCGGCCCCGGTGCGGGCACCGCCGGCGGCACGATCTGCTTCGAGGGCACCGTCGAGGGTCTGCGCGCCAGCGGCACGCTCACCGGCCGGCACCTCGACGACCGGGCCGCGCTCAAGGAGACGGTGCGGACGCCGTCCGGCGTGCTGCCGGTGCGCGGCGCGAGCACGCACAACCTGCGGGACGTCGACGTCGACATCCCGCTGGGCGTCCTCGTCGTCCTCACCGGCGTGGCGGGGTCGGGCAAGAGCTCCCTCGTCCACGGCTCGGTCTCCGGCCGCGACGGGGTCGTCGCGGTGGACCAGTCGCCGATCCGCGGCTCCCGGCGGAGCAACCCGGCCACCTACACCGGGCTGCTCGACCCGATCCGCAGCGCGTTCGCGAAGGCCAACGGGGTCAAGCCCGCGCTGTTCAGCCCGAACTCCGCGGGGGCCTGCCCGGCGTGCAACGGCGCCGGCGTCGTGTACACGGACCTGGCGATGATGGCGAGCGTCGCCACGGTGTGCGAGGAGTGCGAGGGCAAGCGGTTCCAGGCCTCCGTGCTCGGCTACCGCCTGGGCGGTCGCGACATCAGCGAGGTGCTCGCCATGCCGGTGACGCAGGCCCAGGAGTTCTTCGGGGCGGGCGAGGCGCGCACACCGGCCGCGCACGCCATCCTCAGCCGGCTCGCCGACGTCGGGCTCGGCTACCTCAGCCTGGGGCAGCCGCTCACGACGCTCTCCGGCGGCGAACGGCAGCGGCTCAAGCTGGCCACGCGCATGGCGGAGAAGGGCGACGTCTACGTGCTCGACGAACCGACGACGGGCCTGCACCTCGCGGACGTCGAGCAGCTGCTCGGGCTGCTCGACCGGCTCGTCGACTCCGGCACGTCGGTGGTCGTCATCGAGCACCACCAGGCGGTGATGGCGCACGCCGACTGGATCATCGATCTGGGACCGGGCGCCGGCCACGACGGCGGCCGCATCGTCTTCGAGGGCACCCCGGCCGAACTGGTCGCGGACCGCTCGACCCTCACCGGGCAGCACCTCGCGGCGTACGCGCGCGGCTGACCCGGGCGGTTCGAGAGGAGCCGGGCTCAGGCCGTCCGCAGCCAGGCGCGCGCGGCAGCCGTCAGTGCCGCGACGCCGACCTGCAGCGTCGGCTCCGGCACGGGCGCGAACAGCGGCGAGTGGTTGGACGGCAGGCCGGCCACGATCCGGGCGACGTCCGGGAGGCCGGACGCTCCGGCGAACAGCGCCGGGTCGGCGCCGCCGAGCAGCCAGAAGACGATCGGCGCACCCGCCCCGGCGGCGAGGACGCCCACGTCCTCGCTGCCGGTCGTCGGCCCCGGATCGGCCACCCGGGCGGCTCCGACCACGCCGGCGAGCGCCGGGACGGGTCCGCTCGACCGCGTCGGCGTCGTTGACGACGGCGGGCGACGACTCCATCTGCTCGATCAGCGGTTCGCGAACCGCGCCGGAGGCCTGCGCCTCCGCCCGCACGATCCGTTCGATCGCCGCCAGCACCTTCTCGCGGACCAGGGTGTCGTAGGTGCGCACGGAGAGCTGCAGCTCGGCCTCGTCCGGGATGATGTTGTTCTTCGTCCCGGCGCGCAGGGCCCCGACGGTGACGACGGCCGTCTCGGCGGCCGGCACCTCGCGGGAGACGATGCCCTGCAGGCGCAGCACGGTCGCCGCGGCCATCACGACCGGGTCGATGGTCGTCTCCGGCCGGGAGCCGTGACCGCCGGAGCCGTACAGGGTGATCCGTAGCGCGTCCGCCGCCGCGAACGCCGGTCCCGCTCGCAGCCCGATCGCGCCGGCCGGGAGCGGCGCGACGTGCTGGCCGAGGACGACGTCGGGCCGGGGGACCCGGTCGAACAGTCCCTCGGCGACCATGGTGGCCGCGCCGGTGACCAGCTCCTCCGCGGGCTGGAACACGGCGACGACCGTGCCCGACCACGCGGCACGGGTCGCGGCCAGCTCGGCGGCCGCGCCGAGCAGGCAGGTGACGTGGACGTCGTGGCCGCAGGCGTGGGCGACGCCGTCGATCCGGCTCGCGTACGGCAGCCCGGTCGTCTCCTGCACCGGGAGGGCGTCCATGTCGGCCCGCAACAGCACCGTGGGCCCGTCCCCGTTGCGCAGCACGCCGACGACGCCGGTCGTGGCGATCCCGGTCAGCACCTCGTAGCCGAGGTCCGCCAGCCACTGCGCCACCACCCCGGCGGTGTGGTGCTCCTGGAAGGAGAGCTCGGGATGGCTGTGCAGGTCCTCGTAGACCGCACGAAGCCGGTCCATCTCCTCCGTGTCCATGGTCGATCAGCCTAGGCCGGACGGGATTCCGGCCAGCGGTCGACCGGCGGGCCCGGGCGGTCGCTCTCGCATGGGCGTCGACGCCGTCCGACGGCAGGATGCGCCCATGAGCGACGAGGCGACCCGGCTGTGGATCGTGCGGCACGGTTCGACGACGTGGAGCGCGAGCGGGCAGCACACGGGCAAGACCGACCTGCCGCTGACGCCGGAGGGCGAGCGGGTCGCCGCGGCGCTGCGCCCCCGCCTGGCCGGAGGTGTCCTTCGGTCTCGTCCTCACCAGCCCGCTGGAGCGGGCGCGCCGCACCGCCGAGCTCGCCGGCTTCGGTCATGCGGAGCCCGAGCCGCGCGCCGTGGAGTGGGACTACGGCGCGTACGAGGGCCTGACCCGGGACCAGATCCGCGAGCGGGTGCCCGGCTGGACGGCGTGGAGCCACCCGGCGATGCCCGAGGGGGAGCGGCTCGACGAGGTGGCGGTCCGCGCGCTCGCCGTCGTCCAGCGGGTGCGCGGCTCCGGCGTCCGGGACGTGCTCCTGTTCTCGCACGGCCACTTCCTCAGGGTGCTCGCGACGACGTGGGTGGGAGCTCCGCCGACGCTCGGCGAGCACCTCGCGCTGGACCCGGCCACGATCTCCGAGCTCGGGTGGGACCGCGAGGCCCCGGTCGTCGACCGCTGGAACAGCTGACCGCCCCGACCCCCGCTTGAGCGGCGGCTCGCATCCATGGTTCGATCGGATCACCGCTCTGGGTGATCGCACGAATGCTCGCTGGTACGGTGCCGCCAGGGCCGAACGGAGGATGTGGGGGGCATGAGCTGGCGGAGGTTCCTTCTGATCCCGCGCCTGGCCACCGCGGGTCTTCGCTCCCACGGCGGCGCCGACGAGGCGTGGGAGGCCTACTGGCGCGACGTCTCCACGACCGGCGCCGAGGGCGACGTGCTCTGGGACGGCGCCGGGGACGCCGAGCTGGCCTGGTGGCGGGGCGCCGCGGGCCGGTACCTCGACCCGGGTCTACCGGTCGTGGACGTCGGGCTGCGGCAACGGTCGCCTCACCCGGCTGCTGGCCGGGGACTTCCCGGCCGTCCTCGGCGTCGACCTCTCCGCGGCCGCCGTCGAGCGCGCACGGCAGGAGTCCGAGGGCGTCGCGCGGGTGGCGTTCCGGACCCTCGACGTCACCGCCGACGGTGCCGGCGAGGCCCTCGCCGCCGAGCTCGGCCCCTCCAACGTGGTGGTCCGCGGCGTCTTCCACGTCCTCACCGAGGAGCAGCGCGAGCGCGCAGCGTCGGCGCTCGCCACGATCCTCGGCGGTCGCGGCACCCTGCTGCTGCTCGAGACGAACTGGCAGGGCGACCTGCTGGGGTACCTCGAACACCTCGGCGGGCGGAACGGCCGGCTGCCGCCGGCGCTCGGGCGGCTCATCGACTACCACCTGCCTCGACCGCAGGCGTTCGGCCCGGCCGAGCTCGCCGCGACCTTCCCCCCGTCGGCATGGCGCTCGGTCGAGTCCGGTCCCGTCGAGATCGCACCGGTGCGCCGCCTCGGCCGTGCCTCGGGCCGCACCATCCCCGGATTCTCCGCCGTGCTCCGCACGGCCGGGACCGTCGACCCGGGTCGGGCCGTCCCCGACACGACCGAGCGATCATGACGTGGCGCGGCCTTGCCGGGCACGATCACGACCTGGTTAGGCTGTCACCCGAACGGAGCATCGCCGACCGACCTCGACCGGGCCACCCGCCCGGCGGAAGGAGGGATGGCGTGACCCAGAACCGCGATCTGGGTCCCGCCGCCGAGATCACACGGGACGAGTTGGACACGGGGATCCCGCAATCGGCCCGCGTCTACGACTTCCTTCTGGGCGGTAAGGACAACTACGAGGCCGACCGCGCGGTGGGCGCCGCGCTGATCCAGCAGGCTCCGGCGCTACCCGTCATGGTGCGCGCCCAGCGCCAGCTCCTCGCGAGGATGGTCGAGTACCTCGTCGTCGAGGCCGGCATCCGGCAGTTCCTCGACATCGGCACGGGCATCCCGACCGCCGACAACGTCCACGAGGTCGCGCAGGGCATCGCCCCCGAGACCCGGGTCGTGTACGTCGACAACGATCCGATCGTGCTCGCCCACGCCCGCGCCCTGATGCGGAGCACCGCCGACGGCCGGACCGCGTTCATCCAGGCCGACGTCCGCGAGCCGGAGGCCATCCTCGAGGACGCCACGCTCGCCGGCGTCCTGGACCGGCGGCAGCCGATCGCCCTGCTGCTCATCGGGATCGTCCATCACCTGCGCGACGACGACCGCCCGTACGACGTCGTCCGCCGGCTGGTGGACTGGCTGCCCTCGGGGAGCTACCTCGGCGTCGTCACGCCGTCCGCGGACTTCGATCCCGAGCTCATGCGCTCGATCGCCGCGACCGCGGAACGGTCCGGCATCCCGTACGTGCCGCGCAGCAAGGAGGAGACCGAGCGGTTCTTCGACGGCCTGGAGTTCGTCGACCCCGCGCGTCGTCCCGATCCTCGCCTGGCGCGCGCAGCGCAAGCCGAGGGACCCGAACGCCGTCCACGGCTGGGCAGGCCTCGCCCGCAAGGCCTAGCAAGCCTGGCGGGCCAGGGCCAGGGCCGGGTCAGCCGGCGTCGCCCTCGCGCGCCCGGACGAGCGTCTCGACGCCGTCGAGCAGCCGTTCGAGGCCGAAGCCGAACTCCAGGTCGAACTCGTCGTCGTCCTCGAACGCGCCCGACTCGAGCACCTCGTGGACGGCCGGGTAGCGCTCAGGGTCGGTGACCTTCCGCAGGATCGCGCCGTAATCGGCCATGATCGAGCGCATCGACTCGTCCGTCTGGGCGGCGGCGACGAGGCCCGCCATGAGGGTGGCCTCGTTGCGGACGTAGCCGCTGACCAGCAGGATCACCGAGAGCTTCTCCTGGCCGCTGAGGCCGGTGCCGGTCAGCGTCGCAAGGCCGTCCTCCATCCAGCCGACGCTGTTCGGCGTCGCCGGCGGGGCGGTGATCGGGATCGCCAGCATCCAGGGGTGGGCGTGGAGGCGTTCGCGCTGCGTCCGCGCCCACCGCGTCAGGCCCTGTCGCCATGTCTCGCCCGGCGGCCGCCCGGCCGGGGCCGGCCCCCAGCCGGCGTCGACCATGAGCAGCAGCAGCTCGTCCTTGGACGCGACGTAGCGGTACAGGCCCATCGTCGAGACGCCGAGGCGCTGGGCGACCCGGCTCATGGACACGCCCTTCATGCCCTCGCCGACGGCGATGTCGACCGCCGCCTCGACGATCCGCTCGAGGGTGAGGTTGGGCCTCGGGCCCTTGCCCGCCGGATCGGCCAGCCCCCAGGCGCGCACGCACCACCCCGGGGATCTCCGCGTCCGGCACGCCCTCACCTCCCCGTTCTGGTCCGTCGCTTGACCGCCATCCTAGTTCTGCGTATAGCCTACGCGATAACGCGTACGACATACGCAGAGAGGAGGGGCGCCATGACGAGCGCCGTCCAGATCAGGGGCCTGACCAAGGCCTTCGCCGACCATCCGGTGCTGCAGGGGATCGATCTCGAGGTGCCGGAGGGCGGCGTACTGGCCCTGCTCGGGCCCAACGGGGCGGGCAAGACGACGACGGTCCGGATCGTCGCGACGCTGCTCGCCCCGGACGCCGGGAGCGTCGAGGTCGCCGGCTTCGACGTCGTCCGGCAGCGTCGCCAGGTCCGTCGCGCGCTCGCGCTGACCGGGCAGGACGTCGCCGTCGACAGCGTCCTGACCGGGCGGGAGAACCTGCTGCTCGTCGCCGCGCTGCGGGGGCTCTCCCGCCGCGACGCCGGGCGGCGCGCCGGTGAGCTGCTCGACCGCTTCGACCTCGGGGACGCCGCGGACCGCCGGGTCGGCACCTGGTCCGGCGGGATGCGCCGGCGGCTCGACCTCGCCGCCGCCGTCGTCGTCCGGCCGCAGGTGCTGGTCCTCGACGAGCCGACCACGGGCCTGGACCCGCGCAGCCGGCAGGCGGTGTGGGCGGGGGTCCGTGAGCTCGTCGCCGCGGGCACGAGCGTGCTGCTCACCACGCAGTACCTGGAGGAGGCCGACCGGCTCGCCGACGACGTCGCCGTGCTCGACGCCGGCGTCGTCGTGGCCCGCGGCACGCCGGCCGAGCTCAAGGCGCGGATCGGCGAGACGCGGCTCGAGCTGGAGCTCCGCGACGCCGCCGCGTTCGAGGGCGCCCGGGACGCCGTGGCCGCGCGGGTCGTCGCCGCGGACGCCGACGCGCGCACCCTCAGCCTCGCGACGGACGACGACCCCGCGTCGATCCGCGCCCTGCTCGACCTCGCCGACCCGGACCGCTCGCGCCTCGTCCGGTTCGCCGTCCGGACCGCCACGCTGGACGACGTCTTCCTCGCCGTCACCGCGCACGATCGAGCCTCCGATCCCGCCAGCGCCCTGGAGCCCGCTCATGTCTGACCTCGCCACGGCCCGGATCGCACCCCGGCCCTTCCCGCACGCGCGCGTGCTCGTGGGCCGCGCCGTCCGCATCTCGGTCCGGACGCCGGACGCGCTGCTCGTGGCGCTGTCGCTGCCGGTTCTGCTGATGCTGCTGTTCGTCTACCTCTTCGGCGGCGCGCTCGACGCCACCGGCCACTACGTCGACTACGTGGTCCCCGGCGTCCTGCTGCTGTGCGCGTCGTTCGGCGCGTCGACGACGGCCGTCGCGGTCTCCCAGGACCTCACCGGCGGCGTCGTCGACCGGCTCCGCTCCATGGACGTCGGCGGCCCCGCGTTCCTCACCGGGCACGTCGTGGCGAGCCTCGCCCGCAACGCCGTCTCGACCCTGCTCGTGCTCGCCGTCGCGTTGGCGATCGGGTTCCGGTCGTCCGCCGGCGTCCTCGCCTGGCTCGCGGCGGCCGGCGTCCTGGGGCTGTTCGTGCTGGCCCTGTCGTGGTTCGCCGCCACGCTCGGGCTGCTCGCGCGCTCGACGGACGCGGCGAACGGCCTGACGTTCTTCCTGGCGTTCCTGCCCTACCCGAGCAGCGCCTTCGTCGCCGTCGCGACGATGCCGGCCTGGCTGCGCGCGTTCGCCGCGCACCAGCCGGTGACGCCGGTCATCGAGTCGATCCGCGGCCTGCTCCTGGGGCATGCCGTCGCCCACGACATCTGGACGGCGAGCGCGTGGTGCGTCGGCCTGCTCGTCGTGTCCGTCGCCCTGTCCGCCGCCCTCTTCACCCGACGGACGGCCCGCGCCTGACTCGTGTGACTCCGCCCGACGACCGCGGTGGATGCGAGGCTGCGGGAAAGGGGTGATCAGCGGATCTCGGCATCCTGCCCGCCGCCTCGGCAGCGGGCAGGATGTCCGCCGTGAGCAGCGCGCAGCCGGGCATCTTCGCCCTCGGGACGACCGATCACTGCTACCTGGAGTTCGACGTCTCCGCACCGGACGCCGCCGAGGACGCCCTCACCGCGGCGGTCGGCGTCGTGCAGGAGCTGTCGACGACGGGCGGGGTCAACGTCGTCATCGGCGTCCGGCCCTCGCTCTGGGCGGTGATCGCGGAGGCCGGCGACGTCCCGGCCGGCGTGCGCGACTGGACCGAGCCCCTGGTCGGGCCCGACGGGTTCACCATGCCGGCCACCCAGCACGACCTCTGGCTGTGGCTCTCCGCCGGGGACCGGACCGCGGTGTTCGACGCCGGCCGGCTCGCGATCGGGCGGCTGCGGGGCGCGGCGGTCGTCCATGCGGAGACGACCGGCTGGCTGTACCGGCACGACCGTGACCTCACGGGGTTCGTCGACGGCACGGAGAACCCCTCGCTCGTCGACGCGCCGTCGGTCGTCGCCGTGCCGGACGGCGAGCCCGGGGCCGGCTCCAGCGTCGTCCTGCACCAGCTCTGGAGGCACGACACCGCACGGTGGGAGGGCGAGCCGGTCGCGACCCAGGAGCGGGCCATGGGCCGGACCAAGCCGGACAGCATCGAGCTCGACCCGCTGCCGGTGGAGTCGCACGTCGCGCGGACCACGGTGGAGGTCGACGGCGAGGAGAAGGACATCTTCCGGCGGAATGTCGCCTACGGCGGGGTCGGCGACCACGGCACCGTGTTCGTCGGCTTCAGCCTCGAGCAGTGGCGGCTCGCGGAGATGCTCCGCCGGATGGCCGGCGTCCCGGACGGGGTCCGGTGCGCGCTCACCCGCTACCTGTCGCCGCTGACCGGCGCCTACTACGTCGTGCCGTCCGTCGGCGCCCTCGGCAGGTTCGCTCCGCCGGAGGAGTGACACCGGCGTGCACCCGTCGTCGGGCGTTGCACCCGGTGTGGGGGTTCTCCCGTGCCTGCGGAGCCCGACAGCGCGTGCAATACCGGACAGCGGGTGCACGGCCGGACGGGTCAAGAGGGCGGCCGGGCTGCCGACTACCCAGGCGTGACCGCCCAGCCGCCGCGCCCTCCCGAACGGCTCGCCGACGTCGGCCTCGCGCCCATGCTCGTCGCGCTGGCCGCGCTGCACGCCGCCGCGGGAGGCGTCGCAGCCGCCGTCCTCGACCGGCCGGACGCCGTGCTCGTCGGCGCCGCCGACGCCGTCGCGGCCGTGGTGCTGCTGGGCGCGGCCGCTCTCGGCGTCCGGCTCGGCGCCCACGCGCGGGACGCCGCGCACGGCCGGCGGATCGACCTCGCCCTCGCGGCGACGGCGCTCGGCGTCGCCGGCGTCGCCACCGCACTGCGCATGATCGCTACCGGGGCGGTCTGGACCGGGCTCGAGCTGCCGCTCGTGCTCCTGGTCGCGGCCGCGTTGCCGCGCCGGCCCGCCGTCGCCGTCGCCGTCGCCGGGCTGGCGCCCGCCGGGGGGGCCGTGGCGGGCATCCTCGGCCACGACCCACGGAGCCACCGACCTGCTCGGTTCGCTGCTCCCGCTCGCCGCCGTGCCGGTCACCGGGGTCGTGGCGCTCGCCTGGCGCCAGCGCGTCTCGCTGCTCGCCGCGCGGCTCGCCGCCGCCGACGACGTCGCCCGCTCGGTCGCCGTCCACGACGCGCTGACGGGCGCCGTGAACCGGCAGGGGCTGGAGCTCGTCGCCGGTCCCATGCTGGAGAACGCGCGGCGCCAGGGCGAGGCGGTGCACTGCCTGCTGGTGGACGTCGACGACTTCCGGCGCGTCAACGACGAGGCCGGCTCCACGGCCGGCGACGAGGTGCTGCGAGCCGTGGCCACGGCGCTGATCGCGGCGGTCCGCACGACGGACGTCGTGGCGCGCTGGTCCGGCGACGAGTTCGCGGTCGTCGGGCCCGGCACCGGCACCTCGCCGCTGGAGCTCGAGCGTCGCGTGCACGCCCAGCTCGCCGAGACCCCGCCGCTGCCGCCGGACGTCTTCGAGGCCCGGGTGAGCATCGGGTCCGCCACCCTCGTGCCCTGGGACGAAGGGGACCTGGCCTCGCTGCTGCGACGCGCGGACCAGGACATGCGCCTGCGCCGCTCGCTGCGCCGGCAGCGCACCGAGCGCGACACCGGACCCGTCGTGCCTGCTCAGCCGCGGAACGTCGAGGACGGCGCGGAGCACCCCTAGCCCTCCGCCGGCCCTAGGGTGGGCCGGTGCCCGCCGCCTCCGCCCCGCTGCGGGGGCTGGTCGTCGCCTGCCACCCCCTGCCGTGCCTCGCCGTGACCGCGTTCGTCGCCGGCTGGGCCGTCTCGGTCGGGCTGCCCGCCGGCCGGGTCCTGCTCGTGGCCGTGGCCGTCCTGCTCGGGCAGCTCTCGATCGGCTGGTGCAACGACGCGGTCGACGCGCCGCTGGACGTCGCCGCCGGGCGCCGGGACAAGCCGGTCGTCATGGGACTCGTCTCGGCCCGCCTGCTGTGGGTCGCCGCCGGGGTCGCGCTCGCGGCCTGCGCCGTCGCGTCCCTCGCGCTCGGCGTCGCGGCCGGCGTCGTCCACCTGGTGGCGGTGGCCTCGGGGTGGGTCTACGACCTCGTGGCTCAAGCCCACCGTGCTCAGCCCCCTGCCGTATGCCGTCGCGTTCGGGCTGCTGCCGGCGGTGCCGACCCTGGCCGCGTCGCCGGCGCACTGGCCGGCCGTCGGCGTCCTCGCCGGGGGCGCCCTGCTCGGCACCGGCGCGCACTTCGCGAACACCGTCGGGGACGTGGAGCAGGACGCCGCCACCGGCGTCCGGGGGCTGCCCCAGCGCATCGGCCCGTCAGCGTCGCTGCGGGCGAGTGCCGTGCTGGTCGCGCTCGCGGCGCTGGCGTTGCTGACCGCCCACGCCGGGGACGCCGGGGGTGGCGCGTGGGCGTTCGTGCTGCTCGTGGCGGGAGCCGTGCTCGCCGTCGCCGGGGCCGTGCTCGGCGGCCGCATGATCGGCCGGGGGAGGGCGGCGTTCCGCCTGACACTCGCCGCCGTCGCGCTCGTCGTCGTCGGGTTCCTCCTGGGCGGCTCGACATGACCTCCGGTCGCCGGGGGTAGCCTCCGCGTCATGTCCGCAGCGTCGCCGCGGGTGGCCGTGGTCACCGACTCGACCGCCTACCTGCCGGCCGACCTGGTCGAACGGCACCGGCTCACGGTGGTCCCGCTGCAGGTCGTGGTCGGCGGGCGCTCGCTCGCCGAGGGGGTCGAGGTCGGCAGCGCGGAGGTCGCCGCCGCCCTGCGGGAGTGGCGGCCGGTCACGACGTCGCGTCCCGCGCCGCAGACGTTCGTCGACACCTACCGGCGTCTCGGCGTCCCCGAGATCGTCTCCGTGCACCTCTCCGCGGACCTCTCCGGCACCGTCGACGCCGCGCGGCTCGCCGCACGGCAGGTCGCCGCCGACGGGATCACGGTCGTCGTCGTCGACTCCCGGTCCCTCGGGATGGGGCTCGGGCTGACCGCCCGGGCCGCAGCCGAGGCCGCCGACCAGGGCGCGGACGCCGAGGGCGCGGGCCGCGATCGCCCGTCGCTACGCGCTCGAGGTGTCGATCTGGCTGTACGTCGACACCCTGGAGTACCTGCGCCGCGGCGGCCGGGTGGGGGCGGCGGCCGCGATGGTGGGGTCGGCGCTGGCGGTGAAGCCGCTGCTGAACCTCGCCGACGGCCGGCTCGAGCCCCTGGAGCGGGTGCGGACGGCGAGCCGCGCGCTCGCCCGGCTCGAGGAGCTGGCGGTGCGGGCGGCGGGCTCCCGGCCGGTCGACCTCGCGGTGCAGCACCTCGCCGCGGCGGAGCGCGCGGAGGACATGGCCGAGCGGTTGCGCCGCCGGATCCCCGGCGTCCGGTCCGTGTACGTCGGCGAGGTGGGCGCCGTCGTCGGCGCGCACGTGGGGCCCGGCATGCTCGGTGTGGTCGTCGCGCCCGACCGCCTGAGCGGCGTCCACAGCGCGGGCGGTCTCGTCACGCCGTCCACAGGCGGCGATCGGCGAGCTGAACGGCACGCGGCGCCTTCCTAGCGTCGTGGTGTGCGAGACATGCGTGAGCCGGCGGACCGGTTGGCGGCGGTCCGGGCGGCGGCCCGCCCCGCGTCGCCGATCGAGAGCGGATGGGCGCCGGCGGGGGACGACCCCTCTCTTCCGGAGGCCTCGTCGGCGCCTGCGCCGGTGCCGGTGCGGTCGGTCCGCCCGGTCGCGGCGGTGGCCGCGGCACTGCTGGCGGTGGTCGTCGGTGTCGTCGCCTGGCTGCACGCACAGGGGGAGGGGGAGGCGGTCCAGCTCGCGCCCCGGGCACCGTCGAGCTCGCCCGCCGCGGTGGTGCCGGGACCGTCGCCGGCGTCGGGTCCGATCGCGTCCGGACCGGTGTCCGCCGCCGTGCCGTCCCCCAGCCCCGCCGGGGTGGTCGTGGACGTCGAGGGCCGGGTGCACCGCCCCGGGGTGCAGCGGTTGCCGCCCGGGGCGCGGGTGGCGGACGCCGTCCAGGCCGCCGGGGGAGTGACGTCGGGAGCCGTGCTCAGGGCGCTCAACCTGGCCCGGGTACTCGCGGACGGCGAGCAGATCGTCGTGCCGGGGCCGGGCGATCCGGCGCCCGTCGCCAGTGCCGGCGGCGGTGCCGGAGCCCCGTCGCCGGGCGGAGCCGGGACGGGAGCCGGCGGCGCGGCGGCTCCCGTCGACCTCAACGCGGCGACGGAGGAGGGGCTGGACACGCTGCCCGGCGTCGGTCCGGTGCTCGCCCAGCGCATCGTCGCCTGGCGCACCGAGCACGGCCGGTTCACCTCCGTGGACGAGCTGGCCGAGGTGCCCGGGATCGGGCCGAAGCTGCTCGAACGTCTGCGCCCCCTGGTCCGGGTCTGACGGCGTGCGCGACCTGAGCTCCCGTGGTCCGGACCTGCGGCTGCTGCCCGCCGCGGGAACGGCGTGGGCCGCGGCCTTCTGGGCGACGGCGGCGCCGGCGCGGGTCGGTCGCCGTGCTCGCCGTCGCCGCCACCGCGCTGGCCGTGGGTGCGTCGGTGGGTCCGGTCGCGGTGGCGCGGCGCAGGGCGTCCGCGCCCGCGGCTCCTCGACCTCGTGGTCGCGGCCGGCTGGCGCCCGTCGCGCTGGCGGCGGCCGCCGTCGGGGTGGTCCTCGCCTCGGCCGCGTCCGCCTCGGCCGCGCGCTCGGCCGGACCGTGGCCGGGCTGGGTGGCCGACCGCGCCGTCGCGCAATTGCGCGGCACGGTGACGGAGGACCCGCGCCGCCTGCCCGAACACGACCCCGGGCGGCGGCGACCGGTTCGTCGTGACGGTCGACGTCGCGCTCGCGCAGGCCCGGGGCGCCCGTCAGGGGCTCGACGTGCCCGTCGTCGTGCTGGCGCCGGGCTCCTGGCGTGGCGTCACCGCCGGGCAGTCGGTGACGTGGACGGGCCGACTGACGGCGGCGGAACCGGGGGACTCGGCCGCCGCGCTCGTCACGGCACTCGACCTCGCCCGCCGTGACACCGGGCTCCTGGCCGTGGCGGGCGGCGGACCGGGTGCGAGCCGCCCTGCGGGAGGCCTGCCGGGGGCTTCCCGCGGACGCCGGCGGCCTGCTGCCCTCGCTGGTCGACGGCGACGGATCGACCCTGCCGGACCCGCTGCGCGCCGACCTCACGACCGCGGGCCTGACCCACTTGACCGCGGTCAGCGGCGCGAACCTCTCGATCATCGCCGAGAGCGCGCTCTGGGTCGCCGGCGCCGTCCGCGCGCCCCGCCGGCTGCGGATCGTGCTGCTGCTCCTGACGCTGCTCGCGTTCGTCGTGCTCGCGCGCCCGTCCCCGAGCGTGCTGCGCGCCGCGGCGATGGGAGGCGTCGGCGTCACCGCGGCCGCGCTCGCCCGGCGGCCGCGGGCCGTGCCCGCCCTCGCCGCCGCGTCCGTCGTGCTCCTCGCCGCCGATCCGTATCTCGCCCGCAGCGCGGGGTTCGCGCTCTCGGTCGTCGCGACCGGCGGACTGCTCCTGCTGGCTCCGGTCTGGGCCGACGCCCTCGGACGCCGGCTGCCCCGGCCGCTGGCTCTGGCCGTCGCCGCGCCCGCCGCCGCGCAGGTCGCCTGCGGCCCGGTGCTCGTCCTCCTGCAGCCGGCGGTCAGCCTCGTCGCCGTCCCGGCCAACCTCGTCGCCGAGCCGGCGGTCGCGCCCACGACGGTGCTGGGCGTGGTCGCCGCGGTCGTCGGCACCGTCGCGCCGCCCGTTGCGCACCTCGTCGCCGTCGTCGCCGCCCTCGGCACCGCGTGGATCTCCGTCGTGGCGCACCGCGCCGCCGCGCTGCCGCTGGCGTCCGTTCCGTGGCCGTCGGGGGTGGCGGGGGCGGCGATGCTCGCCGTGCTGGAGGCCGGCTTCGTGGTCGTCTCCGTGCCCGCCGGTCGGGCCGCGACCGGTCGGGCTCTGTCCCGGATGTCGTCGTGGCCGGCGAGCGCGGTCTGGGGGTGGGGGAGCGGCAGCCGGGGGACCGGGCGCCGAGCCGCCGGCGCGTCCTGGTCGGTGCGGCGGGAGCCGTGCTCGGGCTGGTCGGGCTCGGGGTCGCCGGGGTACGCCCACCCCGGCCGCCCTCCGGCGTGCCGGACGAATGGGCCGTGGCGATGGCGGACGTCGGGCAGGGGGACGCCACCCTGCTGCGCAGCGGCCGGCGACCGGGCGGTCCTCGTCGACGCCGGGCCCGATCCGCGAGCTCGTCGACGCCGCCCTGCGGCCGGCTGCGGCGTCCGGCATCTCGACCTCGTCGTGCTCACCCACTTCCACGCCGACCACGTCGGCGGGCTCGCCGGCGCTCTCGCCGGCCGTTCCGTCGGCGGCATCGTCGTCAGTCCGCTCCGGGAGCCGGCGGAGAACGTCGCGGCGGTCGTCCGGCTGGCCGGTGCTGCCGGCGTCCCGGTGGTCACCGCGGTCCCCGGGCAGTCGGGCCTGGCCACGCGGGACGGGTGGCGGGTCGCGTGGCGGGTGCTCACGCCGTCCGGAGCCCCGGTGCCGCTGACGCCGCCGGAGAGCGACGACAGCGACGTCGTCAACGAGTCGAGCGTGGCGGTCGTGGCCGAGCTCGCCGGGCCCGGCGGCGACCTGCGGGCCGTGCTGCTGGGCGACCTGGAGACGCAGGGGCAACGGGCGCTCGCCGAGCGGCTCGCGGCCGGCGCCGACGGCCTCGGCGGCCCGGTCGACGTCGTCAAGGTCGCCCATCACGGGTCGGCGAAGCAGCACGAGGCCCTGTACCGGAGCATCGACGCACGGGTCGCGCTGATCGGGGTCGGCGCCGGGCAACGACTACGGGCACCCGGCGCCGTCCGCGCTCGCCCTGCTGCGGCGCGCCGGCCTGGTCGTGCTCCGGACGGACCTGGCCGGCGACCTCGCGGTCGCCGGGCGCCCCGACGGCGGGCTCCGGCTCTTCACGGCGCGAGGATCGCGATGAGCGAGGCGGTCCGGGCAGGCGGCCTCGTGTCCCAGGGGCGTGGCAGAGTGACGCCGTGCCCAGCAGCTCCTCCCGGTCCCCCCGCGGCGCCTCCGGCCCGGCCCGTGCCCGTCGCTCCGGACGACCTGCGGCCCGAGCCCGTCGTCCTCGTCGTCGGCCCGGAGGACCTGCTGGCCGAGCGTGCCGTCGCCGCGGTGCTCGCCGCGGCCCGCGAGGCGGACCCCGGGGTCACGGTCGAGCAGATCGACGCCGCCGGTTACGAGGCGCGGCCGGCTGGCGCTGCTGACGAGCCCTCGCTGTTCGGTGGCGGCACGGTGGTCGTCGTCGAGGGCGTCGCCGCGGCGAACGACGCGTTCGTCACCGACGCCCTGGCCTACGTCGCCGCGCCCGCGCCCGAGGTCTGCCTGGTGCTCCGGCACTCCGGGGGGCAGCGCGCCAAGGCCCTGCTCGACCAGGCGCGCAAAGCGGGGGCTCCGGAGGCCGTCTGCGCCCCGATCACCAAGGACGACGAGAAGCTCGACTTCGTGGCCGGGGAGTTCCGGCGCGCGGGCCGCAGGGCGTCACCCCAGGCCATGCGCGCGCTGGTCGACGCCGTCGGCAGCGACCTGCGCGAGCTGGCCGCCGCCTGCCGGCAGCTCGCCGAGGACGCGGTCGGGTCCGGACGAGGGGCGGATCGAGGCCGACGTCGTGGAGCTCTGGTTCGGGGGGCGGGTGGAGGTCACCGGCTTCCGGGTGGCGGACGCCGCCGTCGCCGGCCGGGCCGAACAGGCGTTGTCGCTGCTCCGGCACGCGATCGCCACCGGAGTCGACCCGGTGCCGCTGGTGGCGGCGGTGGCCGCGAAGGTCCGGGCGCTGGCGAAGGTCCAGACCGCGTCTCGCGGCCCGAGCGCCGCGGTCGCCGCCGAGCTCGGCATGGCGCCGTGGCAGGTCGACCGTGCCCGACGTGAGCTCAACGGCTGGACGGACGAGGGCCTCGGGCACGCCATCCGGGCGCTCGCGGAGGCCGACACCGAGGTCAAGGGCGCCGGCCGCGACCCGGTCTTCGCCGTCGAGCGCGCGGTGCTCACCGTGGCGACCCGCCGCTCCGGCTGATCCCGTCCGGCTGATCCGGCGGGCGGGTGGCGGGGGCGGGACGCGAAGATGGCCGACCCCCGGGGGCGGGGGGCCGGCCATCGTGCACGGAGACCGGGTCAGCGGTCCCCGAAGTCCTGCGTCCAGTAGATGCGGTACGGGCTGCTGGCCAGCGAGTAGACGCCGATCCCGATGACCTTGTAGCCGCAGTTGAGGATGTTCGCCCGGTGCCCGGGGCTGTTCATCCACGCGTCCATGACCGCGGCGGGCGTCGGCTGCCCGGCGGCGATGTTCTCGCCCATGAGGCCGCCCTTGTACCCGGCGTCGCGCATCCGGTCGAAGGGGCTCTTGCCGTCGGGGCTGTTGTGATCGAAGTAGCCCCGCACCGCCATGTCCTTGCTGTGCGCCCGCGCCACGGCCACCAGGATCGGGTTGACCGTGAGGGCGCCGCAGCCGGCCGAGGCACGCTCCTTGTTCACCAGCGTCAGTACCTGCGCCTCGTCGCTGGTCAGCCCACCGCCGGCCGGCGTGGTGGGGGTCGTGGTCGTCGGCGCGGGCTTCGACGTCCTGGTCGGCGCGGGCTTCGACGTGGTCGTCGGCGCCGGGCCGGCGGGTCGGCGTGGCCCGCGTCGTGGGGCGAGGTCCGTGATGCGTGCGGCGGTGCGAGCGGTGTTTCGCCGACCGCTTGGCCGTCGCCGCGGGCTTCGCGTGCTCCTTCGCCGCGGCCGGAGCGGTCGACGCACCGGTCGGGGCCGGCGCTCCTGTCGTCACCGGAATCGTCGCTGCCGCTCCCTGCAGGGAGGCTCCGCCCGTTCCGCAGCCGGCCAGCAGCACGCCACCGGCGACGGCGGCGATGAGAGCTCGGGCTGCCTTGGGCGCCCCGGTCGACGTCATCGGCGGTGGTCTCCCTCGTCGTGGACACCCGCGTTCACGGGCTGACGGGGATCGATTCTTCGCGGCGGCGCGTGGGTGCCGTCAACCGCGGCAAGGCCATTTGAGCCGGGTTTGACGGTGATTAGGGATTGCCGAAGCAGAAGGCCGCCGACGAGGCGGGCACGCAACGGCAACGGCGCCGGTCCCGAGGGGACCAGCGCCGTTCGGCGAGCTCGGGCTCAGAGCTCGGCGGCCGTCTTGGCCATGGCCGACTTGCGGTTGGCCGCCTGGTTCTTGTGGATCACGCCCTTGCTGACGGCCTTGTCGAGCTTCCTCGACGCCGCCCGCAGCGCCTCGTTCACGGCGTCCTTGTCGCCGGAGGCCGCAGCCTCACGGAAGGAGCGCACGCTGGTCTTCAGCGCGGACTTGACCGACTTGTTGCGCAGACGGCGCTTCTCGTTGGTCGCGTTCCGCTTGATCTGGGACTTGATGTTGGCCACGCGTCGTCTCTCTGTGTGAGTGCCGGCTCCTCGAGCCGGACCGGTCGGTGAGGGCGCAGGTCGCCCCGGGACCTTCCGGCGGTGGGGGCGCCGGGTGGCGGGGGACCGGATGCGCGCACGACCGAGCGCGCACCGGCGTCAAGGGTACCAAAGGCCGGAGGTGCACCCGGACCGTCCTTGATTCGGACGGTGTGGATCACTTCTCGTCCCCGCCGAGGTCACCCGGCTGGTCCGGCCCAGCCTCGCCGGTCCGCCAGCCAGTCCAGGAAGGTCCGCGCGTAGCGGCGCTGGTGCACGCGGATCGCCGGGGTTCCTCCCGGCCACAACGGCAACGGCGCGTTGCGGAGCATGTAGGCGGCGATCACGGCGAGCAAGACGTCGATGCGCGCGGGGTCGACGCCGCGGGTGAGCGGGCTGCGCGCCACGAGGGCGTCGACGTCCACACCGTCGGCACGGGCGAGCGGCAGCAGCCCCACGAGGTCGGCCCACGCCGGGCCGAGGGTGAGCCAGTTCCAGTCGACGATCGTCGCGCGGTCGCCGTCCACCAGCAGGTTGTCCGCGCGCAGGTCGCTGTGCGTGCCGGTCCCGCCCTCCAGCGCCCACGACGCGTCCGCGACCAGGTCGGTGAGCTCGCCGACCCGATCGGGCAGCCAGCCCGGCGCCTCCGCGGGCAGCGGGAGCGTGCCGGCGGCGACGGCCGGGAAGACCTCGAGCTCCGCGGCGCCCTCGTCGGTGAGCGTCCCGTGCGCGAGCCCGGCCGGCGGCGGGGTCAGTGCCTCCGCGACGCGCAGGCAGGCGTCGTGCGACGCGGCCAGCGCCTGCGGCGTCCACGGCTGGGGGATCTCGCCCGGGACGGCCTCGGCCACGAGGACCTGCCAGCGCAGCCCCTCGACGTCGACCCGCGCGGAGCCTACGAGACGCGGCGCGGGGACCGCCGGCGGCAGCCCGGCCAGCACGACGGCCTCCCGCGCGTACGCGTCCACGACGTGCGGGTTGACGGCGGACCCGGCCTTCGCGAACACCTCCCGACCGTCGGCCAGCCGCAGCAGCGCCGCAAACCCGCCGGTGAAGCCGCTGCTGACGGAGGGCGCAGCGGACGCGACCCGACCGCCAGCAGCGCGCTCGATCACGGTCCGTACGGCCGGCGGCAGCTCCGACCACTGTGGACGCCGTGAGGTGGCGCGGTAGTCGACCTGCGGAGCGGGCGCGTCGAGCACGCCGGCACCTCCTCGTCTCGTCCTCGGATGGGCTGCCCTCGTTCACGGTCGCCCACCGGCCGTCCGACGGCGACAGCGGTTTTCCCGGCCCGTTCGCGGGACGGCGAGGAGTGCGTGCGCCCGGGCGGGGCCCGTCATGGGACGATGAAGAGCCCGTGAACCCACTCTCGACCAGACCCTGACGAGGTACTGCCAGCGTGTCACCGATGGCCCGCACGGCCCTCACGCCGTCCGCCACCCCGCCGGAGAAGATCCGGAACTTCTGCATCATCGCCCACATCGACCACGGCAAGTCCACGCTGGCCGACCGGATGCTGCAGATGACCGGGGTGGTCGACGCGCGCCAGATGCGCGCCCAGTACCTCGACCGGATGGACATCGAGCGCGAGCGGGGCATCACCATCAAGTCCCAGGCCGTGCGGATGCCGTGGGAGCTCGGCGACGAGACCTTCGCCCTCAACATGATCGACACGCCGGGACACGTCGACTTCACGTACGAGGTCTCCCGCTCGCTCGCCGCGTGCGAGGGCGCGGTCCTGCTCGTCGACGCCGCGCAGGGCATCGAGGCCCAGACGCTGGCGAACCTCTATCTCGCGATGGAGAACGAGCTCACGATCATCCCGGTCCTCAACAAGATCGACCTCCCGGCGGCCCAGCCGGAGAAGTACGCCGAGGAGCTCGCCAAGCTCATCGGCGTGGAGCCGGAGGAGTGCCTGCGGGTCTCGGGCAAGACGGGCGAGGGTGTCGAGCACCTCCTCGACGAGATCGTCCGCCAGCTCCCGGCGCCCGTCGGGGACGCCGACGCCCCGGCGCGGGCCATGATCTTCGACTCGGTCTACGACACCTACCGCGGCGTCGTCACGTACGTCCGGGTCATCGACGGCCGGCTGTCCGCGCGCGAGCGCATCGTCATGATGTCGACCCGCGCCACGCACGAACTGCTCGAGATCGGCGTGATCTCCCCGGAACCCGTGCCGGGAACCGGGCTCGGCGTCGGCGAGGTCGGCTACCTCATCACCGGCGTCAAGGACGTGCGGCAGAGCAAGGTCGGCGACACGGTGACGAACGCCGCCAAGCCGTCGGCCAAGGCGCTCGGCGGGTACCGCGACCCCAAGCCGATGGTCTTCTCCGGGCTCTACCCGATCGACGGCTCGGAGTACCCGGCGCTGCGCGAGGCGCTCGACAAGCTCAAGCTCAACGACGCCGCCCTCGTCTACGAGCCGGAGACCTCCGCGGCGCTCGGGTTCGGGTTCCGCTGCGGCTTCCTCGGGCTGCTGCACCTGGAGATCGTCCGCGAGCGGCTCGAGCGGGAGTTCGACCTCGACCTCATCTCCACGGCGCCCAACGTCGTCTACGACGTGACCATGGAGGACGGCAAGCACGTCACGGTGACGAACCCGTCGGAGTTCCCGGAGGGCAAGATCGCCTCGGTGCGGGAACCGATGGTGCGGTCCACGATCCTCGCTCCGAGCGAGTACATCGGCGCGATCATGGAGCTCTGCCAGCAGCGCCGCGGTGCCCTCCTCGGCATGGACTACCTGTCGGAGGACCGCGTCGAGATGCGGTACACGCTGCCGCTCGCGGAGATCGTCTTCGACTTCTTCGACCAGCTGAAGTCGCGCACCCGCGGCTACGCCTCGCTGGACTACGAGCAGGCCGGCGACCAGGAGGCGGATCTCGTCAAGGTCGACATCCTGCTCCAGGGCGAGACCGTCGACGCGTTCAGCGCCATCGTGCACCGGGACAAGGCCTACAGCTACGGCGTGATGATGGCCGGCAAGCTCAAGGAGCTCATCCCGCGCCAGCAGTTCGAGGTGCCGATCCAGGCGGCGATCGGCGCCAGGATCATCGCCCGCGAGAACGTGCGCGCGCTGCGCAAGGACGTGCTCGCCAAGTGCTACGGCGGCGACATCACCCGCAAGCGCAAGCTGCTCGAGAAGCAGAAGGAGGGCAAGAAGCGGATGAAGATGGTCGGCCGGGTCGAGGTGCCGCAGGAGGCCTTCATCGCCGCGCTGTCCTCCGACGCCGCGCCCGCCGCCGACAAGGCCCGGAAGTAGCCGACCGAGGCAAGCACGGGAGGGTCCATGGACGCGGACGACCTGGTGGCGCGGCTGTTCGCGCTCTGGGACGACCTCCCGCCGACGGACGAGGCGGCCCGCGCGGGGTTCCTGGACCTCTACGAGGACCCGGTGCGGATCAACGGCGCCGACATGCCGGTGGACGACCTGGTCCGCCGCGCCCGGATGACGGCGGTCGCGCTCCGGGAGCGGACGACGGAGGTGCTGTCCGTCGTGTCCGGCGGTCCGGACCGGTTCGCGGTCGCCTTCCGGATACACGGCCTGCTCGCCGGTCCGCTCGACACGCCGCTCGGGCCGGTGACCGGCGGGAGCGAGCGCGTGACGATGCAGGTGATCGACGTGCTCACCCTTCGGGCCGGCCGGATCAGCGAGATCTGGATGGTCGCCGACCAGCTCGGTATGCTCGCGCGGCTCGGCGCGGTGGAGCTGAACCCGCGAGCGCGCGGCTGACGTTCAGCGGGCGGGCGCCTCGTCCAGCGGGTCGTCGACCAAGCAGCCCGCGTCGGTGCGCGATCGCGACGGCCTCCGTGCGCCCTCCGGCGCCCAGCTTGGCCAGCACGTTCGAGACGTGGACGCTCGCCGTCTTCTCGCTGATGAACAGCCGCCGCCCGATCTGCCGGTTGGTCAGCCCCTGCGCCACCAGCCGCATCACCTCCTGCTCCCGCGGGGTGAGCACGGACGACGCCACCGGGCCGCCGCCGAGGTCGAGCCGTGCCCGGCGGCCGAGCGCGTCGATCGCCTCCCGCAGCGGGCGCGCCTGCAGCGCCACCGCCGTCTCCCGCGCCGATCGGGCCTGCGCCGCCGCCGCCGCTCCGGTCGCCCCGCGCCAGCAGTGCCTCGGCCAGGTGCCGGCGTGACCGTGCCACCTCGTAGACCTGGCCGAACCCGAACTCCGTGACGGACCGCTCCCAGACGTCCGGGTCGACCTTGCCCTGCAGGCGCGACCATTCCGCCTCGCCGCGGGCCAGCCAGGCGCGGCCCTCCGGGCCGAGCGTCGCAAGTCGCGGCTGGCCGCGCTGGGCCACCAGACGAGCGTGCTCGACGAAGACCTCGCCCTCGGCCCGCAGCCGGGCGACGGTCGCCTCGTCCTGGCGGAGGGCGCCCGCCGCGGCGGCGTCGGCGAGCGCGCCGAGACCGATCCCCAGGGCCTGCAGCTGGCCGAGCCCCCACTCGTCGCCGCCCGCGGCCTTCAGCGCGACGATCCGCCGCACGGTCGCCGTGGCGGCCTCGCCGTCGCCGAGCCATCGGTGCGCGTCGGCTATCGGCGCCATGACCAGGTGCGAGGCCCAGGCCTCCGCCTCCGCCAGGGGCGTCAGGTGCCGGCCGAGCGCCAGCGCTGCCGCCGGGTCCCGGGCGGCGAGCACGGGCAGGGTCGGCACCTGCAGCCAGTCGCGCTGGACGGCGGGCACGCGCATCCGCGCGCGGGCATGGGTGGCCAGCGCCTTGTCCCAGTCCCCGGCGAGGACGAGCGCCTGGAGCAGCATGTTGAGCGACTCCACGCCGTACACGGTCAGCGCGAGGCCCGCCCGCTCGGCGTCCGCGAGCCCCTCCTCGAGCGTGCGTTCCGCACCGGAGAGGTCGCCGCTGTCGAGCCGGTTGATCGCCCGGTTGTAGACGGCGCGGAGCCCGACCGCCGGGTCGCCGCCCGAGCGCGCCTGCCGCGTCGCCCGCGCGAGCCGCTCCGCGGCGACGTCGACGTCACCCGCCTCGCTCTCGTGCAGGGCGAGGCTGATGAGCAGGTCGGCTTCCGCGGCGGCGAGCCCGAGCGTCCGGGCCTCCTCGAGGGCGGGCTCCACGAGGGCCCGCGTCTGCTCGAGCGTGCCGCGACGGGCGCGGATCCGTGCCTCGACGGCGACCGCCCAGACCCGCACCGGCGAGGGGCCGGCGTCGGCGAGCAGCTCCCGGACCCGCGCGGTCTCCGCGAGGCACTCCTCACGGCGGTCGTCCTCGTACAGGTGGTGCGCCAGCCGGCCCCGGGCGGAGGCCTCCGTCATCCGGTCCGTGCCGGCGGCGGCCAGCGTGACGGCCTCGGAGGCGAGAGCGACCGCGCGGTCCAGCTCGCCTGCGGACCCGGCGGCGGAGGCGGCCCGCACGGTGAGGGCGACGGCGTCCAGGCCCGGCGGGCGCGCGGCCTCGGGCACCGCCGCCCAGAGCTCGAGCGCCTGGTCGTAGTGGCTGAGGGCCTCGGAGGGCGCGAGCACCGCGAGGGCCTCCTCCGCCGCACGCACGGACGCCGCCAGCGCACCGGGGAGGTCCAGCGCGGCCATGCAGTGGCGCGCGAGGTCGGCCGCGCTCGCGCCGTCGCCCTGCTCGGCGAGCAGGCGGGCGTAGGTGGAGTGCAGCCGGACCCGTTCCCCGGGCAGCAGGTCGCCGTAGATCGCCTCCTGCAGGAGTGCGTGCCGGAAGGCGTAGCGGTCGCCGCCGTCCGGCACGAGAACGTGGTGCGCGACCGCCTCGCGCAGAGCCTCCTCGACCTCGACGGTCGGCATGCCGACGGCGGCGCGCAGCAGCCCGTCCTGCACCCGGCGTCCGGCGACGGACGCGACCCGGGCGACCTGCTGGACGCCGGGGGCGAGGCGCTCGAGGCGCGCGAGCAGGACGTCGGCCAGCTGCTCGGGCAGCGCGACCCGGCGCCGGTGACCGGCGAGCGTGTCGTCGGCGGCCGCGAGGAGCTCCTCGGCGTAGTAGGCGTTCCCCTCCGAGCGGCTCAGGATGTCCTCGACGACGCCGTCCGGCAGCTGGCCGCCGTGCAGCATGCTCAGGTAGTCCCGCAGCTCGAAGGCGTCGAAGGGCTGGACCTCGACGCGCTCGACCCGGGGCAGCCGGACGAGCTCCGCCAGCAGCGGGCGGAGCGGGTGACGGCGGTGCAGGTCGTCGGAGCGGTAGGTCCCGACGACGAGCAGCCGCTCGTCGGACAACCGGGACAGGACGAAGCGCAGCAGGTCGCGGGTGGACGCGTCCGCCCAGTGCAGGTCCTCGAGGACCAGGAGCATCGGGGCGACGCCGTCGGTGACGGCATGGATCGAGTCGAGCACCGCCTCGTAGAGCGGCATGCGCTCGCCCGCCTCGTCGGCGGGCGACTGCTCGATCCGCCCGGTGACCCGGTACAGCACCGGACGCTCCGCGGCGACGGAACGGACCGCGGCCGAGGCCGCACGCGCGGCGTCGTCGGCGTCGGGTACGTCGCCCGCGCGCGCCACCGCCGTGAGGGCCTCGGCGAAAGGAAGGTAGGGCAGGCCGCCGGCGCCGAGATCGACGCAGTGCCCGACGACGGCCACGACCCCGCGCTCGTGCGCGTGGCGGAGCAGTTCCGTGGTCAGCCGGGTCTTGCCGACTCCGGCGTCGCCGGCCACGAGCACGCCGGCGGCCGAGCCCGCGACCGCCTGCTCGAGCAGGTGCTCGAGCCGGGCGAGCTCGCGGGCCCGGCCGACGAAGGGCGAGTCGGAGCTGATCGGTGCCATGTCCTGCATGGTGGCACCCGGCACCGACACGCGTCCCGGCTCGGACCGGCCGTCCTCGGCGAGGACGGCCGGTCCGGCGTGTCCGGGAAGTGCGAACGTGCTCATGCGTGGCGGTGATGCCGCGGCGTGGGCCGCAGCGTCGCCACCGCGAGGTGCAGGAAGCCGCGGGCCGGCGCGTCGCCGCTCGCCTCGGCCCGGCGTGCGCGGGAGGCGCGGTCGGCCCGCTCCCGGCGGTACCGGCTGTCCGCGGCGGCGAACTCGGAGCTGGTCCAGGGAAGCATCGTCGTTCCTCTTCTCGTCTTCTCTCGTGTTGACAGGTACGACAGTCGTCCTGAGGCCCGGGGGCGGGCATCGGTCGGCGACGCGGCCCCGGGCGTCCCGGCACTTAGATCGGCCGGGTCCCTGGCACGAGCGGGATCTGAGGTGGCCTGAGGTGGACCGGGCGGGATAAGGGTTCGACGCCGATGGGACGATGGAGGCATGCCGATGCCCGACGTTCCGCATCCGCGCGCCCTGACGCACCCGCGCGAGGGCCGCGTGACCGCGACCTGCGTCGTGCACGCGATCATCCCGAACCCCGGCGAGCGGCCCGACGTCACCGCGATCGACAAGCGCGCCCGCGAGGGCCGGCTCGAGGTGGGAGTCGAGGGGTTCGCCCTCGACACCCAGGTCGACCGCAAGTACCACGGCGGCGAGCGAGCAGGCCCTCTACGCCTACGCGGACGAGGACGCCGCCTGGTGGTCGGCGGAGCTCGACCGCGAGGTGCCGGCGGGCCTGTTCGGCGAGAACCTGCGGATCAGCGGCATCGACGTCAGCGGCGCGGAGATCGGGGAGCGCTGGCGGATCGGCGAGGGCGAGGGCGCCGTGGTCGTCGAGGTCACCATGCCCCGCACCCCGTGCATGACCTTCCAGAAGCGGATGGGCCTGCGCGGCTGGATCAAGCGCTTCACGCGCGCCGGCCGGCTCGGCGCCTACCTGCGCGTCGTCGTCCCCGGGCACCGTCGGCGCCGGCGACCCGGTCACCGTGATCAGCCGGCCCGGTCACGGCGTCCGCGTCAACGACACGTACCCGGCGCAGGTCGAGGCCCTGCAGACCCTGCTGGACGCCGAGGCCGCGGGCGTCGTCGACCTCGTCCCCAAGATGCGCAAGGAGGCCCGGCGCAGAAGTCGCCGCCCACGCACCGTGCCCAGCACTCCTCCTGACGGCGAGCCCGCCCCCGCCGGCGGCGCGCTGCCGCCCTCGGCCGCACGGGGGGCGGCGGAGCGCGCCTTCGGCGTCTACGTGCACGTGCCGTTCTGCCGCGTCCGCTGCGGCTACTGCGACTTCAACACCTACACCAGCAGCGAGCTCGGCGGCGGGGCCGACCAGGCGTCGTACGCCGCGACCGCGACGCGCCGAGCTGGATCTCGCGGCCGGGGTCCTGGACGCCGCCGGGCTGCCGGCGCGACCGGCGTCCACGGTGTTCTTCGGCGGCGGGACGCCGACGCTGCTGCCCGGCCGCCGACCTCGCCGGTCTGCTCGGCGCCGTCCGCGACCGGTTCGGGCTCGCGCCCGGCGCGGAGGTGACGACCGAGGCGAACCCCGACTCCGTCACGCCGGAGAGCCTGCGCCGCGCTGGCCGACGCCGGCTTCACCCGGGTGTCGTTCGGCATGCAGTCCGCCGTCCCGCGCGTGCTCGCCGTCCTCGACCGCACCCACGACCCCGCGCGGGTGCCGCAGGCGGTCGCCTGGGCCCGGGACGCCGGTCTCGCGGTCAGCCTCGACCTGATCTACGGCACGCCCGGCGAGAGCCTCGACGACTGGCGGGCCAGCCTCGACGCGGCGCTCGCCTGCGAGCCCGACCACCTCTCCGCCTACGCCCTCGTCGTGGAGGAGGGGACCCGGATGGCGGCGCGGGTCCGCCGCGGGGAGCTGCCGCTGCCCGACGACGACACCCTCGCCGACGCGTACGAGGTCGCGGACGCCGTGCTGACCGGCGCCGGGTACGACTGGTACGAGGTGAGCAACTGGGCGCGGACGCCGGACGACGCCTGCCGGCACAACCTCGGCTACTGGCGGGGGGACGACTGGTGGGGCGTCGGCCCGGGCGCGCACTCGCACGTCGGCGGCGTCCGGTGGTGGAACGTGCGGCACCCCCGGGCGTACGCGGGGCGGCTGGCCGCGGGGGAGAGCCCGGCCCAGGCGCGCGAGGTGCTCACCGACGCCGAGCGGCAGGAGGAACGCGTGCTCCTCGCGGTCCGGCTCGCCGACGGCCTGCCGCTGACCGATCTCGAACCCGCCGCGCGCGCCCGGGTGGCGGAGCTGGTCGCGGAGGGCCTCGCGGAGCCGGGTCCGGCTCTCGGGGCCGACGGGCAGCGGCGCGTCGTCCTCACGTTGCGTGGCCGCCTGCTGGCCGACAGCGTCGTCCGCACGCTGCTTCCCTGAGCGACACGCCGGGGACGGGGCCCGGAACTGGCCCCCCGGGGCGCGGACTCACCACGATGTGGGTCTCCACCGAAGGGAATCGTCATGTCGTACCCGGCCCCACCGCCCGCGTCGCCTCCGCCGGCCGCGTCGAGCCAGTCTCCGGCGCCCAGCGCCGGAGGCTTCTTCAACGACCTGTTCGACATCCGGTTCACGCGCTTCGTGTCGCTCCGGCTCATCTCCGTCGTCTACGTCCTCATCCTCGTCCTGGTCTCGCTCAGCGCACTGGCGCTGATCTTCACGGGCTTCGCGGCGGGCGCCGGCCCGGGCCTGTTCGCGCTCGTCTTCGCGGTGCTCGGGTGGTTCATCTACGTCGTTCTCGCGCGGGTCCTGCTCGAGGCGTTCGCGGTCCTGTTCCGGATCCACGACGACACCACGCGAGTGGCCGACGCGTTGGGCGGCGGCGCCCGGCCCGGTCCGGGTGCGGCCCGGCGCCCGGCGGCTCGGGTCCGGTCTCGCCGTACGACCCCGGCTACGGCACGACGCAGGCCTACCCGGCCTCCGGCTACGGCAGCACGCCCGCCGCCGGCCGCGCCGCAGAACCCGCCCGAGCGACCCCTCGTCGCCGCCCTGGACCTGACGGCTCCGCGTCCTCGCGGGGACGGCGCTCGCCTCAGCCGTCGGCGCCGTCGCCGGTCACGAAGTCGATGAGCTCCTCGACCCGGCCGAGCAGGTCGGGCTCGAGGTCCGTCCAGCTCCGCACGCGTGCCGAGGATGCGGCGCCAGCCGGCCGCGACGTCCGCCTGGGTGGCGTGCGGCCAGCCGAGCTGCGCGAGCACGCCCTCCTTCCACGGCGTGCCGCGCGGCACCTGCGGCCACCGGTCCAGGCCGAGCCGCTCGCGGGCGGACCGCCTGCCACACGTCGACGAACGGGTGACCGACGACGAGCACGTGCTCGCGGACGTCGCCCAGCCGCGCCACCGCCTCGCGCCTCGTGCCACTCCTTGCTCCCGGCGACGAGGTGGTCGACCAGGACGCCGAGGCGGCGGCCCGGGCCCGGGCCGCAGGGCGCGCGACAGCGGCGGCGAGGTCGTCGACGCCGTCGAGCATCTCGACGACGACGCCCTCCACCCGCAGGTCGTCGCCCCAGACCTTCTCGACCAGCTCAGCGTCGTGCCGGCCCTCGACGAGGATCCGGCTCGCGCGCGCCGTCCGGGCCCGCCCGCCGTGGACGGCGACCGAACCGGACGCCGTCCGGGTCGGCCGCGCGGGGCCGGCCGACGGTCGGGGCGACGAGGCGCACCGGCGCGCCGTCGATCCAGAAGCCGGGCCCCAGCGGGAACGCGCGGACCTTGCCCCGGCGGTCCTCGAGGACGACGAGGTGCACGCCGCCGCTCTTCTCGGTCCGCAGCACGGCGCCGACCCAGCCGGTCTCGACGTCCTCGACGACGAGGCCGGGTTCGGCGGCGACCTCCGGCGGCGGGGCCTTCCGGCTCGGCGACGCGAACGGCCCGGGGAGACGGCTCACCACCCGAGGAACGCTAACGGAGCGCACTGGCCGACCGGGGGACGCCACGTACGCTCGGTGTCGTGAGCGAGCCAGCAGCGCACCGGCCCGAGCCGGTCCGGGACGCCGACCGGGACGCCGACCGGGACGCCGACGACGTCGCCGTCGGCCTCCGCCGCGACGTCGTCCGAACGGGCGCAGGCGCAGGCGATCCACGAGCTCAGCGAGCCCGAGCGGCTCGACGGCTCGCAGGGGCCGGTGTGATCAAGGCCGTCGTCCTCGTCGTCCTCGCGCTGTTCGTCCTGCGCCTGGTCGTCGCCGCGTTCCGCGATCGGCGTGATCCTCCCGGCCGGTCCTCCCGGGACGCGCGCGCGCCGGAGGACGTAAACTGGCACTCGTCCGTCCCGAGTGCCAGGAGAAGAGCCGTCGGGAGGACGCGTGCGAGGAGGAGGTGGCCCGATGAGCGAGGAGCGCAGGCTCGCCGTGCTGCGGGCCATCGTCGAGGACTACGTGCAGACCCGGGAGCCGGTGGGCTCCAAGGCCCTCGTCGAGCGGCACGCGCTCGGGGTGTCGCCGGCGACGATCCGCAACGACATGGCCTCCCTCGAGGAGGAGGGCCTGATCGCGCAGCCGCACACGAGCGCGGGCCGGATCCCCACGGACAAGGGGTACCGGCTGTTCGTGGACCGGCTGAGCACGGTGAAGCCGCTGTCGTCGCCGGAGAAGAAGGCCATCCAGACGCTGCTCGACGGCGCGGTCGACCTCGACGACGTCGTCGACCGCACCGTGCGGCTGCTCGCGCAGCTGACCCACCAGGTCGCCGTCGTCCAGTACCCCTCGCTGACCCGGTCGACCGTCCGGCACGTCGAGCTCGTCCCGCTGGGCGGCGGGCGGCTGCTCGTCGTCCTCATCACGAACACCGGGCGGGTGGAGCAGAGGTTCGTGGACGTCGGGCACGACCCGGCGGAGGCGATCCTGACGGAGCTGCGGAACCGGCTCAACGGGGCGGTCGCCGGACGCCGGCTGACCGAGGTCAGGGCGCTCGTCGCGGACCTGCCGGCGGGGTTCGCCGCCGAGGAGCGGCCGCTCGTGCGGGTCGTGCTCGACGCCCTCGAGGACACCCTGGCGGTGGAGCGCGAGGAGCGGATCGTGCTGGCCGGCACGGCCAACCTGGCCCGCGTCGGGCACCGACTTCGTCGGCTCCATCGGGCCGGTGCTGGAGGCGCTCGAGGAGCAGGTGGTGCTGCTCAAGCTGCTCACCGAGATGGCCGCGGACACCGGCGGCATCGGCGTCCGGATCGGCCGCGAGCACCAGCACGTCGGGCTGTACGAGACGGCCGTCGTCGCCAGTGGTTACGGTGGCGAGGGCGAGGTCGTCGCACGCCTCGGCGTCCTCGGCCCGACCCGGATGGACTACCCCACGACGATCGCCGCCGTCCGCGCCGTCGCCCGCTACGTGTCCCGGATCCTGGCGTCATGAGCGTTCCTTTGAGTTACGGAGACCGGTGAGCGACTACTACGACACCCTCGGCGTGTCACGCGACGCGTCGGCGGAGGAGATCAAGAAGGCCTACCGGAAGCTGGCCCGCCAGCTCCACCCGGACGTGAACCCCGGGCCCGAGGCCGAGGACCGCTTCAAGGAGGTCGGCCGCGCCTACGAGGTGCTGAGCAACCCCGAGAAGCGGCAGGCGTACGACATGGGTGTCGACGTCAACGGCAACGGCGGTGGCTTCGGCGCCGGCTTCGGCTTCAGCGACATCTTCGACACGTTCTTCGGTGCCGGTGCTGCCGGCGCCCGAGGGCCGGTGCCGCGGCAGCGGCGCGGTCAGGACGCCCTGATCCGGCTCGACGTCGACCTCACCGAGGCGGCGTTCGGCGGGCAGCGCGACCTCACCCTCGACACGGCCGTCGTGTGCCCGACGTGCAACGGCACCTGCTGCCAGCCCGGCACGTCGCCGCGCGTCTGCGAGGTCTGCGGGGGCCGCGGCCAGATCCAGCGGGTGGCGCGGTCCTTCCTGGGGCAGGTGATGACGACGCAGCCGTGCGCGCCTGCCACGGCTACGGCACCGTCATCCCGGACCCCTGCCTCGAGTGCTCCGGCGAGGGCCGGGTCCGCACCCGCAGGACCATCACCATGAAGATCCCCGCCGGGGTCGACACCGGCACCCGGATCCAGCTCGCCGGCAAGGGCGAGGTCGGTCCGGCCGGCGGCCCGCCCGGCGACCTCTACGTCGAGATCGTGGAGAAGCCGCACCCGACGTTCAGCCGGCGCGGCGACGACATCCACTGCACGCTCGAGGTGCCGATGACCGCCGCGGCGCTCGGGACGACGGTCGAGCTCGCGACGCTCGAGGGCGTGGAGCAGGTCGACGTCCGGCCCGGCACGCAGTCCGGCGAGATCCAGACCCTGCGCGGGCTTCGGGATCACCCACCTGCGCGGCAACGGGCCGCGGCGACCTCGTCGTCCACATGTCGGTGCTCACGCCGACCCGGCTCGACGAGCCGCAGGAGGAGCTCCTGCGCGAGTTCGCCCGGCTGCGCGGCGAGGAGCGGCCCGCGGGCCGGATGGCGCCGGCCCACCAGGGCGTGTTCTCGAAGCTGCGCGACCGCATCGCCGGCCGCTGATCCGGGCGTGACCGCGCCGCTCTACCTCGTCGAGCCGGAGGCCCTGGCGGGCGTCCGCGCCGGCGACCTGTTCGTGCTCGACGGGGACGAGGGCCACCACGCGGCGACCGTGCGGCGCGCCCGGCCCGGCGAGACGCTGCTGGTCGCATCCGGGGAGGGGCTCGTCGCCCGGGGCGTCGTCGAGGACGTCGCGGCGTCGCGCGGTGCGGCTGCGGGTCGAGTCGGTCGCCGTCGACGGCGCCGCCGGCGCCGCGGCTCGTGCTCGTGCAGGCCCTGGCGAAGGGCGGCCGCGACGAGCTGGCGGTCGAGACGGCCACCGAGCTCGGCGTCGACGCCGTCGTGCCGTGGCAGTCGGCGCGCAGCGTCGTGGTGTGGTCGGGGGAGCGGGGCGAGCGGTCCCGCCGCAAGTGGGGGACGACGGTGCGCGCGGCGGCGAAGCAGGCCCGCCGGGCCATCGTCCCGCTGGTGCGGCCGACGGTCACGACGGCGCAGCTGGCGGCGTCCGTGCCGGCGGCCGCCGCGCGTGGTCGTCCTGCACGAGGACGCCGAGCTGCCGGTGACCGCCGTCCCGCTGCCCGCAGCGGGCACGGACGGCGAGGTCTGGGTCGTCGTCGGCCCGGAGGGCGGCATCAGCGACGCGCGAGCTCGACGAGCTCACCGCCGCCGGTGCGGTCGCCGGTCCGGCTCGGGCCGCACGTGCTGCGCTCGTCGTCCGCCGGGCCGGCCGCGCTCGCGGTGCTCTCGGCACGCCTGGGCCGGTGGTGACGCCGGCCGCGTCAGCCGACCACGAAGGCCTTCGAGTCGATCTCGTTGAGCCAGTCCGGCAGCGCCGCGCCGGCGCCGCCGGCCGCGGGCCTCGCGACCGGCGTGGTGAGCACCGGGAGCGTCGGCTCCGGGCCGGTGCCGGTCCAGACCAGGAGCTCGTAGGTGCCCGGCTGGGCGAGGTCGAGGTCGATGCTCCAGTGCCCGCGCTCGCCGGGTTTCGGGGCCGCCGTGAAGCCGCTCTCCTCGCTGGTGCCGAGCCCGCAGCTGGGTGGCGAAGATCCGCCGGCCGTTCCGGTAGAGCGCGAGGTGGACGACGCCGTCCGCGCGGGAGACCGCGTCGCCGGTGATCTGCTGGTGGCCGCGGGCGAAGTGCTGGCCCTGGGTGACGTCCCCGATCCAGACGTCCGCGCGCGGGTCCTGGTAGCCCTTGAGGTACGCGTACCGCACCATCCCGGGGCTGGGGTCGCGGTCGAGCTGGGACATCCCGAACAGGGCGGCGCCGCGCCGGCCCTCGAGGGTGATGCTCACCGGGCCGCAGCCCCGGCTGCTTGTAGCCCGCCGTCCTTGACCCTGCTGGGCGTCCCCGCGCTGCTCTCGGCGACCGAGGCCGCGGCGGTCGCCGTCCAGACGATCTGCTGACTGGCGATCAGGGCGTCCGCCTTGCTGACGCCGGGAGCCGGCTGCGGCGCGGGCGAGATGTCGACCTTGATCTGCGCCCCGGTGACGCTGCGCCGTCACCGTCGTGTCCGCCGAGGCGGCGAACGAGCGTCGTGTAGTGCGGGTCGAGCGGCTTCGTCGCCACGGCGAGGCGGACGGCGTCGGCGACCATGTGCGCCTCGTCGTCGGCCGTCGTGGCCCGGAACTCCCGGAACAGCACCGTGCGGCCGCCTTGCCGCCCGGTGACGTAGACGGGCACCGTCGCCGCCGGCGTGCTCCTCGCCTCGTTCTGGTCCATGGTCGCGACGAGGGCGCCGCTCGCGACGCGGCGCTGCGTCCCGGGCCTGGCCGCGCCAGCGGACGACGAGGCCGCCGGCGCCCACCAGCAGCAGGACGACCGCGGCGGCGGCAAGCAGCGGCGCGGACCGGCGCAACAGGCGGGTGCCCCTGGTCGGCGCCTGGCGGGCGATCTCGGCGCGGATCCGGCTCAGGCCGTCCAGGCTCGGCTGCACGGCGTCCGCCTCGCGGTGCAGGACGGCCTGCAGCAGCGTCGCGGTCGGGTCGTCGTCGGGGAGGTCGTCGAGGCGGAACTCGTCCCTCATGGGCGCGCCGCCTCCGCCCGTTCGAGGGCGGTCCGCAGCGCGGCGAGGCCGCGGTGCGCGTGGCTCTTGACCGCGCCCTTGGTGAGGCCGAGCGTCTGTGCGATGTCCTGCTCGGAGAGGTCGGCGTAGTAGCGCAGGACGAGGACCTCCTGCTGCCGGCGGGAGAGCGTGCGGAGCGCGGCCATCACCCGCGCGTCCTCGGTGGCCTGCACGGCGCGCTCCTCCGGGCCCGCGGGCTCCGGCGGGCCCGGCTGGCGGTAGCGCTCCTCCACGCCCCGGTGCCGCAGTGCGGACCGGGCGTTGTTGATCACAGTGGTGCGGAGGTAGCCGTGCGCGGCACCGGGATCGGCCAGCGAGGTCCAGCGGCGGTGGAGCGAGACGAAGGCGTCCTGCACGAGCTCCTCGGCCATCGAGGCGTCGCGCGTGAGCAGCGTCGCCAGCCGGACCAGGGGGTACCAGTGGGCGGTGTAGAGGACGCCGACGGCCTCGTCCGCCGAGCGCGGTGCTGCGGACGGTGACCCTTCCCCGGCGTCGTCCAGCCCGTGCTCCTCCCCGCCGGTCCGCAGCGCCCCGACGCGCGACCGCCCCCGCACCGTGCGCAGGGGCAGGTCCATCGTCGTCACATCCTGCTGGACGTCCTGGTCGCGGCGCCGGTTGACGCCTGCGGCGGATCTCGTGCAAGAACACTAGAGTCGCACCGCGAACGGACGGCATGAGTCGGAGTACTCATCAGGCGGAGCGGGCGGGAGGAGCGTCGATGGCGGCGGAGGACGGGTGCCTGTTCTGCGGGATCGTCGCCGGTGACGTGCCGGCGGAGGTCGTCAGGATCGGTGAGCGGGTGATCGCCTTCCGCGACGTCAACCCCCAGGCGCCGCTGCACGCCCTCGTCATCCCGCGGGACCACCACCGCGACGTGCCCGCGCTCGCCGCGGCGGACCCGCGAGGCGCTGGCCGAGCTCGTCGAGGTGGGAGCGGCGCTCGCCGCCGGCGCCGGGGAGAACGGCGCGTTCCGGCTCGTCTTCAACACCGGGGCCGAGACCGGCCAGTCCGTCTTCCACGTGCACGGCCACGTGCTCGCAGGCCGTCCTTTCGGGTGGCCACCGGGGTGACGCCGGTACGATAGGGGGACTGGCCCGCCGTTCCGCGGGCCTGCACCTCGTGCGAAGGGTGGCCGGCTCCCAGCCGACATGACAGACCAGACAGACGGCTTCACCTCGGGCGCCGCCGGCGCCCAGGCCGTGCACAAGATCGTCGTTCCGTCCGACGTCGTCATGGTGTCCCTGCTCGGGGCGCGCGACGAGGTGCTGCGCACCGTCGAGCGTGCCTTCCCACGGGCGGACGTCCATGTGCGCGGCAACGAGATCACCGTCTCGGGTCCGCACGGCGAGGTCGCCCTCGTCGAGCGGCTCATCGACGAGTTGCTCGCCGTGCTCTCCTCCGGTCAGGCGCTCTCGCCGGACGCCGTGGAGCGCGCGGTGGGCATGCTCCGGCAGCAGACCTCCGAGCGGCCCGCCGACGTCCTGACCCTCAACATCCTCTCGAACCGCGGCCGGACGATCCGGCCGAAGACGCTGAACCAGAAGCGGTACGTCGACGCGATCGACGACCACACCATCGTCTTCGGCATCGGCCCCGCCGGAACCGGCAAGACCTACCTGGCGATGGCGAAGGCCGTGCAGGCGCTGCAGGCCAAGCGGGTCAACCGGATCATCCTCACCCGGCCGGCCGTCGAGGCGGGGGAGCGGCTGGGCTTCCTGCCCGGGACGCTGAACGAGAAGATCGATCCGTATCTGCGGCCGCTGTACGACGCGCTGCACGACATGATCGACCCCGAGACGATCCCTCGGTCTGATGGCGGCCGGAACCATCGAGGTCGCGCCACTCGCCTACATGCGTGGAAGAACCCTGAACGACGCGTTCATCATTCTCGACGAGGCGCAGAACACCTCTCCCGAGCAGATGAAGATGTTCCTCACCCGGCTCGGGTTCGGGGCGAAGATGGTCGTGACCGGCGACGTCACGCAGGTCGACCTGCCGTCGGGCACGCAGTCGGGGTTGCGCATCGTCCGCGACATCCTGGACGGCATCGAGGACGTCCACTTCGCCGAGCTGACGAGCTCCGACGTCGTCCGGCACCGGCTGGTCAGCGAGATCGTCGACGCGTACAGCCGCTGGGACGCCACTGCAGGCCGGCGAGGGGTCGCGCCCGGCGTCCGGCCGCGACGTCCGCCGCCGGCAGCAGCGGCGCTGACGGGGGGCGTGGTGAGCGTCGAGGTCAACAACGAGAGCGGCGTCGAGGCCGACGAGTCCGAGATCGTCGCCCTCGCCCGGCACGTGCTCGGGCAGATGCGGGTCAACCCGCAGGCCGAGCTCTCGATCGTGCTCGTCGACGAGAGTGCGATGGAGCAGCTGCACGTCCAGTGGATGGACGAGCCCGGCCCGACCGACGTCCTCTCCTTCCCCATGGACGAGTTGCGGCCCGGCGTCGACGGCGAGGAGTCCGCGCCCGGGCTGCTCGGCGACGTCGTCCTGTGCCCGCAGGTCGCCGCCCGCCAGGCCCAGCAGGCCGGGCACACCACGCAGGACGAGCTCCTCCTGCTCACCACCCACGGCATCCTCCACCTGCTCGGCTACGACCACGCCGAGCCCGACGAGGAGCGCGAGATGTTCGGCCTGCAGCGCCGGCTGCTGCTGACGTTCCTCGCCGGCCGGGAGGCGGACCGGGACGCCGGGAAGGGGGCGCCGTGACCACCGGCGACGTCCGCCTCGTCGTCGTGGCGCTCGTCCTCGTGCTCCTCGCCGGCGCGCTCGCGGCGTCCGAGGCCGCTCTCGCCCGGGTCTCCCGGGCCCGGGCCGGGCGAGCTCGTGGACGCCGGTCAGCGCGGCTCGCAGGCCCTCGCACGGGTCGCGGAGGACCCGGCGCCGACGCTGAGCGTCTCCACGTTCCTGCGCGTGCTCGCCGAGTCCGGGGCGGCCGTGCTGCTCACCGTCGTCTACCTCGACATCATCGGCTCGGGCTGGCGCGCGGTCGCGGCGGCGATCGCGACGATGACGGCGCTGAGCTTCGTCGCCGTCGGCGTCGGGCCGACGGACGCTGGGGCGCCAGCACGCCGACCGGGTCGGGCTGGTGGCGGCCCCGATCATGGTCGCGCTGACCCGGGTGCTCGGACCGCTCGCCCGGCTGCTCGTGCTCGTCGGCAACCTGCTCACGCCCGGCCCGGGCTACCGCGACGGGCCGTTCGCCTCGGAGGCGGAGCTGCGCGAACTCGTCGACATCGCCGAGCAGAGCGAGCTCATCGAGGCCGGCGAGCGCGAGATGATCCACTCGGTCTTCGAGCTCGGCGACACGCTGGTACGCGAGGTCATGGTCCCGCGCACCGCGCTCGTCTCGGTCGAGTCGGGGACGACGCTGCGCTCGGCGATGTCGCTGTTCCTCCGGTCGGGCTTCTCCCGGGTGCCGGTGGTGGGCGAGGGACTGGACGACGTCCGGGGCGTCGTCTACCTCAAGGACGTCGCCCGGCGCATGCACGAGGACCCGGTCCGGGGGCCGGGCGAGGCCGGTGGACGTCGTGGCGCGCGAGGCGCACTTCGTGCCGGACAGCAAGCCCGCCGACGAGCTGCTGCGGGAGATGCAGCGCAGCGCCAACCACGTGGCGATCGTCGTCGACGAGTACGGCGGCACCGCCGGCATGGTGACGCTGGAGGACCTGGTCGAGGAGATCGTCGGGGAGATCGCCGACGAGTACGACCACGAGGAGCCGGACGTCGAGAAGCTCGGCGACGACGCCTACCGCGTCCCCTCCCGGCTGCACGTCGAGGACCTCGGCGAGCTCTTCGGCCTCGAGCTCGAGGACGAGGAGGTCGACACCGTCGGCGGCCTGCTCGCCAAGGCGCTCGGCCGGGTGCCGATCGCCGGCGCGTCCGCCGAGGTCGGCGGGCTCGTCCTCACCGCGGAGCGCTTCGAGGGGCGGCGCAACCAGCTGGCGACCGTGCTCGTGCGGCGTGCCGAGGAGCCGGCCGAGGCCGCCGAGCCCGCCGAGCAGGACCGGGTCGCCGCCTCGTGAGCGGCGAGCCGTTCAGGTCGGGCTTCGCGTGCCTCGTCGGCCGTCCGAACGCCGGCAAGTCGACCCTGACGAACGCTCTCGTCGGCGAGAAGGTCGCGATCACGTCGAGCCGGCCGCAGACGACGCGGCACGCGATCCGCGGCGTGGTCAACCGGCCCGAGGCGCAGCTCGTGCTCGTCGACACGCCCGGCCTGCACCGCCCCCGGACCCTGCTCGGCGAGCGGCTCAACGATCTGGTGCGGGAGACGCTGCTCGAGGTCGACGTGGTCGCCTTCTGCCTGCCCGCGAACGAGAAGGTCGGGCCGGGAGACCGCTTCATCGCCGCCGAGCTGACGGAAGTCCGCCGCGGGCGCCCGCTCGTCGCCGTGGCGACCAAGGCGGACGCCGTCGACCGCGGGCGGCTCACCGAGCACCTGCTCGCCGTGTCCGAGCTCGTCGACGCCGACGACGTGGTCCCGGTCTCCGCCGTCGACGGCTACCAGGTCGACCTCCTGGCGGACGTCCTCGTCTCGCACCTGCCGCCGGGGCCGCCGCTCTACCCGGAGGGCGAGCTGACGGACGAGCCGGAGAGCGTGCTCATCGCCGAGCTCGTCCGCGAGGCCGCGCTCGAGGGCGTGCGCGACGAGCTGCCGCACAGCCTCGCCGTCGTGCTGGACGAGATCGAGCCGCGCGAGGACCGGCCGGCGGACGACCCCCTGCTCGACGTCCGGGTCATCCTGTTCGTCGAGCGGGAGAGCCAGAAGGCCATCGTCATCGGCCGGGGCGGGTCGCGGCTGCGCGAGGTCGGCACCCGGGCGCGGCGCGAGATCCAGGCGTTGCTGGGGCAGCGCGTCCACCTCGACCTGCGGGTCAAGGTGGCCAAGGACTGGCAGCGCGACCCCAAGCAACTCCAGCGCCTCGGCTTCTGACGCGCGCTGGCGGCGGTCCCGCTAGTCCGCGTCGACGTCGGCCCGGGCGGGCAGGCGACCGGCGTCCGAGACCGCCCGGCGGAGCAGCCACTCGATGTGCGCGTTCGTGCTCCGCAACTCGTCGGCGGCCCACCGGGCGAGCGCCTCGTGCACCTCCGGATCCAGCCGCAGCAGGACGGACTTGCGCTCCCGGCGCCGGCGCGCGGAAGGCGCGCCGGCACCGTCCGGCGACGTCACGAGTAGAGCGTCCCGGTGTTGACGACGGGAGTGGCGCGCGAGTCGCCGCAGAGCACGACGAGCAGGTTGGAGACCATGGCGGCGCGGCGCTCCTGGTCCAGCTCGACGACGCCCTGCCGCGTGAGCTCGGCAAGGGCCATCTGCACCATGCCGACCGCGCCCTCGACGATCCGGGTGCGTGCGGCGATCACGGCTGACGCCTGCTGGCGCTGCAGCATCGCCTGGGCGATCTCGGCGGAGTACGCGAGGTGGCTGATCCGGACCTCGAGGATCTCGATGCCGGCGATCGACACCCGTTCCGCGACCTCCTGCGCCAGCTCGCTGCTGATCGACCTCGGTCGACCCGCGCAGCGACTCGACCTCGCTCCGGCGCGTCGTACGGGTACGTCCGCGCGACGTGCCGCAGAGCCGCCTCGGACTGCACCTCGACGAAGTCGACGACGTCCTCGACCGCGAAGGTCGCCTGCGCCGTGTCCGCGACCTGCCAGACGACGATCGCCGCGATGTCGACGGGGTTGCCGTCGGCGTCGTTGACCTTGAGCCGCTCGGTCTCGAAGTTGCGCACCCGCACGGAGACCGTCCGCCGGGTCGCGAGCGGGGGCAGCCAGGTGAGTCCGGCGCGCCGAGCGGTGCCGATGTAGCGGCCGAAGAACTGCACGACGGCGGTCTGCCCCGGCTGGATGACCTTGATCGACGTCAGCACGACGAGGGCGAGGAGCGCGAGGACGATGCCGAGGACGACGAACGCGGGCCGCGCCTGGCTCGTGACCTCGCCGGACGCGTCCGTCGTCTGCGTGCCGGTCGAGACCTGGGTGAACGACCAGACCGCGAGCGCGACGAGCACGAGCGCGAGCAGCAGGCCGAGGAAGCCGTTGCCCTGCACCGCTGGGCGCTCGTGGACGTCCACGCGCACCCCCTGATGACCGACGGGAGTACCGGCCGGTGGTGCGGGAGCGTGCTCGGTCGTGGACATGGGAGCCTCCTGAGACGATGTAGTGTCACAGTGATATCACTCCGCTAGTCGCGGCGCCACCGGCGGCCGAGCCCGAGCCGGTAGCCTCGGCGCGTGCGGCGGATCGCGGAGGGCTCGCTCGTCGTGCTCGTCGGAGCGTCCGGCAGCGGCAAGAGCACCTGGGCCGCCGCGCACCTGGCGCCGGACGAGGTCGTCTCCTCCGACCGCCTGCGCGCCGTCGTCGGAGCCGGCGAGCACGACCTCGCCGCCAGCGCCGACGCGTTCGCCGTCCTCGACCTCGTCGTCGCGGCGCGGGTGCGGCGCGGGCTCACGACCGTCGTCGACACGCTCGGTCTCGACCCGGCGCGTCGCGCCGCCTGGCGCGAGCTCGCCCGCACCCACGGCGTCCCGTGCGTCGCCGTCGCCTTCGACACGCCGCCCGCCCTCTGCCGGCGCCGCAACGCGGAGCGGCCGACCGGCGGATCGGATCCCACCCAGGATCCTCTCCGGTCAGCTCGCGGCGTACGCCGAGCAGCGCCCCGGGCTGGACGCCGAGGGCTTCGACGAGGTCCTCGCCGCCGAGCCCGTCCGCGTCGTCGCTCCCGCTGTCGCCGCCGCGGCGCGCGCGGTCGCCGACGGGCCGCCGGACGAGGCGGAGGACGGCGGTCTCCGGTTCGGCCTGCACATCTCGCGCTTCGACGTGCCGCCGCGCGAGCTCGCCGGCCGGTTGCGCGACGTCGCCGCCCGGGCCGAGGCCGTCGGCGTCCGGTCCCTGTGGGTCATGGACCACCTCCGGCAGATCCCGCAGCTCGGTCGCGCCTGGGAGGACATGCCGGAGGCGGTCGTCACGCTCGGGCACCTCGCGGCCGCGACCACGAGACCGACGGTCGGCGCGCTCGTCCACCCGGTGACGTTCCGGAACGTCGCCCACCTCGGCAAGATCGTCGCGACGCTCGACGTGCTCAGCGGCGGGCGCGCGGTCTGCGGCCTCGGCGCCGGCTGGCTCGAGGCCGAGCACACCGCGTACGGCATCCCGTTCCCGCCCGCCCGCGAGCGCCTCGACCTGCTCGAGGACGCTCTGCGGCTGCTCCCGCTGGTGTGGGGCAAGGGCGCGCCGGCGTTCGAGGGGCTGCGCGTCCGGGTGCCCGAGGCGCTGAGCTACCCACGCCCGTTGCAGGAGCACGTGCCGATCCTCGTCGGCGGCTCCGGTCCGCGCCGGACGCTGCGCCTCGTCGCGCAGTACGCCGACGCGTGCAACCTGCGGGGCGAGCCGGACGACGTCCGCGCCGCCCTCGCGGTGCTGCACCGGCACTGCGCGGACGTGGGCCGCGACCCCGCGGGCATCGAGGTCACGCACCTGTCGACGGTCCGGATCACCGACGGCCGGGCGGCCGGTCCGCGCCGCGGCCGCGTGCCCGTGGTGGCGGGCACCGTCGAGGACCACGTGCTGCGGGTCGAGGCGCTGCGCCGAGCCGGGGTCCAGCACGTCATCGTGGCGCTGGACGACCTGTGGGAGCCCGGCGCGCTCGAGCGCTACGGCGAGCTCATCGCGCTGGCAGGAGGAGCATCGCGTCGCCGAACTCGTGCCACAGGTACGGCGGCGCCGTCGGCGCCGTGACCGCCCCGTAGGCCGCGTCGACGAGGGGCGCGCCGGCGACCGCCTGGAGCAGGAGCAGGTGGCTCGCCTCCGCCTCGTGCAAGCCGGTGACGAGCCCGGTCACCGCGCGTGCGGGGCGGTCGGGCCCGAGCACGAGATCGGTCCAGCCGCCGTTCGGCACGACGGTCCCGTCGGCGTCCGCGCACGTCTCGAGCGCGCGGACGACGGTGGTGCCGACGGCGACGACGCGCCCGCCGCCCTCGCGCACGGCGTTGACGAGCCGCGCCGTCGACGGCGGCACGGCGTAGCGCTCGGGTGCGGGCGGCTCGTGGAGCTCCGGGCTCGAGACGCCGCAGTGCAGGACGATCGGGGCGACGGCGACGCCGCGAGCGACGAGGTCCACCACCAGCCGTTCCGTGAAGGGCCGGCCCGCGCTCGGCATCTCCGCGCTGCCGGGGTGGCGGGCGAAGACGGTCTGGCGATCGGCCAGCGGGAACGTCGAGCGCAGGTAGCCGTAGGCGATCGGGCGGCCGTGTCGGGCCAGGTAGCCGAGCGGGTCGTCGACGCCGGTCACCCGGGCGCGCCACAGCCGGACGCCGTCGGGCCCGGGCGCGGGGAACGGCGTGACCAGCGTCGCCGTGACCCCGCCCGGGCAGCCCGAGCTCGGTGCCGGCGGCGAGGTCGAGCTGCGGCCCGTCGTTGCCGGGGCGGCGGACCTCGACCACCCAGCTGCCGGCGTCCGGCTGGGCGGCGACGTGGACGGGAACCGTCGCGCCGCCCAGCGCGGCCGGTCAGCGCGGCCGGCACGGTCGCGCTGGTGTTGACGACGACGAGGTCGCCGGGCGCGAGGACGGAGGCGCAGGTCGCGGAACCGGCGGTGCTCGAGCCGGCCCGGAGCGGCGACGAGCAGCCGCACGCCGTCCCGGGCCAGCCCGCGGTGCTCAGGCGGCTCCGTGGCGTCGCTCGCGGCGGGCCGCTCGAAGGCGAGCACGCGGCGTCGTGGTCACGCGGTCACCGCCGCGAGCAGGTCGGCAGCGCGGTGACGCCCGCTCGGGAGCTCCTGCCGGACGAGCCTGAGCAGGGCGGGGACGACGGTCTGCGGCAGCGGCCGGTCGCTGATGTCCTCGCCGGGGAACGCCTGCTGGTGCATGGCGGTGTTCATGTCGCCGGGGTCGACGGCGTACACGTGCAGGTCGGGGTTCTCGGCGGCGAGGACGGCGACGAGCTGGTCCAGCGCGGCCTTGGACGAGCCGTACCCGCCCCAGCCCGGGTAGGCCTCGACGGCTGCGTCGGAGGAGACGGCGATCACGCGTGCCGCGCGTGGCGCGGAGCTCGGGCAGGAGCAGCTGCGTGAGAGCGAGGGGAGCGAGGACGTTGACGGCGTAGATCCGCTCGAGGTCCTCGACCGGGTGGTCGGCGAGCGCGGGCAGCCCGCGCGGGCGGTCGGATCCGGTCAGGGCGCTGGCGTTGTGGACCAGCAGGTCCAGGCGTCCGAGCGTGCCGACGGCGGCGGCGAGCTCGGCGCGGTGGGCGGGTTCGGCGATGTCGCCGGGCACGGCGGTTACGCCCGACAGGCCGCCGACGGCGCGACGCAGCGCCTCGGCATGCCGGGCGTCGACGACGACGCGCCAGCCGGCGGCCGCGAGGGCGCGGGTGAGGGCCAGGCCGAGGCCCTGCGACCCGCCGGTGACGAGGGCGACGGGGGTTGCGGAATCGGGAGTCATGACGGCATCGTCGAATCTCAAGTGGACTTGAGGTCAAGAGCTCGGGAGCAGCGCGATGAGAACGACGGACTTGCTGACGATCGGCGAACTGGCGAGCCGGTCGGGCTTGGCGCCGTCCGCGCTGCGGTACTACGAGGAACTCGGGCTCATCACGAGCACCCGGACGCCCTCCGGCCGGCGCAGGTTCGAGCGGAGCACGCTGCGCCGTCTCGCGTTCGTGCGCGCGGGCCGGAACGTCGGCCTGTCGCTCGACGACATCGCCGCGGCCCTGGCGACCCTGCCCGACGGGCGGCCGCCGACCCGCGCGGACTGGATGCGCCTGTCCAAGGCCTGGCAGCACCGGCTCGACGAACAGATCGCCGCCCTGCAGGCGCTGCGGAACGACCTCGGCTCCTGCATCGGCTGCGGCTGCCTCTCGCTGCGCCGCTGCGCGCTCTCGAACCCTTCGGACAGCGCCGGTGGCGCGGGCGCGACCGGAGCCGCCTACCTGCCGCCGGCGTTGCGCCGCGGGTAGCTAGCACGCGCTCCACGGTGCGGGACGGCTCGCCGGCGTGCCAGATGTCGATGAGGAGACGGTCCCGCTCGTCGTTCAGGCGCACGACCACGGCCTCGGTGAGGTCGATGCGGAAGAGCTCGAAGTCGCCCTCCGGGACCTCCTCCGCCGCCCCTCGGAACGACGCCTTGCCGGCGTCGTCGGTAACCTCGACCGCTCGTCCGGCGATCTTCGCGTCGCCGGTCCACGCGTCCGGCGGCTCGGACGCCGAGTGGATCGCCACCCGCGGATCGCGGCGGAGGTCCTCGAACCGGCGGTTCCCGGTCATCCCGCCGAGCCAGACCTCACCCAGCTTGATCGGCACCTCGGTCCCGCTGATCCGCGGCGATCCGTCCGCACGGATCGTCGCCATCGTCTTGTGCCTGTTCGCCTCGAACCGGTCGAGGACGCGGGCCGCCAGCTCCGGCTCCTGCTCGGTGAACTCCTGCCAACTCGTCATGATCCGACCCAAGCACGAGCCCCCGACAAGCCCGCGACGAGCGTGTACGGTAGGCGCGTGCGCGTGGCCGCCCTCCTCCTTGGCCGCCGCGGCGGGGCCCGTTAGGCCGGTCCTCCCGCCGCGGAGGTTCTGCGTGCCGGCCGACATTCCCCGTCAGAGCCGACACGAGCAGTGAGGCGAACCGTGCAGAACACCCAGCAGCCCTCCGGCATGCCGATCCACCGCTACCTCCCCTTCTCCGAGCAGATCCGCGTCGACCTGCCCGACCGCACCTGGCCCACGAAGCGCATCACGAAGGCGCCGCAGTGGTGCGCCGTCGACCTGCGGGACGGCAACCAGGCCCTGATCGACCCGATGAGCCCCGAGCGCAAGCGCCGGATGTTCGAGCTGCTCGTCGGCATGGGCTACAAGGAGATCGAGGTCGGCTTCCCGGCCGCGAGCCAGACCGACTTCGACTTCGTCCGGCAGCTCATCGAGGAGGACCTGGTCCCCGACGACGTCGTCATCCAGGTCCTGACCCAGGCCCGCGAGCACCTCATCGAGCGGACGTTCGAGTCCATCAAGGGCGCGAAGCAGGCCGTCATGCACCTGTACAACTCGACGTCCGTGCTGCAGCGGCGGGTCGTCTTCGGCACCGACATGGACGGCATCGTCGACATCGCCCTCGACGGCGCCCGGCTGTGCAAGAAGCTCGGGGACGCCGCCGCGGCCGACGGCACCGCCGTCTACTTCGAGTACTCGCCGGAGTCCTACACCGGCACGGAGCTCGAGTTCGCGGCACGGATCTGCAACGAGGTCCTGGAGGTCTTCGAGCCCGCGCCCGACCGCAAGGTCATCATCAACCTGCCCGCGACCGTCGAGATGGCGACGCCGAACGTCTACGCCGACTCGATCGAGTGGATGCACCGCCACCTGGCGCACCGCGAGAACGTCACGCTGAGCCTGCACCCGCACAACGACCGCGGGACGGCGGTCGCCGCCGCCGAGCTCGGCTACCTGGCGGGCGCCGACCGGATCGAGGGCTGCCTGTTCGGCAACGGCGAGCGCACCGGCAACGTCTGCCTGGTCACCCTGGGCCTCAACCTGTTCAGCCAGGGCATCGACCCGATGATCGACTTCTCGGACATCGACGAGATCCGTCGCGCCGTGGAGTACTGCAACCAGCTCAAGGTCCCCGAGCGCCACCCCTACGGCGGGGACCTCGTCTACACCGCCTTCTCCGGCTCCCACCAGGACGCCATCAAGAAGGGGCTCGAGGCCATGGAGCGCGACGCCGCCGCGGCCGGCGTCCCCGTGGACGACCACACCTGGGCCGTCCCCTACCTCCCGATCGACCCCAGGGACGTCGGGCGCAGCTACGAGGCCGTCATCCGGGTCAACAGCCAGTCCGGCAAGGGCGGCGTCGCCTACCTCATGAAGCACGAGTACCACCTCGACCTGCCGCGCCGGCTGCAGATCGAGTTCAGCCAGGTCGTGCAGCGGGTGACCGACGACCAGGGCGGCGAGGTGCCGCCGCAGGAGCTGTGGCGGATCTTCTCGGACGAGTACCTGCCCGACCCCCGACGGCTGGGGGCGCTTCAAGATCAACGGCATCCGGCAGTCCTCGGACGGCGACGGCGCCGACCAGCTCGTCGTAGAGCTCGACGACCACGGCGCGCCGGTGACGCTCGAGGGACACGGCAACGGACCGATCGCCGCGTTCGTCGACGCCATCGCCGAGGTCGGGGTCGACGTCCGGGTCCTCGACTACGCCGAGCACGCGATGAGCGCCGGCGGCGACGCGAAGGCCGCGGCCTATCTCGAGTGCGCGGTGGGCGACCGGGTGCTCTGGGGTGTGGGGGTGGACACGAACATCACGCGCGCCTCGCTCAAAGCGGTCATCTCGGCGGTGAACAGGGCGGAGCGGTCGTAGCCTCATCTCCAGCCCCTGCCGGCCGACGGGACAAGGGACGAGGCACCAGCGACCAGCGAAGGAGTGCCGGTGGCGCCCGAGGACGATCCCTCGCGCCGGCTCCCCGTTCCCCGGGGGGAGTTCGGCCCCTTCGACCTGCTGGCGCAGTGGTCCCACATCGTCTACGTCTCGGGCCGGGCCGACGACGCCCTTCGCGTCACCCGTGAGTCGCTCGCCGTGGCGGAGGCGGCGGGCGATGCCCTGACTGCCGGCTACCTCCGCTACAACCTGTGTCTCGCGTACGAGGCTCTCGGCCGCTGGGGCGAGGTGATCACGGGAGCCGACGACCTGCTCGAGTGGCTCGGCGCGGAGGCCGACCCGATCCTGCGCGCGAAGGCGCTGGGCATACGTGCCCACGCCCAGATGCGCGAGGGCCGGATCGGCCCCGCGCTCGAGTCGCTGGCGACGGCCTACGGGCTGATCGAGGGCGAGCGGCGGATGTCGTACAACCACGTCTCCGCACTCGATGTGATCGCGGGGGCGTTCCGGGCGGCGCTGCTGTTCGTGCCGGCGATCGAGGAGCTGAACACCGCGGTCGCGCTCGCCGAGGGGCGGCCGATGACGGCGGTCATCACGCTGACCGAGCAGGCCGCTCGGGAGGGTATGTACGGTCTCCTGCTGCAGATGCTCGGGGACACCGCGGAGGCGGACCGGCGCTTCCTCGCCTGCGCCGGCCTCGCGATCCACAGTGAGAACATCGCTCGGGAGGCGGGCCTCGACTCGCCGCTGGTCACCCAGATCGCCGCCCTGCTGCAGTTCGCCTACCAGCGGCTGCGCTCCGAGCCGGTCGACCTCGCGCTGCTGGAGCGGGCGGCGAGCTGGGGGGACGAGGCGCACGCCATGCTGTTCCGGCTGGCGCTGGCCTCCGCTGCGGCGCGGGTCGGCGACCGGGTCACGGCCCGGGCCCACCTGCACCGGGTGCGGGAGGACGCGGCGCGGCTGTCGGAGACCGTGCTCGGCTGGGTCGCCACCGACTGGCTGGCGGAGATGGCCGAGCACGAGGAGGGCCGGACCGAGGAGACCCGACGCTGGCGGGCCATGGCCCTCGCCACGCTCCGGCGCCTGCTGGCGGACCGCGAGGGCCGCTTCGAGCAGGTGCTCGCCCGGCAGCGGCTCGCCCAGGCGTCCGCCCGGGTCGACGAGGACGGCCGGCGGCTGTGGGAGGACGCGCTGACCGGCGCCGGCAACCGCCGGATGATCGAGTCCGCCCTCGTGGACCCGGTCCAGGCCTGCCGGCCGATGCTCTTCCTCGACGTGGACGACTTCAAGGGCATCAACGACCGGTTCGGCCACGAGATCGGCGACCTGGTGCTCCGGCGCGTGGCCGAGGTGCTCGTGCACGGGTGCCGTCCGGGTGACCTCGTGGCGCGCTACGGGGGCGACGAGTTCCTCGTCGTCCTCGCCGACGGCGGCTCCCCGGCGGTGCTCGCCGGCCGGATCGCCGAGCTGCTCGCCGCCGTGAACTGGGATCTCACCGCCGCGCAGCTAGGCGTGACCGCGACGATCGGCGTGGCGGACGCCGGCCCCGAGGCGTTCGCCCGCGCGGACGCCGGCCTGCTGGCCGCGAAGCGCGCACTCAAGCGGCGCCGCGCAGGGATCCGGCCGCCGCGTCCGCCTCGCGACGTCGAGCTCGCCGCCGCCGGGCCGGACCGGTGACCGTCCCCGCCGCGTCCCTCCTGCCATGGGCGGGGGAGAGGTGCGTGGTGACGACGCTCGCCGGGCGCGCGACGGCTGCTCTCGCGCTCGGCGACACCGCGTCCGCGCGCGATGCTGCGGAGGCGGCGCTGGCGCTCGCGCACCTGCTCGACGACCCCTCCGCCCGGTTCCGGGCCGCGGTCGCCCTCGGGCACGTGCTGCTCGCCGTCGGGAAGCCGGACGCCGCCGAGCGCGCGGTGGCACCCGTGCTCGACGAGGCTGACACCGGCGCGGTGTGGCGGGCGCCGGCGCTCGCCGTCCGCGCCGCCGCGGCGATGGAGCGCGGCCAGCTCCTGGCCGCGCTCGACGCCCTCGCCGAGGAGCTCGCGCTGGTCGAGTCCGCGCCGGGGAGCCTGGACGTCGACTCCGTCGTCGTCACAGCGGCCGTCCTCGTCCGGCTCGCGCTGCACGAGGCCGCCGTCGACCTGTTGCAGGCGGCGAGCCCCGCACTGCCCGTCGTCCGCGCCCTGGTGTGGGTGCAGCTGGTCTGGGCGGCCCAGCTGGAGGTCCTCGGCGAGGGCCGCCGGGCCGAGGAGCGGTTCGCGCTGGCTGCCTCCGCCGCCCTGCGCTGGGGCCGGCTCGCGGCCGCGGCCGGAGGCGCCCGGCAGGTGCGTGCCGCGGTCGCCGCGGAGGCCTACGTGGTCGCACGCCTCGGGCTCCCCGGGCTCGCCGCCGCGCGTGCCCGCGACGCGCTGGCGACCACCGAGCACGCCGACAGCATCCCGGAACTGCTGCCCGGGCTGCTCGCGGTCGCCGCGGACGCCTGGGAACGCGCTGACGCCGACGCGCTCGCCCGCGCGGTCGGCCTCGTCGAGCGCCTCGGGGACCTGGCACCGGCCGGGCTCGAGCCGATGGTCCGGCAGATGATCGTGGAGCCTGCGCTGGCACGGCTGGCCGCCCCGCCGCCCGGCGCCGGCAGCACCGGGACCCATCCCGCGGTGCCCTATCTGCAGGAGATCGCGGGCGAGGCGGCCCGCTGGATGTGGCGGGAACGCGATGCCAGGTCGGCGGACCTGCGCCAGCGCATCGTGCGGCGGGAGCTGACCCTGCGGGGCGAGCAGACCGCCCGGGAGCTGCTCGTCGACCCGCTGACCGGCCTGGGCAACCGGCGCCGGCTGGAGGAGCTGCTGAGCCGGACGCCGCCGGCCGCGGCCCTCTTCGTGGACCTGGACCACTTCAAGCGGGTGAACGACCTCCTCGGCCACCCGGTGGGCGACGCCGTGCTGCGCCGGGTCGCGGCGCTGCTCCTGCAGGCGTGCCGCGCCGACGACGTCGTGGTCCGCTACGGCGGGGACGAGTTCGTGATCCTGCCCGCGTCGTCCCTCGCCGAGGCCCCGGCCGACCGGACCGCGGACGGGACCGCGGAGGCGACGGCGGTCGCGCGCAGGCTCGGGCAGCGCGTGCTGGAGCTCGTCCGCCGGCACGACTGGAGCGACCTGGTCGGTTCGCTGCCGGTCACCGTCTCCGTCGGCGTCGCCTCCGGACCGCCCGGGCGCTCCGCGCTGGCGGCGTCCGACACGGCGCTGCTCGCGGCCAAGCGAGCCGGCCGGGACACGCTCGTGGAGGTGTGAGCACCGAACGGCGCCACCGTGGGGCGACAATGGTCGCGTGAGCCTCTACCGCGACGAGGGTGTCGTCCTGCGCGCCCAGAAGCTCGGTGAGGCCGACAGGATCGTCACCCTGCTGACCCGCGAGCACGGGCGGGTGCGCGCCGTCGCGAAGGGGGTCCGCAAGACCACCTCGCGGCTGGGTGCCCGGGTCGAGCCGTTCATGCTCGTCGACGTTCAGCTCTACGAGGGGCGCTCGCTCGACATCGTCACGCAGGCCGAGACCATCGGCCCGTACGGCACGGCCATCGCCTCCGACTACACCCGCTACACCGCCGGGACGGCGATGCTCGAGACGGCCGAGCGGCTGACCGAGACCGAGCGCGAACCGGCACTGCAGCTGTTCCTGCTGCTCGCCGGTGGGCTGCGGACCCTCGCCGAGGGCAAGCGCGACCCCGGGCTGGTGCTCGACGCGTTCCTGCTCCGCTCGCTCGCCGTCGCCGGCTGGGCGCCGAGCTTCACCGACTGCGCGCGCTGCGGCGAGCCCGGGCCGCACCGCGCGCTCGCCATCGCCGCCGGGGGAGCGGTCTGCTCCCAGTGCCGCCCCGCCGGCGCGGCCGCACCCCACCCGGAGACGTTCACGCTGCTCTCCGCCCTGCTCTCCGGCGACTGGGCGGCCGCGGACGCGAGCGAGGGCCGCCGCCGGCGGGAGGCGAGCGGCATCGTCGCCGCCTACCTGCAGTGGCACCTCGAGCGGCAGGTGCGCTCGTTGCGGCTGCGTCGAGCGGGTGGAGCGCTAGTGGCGATCCGGCGCCGCCGTCCCGTCACTCCGGAGAGCTCGCACGTCGTCGTGCCACCGCCGCTGCATCCGTCGGGGGCGCGTCCGCCGGCGATCCCGCCGGAGTTCGTGCCCCGGCACGTCGCCGTCGTCATGGACGGCAACGGCCGGTGGGCCAACGCGCGCGGCCTGCCGCGGACGAAGGGCCACGAGGTCGGAGAGGCCTCGCTCATCGACGTCTGCGCCGGAGCGATCGACATCGGCGTCCGGTACGTCTCCGCGTACGCGTTCTCGACCGAGAACTGGCGGCGGTCGCCGGAGGAGGTCCGGTTCCTGCTCGGGTTCAGCCGCGACGTCATCCGCCGCCGCCGCGACCTGCTGAACTCCTGGGGGGTACGGGTCCGGTGGGCCGGACGCCGGCCGCGGCTGTGGCGCAGCGTCATCTCGCGAGCTCGAGACCGCCGAGGAGATGACGCGGCAGAACGACGTCCTCACCCTGACGATGTGCGTGAACTACGGCGGGCGTGCCGAGATCGCGGACGCCGTCCGCGCCATCGCCCGCGAGGTGGCCGCCGGCCGGCTCGACCCGGACCGGATCGACGAGCGCACCCTGCAGCGCCACCTCGACGAGCCCGAACTGCCGGACGTCGACCTCTTCCTGCGCAGCGGCGGCGAGCAGCGGACGTCGAACTTTCTGCTCTGGCAGTCGGCGTACGCGGAGATGGTGTTCGTCGACGATCTGTGGCCCGACGTCGACCGGCGCGTGCTGTGGCGCGCGGTCGAGGAGTACGCCTCCCGCGACCGGCGCTACGGCGGCGCCGTGGACGCGGCGGCCAAGGCCGCGGCCGCCGCGAGGCCGCGGCGCCGGCCGGCGCCGCCGTCCTCGAGTAGCCTGTCGCCGGATCTCAGGAGGATCCGGCTGACGATGCCCGGCAGGCGGCGCAGGTGCCGAAGATCTCCACCACGTGCTGGACGTCGGTGAACCCGTGCTGCTCGCCGATGCCGGACGCCCAGCGCTCCACGGCGGCGGCGTCGAGCTCGACGGTCCGTCCGCAGGAGCGGCACAGCAGGTGATGGTGGTGCCCGCGGCTGCACCGCCGGTACATCGCCTCGCCCTCGCCGGTGCGCACGACGTCGACGTCCCCGTCGTCCGCCAGCCCCTGCAGCGCCCGGTACACCGTGGCGAGGCCGATGCCGCCGCCGCTCGCGCGCAAGCGGGCGTGCAGCTCCTGCGCGCTGACGAACTCGCCGGTCTCCTCCAGGGCCGTGCGGACCGCGGCCCGCTGCGGCGTCTCCCGGCGTCCGGACTTCATGGTCGACACCTCAGTGCTCGTCGTAGTCGGCGCCGTGCGGTGCATGGCGGAACCCGTCGTGCACGTAGTCCACGTGGTCGCCGTGCACCAGCGCCTCGTGGCCGCAGTCCGGGCCGTGCTCGTGCGTGTGGGCGCGGACGTGCCGCCGCCGGTCGTGCACCGCCGTCCGCAGCGCCGCGGCCAGGGCGGCGAGCAGGAACACCCCGATCGCCAGCAGCACGATCGTGGCGCCCGACGGGGTGTCCGCGTAGAAGGACGTCGTCGTCCCCGCGACGCTCACCACGACGCCGACGACGATCGCGGTGAGCAGCGTCCCGCGGAAGCTCCGGGCGACCACCTGCCCGACGGCGTTCGGCACGATCATCAGCGCGCTGATGAGCAGCAGCCCGACGATCCGCATCGAGATGACGACCGTCGCCGCCGTCAGCACCGCGAGCAGCGTGTTGAGGGCGAGCACGTTCATGCCGCTCGCTCGGGCGTACTCCTCGTCGTTGCTCACCGCGAACAGCCGGCGGCGCGAGCACGGCCATGAGCCCGAGGACGACGACGCTGCAGCGCCGCGAACGTCCACACGTCCTGGTCGCTCGTCGTGGTGATCGCTCCGAAGAGGTACGCGGAGAGGTTCGCCGGCGTCCCGCTGGGGGAGAGCCCGATGAGCAGGACGCCGCCGGCGATGCCGCCGTAGAACATGACCGCGAGGGCGATGTCGGCGCTCGCCCGGCCGTACGCGCGGATCAGCTCGATCGCGACGGCGCCGCCCACGGCCAGCACGAGCGCGGTGAGCACCGGCGCCCAGCCGGTGAGGACGCCGAGCGCGACGCCGGTGAGCGCGACGTGGCCGATGCCGTCGCCGATGAGCGCAAGCCGGCGCTGCACGAGGTAGATGCCGACCGCCGGGGCGGTGATGCCGACGAGCAGCGCCGCCAGCAGCGCCCGCTGCATGAACGGGTAGTCGAGGATGAGGAGGTTCACGGCGTTCCCCTCGGTCCGAGGTCCTCCCGGGTGATCCGGCCGTCCTCGACGACCACGACCCGGGTCAGCACGTCCGCCAGGGGCGCCGACCTCGTGCGTGACGATCAGCAGCGTGAGCGCCCTGCGCGACGAGCCGCTGCAGGGTGCGGACGAGGCTCGCCTGGTTCGCCGCGTCCACCCCCGCGGTGGGCTCGTCCATGACCAGCACCTCGGGCTCGGACGCCAGCGCGCGGGCGATGAGGACCCGGCGCTGCTGGCCGCCGGAGAGCGTGGCGACGGGCGCCTTGTGCCGGTCGGCGAGCCCGACGGTGGCGATGGCGTCGGCGACGACCTCGCGGTCGTGGCTCGACGTCCGGCTCAGGACGGGGCGCCGGGCGAGCCGGCCGGAGCCGACGACCTCCTCGACGGTGGACGGCACGCCGCCGCCCACGGTGTGCCGCTGCGGCACGTAGCCGATCCGCCAGCGCTCGCCGAACCGCTGCGCGGGGACGCCGAAGAGGTCGACCTCACCCTCGAGGACCTTGGCCAGGCCGAGGACGCCGCGCACGAGCGTGGTCTTGCCGGCGCCGTTGGGCCCGACGAGCGCCACGACCTCGCCGCGGCGCAGCGTGAAGTCGGCGTCGGTGAGGACGGCCCGGTCCCCGTAGCCGATGCTCGCCTGCCGGAGCGCGACGACGGGCGCGTCCGGCGGGAGCCTCCGCGTGCCGGTGGCCCTTCTCCCGGTTCGTGAGGAAGCGGATCATGAGCACTCCTGCCCGCTGCGAAGGGTGGCGAGGTTCGCCCGCAGAACGCCGAGGTAGTCCTGCGCGGCGGACTCGTCCGTCAGACCCTCGATCGGGTCGAGGACCGCGGTCGCGGCGCCGGTCTCGGCGGCCACCGTCCGGGCGATGGCGGGGCTGACGAGGGTCTCGGCGTAGACGGTCCGGACGTGGTTGGCGCGGACGACGTCGGCGACGTGGGCGAGCGTCGCGGCGTCCGGCTCTGCCTCGGGGTTCAGCCCGGTGATGCCGATCTGCGTGAGGCCGTAGCGGGCGGCGAGGTAGCCGAAGGCCTGGTGGCCGGTGACGAGGTAGCGGGTGGCGCAGTGCGCGAGACCGGAGCGGAACTGCGCCGTCGAGCGCTTCGAGGTCGCGGCGCAAGCCGGCGGCCCGCTGCTCGTAGTCGGCGGCGTGCGGCGGGGTCGATGGTCGCGAACCGGTCGGGCGAGCGCGTCGCCGACGTCCGCAGGCGGGTCGGGTCGAGCCAGAAGTGCGGGTCGACGCCGGTGCCGACGCGTCCGTTGGCCTGCTCGTCGGTGAGCTGCCGGTCGAGCCGGGCGGCGGGCGTCGCGTCGAAGGCGCGGTCGGCGGCGTCGAGGTCGACGGCGCCGTCCACGGAGGGCTGGAACCCGCGCAGGTAGACGACGAGGTCGGCGTCGACGACGGAGGCGACCTGGCGGGGCGAGAGCTCGAGGTCGTGCGGCTCGGCGCCGGGCTTGGTGAGGTCGGCGACGTCGACCCGGTCGCCGCCGACGCGCTCGGCGGCGTACTCCAGCGGATAGAAGCTGGCGATGACGCTGAGCCGCCCGTCCGTCGGCCGGTCGGCGGCCTGGGCCCCCGCGCACCCGCTGAGCGCGAGCACGGCGGCGACGACGACCGCTCCGACCTTCATGAGAATGATTCTCAACGTCAGCAAGGCGCGGTGTCAACCCGCGCACCGGCGGCGATCATGCACTTCGCGGCGATCATGCACTCGCGTGAGCCATGATTCTCGCGGTCTGCATGATCTCCGCGGCTTGCATGATCGCCTAGGGAGGCGCCGGACCCGCATGCGGCCGCGAAGGGCTACCGGCGGCGGGTGAGCACCTGCCGGGCGCCGTCCGCGACGAGGGCTGCGGCAGCGACCCCGGCGGCGCGCACGAGCCACGACGACCGGGCGCCCACCGCCGCTCCGGCGAGGCCCCATGCCGACGTCGCCGCCACCGCGAGGCCGCCCCGCCGGCTTCGCCGGACCACCTCGCGCACTGCGGCGCCCGTGCCGACCAGCGCGGCGGCGCTGGCAGCCACCGATCCGCGCCGGTCCCCGTCGAGGCGCAGCGCGCTCGCCAGGTTCACGACCGCGGCCACCGACGTCCAGCCGAGCAACAGCCCGGTCGCGAGCACGACGGCGCCGGGGGCGTCGTCGAGCGACTGCAGTTCGCGGTGGGCACGCGCGGTCGGCGCGACGATGCCGCCGGCGAGCAGCACGGGGGTGGCGGCGTACGGGCCGGCGACCGAGAGGATCTCCCAGGCGGCGTTGCCCGCGTAGGCCGTGGCCAGCCACCAGCCGGTGCGCCGTCCCGTGTCGTCGTCCCGGTTCGCGGGCAGCGCCTGCCGGACGGCGGCGACGCCGCACGCGGCGAAGATCGGACCCCACACCGCGAAGAACGGCCCCGGCGGCGTGATGAGCGCAGGGTGCTCCCGGCTCACCTGGTCGATCGTCGGCAGTCCCGCGAGCGTGCCCAGGTAGGGAGCCACGACCTGGGCGACCGATCCCGCGACGAGCGCGCCCGACCGCACCGCGTCGTCCGATGCCATACCCACCTCCCGCGTCGCTCTCATCCTGGCCGTCCGGAACGTCGCGGGCATCCCGGCGCCGGGTACGGTCCAGGGGTGCTCGTCGTCACGCGCTACGTCGTCCCCGAGGAGGAGGCGGCGGTCTTCGCCGAGCAGGCACGCGCCGCGCTCGACGCGCTCCGTGAGCGCCCCGGCTGCCGCGCCGCCGTCCTCGGCCGGGCCGCGGACGACCCCACGCTCTGGACCCTCACCACCCGGTGGGAGTCCGTCGGCAGCTACCGCCGCGCGCTGGGCTCCTTCGAGGTGAAGCTGCACGCGGTGCCCCTCATGTACCGGGCGGTGGACGAGCCGACCGCGTTCGAGGAGCTCCTCACCTGGGAGCCGGACGCCGGTCTCGTCGCGTCCGAGCCCGCCCGGGCGCCCGACGCCGAGTCAGCCGCTCCGGAAGGATCCGGCGACCGGTAGCGTTGTCTCCCTGTTCTTCCCCAACCCGTTGGAGTACTTTCCGTGGCCGCCAAGCTCTCGAGCGAAGCCCGTCTCGATGCCGTCGTCAACCTCTGCAAGCGGCGGGGGTTCGTCTACCCGTCCGGCGAGATCTACGGCGGCACGCGCTCGGCATGGGACTACGGACCGCTCGGCGTCGAGCTCAAGGAGAACATCAAGCGCCAGTGGTGGCGGACGACGGTGACGAGCCGCGACGACATCGTCGGCCTCGACTCCTCCGTGATCCTGCCGCGACACGTGTGGGAGGCGTCCGGGCACGTCAAGGAGTTCGTCGACCCGCTCGTGGAGTGCCAGTCGTGCCACAAGCGGTTCCGTGCGGACCACCTCATCGAGGAGTTCGAGGAGCGCAAGGGCCGGGCGCCCGAGGGCGGCCTCGCCGGCGTCACCTGCCCGAACTGCGGCACGCGCGGCGCGTGGACCGAGCCGCGGATGTTCAACGGGCTCCTCAAGACCTACCTCGGCCCGGTGGAGGACGAGTCCGGCCTGCACTACCTGCGGCCGGAGACCGCCCAGGGCATCTTCGTGAACTTCCTCAACGTGCTGACGACGTCGCGCAAGAAGCCGCCGTTCGGCATCGGCCAGATCGGCAAGTCGTTCCGCAACGAGATCACGCCCGGCAACTTCATCTTCCGCACCCGCGAGTTCGAGCAGATGGAGATGGAATTCTTCGTCGAGCCCGGCACCGACGAGGAATGGCACCAGTACTGGATCGACGAGCGGACCCGCTGGTACACCGACCTCGGCATCTCGCCCGAGAACCTGCGGCTCTTCGAGCACCCGCAGGAGAAGCTGTCGCACTACTCCAAGCGCACGGTGGACATCGAGTACCGGTTCGGTTTCCAGGGTTCGGAGTGGGGCGAGCTCGAGGGCATCGCGAATCGCACGGACTTCGACCTGACGACGCACTCGAAGCATTCGGGTGCGGACCTCACCTATTTCGACCAGGCGAAGGGCGAGCGCTGGACGCCGTACGTCATCGAGCCGGCCGCCGGTCTGACGCGCTCGCTCATGGCTTTCCTCGTCGAGGCGTACGACGAGGACGAGGCGCCGAACGCCAAGGGTGGCGTCGACAAGCGCACCGTGCTGCGGTTGGACCCGCGGCTCGCGCCGGTCAAGGTCGCCGTCCTGCCGCTGTCGCGCAACGAGCAGCTGTCGCCGAAGGCCCGCGACCTCGCCGCGGAGCTGCGGAAGAGCTGGAACGTCGACTTCGACGACGCCCAGGCCATCGGCCGCCGTTACCGGCGCCAGGACGAGATCGGCACCCCGTACTGCGTCACCGTCGACTTCGAGACGCTCGAGGACGACGCCGTGACCGTCCGGGAGCGCGACTCCATGACGCAGGAGCGCGTCCCGCTCGCCGACGTCCCCGCCTGGCTGGGAGCCCGCCTCCCCGGCTGCTGACACGCCCAGCTCCTGCACGGCCTTGCCCCTCTTCCCGCGCTGATCATGCAATCCGCGTTGATCTGTACCCGAGCGGCTACAGATCAACGCGGATTGCATGATCACGCTGTGGGGGTCAGCTGGTGCCGGCGCCGGGATTGAGCTCGCCGGAGCTGCCGGCGATCCGCTGGATGTTGGCGAGCGTCTCGTCGATGCCGTCCTGGATCCCCTCGGCCTGGTGCGTGGTGTGCAGCCGCACCGTCACCGTCGACGCCGACTCGCCCGTGGGCGACACCTCCAGCTGCCCGTGGTAGTCGTGCGGACCCTCCGAGCCCCACGTCAGCGTCATGTGGTCGGCGTCGATCGTGAACCACGCGTCGCCGCCGACGGTCCGCTCGCCGCTCTCCTCCGAGGACGACCCGGCGTCGCCGGACTCCACCTTCGCCTCGACCTCGACCTCGTCACCCGGCAGGTTGCGGGCGGACGTCATGCGGTCGAAGTACTGCGGCAGGTTCTCCACCTTCGACAGGTACTCGAAGAGCTCGTCGGCGGGGGCGTCGATCGTCGTGCTGCGCTCGTAGTCCTCCATGGCGCGCGCGGTACCCGGGGATGACGGATGTCATGCCCGACTCGTGACGTCGGCACGGGGGACGCCGGGGGCGCGGACGGCACGATCGAGGCATGGAAACGACGACCCGACGCACTGTCAGCTCCGCGACCGCGACGGGGCAGCACGCCGTCCTGCTCAACGGTCTCGTCAAGCGCTTCGGCACAGGAGATCGACGGGTCACCGCGGTCGACGGCGTCGACCTCGCCGTCCGGCCCGGCGAGATCGTGGCCTTCCTCGGCCCGAACGGCGCCGGCAAGACCACGACGATCGACATGATGCTCGGCTTCAGCAAGCCGGACGAGGGCGAGGTCCAGATCCTCGGGGGGACACCCGCTGAGGCGATCGCGCAGGGCCGCATCGCCGCCGTCCTGCAGACCGGCGGCCTGCTCAAGGACCTCACGGTCGCCGAGACCGTGCGACTGACCGCGAGCCTCTTCCCGAGCGCGCGACCGGCCGACGAGGTGCTCGAGCGCGCCGGCATCGCCGACATCGCGGACCGCCGGGTCGGCTCCTGCTCCGGCGGCCAGCAGCAGCGGCTTCGCTTCGCTCTCGCGCTCCTGCCGGACCCGGACCTGCTCCTCCTCGACGAGCCCACCACGGGCATGGACGTCGAGGGTCGGCGCGACTTCTGGTCGGCGATCCGCGCCGACGCCGGCCGCGGCCGCACCGTGATGTTCGCGACGCACTACCTCGAGGAGGCCGACGAGTACGCCGACCGCATCGTCCTCATCCGGCGCGGTCACATCGTCGCCGACGGCACGCCCGCCCACGTGAAGAGCCTGGCGGCCGGGCGCACCGTGCGCGCCACCCTGCCGGACGCCGACCAGGTCGCGCTCCTCGGCGTCCCCGGCGTCACCTCCGTCGAGGTGCGCGGCGACACCGTGCTGCTCCGCACCAGCGACTCGGACGCCACCGCCCGCTTCCTGCTCACGCAGACCTCCGCGCGTGACCTCGAGGTCACCGCGCACAGCCTCGAGGACGCCTTCATCGCACTGACCGGTGACGCGACCTCCGACTCGACCTCCATCGGGAGCCTCTGATGACCACCGCCACGCCGTCCCTCGCCGCGGGCGCCGACCGCCGCGTCCCGCCCCTCGGCGGCTTCAACCTCACGTTCCTGGGGCTCGAGATCCGCCGGATGCTCCGCAACCGCCGGACCGTGATCTTCACGCTGATCATGCCCGCCGCCTTCTTCTTCCTGTTCGGCAACGGTCAGAGCGACCCGGCCGCCCGGGCGTACGTCCTCGTCAGCCTCGGCGTCTACGGCGCCATGATCGCGACGACCAGCGGCGGCGCCATGGTGAGCATCGAGCGCGCCCAGGGCTGGAGCCGCCAGCTGCGGCTCACCCCGCTGCACCCGGTCGCCTACATCGTCATCAAGGTGGTCACCGCCATGGTGCTCGGCCTGGCCGCCGTCGTCGTCGACTTCGGGATCGGCGCCGCCGTCGGCGTCGACCTCACCGCGACGCAGTGGATCGTCTGCGGCCTCGTGGCGTGGCTCGGCGCGCTCGTCTTCGCGGCATTCGGCCTGTTCGCCGGGTACCTGCTCCCGAGCGAGAACGTCATGCAGATCCTCGGCCCGATCCTCGCCATCCTCGCCTTCGCCGGCGGGCTGTTCGTGCCGCTGCAGTTCCTCGACCCGGGCGTGCAGACCATCGCCAAGATGACGCCCGCGTACGGCGTCGGCGAGCTCGCCCGGATCCCGCTCACGCACGACGCCTTCAGCTGGGCCGCGGTGATCAACATCGTGGTGTGGCTGGCCCTGTTCGTCGTCGGCGCCGCGATCCTCTTCCGCCGGGACACGAGGCGGGTGTGACCAGCACGTCCGACGCTGTGGGGACGACGGCTACCGTCGTCCCCATGGCGCGTCCGGAGCTCTCCGCGGGAGCCGCGGCCCCGGCCGGCGAACCTGCTCGGATGGTCGCGCGCGGCCGGCTCGGCTGGATCTTCGCCGCGATCTGGCTGGTCTACCTCCTGCCCGTCCTGCAGGAGGCCACCACCCGGCCGAGCACGCTCGAGCGGGTCGTCGGCGTGGTCGCCGTCGTCCTCTTCGGCGTCGAGTACGTGTGGTCCTTCATGCAGCTGCGCCGGTGGCGACGGCGCGGCTGGGGCGTGCCGCTCGGGTGGCGGGTCCGGATGCTCGGCCTGTCCGTCGCGCTCTTCGTCGTCGCCGCCGTGACCGTGGGCGAGCAGTCCCTGGCCATGCTCGTGTTCGTCGCCGTCCAGTCGGTCTTCGTGCTGCCCTCCCGGGCAGGTCTGATCGGAGCCGCCGCGTGCGTCGTCGCCGCCGAGACGCTCGTCCACCTGCCCGGCTGGTCCTCGATGGAGGGCACCGGGTTCTCCATCGCCCTCGCCTCGATCGCGATGTGGGGCGTCACGGGCATGATCCAGCGCAACGTGGAGCTCGCGCAGGCGCAGGCGACGATCGCCGAGCTGGCGGTGCAGAACGAGCGCACCCGGTTCGCCCGCGACCTGCACGACATCCTGGGCCACTCGCTGACCGTGCTCACCGTGAAGGCCGAGCTGGCCGGTCGCCTCGTCTCGATCGACACCGAGCGCGCCGAGCGCGAGATCGGCGAGGTCGAGTCGCTGGCCCGGCAGGCGCTGGCGGACGTCCGGGCCGCCGTGGCCGGGTACCGGGAGGTCTCGCTGGCCGGGGAGCTGGCGTCGGCCCGGGCCGCGCTCGATGCTGCGGGCATCGCCGCCGATCTGCCGTCCTATCTGGCCGGCGCGGTCGACGACGTGCCGGCCGACCGGCGCGAGGTGCTGGCCTGGGCGATCCGCGAGGGCGTGACGAACGTCGTCCGGCACAGCCGGGCCCGCCACGTGTGGGTGCGGCTGACGAAGGACGGCGTGGAGATCGCGGACGACGGGGTGGGACCGCCGGCCGAGCGCTCCGAGCCGGAGTCGGTGCCGTCGCACGGTCTGGTGGGGCTGCGTGAGCGCGCCGCCGCCGCCGGCGCCAAGGTCGTGGTGGCCCGGCGGGACGACGGTGGCTTCGTCCTGAGGGTGTGCTGGTGATCAAACTCCTGCTCGCGGACGACCAGGCCCTCGTGCGCGGCGCGCTGGCCACGCTGCTCGCCCTCGAGCCGGATCTCGAGGTCGTCGCCGAGGTCGGCCGCGGGGACGAGGTCGTGGCCGCCGCCCGCGAGGCCCGGCCGGACGTCGCGCTGCTCGACGTCGAGATGCCCGGGCTCGACGGCATCGGCGCGACCCGGGAGCTGCGGGCCGCGGTACCCGCGTGCAAGGTGCTCGTCGTCACGACGTTCGGGCGGCCGGGCTACCTGCGCCGCGCGCTCGAGGCCGGGGCGAGCGGGTTCGTGGTCAAGGACACGCCGGCCCGTCAGCTCGCGGACGCCGTCCGCCGGGTGCACGCCGGCCTGCGCGTGGTCGACCCCACGCTGGCGGCCGAATCGCTGGCTGCCGGCTCGAGTCCGCTGACCGCCCGCGAGACCGAGGTGCTGCGGGCGGCGCAGGACGGCGGAACCGTCGCGGACCTCGCCGCGACCCTGCACCTCTCCGAAGGCACGGTGCGGAACCACTTGTCGTCGGCGATCGGCAAGACGGGCGCCCGCACCCGGGCCGAGGCCGTCCGGCTGGCGGAGGATGCCGGCTGGCTCCTCTGACTCGCCCTCGATCACGGCGGGAGGGGCGGGAGGTGTCGGAGGCAGCTGAGACAATGCCGGGCGTGCCCACCCGACGACTGAGGATCGGACCCTACGAGGTCGGTGCGCCCGTGGTGCTCGCGCCGATGGCGGGCATCACGAACCAGGCGTTCCGGCGGCTGTGCCGTGAGCACGGCGCCGGCTTCTACGTCAGCGAGATGGTGACGTCGCGGGCCCTGCTGGAGCGCAACGACGAGTCGCTCCGCCTCGTCGCGCACGACGCCGACGAGCACCCGCGCAGCGTGCAGCTCTACGGCGTCGACCCGGGCACGGTCGCCGCCGCCGTCCGCATGCTCGCGGACGAGGACCGCGCCGACCACATCGACCTCAACTTCGGCTGCCCGGTCCCGAAGGTCACCCGCAAGGGCGGGGGCTCCGCCCTGCCCTGGAAGCGCGACCTCTTCGCGGCGATCGTCGCGCAGGCCGTCCGGGCGGCGAACGGGCGGCCGGTCACCGTCAAGATGCGCAAGGGCATCGACCCCGACCACCTCACCTATCTCGAGGCCGGCCGCATCGCCGAGGCCGAAGGCGCGTCCGCCGTCGCGCTGCACGCACGCACGGCGCTCGACTTCTACTCCGGCACCGCCGACTGGTCCGCCATCGCGCGCCTGAAGGAGGCCGTGACCGACGTCCCGGTGCTGGGCAACGGCGACATCTGGTCGGCCGACGACGCGCTCCGGATGGTCGCGGAGACCGGCTGCGACGGGGTCGTCGTCGGCCGCGGCTGCCTCGGCCGCCCGTGGCTGTTCGCCGATCTCGTCGCAGCGTTCGAGGGCCGCGACGAGCGCGTGCGGCCGACGCTCGGCGGCGTCCTCGCCACGTTGCGACGCCACCTCGTGCTGCTCGTGGAGCACTACGCGTCGGTCTACCCGGCGGACGCCGAACGCCGCGCCTGCCGCGACATCCGCAAGCACATGGCCTGGTACCTCAAGGGATACGCGGTCGGGCACGAGACCCGCGCCGCGCTCGGGCTGGTCGAGTCGCTGGCCGGGTTCGACGCGCTCGTCGCCGGGCTGGACGCCGACCAGCCGTACCCCGGAGAGCCGGCCGAGGGGCCGCGCGGCCGGACCAACGCCGCCCGCGGCGTCGCCCTGCCGGAGGGCTGGCTCGAGAGTCGTGAGCTCGACGGCGTCGGCGCGGAGTCGCTGCGAGCCGCCGAGCTCTCCGTCTCCGGTGGATGAGATTCGCGGGTACACCGCCGACGACCAGCTGCGTCACCTGCCCGAACGGCCCAAGCAGGGCCGCCGCGGGCCGTTCGCGCGTGACCGCGCCCGCGTCGTCCACTCCTCGGCCCTGCGCAGACTCGCCGGCAAGACCCAGGTCGTCGGGCCGGGCACGGACGACTTCGTCCGCAACCGCCTGACCCACAGTCTCGAGGTCGCCCAGATCGGCCGTGATCTTGGCCTGGCGCTCGGCTGCGACGGTGACGTCGTGGAGGCGGCGTGCCTGGCGCACGATCTCGGGCACCCGCCCTTCGGGCACAACGGCGAGGCCGCGCTCGACGCCTTCGCCGCGGACGCCGGAGGCTTCGAGGGCAACGCGCAGACCCTGCGGGTGCTGACGCGGCTGGAGCCGAAGGTCGTCGACGTCGTCACCGGCGCTCCCGGTGGACTCAACCTGACCCGGGCCGTGCTCGACGCCTGCACGAAGTACCCGTGGCCGCGAGGGCAGGGGCCGGCGTCGGTGTCGCCGGCGAAGTTCGGCGTCTACGCCGACGACGGGGACGTCTTCGCGTGGCTCCGGACGAACACGCCGGGTCGGCGCCGCTGCCTCGAGGCGCAGGTCATGGATCTGGCGGACGACGTGGCCTACAGCGTCCACGACGTCGAGGACGCCATGGTCGGCGGCCACCTCGACCCGCGCCGGCTGGCCGATGCCGAGGAGGTCGCGCGGGTGGCGGCGCAGACCTGCTCCTGGTACCTGCCGACCGCCACCGCGGACGAGGTGGCGGAGGCGCTGGGGCGGTTGCGCGCGCTGCCGGCATGGGTGGGGGAGTTCGACGGGTCGCACCGCGCCCTGGCCGCGCTCAAGGACATGACCAGCGAGCTCATCGGACGCTTCAGTCGGTCTGCGGAGCGGGCGACGCGGGCGAGGTTCGGGGACGGCCCGCTGGTGCGGTACGGCGCCGACGTCGTCGTGCCTCGCGAGACCGTCGTGGAGATCAACACGCTCAAGGGCGTCGCCGCCGTGTTCGTGATGACGGCCGTCGAGCGACAGCCGATCTACGTGCAGCAGCGCGAGATGCTCACCGAACTGGCCGAGGCCGTGCTCGCCGCGGCGCCCGCGGCCCTCGAGCCGTCGTTCGCGGCCGCCTGGTCGGGCGCTCCCGACGACGCGTCGCGCGTGCGCGTCGTGGTCGATCAGGTCGCCTCCCTGACCGACGGCAGCGCCGTCGCCTGGCACCGCCGCCTCTGCCCCTGACGCACCCCGCGCTCGACCAGCTGTTCGGCGGCGACGTCCAAGATCATGCTCCAGATATGGACACCGAAAGGTCCTCGCGAAGATCGAGAAGTGTCCATTCCTGGAGCATGATCTTGGGGACGTGGCTGTCCACAGGGCCGAGCCACCTCGTCCCGTCGTCCACAGCTGCATCGGGCGGGGCTGGGTCGCGAGCGACAGGTTCACCATCCTCGAGCACGTGACCGCAGACCCCGCCGAGATCGCCACTTCCCTCGGGCTCGTCGTGAGCCGCAGCGAGGCACGCGCTGCCGGGCTCGGCGACCGGCGCATCTCCCGGCTTCTGGCCGGCGGCCGCTGGCTCTCCCTCGGTCACGGTCGAGCCGCACCGACGACTGCCTTGGACGAGCACCGACGATGGCGGGCCGAAGTGGTCGCTGCCGTCACGGCCCAACGTCGTGACCTCGTGCTCAGCCACGCGCATGCGGCCCGCGCCTGGGGCCTGCCCGCGCCGCTCGGCGGCTGGCCGATCATGACCTTCACGGCGGCTGCGGGCCCGACGCGCTACCGAAGCGGCCTCCGCATCGGCGTCGCACCGCTGCCCGAGCCGGACGTCGCGGCCATGGGTCGAGTCCGCGTGACGTCGCCATCACGAACCGTCCTGGACTGCGCGCGGTCCTTACCCGGCCCGGACGCCCTGGCTGTCGCCGATCGCGCGCTCCGCCTCGGGATGGTCTCGGCCGCCGAACTCCAGGAGGTTGCCGCGCGTCAGCAGGGGTGGCCGGGCGCGCCGCAGGCCCGCCGGGTCCTCGAGCTGGCCAGCGGTCGCCGTGAGACGCCGATCGAGTCGTGGTCCGGATGGTCCTTCGAGGACCAGGGCCTTCCCAGGCCGCTCTGGCAGATGATCGTCCTCGACGTCGACGGCGTGTTCGTCGCCAGGCCCGATGCACTGTGGGCGGGTGGGATCGTCGGCGAGGCCGACGGCCGCCTGAAGTACCGGCTCCGGGCGCTGGAGCGTGGCGGCGTGAACGCCGACGCGCTGGGGTCCGCCTTGGACGACGAGCGACGGCGCGAGCTCGAACTCCGGCGGCTCGGAGCGAGGGTCGTCCGGTGGGGGGCCGTCGACGTCCGCGTCCCGCGTCGTGCCCGCGCGCTGGCCGAGCATCTCCGGGCGGAGATCGCCGGGGCGGACGCCGGCAGGTTCCGGGGCACGGTGATCGGGGCGTGAATGCCTACACTCGCGGCGATGGGTGCGGCGGACGCGGTGCGGGTCAGGCGGGGCGGGATCGGCGACGCGCCCGCCCTGGCCGGCGCGCGCTGGTCCTGCTGGCGCAGCCTGCGGCTTCGACGGCGCCGGGCAGATCCGGCGGCTCAGCCTCCGGTGCCGGCCGTGAGGATCCGCCGGGAGGACGTCGACCACGTCCGCGAGCGCACCCGCATCGACGAGGTCGTCGGCGAGCACGTGACGCTGAAGAGCGGCGGCGTGGGCTCGCTCAAGGGGCTGTGCCCGTTCCACGACGAGAAGACCCCCTCGTTCCACGTCCGTCCGGCGCTCGGGCGTTGGCACTGCTTCGGGTGCGGCAAGGGCGGGGACGTCATCGCCTTCGTCCAGGAGGTCGACCACCTCGGCTTCACGGAGGCGGTCGAGCTGCTCGCCTCCCGGCTCGGCTACCAGCTGCACTACGAGGACGACGACGGCCGCGGCGGGGCCCGTCGCGAGCAGGTCGGCCAGCGGCAGCGCCTGGTCGAGGCCAACCGCATCGCCGCGGAGTTCTACGCCGAGCAGCTGGCGTCCGCCGGCGACGCGGTCACCGCCCGCCGGTTCCTCGCCGACCGCGGGTTCGACCGCGACGCCGCGGCACACTTCGGCGTCGGCTTCGCCCCTCGTAGCGGTGAGGCGTTGCTCCGGCACCTGCGGGGGCGCGGCTTCACCGAGGACGACCTCGTCGGCAGCGGCCTCGCCGGTCGTGGCCAGCGCGGGACTCTACGACCGTTTCCGGGGCCGGCTCGTCTGGCCGATCAGGGACGTCACCTCCGACGTCGTGGGCTTCGGTGCCCGTCGCCTGTTCGACGACGACCGCATCGAGGCGAAGTACCTGAACACGCCGGAGACGGCCGTCTACAAGAAGTCCCACGTGCTCTACGGCGTCGACCTGGCCAAGAAGGAGATCGCCCGCGAACGCAAGGCCGTCGTCGTCGAGGGCTACACCGACGTCATGGCCTGCCACCTCTCCGGCGTGGAGACCGCCGTCGCCACCTGCGGCACCGCCTTCGGCCCCGACCATCTGCGGATGATCCGAAGACTCATCGGCGACGAAGCCGGGAAGGGTTCCATCGCCTTGACCAGCGACACGTTCGCCCGGTCTGTGATCTTCGTCTTCGACGGCGATGCCGCGGGCCAGAAGGCTGCGGAACGGGCTTTCTCCGGAGATCAGGGGTTCACCTCTCAGACGTACGTCGCTGTCGCGCCCGACGGGCTCGATCCGTGCGACCTGCGCCGGGAGCGCGGGGGAGACGCGGTTCGGCAGCTGATCGAGCGTCGCCAGCCGATGTTCGAGTTCGCCATCAGATCGGCGATCGACCGCCTGGAGCTGGACACGGCCGAGGGGCGGATCCAGGCCCTGCGCACGGCAGCCCCGGTGGTTGCCCAGATCAGGGACAACGCGCTGCGCCCCGAGTACGCCCGCCGCCTCGCCGGCTGGCTGGGCATGGAGGTCGAGCCGGTCACCCGCGCTGTCTCCCAAGCGGCTCGGGCCGTGAACCAGGCGTCCCGTCAAGCCGCCGGCGGCCAGGAGGGTCGCCGGGGAGCGACCGGGGGAGGCCAGTCGCCGGCGGACGCGGGGCCCCCGGGGCTCACCGCTCCGGCGCCCGACCCCCGCGACCCGGTCGCCCGCGTCGAGCGCGAGGCGCTCGAGTGCCTCCTCCAGGTGCCGGCCCTGGTCCCGCAGGAGGACGCCGACGCACTCGGCGACCACGCGTTCGAGGTCCCTGCCTACCGCGCGGTCCACCAGGCGGTCCGGGCGGCCGGCGGGATCGCGCAGGCCCGCACGCTCAGTGGTACCGCCTGGGCCGAGGCCGTTCACGAGCAGGCCCCGCTCGCGCTCGCCCCGCTCGTCACCGAACTCACCGTCACCCCGCTGCCCGCGGACACCGACGAGGCCCTGGCCCGCTACGCGGTGTCCGTCGTCCTTCGGCTGGGCGAGGTCGAGCTCTCCCGCCGGATCGGCGCCCTGCGCAGCCGGGTGCAACGGCTCGAACCGGACGATCCGGCGTCCGGCCAGGCCTTCGCCGAGCTCCTCGCCGCCGAGAGCGCCCGACGAGCCCTCCGGGAGCGCATCACCGGAGCGTGAGGGTCGTCACCTGTGCGGGTGATTATGTCCGGCGCCAGGACGCCGATGAATCCGCCATGACGGCCGAGCAAGACGAAGCGGGCTTCACGCTCGTCGAGGTCGTCATCTCCATGGTCCTGCTCTCGATCCTGCTCAGCTCCGTCGCCGTGCTCTTCATCGGCGGGATCAAGCACGGAGCCGGCCTGCAGAAGCGGCAGACCGCGGTCGTCCTCGCGCAGCAGGCGATCGAATCGGCGCGCGCCGTGACGGCCACGGCCGACTCCCAGGGGTGCGTCAAACTCCTCCAGGGCCGGACCAAGGCGCTCATCGACGCGCAGTGGAGCACGGCTCCCAGCGGTGTGACCTCGGTCACGGACGAGGCGTGGACGCCGACGGGCTGCAGCGGGCCGATCATCCTGCCGCTGCAGGGCGCGGTCGCCGGGCTGGGGTCCGTGAGCGATCCCGTCGTCGTCGGCGGCCAGAGCTACACGCTCACCACCTACGTCGGTACGTGCGTCCTCACCGCCGCCCGCGACGCCTGCCTGCAAGCCACCGCCGTCCCGGGCGGCACCACCACCATGTACCGGATCGTCGCCCGGGTGACCTGGACGGGCACCGGCTGCGACGCCGGCACCTGCGCCTACTCGACGTCGACGCTCGTGGACAGCTCGCCCGACCCCGTCTTCAACGTGCGCGGCGCCAGCGCCCCGGTCGCGGCGGCGGACACCGTCTGCCTGGCCGGCGGGAGCCCCGGCACGATCAACGTCCTCTCCAACGACACCGGCGCGCTCGGCCCGAGGCCGGTCACCGTCGTCTCGGCGCCGAGCAAGGGCACCCTCAGCTCGACGATCTCGACCGGCATCGGCGGCTACACCCCGCAGACGGGCGCCACGGGCACCGACACCTTCAGCTACTACGACACCGACGTGAACGGGCTGCTCACCTCGACCGTCACCGTCACGATCACGATCGGCGGGTGCTGACGCTGGAGACCCCACGCACCGAGCACGACGGGGGCTTCAGCCTCGTGGAGATCACCGTCGCGATGGCCGTGTTCGCGGTCGTCCTGCTCGTCTTCGTCGACGCCGTCCGCGTCATGACGACCTCGCTCATGCGGGTGTCGGCCGCCACCACGTCCGCGACCCAGACCCGCGCCGCGGCCGACGTCCTGGGCCGCCAACTCGGCTACGCCTCCGCCGCCAACCTGCCGGTCGCCGCGAACGGGAACTGGTACTTCGAGTTCGAGAGCGACGCGGTGAAGGCCGGCGCCGACCGGCAGTGCACGCAGTGGCGCTACCAGACCTCGTCCGGTCTGCTGCAGTACCGGACCTGGAGCGTCGTCACGCTCGTCTCCTCGTCGTGGACGACGGTGGCGAAGTCCGTCGTCAACGACCCCGTCACGCAGCAGCCGTTCACTCTGCTCGCCAGCGACGCGGGGTTCAGCGTCATGCGCGTCGCGGTGAACCTCCAGCTGCGCAACGCCGGCGTCCTCGTCCAGAGCCAGGGGCAGTACACGATGCGCAACTCGCTCGACGCAGCCGTCCCGACCGCGAGCACCGTCTGCACCCAGTTGGGGCGACCATGATCAGGAAGATGCATCCGCGCGACGACTCCGGCGTCGCCATGTTCTTCGTCATCGCGTGCATGGTCATCTCCGCCGGGCTGACGGTGGGGCTGCTCGGCGTCCTGCTCAGCGAGCTCGTCCCCACCGCCTACGAGCGCAAGAGCGAACGCACCATCGCCGCCTCGCAGGCCGGTCTGCAGACCGGCCTGGCGGCCGTCAAGCAGGCCTGGACGACGACGACCGGCTCGACCCGGAACGGCGACGTCAGCAGGCTGCCCTGCTACGGCACCTCGAACCCGCTGCTGGGGCAGACCGGGGGCCTCGACGCCGGCCAGAACGCCGTCTCGTACCAGGTCACGGTCTCGTACTTCACGGTCAACCCGTCCGGGCAGACCGACACCTGGCGCGCGGCCAACGCCCTCCCGTGCACGTCCGGCTCCGGCCCCACCGGCGTCCCCGTCTACGCGCTGGTGCAGGCGCTCGGCTCGACCCAGGCGAACCTCGTGCCCAGCACCTGGGGCAACCGCTCGAGCGAGGCCGTGTACATGCTCAACCGCACCGACCAGGCGGTGCTCGGCGGCCCGATCCACAGCGACCTCATCGCCACCACCACGAAGAACCTCTGCTGGCAGGCGTCGACCTACCCGGCCTCGGTGGGGACGACGGTGCAGCTCGCCACGTGCGTCGCGGGCAACGCCGCGCAGACCTGGTCCTATCGCAGTGACTACTCGATCGTGCTGAGCGCGACGCAGGACATGACGACGTCACCGCCGTCCGGCGGCCTGTGCATCGCCTCCACCGGAAGCGGCAACAGCGTCACCGACGTCAGCCTGCAGAGCTGCGTCAGCGGCACCTGGCGGCAGCTGTGGGCCTACGACGACAGCGGTCAGTTCCAGGGCGTCAACCCCCCGGTGACCTCTCTCTCCGGCAAGTGCCTCACCACGAACAACGTCTGGGCGCTCGGCACGATCCTGACCGTGGCGAACTGCAACGCCCCGGTCGACAACTGGACGCCGGACGCGACCGTCGGGGCCGGTGCCGCCGGAGCCCCCACGCAGCAGCTCATCAACTACGGCGAGTACGGGCGCTGCCTGGACATCTCGAACTGGAACCTCAACACCACCTGGCTCATCGACTACCCCTGCAAGCAGGACCCGACGAGCAGCGTCGGCTGGAACCAGCGGTGGATCTGGGACAGCGCCTCGACCCGGGAGCTGCAGTCGAACACGTCCAGCGGCCTGTACTGCCTGACCACGTCGACCACGCTCGGCGCCTACGTCGTCGTGCGCGCGTGCGACAGCAGCCGCACCGACCAGAGATGGACCATGCTCGGCGACACGGGCAACCGCTCGACGTCGTACACGATCGTCGACGCCTACGGGAACTGCCTGTCCCTCGGTCCGGCCGGGCCGGGCCGGCCCGACCTGAGCTCCTGGTCGTCGATCACCGTCGACACCTGCGACGGGACGTACAAGCAGAAGTGGAACGCTCCGCCGCTGCCCGCCGGCGCCAACGTCGTGGGGGAGCGCGAGACGACCGGCGGGCGCTGATCCGCTGATCCGCTGATCGGTGGCGTGGCTACGCTGGCGGGCGTGAGGATCCCCGGACGTCGGCGGCGCCCCGCGCTGCCGGAGGACGCCGCGCGCGAGCTCGGCGTGACCGGCGAGCGCGTCCTCGCCTGGGCCGAGCTCGTCGGCGACGGGGTGGCGGCCGCGACCGTCGAGGGCCTCCGGGTCCGGACGCCGCAGGGCCGGCTCGTCCGCCGACCGTGGACGGAGGTCGACCACGCGGTCTGGGACGAGGACTCCGGCACCCTCGCCGTGTGGTGGGTCGGATCCCGCGCGCCGACACCGCTCGAGGTGGGGCAGGAGACGTTCCTGCCGGAGGTCGTGCACGAGCGGGTGCGGGCGTCGATCGTGCTCGTCCGGGAGCTCCCGCTGCCCGGCGGGAGGGCGATCTACGTGACCCTCCGCCAGGCCGCCGACGGCACGTTGAGCACGCACGCGGTCGCCCCGCGCGGCATCCGGCTCGACGATCCGCCGATCGCTGCAGAGGTCGCGCGCGCCGAGCGGGAGCTGCGCGAGGAGGCCGGGGGCACGCCGTGACGCGTGCGAGCGGGGCCCGTCGGCTTTGGTACAGTCGTCGGGCCGATCCCGCGTAGCTCAATGGCAGAGCGTCCGGCTGTTAACCGGCAGGTTGAAGGTTCGAGTCCTTCCGCGGGAGCCCGATCTGGAGGTGCGATGCCTTCGCCGAATCCCGGGTACTCCATCACCGTCCGTGTCCAGGCGCCTGCCGCCGCCGGCATGATCGGTGACCTCACCACCGCCATCGGCAAGGCCGGCGGCGTCGTCACCGCGCTGGACGTCGTGGAGTCGCACGGCGGCCGCATCGTCGTCGACGTCACGAGCAACGCCGCGGACGCCGAGCACGTCGACGTGATCACCGACGCCATCGGCGAGCTCGACGGCTTCGTCGTCCGCAAGGTGAGCGACCGGACCTTCCTCATGCACCTGGGGGGCAAGCTCGAGGTGACGCCGAAGGTGGCGCTGCGCCACCGCGACGACCTCTCCCGCGCGTATACGCCGGGCGTCGCCCGGGTCTGCCAGGCGATCGCCCGGAACCCCGAGGACGCGCGACGCCTCACCATCAAGCGGAACACCGTCGCTGTGCTCACCGACGGGTCGGCGGTGCTCGGCCTCGGCAACATCGGGCCGGCCGCGGCCCTGCCGGTGATGGAGGGCAAGGCCGCGCTGTTCAAGCGGTTCGCGGACGTCGACGCGTGGCCGGTCTGCCTCGACACCCAGGACACCGACGCGATCGTCGAGATCGCGCGCGCGATGGCACCCGTGTACGGCGGCATCAACCTCGAGGACATCGCGGCACCGCGCTGTTTCGAGATCGAGGCCCGGCTGCGGGAGATGCTCGACATCCCCGTCTTCCACGACGACCAGCACGGGACGGCGATCGTCGTGCTCGCCGCGCTGACGAACGCGTTGCGGGTCGTGGGCAAGGACCTGGGCAAGGTCCGCATCGTCGTCTCCGGTGCCGGCGCCGCGGGGCAGGCGATCATCCGGTTGCTGCTCTCCCAGGGCGCGCGGGACGTCGTCGCGTTCGACACCCGGGGCGCCGTGCAGAGCGGCCGGGAGGGCCTCGACGGCTACAAGACCTGGATCGCCGAGCACACGAACGCCGCCGGGTTCTCCGGGACCCTCGCCGAGGGGCTCGTCGGCGCCGACGTCTTCATCGGCGTCTCCGCGCCGCGCCTCTTCGGCGCGGAGGAGGTCGCCACGATGGCCGACCGCGCGGTCGTCCTCGCGCTCGCCAACCCCGACCCCGAGGTCGACCCGCTGGAGGCGCAGCGGCACGCGGCCGTCGTCGGCACCGGGCGCAGCGACTACCCGAACCAGATCAACAACGTGCTCGCGTTCCCCGGCGTCTTCCGGGGCCTGCTCGACGCCGGCGCGCGGACCATCACCGACGAGATGCTCGTCGCCGCCGCGCGCGCGATCGCGGACGCCGTGAGCCCCGACGAGCTCAACCCCAGCTACATCGTGCCCAGCGTGTTCGACCCGGCGGTCGCTCCCGCCGTCGCGGCCGCCGTCCGGTCCGTCGCGGAGCGCACGGACGGCGTCCGCCCCGGCCTCGACGAGCTGTGACCTCGGTCCAGGCCTGGCCCGTCGACGGACTGCGGGCCTGGGTGGGGGAGTGGTGCGCGGCCCAGGGCCTGGCGATCCGGGAGGCCGACCCGGTGCGTGCGATGCCGTGGGCCGGCGTCGTCTGCTTCGAGCTCGAGGGCCCCGGCGGCCCGTCGGTGGTGTGGGGCAAGGCGATGTCGCCCCCGATGGCGACGGAGGTCGACCTGCTGCCGGCGCTCGCCCGGGTGGCGCCGACGGGCGTCGTCGCGCCGCTGGCCGCCGACCGGGAGCGCGGGTTCCTGCTCCTGCCGGACGGCGGGCCCACCGTCAGCGACCTGCCGCCCGCCGAGGCGCTCCCGGCCTGGGAGTCCCTCGTGATCGCCTACGCCCGGCTGCAGCACGCGGCGACGCCGTTCGCCGGTGAGCTGCTGGCCGCGGGCGCGCACGACCTGCGGCCGGACGCCGCGGCCGACGCCGTCGCAGACCTGGCGGAGCGCGCCGACCTGCACGACGTCGGCGGCGAGCACGGCCTCACGGACGCCGAGGCCCGCCGGCTGCGCGAGCTCGCCGTCCCCGGTGCCCGGGCGGTGGCGCGCCTGCTGGCCGGTGCCGAGGTGGCGCCCTCGATCCAGCACGACGACATGAGCCCCTCCAACGCCCTGCTCGACGGGCGGTGGCTGGACTGGGGGGACGCCGGCGTCGCGCACCCGTTCGCGTCGCTGCTGACGCTGCTGGACGGCAGCGCCGGCCGCCCCGGCGGCCCGTCGCACCTCCTGCCGCTGCGCACCCTCTACCTCAGCGTGTGGGAGGAGCTCACCGGCGTCCCGCTCGACCGGCTGTCCCGCGAGGCCGACCTCGCCGTGCTGCTCGCGCCGGTGGGCCGGGCGCTCGCCTGGCTCCGCGCCGGCCCGGCTGCGCTCGAGCTGTACCCGGGCCAGGTGACGCGCTGGCTGCGCCGCCTGGCGGAAACCGACTGGCCGTCCGTTTAGGTTGATCTCCCGCCGGGAATTGTCGCAGGGGCACCCCTCAGATGAGTTACCGAGCGAGGAGTCCGATGAGTACCTCGTCGCGTCCGCGGTTCACCAAGGCCTACGGGTTCGGCCTGGTGACGGGCCTGTTCTTCCTGCTGTCCTGGGCCGCACAGTTCATCTTCCAGATGATGGAGGTGCGCAACGAGGCCCAGCAGCACGGGCAGCAGTTCACCTGGTCCGACTTCTTCCCGCAGTTCTTCCAGTCCACCTTCGAGAACTGGCAGTCGGAGTTCCTGCAGTTGATCTGGCAGGCCGCCGGGCTCGCATTGTTCTACTACTGGGGTTCGTCCCAGTCGAAGGAGGGCGACGACCGGCTCGAGGCGAAGGTCGACGCCCTGCTGCGCGAGCGCGGTATCGACCCGGAGGAGCTGAACGCCAGGGTCGTGGAGTCCGCGGACAGCTGACCGTTCAGCGTCAGCGGTAGAGCCGGACGCTCGTCCTCTGCACCGCGTTCGGTGCGAGGCGGACGCCGTGTGCGACGGCGCGATGGCCGACGACGTCCGTCACGCGGACGGTGAACGGACCGGCGCCCGCCCCGCTCGGCGCGAGCCAGTAGCCGTAGTCGGTGCGCGTCAGGGAGCGCCAACTGCTGCCAACCTCGACCTGAACGGAGCGGAGCCGGTTGCCGGCGTTGTCGACGAGCAGGCCCAGCCAGTACCGGGACGACCCCGTCTTGACGACGAAGGCGAGCCCGCCGCTGACCGCCGGATTCGTTACGGGCCGGTAGGTGATGGGGACGATCCCCTTGCCCAGCGGCGCCAGCGCGGCGAACGCCTCGTCGGTGAGGTCGAGGTGCCCGGGCTTGCACTCGGGGCACAGGTTGTCGATCTTGACGCGAATGGTCCGCCCACCGGCGGTGACCGTGAGATAGCCGCCGCAGGCGGCGCCGTGCGCGTACAGGTCGGGGCCGGCGGCGACGGTGTAATGGTTCGCGGGGATCGTGGGGAACATGCAGTTCCCGCCGATCTTCGCGGGTCCGTAGTGCGTCGCCTGCCCTCGCACCACCGCGCCCACGGTGACGGCGCCCGTGGCGGTCGCCGGGCGGGCGGCAGCTGCCGGCGGATGGGCGGCTGCCGACGATCCCGCGACGGCCGCGACGAGGGCCGCCGCTGCCGCGACCACCGCCCGCACGGTGGAGACGACCGGATCGAGCACGGCGGCAGGCTAACGGCCGGGATCTCGGGGTTCGCTCAAGCGCCCGTCAAGGTTGCGCGTCAGGAGAGCGGCGGCCGGAACGCCAGATCCTCGTCCGCCCTGCCGCGGGCCAGCAGGGTCGCACCGACCCGGCGGAGCGCGGCCATCGCCGCGCCCATCGGCCCCGGACCGAAGCTGACCCGCGCGACGCCGAGTGCCTCGAGCTCGGCGACGCTCGGACCGTCCGGAAGCCCGAACGCGTTCACCGGCGCGGCGATCCGCCCGACGACGTCCTCGAGGACGACGGGGTCGGTGATCCGGATCGGATAGATGCAGTCGGCACCGGCGTCCAGATACGCCCGCGCCCGCGCGACCGCCTCCTCGACCTCGGTCGTGGTCGCGATCGGCATGTCGAGCCGCGCGTTGACGACGAACGGGATGCCTTCGGCGTCCGCCCGGGCGCGCGCGGCCGCGACACGGGCGGCGGCCTCGGTCGTGGGGCGGTTGCCGTCCTCGATGTTCGCGCCCACGATCCCGGCGTCCAGGGCCCGGGCGATGGTCTCGCCGACGTCCTCGGGTGTGGCGCCGTAGCCGGACTCGAGGTCGGCGGTGACCGGCAGGTCGACGGCCGCGGCGATCCTGCCCGCCACGGCGAGCATCTCGTCGCGGGTCAGGTTCTCGCCGTCCGGGACGCCGTGGGCGGCGGCGATCGACCAGCTCGCGGTGGCGATCGCGCGGCACCCCGGCAGCGCGGCGACCGTCCTTGCGCTGGCGACGTCCCAGACGTTGACGAGCACGAGGATCTCCGGCTCGTGGTGCAGGAGCCGGAACGTCTCGGCCTTCTCGAAGGTGCTGGTCATGGGCGCGGTTCCTCGCTGCGTGCCTGCGGCCTGGGGCTGGACGACGCTACCCTGACCGCTCAGGCCCGCGGAACGTCGACCGGCGGGTCGACGCTGGGGCGGTAGCTCAGCCGGTCAGAGCAGCGGACTCATAATCCGTCGGTCGTGGGTTCGAGCCCCACCCGCCCCACTTCGATCATGTGGTTGACGTGCAATTTCTCTTCCTCGCTGGCCGATACCCCGTCCTGGTACCGGCGTCGTGGTGCGAACGTGGAATCAAACTCAGTCCGTCGCTCAGCATGTGCCCTGGCATCCTTGGGTTGTCTGGGTATCTGGCGCACTCCCGTCTGGTCTGATGGCCCGGACGGCCGCCGGTGCCGCGCGGGCGCAGAGCGACCTCGAGGGAACGGCCCTCGCTGTGGGCGGCGGCAGTCGAGCCGACCAGCGGGCTGGGCCAGGCCGCCCAGTCGCACGACCCTCAACTCGTGACGGAGGCGACAGCACGCTCCTCATGAACAGGTCCGGCGCACCCCGCCTGACGTCCGCGCCATCGCGTGTCACGGTGAGTCGACCCACGTTTCCCTCGGCTCCTAGTGAGGACGCAATGCACGACGACCGGCTGCTCGTGGAGGAGCGCCTAGTACGCGTGCTGCGCGAGCGGCTGCGACCCGCGGTCCATGCCGTCGCGGTGCCGTTCGAGGTCGCCGCGTGGCACGTCCCACCCGCAGGAGACGGGCGCGTCGGCGAGCCCGTCCCGGCGTCGTATGCACTGAAGCAGGAGTTCTCCCCGGCGTCGGTGGGCGACGCGTGGGGGACACCGTGGGGCACAACGTGGCTTCGGCTAACTGGCCAAGTGCCCATGGCCTGGACCGACCGGAAGGTGGAGGCGGTCGTCGACCTCGGCTTCTCGGACGAGGTGCCCGGGTTCCAGGCGGAGGGCCTCGTGCACGGGCCGGACGGGTTAGCCATCAAGGCGGTGAGTCCGCGGAACGTGGCGGTGCCGCTGCCGCAGGCGCGACCGGGCGACGAGGTCGAGCTCTACGTCGAGGCGGCCGCGAACCCCGGAATCGGCGGCCCCGTGACGCTGCTCGGAGATCGGCTGACGGCGGGGGACCGACCGCTGTACCGGTTGGCGCGGCTCGATCTCACCGTTTTCGACCGGGTTGTCTGGGAGCTCGTCGCCGACCTCGATGTCGCGGGGCAGCTCATGCAGGTGCTCCCGATGGCCGAGCCGCGCCGGTGGGAACTCCTGCGCGGCATCGACCGCGCGCTCGACGCCCTCGACCTGCAGGACGTCGCTGGCACGGCCGCCGCCGCTCGCCACGAGGTCGCCGGGGTGCTCGCCGGCCGGCGCCAACCCCCGTGCCCACCAGATCTCGGCGGTCGGGCACGCCCACATCGACTCCGCGTGGCTGTGGCCGGTCCGTGAGACGTCCGCAAGTCGCCCGGACCATCGCCAACGTCACTCGCCTCATGGACGACCACCCCGACTTCGTGTTCGCCTGCTCGTCGGCGCAGCAGTTCGCGTGGATCCGCGAGCACCAGCCGGAGCTGTTCGAGCGCGATCGCGGCAGCGGGTGCGCGCGGGACAGTTCGTGCCGGTCGGCGGGATGTGGGTCGAGGCCGACACCAACATGCCCGGCGGCGAGGCGATGGCCCGGCAGTTCGTGCACGGCAAGCGGTTCTTCCTCGAGGACTTCGGCGTGGAGACCGAGGAGGTGTGGCTGCCCGACTCGTTCGGCTACTCCGCGGCGCTCCCGCAGATCGTCCGGCTCGCCGGCTCGCGGTGGTTCCTCACCCAGAAGATCTCGTGGAACCAGCACCAACCGGATCCCCCACCACACCTTCTGGTGGGAGGGCATCGACGGCACCCGGGTCTTCACGCACTTCCCGCCCGTGGACACCTACAACTGCGAGCTGTCCGCCGCCGAACTCGCCCACGCCGAGCGCGAACTTCGCGGAGAAGGGCCGGGCGACGCGGTCGCTGGTGCCCTTCGGCTGCGGCGACGGAGGCGGCGGCCCGACCCGCGAGATGATCGCCGCGCGCGCATCGGGCGCAGGACCTCGAGGGCTCGCCCCAGGTGACGATGGAGTCGCCGCGCGGACTTCTTCGCCGCCGCGGAGGCCGAGTATCCGGACGCGCCGGTCTGGTCCGGCGAGATGTACCTGGAGTACCACCGCGGCACCTACACCACCCAGGCCCGGACGAAGCAGGGCAACCGTCGCAGCGAGCACCTGCTGCGCGAGGCCGAGCTCTGGGCCGCCCACCGCCGCCGTCTGCGGGCGGCGCGACTACCCGTACGACGAGCTCGAGCGGCTCTGGCAGCACGGTGCTGCTGCACCAGTTCCACGACATCCTGCCCGGCAGCTCGATCGCCTGGGTGCACCGCGAGGCGCGAGCGAGACGTACGCCGCGTGGCAGACCGAACTGGAGCGCGCGATCGCCGACCGGCCCGCCCGCGCTCGCCGGTCCAGGGCGACGCCGAGTCGCGCTTCAACGCGGCCCGTACGCCGCTGCGACGGCGTCGCCGGCGCTCGGCGGCGGCGTCGCGGCGACCGCCGAGGGCGGCGACGGCGGCGGTCACGCGAGACCGGCGGCGGCGTCGTCCTCGACAACGGGCTGCTCCGGGTCGTCGTCGATGCCGCGGCCTGGTCGTCTCGGTGCTCGACCTGCGGCGCCGGCCGGGAGGTCGATCGCGCCGGGCGCGGCGGGCAACCTCGCTGCAGCTGCACCGCGACACCCCGAACCGCTGGGACGCCTGGGACGTCGACGCGCACTACCGCCGCACGGCGACCGACCTCGACGCCGCGGACGCGGTCGAGGTCGTCGACGGGCGAGCCGACGGTGGAGCGGCGGCGGTCCGCGTCGTCCGGCGTTCGGCGCCTCCGCGATCGAGCAGCTGCTCACGCTTGCGCGCCGGGCCGCGCCGGGTCGAGATCGACACGCGACGGTCGACTGGCACGAGCGCCAGAAGCTGCTCAAGCTCGCCTTCCCGCTCGACGTGCACGCCGACCGGTCGGCGTCGGAGATCCAGTTCGGCCACGTCCACCGGCCGACGCACACCAACACCTCGTGGGACGCCGCCCGGTTCGAGATCTGCGCGCACCGCTGGGTGCACGTCGGCGAGCCCGGCTACGGCGTGGCCGTGGCCAACGACGCGACCTACGGCCACGACGTCAGCCGCGCGACCCGCGACCGGGCGGCGGGACGACGACGACGGTCCGGCTGTCGCTGCTGCGGGCCCCGCTGTTCCCGGATCCGGAGACCGACCAGGGCCGGCACTGCCTGCGCAGCACTCGTCGCGCCCGGCGCCGACATCGCCGACGCGGTCGCGCGAGGGCTACCGCACGAACCTGCCGCTCCGCACGGTGCGCGGCGGCAGCGGCCGGTCGCGCCGCTGGTCGCCGTGGACGATCCGCGGCCGTGGTGGTCGAGGCGGTCAAGCTGGCCGAGGACCGGTCGCGGTGACGTCGTCGTCCGGCTCTACGAGGCGTACGGCGGCCGCGCGCACGCGCGTCCGCATGCTCGGCTTCCCGTGGCCGGTCGTCGAGACCGACCTGCTCGAACGGCCGACCGACAAGGTCCGCGCCGAGGACATGCATTCCGTCCCTTCCAGATCCGGACGATTAAGTTTCTCCCTCGCCGCCATTAAGGCGTAACGGCCTGTGCGTCGTCGACGCCTCGATCATGCCCAGGAATGTATGGCAACCTGAACACCCCGATCATCATGATGGTGGAGAAGATCCCGAACCGGATCCGCGGCATGGCCCACTCGGGCCTCTCGCGTTCGCTACTAACCGACCGGGCCGTCCGACCTCTTCCGCGACAGTCTGCCGCGCCGATGGAGTCGACATGGCCCGCGCCTTCGGGCAGAATCGCCGGCCAGAACGCATGTCCCTCGTCGTCCACCAGACATCGCTAGTGGTGTTGTCGAGGGCGCAGGCGACATGAATAAGGTCCCCGTCGTGGATTCAAACGTGGTGTGGACTGTGGTCGACAGCAGCCTCATGGAGCAGCTCGGGACGGGTCGACTGTGACGAAGCCGCAGGTAGAAGCCCTAGAGGTCTCGTTCGAGTCTCGTACCGTCCGTCGTGGGTTCGAGCCCACCCGCCCCACTCTGACCTGGAAAGGGCATGATCGACCTTCATGATCCGTGATGGTCGTGGGAACGGTAGGCGTCATGATCCAGCTTGACCGGCGGCGAGGTCGATCGAGAGGCCATCGAGCGGGTCGCTCCGGTAAAGGGCTACGCGGCTTGGATCCATGCCGTGCAGGTCGGCAATACCTCGACTAGGGCAGCGGGCGCGCCAGGAGCCTAAGGTGGCCCGTCGTCGCCGCCGTGGCATGCCCCGCCCGCCGCGCATGCCGTGCCCTGAGCGCGGGAGTGGAGCTGAAGGCGCGGACCACTGGCCTGCGCCGCGCGGCTCCTGCTCGGAGGGGTCGTCCCGATCTGATGGCCTCGCAGGGGTCCCTTGATTGGAAGGGTGGGCCTAGTGGTAGCTGCTCAACTGCATGGAAATGATCACCGCGGAGGCGACTCTCGCTCAGCGGCCGCCGTTCCGCCACCCGGCTCGTGGCGTGCGTCGAGAACGTCGCACCACCACTGATGGCCCCGGCCCCCGCCTGATTCCCAAGGTGTGCTATCGGGGTACGTCGGCGACATCGGAGACGGCGGCCGCCGGAGCCTGGACACGTCGGCGGCGGGCACGTGACGGTACAGCGTGCCGAACCTCCTCAGCCATGCCACGTGTCCGTCAGAACCGCGGAGGAAGTCCGCCCGGAAGCCCAGGTCGTCGCCAGCACCATCGAGGATCAGCACATGGTCGCGGCGGTAGAAGGCCAGGGCCTCGACGCCGACGCCGCCCTGGGTCAAGACCAGCCGTCCAGCGTCAGCGACGAGCTCGAACCCGAACTCCACCAGCACGCCGTCGAGACCGACCTGTGCACTGACGTAGCTGCCCTCGTAGGGTGCGAGCGCCGCGGGCAGCGCCCGCGGGACGGCGGGCAGGTTGCTCACGCCGGAGAGGCGGCGCAGCCCCAGTCCTTCACGAAGAATTCCTTGAGCAGCGCCGGCCCGCTCTCGGAGTTGGTGAGCATGGTGATCGCGAATCCCCGCTCGGGAACCATCAGGAAGCCGGAGTGGTAGCCGGGCAGGTCACCCCCATGCTGCACGACGCGGACCCCCTCGGCGGTGGGCCGCAGCATCCAGGTCACGCCCATCCCGTCGAGCTCCACCAGCAGCGTGCCTCCCGGCCCCGGCTGCGACCGCATCGCCGTCAGCGACCGTCGCGTGAGCAGACGTTCGCCGCCGCCGGGTGCCCGGCCGTCGCCGAGGTGGAACCGGGCGTAGCGCAACTGGTCCCGGACGCTGGAGGCCAGGCCCCCGGCCGGTTGATACCACGCGGCGGGTCGTAGAACGCCGGTTCTGGTACCACCGGCGTGCCATGCGCGGCGGCCAGGTCGAAGCCGGCCAGCTCGGCCGCGAAGAAGCGGCTGTGCTCCAGCCCCAGCGGGTCGATCACCAGGTGGCGCACGGCGCGCTCGTACGTCATGCCGGTGATCGCCTCGATTACCCGCCCGGCCACCGAGAGCCCGGGGTTGTTGTAGGAGAAGACCTTCCCCAGCGGCGTCAGCTGCGGCAGCCGGGCGACCCCCGCGACATACCGGGCCAGCGCGTCGTCGCCCGGTCCAGTGTCCTCGAAATCCTCGCCCAGCCAGCCGGCGGTGTGGTTGAGCAACTGCCGCACGGTGACCCGGGCCGCGACCGACGGGTCAGCGGTCCGGAAATCCGGCAGGTACCTGCGCACCCTGGCATCGAGGTCCAGCTTTCCGCGCTCGACCAGCCGCATTGCCGCCGTCCCCGTGAACGTCTTGACGTTGGAGGCGACCCGGAAGACGGTGTCACCGTCCACCGGAACGGGATGGTTGACGTCGGTCACGCCGTACCCGCGGACGAACTCCCTCCCGTGGAGCAGCACCCCAACGGCCACGCCCGGGATGCCGTACCGCTCCATCCCGGCCCGGATCCTGGCGTCGAGCTCGCGCAAGGCGGCGCCGGTGTCGGCCGAACCCCGAGCCGCGGCGCCCCACACCCGTCACCGCTGCCGCGGCGGCCGTCCCGGGCACGGCCCGAAGCCCGTGCGCCTGCTGACCCCTTGAAGCGCGGACATGCTGTCCTCCCACCTCGCCGCGGACGTCTGCTGCACACGGGCCGCGGCCACCCCGGAGCTCGCTTCTTCGGGCCTACGACGGTTGGGAACTGCCCTGATGCGCCGCGGACCAGGCGGAGTTGAGCCCGCTCTGCATGTAGCCGTGGAGGGCGGGGCTGAATACCAGCGCGAGGATGAGCCCGATCCAGCCGTTGATCGGGACCTGGCCGTACAGCCGCTGAGCCGCCTGGATCCGCTGGAACGTGGTGACCGTCGTCCAGACCGCGGGCACCACCACGATCGCCCCGGGAAACAGGGCGAGCGTCGACGCCGTCGGGTCGTGGCCGAGGTCGTGCCACCCCTGAGCGCGGCCGTGGTCGGCCATCTCCCGGTTGACGAAATACCACCAGAAGACCGTGTAGATCCCCAGCGTGACAAAGGAGAGGACGGCGACGACGACCGGGTCCCGGAAGGTGACGGACGAGCCCGGTGCGAGCTCGAGGGTGCTCCCGGCCGGGACGGGCGGGGCGCTGGCGACGTTGTGGTCTGCTGCGGATGCGGACACGCGAGCTCCTGGCGGTCGAACGGGTCCGGCGGACGGGGATCGGCCGGACGGTGCGGTAGCGCCGAGAGACCGACCGCGCGACCTCAAGCTGTCAGCGACGCCGGCCCCCGTCCAGGGGGGTGACCCCTTCGGGACGGTGCGGGTTTCTGGTGGTTCCGCAGTGACGGAGGGTCCGCTCAGGACACCGCCGCGGCTCGGCGCATCGGACCACGTCTGTGAGGTTGCGGGTGACCGGCGCGGACAGCGGGCACACCAGAAACCCGGCCTCTGGAACGACGGGGCTGCCCGGTGTCGACCCCCGGGGGCTGATGGGACGGTGGCGGCGACGACTTCGGCGCGTTCACCACCTATGGAGACCCCCATGTCGAGACGTACCTCAGGGCGTTGCGTGAGGCGGCGACCATTCCGCGTGCTCCTACCGTGCTGTGCGCTCGTCGCTGTGGCGGGCGTGGCCCAGCCGGGCGCCGCGACCGCGTCCGCAGGCGGCGCTTCGACGTCGGGCCACTCCGGCCGCTACGTGGTGCGCGACCTGAAGGTGCTGTCGGGGCCGACGCCCTTCCCGGACGGTTGCCCGGGAGCGGTGCAGGACGAGACGCATATCGCGGGGGCGGAGATCGAGCCTGCGGTCACGGTCGATCCCACCCACCCCGGCACGATCGTCGCGACCTGGCAGCAGGACCTGGGCTTCGGCGGCCGCAGCGACCTGATCGGCACCTCCCGCGACGGCGGCCGCACCTGGTCACGCAGCACCATCCCGGGTCTGACCCGGTGCACCGGTGGGACCGCCGACTCCGCGAGCGACCCGTGGCTGGCCGGCGGCCCCGACGGCACCATCTACTTCACCGGGGCGGCCATCTCGCTGGCCACGGACCCCCGGTCGGGACGAACGTGTCGAGCCGCTCCCGCGACGGCGGACGGCACTGGACGCGCAACACGCCGATCTCGGTGGCCAGCAGGCGCACCGAGCGGATGGTGGTGACCGCCGACCCGCGGCGACCCGGCCACGCGTACGCCGCCTGGTTCGACCGGGACCCCGCGCTACCCCTCCCGCTCGACGGCACCCTGCTGTTCGCCCGGACCACCGACTCCGCCTCGAGCTGGTCCGCCCCGGTGACCGTCGACGCCGCACCGCCCAACGGGCTGGACCTGTCCGGTCAGGTGCTGGTACTGCGTGACGGCTCGCTACTGACCGTCTTCGCGCGGCTGGAGATCCTCGACGACGGCACGTACGTCAACCGGCTGCTCACCTCGCGCTCGCCCGACCTCGGCCGCACGTGGCCCGCGCCGCACGTCGTCGCATCGGAGTCCATCCAGCCCTTCACCGACCCCGGAGACCGGGCAGCCGCTGTCCAGCCAGGACATGAGCTACTTCTCGGCCGCGACCGCCCCCGACGGCACCCTCTACGTCGCGTGGGACCGCAACGCCTCAGCGACATCCGGCACCGTGGAGTTCGTCTCGTCCTTGGACGACGGCCGCACCTGGACCGGTCCTCGGGCGATCCCCGGTATCAGCGCGTTCGCCTTCGAGCCGGCCATCGCCGTCGACGGTAGTGGGACCCTCGGCGTCCTCTGGTACGACAACCGCCGCGACCGGCCCGGCGACGACGAGGCGACGACCGATGTCTGGTTCGCCGCCTCCCGCGACCGGGGCCGGACATGGGCGCACACGCACGTCGCCGGGTCGTTCGATTACCGCACCGCGCCCAACGGTCGTCTCGGTGAGTACCAGGGCCTCGCCGCCATCGGCCGGCACGGGTTCGCAGCAGTTTTCACCATGGCGGCGCCACAGGCGAAGGACGGTCCGAGCGACATATTCTTCGCCCGGATCGTCCCTCGCCG
>CAVWLJ010000016.1:0-26245 GCA_963755755.1 uncultured Actinomycetota bacterium
GTCGCGAGCACGAAAGAACGGCATACCGGGCTGCGGTAGACGATGAGCAGGATGCAATCGAGGACGGCGATCAGCGCGACAAGGAGCAGGGTCCCGTCGATGCCGGCGAAGGCCTTGACGAAGTCCGCGACGGCGCTGGTGGCTTGGCGACGTAGACCTTGGTGCCACTCGACGTCGAACGAATGGTCGGCCGCGCGCATCGCCTCGACCGAGCGCCTGGATCGGGCTCGTGCCGTCGGGCAGGGTGGAGAACACCTGGTCGGCGTCGAAGTTGACGAGCGCGAGCGCCGCCTTGCCGTCCTGCGAGGGGACGACGACGATCGGGCCCGGGGCGAGGTAGTTGCTGCCCTTCTCGATCGCTGGCCCCCTTGACGGGCACCTCGACGTTCGGGATGCCTCGTGAAGGTCGGAACGCGGTGGAGCTGCTGCCGGGGTCAGCGCCTTGTCGCTCTCGAGCAGCACGAAGGCGGGGAACGTCCGCTGCTGGAGGGAGAACGCGGCCTGCTCGTTCAGCACCTTGGTCGACTCGGCGTTCGCCGGCAGGAACGACGAGGTGTCGTTGCGCTGCACCTCCGACAGCTTGCCCGGGAGTACGGGCCCGCCGATGCCGGCGATCGCGAGCCAGATCAGCACGAGGACGGCGGGCAGGATCCACCGCAGCTCGCCGGAGGGTGGAACGCTCGGACGGGGCTGGGGAGGGCTGCGTCGGCACCACGATCATCCAGTATTCTCCAGACCGGCGGCAGGACCGCCCCCCGCAGCCTGAGGGCACGCTGAGACCGACGTACTCTCGGGGCATGAACGGCTTGCGTTCGAGCACGTCGGGTTCGGCGAGGACCGGGTCGAGTACGAGCGGGCGTGGGCCTGCAGCGGGAGCTGCACGCGCGCGTCGTCACCGGCGAGGCCCCCGACACCGTCCTCCTCCTCGAGCACCCGCCGGTCTACACGGCCGGCCGCCGCACCCACCCCGCGGACCGTCCCTTCGACGGGACGCCGGTCATCGACGTCGACCGCGGCGGCCGCATCACCTGGCACGGCCCGGGGCAGATCGTCGGCTACCCCATCGTCAGGCTGGCCTCGCCGGTGGACGTCGTCGCCTACGTCCGCCGGCTCGAGGAGGCGCTCATCGGCGTCTGCGCCGACCTCGGCGTCGAGGCGGCCGGGTCGAGGGCCGCAGCGGCGTGTGGATCGCCGCGGACGCCCGTCGCGGGCCGGCGGCGCCGGGAGCGCAAGGTCGGCGGCCATCGGCGTCCGCGTCGCGCAGGGCGTCACCATGCACGGGTTCGCCCTCAACTGCGACCCCGACCTGTCCTGGTTCTCCCGCATCGTGCCCTGCGGCATCCCCGACGCCGACGTGACGTCGCTGTCGGCGGAGCTCGGCCGCGACGTTCCCGTCGCCGAGGCGCTCCCCCTGGTGGAGAGGCACCTGGACGCCGTGGACCTGGCGGGTGCGCCTACCGCAGCTGCGGCAGCACCTGCTCGGCCATGAGCTCGATCATCCCGAGGTCGTCCAGGTCCAGCACCTGCAGGTAGACCCGGGTCGCCCCGACCTCGCCGTAGCGGCCGATCCGCTCGACGATCTCGTCCGGCGTCCCGACCAGCCCCGCTGTCCGCAGCCGGTCCACATCGGCGCCCGCGGCGTCCGTGCGTCGGCGCACGTCGGCGTCGTCCCGCCCGCAGTAGACGGTCAGCGCCACCGAGTACGTGAGGGACGCCGGGTCGCGGTCGGCCTCGCCGCAGGCGGCGCGCACGCGCCCGTAGCGCGGCCGCGACGTCCTCGACCGCGACGAAGCCGATGTTGAACTCGGTCGGCGTAGCGGGCGGCGAGCGCGGGCGTGCGCTGCTTGCCGCCGCCGCCGACGATGAGCGGCATCGGCGACTGCACGGGCTTGGGCAGCGCCGGGGAGTCCTCGAGCCGGTAGTGCGTGCCCGTCGAAGCGAACGTCTCGCCCGGCGGCGTCGACCACAGGCCGGTGACGATCGCCAGCTGCTCCTCGAGCAGGTCGAAGCGTGCCGCGGCGGGAACGGGATGCCGTAGGCCTTGTGCTCCGCCTCGAACCAGCCGGCGCCGAGCCCGAGCTCGGCGCGGCCGCCGCGACATCGCGTCGACCTGCGCGACCGAGATGGCGAGACGGCCCGGGCAGCCGGAACGTCGCCGGGCTGACGAGCGTCCCGAGCTTGATCCGCGACGTCTCGCGGGCCAGGCCGGCCAGGGTGATCCACGCGTCGGTCGGCCCGGGCAGGCCGTCCCCGCCCATCGACAGGTAGTGATCGGAGCGGAAGAAAGCGTCGAAGCCGCCGTCCTCGGTGGCCTTGGCGACGGCGAGGAGCTGGTCGTAGCTCGCGCCCTGCTGGGGCTCGGTGAAGATGCGCAGGTCCACGGTGAGCGAGCCTAGGGTCGACCCGCGTCACAGGCTCGTTACGTCGTCCGGGAGCGAGACGGCGGCGACGACCAGCGGCAGCCCGAGCGCGGACCCGAAGGCGGCCCACGCCAGCGCGCTCGCCAGGGGCTCGGAGATCCCGCCGGACGACGTGACGAACAGCACCGCCGAGACGAGCACGGCCACGACGGCGAGCAACTGGTAGGCGAGCACGAACTGCCGGTCGCGCAGGCGCACGAGCCTGTCCGCGAGGTCGGCCGCCGGGGCGTCGACCACGAGCCGGGTCGCGCGCCGCAGCGCGAACCACGTTCCGGCCATCAGGACGAGGCCGGCCAGCTGCAGGACGGCTGTGGCAGAGCCGCGCAGACCGAGGGCCGCGCCTGCCGCGACGGCGACGCCGAGCACGTAGCCGTAGGCGAGGGCGACCCGGCGGGAGCGCGGCGCGAGAGGGCCGGCGAGCGGGCCGGTCGGGGTCGAGTCGGTCACGCAGTCCTTCCCGTGCGTTCGGCCAGGCCCAGGGCGGCGCAGGCGTCCCGCAGCGTAGCGAGCCCGAACGCCTCGACCGGCCCGAGCGCCCCGGCCGCACGAGCGCCGCCGGCCGCGAGGGTTCGCGCGGCCCAGCCGAGAAGCTCACCGGTGAGCGTGTACGGGTTGGGCCCGGCCAGCTCGACATGGGCGAGCAGATCCCCGTCCGCCTCGCGGACGTCGGCGGCGACCAGTGAGCCCGTCCGCAGGCGGTGCCGGGCGTCGGGGCCGCCGGTCGAGCCGCGCGACAGCTGCTCGACCAGTGGCCGGCTGAGCCACGCCCCCGCGGAGCGGAGTTGCGGCACGTGGTCGAGCACGGACCCGAGCAGCGGGTCGACGGCGTCGGCCGCCCGGGAAGCCGCGGCGACCGCCGGCGTCAGTTGCCCGAGCCAGCCGAGCCCGACACGGACGTCGCGCAGCGACCGCGCGAGCCGCGGCAGCGTGAACTGCTCGCTGGCGGGAACCGTGAAGCCCGATCGTTCGATCCCTCCGGCGGCGATCCGGACGACGTCCATGGCGCCCCGCCGCTCGATGATGCGGCCGTCGGCGAACGCGTACCCGGGCTCCCGCATGGTCCCCAGCACGGACGCCCTTGTGCCTCCGCTGATCGCACCGGGACCGACCGAGCCGGTGAGGAAGTATCCGACGTCCGCCGTCAGGGGCACTCCCCGTGCCTGCCCCCGCTCCAGGGCCATGGCGGCGGCGAGGTTGCCGGGCACGTAGTCGTAGCCGAACGCGGTGAGCACGGCCGACCCGGACCTCCGGGCAGGCTCGTCGAACTCCTCGAACACGGTGCGGATGAAGCTGCCCTCGCCGGTGGAGTCGAGGTAGTGCGCCCCGGCGGCGACGGCGGCCTCCAGCGCCGGGCGGCCCCAGCGGACGAACGGCCCCACGGTCGTGACGAGGACGTCCCCGCGCCGGACGAGGTCCGCCATCGCGCCCGGGTCCCGGACGTCGGCCACGGCGACCTCCAGGGCTCCGGCCGTGCCCCCGAGCTCGCCCGCGAGCCGCCCGATCCGGTCGGCGTCCCGGCCGGCGAGCACCGGCCGGGCCCCGGCGTCCGCGAGCGCCCGGGCGGCCAGTTCCCCCGTGTAACCGGTCGCCCCCAGGACGATGATCCGCCCCGAGGGATCGTGAGGTTGCGCCACCGGTCCCCTCCTCGCCCCGTCGAGAGGCCGTCGTACCCTGGATCACGTCGACGCCTGGAGGTCCATCGTGTCAGTAGCCCCCGACGGGCGCCGCCTGCTGCGGGTCGAGGCGCGCAACGCGCAGACGCCGATCGAGCGCAAGCCGGCGTGGATCCGCACGACGGCGAGGATGGGCCCGGAGTACCGGGAGCTGACCTCGCTGGTCAAGCGCGAGGGCCTGCACACGGTCTGCCAGGAGGCGGGCTGCCCCAACATCTTCGAATGCTGGGAGGACCGGGAGGCCACCTTCCTCATCGGCGGGGACGAGTGCAGCCGGCGGTGCGACTTCTGCCAGATCCACTCCGGCAAGCCGCAGCCGCTGGACCGGGACGAGCCGCGTCGCGTCGCGGAGAGCGTGCAGGCGATGGGGCTGCGCTACGCCACCGTCACCGGCGTCGCCCGCGACGACCTCGAGGACGAGGGTGCCTGGCTGTACGCCGAGACCGTCCGGGAGATCCACCGGCTCAATCCCGGCACGGGTGTCGAGATCCTCGTCCCGGACTTCAGCGGGAACCCCGCGTTGCTCGGGCAGGTCTTCGACGCCGCGCCCCAGGTCTTCGCGCACAACCTCGAGACCGTGCCCCGGATCTTCAAGCGCATCCGGCCGGCCTTCCGGTACGAGCGTTCCCTCGACGTCCTCACCCAGGGCCGCGCAGCGGGCATGGTGACGAAGTCGAACCTCATCCTGGGCCTCGGCGAGACCCGCCCGGAGGTCTCCCAGGCCCTGCGTGACCTGCACGAGGCCGGCTGTGACCTGGTGACGATCACGCAGTACCTGCGGCCGAGCACGCTGCACCACCCCGTCGAGCGCTGGGTGCGGCCCGAGGAGTTCGTCGAGCTGCGCGAGGAGGCGGAGCAGATCGGCTTCGCCGGCGTGATGTCCGGGCCGCTCGTCCGGTCGTCCTACCGGGCGGGGCGGCTGTGGGCTCAGGCGATGGACCGGCGCGGCGATCGGCTGCCCGAGGCGCTCGCGCACCTGGCGGCGCAGGGGCCCGCGCGGCAGGAGGCGGCGGTCTGACCCGTGCGTGATCGGGGTTCGGGGACCGCCTGAGTCGCACGTATCCTCGGGCCATGCCCGCATCCCGCTCGGAGAAGCAGGCCGCACCGGCGAAGAAGCCCGGGCGGCTGTCGACGCTGCGTCAGGTCTTCACGATCACCCGTGAGTCGGATCCGCTGCTGCCGCTGTGGATGCTGCTGGCCTTCGCCGGGACGGTCCTCGTCGCCTTCCTCCTCGGCCTCGCCCTCGGGCACCCCGTCTATCTCGCGGTGCTGGGCATCCCGTTGGGCCTCCTCATCGCGCTGTTCATCATGTCGCGCCGTGCCGAGCGGTTCGCGTACCAGCGCGCCGCCGCCCAGACCGGGGTCACCGGCCAGGTGATGAAGAACATCCGGCGCGGGTGGTACGTCGAGGAGGAGCCGGTGGCGATCGACCCCCGGACCCGGGACCTCGTCTTCCGCGCCGTGGGGCGGCCCGGCGTCGCGCTCGTCACCGAGGGACCGGTCCCCCGCGTCAACCGCCTCCTCGAGGGCGAGCGCAAGCGGGTCACCCGCGTGCTGGGCCCGAACGTCCCCGTGCTCGTCTTCCACGTCGGGGACGGCGAGGGCCAGGTGCCGCTGCGCAAGCTCAACACCAAGCTCATGCGCAGCAAGCCGGCGCTGACGAAGACCGAGGCGGCTCAGGTCGCGGCCCGGCTCAAGGCTCTGGGCGGCGTCCGGCCACCCATCCCCAAGGGGGTCGATCCGACCCGGATGCGGCCCGACCGCAAGGGCGTCAAAGGTCGCTGACTCTTCGCCCGGCGGACATATCCCCGCAACATGCAGGGGGTGTCCTGGAGCTACACCCCGCAGGTGCCGCTGCCGAAACAGAGCGTGGACACCGCCCGCCTCCGGAGGACCTCGCCATGCTGACCACTGCCACCGTCGAGGTGATGCGCCTGGTGTCGACCGTGGTCCGGCGGATCGACGAGGGACTGGTGCAGTCCGCCGTGCGCAACGCCGAGAGCAGCGTCCTGGCCGCCCACCGGCGCTGGCTGGACGAGATGACGACGTTGAGCGACCTGTACGCCCTCGAGGGGCTGACCGGCGACGTCGAGGCGGTCCCGGTGCCCCGGACGGCGGAGCTCGTACGCGCCTGAACCCGTCGGCGACCCGGCCCGTCGCCCACCATGATCGACCGTGCTGCGTCACGGCCACGCGACACCCCTGCTCGGATGCCGGCATGTCGCCCGCGTCGGCCGACTCGGGGTCGATCATGCCCGACGGCAGTACGACGTGCGCCCGCCGCCGCTCAGGTGCGGGCGATCACGGTGCCGGCGAGCCGGTCGTGGAGGCCGCGCTGGTCGGCGTCCCACAGCAGCGGCGGGATCGCGAGGCACAGCAGCAGGGAACGGATCACGGCCCGCCGGACGCCGGGCGCGGCACCCGGGACCGTCTCGACCCGCAGGCCGAACAGGCGATGCCCGACCGTCGCGCCGATGGTGCCGACGAGCAGGACGTTCTCGACGAACAGGACGAGCACCGGGCCGAGCCCGGCCAGGTGCAGCCCGCGCAGCAAGCCGTTCGCGATGAGCAGGCAGCCGATCCAGTCGACGCACAGGGCCGCGACCCGGCGGCCGAAACCCGCGAGGGATCGCGGCCCGTCGGCGGGCCGGCCGAGGCGTGCACCGGGGTAGGCTGCGGGCTCGCCGGACGCCGGACGCCGCGGCTCCAACCAGGAGCCGACGTCCCGCCGGTCGACCATGGCACGAGGGTAGACCGGCGGGCCCGCGCCCGGCTCGGCGGGGCTTTCCCGGTCGGATCGGGGCCGGGCAACACAGTCGTCACCTGACGGCCGGGTCGTAACACCAGCGAAACGGGAGGGACACCGCCGGGAAACTGCCGCCGCCTAACGTCCCCGGGGAACCGGGGCGGACCGACGGAGGTGGCGTCCCACGGCCACGCCCGCCCACTCCAGTGGAGGATGGATGTTCAGCAACGCCGACGAGGTCCTGAAGTACATCAAGGAGCAGGACGTCAAGTTCATCGACGTCCGGTTCTGCGACCTACCCGGCGTCATGCAGCACTTCAACGTGCCCGCGCAGTCGGTCGGCGCTGACTTCTTCACCGAAGGCCAGATGTTCGACGGCTCGTCGATCCGCGGCTTCCAGGCGATCAACGAGTCGGACATGAAGCTCATGCCGGACCTGTCGACACGGCGTACGTCGACCCGTTCCGGGCGGAGAAGACGCTCAACATCAACATGAGCATCGTCGACCCGTACACGGACGAGCCCTACAGCCGTGACCCGCGGCAGGTGGCCCGCAAGGCCGAGGCCTACCTCAAGTCGACGGGCATCGCCGACACCGCGTTCTTCGCGCCCGAGGCCGAGTTCTACATCTTCGACGACGTGCGCTTCGAGACGAAGCAGAACGAGGGCTACTACTACATCGACTCCATCGAGGGCGCCTGGAACACCGGTCGCGTCGAGGAGGGCGGCAACCGCGGCTACAAGACGCCGTACAAGGGCGGCTACTTCCCCGTCCCGCCGGTCGACCACTACGCGGACCTGCGCGACCAGATCACGCTGGCGCTCGACGGCCTCGGTCTGCAGGTCGAGCGCGCCCACCACGAGGTCGGCACCGCGGGCCAGGCGGAGATCAACTACCGCTTCGACTCCCTGCCGACAGTCCGCCGACAAGGTGCATGATGTTCAAGTACGTCGTCAAGAACGTCGCGTGGTCGAACGGAAAGACCGTCGACGTTCATGCCGAAGCCGCTCTTCGGCGACAACGGCTCGGGCATGCACTGCCACCAGTCGCTGTGGAAGGACGGCGAGCCGCTCTTCTACGACGAGCTGGGCTACGGCGGCCTCTCGGACCTCGCGCGCTGGTACATCGGCGGCCTGCTGCACCACGCGCCGTCGCTGCTCGCCTTCACGAACCCGACGGTGAACTCCTACCACCGCCTCGTCCCGGGCTTCGAGGCACCGGTCAACCTGGTGTACTCGGCCCGCAACCGGTCCGCGTGCGTCCGCATCCCGGTGACCGGGTCGAACCCGAAGGCCAAGCGCATCGAGTTCCGGGTTCCGGACCCGTCGGCCAACCCGTACCTGTCGTTCGCCGCGCAGCTGATGGCCGGCATCGACGGCATCAAGAACCGGATCGAGCCGCCGGCGCCGGTGGACAAGGACCTCTACGAGCTGCCGCCTGACGAGCACGCCGAGATCGCCCAGGTTCCGGGCTCACTGCCGGCCGTCCTCGACGCCCTGGAGGGGGACCACGAGCTACCTCTCGGACGGCGGGGTCTTCACCGAGGACCTCATCGAGACGTAGATCGACTTCAAGCGTTCCGCCGAGGTCGACCCGATCCGGCTCCGACCGCACCCGCACGAGTTCGAGCTCTACTACGACTGCTGAGCCGCCGGCTGCACGCTGCGGTCGTTCCACGACGGGAAGGGCCCCTGGCTCGCGGAGACGCGGCCAGGGGCCTTTTCCGTCCCTCGGGTCGCGACGCTGCCCGAAAGTACGCCCATTCGGCGGTTCCGAAGGACCCCGGCTGTCGCCACGGTGTTCCCCGACAGCCGGGCCGATGCCCGGCCAGCACGGGGTGTCGCGGGATGCTGGAGGAAAGATGAGAGCTCTCCATCGCACCGGGATCGTCGTTCTCTCCGCCGTGTTCGCCGTCGCGGGCGGCGTGCTGAGCGCCACCGCCGCCTCCGCCGGCGCTCAGGGAGGTGGTGGCGACCACCACCGCGGCCGGACGGTCTACGTCTCCCCGTCAGGGGACCACGCGAACTCCGGCCGGTCCTGCTCGAGGGCACGGTACGCGACGGTGCAGGCGGGGGTCGACGCCGCTCGTACCGGCGATACGGTCGTCGTCTGCGCCGGGACCTACGCCGAGGATGTCGTCGTCGCCAAGTCGCTGACCCTGCGCGGACGCCACGCCACGATCAAGGGCACGTCCACGGCCAACGGCATGTGCGACCAGATCGGCCCGACCGGGCCCGGCAGCGCACCCTGTCTGGCGGCCGTCACGATCAAGAGTTCGCACGTGACCGTCAGCGGATTCACCGTCAAGGGCGCCATCGGCGAGGGCATCCTCGCGACGGGCTCCGTCAAGGGCGGTTCGATCCGGAAGGTCAGCGATCATCGGCAACACCGTCGAGGGCAACGACACGGGTGGCGACCCGCCGTCGCCACGCCCCGTATCCCCAGTGCGCGAGTTCGGCGAGGTTCCGGGAGATTGCGGTGAGGGCATGCACCTGATGGGCGTGGCGCAGTCGCGGGTCGCCGGCAACTACATCAGCGGCAACTCCGGCGGCGTCCTGCTCACCGACGAGTTCGGGCCGACGCATGCCAACGTGGTCGAAGCACAACGTCATCACCCGCAACCTCTTCGACTGCGGGGTCACGGTGCCGGGGCACAACCCGATGGCCCTGGACGCCAAGGGCCACCGCCGGCCTTCGGTGGCCGGCGTGTACGACAACGTCATCCGCGGAAACGTCATCACGGGGAACGGGACAAGGGCGAGGGCGCGGGCGTGCTCTTCGCCAACGCGGGCCCCGGGACGCGGTCGTACAACAACCTCGTCGTAGGCAACTACATCGCGGGTAACGAGCTGGCGGGCGTCACCATGCACGCGCACGCGACTCCGCCGGGTGCGTTCGAGGACCTGAGCGGCAACCGCATCGTCGGAACATCATCGGTGACAACAACACCGGTGGCGACCCGCTCGACTCACCCGGCATCCCGGTCCCGACACCGGACGACGGGAGTCCTGGTGTTCGCCGCAACGGTCCCCGTGAGAGTGACGATCAAGCGGAACCTCATCTTCGGCAACCAGTTCGGTATCTGGCTGGGGATCGGCGGCAACGTCAAGGCCACCATCGCCCGGAACAGCTTCCACACGTCGACGTCCGCGTCTTCCGGCACCGTAGGCCCGCCACCGTGAACCGCCGATAAGGCGACGGGAAACGGGACACCTGAGCGCGTTCCGTGCCGGCCCCTGACCCGTGGGACACGGGTCAGGGGCCGACACCACGGAACGGTCACATCCGGTCGTCGTAGACCCGGCGCTCCTCGACGTATTCGGCGGCGACCGGGGCGACGGCGGGGTCGCGCCGGACGGTACGCGCCTCGACAGCACGCCGCCGGGGGGCGAGGACCAGGAAGAAGAGCAGGAGCCAGAGCACTCCGACCCCGGCAAGGATCAGGCCGATCAAGTGGACGTCGATCCCCGCGATGCTCACGTTCACCGCGAAACCCAGAATCAGTCCGATCGCGATAAGCGCTACGGCGCCGCCCAGCCCCATGACTTTCTCCTTCGCTCGGTCGCTCCCCCGCGTCGGCAGGGCCGCCCGCCGATGTGGGCGGCTGTATCAGCGATATCCGCGGCCCGACGACTCGAATCATCGTGATCCCGGAATTCACTCGCACGCCGCACCGTCGTGGTCCGTGCGTGCCGGGCGGCACGGCGGCCGTTCCGGTAGGGCCGCGGTCGGGCCGGCCCACGAGGGCGTGTTCGCCGCCGGAGAGCCGACCGGGTCGGGGGCGACCAGCGAGAGCGCCGGCACGTGCCCCGTCGTCCTCGTCACCTCTTCTGCCGTCTTGTGCGCTTTGTCAGGCGGTGGTTGGGTGCGCACTGAGAGCGCTTTCACTGATGAAGGTGGGTGACAACGATGTCCCTGTCCCCTGTCCACGAGCGAACGCCGAGACGCCGGCGCCCCCTCGTCCTCCTGCTGGGCCTGCTCACCGCCGCGGCGACCGTGTGCGCGACCGGCCCGGCACAGGCGGCCCCGGCACAGGCGGCGCCCGCGCAGGCGGCGCCCGCGCAGGCGGCGCACTCCTCCTCCGGCCAGCCCGACCTGGGGCCCAACGTCCGGATCTTCGATCCGAGCATGTCCGTCGCCCAGATCCAGGCCGCCGCGGACGCGATCGCCCAGCAGCAGCTGGGGAACCAGTTCGGGAGCCAGCGCTACGCGCTCCTCTTCAAGCCCGGCACCTACGGCTCGGCGACCCAGCCGCTGAACATCCAGGTCGGCTACTACACCCAGGTCGCGGGGCTGGGGCTGTCTCCGGGCGACGTCGTCATCAACGGGTCGGTGTACGTCCACAACCAGTGCGAGGGCACCAGCTGCACCGCTCTCAACAACTTCTGGCGCTCGGTCGAGAACCTGACGATCAACGTTACGACGCCCGGGTTCGGCTGCTACACGGGTGAGTTCTGGGCCGTCTCGCAGGCCGCCCCGATGCGGCGCGTGGACGTCCACGGGAACACGACGCTCATGGACTACTGCACGGCGCCGTCGTTCGCCAGTGGCGGCTTCATCGCCGACTCGCGGCTGGGCAGCGTCACCAACGGGTCGCAGCAGCAGTTCTTCGTCCGCAACAGCACGATCACCAGCTGGTCGAACGGCGTCTGGAACCAGGTCTTCTCCGGTGTCGTGGGTGCCCCCGCCGAGTGCTTCCCGGCTCGGCCCGACCCGAACGGGTGCGGTCCCTACACGGTGGTGGCCGCCACCCCCGTCATCCGCGAGGCGCCGTTCCTCTACGTGGACTCCGCCGGCCGCTGGAAGGTCTTCGTCCCCGCCCTCCGCCGCGACGCCGTCGGCCCGTCGTGGACCTCCGGAACCCCTGCCGGCCGGTCGCTGTCGCTGAAGGACTTCACCGTGCTCAAGGCCGGTGACGACCCCGGCAAGGTCCGCGACGATCTGGCCCGCGGCAGGAACCTGCTCATCACCCCGGGTGTCTACCAGGTGTCCAAGACGCTCGAGGTCAAGCGGGCCGACGCGGTCGTCCTCGGCCTGGGCTTCGCGACACTGACGCCGACCCGCGGCAACGTCACCATGCGCGTCGCAGACGTTCCCGGCGTCGACATCTCCGGCCTCATCTTCGACGCCGGCCCGAAGAACTCCCCGGTTCTGCTCCAGATCGGCCCCCGGAACGCGCACCGGGCGCGGTCGGCGGACCCGACGGCGCTGCAGGACGTCTTCTTCCGTATCGGCGGAGCAGCGGCGGGCCGGGCGACCGTCAGCCTGGAGGTCAACAGCGATCACACGATCCTCGACGACATCTGGGCCTGGCGCGCCGACCACGGCAACGGCGTGGGGTGGACGGTCAACACCGCCGACACCGGCCTCCGGGTCAACGGCGACCGCGTGACGGCCTACGGCCTGTTCGTGGAGCACTACCAGAAGGCCGAGGTCGTGTGGAACGGCAACGGCGGGACGGTGATCTTCTTCCAGAACGAGATGCCGTACGACCCGCCGAGCCAGGCGGCCTGGAACGAGAGCCGCCGCATCAAGGGCTGGCCGGCCTTCCTGGTCACGAACCGGGTGCGCACGTTCCACGGCTACGGGATGGGCAGTTACAGCTTCTTCAACCAGGGCGTCGACATCTATGCCGACCGCGCGTTCCAGGTGCCGAGAACGCTGGCTCCGGGCAGTCTGCACGACCTGCTGACGATCTTCCTCGACGCCAGCAAGGGCAGGGGCGGGATCCTGCACGTCGTCAACGACACCGGCGGGTCGTCGACGATCGCCAACCCCGACGTCCCCGTGACGGTCGTCAACTACCCCTGATCCCCTGACCCCCTGACCCCTCCGCGTGATCATGCAATTCCCGTTGATCTGTGACGGCCCCGCCACATGATCAACGGGAATTGCATGATCAGCGCCGGGGGGCGAGGCTTAGCCGCGCGCGCGACGGGGTATCCCGCGTGAGGAAGATCGACACCGGACGCGACGAGCGACGAGGCGGACATGAGCAACTGGGACGACACCGGCCGGGCGCGAGCGAGTCAGGGCGGCGGATACGGCGAGACCCGGCCCGTCGACCCGCTGGCGGAAACGCGCGTCGCGGGGGCGGCGTACGGCGCACCCGCGCCGACCCCTCCTCCCGATCGACGGCCGCGCCGGATCATCGACGCCGCGCGGCTGTGGTCCGGCGGCGTCCTGGCCGGCGTGGTGGCCGCCGGGGTGGCCGTCGTGGGGCTCCTCATCGCCCGTGGCGTGCTCGACATCCCGGTGCTCATCGAACGCAAGGGGCACCTGGTCAACGCCGGCATGGTCTGGTACGCCGTCGTGGCGTTCCTCGCCGGCATCGTCGCCACCGGCCTGCTGCACGCACTGCTCGCGGCTGCGCCCCAGCCCTACCGGTTCTTCGGCTGGATCGTCGGGCTGGCGACCGCCATCGCCGTCATCGTGCCGTTCACGAGCGGCGCCAAGCTCCCGTCGCAGCTCGCCGTCGCTCTCATCAACCTGGCCATCGGTCTGTGCATCGGGTCGATCGTCTCGAGCATCGGCCGCAGCGCGGCGCGCGTGCTCGACGAGCCGTACGGCTACTGACGACCGGAACGACGAGGGCGGCCGCCCGCCGCTGCGTGCCGGCGCAGCAGAAGGTGGCCGCCCTCGTGGTCGCGGCCGGGCGAGCAGCCCGGTGTCAGCCGCCGCTCGTCGGCTGGGCATCAGGGACGCACTTGGACTGCGTGGGCACGCTGATGGAACTGCAGGTTTTGTCGAAGGTCGCCTTGACGAAGCCGCCGAGCGCGAAGACGGTGCCGACGATGAGTGCCGCGATGGCTGCCACCATGAGCCCGTACTCGACCGCGGAGGCCCCCTTCTCGGCCCTGGTTCTCGCCCGTGAGAAGGCTTTGCGGACATATCCGAGCATGCTGATCCCCTCCAGATGGATGCGGAACGTCGTTCGCCTGAGGCCCCCGCTGGGAGACGACCGGTGATCGCGTCGTCCCAGCGGGTGTTGTTCTATCGCCCCTTTGCGTGACGAGGTCACTACCCGGCGTGAGATCACGCGTTCACCCGCGTGTGGGCGACCGAACGGAGGAGCGCGCTCCTCGTCGCATGCATCGGGCGAACGCGCGGGATCCGCAGGCGTGCATTGACCCCTTCCGAGCGGCCTCGTAGGGTCCGCGAGATCGACGGGCGACCCCACGCCGTCCATCGGAGATTCATGGAGACGTTAAGTACCGAATTAGGAGGATTGGTGCTCTACTGAGGCGCCTAGGCTCGCCCAACCGACCTCGGGAGCCGCTATGCGCCCGCCCCGGACCCTCGCCGTTCTCGCCGGCGTCGCGACAGCGACGATGATCGCGACCGTCGCCCCCGCCCGCGCCCAGACGGCCGCACCCAGTCGTGCGCCGGTCGACGGCAAGCAGGCCGTCGCACTGGGGTACGGGGGCGCGGTGTCGACGGTCGACCTCGATGCGACCCGTTCGGGCATCGAGGTGCTGCGCGCGGGCGGCAACGCCGCGGACGCCGCCGTCGCTGCGGCGGCCACCCTCGGCGTCACCGAACCCTTCTCGTCCGGGGTCGGCGGCGGCGGGTACTTCGTCTACTACGACGCCCGAACCCACCGCGTCTCCACCGTCGACGGCCGTGAGACGGGTCCGGCGGCCTTCCGCCCGGACATCTTCGTCGACCCGGCCACGGGACAGCCCTACGCGTTCGCCACCGCCGTGACCAGCGGCCTCTCCGTCGGCGTCCCGGGCACGCCTGCGACGTGGCAGACAGTTGCGAAGCGGTTCGGCACCAAGCCGGTGAGCGCCCTGCTGCAGCCCGCCATCCGCGTCGCGCAGCGCGGCTTCGTGGTCGACCAGACGTTCCACGACCAGGTCGCCTCGAACGCCGCCCGGTTCGCCAAGTTCAGCTCGACCAGCGCGCTGTACCTGCCGGGCGGCCAGCCACCCGCGGTCGGCAGCGTCTTCAGGAACCCCGACCTCGCCGCGACCTACCGGCAGCTCGGCCGCAAGGGGCTGAACTGGTTCTACACGGGGCCCCTGGCGAGCGAGGTGGCGCGCACGGCCCAGCAGCCGCCGCTGGTCCCGGGCACCGCCCCGGTGATCCCCGGCGTCATCACCGCCAAGGACATCCGCGGCTATTCCGTGGTGTCGCACGCTCCGACGCACGTGTCCTACCGAGGGCTCGACGTCTACTCCATCGCACCGTCCTCGAGCGGCGGGACGACCGTGGGCGAGGCGCTCAACATCCTCGAGAACGTGAACCTCAAGAAGGTCTCCGAGGCGCAGGCGCTGCACGACTACCTCGAGGCGTCACGGCGGGCCTACGCCGATCGCAACCGCTACATCGGCGACCCCGCCTACCTCGGCCCGTCCGGCCGGTTCGCGATGCGTCAGCTGCTGACGCAGGGCTTCGCCGACGAGCGGTTCTGCACCATCGACCAGAGCCACGCCTCCCCCGGCCCGGTGCCACCGGGGACGCCGGACGGCTCCTACAACCCCTCGTGCCGCACGATCACGAACCCGGACGGCCGACCCGCCACCGGTGACACCGAGGGCCTGTCGACGACGCACCTCGTCGTCACCGACAAGCGCGGCGACGTGGCCTCCTACACGCTGACGATCGAGCAGACCGGTGGCAACGGCATGGTGGTGCCCGGGCGCGGGTTCCTCCTCAACAACGAGATGACCGACTTCGACTTCGCGCCGCTGACCCCCGGCGTCCCCGACCCGAACCTGCCCGCCGCCGGCAAGCGGCCGCGCAGCAGCATGTCCCCGACGATCGTGCTGCGGCACGGAGCGCCGTACCTGGCGGTCGGCTCGCCCGGCGGCGCGACCATCATCACCACGGTGCTGCAGACGCTGATCAACCGCATCGATCTCGGGTACTCCCTGGAGGGTGCCATCGCAGCCCCCCGGGCGTCGCAGCGCAACCAGTCGACGGGCGCGGGAGAGGCGGAGCCGGCGTTCCTCGCGTCCCCGGTCGCGAAGGTGCTGCAGGACACCTACGGGCAGACCTTCACGGTGAACCCGGAGATCGGCGCGGCGACCGGTCTGGAGTTCCTCGGGCACGGCCTCGTGCTCGCGGCGGCCGAGCCCGTCCGCCGCGGCGGCGGCAGCGCCCTGGTCGTGAGACCGCGGCGCTGACACCTTCGCTGATCATGCAATCCGGTCCGATCATGCAGTCCAGACTGCATGATCGGACCGGATTGCATGATCACGCGAGCGGGCGGGTCAGCCGGGGGTCAAGCCCGAGCGGATGTCGATCTCGTGGTGGGCCACCTCGTGGGCGCTCCAGCGCAGGATCCACCCCCGGTAGACCCAGCCGTGATCCGGATGCCACGACGAGACGTCCGCCGGTGCCTCCTGGGCGGCGCGCATCCACTGACCTGACGCCACGGCGAGCGCCCAGAGCCCGACCCGCATGGAGAGCGGGGACGAGCTCCGCGCGGCCATGATGTCGTGCTGCCGCCAGGGCGAGAAGCCGGCGTCCGGGTCGACGGCGAGCATCCACAGGTCCTCGGTCGCGTGCCGCAGCCCGTCGACGACGTGCCACAGGTACTCCCGGGGTGACCAGGTGCCGGCGAGCCCGTACCGGGGCCCTTCCCGCCCGGCGAAGGCCCGACCGTAACTGCTCGACACGTTCAGGACGGTGTCGATCACCGGCTCGTCGGGCAGGTTCCAGTCGAACCCGCACTGCGGGCAGACCGTCGTCGTCCCCGTCGTCATCACCGCCTCCAACCTCGACATCGCCGAGCGCTCCCGCTGACTGAACGTCATCGAGGAGGGGCTTTTCCGGCGCCGATTGTCGTGGCTGACACCCGTGCGCCGCGTCGGCATCCCCCGAGCAGATCAGCTGGTCAGCCGTAGAAGATCCGGTCGACCACGCTGCGTGCCCGCCGTGTGATGCGCTGGTAGTCGTCCTCGAAGGTCACGGCGGCCCCGGGCGGATACCCGACCAGGCGGGCGACGCCGTCGAGCTCCCGGATGCCGGTGGGCAGGGTGTCGGACGGCCGCCCGCGGAAGAGCACGACCGCGTTGCGCACCCGCGAGGCCAGCCGCCACGCGGCCTCGAGGACGTCGGCGTCGTCGGCCTGCACGAGGCCGGCGTCGCGTGCCGCGTGCAGCGCTCCCAGCGTGGACGGCGTCCGCAACTCGCGGATCGCGCCGGCGTGCCGGAGTTGCAGCAGCTGCACCGTCCACTCGACGTCGGAGAGCGCCCCGCGGCCGAGCTTGAGGTGGCGGTGCGGGTCCGCGCCGCGCGGCAACCGCTCCGACTCGACCCTCGCCTTGATCCGGCGGATGTCCCGGACGGCGGCCTCCGACAACCCGCGCGCGGGCCAGCGGACGGGGTCGACGAGTGCCTCGAACCGCTCCCCCAGGTCGGCATCGCCGACGGCGGGGAGGGCGCGGGCGAGGGCCTGCGCCTCCCAGGGCTGCGACCAGCGGGCGTAGTACTCGGCGTAGGAGTCGAAGGTCCGCACCAGGGGCCCGTTCCGGCCCTCCGGGCGCAGGTCGGCGTCCACGGAGAGGGCGGGTTCCGGCCCGGGCGAGCCGAGCATCCGCCGCAGTTCGCCCGCGACGGCGGCCGCCGCCTCCTCGGCCCGCCGCGGGTCGGCCCCGGCCACCGGGTCGTGGACGAAGAGGACGTCGGCGTCACTGCCGTACCCGAGCTCCGCCCCGCCGAGCCGGCCCATGGCGACCAGCAGCATCCGGGTGGGCAACGGTTCACCCAGGCGTCGCTCGACCGCCGTGATCGCGGCGCTGAGCCCGCCGTCGAGCGCGGCGACGGCGGCGTCGGTCAACCCCTGGCCCACGGCGTCCAGGTCGACCAGCCCCGCGACGTCGGCGATCGCCGTCCGCACCATCTCCCGACGCCGGACGGCGAGGACGGCGAGCGCGGCTGCGTCCGGGTCGTCCCGGTGCCGGGCGGCCGCCCCGCGGACCGCGCCGAGCGTGACGGCGCGCGGCCGGGGCACGAGCTGGGGCTCGTCGCCGAGCAGCGCGACGGCCTCCGGGCCCTTCTCGAGGAGTTGCGCGACGAGCCGGCTCGACGAGAGCACGTGCGCCATCCGCTCCGCGGCCGCCCCGGAGTCGCGCAGCATCTTCAGGTACCAGTGGGTCGTCCCGAGGTCCTCCGACAGCCGGCGGAAGGCGAGCAGCCCAGCGTCGGGGTCGGGGCCGTCGGCGAACCATCCCAGCAGGACCGGCAGCAGCTGGCGCTGGATGGCGGCGCGCCGGCTCACTCCCGCCGTCAGCGCCTGCAGATGCCGCAGGGCCCCGGCGGGGTCGCCGTACCCGAGCGCCGCGAGCCTCGCCTTCGCGGCCTCCGGCGTGAGGCGCACCTCGTCGGTCGTGAGCCGGGCGACGGCGGCGAGCAGCGGCCGATAGAAGAGCTTCTCGTGGATGCGCCGCACCTCCAGGGCGTGCCGGCGCCAGAGCTCCTCGACCTCGCGCGCCGGGTCGCGGACCAGGCCCAGGGCGCGGCCGAGGCGGCGCAGGTCGGCGGGGTCGGTGGGTACCAGGTGGCTGCGCCGCAGCCGGTAGAGCTGGATGCGGTGCTCGAGCGTTCTCAGCGTCCGGTAGGCGCGGTCGAGCTCGGCGGCGTCGTCGCGGCCGACGTAGCCGTAGGCGGCCAGCGCCTCGAGACCCTCGAGGGTGTTGCCGGTCCGAAGCCGGGGGTCGATCCGGCCGTGGACGAGCTGGAGCAGCTGGACGCTGAACTCGACGTCGCGCAGGCCCCCCGGGCCGAGCTTGAGCTGCCGGCCGGCCTCCTTCGCGGGCACGTGCTCCTCCACCCGGCGGCGCATCGCCTGGACGTCCTCGACGAAGTGCTCCCGCTCCGCCGCGCGCCAGACGAGGGGCCGGATCGCCTCCAGATAGGCGGCGCCGAGGGCGGCGTCCCCCGCGACCGGGCGGGCCTTGAGCAGCGCCTGGAACTCCCAGGTGGCGGCCCAGCGCCGGTAGTAGGCGACGTGGCTGTCGAGGGTCCGGACCAGCGGCCCGCGCTTACCCTCGGGCCGCAGCGCGGCGTCGACGGGCCACAGGGTGCCCTCGGGGGTCGCCTCCGAGCAGGCCCGGGCCAGGCCGGCGGCGAGCTTGGCGCCGGTCGCGAGCGCGGCCTGCTCGTCGCCGCCCTCGACGGGCTCGACGACGTAGATGACGTCGACATCGCTGACGTAGTTGAGCTCCCGGCCGCCGCACTTGCCCATGGCCAGGACGGCGATGCGGCACGGCTCGCTGCCGGCGGGCAGCTCGGCGCGTGCGATGGCGAGAGCCGCCTCCAGCGCGGCGGCGGCGAGGTCGGCGAGGTCGCGGGAGACGTCGGGCTCGGCGGCGGCCGGGTCCTCGGCGACGAGGTCGCGGCCGGCGATGCCGAGCAGGAGCCGGCGGTAGCCGATCCGCAGCGCGTCGAGCGCCCGCGGCACCGGCAGCCCGGCGACGGGTTCTGCGGCGGCGGGGTCGGCGCCGACGGCACCGAGCAGGCGGGCGCGGACGCCGTCCGGGTCGTCGGGCCGGCCCTCGTCGACCGCCGTCCAGTGCGCGGGATGCCGGGCGAGGTGGTCGCCGAGCGCGGCCGACGTCCCGAGGACGGCGAGCAGCTTGTCGCGGGTCGGGCCGCCGGCCCGCAGCGCGGCCTTCAGGCGCCCGTTCCTCGGCAGCGCCTCGAGGAGCCGGACCAGGCCCAGGAGCGCGAGGTCGGGATCGGGGACGTCGCCGAGCGCGCCGACGAGCCCGTCGTCGAAGACGTCCTCGAGCGGATCGACGAGCCCGGCCAGAGCGGGGTCGGTGAGGACGCGCGTGGCGCGGGCGGGGTCGGCGAAGCCCAGCCGGGCCAGCCGGCCGGCGGTGCTCGAGGGCCGGTCGGTCACCGCCGGGCACCGGCCGAGGCGCCGCTCACCACCCCGAGGAACGCCGCCGCGTGCGCGGCCGCGAGCTCGTCGAGCCGGTCGTCGGCGTCCTTGACGCTCCGGGCCACCTCGTCGGGGTCGAGCCCGGCGGCGACGACGGCGTCCGCGTCCTCGCGCATCCAGCCCCCGAAGTCGTCGGCGGTGACCTCGGGGTGGTACTGCACGGCCCACGCGACCGCGCCCCAGCCGGAAGGCCTGGTGCCGGTAGACCTCGCCGCTGCCGAGCAGGACGGCGCCGGGCGGCAGCTCGGTGATCGCGTCGTGGTGGCCCTGCGCGCCGACGTACCCCTCGACGGGCAGCGCGGACATCAGCGGGTCGCCGCCCGCCTCGTCCGTGGGCGTGATCACGCTGAGCCCGGGCTCGATGCCGGCGGCGCCGGGTTCGACCCGTCCGCCGGTGGCGTGCGCGAGGAGCTGGGCGCCCAGGCAGATCCCGAACAGCGGGACGCCGGTGCGGACGGCCTCGACCATCAGCGTCCGGGTGTGCGGCAGCCAGGGGGCGCGCTCGTCCTCCCACGCGGCCATCGAGCCCCCGAGGACGACGAGGCCGTGGACGCCGTCGAGGTCGCCGGGCAGCGCGTTGCCGCGGTCGGGACGGCGGACGTCGAGCTGCGTCGACTGCGCGGAAGGCGCGGCTCGAGGCGGCCGAGCGGGCCGTCGTCCTGATGCTGGACGACGAGCAGGTGCGGGATCCGGCTCACAGCAGCGGAAGGTAGCGGTTGAGCTCGAACGGGGTCACCTGCTGCCGGTAGTCCGCCCATTCCTGGCGCTTGTTGCGCAGGAAGAAGTCGAAGACGCCCTCCCCGAGCGTCTCGGCGACGAGCTCGGAGTCCTCCATGATCGCGCGATCGCGTCGGAGAGGCTGGCCGGCAGCGGCTTGATGCCGAGGGCGCGGCGCTCGCCGTCGGTGAGCGCCCAGACGTCGTCCTCGGCGCCGTCGGGCAGGTCGAGGCCCTCGTCGACGCCCTTGAGGCCGGCGGCGAGCAGGAGGGCGAAGGCCAGGTAGGGGTTGCAGGCCGAGTCGAGCGCGCGGTACTCGATGCGCGTCGAGTTGCCCTTGCCGGGCTTGTACATCGGGACGCGGATGAGCGCCGAGCGGTTGTTGTGCCCCCAGCAGACGTAGCTCGGCGCCTCGCCCCCGCCCCACAGCCGCTTGTAGGAGTTCACCCACTGGTTCGTGACCGCGGTGATCTCGGAGGAGTGCCTCAGCAGGCCGCGATGAACTGCCGGGCGACCTTGCTCAGCTGGAACTCGGCGCCGGCTTCGTGGAAGGCGTTGCGGTCGCCCTCGAAGAGGGACAGGTGGGTGTGCATGCCCGAGCCCGGGTGGTCGGCGAACGGTTTCGGCATGAACGTCGCGTAGACGCCCTGCTCGAGGCCGACCTCCTTGATGACCGTCCGGAACGTCATGATGTTGTCGGCCATGCTGAGCGCGTCGGCGTACCGCAGGTCGATCTCGTTCTGGCCCGGGCCGCCCTCGTGGTGGCTGAACTCGACGCTGATCCCCATGCTCTCGAGCACGGTGATCGCGGCCCGCCGGAAGTCGTGCGTCGTACCGCGGGGGACGTGGTCGAAGTAGCCGGCGCGGTCGACGGGTTCCGGCAGCTGGCCCGGCGTCGGTTCGTTCTTCAGCAGGTAGAACTCGATCTCGGGGTGGGTGTAGAAGGTCAGCCCGTGCTGGGCCGCCTTGTTCAGCGCCCGCTTGAGGACGTTGCGGGGGTCGCTCAGCGTGGGTTCGCCGTCCGGCGTGAGGATGTCGCAGAACATCCGCGCGGTGCCGTGGTTCTCGCCCCGCCAGGGCAGGACGGCGAAGGTGCTGGGGTCCGGCCGGACGAGCATGTCCGCCTCGTAGACGCGGGCCAGGCCCTCGATGGCGCTGCCGTCGAAGCCGATGCCCTCGGCGAACGCGCCCTCGAGCTCCGCCGGCGCGACGGCGACGGACTTCAGGCTGCCGAGGACGTCGGTGAACCACAGCCGGACGAACCGGATGTCGCGCTCCTCGATCGTGCGGAGCACGAACTCCTGCTGCCTGTCCATGGCATCCTTCCGCCCTACGTCGCGCCGATCGCCGCCAGCCTAACCGGGCGGGATGTCGGGACGATGACGCCGACCGCCGTCAGCGCTCGAAGGCGCCGATGTCGTAGTGCCCGGGACGCCTGGCCCGGCCCCTGAAATCCCTCGGGACGGCCGCGCCCAGGTCGGCACCCCGGTCGATCAGCACCCTGGCCGTCGATCTGAGGGCGAAGTTCCGCGCCCGCGCATCGACGAACAACCCGCCAGCTGTCGGCGACGGGAGGACGTAGTTGTGGCTCGCGGCGGCGGTGGTGCCGTCCCTCAGGTTGAGCGGCCGGTCGAGGACGTTGTTCACGTACCGCAGGTTCAGCGATGCCACGCGGACGTCGGGGGTGAACCCGTTGCCGAACAGGGTGTTGTTGTAGATCCGCCCGTCGCGGGTGTCGATGACGGAGATGCCCGCGTCCTGGTTGCCGTACACGACGTTGTTCCGGACGATGCCCCGCACGTGCTCGAAGGTTTCGTGCCCGTAGAGCGCCGGGTTGCCGAAGCCGCCGAAGCTGATCCCGAGGAAGTTGTCGTAGACGACGTTCGCCTCGATGAGGGTGTCGGCGGAACCGCTCTTGAACTGGATCGCGTTCCCACCGGCGCCGCCGTGTGCCGCCCGGATGCCGTGCACCCGGTTGCGCCGCACGACCCAGCCCTTGCAGCCGTTGCAGTCGATGCCCTGATGGTTGGTGCTCGCGGGCGCCGGACGGCTGTAGGAGATGTCGGAGTCCTCGATCGTGACCCGCTGCGCCAGGCAGCAGCCCTTGATGCCGGAGTACTGCCCACCGTTGTCGCCGGCCCTGTCGTTGTCGACGATGGTCAGCCGCCGCAGGACGACGTCGGAGCTCGGAGGGTCGATCTTCACTCCGTGATAGGCGCCGCCCGTGATCCGCAACCCGGTCACGAACACGTGCCGCGCTCCCGTGAAGTACAAGGCCTCCTCGTTGCCGTTGGCGTCGATCGTGACGGTCCCGGGCCCGTTCCTCGCGGCCAGCACCGCCGGCGCCGACGCTCGGCCGGACTGGGCGGCCGAGAAGACCAGCCGCGCGGTGAGCCGGTAGCTGCCGGGCGCGAGGCACACCGTGCGGTCCGGGCGGAGTCGCGCGACGGCGGCGGCGAGGTTGCCCGACGGGGAGACCGTGGTGCTGCAGGCCTGCTTCGTTGCCGCCGTGGTGGCGGCCGCCGGCTTCGTGGCTGCATGCGTCGTGGCTGGCGGCTTCGGGACCACCCGCTTGGTGGCGACTGGCTTCGTGGCCGTCGACGTCGTGGCGATCGGCTTCGTGGCCGTCGACGAGGACGGCTCCGGTGCGGTGACCCGCGCCGCGTCGTCCGACGTCGCCACCGATGCCGTGTCGGCGGCGACGGCGTGGACCGCGGCGTCCGGTGACCTCGACGAGATCAGGGCATACGAGCCGGCACCGAAGGAGGCCACGGCGACGGCGGCCACGACGGCCGTTCGGACCAGCATGGCCCGACCCTTTCCGAGCGTTCGTGCACCGAGCAAGCGCCGATACGCCGACCGCGGCGGATTTGCCGATCCCTTCACAAGCGCTTCACGGTCCGGTGCGCTCGTCGGTTTCGGCGCCGACGATGCCGAGTGGGGACCCGACGGGGTCCGGAGCGTCGTCCACAGGTGCCGGGCGTGGGTCACGTCGTCTACAGGGCTGAGGGTGGGGACCCCCGCCGGGAGGACGGGGCACCGAGCATCCCTCCATGGATGTGCCGGAGGCCCTTCGTCAGCTCCTCGGACTCCAGCTCGGTCTGGTGACCGTCGCGCAACTGCGCGGGGTCGGACTCGAGCGGGCAGGCTGGTCGCCGCACAGCTCTTCAGCGGCCCGGGCGGCATGATCAGCGGACCCTCGGCGGCTCGGTGGCACGGCCTCCTGTCGGCCTCGGCACGTGCCGTGCACGTCGAGGTGCCGCACGAGCGTCGGCCACACAGCGCGGGCTTCGTTGCGGTCACTCGGACCCGCTCGCCGGATCCGCGTCCGTGGCGACGACCTTGCTCGTCGTGTCCCGGCCCCGCGCCGGCGCGGCCACGGCGCGCACGACTCGCGATCCGACCGAGGCTGCGGCGGTGGTCCTCGAGGCCATCCAGCGACGGCTTGTGCGGCTCGAGGCCGGACCTCGCGCCGGCAGCGCCATCCTTCGCACCGCCCTCGCCGCCGGCGCGCATCATGCCGCCCCGGACGACTGGGACGGCACGGTCATGACCGACGGGATCCTCGTCGAGCACGGCGTGGTGGTGGTCGGGCTGACACCAAGGGCGATCCGGAACCGGCCGGAGGCCGTCCGTTCGCGCGAATGGAGCGGGCGTTCGAGCACGCCCGGCGGCGACCCCGCCCGAACGTCATCGCGGTGCCGATAGCGTCCGCCATGTGAGCGACGCGTTCTTCACCGACCTGGGCGACGGACGGTTCCGGGCCGAGGAGGCGTGCGGCGGGCCCTGGTCGCCGGACCTGATGCACGGCGGGCCGCCGTCGGCACTCCTCGTCCGGGCATGCGAGCGCGCGGTCGGACGGAGTGGCTCGCGCTCCGCGGCGAGCATCGAGTTCCTGTCGGCCGTGCCCGTCGGGCCGGTGAACGTCAGCGCCCGCGTCGTCCGCGGCGGCCGGCGCATCGCCCTGACCGAGGCCGTTCACGAGGCCGACGGCCGGGAGGTGCTGCACGCCCGGGTCTGGAACGTCCGCGACGGCCGAGGAGCCGACTCCCGTGCTCGACCAGCAACCCCGACCGACGTCCCCGGCCCGGGGCGGTCGCCGACGACCATGACCGACTGGACCTTCCCCTACGCGACGCCCTGGAGTGGCGGGTCGTGCGCGGCAACCCGGGCGGCGCCGGCGCCCGCCACCGTCTGGAGCCACGCCCGTATCCCCGTGGTCCCCGGCGAGCAACCGGGCGGCCTGCAGCGCGCGGTGCTGAGGGCCGACTCCGGCAACGGCATCTCCGCGGGCCTCGACTGGGCCGCGTGGTCGTTCGTCAACATCGACCTCGACGTGCACCTGTCCCGCCCCCTGGTCGGGGAGTGGGTCCTCCTCGACGCCCCGACGAGGTACGAGGAGCGCGGGGACGGGCGCTCGCGGCGTCCTCGGCTGTGGGACGAGCGCGGCCGGGTGGGCCGCGGGGCGCAGACCCTGGTGATTTTTTTTTGTGGCACTCGGCGAGGGCTGGGCGTGACGACTGGTCACGATCGATCTGCCGTGCCCGCCCCTCGGGCGGAACTACGCTCGGGCCATGCCTCAGCTGCGTCTCGCCCTGGCCCGGTCGACTCCACTTGTCGGTGACCTCGCCGGCAACGCCGCCGTGGTCCGGGAGCGGACGGGGCGGCCGCCGGACGCGGGCGCCCACCTCGTCGCGTTCCCCGAGATGGCACTGACCGGGCTACCCGGTCGAGGACCTCGCGCTGCGCCGGCTTCGTCGAGGAGCGTCCCGCGCGCGCTGTCGACGGATCGCCCGCCAGCTCGCCGCCGACGGGCTCGGCGACCTCCCCGTCGTCGTCGGCTATCTCGACGGCGACCGAGCCGACGACGGCTCGGCGTCCCGGAGGGCGCGCCGCAGAACGCCGCCGCCGTCCTGCACGGCGGCCGGGTCGTCGGCGCGCTACGCCAAGCACCACCTGCCCAACTACGGCGTGTTCGACGAGTACCGCTCTTCGTGCCGGGCCAGGACCTACCGTCGTCGCGGGCCGCACGGCGTCGACGTGGCCGTCGTGATCTGCGAGGACATCTGGCAGGACGGCGGCCCGGTCGCGCGACGCGCGCGACGGGCGCCGGGCTGCTCGTCGTGCATCAACGGGTCGCCCTACGAGGCGAACAAGGACGACGTCCGCCTCGAGCTCGTCCGCCCGGCGGGCGGCCGAGGCCGGGTGCCCGCTCGCCTACGTCAACATCGTCGGCGGCCAGGACGACCTCGTCTTCGACGGCGACTCCTTCGTCGTCGCCACCGACGGCGGGTGCTGGCCCGCGCGCCGCAGTTCGAGGAGCACCTGCTCGTCGTCGACCTGGACCTCCCCAACGACGGCCGCGCGACGACGCGCCGACGGCCGCGAGGGCGTACGCTCATGTCGTGCTGAGCGAGCGGCGGTCCCGCCTACAGCCGCGGTGACCGCCACGCAACGCCGCCGCCGTCGACACGGGCGGAGGTCTACTCGCGCGCTCGTCACTGGGGGTGCGCGACTACGTCCCCAAGAACGGTTTCCGGACGGTGGTCCTCGGCGTCTCCGGCGGGATCCACTCTGCCCTGACGCAGCGATCGCCTGCAGCGATCGGCGCGGCGAACGTCTATGGCGTCTCGATGCCGAGCAGCTATTCCGAGCACTCCAGGTACGACGCCGCCGATCTGGCGAAGCGCACCGGCCTCCACTATTCCAGCGTCCCATAGCGCCCATGGTCGAGCATTCCTCAACGCGATCGGGCTGACCGGCGTCGCGGAGGAGAACTTGCAGGCCCGC
>CAVWLJ010000017.1:0-209743 GCA_963755755.1 uncultured Actinomycetota bacterium
AGCGACTATTGCTGAAAATGCCAGATATGGGTTAACACTCGATCAGGGGCTCTGAATTCAATACGTTTTGATTTAGCATTATTTCTTTCATTAATAGGTATGCGTATGACAGTAGACCTGTTTCCTTTTTGCCCAGGCAATATAGACTGGAGCCTCAAAACCAGGAATCAGTCTATGATATGAGTTTATCGTTGGAGCTACAATCGCAGACTAAGGAATGAGCATGTTCTATTAATCCACCTATAAAATACCTTCCAATTTGACTTAGTTCAGCATAATAATCATCGCTATCGTAGAAGATGTTGGTAGTTGATGACTCGTTCCATAAACTAATACTAGTATGCATACCTGAACCATTATCGCCACCGTTTAAAGGGTCATTTTTATCAAAAAGTGGTTTTGGCATAAAATTGGCTACTTTATTGTAGCTCCTTGCAACATTCCTTACAACGTCCTTGTGTATCTGAACATTTTATACGACCTTTGTAAGCGTACCCAATATGCATAAAGTTAATTTCTATCTGACCGCAACTTGCTACTTCGTGGTTTAGGTTTGTAACATTTATAGAAAAGTGTTTTCGTAAAATCTCGGCAACATCAAATCTAAATTCTAGCAAAGAATCTTGAAATGGAGGTGCGTCATATCCACCCCTCCTTCTAATTCGGTACTCCCAGGCATCATCTCCATATCCCTCTACTGATAAAATTTTGGGTTCATGATATTCCCTATTACCATCAGATCTATCTCACTGTTAAGATCATTATTATTATTTTTATGATTAAAAATGATACTGTCAAATACAAAGCATTCAACTTCAGGACCCATTTGACAGGTTAGATTATTTTCTATTAGAAATTCTTCCATGCGTTGTGATACATATCTGGGATCTTGTACCAACCTGCCTTTCTTGAAACCCTGATATACATCCGCGATAACTGTAAATAGCTTGTTGTTGTGATTCGAAGATAGTGGGGGTGGCGATGCTGATAACAACGACGGAGGAAAGATTCTTACAGTAGACCTGTCTGGTATGAGTAAGCGATCAGAATCATCAGATACGGGCAAATCCTTTAATAGACGAACCATCTACTCCAATACCACATTTAAAAAAGCTATCAAAAGTTTCTTTGTTTTCGAACACGTTCCTTCCGGAAACTTGCCGAGGACATCGGTATACCTTAACTGAATGTAGCCTGTATCTATAATCATTTTTATGCCATCAATCCCTTGTTCTTTTTCTTCCGGTTCTAATGCGGAATTCCTTCTACTAAGTGTCATCGATTACGACACTAGTATATGGATTTAGCAGGATATAACACTTTATAGGTATTATATTAATATATGATAAGTATTTATTGACAATACCTTTTATTTGTTAATTATCAATGAATTTAATAGGAATGGACGAAACAGATGTTAAAATACTCGGAAAGCTCCTTTCAGATGCTGGACTTTTCGTATAGAAGAATAGCTGATGAAATAGGCGTGTCTCCTCCTACAGTGCTTGCTAGAGTAAAAAAGCTAGAAAAAGATAGTGTTATCAAATTTTATTCCGCTATATTAGATCATGAGAAACTAGGTTACGATCTAACTGCAATTATTGAGGTTACGTCTGTTAAAGGAAAGATAGCAGAAGTTGAAAAACACATTGCCAAATTCCCAAACGTCTGTGCTGTCTATGATATCACGGGTTTAACAGACATGATAGTAATTGCAAAATTTAAGAATAGAACTCAACTTAGCAATTTTGTAAAAAAAGATTTAGCACTACCATATGTGGATCAGACAAATACACATGTGGTCCTGATAACAGTCAAAGAAGACTTTCGGTTTTTCTAGGATTCAAATATAGATGAATGAGTACCGATATAGAAATTTGTATGTCTGTTACATAGACAAATCCAACTTTGTCATGGGCGTGGTCAGAAGGGAGAATGTGGGAGAATTCACGGCACTATTGTCAGGAAGCTTACAACCAAGTAATATCGGGGATTAAGCCTTTCACGTGTAAACTCTTTTCTTAAAGGAATGGTATTGCATATAATAGTCTTGATAGTTGGTCGTGAAATTCGTCTAAAAAACCACTATTGGCATGCCAACAAATGACAATTTCGAGCTTGTAGAAGTTCAGGTTCCAGACCCTAACGACGGTGAATTGCACAGGCAAGATTAAATGGAAGGAAGCGGTTTTTGAAGGCCTTGAGAATGCCCCAAAAGCATTCATAGCTCTCTTCGATGGCGAGAACTTTGGAAAGACATTGGTGAAGATTGGTCCTGATTGATATCTAGTTTTAATAAAACCATGCTCTAAGAACTGATTGTGCGAGAAAGTGAGTGGTCCATTTAACGCTTTGTCAGCTAATGCAGCGCCTCATCCCCGCCCCAGCCCACGTTTTAGGCTGAGCAGCTCTCCTCCGCGAGGGAGCCGGCCCTGACGGCTGTCTAAGGGACTCGTGGGAGAAATCTGGGAGACGATCTCCGGCTCCACGTGCTCTCATGCCTTCGCCCGCACCCTCAGCAGGTCGTCGAGGACCGACACAGGGAGTGCGGGCCGATCGCCGACCGGGCGTCAAGGGAGGCCCCCCACAGCTGCGTGAGGCGGGCCATCAGCGCCAGGAGTACGCCGAGAAGTCCGCCAGGAGGATCGCCCGCGAGCTCGGCGTCAGCCACGGCACCGTCACCAAGGCCCTCACGCTGCACGGCCTCCGGACCGGGCCCCGGCGACCAGCTCCCCGGCTGCCCCAGCCAGCCGACGACCAGAAGACAGTCCGTCCGCAGGCTTCGGACGGGGTGCCTAGCTGCATCTGATGCGTGACGGATCCGTTCCGGTTGAAAAGTGACACGTCCGGCTAGACGTTCCGTCCTGGGGTTTCGGGCTTGGGGACCTTGAACCTTTCGAGCTCTTGCTCGTGGTACACGGGCGGCTCCGCGGGACGGTCCCGGGTCATCGTGGACTCGGATCATCCTTTCGGGGCATCGACGCCAGGGTGTATCCAGCGTGAGCCACGGGCGATGTGAATGCGCTGTCCGGCCACGACCAGGGTGTCGCGACCGGAGACGCGCGGCTCGACCCCGGACAGGCTCGGCCGCCGGAGCGATGGTCAAGCCCCGGGACGTGGTGTATCGTGTTGTCGCGTGATCTTCTTGTTGGTTAGGCCGTGAGGGCCTGCATGGCGGGGTCGCTGACCTCCTTGGCGGTGGTGTCTCGTCCGCGTCCGGGTCGCTGATAACGGTGAGGCGGGAGCGGGACAGGACGTCCAGGCCGAGGTAGCGGCGGCCTTCGGCCCATTCGTCGTGTTGCTCGGCCAGGACGGCGCCGACCAGGCGGATCAGGGCGTCGCGGTCGGGGAAGATCCCGACGACGTCGGTGCGGCGGCGGATCTCGCGGTTGAGGCGTTCGTTGGGGTTGTTGGACCAGATCTGGCGCCAGATCTCCTTGGGGAACGCGGTGAACGCCAGGACGTCGGCGCGGGCGGCCTCGAGGTGGTCGGCGACGCTCGGGCAGCTTCTCGGTCGAGGGCGTCGAGGAGCCGGTCGAATTGGGCGTGCACGGACGCGGCGTCGGGCTGGTCGTAGACGCAGTGCAGCAGGGTCTTGACCCACGGCCAGCTGCTCTTGGGGCAGGTCGCCATCAGGTTCGCGGCGTAGTGGGTGCGGCACCGCTGCCAGGACGCGCCGGGCAGGGTCGCCCCGATCGCGGCGACCAGCCCGGCGTGGGCGTCGGAGGTGACCAGCCGGACCCCGGTCAGGCCGCGGGCGGTCAGGTCGCGGAAGAAGCCCAGCCAGCCGGCGCCGTCCTCGGCGGAGGTGACCTGCAGGCCCAGGACCTCGCGGTGGCCGTCGGCGTTGACGCCGGTGGCGACCAGAGCGTGCACGCCCACGACCCGGCCACCCTCGCGGACTTTCAGGACCAGTGCGTCCGCGGCGAGGAAGGTGTACGGCCCCTGATCCAGGGGCCGGGTGCGGAACGCCTCGACCTGCGCGTCGAGGTCGGCGGCCATCCGGGACGACCTGCGACTTCGACAGCCGGGTGATCCCCAGGGCCTCGACCAGCTTCTCCATCCGCCGGGTCGAGACGCCCAGCAGATAGCACGTGGCGACCACCGAGGTCAGGGCGGCTTCGGCGCGGCGGCGGCGCTCCAGCAGCCAGTCCGGGAAGTAGCTGCCCGAGCGCAGCTTGGGGATCGCCACCTCCAGGGTGCCGGTGCGGGTGTCGAACTCCCGGCGCCGGTATCCGTTGCGACTGTTGACCCGATCCGGGCTCGACGCTCGCGTACTCGGCGCCGCACACGGCGTCGGCCTCAGCCGACATCAACGTGTTCACGAACGCCGTGGGCATGGCGCGCAGCAGGTCCGAGCCGGGATCGGCGAGCTGCTCGGCCAGGAAACGGGCAGGGTCGATACTGGGCGGGGCGGTCATCGCGTGGACTCCGTTCAAGAGCACTGTGAGAGGTCTCAAGAAGGATCACGCGATGACCGCCTACCTCGTGGACGCCACGCCCGTCACGGCCTCACAGCCCGGGCCCGCCGTACACCACTCTCAGGGACTCCACTAGCGTGGTGGACCAACGGGCGGGCTACGCGGATGCGGGCCACCTCGGCTGGGGTGACCGGATCGGGCTGCCCAGCAGCACGCCGGCCGCGGCCAGCTGCAGCACGCCACGGTCAATTCGGGACCGTGACCCGCGGGCAGGCTCCGGTTGGTGAACGTGGCCGGGATGTTGACACGGATCGCCAGGACGCCGACCGTCCTGCTCCTGGGAGAGCCATCAAATGACCTTCGGCCTGGAATCGCCTATATACGAAGCATCTGTGGAGGTCTAGCGTTGCCTCGGATGGGATCGCTGCTTGACCTGCAACCCCGTGCGCCATTCTGGTGCGCCCCTCGGGCCGGTCAAGTACTTGCGTAGAGGAGCACCCTCACGCGATCCCATGGGGGAGGAAACCATGAAGATGACTCGAGTGTCCGCAGGTGCAGCCGTTTTGGGATTTGCGCTGGCGTGCATGGCCGCCACCAGCGCCTCGGCATCAACTGGCGCCGCCCAGCCGTCGACCAAGGGGATCATCGTCTGGAGCAACCGGACGCCGACGGGGTCGGAACATCTGCTCATCGCTAGAGCCGACGGCACCCGGCAGCGAGTACTCACCCCCGCTCTCCCGGACACCTTCGACTTCAACGCGCAGGTCGCTCCCGACGGGGCTTGGATCGCCTACGAACACAACACACCGGACACCGCCACCATCCATCTCGTCCGACCCGACGGCACCTGGGACCACGCCATCGACCTCGGCTGCGTTGACCCGTGCGCAGCTACCGTCGCACCGACCTGGCTCTCGAACAGCAAGCTCGCCTTCACCCGGGTCGACGGACCCTTCGAACCAGTCACCGGCGTTCCCGCATCCGCCGTGCTCTGGTCCTCCCGCATCGACGGCTCCGACGTCCGACGCGTCTCCCAGCCCGGCATCGACGGCACCTTCGAGGACAGCAATCTGCGCATCTCGCCCGACCGGGACTATCTGACGTTCCAACGCGCCCGCGACAGCGACGGACAGTCGGCGCTTTTCCGGATGAGCCCCGCCGGGAGACACGTCCGACAACTGACCCCGTGGCTCATGGCACTCAACGTGTACGACCTGTCCACCGCCCGAGGCGGACGGACGGAGGACCTGCTGGTGTTCGACAGCAGGCGCAACGACCCCGACAACACCTTCGTCGACCTGGCCACGGTGCCGGCCACCTGCACCTCGTTGCCCGACTGCACGTCGAAGATCCGTTGGCTGACGGACAACCAAGCCACCGGACGCCGCAACGGCAATCCTCAATGGTCGCCCGACGGCAAGAACCTCGTCTTCACCGACCGCCCCAGCGTGAACGACCAAAACGCGGACATCTACACGATGCGCTACGTCGGCGGCGACCGTCGCAAGATCTCCACCTCACCCGACTTCGACTACCGCCCGGCCTGGGGCACCCGCGACCACTAAAGATGAAAAGGGATCACGAGTCGGAACCCATGGATCACAAGGGTGGCACCGGAACGCTCCAGCACGACATGTCTTGATCAAGCTGCAATCCGGAGAGATCGCCGACGAATGACCGGACCCTGGGATCAATCTCAGGCCAAGTGCGCTGGATATCTAGTTGACCTGGCTGCAAGGTCAACTAAACAGCGTTCTCGTGGCCGCGTGGGAGTCCGGCAAACGAGAGATGTACGGACCCTGGAGATGAGTTAATCAGGCAATCGCGATAACTCTGGGGGCCCGTTAGAATTCTGCCTCCGCGCCTGCACCGCTTCTGTTTATCTTATCGGCTACCCATTGACGGACGTTGGAGCACTGGCGTCACCACGCCGTCGACACCTGAAGTCTTCGAACTTCGCTGTCACCACGTATAGGTAGTCGAGCATCGCCTTCGAGAGATCGAGGGCGTCCGAGGCATCCTCCCTAGAAACCAAGCGTCCAGTGAAGTGGGCGCCATCGTTGCCCAAGTCTTCAGCTCCTGGGCCCACTGGTAAAGTCGAGAATCAATCAGGCCGCGATCCTTGATGACCCTAAGCGCCCTCGCCAGGGACTTTCCCTTGACGCCTTGCATCTGACACAAACTTTCCACTGTTCGGCGCATCATGATGACCGCGGCCGTGGACCGGTGCGGGGACCCGCCGAGGGCGGGTCCCCGCGATCGGAGGATCGATCAGGCGCGGCAGGGTGTGGGGCTGAAGATCTGACGGAAGTTGAGGAACAGGTTCTCGCTGGCGCCGCCTCCGCCGAAGACCAGGTGTGTGCTCCCGAGGAGGGAGCCGTACTGGGCGTTGCGGCCGAAGCTGGTGCTGAGCGGAAGGTGCGAGCCGAAGCCGAGGAAGCAGCCGTGGCCCGCGCCGGCCCTGAACGCGCTGTAGTACGGGTAGAACTGGGCGGGCCGACCCGTGTCCTGCATGGGGATCAGCGTGCAGCCGGTCCCGGTATCGACGTCACACGTCGTCTCGATGGCCGGCAGGTCGGCCTCGAACCCCATCCGCTGGTAGTTCACCGTGAAGTTCCGCCCGGTCCGCGGCGGGGTGAACAGGGTCGGCTCCGGGTGCAGCCGGAGGTTTCCGTCCGGCCAGTCCTTCTGGTACGAGGGGCCGTCGAATCCGCTATTGGTGTCCGTGCACCCGTTGACCCGGACCAGGAGCGACTCCGAACCGGGGAAACAGAAGTTGTCGTCGGCGTCGCTCGGCCTCAGGTTAGCCCCGCGGCCCTCGAGATTGCCTGCCGGGCAGGAGATCGGATCACCGTTCGCGTCGATGCCGAACTGGGTCGCCGGAATTGGGTTTGGGCCGTTGCAGAATTGGAAGTGCCCGATCTCCTCAGAGAACGCGACATTGTACGTGTGGGCCGCCCAGATCACCCGGGTCTGGGTGGAGGACGTGGAGTACATCGGGTGGAAGTCGTACGGAATGGCGTTGCAGCTGCTCCCGGTCGGGTCGAACTGGATCTGGGCGAAGCCGTTGGCCGCGCTCGCGGTCATCGAGCCGGACTGATGCGTCGTCTTGTCGTCGAGCACCACCCGCACTCCGCCGGCGGTGTCCCGCATCGACACCTTCAGCACGTCCCCGGCGTTCATCAAGAAGTCCTTGGCGGGATCCGGCGTGAATGTGGTCAGCGTCGACTGCAGGGGGTTGGCCGGCGCCTGGGACCGCCCGTTCTTGGTGATGAAGGCGAAGTTCCAGTACTCGATGCCGGCCTGCGCGGCGCACGTGGAGTTCTGGAGCTGCCCGGTGACGGGGTTCTCGGACAGACCGAAGATGTTCATCGCCGCGCACCACTTCGTCGGGTCGCAGGTCGTCGCTCCAGGCGCTACCGCCCACGCCGGCCATGGGACCCAGCCCGGCGGGTAGAACTGCAGCTCCATGAACGCAGTACCGGGGTGCTTGGGGGACACCGCGGGGTCGACGATGTTGGAGTCGCTGTCCGGCTTGCAGGTCGAGACCTGCTCCGGATAGGACTGGGTGTCGCACAGGGCCAAACCGAACCAGAACGTCGGGTTGAGCTCGAAGTGGTAGGAGTTCGTGCCCGGGTGCGCCGGCGAGGGGTCGTGCGGCAACCGAAGCGTGTACTGCATGCGGTTGCCGCTGCCCGGCTTGTTGGAGTAGAAGGTGGCCGACGGCTCGTCGTGCCCGACGTAGTGCCCGAAGACCTCGTCGGATTCAGCGACATCGGGGCAGAGCCTGCTGACCACGCAATTGAGGCTGATGTGGGAGCTGGGCGACAGCTGTGATCTCGCCGGCGAGGCAGCCACCCCCTGCGCGCTCGCTGGTACTCCGAAAAGTGCGGTGACGGTCAAGAGCGGCACCGCCGCGAGTCCAAGGCGTATCGATTTCATCGGTCACCCCACGAGGCCGGCCACCGGCTGGACCTCGGCCAGCGCACCAAATGCCCGGCTCCCGAGTGCGGAGCCTAACACCGCGGGAAAGGCAGGGAACTGCCCGAAAGGGCAGGGACGCCGGGATGTGGCGGAACGTCCCGCGCGGGGGCGAGACTGGGACGGCTGGGACCCGGCTCCGCTCGCCGGGTACGGGTGGGAGGTGGCTGGTGAGCAGATCCGGCTGGCCCTCGTGATCGAGGCTGGCGTCGCTGGCATCCTGGACGAGCGGTGTGATCAGGAGATCGACAGGTTGCGGCGGACCTGGCCCAGTTCCTGCGGAGTATCCAACCGGCGCCCACGGACTAATTGCCTCACCCGACGGCATTGCCGCCGTCCGCGCGGTCACCTAGTCACACCGAGCCTGATCGCCTTCTGGATGAGCTTCGCCCTGCCGTCGTATCGTCGGTTGGTGCACGATGGCGAGCGGCCTTCGCCGCGGGTGCGGTCTAGCGCGTGGGGCGTGCAAGCGTCGCCTCTCACCCCTGAGCCGGCCTGCCGGGCACCTCCGTCTTCCGAACCACGCCGGTGACGACGTTACGGCGTCTCCGCAGCGAACTCGCCCCGCCATATGGACAGCAGCGTCGACGCCGTACGCCCGGCCATGACGGCTGCCGACCATATCCCGTCCCCAGGGTCTCAGGGCTAGGGGCCGGATCCGTGACTTGTGGCGAGCGTCGTTGCAGGCAGGTGACATTGAGGCACTGAGCCGGGTTGCCGTTGCCGGCCGCCCTGTTGCCACCACCGTCGGCGACGCCGACGACGGCAGCGATTCCGAGGTCATGATTGCCGAAAGCGCCGTTCCGGGTGATCGTGGTGGTCGGGCTTCGCACGTCGATCCCGTCGTCGCCGGAAAGGACCACCAGGTTGTCCCTGACGACGGTGCCGGTCACTCTCCCAGGCCCGTCGGTGTGTATGGCGATCCCGTCGCCCCTTGCCGCCCGGACCACGTTGCCCCGGACCACGTTGTCAGCGGCGGGAGGCCCCTCCGGCTCGTATGACTCCACCCGGATCCCGTCTTCGGGCGGAGGGTCCGGCCTGATGCTCAGGCGGATTTAGCCTCAGGCGTGGACAGCTGCCCGTGGTCGCCGGTCGAGTGAGCCTGGCCAGCTGACGGCCGCGGTGCTCACCCGGCGTAGGGCGGTGATCACCGGGCGGGCCGGGGTGGGCAAGACAACCTTGCCCCTGACGGTCGTGGAGCTGGCTCAGCAGTGAGGGATGTCAGTGGCTCGCGCGACGGCCACTCGAGCGCTCCCGACGGCGTCCGGTTGATAGGGCTCTCACGCGGCGGTTGGCATGACTCTTGGCATGACCGATCCCTGTGCGCTGCTGCCCACAGCCATCCCCCTTTGACGTCTAACCCCATGGAAGGTCTCCCGGAGGGTCGAGGTGTCAGGTCAGCAGGGGGATCGGGCCGTGCCGGACGGGCTGGAGCGCCTATGCATCCTTCTGATACAGACCTTTCGACAGATCTACCAGAGTAAGCCTGTTGCCGAAGGGGTCCTGTACCACTGCGACCCTGCCTGCGGACGTATCTTCGAGTAGTACCACCGCCTTACCGCCCGCGGCTACGAATACTGCAACGGCATCTTCTACTGAGTCAACCAACAAGTCAGTCCTGGGGTCATGTTCGGTAGTCAGGACCAATTCGCTCTCGCCCAGACGAACGGCAGCCGCGCCTTCCCTTCTCCAGACCGTGTGCATGCCGAGCTGCTCCCGGTAGAAGTCCAAGCCTTGCTCGACGGTGGGTACGTTGACGAGTATCGCCCCTACTCTCCTCAGTACTGGCACATCGTCATGTCGGGCATCAACGGTTATGAGTTCACCGGCCTTTATATCTCGCCGTGCAATGTCCGCTTGCTGTTCGTGGTCGTTCCAGACGTTCGGGTCGTCAGAGTGGCTGATGTAGCGGGCAGGCACGGGATAGAGATAGATTTGTCCGCTGACGTTGTGAGTGGCCGCGTAGTCTTCGGGTGACAGGGCCTTCAGCTCCGCAAACGTGAGTTTCTTCAGCTCATACCGAATGACTATTTCGCCCTCTTTGAAGTCTCGGGCGGCATACAGACCGTTGCCAAACATGCTGCCTTTGCCGATGGTCACATCTGCGCTACTCGTGTGCGGCTCCACGCCTGATACGCCTCCTGCCAGCTCCCTGAAGGACGTTCCACAACTGGGCGTCTCGGTAGTCCCGATGCCCAGCCTCGCGGCGATCGACGCCATCGCCGCCCACTCTGACTCGTACCGTTCGCGAGGCTCCGGGACCAGGCGTACCGTCCGCTCCCAAAGCTCCCGCGGGTACTGCCCCCGGTGATCACCCATGACCCCATCCTCCTCAAGAGATGGAGTCTTCGGACACGCCCGGGGGCTTCAGCACCGAGACGGCCTCGTCACGCGTAGATCCGGCGAGTCGCGCCCGCCAAGCAGACGGCTACAGAGCCTCCGGACCGGCAGGCGGCGACTGACAGCAGCGCGGACCGCGGATTCGGAGTCGGGCCCGCTTTGTCAGATCACGACAAGCCCGCCATCTGACCGCCGTCGATGACGAGGGCGTGACCGACGACGAAGGCGGCGGCGTCCGAACACATCCAGAGGACGGCGCCTGCGATCTCCTCGGGCGTTCCCATCCGCCCGACCGGTTCTTGCCCAATGACCCGCTGCCGGCCCTCGGCGCTGTCCCCGGTGAACCTCTGCATCATGGCTGTGTCGATGATGCCCGGGCAGACCGCGTTGATCCGGAGGTTCGCCTGGGCGTAGTCGAGCGCCGCGGCCTTGGTGAGACCGATCACACCGTGCTTGGCGGCGCTGTAGGCGGCCTGGCCCTTCACGGCGGTGACGCCGGCGCCGGAAGAGGTGTTGACGATCGCGCCGCCGCCTTGCTGGAGCATGAGCGGGATCTCGTGCTTCATGCACAGGAACACCCCGCGCAGGTTGATGTCCAGGATCCGGTCCCACTCCTCGTCGCTGACGTCGGCGGCGGGCCCGACTGGTTGTTCCACGCCGGCGTTGTTGAACGCGATGTCCAGCCGCCCGAACGCGTCGAACGTCTGGTCCAGCGCGGCCTTGACGTCCTGGCCGCTCGTCACGTCGCATCGGACCACCAGGACGCGCCCGCCCTGGTCCTCGATCAGCCCGGCGGTCTCCCGATTGCCCGGCTCGGACACGTCGGCGACGACCACAGTGGCGCCGGCCGACGCGAAGGCGACAGCGGTGGCTCGGCCGATACCGCTCGCGGCGCCCGTCACGAAGGCCACCTTCCCCGCGAAGCTTCCCTGGTCAGTGCTCGCAGCCATGGTTCGGAGCCGTCCTTTCAGCGTTCCCCGCCAGGTGCCAGAGGCTGAGCAGGGATTGATCAAGTCGTTCGTCCATCGCGCCTATGCCTGCGCCGCCCGGTCCAGGCGCATCGTCCGGTCGAACACGTTGCGGGAGCCGATGCATCGGTTGCAGATCAGGTCTACCAGTTCGGCCAGGAAGCGCCTTACGTGCTGGATCCCCCAGGCGCCGGTCGCGTCCCCTGACATGGTGACGCTCGCGGTTACCAGTCTCGGAGTGGCACTCATGACATGGGCGCCGGCGCAGGTGTCTAGGCGAGGCGCGCGACCGGACACCGCAACGGCAACCCGCAGTGATCCCCGGATGGCTCCGGCCCCGTCCTCACCGATCGTCCGAGCGTCGACGTCAACGACTCGGAGACCTGGACCATGCGCGATCTCGGAACCCAGAGGCGGAAGATCTCGAATTCGCGCCCGACTTCGACTTCCGGCCCACGTGCGGCGTCCGGAACGGGGGCCGGGCATGAACCCGGTCGCACGAGTCACGGTGGCGGAGGAGGGAGCATCTGGTTGGCTGACTGCCATGAACGCCGAGAGCGACCCCGTGGCACATAACCGTGTCGCCTGGGACCATCTGGTGGGCGAGGACAACGAATGGACCCGTCCCGTGTCCTCAGATGTGATCAGGCGTGCCAGGCACGGTGACTGGTCGGTCGTGCTGATCGGTCACGAGCCGGTCGACCCGTCCTGGTTCCCGCAGGACATCACCGGGGTTGATGTCCTGTGTCTGGCGTCCGGAGGTGGCCAACAGGGACCAGTTCTCGCGGCCGCGGGCGCCAGGGTGACGGTGCTGGACAACTCCCCGCGGCAGTTGGAGCAGGACCAGTTCGTCGCCGCCCGCGACGGATTGGACGTGACCACCGTCTTGGGGGACATGCGAGACCTCAGCGTGTTCGCCGACGAGCGGTTCGATCTGGTCTTCAATCCGGTGTCCAACCTGTTCTGTCCGCAGCTTGCTCCGATGTGGCGGGAGTGCTTTCGGGTACTGCGCCCCGGCGGCATCCTGCTGGTCGGGTTCGTCAATCCGGACCTGTACATCTTCGATGTCGAGGTGATGGACTCCACCGGCGAGTTGGTGGTGCGGCACTCGCTGCCGTACTCCGACCTGACCCATCTATCCCCGGACGAGCGGGCCCAGGCACTCGGTGCTGACGCCCCCGTGGAGTACAGCCACACGATGAGCGAGCAGCTGGGTGGGCAGCTCGCGGCCGGATTCGTCATCACCGGCTTCGAGGAGGCCCCGCATCACGCGAGCGCCACCGCTCGCTACATGCCCGGTTACTACGCGACCCGGGCGGTCAAGCTTGCCCGCCAGGTAGGGCCTGGCCCCAGACATTGGGCGCTCGAAGGTCATCCTTTGCCGGTGTCACCCTGGGCCAGAGAAACCGGCGTGGCAACCAGGTCCACGAAAAGATCGGCCTGAGGCGATCCGGCCACAGGCAGCCTGTTCAGGAAGTGCTCGCCTTCTCCAGGGCCAGGCGTTGGCGGACGACCCGGCGGGCCAGCTCCAGGGCTGCCGGGTCGTCGTGGAGGACGAACTTGGTGTCCGCGCCCAGCAGGATGGCGTGGAGCTCGAAGGCGAGCAGGTCGGGATCCTCGTGGGCGGGAAGTTCGCGCTGCTCGATGGCGGTGGCCGCGAAGGATCGCAGTAGCGCGGTGAAGTCTGACTGGATCCCGGCCAGCCGGTCCTTGACCGGGCCGGGTCGGGCGCCCATCTCGAGTGACGTGGCAGCGAAGAAGCAGCCCCCGGGGAAGACGCGGCGCTGGACGTAGCTGAAGAAGGCCTCGCACGCCGCGGCGAGCTGGCCCAGGCCTGGGCGGGCGGCGAGCGCGGGCCGCACGACCTCCTCGTTCAGAATGCGCTCCGCCTCTTCCACGGTGGCCAACTGTAATTCCTGTTTCGAGCCGAAGTGGGCGTAGAGGCCGCTCTTGCTGATGCCGGTCGCGGCGGCCAGGTTCCCGATCGACAAGCCCTCCAGCCCCTCCACGCTCGCCAGGGAGGCGGCGGTGCGCAGGATCGCGCTGCGGGTGCGTTCGCCGTCGGCACGTCGCTGTCGCTGCTTCGGGGCGTGCTGGTCGGTGGCGCCGGTCGTCATGGTTGACAAGTTAGCACGATCGGTCGTACTTTCTCAATCTAGTACGACCGATCGTGCTAACTATGCGGGTGAGACGGTCTCGCGCTCACCTCCAACTGCCCCACTTCCATCAGAAGGAGCTCCACCATGCCTGTCACCAGCACCGTCAACGGGGTCGACCTCGAGCGCCTGACCGGAACGATCGAGGCCGTCACCGCCGACCCCACCCTCGGGCGGTTCCAGTTCCGCGCCCACACGGACTGGATCGACGGCGGCCACAGTCGCACGATGATCCAGGGCTTCTACGGGGCGGGGCAGGAGGACGCGACCCGCAGTCAGCCGTTCGTTCTGGACACCGACGAACCGCCGGTCCTGCTCGGCGAGAACCGGGCACCCAACGCCGGCGAGTACGCGCTCCAGGCTCTCGCGGCATGCCTGGCAGGAACCATCGTCTACCACGCCGCAGCCCGCGGCATCGCACTCGACGGCCTGGAGTGCAGGGTCCAGGGCGACCTGGAACTGCAGGGCTTTCTCGGGCTGGACGGCGACGTCCGCCCCGGCTACCAGCAGATCCAGGTCACCATCACGGTGGCCGGCGACCTCGACGACGACCAGCTCGCCGAGCTCCGCAGCCTGACCCGGTACTCACCCGTCCGGGACACGATCAGCAACCCGGTCCCCGTCGCGATCGACCTCACCCGCGCGTGAAGGCCCCCGATGTCCGCGCCGTTGTCCATGGCGCGGACATCGCGGCCCGGCGGCCTTTCCCTCGAACCGGACGAGTGCTCACGGCAGGAGTGTCGCCGTGAGCGTCGTGCGCAGCCAGTCCCGGTACTGGCCGGGGTTCCACGAACACTGCACGGTGAGCATTCGGTGCACCTCCGCGCTCGTGAGCGTCCAGATGATCGAGCCGGCAGTCTCGACGGACATCTGGTCGCGAAGCGGACCGTTCGCAGCGATCCACGCGGCGGTCGTCGTCATCGCTTGACGGCGCTGCCGTAGCTGCAGGTCATCCTGCAAGGCGGCGATCTCCGGCTCGACAGCGGCAGCACTGCGCATGAGGTCGTTGAGCGGTCGGAGCCGTTCGAGCTGACCCGTGATGCCGTCGGCGAACAGCCGCAGTTGCTCCCTCTGGTCTGTCGTCGCCTGAACCGCCCTCGGTCCCGGACGGTCGAGGACAGGGACGTCGCGGTCATCGCCCCCGATCGCCACGTCCATGACCTCTTTCAGGACGCCGAGCTTGTTCGCGAACAGAGTGAAGATCAGGTCCTCGGACACCTCGGCCTGCCGGGCGATCGCCGCGATCGTCGTCCGGGCGTAGCCGTCGGCGAGGAACAGTGCGGCGGCGGCGTCGAGGATCTGCCGACGCCGTTGGCGGGCGGCGTCGCGTCGCCGCGACGAGTCGTAGGACCTCCTCTTGACACCCTCGGGCACACCGAGGAGTGTAGGCCATATTCGTTCTAGTCTAACTCGAACAGAATTGAGGAGCCATGTCTGTCGGCTACGCGCTCGCGTACGCGACGAGGATCACGCCGTGGGAGCGGGCAGCGGAGGGAGATCGTGAGGGGCTCGACCGGCTCGCCTCGCGTGAGGAGGCCGAGCACGGAGGTCCCGGCCGCATGCTCGACCTGGGATGCGGGTCGGGGGTACACACCGTCGGGTTCGCTGCTCGTGGCTGGAAGGCCTGCGGTGTCGACCAGATCGGTGCGGCCCTGCGCAGGGCGCGTCGGCGGGCGGAGGACGGGCACGTGAGCGTCGACTTCGTGCAGGGCGATGTCACCTCGCTCAGTGCGGCCGACCTGGGCACGGGCTTCGACTTCTTTCTCGACGTCGGTTGCTTCCACGGGCTCTCCGACGCTCAGCGCACCGCGATGGGGCGATCCGTCACGTCCCTCGCAGCCGCGGACGCCACCATGCTTCTGCTCGCGTTCACACCCGGTGCCGCGCCGCGCCCCTTGCCCCGTGGCGCCGGCGCCGCAGCCATCACACGTGCCTTTCCCGGCTGGGAGATCATCGATACGGAGCTCGCTGTCACCGACGGAATGCCCCGACCGCTGCGAAAGGCCGCCCCCGTCTGGTACCGGTTGCGGAACAACGGATAGCCCGCCGCCACGACAATCGAAGCGCGGCGTGTCCCGAGTGGTGCTCGGCTGGCGGTCGATGGTGGACGCTCACGACGAGGGAGTCGATTTCAGCGTCGGTGTGTTGCCTGACGTCACCCTGATCGGCCTGCGTCAGTACGCGAACGGCAGCGGTGATGCCTTCGACCCGTTCCGCACCGGGCTGGATCACTTGGCCCTCGCCGTGCCGTCGAGGGACGAACTGCCCGAGTGGGAGCAGCGGTTCGCCGAGCAGGGGGTGACGTACTCGACGGCTCAGGAGGGTCCGTTCGGCTGGGCGCTGAACTTCAAGGATCCGGACGGGGTGGCGCTCGAGCTCTTCGCGGCGAAGCCGGCGTAGCCGTCAGAAAGGCGATGCGGCGAGCGCCTGCACGGCCGGAAGGAACAGCGGTGTCGGGTCGGTCTGCCAGTTGAGGTCGAACGCCATCGTCACGTTCTGCGGGAAGAGGCGCCCGGCGTACGAGCAGTACCCCGCTGTGCCGCCCAGGTGGCCGACGAGCTCGATGCCGCCGGGCACGACGCGCTGTTCCATCCCCAGGCCGTAGCCGATCTGGCCGCCTTGGTCCGGTGCCGGCGCGAAGGTCAGCATCTGCTTCAGCGTGTCCTGGTGACGGAAGAGTCGGCCGATCGAGCAGCGCATCCAGGAATCGGGCGAGGTCATGGACCGTGGTGACGAGCGCCCCTCCGCCGGCAGCACCGGCCATCGACGGGTCGACGCCGGTCAGGTCGGTCAATCGTCCGTCGACCTCCGCGTAGCCGTGCGCGTGGGCGCCCTTGATCGCGCGGTTCCCCGGCGGGGGAAGGGACGTGCGGGCCAAGCCCAGCGGGTCCACCACCCGCCGGGTGACTTCATGCCGCCACGACCGGCCGGTGGCGCGCTCGATGATCAGGCCCAGCAGGTTGTAGTCGGTGTTCGAGTACTGGTAGCTGGTTCCGGGCGCGAACACCGGCGGATGGGTGGCGGCGAGATCGAGGATCTCGTGCATCGTCCACACCTTCTCGGGATGGTGGGCGATGTATTCGTCCTGGGCTTCCAGGTCCCATTCCGGGATCCCGCTCCGGTGGCCGAGCAGCATGCGAACCGTGACGTCGGGCGCCGTCGGGAAGCGATCGACGATGTTCGCGGGCAGCACCTCGGGGAGCCGCGCGTCCAGCGACAGCCGGCCGCGCTCGGCCAGTTGCAGGACGACGACCGAGACGAACGGCTTCATGATGCTGCCGGCGCGGAACCGATCACCCGTGCGCATCGGTACGTCCGGCCGCACCCGGCCGAGACCCGCCGCGTCGGCGAAGGCGCCGAGTCTCGGGCTCCGCACGTGCAGGATCGCGCCGGGAGCGTGAAGGCCCGGATCGGCGAGTGCGTCGCGTAGCACCTGCTGTAGTCGGCCCGCGAGGCCTGGGTCGAAGCGCGTGCGAGACCGGGCCGCCGGCGGCCCGCTGGCTCGCGCGTCGCTCGCCTGCCCCGCTCAGCCCGACGACGGCTGGGAATCCGACAGCACCTGCGAGCAGCGTCCTGCGAGAGACGACGTGGCTTTCGCCATGATCGGTCGACTCGTTGTCCCACATGACTGGTCCTTCCTCTGGCCGAAGGCTTCCAGGATTTGCCGTCGCGGACGCGCGTACCAGGGTGCCTCCCGCTGGACGAGGGGAGGCCTTCTCTCCGTGTCGGTACGGGTGGCACCCCTGCGCCCGCCCGGCGGCACAGGAGCGAGAGTGGATGAGGGCCCGTAGCGGTGTGAGGGTGACGTCGACCGCGCCGACTCAGGACGAAGCAGCAAACTGACGCCAATGTCCGGCCTTCCGCGGGCGAAGAAGACGCCGGCTCGGCGACCCCGGACTCCACGCCTGTCTGAGGAATTCCTGAGGAATTCGGCAGAGCTGCATGGGCCGATTTGACACAGGATCCCGTCGGTCTCACGATTCCGCTCATGGCGCAGAGAATCGTGACCGAGCTCACGGACGACACGAACGGCAAGCCCGCGGACGAGACCGTCACCTTCGGACTGGACGGTCGGGAGTTCGAGATCGACCTGACATCCAAGAACGCAGCCGCTCTCCGGAAGGCGTTCGCCACCTATATCCAGCACGGCCGCAAGGTCGGCGGTCGCCGTGCACGTGCCGCGTCCCCCACGGCCGCCACCTCCAACGGCACCGACACCAAGGCTGTGCGGGAGTGGGCCGTGAGCAACGGCTACGACATCTCCGCGCGTGGTCGCATCCCCGGCGAGATCGTCGAGGCGTACAAGGCAGCTCAGCGCTGACTTCCGCTGAGCTCCGGAGGGTCCGGATGGCCGAGCTCATCAGCTTCGACGAGCTGCCGCACGAGTCGCACTCGCACGAGTTCGTCGGTGCCGATCACGAGGGCACGCCGTTCTCCGTGATCCTGGTCCACTCAGAGCCTGGGCTCGGACCGCGGCTGCATCGCCATCCTTACGCCGAGGTGTTCATCGTCGAATCGGGCACGGCGACCTTCCAGATCGGAACGGAGACGATCGAGGTCACCGGCGGTCACGTCGTCGTCAGCCCACCCGGTGAGCCCCACGGCTTCACGAATACCGGCGACGATCAACTACGACTCACGGCGATCCACGGTGCCGGGCGATTCGCCACGGAATGGCTCGAAGGTCCGGATCCTGTCTGGACCTCCGAGCCCAAGGATTGAAGTGTGGCTCGGCGATACCGCGCTTTTCCAGAGGTCAGTTCGGGCCGTCCGCGTCATCGCGGACGCGCCCGGTTGATCGACATCTGGCAAGCGGAACCAGGGACGCACCCTCGCCGACGATCACGTCCCGGTCTTCGCGTCGGCACCTCGCTCGACGTGGTCCCGGAACCGCCGTCCGGTGCCGACGCTCGCGGGTGCTCGGGCAGGTGACACTTCGGCGTAGGCTGGCGTTGCATGTGGCGGTCAGGACGTTCGGCGAGGCGTGCGACCTCCCAAGGGCGATGAGAGGTGGTCCCTCGTGGATCCCGAGATGGAAGCCGTTCGAAGGAATCAGTACCGCACGGCCGCCCGTCACCAGATGGACGAACGGCCGCTGCTGCTGCGCGGGGGCCCGATGGACGGGCGGCACTGGACCGCGAAGGTCGCCATCGGTCAGCGGGTGTTCTGCGGTGAGGGGAGCTGGTCCACCGAGGGCCTGTATCTCGTCACGGACGAGGACGTCGTCGACGCCGACGGCGTCCGCCGAAGCGTGGCGATCCCCGCGTTCGCCTAGACGAACGAGGTCAGCCGTATCGGACGGGCTGCGGAGAGAAACTCCCAGTAGCGGCCGTGCTTGATGACCGGGTGCTCAGCCTGGTCGTCGGTAGAGCTCAACCGGCCGTTGCGAGCGAGCCACCCTCGGGTTGCCAGGCCGGATCGCGACCGATGAAAGCGATGAGCTTGTCCTGCGGGGAGGCGTTGTCGTCGACGGGGACGGCGGGGCCGAACTGCCCGCTCTCGCGCAGCAGCTGCTCGATCGGCACGATGCCCGCCAGCGTGGCGCTGCAGCGCTCCTGGCCCAGGTCGAACTCGCGCCCGAGCGCCGTGGCCAGGTCCCACGAGTGCATCCAGACGTCGGTGGTGTAGAACTGATCGATCGCCTCGTCCACGGGCTTGTCGCCCGTGTGCGGGTTGCTGAGCACCCTCCCGGCGGGATCGTCGAGGAGGGCTTGGACGTCGGTGACGTGCTGCTTCCAGGCCGCGACGGGGTCAGCCTCGACGTCCAGGGCCGGCAGCTCGATGCCGGCACCCCGGAGGAAGCCGCGGGACCATTCGACCAGATGCTTCACGACGTCGAGAGCCGTCCAGTCCGCGACCGGGCTGGGGCGGGCCCAGTCGCAGGCCGAGGCGGACTCGACCAGCTGGGTGAACCGGGCCGCGTCATGGGCATGCCGCCGGGCCGGAGCCTGGGGAGCGGACGTCATCTCAGTCCCTTCGCGAGCAGTTCATCGAGCTTGTCGAAGCCCTCGTTGACCCCGACGTCCATGCCGCCGGACAGCATGCCGTCGCGCATCTCGAAGGTCTGCACCACGCTCAGCAGGCTCAGCCGCGTACGCCCGCCCTCGATCGCCTCGAAGGTCAGCGTCTCCAGTGCCACGCCGTCGGGCTCTCCTTCGTAGGTGAAGGTCTGCACGATGCGCTCGTGCGGCCGCACCTCATGGAAGCTGCCGTAGAAGGAGGCGATCTCCTCGCCGTTCCGATCGTTCGCGAAGGCCCACGCCCCACCCGTGTGAGCTTCCCATCGGCTGATCCTCGTGGTCACCGAGCGCGGCCCGACCCATCGGGCGTAGAGCTCGGGGTCGACGTGGGCGCGGAACACCTGGGCGGGAGTCGCGTCGAACTCCCGGATGATCTCGATCGTCGGAACCTTCTCGTCGGCCTTGATCTCGGTCTCGTGCCTGGTCATGGTCATGATGCGTCCTTCGCATGGGTTTGCTGTCGGTCGTCGTCGTCGGCCATCCGGCCGAGCACGGCATCGAGGCGTCGATAGCGCTCCTCGGCCTCCCGCCGATAGCGCTCGATCCAGTTCGTCATCAGGTCGAATACCGCTGCGTCCAGGTGCACGGGCCGGCGCTGGGCGTCCTTGCTGCGGGTCACCAGCCCGGCCTCCTCGAGCACCTTCACGTGCTTCGAGATCGCCTGGAGCGTCATGTCGTGCGGCTCCGCCAGCTCGCCCACGGTCGCGTCCGCGCTGGCCAGCCGGGCCACCAGCTCGCGCCGGGTCGGGTCGGCCAACGCGGCGAACGCCCGGTTGAGTCGTTCTCTGCTCTCATCCACCTGTCGTCCTCAACTCGTTAGTTGAGTACGAGGCTAGGCCGCTTTCGAGACGATGTCAACCGGACGGTTGAGAAAGGTGGCGAGGCTGGCGGCGAAACCCGCGCGTCAGGCGGGGCCGCGTCCGTCCGCGGTCAACTGCTGGAGCAGCGCGGCGATCGGGAAATAGGCCCGCAGGGCAGAGATCTGCTCGCCCCGGATGTCGTACACCACGCAATAGGCGACCTTCACGTCTTTCCCGGTGGGGGCGATGCCCCCGATCTCGCCGACGTGCCTGCCGACGAAGTCAGCTTCCAGCAGGGCGACCCCGTCGCCGGCCACGGTGCCTCGGACGACCGGCCGGGCGTCGAAGATCACGGTATGCAGGGCCGCGATGTAGTCCCGCACGGCCTCCCGCCCCCGGATCTCCTGACCGGTCTCCATCGTCGTCCAGAGCACGTCGTCGCTGAAGAAACGCCCGTAGTCGCCTCTCGACAGCAACGCCTCTATGTACTCGCCCAACACACGTTCGGTGGTCTCAACGGACATGTCATCCCACCTCGTCGAGCCAGTGGACGGAGTGGCCGTCGGCTCGACCGTCATCAACACTGGCACGGCCGGAGCCGTGGATCAACGGCCGCAGCACGTCGCCGGGTTCGGCCCGCTTCTCGCCGCCCGAGTCGGCACCCGGGGGGCGCTGTCGCCCCCGGAGTCGATGATGTCGCCCATGACTTCCTCAGCGGACGACGCAGGCCCGCAGCTGCGTCTCGCGATCGTCCTCGGGACCACCGAGGACGCCTGCGCCGTGTACGCCGAGGGTCAGCGCCGGACCGTGCCGTTCGCCCCCGTGTTCCCCGCTCCCCGGGCGGAGCGTGTGTTCCCCGGGCACCTCGTCGCCACGAGCACGATGGCCGACGGGCAGGAGGTGATCGTCTGGCGTTGGTTCGACGCGGTGGTGCTGGGTGTCGGCGACGCGCTGGTCAGCCTGTGGGAACCGGGGCATGGGACGGTGGCAGCTCGCGCGAGCGAGCCCGGTCACGCCTACCGGCCCGGGACGCGCGCCTACCTCTCCGCCGGCCTCCCGGGAGCCGAATGGTGGGTGTCAGGTCCGGCGGTGGACGAGGCGGCGCTCGCCGCGGTCGAACTCGATGCGGTGAAGAAGTTCTTCACCGAGAATGACCTATGGAAACGGCTCGCCTGAACGACCGTGCGGACCTCCTCCCGTGACCGCCCCCGTCGACTACGACACCGAGTTGAGCAGGTACTCGGCGGCGCTGGGTCGAGCCTGGGCGGTCCGAGCCGGTGACCACGTCCTCGACATCGGATGCGGCACGGGGCAGACCACCCGTGAGGCCGCGCGGATGGCCCCGGCGGGGAGTGCGCTCGGCGTCGACGTGTCGGCGCCCGCCGTCGAGCGCGCCCGTGAACTCGCCCGGGCCGGCGGACTGCACAACGTCACCTTCGAGCACGCCGACGCACAGACGCATCGTTTCGCGGAGGGCTACTTCGACCTGGCGATCAGCCGGTTCGGCACCATGTTCTTCGACGACCCGGTTGCCGCCTTCGGGAACATCGGGCGTGCGCTGCGCCCGGCCGGCCGCCTGGTGATGCTCGTCTGGCAGGCGCACGACCGCAACGAGTGGGACGTCGCCATCCACGAGGCGCTCACCGGACCCGACGGATCACGGGTGGTCGCCGGCGACGGACCGGACCCGTTCTCGCTCGCCGATCCGGCGACCGTGGAGAGAATCCTGGGGGCCGCCGGGTTCGCCGACATCGGCTTCACCCACGTCAGGGAACCCATCTGCTTCGGTGCGGACCCCGCGGCTGCCCTCACCTGGGTTCGTGGCTTCGTGAGTACACGCGAGTTCCTGGAGCGGCTCGATCCCGGCGCAGCGGCTCGCGCCCTCGCGCGTCTGCATGAGGTCCTCGCGGCGCATCAGACCGACGACGGGGTCCGGTTCGATTCCCGCGCGTGGATCGTCTCTGCCCATCGCCGCTGAATGAGGTGCGGATCGCGGCACCTGCCCGCAGCGGAGTCTGTGGAGCATGCCGGGCAGGATGGCCACGTGGACGAGAGCCCTCCCGAGCAGGCCGACATCGACGCCGCGGCGGGGCGGATCGCCGGCCGGGTCCGGCGCACCCCCGTCGTCGATCTCGAGCCCGGCGCCTTCGGGCTCGACCATCCCGTCGCCCTCAAGCTCGAACTCCTGCAGCACACGGGCTCGTTCAAGCCGCGCGGCGCCTTCAACCGGGTGCTGTCCGCCGAGATCCCGCCCGCGGGCCTCGTCGCGGCGTCCGGCGGGAATCACGGGCTCGCGGTCGCGCACGTCGCGCGGACCCTCGGTGTCCCCGCCGAGATCTTCGTGCCGACGTCCTCCTCGCCGGTCAAGGTCGCCCGCTTGCGGTCCTACGGCGTCCGCGCCGTCGTGGGAGGTAACTACTACGCGGACGCCTACGCGGCGAGCGCGGACCGCGCCGCGGAGACCGGCGCTCTCGTCGTCCACGCCTACGAGGGGGCGGCGACGGTCGCCGGCCAGGGCACGGTGGCACGGGAGCTCGAGCAGCAGCGTCCGGACGTCGACACGGTGCTCGTCGCCGTCGGGGGCGGAGGTCTCATCGGGGGCATCGCCGCCTGGTACGCCGGTCGCGTCCGTGTCGTCTCCGTCGAGCCACAGCGGATCCCCACCCTCGCCGCGGCCCTGGAGCACGGCCGTCCGGTGGACGTCGACGTCAGCGGCGTCGCTGCCGACTCGCTGGGTGCGCGCCGGCTCGGGACGACGGCGTACGGCGCCGTGGTCGCGGCCGGTGTCGTCCCCGTGCTCGTTCCGGACGACGCGATCCTCGACGCCCGGCGTCGGCTCTGGGACGAGACGAGGATCGCGGCGGAGGCGGGCGGTGCGACGGCGCTCGCCGCACTCACGTCGGGGGCCTACCGACCCGCGCCCGGGGAGCGCGTCGCGGTGATCGTCTGCGGCGGCAACACCGATCCGCGCGACCTCGCCCCCGAGACCTGACGTCGTCGCGAACCCACCCGGGGGGTTCGGACAGGATGTCGGGATGCTGAGCGACGAACCGGCCCACGCCTCGCGGTGGCGCCGTGGCTCGAGGAGCGCCTTCGCCCTGACCTTCGACGTGGACGCGGAGGAGGTGTGGATCGGAGCCGACCCCGTGAACGCCCGCCGCCCGGGTGTCCTGTCGCAGGGCACCTACGGCGCGAAGGTCGGCGTCCCGCTGGTGCTCGACCTGCTCGACCGGCTGCAGGTGCCGGCGACGTTCTTCGTCCCCGGCAAGGTCGCGGAGCGATACCCGGAGCGGGTGCGGCAGATCGTCGCGGCCGGCCACGAGCTCGCCCACCACGGGTGGAGCCACACGCACCCGGGCCGGATGGAGGAGGAGCAGGAGGCCGCCGAGTTCGCGCTGGCGCTGGAGACGCTGCGCGGCTTCGGCACCGACGTCGTCGGCTACCGGTCGCCCGCGTGGGACTTCAGCCCCGCCACCATGGAGATCCTCCGCTCCCACGGCATGGCCTACTCCTCCAACCTCATGGACGACATCCGGCCGTACCGGCACCCGAGCGGCGTCGTGGAGCTGCCGGTCCAGTGGATCCTCGACGACGCCCCGCACTTCTGGTTCAGCAACGCCGACTGGACGAAGACGATCCGGTCGGCGCGCGAGGTGCTCGAGCTCTGGCAGGAGGAGGCGGACGGGCTGCACGCCCTCGGCGGCCTCTGCGTGCTGGCCCTGCACCCGCAGATCGTCGGCCGACCCGGTCGGCTGCCGATGCTCGAACGCTTCGTCCGCGGGGTGCTCGAACGCGGTGACGTCCGGATCGGGACCTGCGCGCAGATCACCGCCGACGTGGGGTGAGCGCGCAAAATGCGGCGAGCCGGTCGCTCCATTGCGACCGGCTCGGATGTCATGGGCTGCTCAGGCGCTGCGGAGCAGCTCCGCGACGCTCGTCTCGTGCCGAGCGAGGATGGCCTCGAGCTCGGCCCGCTCGGCGGGCGTGCGGAAGGAGTCCAGCTCGTCCTTGAGCCGGCGCTGCTGACGACGACGCTCGGCGGACCGCCGCACGGTGTCGTTCAGTCGGGTGATCGTGCTCGTCATGGGATGTGTTTCCTTCCTGTCGATCCCGGGCACGGACTCGGTCCGTGCCGCCGGTGGCCTCAGCGGCCGGTGCGCGGGCGGGACCAGGCGGGGGTGAAGCTCTCGAGCGTCAGGGCGTCGATCCGGCGGAGGCCGGCCGCGAGGAAGCTGCGGGCGTCGGCAGGACGGACGGGACGGACGAGGAACATGCGCTCTCCTCAGGTTCGTAATTTGTGGACGCTTCGTAGCGTATCGCGACGTCTGGGGTGGCGCAAGAGATATAGGCGACGCTACGTTTCGTAGGTGTCGACGACGACCGAACCGCTGGTGCCGCCCTCGCGCCGCGGGCGCCCTCCCCTCGCGGGCACCGAAGCCAAGATCCTGGCCGCGACCAGCGAGATCCTGGCCGAGGGAGGCGTCCACAGCCTCACCATGGAAGGGGTGGCGGCACGCGCCGGTGTGGCGAAGACCACCGTCTACCGCCGCTACCGCTCGCGGGACGATCTCGCCCTCGCCGTCGTCATCGACATGGTCCGCAACGTCACCGGCGGCCCGGACGTCGGCGACGTCCGCGCCGAGCTCGTGCACATCCTGCGCGCAACCCTCGACGTGCTGCGGACGACACTCATGGGCCGCGTGATGCAGGGCCTCGTCTCCGAGCTCGCCGTCGATCCGCGACTCTCCGAGGCCTTTCGCGAGCAGGTCGTCGCGCTTCGGATCACCGAGGTCGGGCACGTGCTCGCGCGCGGCGCCGAGCGCGGGCAGCTCCGGCCCGACCTGGACGTGGGCCTCGTACACGAGCTGCTCTTCGGCCCGATCTACTACCGCTTGTTCCTCAGCGGTGAACCCCTGGAGCCGTCGTTCGCCGACCGGATCGTCGACGCCGTCCTGCCCGCGCTGGTCTCACAGCGCCCGCTGTAGATGGCGGTCCGCCGCGCCGAGCGAGCGGTGGAGCGCGACGGTCAGCGCCACCAGGACCGCCGTCACCAGACCGAAGCCGACGGCCAGGCCCGCCGAGGCGTCGGGGTCGTCCTTCACGAGCATGAGCACGGCCATGGCGGTCACCGAGACCGCGAGACAGTCGTATCCGGTGAGCGTCGCGTAGGCGGCGCGCCGGGTCCAGGGCGCCGCGCGGAGCAGACCGACGCCGGTGGTCACGGCCGCGGGGACCACGACGCCGAGGTCCATGAGCTTGACCAGCCAGAACGGCGTCCGGCGCGCGGCGACCGGCGTCCTGACGGGAACGGCCATGGTTCGACGCTAGGTCGGCGGTCGACCCGTCCGGCAGAGGCGAACGTCCTGAACCGCGGCCTGCTCGTGCTCGCGCTCAGGCGGCGAGCAGCGGGGCGCAGGCGACGGCGGCGTCGAGGAAGCGGGCGGCGGCCGGGCCGAGGTGGCGCTGCCGGTGGACCACGGCGGCCAGGGTCCGCGGGGGCAGCTCGGGGACGTCGTGGACGCGGACCCGCGGGTCGTCGAGGTCGACGGTCAGCCGGGGGACCACGGCCACGCCCTCGCCGGCTGCCGCCAGCTCCTGCACCATCCCGTTGTCGTCGAACAGGTCGTACGCCTCGGCGTCCACTCCGGCCGCCGCCAGGTGCTGCCCGACGAGGTCCTGGAGGACGCAGCCGCGGCTGCCGAGCACCCGGACGCCGACGAGGTCGGCGAGCCGCCGCTCCCGGCGTCCGACGGCCGTGACGAGGACGAACGGGTCGTCGCCGAGGGGGTGCACCTCGAACAGGTCCGCGCGCATCGGCAGGGCGGTGAGCCCGACGTCGACGGACCCGTCCTCGAGGATCTCCATGAGCCGGGTGGTGTTCCGCGCCTCGCTGATCTCCACCGTGACCCCGGGGTGCTGGGCGCGGAACCCCCGCAGGATGGCCGGCAGCAGCCGGGTGCCCACGCTCTGGATGGTCGCCACCGTGACCTGTCCCCGCTCGCCGGCCTGCAGCGCGGCGAGATCGGCGCGGGTCGCGCCCACCCGGGCGAGCAGGTGCTCCGCGTGCTCGAGGAGCAGCCTCCCGGCGTCCGTGAGCTCGACGGGACGGCGACCACCCGGCGGCCTGTCGAGCAGCGGTGCCCCGACGATCCGTTCCAGGCCCTGGATCTGCTGGCTCACGCCGGACTGCGTGTACCCCAGCTCTCGGGCGGCGGCACCGAACGAGCCGTGCCGGGCCACCTCCGCGAAGGCCCGGAGGTGGCGCACCTCGAGCATGTCCCAGGCATAAGAGTTCCTCATCACTACCGAGGCTAACTCACGCTTGTGCTTCTCGCTGCGTTGGTTGAAGTGTGAGAGCCATGACCTCGAGCCCCGGCCGTCGCGTCCTGCTGCCAGTACCTCGCCCTCGCGACCGTCTGGGGAGCCAGCTTCCTCTTCATCAAGGTCGGGCTGGAGGGTCTGTCCCCCGCCCAGATCGTCCTCGGCCGGCTGACGACGGGAGCGCTCGCGCTCGTCCTCGTGTCGCTGCTGACACGGCGGGCGCTCCCGCGGGACGCCGTGGTCTGGGGCCACATGTTCGTCGTCGCCCTGCTGCTCTGCGTCGTGCCCTTCCTGCTCTTCTGCTGGGCGGAGACGCGCATCTCCTCCGGCCTGGCGAGCATCTACAACGCCACCACGCCGTTGATGACCATGCTCGTCGCGTTGGCCGCGCTGCCCAGCGAGCGGCCGACCCGGGCCCGGTTGCTCGGGCTGCTCGTCGGGTTCGCCGGCGTCCTCCTCGTCCTCGGACCGTGGGGGTTCGGCGGTCGCGGCGAGACCGGCGGTGCGCTCGCCGGTCAGCTCGCCTGCCTCGGTGCCACCGCCTGCTACGGCACCGCGACGGTCTACCTGCGGCGCTTCGTGTCGCCCCGCGGCCTGCCCGCCGTGACGGTCGCGACGGTGCAGGTCGGCCTCGGGGCGCTCGTGATGCTCCTGGTCGCTCCGTTCGTGGCCGCGTCCCCGGTGCACCTGACGCCGCGGGTGGTCGCGAGCGTGCTCACCCTCGGCGCCCTCGGCACCGGCATGGCGTACGTCTGGCTCACGAACATCGTCACGGGCTGGGGCGCGACGAACGCCTCCACGGTCACGTACCTGACGCCGCTCGTCGGCGTGGTCCTCGGCGTCCTGCTGCTGGGGGAGACGCTGACGTGGAACCAGCCCGTCGGTGCGCTCGTCGTCGTGCTCGGCATCGCCGTCTCGCAGGGCCTGCTGCGACCGCGCCCGGCGCCGGCCCCGGCGGACGTCGAGCTGGTGCAGCCGAACCGGGTCTGACGGGCACGAGCGCGGCGGTCGGGTCGCGCGGGGCTCACGGGTTCCGCGGGCTGACCTCGATCAGCGCGGTGTGTTTCGGCAGCATCCCGTCGCCGCTGGACACCCCGCGCACCCGGCGTCCGAGCCAGGGCAGGAAGTGGCGGCGGACCCAGCGGACGTCAGCAACCAGGTCGGTGGACCGGCGCGGCGGCGGCCCCGGCGGCAGCGGGAGCCGCCACCAGCCCGGTTCGCCGCCGAGCAGCGCGGGCCCGTCGAGGCCGAGGGCCTCGAGCACGGCGGCGGCGACGCGGGCGTGCCCCTCCGGGGAGAGGTGGAGGCGGTCCTCGTGCCAGAGCCGGCGGTCGTGCAGGGCCGGGACGGGTCCGATGTCGACCAGCACCGCCCCGTGCTGCTGCGCGGTGGCGCGGACGCCGTCGTTGAACCGCCGGAACCGGGCTGCCAGCCCGTCCGCCGTGCGGCCCGTGCCGCCGGCGCGCTCGAGCACCGTGAACAGCACGACGTCGGGACCGGCCGATCGCAGCCGCGCCACGGCTGCGTCGTAGCGGGCGAGGACGTCCGCGACCGCGGGGCCCCGCGGCCGGAGCAGGTCGTTGGGCCCCGCGTGGAACGAGACGAGATCGGGTGCGAGCTCGAGCGCGACGGGAAGCTGCTCGGCGACGACCTGGTCGAGCAGCCGGCCACGGATCGCCAGGTTGGCGTACCGCAGCCCGCCGGTGCTGGTCGCGATCGCCGCGGCGACGCGGTCGGCCCAGCCGATGTGACGGCCGTCCGGGCCCAACTCGTCCTGCATGCCTTCGGTGAAGGAGTCGCCGAGCGCGACGAAGGTCGAGGGCAGTGCGACGGGCACGGCGCCAGTCTGTCAGCCCTGCTGCGGGATGGGCTGGGTGGAGTCGTGCCGCCGCCGGCCCGCCAGGTCGAGCTCCGCGGCGGCGCCCAGGATCACCGGAGACCGCTCGGCCGCCGGCAGCCCGGCCCGGACGTCCGCCACGATGCACGTGATGTTGTCGGGCCCGCCCTCGGCGAGCGCGGCGTCGACCAGCCGGTCCACCGCGCCCTGCGGCGACGCGGACTGCGCCAGGGCGCCGGCGATCACCTCGTCCGGCACGACATCGCTGACCCCGTCGCTGCACAGCAGCCACCGGTCGCCGGGCACCCCGGGCAGCAGCAGGACGTCGGCGGTCACGGCGTCGCCCTCCCCGCGCAGCGCCTTGACGATGACGTGCCGCTGGGGGTGGACCTCCGCCTGGGCCGGCGTCAGCTCGCCGAGCTCGACGAGCAGCTGGACGACGCTGTGGTCCCGGCTGACCTGCTCGAGCCGGCCGTCGTGCCACCGGTAGGCCCGCGAGTCGCCGACGTGCACGAGGGCGACGACGTCGTCGTGGAGCAGCAGCGCGGTGAGCGTCGTCCCCATGCCGTCGAGCGCCGCATCCTGCTCGACGGCGCGGCGCAGCCGCTGCTCGGCGAACTCGACGGCGGCGGGCAGGTCGTGCGCGACGCCCTCCGGCGACACGCGCTCGTCGAGGTAGGTGACGGCGTGCGTCACGATGGCGCTCGCGACCTCCCCGTACGCGGCACCGCCCATGCCGTCGGCGACGAGCAGCAGCCGGACGCCGACGTACGCGGCGTCCTCGTTGCCGGGCCGCCGCAGCCCGGGGTGGGTCGCGCCCGCCGCCGAGAGGAACATCTGCGCAGGCTAAGCCGGGATCGCGCCGCGATCGCGGCCGACATGACGGGACGGACGCCGGAAACCCGTCATCGGCGGGTTCGCGCACGGCGGGCACAGCAGGTAGCCCTGCATCTGGCGGACGCCCAGGGCGACGAGCATGTCGAGCTCGGCCTGCTGCTCGACGCCCTCGGCGACGAGCACCGCGTCGACGGTGCGGGCGAACGAGACGAGGGACGTGACCAAGGCCTGCCGCGCCGGGTCGAGGTGGATGTCCCGGACGAGCGACAGGTCGATCTTGATGTAGTCGGGGCGGAGCTTGAGGATGTGCCGCAGGCTGGCATAGCCCGCTCCGGCGTCGTCGACCGCAAGCCGGAGCCCGGCGTCCCGGTAGTGGCGCAGCGCGCGCGACAGGGCGTCGTAGTCCTCGACCGCGGCGTGCTCGGTGATCTCGACGACCAGGGACGCAGGGTCTGTCGCGTCCATGAGCCGCGGGAACTCCTCCGAGAGGATCGCCTCCGCGGAGAGGTTCAGGCTGAGGTAGCCGGCATGGCCGGGGCGGTCGAGGGCCGCCAGGGCCGTCCGCGCGGCGGCGAGCTCGAGCTGGATGCGCAGCCCGACGGGCTCGGCCTGGGCGAACCACTCCTCGGCGGCCTGGTCGCTCTCGAACCGGGTCAGCGCCTCGACGCCGGTGGCGATGCCGGTCGGCACGTCGACGATCGGCTGCAGCGCGAGGCTGCGGCCATGACCGTCGATCGCGTCGTTCGTGCGCAGCCGGACCGTCTCGAGCGCCGCCGCACGGGCGTCGTTGCCGGCGAGCTCGCCGAGGATCCCGGCGAGCATCTCGAGCACGCGGAGGTCGGCCACGGTCAGTTCGGGCTGCGCCGCTCCGCTGATGCAGCAGAGCATCCCGCGCAGCGACGCCGTCGGGCGTCCGCACCGGGACGCCGACGTAGGAACCGATCCCGAGCTCCTGGGTGACGGCGAGCCGGCTCGCGACGGGGTCGGCGGCGCTGTCGGGGACGACGGCCGGCATCCGGCCGCCGAGCACCCGCATGCAGTAGGCGTCGACGATGGCGCCGGCGGACCCGACGGCGGGGGAGCCGGCGGGGTCGGCGGCCTCCACGTGGGTGAGCACCTGCTCGTCGCCGCGGACCTCCGCGAGCCACGCCACGTCCATGCGCAGGTAGGTGCGCGCCAGCGACAGCACCCGCTGGACCGTGTCTGCCGGCGATGCGAGGGGTTTCGGCCGCGCCGCCTGCGTCTCGAGCGACCCCACCCCACCCCTGCCTCTCGTCACCGTGCCGCAGCGCCCCCGAACGGGGGCCCTGGAGGCATTCTGCCGCCGGCCGGTCGCCGCGACACACACAAGTCAATGATAAAAGTCACGAGATGTCATACCCGCTGTTCGGAGGGGGCGTGAGCCGCCTCGGCGGGGGCACGAAGGTCGCGAGCACGTCGACGCGCGGCAGCCGTCGCAGATCCTGTGAGCTTCCTGCATCCACGCGCGGCCCGGGGACGGAAGGAGGGGTGAGCGGCCCGGAACGCGGGCCCGAGAGCGAAGGACGACCCACCATGCGCATCTCCCGTCGCGCCGCCGGTGCCGCCGCCGGCGTCACCCTGGCCCTCGGCGCCACCACCGCCCTGGCCGCCCCGGCGGCGAACGCCGCGCCCGCCCCCGCGAAGGCCGAGGCCGCCGCGTCGATCTCCACCACCGGCACGCACCACAGGCTGGGCACGCGGTCGCTCGTGACCGTGCTCCTGGCCGACAAGAGCGGCTTCGATCGCAACGGCAAGGACTTCGACATCCTGACCGCCGCGGTCAAGGCCGTGCTCGCGGCGAAGCCGAAGTCCGCGGTCGGGGTGCTCGCCGACGGCAAGGTCCGCCTCACGGCCTTCATCCCGAACGACAACGCCTTCCGGCTGCTGGTCAAGGACCTGACCGGCAAGACCTACAAGAACGAGGCGAACGTCTTCAAGGCGGTCGCCGGGCTCGGCATCCCGACGGTGGAGAAGGTGCTCCTCTACCACGTCGTCCCGGGCGCGACGATCACCGCGAGGACCGCCCTGAGGTCGAACAACGCGCGCCTCAAGACGGCCGAGGGTGCGACGATCAAGGTTCGGGTCACCAGGACCGGGCTGTTCCTGCAGGACAAGGACCCGAACTCGCGCAACCCGCAGGTCATCGCCGTCGACATCAACAAGGGCAACCGGCAGATCGCGCACGCCATCAACCGCGTGCTGCGTCCGCTCGACCTGCCGCCGGTCGCCAAGCACCACTGACCCCGGCCCGTGCTGGGAGCCCCGGTGTGCGGGGCCGGGGCTCCCGCCGTAATTGCGTTGAACGGATCACCCGGATCGACGGACGCTGAGGGGCCGTCCTTCTCCGGGAGCTCCCTCCATGCGACTTCTTCGCGACCTGTGGGCGACGTCCGCGCCGCGCACGGCCGCCGTCGGCCTGCTCATGCTGCTGTGGGCCGCGGGTCAGGCGGGGGCGGCCGCCCTCACCGGCCAGGTGCTCGTCGACCGCTCCCGCTCGGCGTTCCTGCTGCTCGCGGCCGCCGTCGCGCTCGCCGTCGTCTCCGACCTCGTGCTCGCTCTGGTGGCGGCCCGCCTCACCGCGGACTGGTCCGCGGACCTGCGCCGCCGGCTGTGCCGGCGTGCCATCGGGCAGGACGTCCCGACCCTGGAGAAGACGCCGGTCGGGGAGCTGCTCGACCGCATCGACAGCGACGTGTACCAGGTCGGATCGGAGTTCCGGCAGAGCGGCGTGCGCATCGGGCAGTCGATGTGCGCCGCGGTGCTGTCGACGCTCACCGCCTTCGTCGTCTGGTGGCCGGCCGGCGTCGTCATGGCCGTGCTGGGCGTGTTCCTCGTCGTCGGTCTCACCGGCCCGCTGCAGCGCATCGCCCCCGCTCGCGAGCGGGAGGAGGAGGCGTGGTCGGACCTGGCCGCGGTGATGGAGGAGGCGATCCATGGCCAGGACGACGTCCGCACCAGCCTCGGGCAGGCCTACGTGCTGCGGCTCTACGCCCGCCGCGCGAGCGACGTCATGCGCCGCGGGCTTGTCGTCTGGAAGGCCTCGGCCCGGGTGAGCGCCATCGCCTCGGCCACGGTGCGCGGCGGCATCGCGCTGCTCGTGGCGGGGGGTGCCTGGGCGTTCGCCGACGGACGCGTGGACGGCGCCCGGCTCACCGCGATCTGGCTGCTGGCGCTGGCGTACGGCGCGACCGTCGAGATGATCAGCCGGATGGTCTCGGAGCTGCAGTACGGGCTCGGCGCCTGGCAGCGCGTCCTGCTGCTGCTCGCCGCGCCGCAGGAACCGGAGGGCGGACGACCGGCTCGGGAGGGCGACCTGAGCGTGCGGGGCCTGACGTTCACGTACGCGGACGCGGTGGACGACGGCGCGGGGCGGCGCGCGGCGCTGCGTGACGTCCACCTGACGTTCCGTCGCGGCCTCTCCTACGCGGTGATCGGGCGCACCGGCTCCGGGAAGTCGAGCCTGGCCAAGGTGCTCACCCGCGCCGTGGAGCTGCCCCGCGGCACCGTCTTCCTCGGCGACAGCGACCTGCTCGACCTCGACCTGGAGAGCCTGCGGCGGTGGATCGCGGTCATCCCGCAGCGCACCGAGATCCTCGCCGGCACGGTGGCCGAGAACGTCGCGCTCTTCGACCCCGAACTGCTGGCGCTGGCCGAGCGGGCGCTCGACGAGCTCGGCCTGGGCGCCTGGGTGGCCGAGCTCCCCGACGGCGTGCAGACCCGGCTCGGCGACGGCGGGCACAAGCTGTCGGCTGGCCAGGAGCAGCTCGTGGCGTTCGCGCGCATCCTCGTGCGGGATCCGCACGTCGTCATCCTCGACGAGGCGACGGCGCGGATGGACCCGGTCACGGAGGCGGCCGTACAGCGCGCCACCGAGCGGCTGCTGCGGGACCGCATCGGCATCGTCATCGCGCACCGGCTGTCCTCCGTGAGCCGCTGCGACGAGGTCGTCGTCCTCAGCGACGGCGCCGTGGTCGAGGCCGGCCCGTTGCGGGAGTCGGCGCAGTTCGCCCGGCTCCTCGCGCACAGCCGGCTGGGGCTGGTGCCGGAGACGGACGACGACGAGGAGTTGCTGAGCGGCACGGACACCGCCGAGGCCCTCGACGCGATGCTGGCCGCGCAGGCCCCGGCCGAGGTGCCGCGCACCGACCCGCCGCCGCTGCCGGCACCGCCGCGGGCGCGCACCCTGCGCGAGGTGCTCCGGCTCGTGACGAACGATCCGCGCTACGGCGTCTCCGGCGTGGTGCTGTTCACGCTGCTGTCGATCCTCGGGCTCGACGGATCGGTGCTGCCCTGGCTGTGGGCCCAACTCGTGGACGGGTCGGGGTCCGTGCTCTGGCCCGCCGTCGGCATCGTCGCGGCCCTGCTCGTGACCATCCCGGTGCCGTACTTCACCGGGTACTGGTTCCCCCAGTGGTGGGTCATGCAGATGCTGCGGATCAGCCTGCGCCTCGTGCACGGGCAGACCGGTCCGCGCCGGGTCAGCGCCTTCACCCCGGCGGAGGTCGTGGCGCAGGGCGGCGACACCGAACGCGTGGTGATCATGGCGGACAACGTCGTGGATCAGTTCATCAGCCTGGCGATCGTGGTCGCGATGACGCTGGTCTCCGGCAGCATCGTGCCGGCGCTGTTCTTCGTCGGGACGATGGCGGCGTCCGGCGCCGCGGCGACGCTGTTCGGTCCCGTGCTCAAGGGAGCCGCCCAGCGGACCGTCGCCGCGCGCGCGGCATTCGCCACGGCTCTGGTCTCGTCCCTCTCGGCGGCGCGGACCGTCAAGCTCGCGGGTGCCGCTCGTCCGGTGCTCGCCCACCTCGCCGGCCTGGACTCGCTGCGCAGCGAGCTGCAGCGCCGGGAGATCGTCCTGCAGGTGTGGGCGCGCTCGACGCCGTCGCTGGTCTCCGGCCTGCTGCCGATCGGGGCCTGGGCGCTGTACCTGGGCGGGCGGTTGTCGTCGGCGTCCGTCCTGATCATCGTCTCCACGCTCGGCGCCGCACGGTGGTTCGCCTGGACGACGGCCTCGCTCATCGCCCAGCTGCCGTCGGCGCGGGTCTGGACGCGGCGGACGGTCGCGATGGCCGGCGTGGCCGCCTACTCCGCGCCGGTGCGAGGGGTGGACCTGTGGCGGGGCGTCGCGCCCGCGCCGCCGGTCGCACCGCGGACGCCGCTGCGCCGGCTCGATCTCGTCGGGTTCGCCGCGGTGCACGAGGACGGCACCTTCGGCGCGCACGACGTCGACCTCACGGTGCGCCGCGGGGAGCTCGTGCTCGTCGTCGGTCCGGTCGGCGCGGGCAAGTCGTCGCTGCTGCGGGCGCTGGCCGGCATCGTGCACCACAGGGGCGAGGTGTGCTGGAACGGCGAGCCGATCGACGCCCCGGAGGTGTTCCTGCGGCCCAACCAGGTCGGGTACGTGGCCCAGCTGCCCCGGGTGCTGTCGGGGACGGTGGCCGAGAACATCCGGCTCGGTCACGACGTGGACGCCGGCGCCGCCGTGTCGACCGCGCAGCTCGAGCACGACCTGGACGTCCTCACCGGGTCGCCGGAGGCCGCGCTCGCCGGCGCCCCCGGGCGTGGTGCGACGGTGACGGCGCCACGATCGGTGGTGCGCGCCGACGACGGGCTCGGCCTGCTCATCGGGCACAAAGGCACCCGGCTCTCCGGCGGGCAGCTGCAGCGCCTCGCCCTGGCCCGGGCGCTCGCGCCGCAGACCGAGCTGCTCATCGCCGACGACATCTCGTCGGCGCTCGATGTCGTCACCGAGCTGGAGCTGTGGCAGGCGCTGCGCGACCGGGGCATCACGGTGATCGGCTCGACCTCCAAGCGGGCCGCGCTGGCGCTGGCGGACCAGGTCGTCGTCCTGGTCAACGGCCGCGTCGCGGCACGCGGCACATGGGGGGAGCTCGAGGACCGCTGGGGCCACCTGGCGGGCTGACCGCTCCTCAGGCTCGGGGCGTCAGGGTGAGCAGGCTGGCTTCGGGCCGGCAGGCGAAGCGGACCGGCGTGAAGGGGTTCGTGCCGAGACCGGCGCTGACGTGCAGCGGCACGGAGCGACCGGCCGCGGACCACAGCGACACCCCGCGCGCCTGCCGGCGGGGGAGGTCGCAGTTCGTGACCAGCGCGCCGACGCCGGGGAGGCACAGCTGCCCGCCGTGCGTGTGCCCGGCGAGCAGCAGCTGCACCCCGTCGCCGGTCATGGTGTCGAGCACGCGGCGGTAGGGCGCGTGCGTGACGCCGACGACGAGGTCGGCGTCCGGCGGGGCTGGCGGCCACCGGGTAGCGGTCGCGGCGCAGGTGCGGGTCGTCGACGCCGGCGAACGCGAGCCGCCGGCCCGCGACGTCCAGGGTGCCGCGGGCATTGGTGAGGTCGAGCCAGCCGGCGTCCCGGAAACCCGCGACCAGCTCGTGCGACGGCAGCCGGACGCCGACGATCGGGGCGGCGCCGGCCGCGGGCAGGAAGTACCGGGCCGGGTTCTTCGGCCGCGGCCCCCAGTAGTCATTGGAGCCCAGCACGAAGACGCCCGGACGGTCGAGCAGCGGGCCGTAGGCGTCGAGGGCGGCGGGCACGGCGTCCACCGCGGCGAGGTTGTCACCGGTGCTGACGACGAGGTGCGGGTCGAGCTCCGCCAGCCGGCTCAGCCACGCCGCCTTGCGCCGTTGCCGCGGCACGAGGTGCAGGTCGGAGACGTGCAGCACCCGGAGCGGGCGTGCCCCGGGCGGCAGCACCGGCAGGGTGTACCGGCGCAGGGTGAAGGCGTGGGCCTCGAGGAGGGAGTAGCCGAGCCCGGCGGCGCCGGCGGCCGCGACGCCGAGGGCCGTCAGCGCGGGCGTCGACCGGGGGAGCACCCGGACATGCTGTCATCCGCCCGGTGCCGGCTCGGTGGGAGGATGCCCGCATGCCCCAGACGGATCTCAAGTCCCGCCTCCAGTCCGACCTCACCGAGGCGATCCGCAGCCGTGACGAGGTCCGTTCGGCCACGCTGCGGATGGCGCTGACCGCCGTCCGGGCCGAGGAGGTGTCCGGGACGAGCGCACGCACCCTCTCGGACGACGAGGTCGTCGGCGTGCTGGGCAAGGAGGCGAAGAAGCGTCGCGAGGCGGCGGAGGCCTACCGCGGCGCCGGCCGGCAGGAGCTCGCCGACCGGGAGGGCGCCGAGCTCGTCGTGCTCGAGGGGTACCTGCCCGCGCAGCTCTCGGACGAGGAGATCGCCGGCATCGTGGCGGAGGCGGTGGCCGAGGTGCGGGCCGGGGGCGCGGACGGGCCGGCGGCGATGGGGCGGGTCATGAAGGTCGTGCAGCCCCGCACCAAGGGCCGTGCGGACGGCGGACGCGTGGCCGCCGAGGTGCGCCGCCAGCTCGCGAGCTGACTCGGAGACGACCGCGGCCCGGACGAGCAGATCGTCGTCCCCGGGCCGCGGTCGTCGGACCGGGCTGCTCTCAGCCCTTCGGTCTCTTCCTGTGGTGCCCGTTCCCGTTCCCGTTCGCCGTTCCCGTTCCCGCCGCCGCCCCGGCCGTTGCTCGGGTGGATGGTCACGGTGTCGCCGTCGCTCGCCGACGATCCCGCGCCGGGGTCCGTCGAGGCGACGAAGCCGGCGGGGACGCTGCTGTTCACCGAGCCGCCGACGCGAGGCTGCAGGCCGGCCTGCGCGAGGATGCCGAAGGCCTCACCGATGGACTTGCCGGTGACGTCGGGCACATCCGAACCCGCCGAGGCCGTGCTGCCCTCGCTGCCGAGCATGCTGCCCGGAGGGCTGGGCCAGTCACTGGTGTCGGTGCCCTGCACCGCAGACTTCATGATCCCGGCCCAGATCGGTGCCGAGATGGTCGCGCCGAACACGGTGCCGTACTGCGTGCCCCCGATCTTGCGGTGGTTGAGGCTCCGGCGGGCGTAGCTGCGGCCGTGCTTGTACAGGGTCGGGTCGCCGACCCACACCGCCGTCGTCCGCTGCTTGGTGTACCCGACGAACCACGTGTCCACCGAGTTGTTCGTCGTCCCCGTCTTGCCGGCGACGTGGCCGGGAACCCTTCCGTTGACGTTGGTGGCCGTGCCGTGCGTGAGCACGCCCTTGAGCGCGTAGGTGACGCCGCGCGCCACCTCCGGGTCGAGGGCCTGCTTGTCGCACCCGGGCACCTTGATGGGGATGCCGTTGCCGTCGGCGTCCTTGATGCCGAGCACCGGGAACGGCGGGCAGTACGTGCCCTCGGCGGCGAACGTCGCGTAGGCGGAGGCCATCGTGAGCGGCGAGATGCTGAACGGGCCGAGCGTCATCGAGGGGATGCAGTCGGGGACGTCCGTGCTCGCCTTCCCGCAGTCGCTTGCCGGACCGGCGAGGTGGACGCCCATCCCCTCGGCGGTCTTCGAGATGTCGCACAGCGGCAGCTGCTGCTCCATGTTGACGAAGGCGGTGTTCACCGAGCCCGCCGTCGCCTGCAGTACCGACAGGTTGCCGCCCTCGCTGGGCTCGGAGTTGTTGAAGTTGTAGATCTCCGTGCTGGGGCCGATGTGGGAGTTGCCGCACCGGATGAAGTCGCGGACGGGGATGCTCTTGCGGGAGGCGTTGATCCTCGCGTTCAGGTCACGGCCGTCCCTGAGCCAGGTCGCGAGCGTGAAGGCCTTGAACGTCGACCCGGTCTGGAAGCCTGCTGAACCGCCGAGGTTCGCGTCGACGCTGTAGTTGATCTCCGTCTGGTCCCGGCTGCTGGACGGGTTGAACTTCTTGTTCTGGGCCATCGCCAGCACGTGGCCCGTGTTCGGCTCGACCGTGACCGCCGCCGTGGCGACCTTGCTCTTGTCGCCGATCGGCACGTACTTCTGGATCGACTTGAGGGCTGCCTGCTGCGTGTCCAGGTCGATCGTCGAAGTGATCTTGAGGCCGCCGCGGTCGAGGGCGTCGAGCCGGGCCTGCCTCGTCGAGCCGAGCTTGGCGAACGCGTCGGCCCCCTGCGCGACCATCTGGCGCACGTACTCGCAGAAGTACCCGAGGCCTTCGATGGCCGTGATGCATCCGCCCAGCGGGACCTTGGGCTTGAGCACGATCTTGCTCTTGACCGCCTTGGCGTACTGCTGGTCGCTGATCACCTTGAGCTCGTGCATGCGGGTGAGCACGATGTTGCGCCGTTCCAGCGCGTTCTTCTTCTTGTTGATCGGGTCGAACGTGAAGGGGGCGTTGACCACGCCGGCGAGCAGCGCCGACTGCTCGATCGAGAGCTGCGAGGCGTGGATGCTGAAGTAGCGTTCGGCGGCGGCCTCGATGCCGTAGGCCTGATTCCCGAAGAAGGCGATGTTCAGGTAATTGGCGAGGATCTGGTCCTTCGACATCGTCTTCTCGAGGTCGATCGCCGCCCGGATCTCCAGGATCTTGCGGCTGGCGTCCTTGGCGGTCGCGGCCTGCACGGCCGCCTTGTCCCCGCGACGTGCCGCCTGCTCGACGTAGAGGTTCTTGATGTACTGCTGGGTGAGCGTCGACGCGCCCTGCACCTGTGATCCGCTGCCGAGGTAGTCGCTCACCGCCGCGCGCACGAGGCCGATCGGGTCCACGCCGCCGTGGTCACGGAATCGGGAGTCCTCGATCGCGATGATCGAGTTCTGCATGTTCTTGCTGATCTTGTTCAGCGGCACCGTCTGGCGGTTCTCGGCGTAGAAGCGGGCGATCGTCGTCCGTCCCGTCGGCGGCCAGGAGGACGGACGCCTGCGAGAGGTCCTCGATCGGCGGCACAGCCTTGAGGTCGTTGAACCAGGTGATGCTGCCCTTCGTCGCGCCGCCCGCCGCAGCGACCGCCGGCACGAAGAGGCCGGCGAAGAGGGCGCCGGCCACGACGCTGGCGGCCACGAAGAGGCTCAGCAGGCCGATCAGCCGGCCCGCGGCGGCCGAGGAGTTCCTCATGGCTGCCTAGGGTACGGGCCGGCGAGGACACCTTCGCGCGCCTGCGCGGGGACCTTGATCGGGGGTGACGCCCCGTCGCGGCCACCGGTAGCCTCGGCGCGTCCTCCGAGGGCACCAGACCGAGGGCGGAGAGTGACGACAGTTACACAGAGTGTGAATACTCCGCCCTTCGGCGACCCCCGAATCATCCGTCCGGCCCGTATCAGAGGCGAGAGTCGTGACCCTAAGTTTCTTGGCAGGGGAAGGCGCCGAGCGGCAGAGTTCGGCGACGATGACGGGGGTCACAGGAGGATCTCGCAGATGAGCAACACCTACGACTGGGCGTCTCGGGGAGCTTGCCGGACGACGGATCCGGACACCCTGTTCGTGCAGGGCGCTGCGCAGAACCGCGTCAAGACGATGTGCATGTCGTGCCCGGTGCGCACGGAGTGCCTCGCCGACGCGCTGGACAACCGGATCGAGTTCGGTGTCTGGGGGGGCATGACCGAGCGCGAGCGCCGAGCGCTGCTGCGGCGCCGGCCCAACGTGGTCTCGTGGCGCCGGTTGCTGGAGACCGCCCGCGCCGAGCACGAGCGGATCCTGGAGATCTCGGAGGAGGCGGCGGACTCCTCCCGCCGCGCCGGCTGACACGTCCCGGAGGGCGTGCGCCGCGGACCCCCGCGGGCACGCCCTTCGTCGTTCCTGGAGCCGCCCGACCGGTCAGCTCTTGGCCAGGTCGGCGCCGATCTCGCGCAGCCCGTCGAGGTCGTGCACGTCCTGCGCCCGCGCGGCCACCTCGATCACCGGCACCCGGGGGAACGCCGCGGTGAACCGGGAGGCCAGGGTGAGCTCGCGCTCCCGGCGCAGCAGCAGGTCGGCGTGGATCCGCAGCAGGGCGGCCACGAGGTCGCTGCTCCCCGACTCCTCCAGGTCCTCCGCGGCCGCGGAGGACCTGGACGCCGACAGCTCCTCGGCCGGGCTGGTGTGGACCCGGTTGAGCACGAGGCCGGCCAGCGGCATCCGCTCCGCCGCCAGCCGCTCGACGAAGTACGACGCCTCGCGCAGTGCGTCCGGCTCCGGCGCGGCCACGACGAGGAACGCCGTCCCGGGTGCCTGGAGCAGCTCGTAGGTGCGCGACGCCCGCTCCCGGAACCCGCCGAAGACGGTGTCGAGCGCGGCGACGAAGCTCTGCACGTCGCGCAGGATCTGCGCGCCCAGCAGCTTGGAGAGCACGCTCGTGGCACTGCCGACCGCCGCCGAGACGACTCGCATGTAGGCCCGCCCGCCGGCCTTCGCCGGCGCGGAGAGGAGCCGGATGAGCCGCCCGTCGAGGAAGGACCCGAGCCGGGCGGGCGCGTCGAGGAAGTCCAGCGCGGACCGGCTCGGCGGGGTGTCGACGACGATGAGGTCCCAGCCCTCGGGGTCGGCGTCCGCCGCGGACCGCAGCTGGCCGAGCTTCTCCATCGCCATGTACTCCTGCGTGCCGGCGAAGGAGCTCGACATGGCCTGGTAGAAGGGGTTGGCGAAGATCTGTTCGGCCTTCTCCGGGGTCGCGTGCTGCTCGATGACCTCGTCGAAGGTCCGCTTCATGTCGAGCATCATCGCGTCGAGCCGGCCACCCGCCGCGGGGTCCGAACCCGCCACCGGTCGGGGCGTGTTGTCGAGCTCGCGCAGCCCCATCGACTGGGCGAGCCGCCGGGCCGGGTCGATCGTCAGGACGACGACCTTGCGACCGCGCTCGGCCGCGCGCAGCGCGAGCGCCGCCGCCGTCGTCGTCTTGCCGACCCCGCCCGAGCCGCAGCAGACCACGACCCGGGTGCCCGGGTCGTCGATCAGCGTGTCCGCGTCGAACGGCGGCGCCTGGCGCGCCGCACCGCGCTCCGGTGTCATGCCACCCCCTGCTCGAGCAGGAGCTCGGCGAGGTCGTACAGCGCCCCGAGGTCGATCCCGCCGGGCAGCGCCGGGAGCTCGGCCATCGGGCGACCGATCGCCGCCAGGTCGGTCCGCTCGGTCCGCTCCAGCTCCACCCGCAGAGCGTGGTCGGTGCCCTCCCGGATCAGCCCGTCCGCGAGCCGGCTCAGCCAGGTGTCCTCGGCCGGACTCCCGTGCCGCGACCGCGGACCGATACCCGCCGCCACCAGGCCCTGCATCACCTCGTCGCGCTCCAGCCGGCCCGCGCCGGCGCGGACGAGGTCGGCCTCGGCCAGGACCGGCTCCCGCACCATGTTGACCAGCACGCAGCCCAGCGGCAGACCCAGCCGGCGCAGCTCGGCCGCGGCGTCCTGCGTCTCCTGGACCGGCATCTCCTCGAGCACGCTCACCACGTGGACGACGGTCTGCGGGCTGCGCAGCAGCTTCATGATCGAGTCGGCCTGGTTGCGGATGGGCCCCACCTTGGCCAGGTCCGCGACCTCCTCGTTGACGTTGAGGAAGCGCGTCACGCGCCCGGTCGGCGGCGCGTCGAGGACGACGGCGTCGTAGACGTGGCCCTGCGGCGTCCGCCGCCGCGCGGCCTCGTAGACCTTGCCCGTGAGGAGCACGTCCCGCAGCCCGGGTGCCACGGTGGTGGCGAAGTCGACGGCCCCGATCCGCTCCAGCACCTTGCCGGCCCGGCCCATCCGGTAGAAGAGCTCGAGGTACTCCATCAGCGCGGCCTTGGGCTCGACCGCCAACGCGAACACGTCGCCGCCGTCCTGCGCGACGGCGATCTTGCGCTCCTGGTACGGCAGCGGCGGCACGTCGAAGAGCTGGGCGATGCCCTGGCGACCCTCCACCTCGCAGAGCAGGGTGCGCCGGCCGCCCGCGGCGAGCGCGAGCGCCAGGGCCGCGGCCACCGTCGTCTTGCCGGTGCCGCCCTTGCCGGTGACGACGTGCAGCCGGGTGCGGGCGGGGTCGTAGGGGCGGTCGGCGGCGCGGTCCCCGGGGTCGACGGCCGGGGAAGGAGCGGAGTCGGCCACCTCCCCAGGGTAAACAAGCCCCTCCCGGGCCGCCCGCCGTGATCCTGGGGACCGGGGAGGGCGGGGAAAGGCCTAGGCTGCACGGCCATGGCGCAGCAGTGGGAGTACGCGACCGTGCCGCTCATCGTGCACGCGACGAAGCAGATCCTCGATCAGTGGGGCGAGGACGGCTGGGAGCTCGTCCAGGTCGTCCCGGGGCCCGAGGGCGCCGGGCTGGTGGCGTACCTGAAGCGGCCGCGTTCGTGACCGTCGCCGAGCGCCTGGCCGAACTCGGGCTGGAGCTGCCGCCGGTCGCCGCTCCGGTCGCCGCCTACGTCCCGGCCGTCCGGGAGGGCGGGCTGGTGTGGACGTCCGGGCAGCTCCCGTTCGTCGACGGCGCGCTGTCCGCGACGGGGCTCGTCGGCGAGGGCGAGGGGGACGTCCCGCCGCAGGAGGCCGCGCGGCTCGCGCGCGTCTGCGCGCTGAACGCGCTCGCCGCGGCGGCCTCGGTCGCCGACCTCGACGGGCTCCGCATCGTCAAGGTCGTCGGGTTCGTCGCCAGCGCGCCGGGCTTCACCGGGCAGCCGCAGGTGGTCAACGGCGCCAGCGAGCTCCTCGGGGCCGTCCTCGGCGAGGCCGGCCGGCACGCCCGGAGCGCTGTCGGCGTCGCGGCCCTGCCGCTCGGCTCGCCGGTCGAGGTCGAGCTGGTGGCCGTACTCCGCTGACCCGCGGGACACGCCTCAGCGTGACGCCGGCTCCTCGAGCACGGCCACGCGGGAACTGACGAGCTCGGCGACGACCGCTCCTGCCAGCTCGCCGAGCCGTGCCGCCGCCCCGAGCCGTGCCTCGGGGTCCAGGGACCGTGCCGTACCCGCGACCGCGGCGACGACGACCTCGGCGGCGTCCGCGACGAGCCGGGTCAGCCGCAGCACGGCGCTCGCGGAGTCGAGGACGCCCTGCTCGTGGAGCACCGCCGCCGCGCAGGCGTAGGCCCCCGGCGCCCGCGGACCGTCGCCCCGCCGGGAGAAGACGCCGGTCTCGACCAGCATCCGGACGCCGGGCTGCACGTCGGCCGCGTCGGCCGCCGCCGAGCTGCGCCAGCGCCTCCTCCGCGGGCACGTCGAGGTGCGCCAGGCAGGCGGGGGTGTGCTGCAGCGCCGCGTCGGTGACGTCGACGAGCTGCCGATGCGTCGGCCGGCCCCGGCCCTCCCACACGCCGTCGAGGTCGCGCCCCTCGGCGATGAGGGTCCGCAGCAGCGTCAGCGAGGCACCTCGGGCGCGTGCCTGCTGCACCTGTTGCAGCCGCCGCACGTGCTCCTGGGTGTAGACCGACGTCCGGCCGGCCCGGCTCGGCGGCTGGAGGAGTCCCCGTGTCTGGTAGGCGCGCACGTTCCGCGTCGTCATGCCTACCGCGCCTGCCAGCTCCTCGAGCGTCAGGCGCTGCTCGTCCGTCATGGTGCTGTCCCCGTGTCTGCGGCCCTGACCGGCCGTGGCCCGTCGCCTCATGATCCAGCGACCGGGGTCGAAGACTAGCGCCTGCCGAGGGGGTCCTGCCGAACCAGACGTCCCCGCGTCCTCGACACGCTGCGGGGGCTGCCAGGCTGGGGCCGTGCTCCGCGAGTTCCCCCTGCCGCCGCGGGCGTCCGAGCGCCTCGCCCAGGACGGCGCGCCACGGCAGCCGGCCCCTCCGGTCCGCGACGCCGCGACCGTGATGCTGGTGCGGGACGCTGCAGCCGGCGGCGTGGAGGTGTTCGCGTTCCGGCGAGTGCCCCGGATGGCGTTCGCCCCGGGCATGCTCGTCTTCCCGGGCGGCTCGGTGGACGCGGGTGACGGCGGGACGCCGTTCCACGATTCCGCCCCCGAGGACGCCGCGGCCGTCGCGGCCGCGGTGCGGGAGACGTTCGAGGAGTGCGGCGTGCTGCTCGCCGTGGACGCCGACGGAGCCGGTCCGGACGCCGCGGCGCTCGCCGCCCCCGCGTGGGAGGAGCGCCGGGTGCGGCTGGCGGCGGGCGAGCTGACCCTGCCCGAGCGTGCTGCGCGGCGAGGGGCTGGCGGTGCGCGCCGGCGACCTGCGGCCGTGGGCGCGGTGGGTCACGCCCCCGTTCGAGAACCGCCGGTTCGACACCCGGTTCTACGTCGCGGCGCTGCCGGCGGGCCAGGAGGCGCGTGATCTCGGCGGTGAGGGGGAGCGGGCGGCGTGGCTGAGCCCGGGCGCCGCGGTCGAGGCGCATGCCGCGGGGGAGCTCCCGATGCTGCCTCCCACACTGGTCTGCCTCGAGGAGCTCGCCGCCGCACCGGACGTCGCCGCGCTGCTCGCGACCCCGCGTGCGCCGCGGCCGGTCTCGCCCTGGGTGGCCCGCGGGGCCACCGGCGACCTCGTGCTCCGGATCGACCTGGACGGGCGCGGCGGCGGGGAGGCCGGGCCATGACGGCCATGACGGGCGGAACCGGCCCTGGTGACTGGACGGGCGGCGACGTCACCGGCGTCGCCTCCTGCGTCCTCGCGCCCAACCCCGGGCCCATGACCCTGGACGGCACGAACACCTGGGTGCTCCGGGCGCCAGGCGCGGCCCGGGCGGTGGTCGTCGACCCGGGGCCGGAGGACCCCGCGCACCTGGCCGCCGTGCTCGCGGCCGTCGAGGCCGCCGGTGCCCGGGTCGGGGTGGTGCTCCTCACCCACGGCCACCTGGACCACAGCGAGGCGGCCCGGTCGTTCGCCGCGGCGGCCGGCGGCGTCGGCGTCCGCGCTCTCGACCCCGCGCACCGGCTCGGCGACGAGGGCCTGCGCGGCGGGGACGTCGTCGACGTCGACGGGCTCGTCGTCGAGGTGGTGGCCACGCCGGGGCACACCGGCGACTCGCTGTCGTTCGTGCTGCCGGAGTCGGGTGCGCTGCTCACCGGCGACACCGTGCTCGGCCGCGGCACGACCGTGGTCGCGTACCCCGACGGTCGCCTCGCGGACTACCTGGACTCGCTGGCCCGGCTCGAGGAGCTCGTCGCCGCCCGCGGTCTCACCGACCTGCTGCCCGGGCACGGCCCCGCCCTGCGCGACCCGCTGGAGGTCGTCCGGTTCTACCGTCGCCACCGGGCCGAACGGCTGGACCAGGTCCGGCGGGCGGTGGCCGCGGGTGCGCGGACGCCGGCGGAGGTCGTCGAGCGCGTGTACGCGGACGTCCCGCGCGAGGTGTGGCCGGCCGCCGAGCTCAGCGTCCGCGCCCAGCTCGACCACCTGCGCACGTTGGGCTGATCGAGCCGGGCGGCCGGCGTCAGCGGGCGCGCTTGCGGAGGCGGTCGACGTCCAGCAGCACGACGGCGCGGGCCTCGAGCCGCAGCCAGCCGCGCGAGGCGAAGTCGGCGAGGGCCTTGTTCACCGTCTCCCGGGACGCCCCGACCAGCTGGGCGAGCTCCTCCTGGGTGAGGTCGTGGGCGACCCGCAGGCCGTCGTCCGTGGGGCGGCCGAAGCGCTCGGAGAGGTCGAGCAGCGCCTTCGCGACCCGGCCGGGGACGTCGGAGAAGACGAGGTCCGCCAGCGCCTCGTTGGTGCGGCGCAGCCGGCGGGCGAGGGCCCGCAGCAGGTGCCGGGCGACCTCCGGCCGCCCGCGCAGCCAGGCGTCGAGGTCACCGCTGCCCATGCCGATGAGCACGCTGTCGGCGACGGCGGTGCCCGTGGCGTTCCGCGGGCCGGGGTCGAAGAGCGACAGTTCGCCGAACATCTCGCCGGGTCCGAGCACGGCGAGCAGGTTCTCCCGGCCGTCGCCGGAGGCCCGGCCGAGCTTGATCTTGCCCTCGACGATGACGTAGAGCCGGTCGCCGGGGTCGCCCTCGTGGAAGATCGCCTCTCCGCGCGGTACCTCGACCCGGGTCATCGTCTCCAGCAGCGCCTTCGCGGCGTCGTCGTCCAGAGCGGCGAACAGCGGTGCCTGGCGCACGACCTGGTCGTCCACCGGTCCTCCTCCTACCCGGGCGCAGCACACCACGGCGCCTGACCCCCCGCAGTCTGCCGCACGGGTGCGCCGTCCGGGAGATCAGGGCGCAGGTCGCGGCCGTCCGCCGTCGCGCCCCGCAGGCCTCAGGCGACCCCGTCGGGGTCGGGTCGCCGCCGTCGCCGTGCCTCCAGCAGGATCACCGGCGCGAGCGGCTCGCGGCCGCTCCCGGGCGCCTCGGAGGGTTCGGCCGGCCCGCCGGGCTCCGCCGGGTCGTCGAGCCGGCTGAGCAGGTGCTGGGTGGCCGCTCGGGTCGTCGCCCGCAGCGCCCGCGCGTAGGCGTCGAGGTCGCGCTGCACCGCGCGCAGCCGCAACAGCACCTCGACCTCGCCCCGGGCATGCCCGGGGCGCGCGAGCCCGACGAGCTCGCGCAACCCGAACGGCACCGGGGGCGCCGTCGGGAGGTTGCGGACGACGGGCTCGTCGACGGCGGCCACCGCCGCGACGGCGAGGTCGATCCGGGCCGCCACGAGACGCCGCCAGTGCTCCACCTCGCGGAGCTCGGTGAGCAGGGCGAGCTGGCGGCGACGGTCCTCCGCCGCTTCCTCGCCCGTCGTCACCGACACCGTTCGGCCCCTCTCCACCGGGCTCCGTCGCGGAGCCGCTCCTTCGCCGTCCCTGGAGGCGTCGGCCGACCGGGCGGCGGCCCTTGAGCGGCGTGCGGGCGGCACCACCCCTTAGGCGCACCTCCTTCACCCGCCCGCTGCGCTGCGTCACGGAGCGCTCGCGGGGGCACGTACCCTGGGCCCCGTGGTCGACGGCGCAACGGTGACTCCCGCATCGTCGAAGCGGGACGTCGCAGGGGACGTCGCAGGAGCCGCCGCTGGCGCTCGTGCGGCGGGCCCGGCGGATCAACCGGATCCTCGCCGAGCGGTACCCGGACGCGCACGCCGAGCTGGACTTCACCAGCCCGCTCGAGCTGCTGGTCGCGACGGTGCTCTCCGCGCAGACCACCGACGTCCGGGTCAACCAGGTGACGCCGCAGCTCTTCTCGCGCTACCCGACGGCTGCCGACTACGCGGGCGCCGACCGCGCCGAGCTGGAGCGGATCATCCAGCCGACCGGGTTCTTCCGGGCGAAGTCGGACACGCTGGTCAAGCTCGGCGCCAAGCTCGTGGAGGACTTCGGCGGCGAGGTGCCGAAGCGGCTGGAGCAGCTCGTCACGCTGCCCGGGGTCGGGCGCAAGACCGCCAACGTCGTGCTCGGCAACGCCTTCGGCATCCCGGGCATCACCGTCGACACCCACTTCGGGCGGCTCTCGCGGCGGTTCGGGTGGACGGTGAGCGAGGACCCGGTCGTCGTCGAGCAGGACGTCGCCGCGCTGTTCCCCAAGCGCGACTGGACGATGCTCTCGCACCGGGTGATCTTCCACGGCCGGCGGACGTGCCACGCCCGCAAGCCGGCCTGCGGCGCCTGCCCGGTGGCGCAGCTGTGCCCGTCGTACGGCATCGGTGAGACCGACCCCGAGCGCGCCGCGAAGCTGGTCAAGGACCGGCCGTGACGCCGGACCTGCCGCCCTGGTTCGGCCCGCTCCTCGACGTCGCCCGCACCGCCCGCGCCGAGGACATCACGCGCTTTCCCCCGCCACCGGGTGAGCACCGCCGCTCCGCGGTCCTGCTCCTCTTCGGCGAGGGGCCGGACGGCCCCGACGTCCTGCTCACCGAGCGGGCCGCCAGCCTGCGCTCGCACCCCGGGCAGGTCGCCTTCCCGGGCGGGGGCCTGGAACCGGCGGACGCCGGCCCCGCCGAGGCCGCCGTCCGCGAGGCGCACGAGGAGACCGGGCTGGACCCGGCGGGGGTGGTGGTCGTCGGCCGGCTGGCCGACCTGTACCTGCCGGTCAGCGACCACGTCGTGACGCCGGTGCTGGCCTGGTGGCGGACCCCGTGCCCGGTCCGCGCCGCGGATCCCGTGGAGGTGGCGCGGGTCGTCCGGGTGCCGGTCCGGGAGCTCCTCGACCCCGCCGCGCGGTTCCTCGTCGCCCATCCGAGCGGCTACATCGGGCCCGGGTTCGCCGTCCGCGGGCTGTTCGTCTGGGGCTTCACCGCGGGCATCCTCGACCGCGTCCTCGCCCTGGCCGGCTGGGAGCGGCCGTGGAGCCGGGACCGGATGGAACCCGTTCCCGAACCGCCGACCCTCTCCCGACGGGACGCGGAGGCGCTCGCGGAGGACGTGCCGTGATCGACCTCGTCCTGGCCATCGTGATCATCTCGTACGCCGTGTCCGGCTGGCGGCAGGGTCTGGCCGTCGGCGCGCTGTCGCTGAGCGGCTTCCTGGCCGGGGCCCTGCTCGCGATGGAGATCGTCCCGCCGCTGGCCGACGGCCTGGAGGAGGGCCTGCAGCGGACCTTCACCGTGCTGGTCTCGGTGCTGCTGTTCGCCTGGCTCGGCCAGCTCGCCGGAGCGCTGCTCGGGGCGCGGTTGCGGCAGCACCTCACCGTGCGCCCCGCACAGGTCGCCGACCAGATCCTCGGCATGGTCGCCGGCGTGATCGCCGTCGTGCTCGTGCTGTGGTTCGTCGGCGGCGCCCTGCGCGGGAGCCCCGCGCCGCAGATCAACCGGGCGGTGTCGTCGTCCCGCCTGCTCGCCGGCGTCGACCGCTACATGCCCAACGAGCTGGACACGCTGGCGGAGAACTTCCGCAGGGCCGTCGCGGGCAGCAACTTCCCGCGCGTCTTCGAGGGCGTCGCGCCGGAGCAGATCCTGCCCGTGCCCAGTCCCGACCCCGACGCGGTGTCCGACGCTGTGCTCGCAGCGGGCCCGGCGGAGCATCGTGAAGATCGTCGGGGACGCCGAGGCCTGCGGGCGCGGTCAGGAGGGCAGCGGTTCCGTGGTCGGGCCGCAGCGGGTCGTGACGAACGCACACGTCGTCGCCGGCGTCGACGCCCCGACCGTGCAGGTCTCCGGTGTGGGCGAGCGGCTCCCCGCCCGCGTGGTCCTCTTCGACCCGCAGAAGGACGTCGCGGTGCTCGCGGTCCCGAACCTCACCGCGCCGGCGCTGCCGCTCGCGTCGCGGGACCTGCAGCACGGCGACGACGCCGTGGTCGCCGGCTTCCCCAAGAACGGCCCGTTCTCGGCGGGTGCCGCCCGGGTCCGCAACGTGCTGTCGGCGGTCGGCGAGGACATCTACGGCAAGCCCGGCGTCACCCGCGAGGTGTACTCGCTGTACGCCAACGTGCAGCAGGGCAACTCCGGCGGGCCGCTGCTCGACACGTCCGGCCGGATCAGCCGGCATCGTGTTCGCGAAGTCCCTCGACGACGCCTCGACCGGCTACGCCCTGACCATCAAGGAGGTCAGCGGCGACATCCAGGCCGGCATCGACGCCACCAGCAAGGTCTCCTCCGGCGGGTGCGCGGCCGGCTGACAGACTGAGCGGGTGCCCTCGCCGTCCTGGCGGGCCGTCCGCCCGCCGCTCGCGCACGCGCGTGCACTGGTCCCCGCCGCAGCACTGCTGCTCGCCGCCACGGCCGCGGTCCGGAGCGTGCCCTTCTACCAGGGCTGGATCGTCGCCGTGTACACCGTCGCGTGCGTGCTGCTCGGCGTCGCGCTCCTGCGCGACCGCCGGCTCGGCGTGCCGGGGCCGGTCGTCGGTGGTCTCGCCGTCGCCGCCGCGGGTCTGCTGCAGTACGTGGTCCCGACCTTCACCTACCTGCCGGACCACGACGCCCAGGTGCTGCGCACGGCCGTCGCCGTCGCTGCGGTGGCCGCCGGCGCCGCCATCGCCCTGCGCCGGCCCGTCGTCGGCCTGGCGCTCGCCGCCGCCGCGTTCGCGGCCGGATCCGCGGCCGTGATCCACCTGGACCCGGCGCCGCGGATCGACGTCTGGTACTCGCTGCAGGGCGCGGCGGACGCGGTGCTGCACGGGCGGGACATGTACACGCAGGTCTGGCCGAGCTCCCCCGGCGTCAAGGACGCCTTCACCTACCTGCCCTGGACGGCGGTGCTGCTGGCGCCGGCGAAGCTGCTGACCGGCGACGTCCGGTGGGGCCTGGCCGTCGCCGAGCTCGGTCTCGCTGCCGTGATCGTCGCGTTCGGGCGCCGGACGAGGGCCGGACCGCGCCGGATCGGGGGTGGTGCCGGCGGCCGTGCTCCTGCTGCTCCCGGGCACGTTCACGCAGATCGAGCAGGCCTGGACCGAGCCGTTGATCGCGCTGCTCCTCGCCGGCGCGCTGCTCGCGGTCGACGGCGGGCGCCTCCGGCTCGCCGTCGTGCTCGTCGCCCTCGCGCTGGCGAGCAAACAGCACATCGTGCTGCTGCTGCCGCTGCTCGCGGTCTGGCGGCCGTTGGGGCCGCGCCGCACGGCGGCGGTCGCCGCGGGCGCCGCGCTGCTGGTGCTGCCGTGGGCCGTCTGGGACCTCCCGGCGATGTGGCACGACACCGTGACGCTGCTCGTCGGGTTCCACGTCATCCAGTTCTCGGACACGCTCTACCTCGCGGCCGTGCACGAGCTGGGGTGGACGCCGCCGTTCTGGCTCGCGGCCACGCTGATCCTCGCGGTGATCGCGTTCGCCGTCGGCCGTGGTCCGGCGCTTTCAGCCGCCTCCGGCGCGCTTCGCGGCGGTGGCGGCGTTCGCCCTCTTCGGCGCGAACCTGCTGAACAAGCAGGCGTTCTACAACCAGTTCTGGCTGGTCGGGGCGCTCGTGCTGCTGGGGTGGACGGCGGATCCGCTGCTGCCGGCCGGTGGCGGCGACGGGATCAGGCCGGGGACGACGACCGCGGACGGCGACGTTCCGCCCGCAGCGACGCCAGCCACTCGAGCAGGATCGCGTTGACCTGCTCCGGCGCCTCCTCCGCCGGGTAGTGCCCGACGGCGGGCAGGAGCTCGAAGCGCAGCGGCCCGTCCACCCGCTCGGCCGACAGCGCGGCGGTCTCCGGCAGCACCCACGGGTCGAGGCCGCCGTGGATCTGCAGCACCGGGACCTGGACCGGGTCGCGCACCGCGGCGGCGAACCGGCGTCCGTCGCTGCGCACCACCGAGCGGACCGCCCAGCGGTAGTACTCCATCGAGGTGTGCGCGACGAACGGCACCTTCATGGCACGCACGTAGCGCTGCTCGCTCTCGGCGTCCGGCCAGCCCGGGCCGGCCCAGGAGCGCAGCACGGTGACGACCCCGTTCTTGTCGCCCATCGACCGCTCGGGCGCGAGCGGCGCCTGGAAGGCGAGGAGGCGGCCCGCCGCCCGCCGCTGGCGCCGCCCGCCGAGGGAGGCCCGCAGGGTCAGCGGGTGCGCCATGCCGAGGGCGCCGACGGCACGCGTGACGCGGGGCTGCAGGCCGGGCATGGACCAGGCGATCCAGCCGCCCCAGTCGTGCCCGACGATCGTGGCCTGCTGCGCGCCGAGCGCGCGCACCACGCCGGCGACGTCCGCGGCGGACGTCGGGGTGTCGTAGCCGCGGGGAGGCTTGTCCGACGCCCCGTAGCCGCGCAGGTCCATGGCGACGGCGTGGTAGCCGGCCTCGGCGAGCGCGACGAGCTGCGCCCGCCACGCCCACCAGAACTCGGGGAAGCCGTGCAGCAGCAGGACGAGCGGGCCGGATCCGGCCTCGGCGACGTGGAACCGGGCGCCGTTGGCCGCGACGAACCGGTGCCGCCAGGGACCCTCGACGAGGATCTCGGCGACGTCGACCGTCACCGACCGTTATGACCGGGCTTCACCGCCGCGATCGCCTCCTTCGTCGAGCGGATGGTGCGCTCCGGCGGGCTCACCTTCTTGATCCGCGATCGGCCCACGAGCACGAGGATGCCGGCGATCAGCAGCAGCCCGACGGTGACGATGAGGAAGGCCGCCCACGCGCGCAGCCCCGCGGCCACGAGGGCGTAGGCGATCGTGATGACCAGGGTGACCGTTGCCAGCAGTCCGAGGTACCCGGCGGCCCCGAAGAGGCCGCCGCCGACGGCGGCGTTCTTGGCGTCCACGCGAAGCTCGGCCTTGGCCAGAGCGATCTCGGCCCGGACGAGGCCGGACAGGTCGTTCGAGGCCTGTGCCACGAGCTGTCCGAGGGTGCGTTCCCCCGCCATGTCTTCCGCCATGTCCTCGCTCCTCCCGCCGGTCCCCGCGGCCGGCCCGTGGTTCCCCTTCCCCGACGGCGCTGAGCCTACGGCGTGCGAGGCGTGCGAGCCGATCGTCGGGGCTCCCCGGCGGGCTGCCGGTCAGGAGGAGGCTGTGGGACGCGATCGCGGCCGGCGGCGGACCGGACCGGGGCGCGTGGGGGGTGGCCCGACGGGGGCTGGCCCGACGGGGTCGGGAGCTCAGGCCTTCCGCGCGGTGTGGCGCAACGCCGCGGCGGACACGGGCCGTCGCGAGGTCCGGACCCCGGAACGGTGCGGCTGCGGCGCCGGAGGCGCGGGCGGTGGGCTCGGCCGCACCCTCGCCGAGCAGCCGGCGCGTCAGCAGGTCGACGACCTCGCCGAGTTCGGGCAGGTGCCAGTCGAGCGACTGCGGGGGCCGCATCCAGACCACGTCGCCGGTGCGTACCCGGGACGGCGGGAGCGGGATGTAGGAGCCCGTGCTGTGCAGCAGCACACCTTCGGGCAGACCGGGCGGAAGGACGTCGGGGACGCCGGCTGCGCCCCTGGTGCTGGCGAGGACGAGCAGTCGGGGCCGCACCGAGGTCCAGAGCGCGACGGGGCCGGGCAGCGCGGCACGGGAGAAGAGTGCGTCGGGGGGAGTGGAGCCCAGCGGCAGTTCGACGACGTCGATGCCGTGCCCGGTGACGAGGAGCACGGTGGCGGGGTCGGAGGACCAGGCGCCCGGATCGCTGCGGGGGGTCATGCCGTCGGCGGCGTGGATCGTGCCGCTGGTGAGGCACCCGACCCGGCGGCAGCGATACTGCTCGGCGCGCGGATCCCACCACGCGCCGGGCGCGATCGGCCAGCCCGCTTCGAGGTAGGCGGTCACGGCGGCGCGTCGGCGCGCCTGCCGGAGTACCCCGGTCAACATGGCTGCCTCCGGATCTCGGGGAGCGCACCGGAGAGGCGGGCCGGTCGACGACGAGCGCCGAGCCGGTGATCCGTCGACCCTACGGAATCGCCCAACTGGGGATGGTCCATGCGGGGATGCCCGTGGTGCATTCGCGGTGGAGAAGGAACTGTCAAGAAGTCAACGACCCTAGCAGCGGCGGCGCGTCGTGCACGGGCAGATGGGCGAGCACGCGGGTCACGTCCCCGCAACGATGTCCGGCTCGTCCGACGACGCCGCCCCGGCCACCGCGCGGGCGATCGCGCGGTGGCCGGACGCCGTTCACTCCTCGGACGCCGCCGGCTTCGCCATGCCCGACTTGATCAGATCCATGACGTTCGTGTCGGCCAGCGTGGTCTGGTCGCCGACCTCGCGGTTCTCCGCGACGTCCTGCAGCAGCCGGCGCATGATCTTGCCGGACCGGGTCTTGGGCAGCTCCGGCACGACGAGGATCGACCGCGGTTTCGCGATGGGGCCGATCTCCTTCGCGACGTGGTTGCGCAGCTCCTGGACGATCTCCTGGCCCTGCGCGGTCGCCGCGTCGACGCTGCCGCGGAGGATGACGAAGGCGACCACCGCTTGACCGGTCGTCGCGTCCGTCGCGCCGACGACCGCCGCCTCGGCGACCTTGGGATGGCTCACGAGCGCCGACTCGATCTCCGTCGTGGACAGCCGGTGCCCGGAGACGTTCATGACGTCGTCCACGCGGCCGAGCAGCCAGAGGTCGCCGTCGTCGTCCTTCTTGGCGCCGTCGCCCGCGAAGTAGCGGTCCGGGAACCGCGACCAGTAGGTGTCCTTGTAGCGCTGCGGGTCGCCCCAGATGCCGCGGAGCATCGCCGGCCAGGGCTCGGTGAGGACGAGGTACCCGCCGCCGCCGTTCGGCACCGGCTTGCCCTCGTCGTCGACGACGTCGGCGGAGATGCCCGGCAGTGGCTTCATCGCCGAGCCCGGCTTCGCCTCGGTGACACCCGGCAGCGGGCTGATCATGATGCCGCCGGTCTCGGTCTGCCACCAGGTGTCGACCACCGGCGTCCGGTCCCCGCCGATGACGTGCCGGTACCAGATCCAGGCCTCCGGGTTGATCGGCTCGCCGACGCTGCCGAGCACGCGCAGCGAGCTCAGGTCGAAGCCGGCGGGGATGTCCTCGCCCCACTTCATCATCGTCCGGATGGCCGTCGGCGCGGTGTAGAGGATCGTCACGCCGTACTTCTGCGCGAGCTCCCACCAGCGGCCGCGGTGCGGCGTGTCCGGCGTCCCCTCGTACATGACCTGGGTGGCGCCGTTCGAGAGCGGCCCGTAGACGATGTAGCTGTGCCCGGTGACCCAGCCGACGTCGGCGGTGCACCAGTAGACGTCGGTCTCGGGGTGCAGGTCGAAGACGTTCCGGTGGGTGTAGTTGACCTGGGCGAGGTAGCCGCCGCTGGTGTGCAGGATGCCCTTCGGCTTCCCGGTGGTGCCGGAGGTGTACAGGATGAACAGCGGGTGCTCGCTGTCGAAGGCCTGGGCCTGGTGCGTGTCCGGCGCGGCGTCCACGACGTCGTGCCACCAGACGTCCTTGTCCTCGTTCCAGGCGACGTCCTGCCCGGTGCGCCGGACGACGAGGACCTTCCGCACCGACGGCGACGCCGCGACCGCCTCGTCGACGGCCGGCTTGAGCGCCGCCGCCGCGCCGCGCCGGTACCCGCCGTCCGCCGTGATCACCAGCTTCGCCTCGGCGTCCTCGATCCGGCTGCGCAGCGCCTCCGCGGAGAAGCCGCCGAAGACCACCGAGTGCGCGGCGCCGATCCGGGCGCAGGCGAGCATGGCGATCGCCGTCTCGGGGATCATCGGCATGTAGATCGCGACCCGGTCGCCGGCTTCCACGCCGAGGTCGGTGAGGGCGTTGGCGGCCCGGCAGACCTCGCGTTGCAGGTCGGCGTACGTGATGGTCCGGGTGTCACCGGGCTCGCCCTCGAAGTGGAAGGCCACCCGGTCGCCGTGCCCCGCCTCGACGTGCCGGTCCACGCAGTTGTAGGCCACGTTGAGGGTCCCGCCCACGAACCACTTCGCGAACGGGGCGTCGCTCCAGTCCAGGGTCTGCGCCCAGGGCGTGGCCCAGGTCAGTGCCCGCGCCTGCCGGTCCCAGAAGGCCAGCCGGTCCTCCGCCGCCTCGTCGTAGAGCTCGGGCCGTGCCACGGCCTGGGCGGAGAACTCGGGGCTCGGCGGGAAGCGGCGCTCCTCGTGGAGCAGGTTCTCGAGCGTGTCGTTGGACATGCGCATCCTCTCTCGAGACTCGCCGCCGGCAGGCGACGGCGCGGTGGCGTCGGCGTCGGGACCTCTCGCTGCTGAGGCTAGTCAGGGCGGCGGCGGGACGACAGGCCGGACGTCGCGGGTCCGGCGAGCGGCTCGGCGGCCGCGACCGGCGGGCAGAGCCGGTGACAGCCTGTGATCGACCGGCCACGGCAACTGCCGGGTCGTACGACATCAGTGACACATCGCGTCCGTATCCCCGCTCCGGTGCGCCTCGCCGCTCTACGCTGTTGCAGCGGGTGGGAGCGGAACGGCCGCCGGGGCGGCCGGCTCCGTCTTCCCGCCCGGGGGGCGTGGCAGCGCACCTGCCCGTGGTTCCCCGGCGGGGGCCGGGAGGGCAGCATGGCCGCCATGCAGACGCAGGCTCCCGCCGCCGCCGAGGGCGTCGTCTTCCCGCTGACGGGGCAGACGCGGTCCACGTCGGCCACCGGTCGCGCCGTCGTCGCGGACGCCCTGCGTGCCGTCGACCCCGCCCTCGCCGACCAGGTGCTCGGCGTCCGGGACTGGCGCCGCGGGTACCTGGCGCCCTACCGGGAGATGACGCGGCGCGCCCTCGTCGATCCGGGCGCCGCCACGACCATCAGCGCCGACGGGCTGGCCGCGGTGCACGCCCGATTCTGCTTCCGGCGGGGGGCGCAGGAGCTGCCCCTCGAGGTCGCGGCGACCGCGGACGACGGGCCGCCGCTCGCGACGGTGACGGTGGAGGGCCGGGGGCGGGGCGGCCCGGACGTGCTCTCCGTCCCCTACCGTGGCGGCCGGCTCGTCGCCGACGACCTCGACGCCCAGCTCGACCGCTGGCTCGCCGCGGGCACCGCGGAGCCCTCGTTCGCGGCCGCCGTCCGCGCCGTCATGGCGCACCCCGCCTGGCTCGACCTCGCGGGGGTCACCGTGGTCGTCCTCGGCGCCGGCGCCCAGATGGGGCCGCTGGTCTCGCTGCTCGGGTGGGGCGCCCACGTCGTGGCCGTCGACCTGCCGAACCCCCAGGTGTGGTCGCGTCTCATCGAGGTCGCGCGGTCCGGCCCCGGCCGCCTGTCGGTGCCGGTGTCCCGCCCGGTGGCCGCCGGCGCGTCGGACGGCGAGATCGCGGGCGCCGCGGGCGTGGACCTGGTGGCGCGGACGCCGCAGGTGGCGCAGTGGCTGCTGCACCTGGAGGGTCCGTTCACGCTCGGCAGCTACGTCTACGCCGACGGCGCGGCGCACGTGCGTGCGTCCGTCGCCGTCGACGCGCTGACCCGGGCGCTGCTCGAGGCCCGTTCCGACGTCTCGCTGGCCTTCCTCGCCACGCCCACCGACGCCTTCGCCGTCCCGGGCGAGGTGGTGGCCGACAGCCGTCGCCGGTACACGTCCCGATCGGCGGCGAGCCGCGCGGCCCGGGTGGGGACCGGGGGCCGGCTGTTCCGGCCGAACTACCGCGCCCCCGAGCGGCTGCCGGACGGCGGGCCGGCCGGGGTGAACGACTCGCTGGTGCCGCAGCAGGGCCCGAACTACGCGCTGGCCAAGCGCATCCAGCGGTGGCGGGCGCTGCAGGCGCGGTCGCAGGGTCGGCTGGTGTCGCTGAACGTCGCGCCCGCGACCCGCACGCGATCGGTGCTGCGCAACCGGGTCCTCGCCGCCGCGTACGCCGGCGCGCACCGGTTCGGCGTCGAGGTCTTCGACCCCTCGACGTCGAACACGCTCATGGCCGCGCTGCTCGTGCACGACCTGCGGAACCCGGCGGCCGCCGCGAACCCGGCGACACCGCTCGCACACCCGCTGGAGCTGTTCTGGCAGGGCGCGAACCACGGCGGCCTCTGGCGCAACGCGTACGAGCCGCGGTCGGTCCTCGGCCTGGCCGTCGCGCTCGGGATGGTGCAGCGCGGCGCCTGAAATAGTTGACGTATCAATCACGTTGCGCGGGGCATGACGAGCTCCACCCTCCCGACCACGGCCCCTGAGCTGCACGGCCTGCTCGCCGAGCGCCGCAGCCCGCGCGGCTTCGCCACCGACCGCCCCGTCGAGGCCGAGACCCTCGGCGTCCTGCTCGAGGCCGCCCGCTGGGCGCCGAGCGCCAACAACACCCAGCCCTGGCGGTTCGGCGTGGCCCGCCGCGGCGAGCCCGCCTTCGAGGCCCTCGCTGCCGCGCTGGCTCCCGGCAATCACGTGTGGGCACGGCACGCCGGGGCCCTGATCCTGCTGGCCGCCCAGACCGTCGGCGAGGACGGCCGTGAGCGGCCCTGGGCCGTCTACGACACCGGGCAGGCCGCTGCCCACCTGACCGTCCAGGCCCAGGCCGAGGGCCTCGCCGTGCACCAGATGGGCGGGTTCGACCCTGCCGCCGCGGCCGAGGTCTTCGAGCTCGGCGACGACCTCCGGCCGGTCGTCGTTCTCGCCGTCGGGTGGCACGACCCGGAGGCCGATCTGCCCGAGCCGCTCGCCTCCCGCGAGCGCGCCCCCCGGGTGCGGCGGCCGCTGCAGGACCTCCTCCTGACCCCCGCTCCCGAGGCGCTCCCGCTCAGCGCGTGACCGCCCGGGCGGCGGAACCCGCCGCCGCTGGCCCCGGTCGCCCCGGACGGCCAGGATGGTCGCCGAGGAGGCGACCATGAGCGCATCGACCACGGCCCGGACCTTCGAAGGGTTCGGCGAACGAGCGCTGGACTTCTACGAGGGCCTGACCGCGGACAACAGTCGCACGTACTGGAAGGCGCACGAGGACGTCTACCGCGAGCACGTCGCCGAGCCGCTGAAGGCGCTCGCAACCGAGCTGACGCCGGAGTTCGGCGAGCCGAAGGTCTTCCGGCCGCACCGGGACCTGCGGTTCAGCGCCGACAAGCGGCCCTATCAGGAGCACGCCAGCCTCAGCGTGGGCCGCGAGGACGGCGGCGGACTGTACCTGTCGCTGTCCGTGGACGGTCTGCTGCTCGCCGGCGGCTACTGGCAGCCGGCCCGCGACCAGCTCGAGCGGTTCCGGCGTCTGCAGGACGACCCGGACACGGCGGCCGACCTCGACGTCGAGCTCGGCGCCCTCGCCGAGCGGGGCTTCCCGCTCGGGGACGACGGCATGCTCAAGAGCGCGCCCCGCGGCTGGTCGCGGGACCACCCGCGGATCGACCTGCTGCGCCGCACGCGCCTCGCCGTCCATGGGCGCCTGGAGCCGGGGGAGTGGTTGCACACCGCCGCGTGCCTGGACGTCGTTCGCGACGGCTGGCGCGTCGTCGACACCTGGAACGCCTGGCTGCACGCCAACGTCGGCCCGTCGCTGCCCGACGCACAGACCACCTGACGCCGCCCCCGCACGAAGCACCAGGGGTCCGGCTCCGTCGCGGAGCCGGACCCCTGGGCGTCGTGACCGGGATGGGCCCGTCCTAGTGCACGACCGCCTTCTCGGCGCCCGCCCCGGTGAGGGAGCGCACCTCCATCTCGGCGTAGCGCGCCGGGTCGGACTGCTCCCGGCTGGTGACCGTCCCGAGCCACCCGAGGAAGAAGGACAGCGGGATCGAGACGAGCCCGGGGTTCTCCAGCGGGAACCAGTGGAAGTCCACGCCGGTGTCGGTGATGAGCGAGGCGCTCTTGTGCGTGATCGGGTCGACCTTGCCCGAGACCACCGGTGAGAAGATGATCAAGCGTGATCGTCGAGATGAGCCCGCCGTAGATGCTCCACAGCGCGCCGCGGGTGTTGAACCTCTTCCAGAAGAGCGAGTAGAGGATCGTCGGCAGGTTCGCGGACGCCGCGATGGCGAACGCGAGAGCGACGAGGAACGCGACGTTCTGGTCCTTGGCCAGGATGCCGAGGAGGATCGCGAGGATGCCGACGACGACGGCGGTGATGCGCGCAACCCGGACCTCGTCCTCCTGCGAGACCTGGCCGCGCTTGATGACGCTCGCGTAGATGTCGTGGGCGAACGAGGTCGACGCCGTGATGGTGAGTCCGGCGACGACGGCGAGGATGGTCGCGAAGGCGACGGCGGCGATCACCCCGAGGAGCAGCGTCCCGCCGAGCTGGTAGGCGAGCAGCGGCGCCGCCGAGTTCGCCTTGCCCGGCGCCGCGGAGATCTTCGCGGCACCGACGAGCTGCGCCGCGCCGAAGCCCAGCACCAGGGTGAACAGGTAGAAGATGCCGATGAGCCAGATCGCCCACACGACGCTCCGGCGGGCCTCCTTGGAGTTCGGCACGGTGTAGAAGCGCTGCAGGATGTGCGGCAGGCCGGCCGTGCCGAGCACGAGCGCCAGCGCGAGCGAGACGAAGTTCAGCTTGGTCGTGCTCGTCGTCCCGTACTGCAGGCCCGGCGTCACCAGCTCCTTGCCCTTGGCGTTCGTCGCGCCGAGCAGGTCGGACAGGTTGAAGCCGTACTTGCCCAGCACCCACACCGTCATGAGGCCGGCGCCCGCGATGAGCAGCACCGCCTTGATGATCTGGACCCAGGTCGTGCCCTTCATGCCGCCGACGAGCACGTAGACGAGCATGATCACGCCGACCACGGCGATGGTGAGGTTCTGGCCGCCGGAGCCCTCGACGCCGAGCAGCAGGTTGACCAGGCCGCCGGCGCCGACCATCTGCGCCAGCAGGTAGAACAGCGAGACGATGATGGTCGAGATGGCCGCCGCCGTCCGGACCGGGCGTTCGCGCAGCCGGAACGACAGAACGTCCGCCATGGTGAAGCGGCCCGTGTTCCGCAGCAGTTCGGCGACCAGGAGCAGGGCGACGAGCCAGGCGACGAGGAAGCCGATCGAGTACATGAAGCCGTCGTAGCCGCTGATGGCGATGGCCCCGGCGATGCCGAGGAACGACGCGGCCGAGAGGTAGTCGCCGGAGAGCGCGACGCCGTTCTGCGGCCCCGTGAAGTTGCGGCCGGCGGCGTAGTAGTCCGTCGCGGTGCGGTTCTGCCGGGAGGCGCGCACGACGATCGCCAGCGTGATGGCCACGAAGAGGATGAAGATCGTGATGTTGACGCCGGGGCTCCCGACGGTCGTGGCCGCGGCCAGGCCCCTCACTGGACCTCACCGCCCTCGATGCGCTCGCGCAGGGCGTCCGCCGTGGGGTCGAACTCGCGGTCGGCCCAGCGGCGGTACCACATGGTGATCGCGAAGGTGGACACGAACTGGAGCAGCCCGAAGATGATGCCGACGTTGATGTTCCCGAGGACCTTGGTGGACATGAACCCATCGGCGTAGGCCGACAGGAACACGTAGAGGAAGTACCAGATGAGGAACCCGGCGGTGACCGGGAACACGAAGCGGCGGAACGTCGCCCGCAGCTGGGTGAACTCCTCGCTGGCCTGCACCTCCTCGTACGGCGTGCCGCCGGTGCGGCTGCTGGGGACTGTGGACACGAGGCCTCCCTCTCGTCAGGGCAGCCGCGGCGGTGCGGCTGTGACAGGGCTCACTGTCCGGAGCCCCGAGGGCGCCGGGAAGGCTCCGGTTCGTCCGGCTCGATCAACGGTCGTGCCGCTCGCCGTGCGGGTGGATCACGTGCGCCGAGCGGTACGTCCACAGCGACGAACGGTCGCGCAGGTCACCGGGCGGGGTCGGTGGCGGTCGCTGCCTGACCCGCGGGCCGGTCGAGGCCCAGCGCCTCCGGTGCGTGCAGGCGTGCCAGCACCCGCCCCGCCGCGGCCGGCACCGACGACCGCGTGAGCAACGAGCCGGCGACCATGACGACGAAGGCCGCCGGCACGGTCCAGGCGGCAGGCTGCGCGAGCAACGCCCCGGCGAGCCCGGTCGACGATCCACCCATGATCGTCGTCAGCACGGCCACGGTCGCGAGCGTGCCGCCGGTGAGCAGTCCCGCGAGCGCGCCCGCGGTGGTCAGGCCGCGCCACCAGATGCCGAGCACGAGCAGCGGGCAGAACGTCGACGCGGCCAGCGCGAACGCCAGCCCGACGGTGTCGGCGAGGCTCGTGCGCAGCGTCAGCAGCGAGAGCAGGCCGGGGACGGCGACCGCGAGCAACGCCCCGACGCGGAAGCCGCGCACGCTCGTGCGGAGCCGGCCGCGGAGCAGGTCCTGGCTGAGGACGCCGGCCACGGAGACCGTGAGTCCGCTGCTCGTGGAGAGGAACGCGGCGAACGCGCCGGCGGTGACGAGCGCGGAGACCAGGTCCGACCACGGCGCGGGCAGCATCCGCCCGGGCAGCAGCAGCACCACGGCGTCCGTGCGGCCGGTGAGCAGCAGGTCCGGCGCGTAGAGCCGGCCCATCGCGCCGTAGACGGCGGGGAACACGTAGAAGAGGCCCAGCAGCGCGAGCACGACCAGGGTGGTGCGGCGAGCCGCCCGGCCGTCGGGGTTGGTGTAGAAGCGCACGAGCACGTGCGGCAGGCCCATGGTGCCGAACAGCAGCGCGAGCAGCAGCGAGTAGACCCGGTAGAGCGGGTGGTCACGGCCGCCGGCGCCGGAGGTCGGCGTCGCCCACTGGTCGCCGGTCGACGCCTTGACGTCGAGCACCTGTGGGACGACCGAACCCGCCCGGAGGGTCACCTCCGTGCCGGCCTCGATGCGGGCCGTGCCCGGCTCCAGGTGCAGCGTCCCGTCGACCGGGCGGCCGTCGACGACGCCGTGCACGGTCGCGTCGAGCGGCGCGTCGACGCGGACCAGCACGGTGTCGGGCACGCGGAGGGTGCTGGTCGTCCGGGCGACCGGAGGAGTGGGCGCGGCGGGGTCGGGGGAACCGTCGGCCTGCCAGGCGAGCAGGACGAAGAACACCGGGACGGCGATCGCGGTCAGCTTGAGCCAGTACTGGAAGGCCTGGACGAGCGTGATCGAGCGCATCCCGCCGGCAGCGACGTTGAGGACGACCACCGAGGCGACGACGAGCGCCCCGACCCACTGCGGAGCGCCGGTGACGGTGCGCAGGGCGAGCCCGGCGCCCTGGAACTGCGGCAGCAGGTACAGCCAGCCGATGCCGACGACGAGCACGGCGGAGAGCCGGCGGACGGCGAGAGAGCCGAGCCGCAGCTCCGCGAAGTCCGGCAGCGTGTAGGCGCCGGACCGGCGCAGCGGCGCCGCGACCAGCGCGAGCAGGACGAGGTACCCGGCGGTGTAGCCGACCGGGTACCAGAGCACGTCGGCGCCGTAGGCGAGGACGAGCCCGGCGATGCCGAGGAAGCTCGCCGCCGACAGGTACTCCCCGCCGATCGCCGAGGCGTTCCAGCGCGGCGTGACGACCCGGCTGGCGACGTAGAAGTCGGAGGTCGTGCGGGAGAGCCGCAGGCCGAGCGCGCCGATCGCCACGGTGGCGACGCAGACACCGACGACCGCGAGGACGGCCGGCCAGACGGCCTGCCCGGGGGTGACCATGCCGCCCGCTACCGCCGTTCCACGAGGTCGGCGAACTCACGCTCGGCGTGCTCCACGGCCCGGACGTACCACCAGCCCACGCCGACGAGCAGCGGGTACACGGCGACGCCGGCGAGCAGCCACGGCAGCGGCACGGTGAGCACCCGGACGGCGGCCAGCTGGGGCTCGAGCGCGAACAACGCGGGCAGCGCGCCGATGCCGAGCACGGTCAGCGCGACGGCCGAGAGGCCGATGCGCAGCTGGGCCCGCACCAGGGACCGGGTGTACACCTCGCCGACGCCGGTCTGCTCGACGATGTCCCGCGCCCCGGAACGCGACGGCGGCCTGGGTCGGGCCGTCATCCGTGGGCTGGTCACGGTGACCCGCGGCCGGGCCGGGCTCATCCGCGACCCGTCATCGCGCCGAGAGGCTCGCGGCCCGGACGAGCCTGTCCCGCAGTTCGCGGGTGTGCCGGCGGCTGACCTGCAGCACCCGGTCCCCGAGCCGGACCGAGCAGCGACCGGCGTCGATCCGGATCTCGTCGACGTGCTGCAGCGCCACCAGCGTCGAGCGGTGGATGCGCACGAACCCGGCGTCCGCCCAGCGCTCCTCGAGCGTGGTGAGCGGTATCCGCACCAGGTGGTTGCTGGACGCCGTGTGCAGGCGGGCGTAGTCGCCCTGGGCCTCGACGTAGCGGACCTGCGAGCGCTGCACGAACCGCGTGATCCCGCCGAGCTCGACTGCGATGGTCTCGTCCTCGGGCTCGGGGCCCGGCTCCGGTCCGTTGCCCACCGCCTGCACGACGCGGCGCACCGCCTCCGCGAGCCGCTCCGGCCGCACCGGCTTGCGCACGTAGTCGGTGGCGCGCAGGTCGAAGGCGTCGCCGGCGTGCTCGTCGTAGGCCGTGACGAACACGACGAGCGGCGGCTGCGCGAAACGGCCCAGCACGCGGGCCAGGTCGAGGCCGCCCAGCCCGGGCATCTTGATGTCGCAGAAGACGACGTCGACGGGCTCGGTGTCGAGCGCCAGCAGCGCGTCGGAGGCGCTGCCCGCCGCACGCACCCGGGCGATGCGGGCGTCCCGCCCGAGCAGCCAGAGCAGCTCCTCGCGGGCCGGCGCCTCGTCGTCCACGACCAGGGCGCGCAGCGCCACCGGCCCGGCCACGGCCCGGGCACGGGGCACCGTCGCTCCGGTCATGACGGGAGGGTACGTCCCGGTCGAGCCCGCTGACGAGGTTCAGCTCGCCCTGACCCCCGGCGCGAACTTCGGCACCCGGAAGCTCACCCTCGTCCCCGCGCCCGGGGCGGTCTCGACGACGAGGCCGTAGCCGTCGCCGAAGACCTGCCGCAGTCGCGCGTCGACGTTGCCGAGCCCGACGGAGTCCGCCTCGGACTCGCCGGCGAGCACACGCCGGACGAGGTCGGGATCGCTGCCGACGCCGTCGTCCTCGACGGAGATGAGCGCCTCGCTGCCGACGTCCCGGGCCATGAGCGTGACCCGGCCCGTGCCGGGCTTGCCCTCCAGCCCGTGCCGGACGGCGTTCTCCACCAGGGGCTGGACCGCGAGGAACGGCACGGCGACCGGCAGCACCTCGGGGGCGACGACGAGCTCGATCTGCAGCCGGTCGCCGAACCGGGCCTGCTCGAGCACGAGGTAGCGCTCGACGTTGCGGAGCTCGTCCGCGAGCGTCGTGAACTCGCCACCGCGGCGGAAGGCGTACCGGGTGAAGTCGGCGAACTCGAGCAGCAGCTCACGGGCGCGCTCGGGGTCGGTCCGGACGAAGCTGGCGATGGCGGCGAGGGAGTTGTAGACGAAGTGCGGGCTGATCTGCGCGCGCAGGGCCCGCAGCTCGGCCTCCATCGCCCGCCGCCGGGAGCGGTCGAGCACCGCCAGGTCCACCTGGGTCGAGACCCAGCGCGCGACCTCCTCCGTCGCCCGGACCAGCCCGGCGCTGGTGTCCGTGACGTAGGCCATGAGCGCCCCGACGACCTGGTCCTCCTCGGTCACCGGGACGGCGACGGCGCCCCGGATCGGGCACGTCTCGTCGGGGCAGGCGACGTCGCCGGCGTCGAGCACCTCGGCGCGGCCGGAGCGCAGCGCTCCCGCGGCGTGCGCCGGCGCGTGGGGTCCGTGTACGGCGGCGCCCGCGCCGTCCCAGGCGAGCGTCGCGTCCGCGGTGACCAGCGCGACCGCCCGGGCGCCGAGCAGGGCGCGCAAGTGCCTGACGGCGCGACGGGCTCCGGTCGGGGTCAGCCCCTCGCGCAGGTGCGGTGCCGCCAGGGAGGCGGTGTGCAGGGTGGTGAAGGTGGCGCGCTCCGCGGGCGTCCCGAGGTCGCGGCGCCGCAGGATCGTCCGGACGATCAGCGCCGCCGTGCTCGCCACGAGGACGGTCGCGAGGGCGAGCACCGGATAGGGCCCGAGCGCTCCGTCAGCGGCCATGGCCCGCACGGTAGCCGTCGCGATCTACTGGGGGAGTGCCCGACGCCTCGACCGCCCGCCCGGTACTGGACGACATCGCCCGCGAGCTGGGTCTCGTGCCGGAGGTCCTCGAGATCACCGGCGCGGCCGGTCTGCCGGGCGCCTTCCGGGTCGCCGACGCGGCGACCGCCTCGGTCGGCGCGGCGCTGCTCGCCGCATCCCGATGGCTCGGTGCGGAACGGGCCCGGCTCGACGTGGCCGACGCCACCGGTGTGTTCCTCGCGGATCGCCGTCTGCTCGTCGACGGTCGCGCTCCCGAGCTCTGGGACCCCGTCGCGGGCGACTACCCGGCGGCGGACGGGTGGGTCCGGCTGCACACGAACTACCAGTGGCACCGTGCGGCGGCGTTGCGCGCGCTCGGGCTGCCGGCCGAGGCGGGGCGCGCGGAGGTCGCTGCGGTGGTGGCCGACCGAGCGGCGGTGGAGGTGGAGACGGCGGTCGTCGCCGCCGGGGGCGCCGCCGCGGCGCTGCGGTCCCGGGAGGAGTGGGCGGTGCATCCACAGGCCGCCGAGGTCGCCCGGCGTCCGCTGGTCGAGATGTCCACCGTGCCCGGGGCCGGAGAAGGTCGCGGCGGGGAGCGCCTTCGCGTGCTGGACCTGACCCGGGTCATCGCGGCGCCCACCGCCACCAAGGTGCTGGCGGCGATCGGGGCCGACGTCCTGCGCCTCGACCCGCCAGGCTTCTCCGAACTGGCGCCGCTGGTGGCCGACACGACGGCGGGCAAGCGGTGCGCGCGCCTCGACGTCCGGGCGGACGCGGAGACCTTCGGTGCCCTGGTCGCGGCGGCGGACGTGCTCGTCTGCGGACTGCGGCCGGGTGCGCTGGACCGGCTCGGCTGGCCCGAGGAGCGGTTGCGCTCGGTGAACCCGTCGGTGGTGCTCGCCGAGCTCTCGGCGTACGGGGACAGCGGGCCGTGGGCGGGCCGGCGGGGGTTCGACAGCCTCGTGCAGATGGTCGGCGGCATCGCCCACGAGGGGATGGTGCGCGCGGGGGCGGACCGCCCGGTCCCGCTGCCGGCGCAGGCGCTCGACCACGCGAGCGGCTGGCTGCTCGCCGCGGGCGTGCTGACCGCGGCCGCGCAGCGCCGGGAGGACGGCCTGGGCCGGCGCGTCCGGGTCGTGCTGGCGCGGACGGGTCAGTGGATCGACGGCCTCGGGCGGCAGGAGCCGGCGGACGGCGCGGATCTGCCGGGGCGCGTGGAGGTGGTCCGGTCGGCGGTGGGCGAGGTGACCCGGGTCGCCTGCCCGGGGGAGCTCGACGGTAAGGCGATGACGTGGGGCGGTCCGCCGTCCCCGCTGGGCTCGGCGCCGGCGATGTTCTGAGACTTCCGTCCTCGTCTCGTCATGTGACCGCGACCGAGCCGCGAGCCTCAGATGTCCTATCGTGGGATGAAGTGACGACGACATCCGACGCTCTGCGCGCGACAGCCCTCCGCGTCCGGCGACCCTCCTTGGCCGCGCTCGTCGTGGTCACCGGGGTCGGGCCGTTCGCGGTCGACACCTACCTCGCCGCGTTGCCGGACGTCGAGCGGTCGCTCGGGACGACGGCAGCGGTCGCCCAGCTCACGGTCACGGCCTTCATCGTCGGGAACGCGCTCGGGCAGTTGCTGCTCGGCCCGCTCAGCGACGGGCGCGGCCGGCGCAGGCTGCTGCTCGGCGGTGCCGTCGTCTTCACGCTGGCCTCCCTGGTCTCCGCGATCGCCCCGGGCGGGGCCGTGCTGGTCGCGGCGCGTCTGCTGCAGGGGCTCGCCGCCGGAGGCGGGGTCGCGATCGGGCGGGCCGTCGTCGGGGACACCTCCTCGGGGACGGACGCGGCGCGCAGGTACAGCACGCTCGCGGCCATCAGCTTCCTCGCTCCCGTGGTGGCGCCGGCGATCGGTGGGGCGATCCTGACGGTCGGCTCCTGGCGGACGGTCTTCCTCACGCTGACGGGGCTGGGGCTGCTCATGGTCGTGGCGGTGCTCAAGGGCATTCCCGAGACCCTTCCCGACACCGGACCGAGCGAGGAGCGCGGGCTCGGACCGACCGTGCGGCGCATGGCGGACCTGGCCCGGGACAGCGTCTTCATGCGGATCGTCGCCGTGCAGTGCCTGGCCACGGCCGGGTTCTTCGTCTACATCGGCGGGTCGTCGTTCGTCCTCGAGACCGTCTACGGGCTGGCGCCGGCGGCCTACGCGACCCTCTTCGCCGTGAATGCGCTGGCCATGGCGGCCAGCAGCGCGCTCGTGAGAGCCCTGGTCGGTCGCGTGGGGGTGGCGAGATTGCGCGCGGTGGGGCTGGCGCTCTCGTGCTCGTCGGCCGTGGTGCTGGGTGTCGCGGCGCTCGTCGCGGCGCCCTCGGCCCCGCCGTTCTGGCTCGTCTGGTGCACGCTCACCGTGGTCGTCGGCGGCATGGGTTTCGTCATCCCCGCCACGACGGCGATGGCGCAGGAGGCGGGGCGGCGTGCGCTCGGCACCGCGTCCGCGCTGCAGGGCGGCCTCGCCTTCCTCGCCGGAGCGGCGGTGACGCCGCTCACGGGGCTGGTCGGGTACCACTCCCTCGTGCCGATGGGCCTGCTCATGGCGGCGTTCTTCGTCGCTGCGGTGGTGACGGTGCTGCTACCGCAGCCACGCTCCCGCACTCGGGCTCCCGAGGTCGTTCCCCAGGACTGAGCCTGGACACGGAGTCCGCCTGTTCTGCTCCGGGGGCTGCTCCCATCGGTTCTTGGTTGGCGCCGAGGAGACATGAGATTGGCCGGCCCGCGCTCCGAGCGGCTTGTGGACGGAGACGTTCTCGCTGCTGATTCATGACACCGATCGTTGCCTTACTTGGCCCCCACGCCTGGCGCCTTCAGGAAACCGGTTTCGCCGGGCGGATCGCCTTCCCGAGAGAGGCGCAGTCCTCTTCCCTCCGGGCACCGGAGGCGATAGAGTCGAACACGTGTTCGACAAGGGGGAGTCGTGACAGCGACATTGATGGAGCCGGTCGTGGCGTGTGCGGGGGAACTGCGGGGATTGCCGGGTGCACGTTCCGCTGCCGTTCTCAGTGCCTGGACGTATCAACCCAGCGAGGTGCCCGAGTCACCGGTCGGACCGCTCGACGAGGTCGTCGATGTCGTCGCAGCTGCCCAACGACTCGCGGGGTGGGCGACCTGGTGTCAGCTGTCGGCCGCGGCACGGCTGCTGGGCGCCTGGAGGAGGCAGTCTCCGGTCGGAGACGAGTCCCACGACGGCTGCGACGAGGTCGACCGCGCCCTCGCGCAGAGACTGGACCGGGTCACCGAGCGAGAGCAGCGCTCCGTCGGCGGGCGGCCGCTCGACCCTGCCGAACTCGCACCCCGATTTCGTTTCCGCCGAGCTCGCGCTGGCGTGCGGACTGACACGTTCCGCTGCCACCCACCGCGTGCTCGTCGCTCAGTCCCTGATCGTGGACGGCCGTCACGGCCGCACCGCCCGACTCGCCCGTGCCGGCCTGATCGAATGGGGCAAGCTGCACCTGCTTGTCACGCGCCTGGACGGGCTCCAGCCGCTCGTCGCGGAGCACGTCGAGCGTCGAGTCATTCCGGACGCCGACGCTGAGGCCGCCGAGCGCCCACTTCATCCGCGGCGGGTCCCGCGACGTCCTGGCTGTGACCTCCCCTTCGTCACCCGCTGCACCCCGCCTCAGTTGCGCGCTGCGCTCGACGCCGCGGTCGCCGCCATCGATCCGGACGGAGCAACCGACCGCGCCGCGCGTGCTCGCGAGGAGAGGTCGGTCGTCGCCGACAACGAGTCGGACGGCATGGCCCGGCTGACCGCACGCGGTGCTGCCGGGGCGGTTGCCGCTGTGATGGAGGACCTGGACGCCGCCGCCGCGGCGGCGAAGGCGGCGGGAGACCCGCGCAGCTGCGACCAGATCCGAGCGGACGAGGCCTTCCACCGCCTCTCCCGAGGAGCGTTCGGGGCGCCCGCGACCTCCGAAGATCCGTTAGGGCCGGAGTCGGCTGCCGCCACCGCCACGGCCCGGCCGCAGTTCCGCATCTCGCTGACGATGTCCTTGGCGACCTGGCTCGGCCTGGCCTCGCAGCCGGCGCAGCTGGACGGCTACGGCACTGTCACCGCCGCCCTCGCCCGACAGATCGCCGCCGACGCCGCTCGCGATCATCCGCGTACGACGATCTGGAGGTGCGTCGTCACCGACGACGAGCACAAGACGGTCGTCGGCATCGGTGAACCGTTCGTCACCCCCGCGCACGACGCTCCCCTGCGGGTGGCTGCCCTGGTGCGGACGGCGGAGGGTGCCTGCGTCTTCCCTGGATGTTCTACGCCCGCCCGCAGATGCGACCTCGACCATCGGAAACCGTTCCCAGACGGCGCCACGTGCACTTGCAATCTCCAGCCGCTCTGCCGGGGCCATCATCGGCTGAAGACGACCGGTCATCTCCGAGTTCGTCTCGTTCAACCGGGCGAGGACGGAAATGCGCCTCCCGGCACGTTGGAATGGACGACGAGAGCGGGTCGTGTCTATCGATCCGTGCCGTCCGAGCCTGTGCCTCGTGCGCTCGAACCGGAATTGGCTGGCATTCCTGCGTTGTTGGCAGAACGTCGCATCGCCGCCGGCAACGAGGTGAGGTGGCTGAATGCGCGGATCTATGCCGCCTACTCACGGCGCCTCGCTGCGAGGCTCGACGAGGCGTTCGATCCGGCGGACGCTCCTGACGACACCGACGAGACCATCGAACGCGCGCCGGCGACGATCGACGATGACCCTGCCCCCGCACAGCCGGAACGCCCACTGGAGACCTGGAACGTCTCCTGGGAGGACGAGACCCGGGAGGCCGGAGTCCACCTTCCCGGGTGGGACGAGACCTGGGAGGAGGAGATGCGCGCTCTTGCGTCGGACGAGGACGCCGGCGACGGGTCCGGGGGCAACGCCTGGTCGGTCTCGGACGACGCCCCGGGGGTTCGGGCCCGGGATCGGCTGCTGCGTCTCCTCAGCGCGTGACGTCGCCGACCGAGCCGACCGAGCCGACCGAGCCGACCGAGCCGACCACCGCTGCGATCGCCTCCGGGGTCACTCGGCAGCAACCGCCGATGAGACGCGCTCCGGCTGTGATCCAGTCCGTCACGTCCCCCGGGCGGAAATGCGACGGTCCGCTCCAGCGGCGCCCGACGGCGTCCCAGCTCTCGCCGCTGTTCGGGTACACGACGACCGGCTTGCCCGCGACCTCCGCGGCGAGCTGGACGGCGGGGAGGACACCGTCCGGGTCCGTGCAGTTGACCCCGACGGTGATGACCGCGTCCGTGTCGCGGGCCATCGCGAACGCCTCCTCGGCCGGCTCGCCGCGTCGGGTGAGGACCCGGCCGTCGGCGTCCGTCACGGTCGTCAGCGACAGCCAGGCCGGCACGCCCAGACCGTCGAGTTCGGCCAGCAGGGCCTCGACCTCGGCGAGTGCGGGCAGCGTCTCCAGCGCGAGGACGTCCGGTCCGGCGTCGACGAGTACGGCGAGGCGGTGGTGGTGGAAACGCCGCAGCGCCGGGACGGCCAGCATGTCGCCGTACGCCCCGGTGTACTCGGACCCGTCCGCCCGGGCCGCACCGTACGGACCCACGGAGGCAGCCACCCACGCGTCGTCAGCGCGGTCGGCGCGGTCGGCGCGGTCGGCGCGGTCGGCGCGGTCGGCGCGGTCGGCATCGACGGCGCCGCGAGCGAGGTCCACCGATCGGCGCAGGAGCTCGCGGGTGCCGGCCGCGTCGACGCCGGCCGCACCGAAGCCGTCGAACGAGGCCTGGTAGCTGGCCGTGGTCACCACCCGGGCGCCCGCCGACAGGAACGACCGGTGCGCCTCCGTCACGGCGGCCGGGTCGTCGGCCAGCAGCCGTGCGGACCACAGCGAACTGCTCAGGTCGTGCCCGCGGCGTTCGAGCTCCGTCGCCAGCCCCCCGTCCAGCACGACCGGACCGTCGGCGAGAGCCTTCGCGAGATCGAGGGGCACCCCACGAGTGTGCGTGGCGGGGTTTGCCGACATGCGCGCGGGCAGGGCGCCCACATGACGATTCCCGGCGGAGCTCACAGCGAATCAGCTGGCTCCCAGCAGCAGACGCACGTTCCCGACGACGCCGACGAGGGCCTGCCCGCGGCCACCGGCAACGCGGCCGCCGGTGGCACCCCCAGGGGCGACCCGGGCGGCGGCGGTCCGATCAGCGACGCAGTGAAGGACCAGCAGCCGCACGGTCTCGGGGCCGCCCGGGGAGTCGACTCGCCCGACGACTGATCCGCTGATCCGCCCGCTCGCCCCGGCGCCGCCCTCACGTGATGTGCCACCGTTGCCCGGTGTCCGCGTCGCTCCTCGTCACCGGTATCGGTGAGCTCGTCACCAATGACCCGTCTCTGGGCGACGGGCTGCTGGGGGTCCTGCGCCATGCCGCCGTCGTCGCCGACGGCGACCGGATCGCCTGGATCGGGCCGGCCGCGTCCGCACCCGCCGCCGACGAGCGACTGGACGCCGAGGAGTGTGCCGTACTGCCCGGGTTCGTCGACGCCCATAGCCACCTGGTCTTCGCCGGCGACCGCGCGGCCGAGTTCGCCGCACGCATGGAGGGCCGGCCGTACGGGGCGGGCGGCATCCGCACCACCGTCGCCGCCACGCGTGCTGCCTCGGACGACGAGCTCGCCGCCGGGGCAGCGCGCCTGGCCCGGGAGATGCTCCGCCAGGGCACCACGACGACGGAGATCAAATCCGGCTACGGGCTCACCGTCGAGGACGAGCTGCGCTCCCTCCGGGTCGCCGCCGCCCTCACCGACGAGACCACGTTCCTCGGCGCCCATGTCGTGCCCGCCGAGTTCGCCGACGACCCCGGCGGCTACGTCGACCTCGTCACCGGTCCGATGCTCGCGGCCTGCGCACCGCACGCGCGCTGGATCGACGTCTTCGTCGAGCCCTCCTCGGCCGTGACCTTCGGCGAGAGCGCCGCACGTGCCGTCCTCGCCGCCGGCAGCGCCGCCGGCCTCGGCGTCCGGGTACACGCGTCCCAGCTCGAGCCCGGCCCCGGCCCGCAGCTCGCCGCCGAGTTCAGCGCCGCCTCCGCCGACCACTGCACGCACCTGACCGAAGCCGACGTCGCCGCCCTCCGGGACGCGGAAGTCGTCGCCACCCTGCTGCCGGCCGCCGAGTTCTCGACCCGCTCGCCGTACCCGGACGCCCGTCGCCTCCTGGACGCCGGCGTCACCGTCGCGCTCGCGACCGACTGCAACCCGGGCACCGCCTACACCACGTCGATGCCGTTCGTCGTCGCGCTGGCCGTACGCGAGATGGGGATGACACCGGCAGAAGCCGTCCACGCCGCCACAGCCGGCGGGGCGGCGGCGCTGCGCCGCAGCGACGTCGGCGTCCTGTGCCCGGGCGCGCGAGCCGATCTCACCCTGCTCGACGCACCCTCACACGTACACCTGGCCTACCGACCGGGCGTGCCGCTCGTGCGCACTGTCGTGCGCGCAGGTCAGGTCGTCCGCTGGAGCGCCTTCGGCAGCTCGCCCGTCGACTTCATGTAGTAGTGCGCGGCGCGCCGCGTCGCGACGAGCCGGGCCACCCCGAGCACCGCCCCCGAGAGCATGGCCCAGGCGATCGCCTCGGTCCAGGTCGTCTCCGGGTCCTCCGGGATCGTCGGCGGGTCGTCGCCCGTCGCGAGCTTCCAGGCCGCCGACAACCCCTTCTGGGCCGCGGCCGCGGCGAGCACCGCCGAACCGGTGCCGATGACTCTCCACGCCAGCGATCCCACCGTGCCTCCTGATCGTTCGTCGGGCCATCCTGACGCATCGGCCGGTGTCCGCACTCTCACAGCAGCGTGAACACCCAGCGCACCAGCGGCAGGAGGAACGGCGCGCTCAGCGCGACCATCGCCACCAGCAGCGCCACGGTGAGGACGCCGGTGACGGCAGGTTCGCGGAGCAGTCGCAGCATCGCCCAAGCCTCCCACGCAGGGGGCGGATGCAGGGACGGCCGCCCGGGTGTAGCTTCGCAGCCACGACAGGGGAGCGCGAGAGCGCTGAGAGTGCGGGCGACCGCAGACCCTCGAACCTGATCCGGGTCATGCCGGCGAAGGGAGTCGAGCTTCTCGGCCGAAGGTGGCGCGGGGTGTGCCGCCGACACCGGCCCCCCTCCTGAGCACGATTCGGGAGGACACCGTGAGCACCGCACTTCCCGAGCCGCGGCCGCACACGCCCCGGCTCTCCACCGCCCACCTCGTGGCGCTCGCCGCGGGCGTCGTCGCCGGCCTCGTCGTCTGGCGGATCGGGCTCCCGGACGTCCACGTCTGGGACACCACCCTGGACGCCCTCACGGTGCCGACCGCGCTGACCGTCGGAGCGGGTGTCGGCGTCGTCGTCATCGCCGTCACCTCGCACCGGGCCTGGCGCGTCGTCGACATGACAGTCGCGGCCGTCATCGCCGTCGCGGGCGGGCTGTTCCTGCTCGGCATGAACACCGCCTGGACGCCGCTGACGACGCCGGTGGGCCGCGTCTACCCGCCGCTGCCGGCGCTGCTCAACGGCGTCTGGATCCTGCCCGGCGTGCTCGCCGGGCTGGTCGTCCGCAAGCCCGGCGCCGCGCTGTTCGGCGAGACCGTGGCCGCCGCCATCGAGGCGCTGACGGGCGGCCTCTGGGGATTCACCTCCCTCTATTACGGGGTGGTCGAGGGCCTCGGTGTCGAAATCGTGTTCGCGCTGATGCTGTACCGGCGGTTCGGACCGGTCGCCGCCGCGCTCGCCGGCGTCGGCGGCGGGCTGGCGCTCTCCGCCCTCGATCTGACCTTCTACGTCACGGACTACCCGGCGGGCCAGAAGCTCGCGTACGTCGTGCTGTCCGTGATCTCCTGCGCCGTGATCGCGGGCCTCGGCGGCTGGGCGCTCGCCCGAGGGCTCGCGGCCAGCGGCGCGCTCGCACCGCTGGCGTCGGGCCGGACGGCCGAGCGGGTGTGACCGCCGCCGGACCGGTCGCCGTCAGCGCGCGCGGCTGGGGGTGGCGGTACGCCACCCGGCGCGCGTGGGCGGTGCGCGGCCTGGACCTCGCCGTCGCGCCCGGTGAGCGTGTGCTGCTCCTGGGCCCCAGCGGGAGCGGCAAGTCGACGCTGCTCGCCGGGCTCGCCGGTCTGCTCGAGCCGGGCGACGACGGCACCGGGGACGCCGAGGGCGACCTGCTCCTCGACGGCGTGCCCGCCCGCACGGCGCGACGGGACGCCGTCGTCGCCGGCCGTGCCCGCACCGGACTGCTGCTGCAGGACCCCGTCGCCCAGACCGTCCTCGCCCGCTGTGGCGACGACGTCGCCTTCGGGCTGGAGAACCACGCCGTGCCACGGGAGGAGATCTGGCCGCGGGTCGAGGCGGCGCTGCGCGGCGTCCGGTTCCCGTACGACCTCGGCCACAGCACGGCACGCCTGTCCGGGGGGGAGCGGCAGCGGCTCGCACTCGCCGGCGTCCTCGCGCTACGCCCGGGCCTGCTGCTCCTGGACGAACCCAGCGCCATGCTCGACGCCCCCGGCACGGCGATGCTGCGCGCGCAGGTGGGCGCGGTCCTCGCCGCCACCGGCGCCACCTGCGTGTTGGTCGAGCACCGGATCGAGGGCTGGCTCGACCTCGTCGACCGGGTCGTCGTCCTCGAGCCCGGCGGGGGCGTCGCGGCGGACGGCTCGCCCGCCGCCGTCTTCGCCGCTCACGGCGCCGCGCTCGCCGCCCGCGGGGTGTGGGTGCCCGGGCACCGTCCGCGGGTGCCGCGCTCCGCCCGCACCGCGGGCTCCTCCCGCACCGGCGGCTCCGTCCTGCTCCAGGCGCGGGGCCTGTCGGCCACCCGGCGGTCGCGGTCGCGCGCCGGGCTGCCGCCGGTCGTGACGGACGTCGACCTCGACGTCCGCGCCGGGAGCGCGCTCGGCGTGCTCGGCGACAACGGCACCGGGAAGTCCACGGTGGCGCTCACGGTGGCGGGGCTGGAACGGCCCGCGGCGGGGAAGGTCGTCGCCACCCCCCGCCTGGCGCGCGGTCTGCGCCCCCACCCGCAGGAGTGGCGACCGCGGGAGCTCGTCACCCGGATCGGGACCGTGTTCCAGGAGCCGGAGCACCAGTTCGTCGCCGCGACGGTGGCCGACGAGCTCGCTGTGGGCCCGCGCCGGGCCGGGGTCGGCGCGGGCGAGACGGCGCAGCGCGTGGAGGAGCTGCTCGGCCGGCTCCGCCTCGACACCCTCGCCCGGGCCAACCCGTTCACCCTCTCCGGAGGCGAGCAGCGCCGGCTCTCCGTCGCGGCGGTGCTCGCGACCCGTCCCGACCTCCTCGTGCTCGACGAGCCCACGTTCGGCCAGGACCCGCGGACCTGGGCCGAGCTCGTGACGCTGCTCGACGAACTCGTCGCGCGCGGTACCGCCGTCGTCGCCGTCACCCACGACGACCGGCTCGTCGACGCGCTCGCCGACGGCGTGCTGCGGCTCGGGCGCCCGCACCCGGCCGAGGTCGGCGCGGCATGACCGCCGACCTGGCCGCGTCGCCGACGGACGTCGACGTCCGCGCCCTCGCCGCCCGGGCCAACCCCGTCGCCAAGCTCGTCGTCGGCCTCGTCGTCGCGGTCGCGATGATCCTCAGCCTCGACGTCGTCACCGCGGGCACGGCACTCGCGCTGGAGGTCCTCGCCCTGCCGTGGGCCGGCGTCGGGCCGCGGGCGCTGTGGCGGCGCGGCAGGCTTCTCGCGCTCACCGCCGCCGCGGCCGGGCTCGGCACCGCGCTCTTCGGCATCAGCGGCGCGGTCGCCGGCGTGGCGGTCGCGCTGCGGATCCTCGCCGTGGCGCTGCCCGGCGTCGTCCTGGCGGCCACCACCGACCCGACCGACCTCGCCGACGCGCTCGCACAGGTCGCGCGCCTGCCGCACCGCTTCGTGCTCGCCGCGCTCGCGGCGACCCGCCTGCTCGGCGTCCTGGCCGACGAGTGGGCCGTGCTCGGTCTCGCCCGGCGCGCGCGGGGTCTGGGGGACGCCGGGCCACTGGGACGGGTGCGCGACCACCTCGGCCGGGTGCTCGCCCTGCTCGTGCTCGCGGTGCGCCGCGCGACGACGCTGGCGACGGCGATGGAGGCACGTGGCTTCGGCGTCACGACGCGGCGCACCTGGGCACGGCCGAGCCGGCTGCACGCCCGGGACGCCGTCGTCGTCGGCTACGGGCTGGTCGTCGCGGTCGGAGCGACGGCGGCCGGCCTGGCCGCCGGCACCTGGCACCTCGTGCTCACCTGAGCGTCGAGCCGGGCCGCAGGGGTGCCGGGCCCGGGGGTGCCGACGTCAGCGGAACGCGCAGCCGCCGAGCTCGTGCCGGCGCACCTCGTCAGGGAACGCCCGGAACATCGACGCGACGAGCCGAGCGGTCCCGTCCGGGTGCGCGCAGGCGCCGCGACCCGGGACGAGTGCGGTCAGGTCCTGGGCCCGCCGCGTGGCCGTCGGCCCGGCCCCGTCCGCGAGCGCGCCGACGGCGTCCGCGAGTGCGGGCAGGCCGTTGACGCAGGGCCCGCACCGGCCGGCGGCCATGCTCGCCAGGTAGCCGGTGACGCCGGCGGTGACGACGACCGGGCAGGTGCGGGCGTCGAGCGGCAGCACCACACCCGCACCCAGCGAGAGGCCGTGCGCGCGGAGCCGCTGCAGGCTGACGGGGAGCTGCGCCGCCGCGCCCGCCGGCAGCCAGGTGCCGTGGTAGCCGCCGAGCAGCATCGCGGACGAGGGGTCGTACCCGCAGAACTCGAGCACCTGGCCGAGCCCCACGCCGTGCGGCACCTCGAGCACCACGCCGTGCGGACCGTCGCCCGCCACGGTGAGCAGCGTCGTCCCCGGCTCCGGCGCTCCCAGCTCGGCGTAGGCCGCGGGCCCGAGCGTGAGCAGCGCCGCGACCTGCGCGAACGTCTCCGCGTTGGAGACCAGGGTGGGTCGCCCGCGCAGGCCCGACACCGACGCCGGCTGCCAGGCCGTGACCGGGAGGTTCTCGCGGCCGTCCAGGAGCTCCAGGACGGCGGTCTCCTGCCCCCCGACGAAGCCCGAACGTGTCGTGTGCACCTCGACCGGGATCCCGGTCGGATCGCGTTCGGCGAGCGCGTCCTCGAGGGCGAGGAGCGCCGCGGGCCGGTCCTGCCCGACGACGACGTGCAGCGCGGGGGCGCCGAGTGCCAGCGCCACGGCCTCGGCGCCGTCGAGCACGAGGTGCGGCGCGGCGACGAGGAGCACGGAGTCCTTGGAGCTGGCCGGCTCGCCCTCGCCGGCGTTGACCACGACCGCCCGGCGCCGGCCGGTGGCGATCGCGGTCCGCACCTTGCGCGCGAACGGGAAGCCCGCGCCACCGCGCCCGTGCACGGGCACGGCCTCGAGCAGCGCCAGCAGCTGCGCCTCGTCGAGCGCCCGCGGGGCGGGCCAGGTCGCGCGGTGCTCGTACAGGCCGGGGCCACTCCCGATGCCCGCGAGCAGCCGTGGTCCGACGACCGCCGCGACCTCGCCCTGCGCGGAGGCCCGCAGCTGGAGGAACCCGCTCATGCCGACGCTCGCCGGCGGCCTCGGGCCGGCACGGGCTGCGGATCCTCGTCACCGGGGGGCACCGCGTACCCGGCTTCCTCCGCGAGGCGCCTGCCTCGCCGCGTCTGGGGCTGTTCGGCCGGCTGCGCGAGGGGCTGTTGGGCCGGAGCCGCCGGTCGGACGAGAACCGGTTCCGGGCTGCGCACGTCCGGCAGCGCGCGCGGGGAGAGCAGCCGGACGACGACCGCGGCCAGGACCAGCGCGACGCTCGCTCCGGTCACGGCGATGCTCCACGTCGTCCGGGCGTCGGTGCCGATGAGCAGCCCGTGGACGACGCCGAGCCCCCAGCTCGCGTAGGCGAGGAGGTGCACCCGGAACCAGGTGCGGTGACCCAGCCGACGCCGGACGACGCTGGTGAGGACGACGGCCGCGACGAGATCCAGCGCGAGGGTGCCGAGCCCGAGGGCGAACGGCCGGTACGCGGCCACGAACGGCACCAGGGCGTCCACCGGGCCGATCGACGCGTAGTGGTTGACGTAGGTGTCGAGCACGGGCGTCGCGGCGTGCGCCACGAGCAGCGCGCAGGCGAGCAGCGACACGTTGCGGTGCAGGGTCTGGAGCGCGAACCGCGGCCAGCGCGGTGAGCCGCCGCGCGTGGCCAGCACGCCGAGGACCGTCGACAGCGTGAGGACGGCGACGAGCACGACCCCGGTGCCCCGGTTGAGGTACCAGATGAGGTGGGAGTGCAGGAGGTCCGTCATGCCGCATCCTCCGCCGGCCAGCCGCCGACCGTCCGGACCGTCCCGTCGTCGGCCACGAGCCGCGCGGGCAGGTCGCGGTCGGCGAGCCAGGCCGCGGCGTGCGCGCCGAGCACGAGCGCGGCGGTGCTGGCCGTGTTCGCCGCGACGCAGTGGGCGGCCGCCACGGACGCCGTCCGCCACGTGCCCGCCACCGGCCGGCCGGTACGCGGATCGAGCAGGTGGTGCAGGGCGTGTCCGCCGCGCCGCCAGCGCCGCTGCGTCGTGGTGGACGTCGCGAGGCCGCCGCGGTCCAGCGCGACCACCTGGGCCGGGGCGTCGCCCGCCCCCTCGGCGATCTCCACCTGCCAGCCGTGACCACCGGGCTCACCGGCCGCGCCGATCGCGACGTCGCCGCCCAGGCTGACCACGCAGTCCGTCCCCAGCCGTTCGGCGATGCTCCGGGCCAGGAGGTCCGCGGCGAAGGCCTTGCCCACGGCGCCCAGGTCGACGACGACCCCCGCGGGCACCAGCACCGCGCCCTCCGGGTCGACGGCGATCTCCTGCCAGGCCCGCACCGGCGCCGGCATCGGGAGCGCGGCGGGGCCGTCGGCGTCCCGGAACTCCGCGTAGTCGCGGTCGTAGCCGAGCGTCTCCAGCGACCGCCCGATCGCCGGGTCGACGAGCCCGTCGGTCTCGTGCGCGGCGGCGATCGCAGCGCCGAGGGCTCCGACGAGCAGCGGGCTCACCCGGACCCACGACCCCGCGGCCGCATTGGCGCGGACCAGGTCGGAGTCGGGCCGGAATCGGCTGTACGCCAGGTCGACCTCCGCGAGCAGGGCCTCCGCCTCGGCGCGCGCCGCGGCGAGCAAGGGCGGCGCGGCCACGACCAGCTGCACGTAGGTGCCGAGGGCGGACCAGCGGTCGGCCGCATAGCCGACCAGGGCGGGCGTGAGGGGCGGCCGTCACGATCCGGTCGACGACACCGGCGGCGCCGTGCTCGTGGGGGGTGGGGCGGACGACGAGGTCGGCGGCGGCGCCGAGCTCGTCGGTGCCGGCGCGGGCGCGGAGCTGGACGGGGCCGTGGAGCGCGTGGGGGCGGCGGTCGTCGACCGCGACGGCGCGGACGAGCGGCTCGTCGTCGAGTTCTTCGGGGCGGACGACGTCGCGGCCGTCGTCCGCGGTGCGGCGGTGACCGTCGGCGCCGCCGTCCGGGTCGCCTCGCGGGACGCCGGGGTGCTGGAGCCGGAGGGCCGCCGGGTCGTCGCCGAATGCCCCGGGGTCCCGTAGACGTGCGTGGTCCGGGAGCCGGCGGAGGGCGGCAGGGCGCCGGCGGCGGTGGTGGCGGACGCGTGCGTCGCCTCCTTCTCGCCCGTCTCGTGCGCGGCCGCGGCGGCCGCGGCGCCGGTCGCGGCGACGGCCGACACGGTCACGAGACCCGTCACCGCGGACAGCCGCCGGACGGCGCGGTCACGCGCCACCGGCGTCAGGCGAGCATGCGAGAGCGGTCGGGTCACGTCGTCATGGTCGGCGGCAGCGGGTGAAGGGCCGCTCAGCGGACGTTCAAGAGCTCCTCAAAGGCCTGCTCGATCATCGGTCAGTCATCGGCACGACCCAGGACGAGCCGGACGAGTGCCCCACCGAGCCGGCTGCGGCCCAGTTCCAGGCTGCCTCCGCTCGCCAGCGCGGCGCGGCGGACGATGTCGAGCCCGAGTCCGGTGGAGCCGGCGTTGGACTTGCCGCGGTTGATGATGTCGACGGACGGCAGCCCGGGGCCGGCGTCCTCGACCGTGAGCACGACGGCCCCGTCGGCCCGCGGCACCACCCAGATCTCGACCGGCGTCCCGTCCTCGGTATGGGCGAAGACGTTGTCGATGAGGACGTCGACGACGTCGGCGAGGTCGTTGGTCGAGAGCTGGACCCGCAACGGGCGGTCCGGCAGGGCGAGGCGCAGCGGCCGTCCCTGGTCCTCCGCCAGCGCGGACCAGAACGACACCCGGTCGCCGACGACCTTGCCCACGTCGGCCCGGGGCGCGGTCATCTGCCCGGAGCGGGACGGGCGTCGGGCGTCGTGCACGATCGCGTCGATGGTGCGCTCGAGCTGGGTGACGTGGCCGCGCAGCCGTTCCGCGACGTCCGGGTCGTCCACGAACTCGGTGTCGAGGCGCAGCGCGGTGACCGGCGTCCGGAGCCGGTGCGAGAGGTCGGCGACGGCGTCCCGCTCGCTCGCGACGAGCTGGCGGACCCGCTCCCCGAGCCGGTTGAGCGCCGCCGCGACCGCGACCACCTCCTTCGGCCCCTTCTCGGGCACCGCTCCCTCCACGGGCCCCTCGCGCATGCGGTCGGCGGCGACCGCGAGGTCCTTCAGCGGCGCCGTGATCCGGCGCGCGACGACGTCCGCGGCCACGACCGCGACGACGAGCAGGGCGAGGGCGAGGCCGCCGAGCAGGGCCCAGGCACGAACGACGCCGCGGTGCAGCAGCTCGTCGCTGATCTGCGCACGGGCCACCAGCGGCGTCCGACTCTGGAGCTGGGAGTTCGGCGAGGAGATCGCGTACACCACCGTGGGGGAGCCGGAACGGGTCCAGGACCGGCCCTGCGCCCGCGCTCGTGCGACGCCGGCATCCTCGATCCGCGGACCGGCGACGGCGCCGTCCGCCATGTAGAGCGAGATCAGGCCGGACGGCTGCTCGCCCACCAGGCCGCCGACCTCGCGCCGGACGGCGTCCGTGCCCTGGACGGTGCTCGCGATGGCGAGCACGGTGCGGGCCTGCGCGGTGGCGGCGGCGACGGCACGCTCCTCGGCCATGCTGCGCAGCAGCAGCCCCAGCGGTACGAGGACGGCGAGGATCGCGGCCGAGGTGATGGCCGCGACGAGGAAGGTGACGCGGCGACGCACGGGACGCGCGCCTCAGGCGTTGGCGGGGGCGGCGAGCCGCACCCCGACACCTCGCGTGCTGTGCAGGTAGCGCGGCTCGGCCGCGCTCTCCCCGAGCTTGCGCCGCAGCCAGGAGAGGTGGACGTCGACCGTCCGGTCGCCGCCGCCGTACGGCTGCCGCCAGACCTCGGCGAGCAGGTCGCGCTTGCTCACGACCTCCCCGGCCCGCTGCGCGAGGGCGAGGAGCAGGTCGAACTCCTTGCGGGAGAGCTCGAGGGGACGCCCCTCGAGGGTCGCGGAACGGGTCCGGGCGTCGACCACGAGGTCACCGACCATGATCGGGCCCTCGGCCCGCGGCGATCCGCTGCGCCGCAGCACCGCCCGGATGCGCGCCTCGAGGTGGTCGGCTCCGAAGGGCTTGGTGACGAAGTCGTCGGCGCCCGCGTCGAGGGCCTTGACGATGTCCGCGTCGTCGTCGCGGGCGGTGACCACGATCACGGGGACGTCGCTGACCGAGCGCATCATCGTGAGGACCTGGACGCCGTCGACGTCCGGCAGGCCGAGATCGAGCAGCACGACGTCGGGCCGGTCGTCGATGACCGACTGGAGCCCGGGCAGGCCGGCCGGCTGCCAATGCACGGCGTGCCCACGCTCCGTGAGCGCACGGCTCAGCGCGGAACGGATGCCCGAGTCGTCCTCGACGAGCAGGATGACAGCCACAGACGGGACGGTACGCCCTCCGGGCCCCTCGCCGGGAACGGGTCTCCACAGGTCGCGGGCGGGACGGCGGGGCCGCCCCCGGGCCTAGAGTTGATCCTGCGGCCCGAGGCGACGGACGGGGGTTCACGGTGCGCGTCCTCCGGTTCTCCGGCGCTGCTGTCGCCTGCTCGCTCCTCGTGGCCACGGTGGTGGGGGGGACGTGGCTCGCCCTCGCCTTCGCCGCGCGGGACGTGCGGACGCCCGCCGTCCCCACGGACGCTGCGGTGTCGCTGCCGCCCCCGGCCACGGTCGCCCCGTTGGCGAGCCCCACCCGGAACCCGGGACCGACGACGACGGCGACCGGCTCCGTCTCGTCGAGCCGGTCACGCAGCGCGTCCGCGAGCTCCTCGCCGACACCCTCGAATCGCTCCATGTTCCAGTCCGCCTTCGGCGACGCGGTCGTCCGCTGCGAGGGCACGACGCTGGTCTACTTCTCGGTCCGTCCCGAGTCGGGCTGGTTCGCCGCCACCACGCAGCTCTCCGCGTCTCTGCTCGAGATCAGGTTCACCAAGCCCGGCGAGGTGCTCGCGGTGCAGGCGACCTGCCGATCCTCAGGGCCGCACTTCGTCCCGCCGGCAGCCTCGGCGACCCCGTCCCCCTCCGCCTGACGCCGGTCGGAATCCCTCGCCGTCCAGGGGAATGGCCCCTCCCCGCCGACAGTTGAGTCCGACAGACTCACTTCACTTCAGCCCCGACTTGACAAGGGACGGGGCCGGGACGACGGTGAGGACGACGAAGGCTTCCGTAACGCTTCCGCGTTGCACCGAGAGAGGGACACATCAGATGGCACGAGCGGTCGGCATCGACCTGGGCACGACGAACTCCGTCGTGGCCGTCCTGGAGGGCGGCGAGCCCACCGTCATCGCGAACGCCGAGGGCGGCCGTACGACGCCGTCGGTCGTCGCGTTCGCCAAGAGCGGCGAGCCGCTGGTCGGCGAGGTCGCCAAGCGGCAGGCCGTCACGAACGTCGAGCGCACGATCCGGTCCGTCAAGCGCCACATGGGCACGGACTGGACCGTCGAGGTGGACGGCAAGAAGTACACCCCGCAGGAGATCTCCGCGCGCATCCTGGGCAAGCTCAAGCGCGACGCCGAGGAGTACCTGGGCGAGAAGGTGACGGACGCCGTCGTCACGGTCCCGGCGTACTTCAACGACGCCCAGCGCCAGGCCACGAAGGAGGCCGGCGAGATCGCCGGGCTGAACGTCCTGCGCATCATCAACGAGCCCACCGCGGCCGCGCTCGCCTACGGCCTCGACAAGGGCAAGGAGGACGAGCTCATCCTCGTCTTCGACCTCGGCGGCGGCACCTTCGACGTGTCCCTCCTCGAGGTCGGCAAGGACGAGGACGGCTTCTCCACCATCCAGGTCCGCGCCACCAGCGGTGACAACCACCTCGGCGGCGACGACTGGGACCAGCGGGTCGTGGACCACCTGGTCAACACGGTGAAGATGCAGACCGGCGTCGACCTGTCCAAGGACAAGATCGCCATGCAGCGCCTCCGCGAGGCGGCCGAGCAGGCGAAGAAGGAGCTCTCCAGCTCCACGGCGACGACGATCTCGCTGCAGTACCTGTCGATGACCGAGAACGGGCCGGTCCACCTCGACGAGAAGCTCACCCGGGCCCAGTTCGAGAAGATGACCGCCGACCTGCTCGAGCGCACCAAGGAGCCGTTCCGCAAGGTCATCGCGGACGCCGGCGTCCAGCTCTCGCAGATCGACCACGTCGTGCTCGTCGGCGGGTCCACCCGCATGCCGGCCGTCGCGGACGTCGTCCGCGAGCTCACCGGCGGCAAGGAGCCGAACAAGGGCGTCAACCCGGACGAGGTCGTCGCCGTCGGCGCCGCGCTGCAGGCCGGCGTGCTGAAGGGCGAGCGCAAGGACGTCCTGCTCATCGACGTCACCCCCCTGAGCCTCGGCATCGAGACCAAGGGCGGGATCATGACGAACCTCATCCCGCGGAACACCGCGATCCCGACCAAGGCGTCCGAGGTCTTCACCACGGCCGACGACAACCAGCCGAGCGTGCTCATCCAGGTGTTCCAGGGCGAGCGCTCGCTGGCCCGGGAGAACAAGCCGCTGGGCACGTTCGAGCTGACCGGCATCGCGCCGGCGCCGCGCGGCGTCCCGCAGATCGAGGTCACCTTCGACATCGACGCGAACGGCATCGTCCACGTCTCCGCCAAGGACCGTGGCACGGGCAAGGAGCAGTCGATGACGATCTCCGGCGGCAGCGCGCTGCCGAAGGACGAGATCGACCGGATGATCCGCGAGGCCGAGGCGCACGCCGAGGAGGACCGCCAGCGCCGCGAGGAGGCCGAGGCCCGCAACTCCGCCGAGCAGCTCGTCTACTCCACGGAGAAGTTCCTCGCCGACAACGCCGACAAGCTGCCCGAGGACGGCAAGGCCAAGGTGCAGACCGCCATCGACGACCTGAAGAAGGCGCTCGAGGGCACGGACATCGACGAGGTCAAGGCCAAGCACGAGGCGCTGGCCCGGGCCAGCCAGGAGCTGGGCTCCTCGCTGTACGCCCAGCAGTCCGCCGGCCCCGACGCCACGGGCGGTGCCGGCGGCTCGACCGGTGACGTCGACCGGCGGCAACGCCTCCGACGAGGACGTGGTCGACGCCGAGATCGTCGACGAGGACAAGTGATGGCGGAACCCACCACCGGCACCACCCCGGGAGCCACCCCGGACGACCAGGCCCAGCAGGGCCCGGTCGTCCGGGACCGCCGGCGCCTGGACCCGGAGACGGGCCAGGTGCGGGCGGAGCAGACCGACCGGAACGACGGCGCGGCGGCGTCCGCGGGGGAGCAGTCCCCGGCGGACGCCGCCCCGGCCGAGCCCGCGCCGGCCGCGAGCGAGGAGCTCGCCGCCGCGCGGAGCCTCGCCGACGAGCGCCTGGCGGACCTGCAGCGGCTGCAGGCGGAGTACGTGAACTACCGGCGCCGGGTCGAGCGCGACCGTGACGTCGCCCGCGAGGCGGCGATCGCCGGCGTGCTCGAGGCGCTGCTCCCGGTGCTCGACGACATCCACCTGGCGCGCCAGCACGGCGACCTGGAGTCGGGCCCGTTCGCGGCGATCGCCGACAAGCTCGAGGCGACGCTGGGCCGGTTCGGCCTGAGCCGCTTCGGCCAGCCCGGCGAGACGTTCGACCCCATGGTGCACGAGGCGCTGATGCACACCGAGGCCGAACTGGCCGAGGGGACGACGGCGACCACCGTCGTCCAGGTGCTGCAGCCCGGCTACAAGTCGGGCGAGCGTGTGCTGCGCGCGGCGCGTGTGGCCGTGGCCGACCCGCACTGATCAGATCTGAAGCGAGGAGGTGAGTCGGGTTGGCAGGTCAGGACTGGTTCGAGAAGGACTTCTACGCGGTGCTCGGGGTGAAGCCCGAGGCGTCGGCCGACGAGGTCAAGAAGGCCTACCGCAAGCTGGCCCGGCAGCACCACCCGGACGCGAACGCGGGCGACGCGAACGCCGAACGGCGGTTCAAGGAGATCGGTGAGGCCTACGCGGTGCTCTCCGACCCCGAGCAGCGCCAGCAGTACGACGCCGTCCGGGCGATGGCCCGCGGCGGTGCCCGGTTCAGCGCCGGTGGTCCGAACGGCGCGCCCGGCGGGTTCGAGGACCTGCTCGGCGGGCTCTTCGGCCAGACCGGTGCCGGCGCCGGGCGCGGGAACGTCCGGTTCACCACGACACCGGGCGGGGCCTCGCCCAACCTCGAGGACCTGTTCGGCATGTTCGGCGGCGGTACCGGCCCGATGGGCGGCACCGGTCCGATGGGGGGCGCCGGCTACCCCGGGGCCGGCCGGATGCCGCGGCGCGGGGAGGACCTCGCCGCGGAGGCGACGCTGACGTTCCGGCAGGCGCTCGAGGGCGCCCTGCTCAGCCTGCGGGTCGACGACCCGCTGACCGGGCCCAGGACGGTCAACGCCCGGGTGCCGGCGGGCGTCCGGGACGGCCAGAAGATCCGGTTGCGCGGCAAGGGGCACCCCGGCGAGCCGGGGGCCGGGGACGGCGACCTCGTCGTCACCGTCCACGTCCAGCCGCACCCGCTGTTCGCGGTCGACGGGCGCGACGTCCGCGTCACCGTGCCCATCACCTTCCCGGAGGCCGCGCTCGGGGCCGAGATCGAGGTGCCCACCACGGACGGCTCCACCGTCCGGGTCCGGGTGCCGGCGGGCACGCCGAGCGGGCGCACGCTGCGGGTCAAGGGCCGCGGCGTCGCCGGCCAGAACGGCAAGCAGCCCGGCGACCTGCTCGTCACCGTGCAGGTCGCGGTGCCGCAGCGGGTGGACGGCGAGGCACGGGCGGCGGTCGACGCCTTCGCCGCCGCGACCGCGGGCGAGAACCCGCGGGCGGACCTCCTCGCCCGGGCGCAGCAGGCCGCCACGGGAGCCGGCGATGGGCGCTGAGGAGCGGACCGCGAGCATCCGGGTCGACGTCGGCTTCTCCGTCGACGAGACCACCCCGGTGTTCGTCATCTCCGTCGCCGCTCAGCTGGCGGGGATGCATCCGCAGACGCTGCGGCAGTACGACCGGCTCGGGCTGGTCACGCCCGGGCGGACGGCGGGGCGCGGACGGCGCTACTCGGCTCGTGACGTCGCCCTGCTCCGGGAGGTGCAGCGGCTCAGCCAGGACGAGGGTGTCAACCTCGCGGGGATCAAGCGCATCCTCGAGCTGCAGCTGGAGAACGACCGGCTGCGCGACGAGGTCGACCTCCTCCGCGGCGAGATCGAGGAGCTGCGCGACCGGCTCTCCGCCGGTCGCCGGGTGTTCGCGGCCGGCCGTGCCGGTGACATCGTCGCCATGCCGCCGGGTCGGCGCCCCGAGCGGGGCGGGCCCGCGTCCAGCGCTCTCGTCGTGTGGCGGCCGTCCGCACATCGCTGATCCCCGCGCCACGCCCGTTGCGGACTCCATGAGCAAGGCCCCGGCCCACCCGCAGGTGGACCGGGGCCTTTCTCGTGCGCCGTTGCACGCTCAGCAAGGCCGAAGGACCGACCTCAGTTCGTTGCGGCTCAGTTCGTCGCGGCGAGGAACGGCACGAGCCGGTCGGCCTTCGGCGTCCCGAAGCCGGTCGCCGCGTCCCAGCCCGGCTTCGCGGCGAAGCCGGGGATGGTCTCGACGACGTTCCCGTTGTCGTCGGTGACCGTGAAGGCGTTGTTCCCGGTCGTGATGTCGTGGAACAGCACGTTCTGGATCTTCCGGTTCCGCGCCGCCGCGTAGATGCTGTCGTTCAGCAGGCCGAGCGACCGGTGCCGCAGCTGCGCCGCGAGCGCCGTGAGACCGGCCCACTGGGGGGCGCCGGCGCTGGTGCCCCCGAAGATGTAGAAGCCCTCGTCACCGGTCGCGCCCGGTACCGGGTCCCAGAACACGAGAACGCCGCCGTTGATGCCGGCGTTGTAGGCCACGTCCGGCTCGCCGCGGTACTTCCCGGGCACGATGCCCCGCTGGTAGGCGGGCTTGCGGAAGAACCGGCTGAAGCCGCCGCCACCGGCCGCCCCGTAGGGGATGCTCTCGTTCCAGACCGTCTCCGACTGGTACGTGCCGGTCGCGGGGTCCGCGGTAAGGCTCGTTCCTCCGACGGCGAGGTTCAGCGGGTCGGTAGCCGGCGAGGACGCAGCGAGCGAGTAGCCGCTGCCGTCGCAGGTGGGCTGCGCCGAGCCCTGGTCCCCGGACGACGCGGTGAAGGTGATGCCCTTCTTCGTCCCCCTGACATAGGCGGCGTGATCGCGCGCGATGAGCTCGGCGCCGAGGCAGCGCTCGTCCTCGCCGAAGCTCTGCGAGACGACGTCGCCCAGCTTGTGGTCCACCGCGTAGTCGATCGCGTCGGAGATGTCCGGGTCGTTGTTGGTCTTCGCCACGACGAGCCTCAGCTTCGCCTCGGGGGCGACCACGTGTGCCCACTCGACGTCGAGCGCGATCTCGGCGGACCAGCTCTGCTGGTTCGGGTCGGTCTCGTCGTACGACGCCCCGAACGGGTTGACGACCTCGAGGTCCGCCTTCGGCAGTCCCCAGGTCGTCGTGAACGTGTCCAGCTCGTCCTGCACGTTCGGCGGCGCGTACGCGTCGATGATGGCGATGGTCCGGCCCTTGCCGTTGACGCCCTTGTCGAGCAGCGGCTGGATCCGGTAGGCGGCGCGGATCTGGTCGGGGCCGTAGCAGGTGGTGTCCGCGGTCGCGGACTGGCAGCCGAACAGCACCTGCTGGTCACCCCGCGCGACCGGCTTCCCGGCGTAGACGTGGTGCGGGTGCACGCCGACGGCCGGCGTCGTGCGGTGGGCGGACGGGGAGGCCGCGGTGGATGCGGCCGAGGCAGCCGGAGCCGTGCTGGTCAGCGCGACGGCGGTGACCGCGATCGCCGTCGTGGTGAACGCGACGCGGCGGCTGCGGGACGTGGAGCGGTTGGGCATGCACTGCGCCTTCCCGAAGGGCGCGTCGAAGATGATCGACGCTGCGTGACGATTGGGGGCGCCAACGTAACCCGCGGCAACGCGGACAACCAGTACTTAGCTGGAGGAAAGCAAAATGTGTTCGATCCGTGACCTTTCGGCGGGAACCGCCACCGCCACCATGTCACGGACACTGCGTAGCCCGTTGCTGACCGAACCGACACCTCCGGGGTGGGGTTGAGCGGAAGAGACTCAACTTCATCCGTGTTGCACGTGCTGGATGGTTCGACCACGGAGGACACTCGACTCATGGATCTCAAGCTCACGACCCGCACGCAGGAGGCGATGGCCGCCGCTGTCCGGCGGGCGGCGACCGACGGCCACCCGCAGGTGGAGCCCGCGCACCTGCTCTCCGCGCTGCTCGAGCAGACGGACGGCGTCGCCCCCGCGCTGCTCACCGCTGTGGGCGCCGACGTCGCGGCCGTCCGGGCCGCCGCCGCCCGTAGTCTCGCCGCGCTGCCCAGCGCGAGTGGCTCGTCGGTGAGTTCCCCGGGCCTCGGCCGCCAGGCCTACCAGGCGCTCTCCGCGGCCGGCGAGGTCGCTCGCGAGCTCGGTGACGAGTACGTCTCGACCGAGCACCTGCTCATCGGCCTGGCCACCCCGGATCGAGCAGCCGGCCGCGAGGCGCAGACCGCTCCGGGCACCGTCGCCGGTGTCCTGACGAACGCCGGCGCCACGCGGGACGCGCTGCTGGCCGCGCTGCCCGGCGTCCGCGGCGGTGCCCGCGTCACCAGCCCCGACCCCGAGGGCACCTACAACGCGCTGGCCAAGTACGGCAACGACCTGACGGCGCTCGCCCGCGACGGGAAGCTCGACCCGGTGATCGGCCGGGACGCCGAGATCCGCCGCGTGGTGCAGGTGCTGAGCCGCCGGACCAAGAACAACCCGGTGCTCATCGGTGAGCCCGGCGTCGGCAAGACCGCCGTCGTCGAGGGTCTCGCGCAGCGCATGGTCGCCGGCGACGTCCCGGAGAGCCTGCGCGGCAAGCGGCTCGTCGCGCTCGACCTGGGCGCCATGGTCGCGGGCGCGAAGTACCGCGGCGAGTTCGAGGAGCGGCTCAAGGCCGTCCTCGAGGAGATCAAGAACTCCGACGGCCAGGTCGTCACGTTCATCGACGAGCTGCACACCGTCGTCGGTGCCGGCGCGACCGGCGAATCCGCCATGGACGCCGGCAACATGCTCAAGCCCATGCTCGCCCGTGGTGAGCTGCGGCTGGTCGGCGCCACGACCCTCGACGAGTACCGCGAGCACATCGAGAAGGACGCCGCGCTCGAGCGGCGCTTCCAGCAGGTGTTCGTCGGCGAGCCGAGCGTGGAGGACACCGTCGGCATCCTGCGCGGCCTGAAGGAGCGTTACGAGGCGCACCACAAGGTCGCGATCGCGGACGCCGCGCTGGTCGCCGCCGCCACCCTGTCGCACCGGTACATCACCGGGCGGCAGCTGCCCGACAAGGCCATCGACCTCGTCGACGAGGCCGCCTCCCGGCTCCGCATGGAGATCGACTCCTCCCCCGAGGAGATCGACACCCTGCGCCGCCAGGTCGACCGGCTGCAGATGGAGGAGATGGCGCTGGCCCGCGAGGACGACCCGGCGTCCCGGGCGCGCCTGGAGAAGCTGCGCGGCGACCTCGCCGACCGCAAGGAGCAGCTCGCTTCTCTGACCGCCCGCTGGGAGCAGGAGAAGGCCGGCCTCAACCGGGTCGGCGAGCTCAAGGAGCGGATCGACACCTTGCGCGGCCAGGCCGAGCGCCTGCAGCGCGAGGGCGACCTCGCCGGCGCGTCCCGGATCCTCTACGGCGAGATCCCCGGCATCGAGAAGGAACTCGCCACGGCGCAGGCCGCCGAGGAGGGCGGCGTAACCCGGCAGGACACCATGGTCAAGGACGAGGTCGGTCCGGACGACGTCGCCGACGTGGTGGCCGCCTGGACGGGCATCCCCGCCGGCCGGCTGCTCGAGGGCGAGACCGAGAAGCTCCTGCGCATGGAGGAGGTCATCGGGCGCAGACTGATCGGCCAGCAGGACGCCGTCCGCGCCGTCTCCGACGCCGTCCGCCGGGCGCGCGCCGGGATCAGCGACCCCGACCGCCCGACCGGCTCGTTCCTCTTCCTCGGCCCGACCGGGGTCGGCAAGACCGAGCTCGCGAAGGCGCTCGCCGACTTCCTCTTCGACGACGAGCGGGCCATGGTCCGCATCGACATGAGCGAGTACGGCGAGAAGCACTCGGTCGCCCGGCTCGTCGGCGCTCCGCCCGGCTACGTCGGCTACGAGGAGGGTGGCCAGCTCACCGAGGCCGTCCGCCGTCGCCCGTACAGCGTGGTGCTCCTGGACGAGGTCGAGAAGGCCCACCCCGAGGTCTTCGACGTCCTGCTCCAGGTGCTCGACGACGGCCGGCTCACGGACGGCCAGGGCCGCACGGTCGACTTCCGGAACGCGATCCTGGTGCTGACCAGCAACCTGGGCTCGCAGTACCTGGTGGACCCGACGCTCTCCGACGAGGCCAAGCGGCAGGCCGTGCTGGACGCCGTCCGCGTCGCGTTCAAGCCGGAGTTCCTCAACCGGCTCGACGACGTGGTCGTCTTCGACGCGCTCGGCATGGAGGAGCTGTCCCGGATCGTCGAGCTGCAGGTCGCCTCGCTGGCGAAGCGGCTCGCCGAGCGGCGGCTGGCCCTCGAGGTCACGCCCGCGGCCCGGGAGTGGCTGGCGCTGCAGGGCTACGACCCCGCGTACGGCGCCCGGCCGCTGCGCCGGCTGGTCCAGCGCGAGATCGGCGACCGGCTCGCCAAGGCGCTGCTCGCCGGCGAGATCCGCGACGGCGACACCGTGCTCGTCGACACCGTCCCCGGCGTCGACGGCGTCGGAGCCGGCCTGGCCGTCCGCCGCGCCAGCGAGTCGCAGGCCGCGCTCGCGACGAGCTGACACGGCGGTATCCGGCCCGCCTGATGGAGAAACGACGAAGGCCCCGCCCCCACACAGGGGAGCGGGGCCTTCGTCGTCCCCTCCTCAGGCGGTGGCCCCCTCCGGCCGACCAGCCCGTGCCCCCAAGAGGGCAGGAACGACGACGAGGACGACGTCCAGGACGAACACCGCGGTCAGCAGGCCGAGGTGGTCCTGGGCGCGGCCAGGTGTGGTCGTCGTGAACCAAGCGGTGTGCGCGACGGCGAGCAGGATCGCCGTGGCGTACCAGGTGCGGGTGGCGCCCAGGGCGCCGAGGCGCGCGCGGTCCTGGAAACCCCAGGCGGCACAGATCACGGCGGCCGCTGCGAGACCGCGCAGGCTCAGCACGGCGACGTCGGCGGCGTTCCCGCTGCCCTTCGCCGCCAGCGCCCAGGTGACCACGGCGGCAGCAGCCGACGTCCCGAGCGCGCGCAGCGCGACGAGCTGCATGGCCGCGCCCAGCCCGGCGACCGACCGCACGGCCGAGCGACGAGCGTGCGCCGCCTGCGGCCGGGACACCCGGCGCCCGTGCCGGGGCAGCGACTCGGGGTGCGACGACGCGTGCGACGCCGGGCTCGACGAGGAGCGCCGCGCGGGACGCGGCGACCGGACCGGCGCAGCGGTCGGCGCGGGAACCGGCCGGGCCGAGGGCTCGAACAGGCTCACCGCGGTGTCGATGCTGAGGGTGGACATCCCGTCCTCCTTCGCGTGGCGCCGGTGACCTCCTCGATCACCTTGGGACACCGACGAAGTGCCCGTCCAGCGGTCGCGACACTCTCAGCAGTTCGGCCGAGAACGCCTCCCGGTCGAACGCCGACCCTTCGCCACGCTGCGGATTCGTCGTCGACGCAGCGTCATGCGGATCGCCAGGACGCCGGTGACGGCGCAGGAGCCGGGTGACCGGTCAGGGCCGCACTCCGTGACGCTCCGCGTACCGGCGCGCCTTGGCCCGATTGCCGCACGCGGCCATCGAGCACCAGCGCCGGCGGCGCCGCCGATCGGCGAACAACCAGCCGCACCCGATGCCCGGGCACGCGGCGACGTACCGCACCAGATCGGACGTCAAGAGGTCCTCGGCCGCCAGGGCGACGGCCCGCAGGGCGTCCGCGGGCGTGCCCACCGCCGTCCGCGGGCACCAGACAGCGCCCCCGGCGGCCATCGGTCGCAGCACGGACGCCGACCGCGCCGCCGCCGCCTCCGCCGACACCAGCTCCCAGTCCGCATCCCCCGCATCCACCGCACCCCCGGCACCGGCGAGCGAGCACCGGTACAGCGCCTCGCGCAGCGCGATCGCGCGGTGCAGGCTCGCCTCGTCGCTCCCGTCCGTGGCGGCCGGCACCAGCCCGTTCTCGCGCGCCCAGAGGGCGAGGACGCCGGGAGCGCGCAGGTACTCCTTCGGGGCCGGGTCTTCCCAGCCGGCCCGGGTGTTGCAGAAGTCGAGCGCGACGTGCCCGCCGACGGCGTCCGGGAGCGGAACTCCCTCGACGAGCCGCCAGGACACGGCACCTCCTGCCGGCTCCGCGAGCCGATGGTCACGATCCGGCTGCGGAGCGGCTCTCCTCAACCAGTTACTGCTACTTTACCGGTTAATTGATCGGCCAGAGGAGGGCAGCGTGAGGGTGCTGGTGTCGCTCCTCGCCGCTCGCGCCCGCCGTGCGGGGCTGCGGCGCCTGGCCGTCGCCGCCGCACTCGGCCTGGGCACGGCGCTGGCCGTCGTCTCCGCGGCCGTGACCGCCGTGACCGCCGAGGGCGCGCTGGACGCCGCGGTCGCGGGCCTCCCGGCGGGGGAGCGGAGCGTCACCGTCGCGACCTTCGGGCTCCCGACGCCCCCGCAGGTCGCACAGCTCGACACCCTGGTGCGCCGCGAGCTGCCGCGGCTCGGCGCCGGCCGGCTGCGCCGCGAGCTGCTGTACCGCGAGCTCGGCGACACCCACCGCAACACCGTCGTGCTCGGCGGCGTCGACGACCTCGCCGCCGCCGTCCGGCTGGTCTCCGGGCGGCTGCCCGCGTCCTGCACCCCCGCGCGCTGCGAGGTCGTGCTCGCCCTGCCGCCCGGACGCGCCGGCCACGACGCGCGCGCCGGACCTCGACAACTCCCTCGGCGTCGCCGTGGTCGGTGCCGTCCGGCTGACCGACCCGCTGCTCCTCGCCGGCACCTTCACCCCGGCGCAGGGCGCGCCGCTGCTGCTCGGCGACGGCGTCGAGCGTGTCGGCGCGATCTCCGCGCTCGGCACGTTCGGCCGCACGATCGGCTGGGTGACGCCGCTCGACCTCGCCCGCGTCCGCAGCCTCGGCGTCGACGCCTGGGTCGACGCCGCCACCGCCACCGCCGACGACTTCGCGCGGACGACGAACGACGCCCTCACCGTCACCGCGCCCGGCGACGTGCTGCGCGCCGAGCACGACCGGGCGGTGACGAACGCGCAGCGGTTCACGCTGCTCGGTGCGACCGGCTCCGTGCTGCTCCTCGGCGCCGCGGTCGTCGGCGGCGCCGCGCTGCGCCGCGACCACGAGGCCTTCACCGGCGCGCTCCGCCGCCGCGGCGCCGCGCCGCGGCTCCTCGGCGCGCTCCTCGCCGGTGAGGTGGCGGGTGCGGCCGTCACCGGGCTGCTGGTCGGCCTCGTGCTCGGCGGGGTCGCGGCCGCCGTCGTGGCCGCTCGCGCCGGGCTCTCGGCGACGGGCACCGCGGCGTCCGCCGTGCTCGCGGCCCTCCCGGCGTCCGTGGGTCTCACCGTGGCCGCCGCGCTGCTGCTCGCGCTCACCATCGCGCTGCCGGCCGCGCGCGACGGGGTGGCCGCCCGCGGCGTCTGGCACGTGGTCGAGGCGGCCGCCCTGGTCTGCGCCGCGGTCGCCGCGGTCCTCATCGCCCGCGGCGGTGTCGGCGTCACCGGCGGCGCCGGCACCAGCGATCCGCTGCTGCTCGCGCTGCCGGTGCTCGTGCTCGCCGCGGGCGCACTGGCGCTGGCGCGGCTCTGGCTGCCGGCGGTGCGCGGCGGGCAGCGGCTGGTGCCGCGCGCGGCCGTCGCGGTCCGGCTCGGGCTCTCCGCGGTCACCGGGCGCCCGTTGCGGCCGGCGGCCACGGCGGCCCTGCTCACCGCCGCCGTCGCCACCTCGGTCTTCGCCGGCGCCTACCGCGCCACCCTGGAACGCGGCGCGGTCGACCAGGCCGCCTACGCGGTTCCGCTCGACGCCAGGCTGAAGACCGGCGTCGACCTCGACCGTCCCTACGACGTCGCGCCCCCGGCCGCACTGCAGGCCGACCTCCCGGGCGTCCGGAACTACCCGGTGCTGCGGGCGACCGCCACGCAGCGGGTGCAGGGGTCGCTGGGGACGCCGGTGCCGCTCGTCGGCGTCGACCCGGCGGTGCTGCCCGCCGTGGCGCACTGGAGCGACACCGTCGGTGGGGGCGACCCGACCGCGCTGGCCCGGAGCCTCGCCGTGGGGGCGCTCCCGCAGGGCACCGCGCTGCCGCCCGGCAAGGACCTGCGGATCGCCACGCCCGGCGCCCGGGTGACCGTCGCGGTCACGGCGACCATCCGTGCGGACGACGGCCGCGAGCAGGCCGTCGAGCTCGCGCCGGACCGGGGCGGGCACGCCCGGCGCCGCCCTCGTCGGCGATCTCACACCGCTCGACCGGACCGGCGCGACGCCGCCCGCGCCGGCGACGGGCCGGCACCTCGTGGCCCTCACGCTGCGCCTGCCGACCGACGAGGCCACCCGCCGGGTGCACAACCTCGGAGAGGGCAACCTCGACCGCGCCACGCCGCGCGGGCGGTTCCCGCTCGGCGCGGTCACCGTGGGCGGCGCAGCGGCGCAGCAGCCGTGGCGCGGCTGGAGCGGGCAGGGCCTGAAGCCGGCCCCGTCGGGCGCCTCGGCCGACGTCTCGCTACGCCCTGCTCACCGGTGCCGCCATCCTCACGGCACGCGCGGGCGGCCCGGGGGAGCCGGGCGACCCCGTGCCGGTGGCCGTCGATCCCACGACGGCGGCCGGTGCACGCGACGGGCTCCTCGACCTCACCCTCGACGGCACGGAGATGCAGGCCCGGGTCGTCCAGGTGCTGCCCCGCTTCCCCACCGTGACCGGGCCCTTCGCGGTGCTCGACGTCGGCGCGCTCGGCCGGCTCGTCGACGTCGCGACCCCGGGCACCGGTGAACCCATCGAGCTGTGGCTCGACGCTCCCGACCCCGCCCGGCTCGGGACGGCGCTCGCCGCCGCGCCGTTCGACCGCCTGCTCGTCCAGCAGCGCGCGCCGATCGAGGCCTCGCTGCGCGCCGACCCGATCGCCCGCGGTGCCGGCGATCTGCTCGCGTGGGGCGCCGTCGTGACCCTGCTCGCGGGCGCCGCGGCGCTCGTCCTGCTGGTCGCCGCCGAGCGCCACGACGACGCCGCGGCCGAGTACGCCTGGGAGGCCGACGGCGTGCCGCCGGGGACGCTCCGCGCCGCCCTCTGGTGGCGGGCCGTCGCCGTCGCGCTCCCGGCCGCACCGGCCGGCATCGTCGCCGGCGTCGTCCTCGCCGCCCTCACCGCTCGCCTGGTGGCGGTCACCGCCACGGCCACGGCCGCGCAGCCGCCGCTCGTCGCCGGCGCCGGCATCCTGCCCGGTGCGCTGCTCGCCCTCGCGGTGCTCGCCGTGGCGCTGGCCGCGGCGGCCGCGCTCGCCGCCGTGTCGCTGCGCGAGCCGCTGCCGCGCCGCCGCCTCGGGACGCCGGCATGAGCGCGGCGACCGCGCCTCCCGGCCCGGTGGTCGACGTCCGGGACGCCTTCTGCCTGCACGCGCTGCCCGACGGCGCCGTGGTGGCGCTGCGCGGGATCTCGCTGGCCGTGGCGCCGGGGGAGCGGGTCGTGGTGCACGGGCCCAACGGCTCCGGCAAGACGACCCTGCTGCGGCTGCTCGCGGGTGAGCAGGCGCTGGCGGCGGGCCGCGCCATGGTGGCCGGGCGGGCCGTCGGCGAGGCGACGGGCGGCCGGGCCGGGCGTGCCGCCGCGGCGGGCTGGCGGGCCGCCCGGCTCGGCTGGGTCGACCAGCACCCGGCCCGCACCCTGCGGCCCGAGCTCGACGTCCTCGACAACGTGGCGCTGCAGCAGCGCCTGGCGGGCGCGGACGCCGGGGCGGCCCGGGTACGCGCTCAGGAGGCCCTGGACGCCGTCGGCGCCGGCCGGCTCGGCGGACGCGAGGTCGCCACCCTGTCGGGCGGCGAGGCGCAGCGGGTGGCGGTCGCGGCCGCGCTGGCGCACGGGCCGTCGCTGGTGCTCGCCGACGAGCCCAGCGGTGAGCTCGACGCGGAGAACGCCGAGCTGGTCTACGACGCCCTGGCCGCCGCCTGTGCCGCCGCGCAGGCCGCGCTCGTGCTGGTCAGCCACGACCAGCGGGCGGCCCGGATCGCCGACCGCGTCGTCCGCATCCGCGACGGCCGGCTCAGCGAGACGTGGGAGCCGGGCGGCGAGGAGCTGCTCGTCGTCGACGACCGCGGCTGGCTGCGCCTGCCGGAGCCGGTGCGGCCCCCGACGGCGGCGGTCCGGGCCGTGCCCGGCGCCGCCCGGGCCGGCGGCATCACCCTGGTCCCGGCGGGTCCGCCGGCCGTCGCCGAGCAGCCGCCGCCGGACCTGCCCGCCGCGCCGGTCGCCGTCGAGGCCGGGCCGGTGGCGAGCCTCAAGGGTGTGACCAAGGCGTTCGGGGACCGGGTCGTGCTGTCGGGCCTCGACCTCGACGTCCCGGCCGGCGCGCTCACCGTCGTCCGCGGCCGGTCCGGCGCCGGGAAGAGCACGCTGCTCCGGGTGCTCGTCGGCCTGGAGCGGGCGGACGCCGGCCGCGTCGAGCTCGGCGGGCTGGACCTGGCAGGGCTCGACCGCGCCGGCCTGGCACGGGTGCGGCGCGAGCACGCCGCCGTCGTCGGACAGTCCGTGCACCTGGCGGAGACCTCGGACGCCGGGACGAACCTCGAGATCGCGAGGGCCGTGCGCGGGCTGCCGCGCCGACCCGGAGGGAGACCTGCGCCGGCTCGAGGCGCTCGACCTCGCCGCGTTGCGGCACCGGCCGGTCCGCGTGCTCTCCGGCGGGGAGCGGCAGCGGGTGGCGGTGGCCCGCGCGCTCGGCGTCGGCGCCCGGCTCGTCGTCCTGGACGAGCCCTCCTCCCAGCTCGACGAGGCCTCGACCGAGCGCCTCGTCCAGGTGCTCCTCGCCGCGGCGCACGAGGGCACCGGCCTGCTCGTCGCGTCCCACGACCCCGTGATCGTCGACGCCGCCGACCAGGTGGTCGACCTGGAGCCCGTGCCGTAGGACGAGGGTCGCAGGCGGCTCCCGTGATCAGGCGAGGTCGACGACGACGGGCGCGTGGTCGCTGGCGCCCTTGCCCTTGCGCTCCTGCCGGTCGATGAGCGCGCCGGTCACCCGGGCCTGCGAGCGCGGGCGAGGCCAGCACGAAGTCGATCCGCATGCCCTCGCGCCGGGGGAAGCGCAGCTGGGTGTAGTCCCAGTAGGTGAACTCGCCGGGCGTGTACGGCCGGACGACGTCGGCGTAGCCGGCCCCGACGACCGCGTCGAACGCGGCCCGCTCCGGCGGCGACACGTGCGTGCTCGTGGCGAAGACGGCCATGTCCCACACGTCCTCGTCGCGCGGGGCGATGTTCCAGTCGCCGCACAGCGCCACCTGCGCGTCGGCGTCGTCGATCAGCCACCCGGCACCGGCGACCCGCAGCGCCTCCAGCCACCGCAGCTTGTACTGCAGGTGCGGGTCGGCGAGGCTGCGCCCGTTCGGCACGTACAGGCTCCAGACCCGGACGCCGGCGCACGTCACGCCCAGCGCCCGCGCCTCCGCCTCCGGCGGCTCGCCCCACTGCGGCATGCCGGGGAAGCCGTGCTCGACGTCCGCCAGGCCGACCCGGGAGGCGACCGCCACGCCGTTCCACTGGGAGGTGCCGTGGTGGGCCACCTCGTAGCCGATCCGGGCGAAGGCGTCGTCGGGGAACGCCTCGTCCCGGATCTTGGTCTCCTGCAGCGCCAGGACGTCGACGTCGCTGCGCTCCAGCCACGCGACCACCCGGTCGAGCCGGGCGCGGATCGAGTTGACGTTCCAGGTCGCGAGCCGCACGACGGTGCAGGCTACTCCGCGGCCGCCTCGGCGGCCTCGCCGCCTCGCCGGCTCCGGCTGGCCTCGACCGGCTCGCCGGCGCCGGCGGCTCCACCTGCTCCAGCCGCAGGGCCTCCACCCGGCGGCCGCGCATCCGCGCCACGACGAGCCGCACCGTCCCGAACCGCTCGTCCTCGAGCACGGCGGCGTCCCCCTCGTCGGGGATGCGGCCGAGCTCACGGACCACCCACCCGGCCGCCGTGTCGTAGGGGCCCGGGGGCAGCGCGACGCCCGTCTCGTCGGCGAACTCGTCCAGCCGCAGCTGCGCCTCGACCGGCTCCGCGGGCAGGCGAGCCGCGCGTCCGTCGCCGTCCGCGCCACCGTCGGCTCCGTCGGCGTCCGGGCCCTCGGCCGGCGCGTCGAACTCGTCGGTGATGTCACCGATGAGCTCCTCGATGAGGTCCTCGAGCGTGACGATCCCGGCGCTGCCGCCGTACTCGTCGACGACGACGGCGAGGTGCGCCCCCTGCCGCCGCATCTCGGCCAGCGCCGGCAGGGCCCGCCGGCTGTCGGGCAGCCGCAGCACGGGCCGCGCGAGCGCGCGCACCCGGACGGCGGGGTCGCGGGCGGTGAGCAGGTCGCGCAGGTGCACGAACCCGACGACGTCGTCCAGGCCGCCGTCGACGACCGGGTAGCGGGAGAACGGCCGTCCGCTCGTCGCCTCCACGGCCTGCGGCACCGCGAGGTCCTGCTGCAGGGCGCTCACGTCCAGCCGCGGGATCATGATCTCCCGGATCGGCCGGTCGCCCGCGTCGAGCACCTCGGCGATGAGCCGCCGCTCGTCCAGCGTCAGCTCCGTCGTCGAGGCCACGAGGTCGCGGAGCTCCTCCTCCGTGACCACCTCCCGGCCCTGGTCGGGGTTCCCGCCCGCGAGCCGGACGACGAGGTCGCTGCTGCGCCCGAGCAGCCAGATGAGCGGCCGGGCCAGCCGGGCGAGCGTGTCGATCGGTACCGCCGCCGCCGTGGCCACGCCCTCGGCCCGCTGCAGCGCGATCCGCTTCGGTGCCAGCTCGCCGAGGACGAGCGACACGTAGGCGACCACGACGGTGACGAGGACCAGCGCGACGGTGCTCGCCAGCGAGGCCGCCATGCCGAGCGCCCGCAGCCCGGCGGCCACCGGCTCCGCGAGCGTGACGGCGCCCACCGCCGAGGAGAAGAACCCGGCGAGCGTCACGCCGATCTGCACCGCGGAGAGGAACCGGTTGGGGTCCTCGACGAGGCGGGCCACCTGGCGGCCCCGGCGGCCCTGCTGGGCCAGCCGGGCCACCTGCCCGGGCCGCAGCGACACCAGCGCCATCTCGGCGGCCGCGAAGACGCCGCCCAGCAGCACGAACGCCAGCACGAGGGCGACATCGGCCCACACGGTCATCCACTCCCTGCCCGCCGGTCCCGGCCTCGACAGCTCGACGGCGGGTTGCCGCCGATGATTCCACCGCGATAGGCAGATGCATGCCCACCTCGGACGCGACAGTTCGGCCGACCGCGCTCGTCACCGGCGCGACCGCGGGCATCGGGAACGCCTTCGCCCGTGCGCTCGCCGCTCGCGGCACCGGCCTCGTGCTCGTGGCGCGGGACGCCGAGCGCCTGGAGGGCGTGGCGGCGGACCTGCGGGAGCGCCACGGGGTGGAGGTCGAGGTCCTCGTCGCCGACCTGACCGACCGCGGGCAGCTCGAACGCGTCGCCGAGCGGCTGCGGGAGGCCGCCCGCCCGGTCGACCTGCTCGTCAACAACGCGGGCTTCGCCCTCAAGCAGTGGTTCGTCGGCGGCGACGTTCCGGCCGAGGAGCGGCTGCTGGACGTGCTGGTGCGAGCCGTGCTGGTGCTGAGCGCCGCCGCGACCCCGGGGATGGTGGAGCGGCGCCGGGGCGCCGTGGTCACGGTGTCCTCGGTCGCGGGCTTCCTGCCCTCGGGGACGTACTCCGCGGCCAAGGCGTGGGCGACGACCTTCACCCAGTCCCTCGCCGCGGAGCTGACCGGCACCGGCGTCACCGCCACCGCGCTCTGCCCGGGCTACGTGCACACGGAGTTCCACGGACGGGCGGGGATCCGGATGAACCGGCTGCCCGAGGTCGTCTGGCTCGACGCCGACGATCTGGTCGCCCAGTGCCTGCGCGACGTCGACCGCGGCCGTTCGGTCAGCATCCCCGGCCTGCAGTACCGGCTGGCGGTCCTGGCCATGCGGCACCTCCCGCTGCGCCTGGTCGAGTGGTTCTCGCGCGGGCGGATGCGCCGCCGCAACCGCTGAGAGGCGCTCGCGCACCGCGCAGACCGTGACTCCGTTCGGGGGGAGGGATCCGCCGGTCGGGTGGAGGCGCCGCGCCGCCGTTCCCGTCGCATCACTTTCCGTCATGCAATAGGCGCGGAGAGCGAGCGACGAGCGAGGAGTGGTCAGCGTGGGAGCGAGCAACCGTGGGCGCAGGGCGACGACCGTCTCGTGGCTCCGGCCCGCACTCGCCGTCACGGCGGCCGCCCTCGTGGTCGCGCTGTCGGGTGCGGGCACGTCGGCGACGGCCGACGCGGCCGACCACGGCCCCGAGCTCGGCCGGCGCGCAGGTGAACGTTCCGGGCGCGGGCCGGTACGTGGTGCGGCTCGCGACCGACCAGGACGCGGCGAGCACCGGCCTGCGGGCGGCGGTCGAGGCGGTGGGCGGGCGCCTGCTGGGCGAGCAGGCCGCGATCCACACCGCCGTCGTCGTCCTGCCGCCGCGGTATGGCAGGGCGCGCTCGCCGGGCTGCCCGGCGTCCTGGCCGTGGTGCCCGACCAGGCGATGAAGGCCGCCTCGCTCGGCTTCAGCCCGTCGTCCCAGAACGGCTCGATGACCAACGTCACCCGGCTGACGGGCGCTCAAGGCCTCTGGAAGGCCGGCGTCACGGGGGCCGGTGTGGACGTGGCGCTGATCGACTCGGGCGTGGCGCCGGTGCCCGCGCTCGCCGACCGCGCCAAGGTCGTCGTCGGCCCGGACCTCTCGTTCGAGTCGCAGGACCCGGCCCACCGGTACGTGGACACCTACGGCCACGGCACGCACATGGGCGGGATCATCGCCGGACGGGAGACCCCGAAGGCGCCGGGCGGCCAGTACGCCGCGAACACGAGCGACTTCTTCGGGATGGCGCCGGACGCGCGGATCGTCGAGGTCAAGGTCGCCGATCACGACGGGGCCGTCGACGTCTCGCAGCTCATCGCGGCGATCGACTGGGTGGTGCAGAACCGGGCGGCGAACGGGCTCAACGTCCGGGTCCTGAACATCTCCTTCGGCACGATGAGCCCGCAGACGGAGCAGATCGACCCGCTCTCGTGGGCGGCCGAGGTGGCGTGGAAGGCCGGGATCGTGGTCGTCGCCTCGGCCGGCAACGACGGCGCGACGACGCCCGGCATCGCCAACCCCGCCTACAACCCCTACGTGCTCGCGGTGGGGGCGGCGGACACCGGCGGCACCGACAGCATGGGCGACGACGTCGTCGCCGGCTTCTCCGCCCGGCAGGGCGGCAACTGGGGCGCCCGCGGCATCGACGTCGTCGCTCCCGGTGTGGGGATCGTGGCTCCCGGGGTACCCGGGTCGAACATCGTCAGCAACCATCCGGCCGCCGTGGTCGGCAACTCCTTCGTCCGCGGCAGTGGCACCTCCCAGGCGGCCGCCGTGGTCAGCGGCGGCGCCGCCCTCCTCCTGCAGCAGCGGCCCGGGCTGACGCCGGACGACGTCAAGCAGGCGCTGATGCGGACCGCGTACGCGCTGCCCGGCCAGCCGACCACGGCGCAGGGCGCCGGCGAGATCGACCTGGGAGCGGCGTCGAAGTTCACGCCGGCGAACTCGCGGCAGACGTGGCCCAGCGGCAACGGGTCGGGCAGCCTGGAGTCCGCCCGCAACGCCTTCGACCTGACGATGGACGGCGTCGCGTTGAGCGGAGAGCTGGACATCTTCGGCGGCCAGTGGCACGGCTCGGACATGGCGGCGGCAGCGGCCAACGGGACCGCGTGGTCCAGCTCGGGCGTCTTCAACGGGACGCAGTGGAACGCCGGATCCTTCGGCCCCGACACGATCTCCCTGGCCGGCAAGACGTGGAGCGGCAAGACCTGGTCGGGCAAGACCTGGAGCGGCAAGACCTGGTCGGGCAAGACCTGGAGCGGCAAGACCTGGTCGAGCGCGGTCTGGTCCGGCGCCGGCTGGTCCAGCGCCACCTGGCCCTCGACCGCGAGCAACGGCGCCTGGGCCGGGCAGCGCTGGAGCGCCAGCACGTGGGGTTGACCCACCGATCGCGCCCCGCCGCTCAACCCGAGCGGCGGGGCGGACGATCCCTTCCTGTGCCCGTGGCGCAGCGCGCAGGCCCGGCTCACGGCCGCTGGAGATCTCCGCCGGCCGGGGCCCGCGTCGTGCTGCTCTCGGCCGGGCTGGCCCTCGTGGCGGTCGTCGCCGTCTCCGCCGCCGGGCGCCCCCTGCCGATGGCGAGCCTGCCGCTCGCCCCCTGGTGGCTGTTCGCGGGCCTGTTCGCGGTGACCGAGGCCTGCGTCGTCCAGCTGCCGCTGCGGCGGGAGTCGTTCTCGCTCTCGCTGTCCGAGGCGCCGCTGGTCATCGGGCTGTTCCTGGCCCAGCCCGGCGACCTGCTCCTCGGTCGCGCCCTGGGCAGCGCGCTCGTGTTCGTCGCCTACCGGCGTCAGCGCCCGATCAAGGCCGCGTTCAACACCACCCTGGTCATGGCCGGCACGGGCGTCGCCGTCACCGCCCTGCGGGTCCTGCTGCCCGCCGGCGCCTCCGCGTTCGGGACGCAGGCGGTGTGCGCGGCGCTCGCCGCGACCGTCGCCGCGGGCGTGCTCGACTCGCTCGCGCTGTCGCTGGTCGTGAGCTGGTACGCGGCACCGATGCGGCTGCCGGCGCTGCTCGGCGAGATCGCGTCGTCGGTGGTCGTCTCCACGATCGTCGGCGCGGCCGGGCTGGTCGCGGTGGCCGCCCTGCAGAAGGGCCAGGCCACCGTTCCGCTCGCGGTCGCGGGCGGGCTCGTCGTGCTGGCCTACCGCGGCTTCGCCACGCTCACCGACCGGCACACGAGCCTGGAGCGGCTCTACGACCTCTCCGACTCCCTCGCCGCGACGCCCGCCTGGGACGACGTGCTCGCCTCCGTCCTGACCCGGTCCAGCGACCTCCTCCGCGCCGGGTACGTCGAGGTCCTGCTCGCCGGGCACGGGCCGGGCCGTGCGCCGAGCGGGCCGCAGCGGTGGTTCCTGCGGGCCGCCGCGGACGAGGCGCGGGTCGAAGGGCCGTCCGACGCGGCGGACCTCGCCGGGCGCGGCCTCGAGTTCCCGCCCACCCGCCCGCGGCTGCTCCGCCCGGACACGCGCGGACGCCCGGGAGTTCCTCGCGGCCCGCGGACTCCGGGAGGCCCTCGTCGTGCCGCTGCGCGTCGACGACCGGGCCGTCGGGCACCTCGTCGTCGGCGACCGGACCGGCGAGGCGCGGTTCGCGCCCGGCGACGTCCGGCTGCTCGAGACGGTCGCGAACCACGGATCGGTCGCGCTGCGCAACGGCCGCCTGATCGAGCGGCTCCACTTCGAGGCCCGCCGCGACGAGCTGACGGGCCTGCCGAACCGGCTGCACTTCCGGGAGATCCTCGCCGAGGCCGCGGCGGCGGCCCAGCGCGGAGCCCCGTGCGCGGTCATGGTCCTCGACTTCGACGGCTTCAAGGCGATCAACGACACCCTCGGCCACCAGGCCGGGGACGACCTGCTGCGGGTGCTCGCCGGCCGCCTCGCCGGCCTGGCGGCGGACGACGCCGTCGTGGCCCGGCTCGGCGGGGACGAGTTCGCCGTCCTGGTCCCCGGCTGCGCCACGGCCGCGTCGGCGTCCACCGTGGCGGGCCGGCTCCTCGGCGCGTTCGACGACCCGGTGCCGGTCGGCGACGCGCAGTTGCGCCTGAGCGGCTCGCTGGGCATCGCGCTGGCTCCGCAGCACGGGAGCACGGGCTCGGAACTCCTGCGCGCCGCCGACATCGCGATGTACGCCGCGAAGGCGGGGGCCGGCGGCCAGCGGATGTACACCCCCGACCGGGGCGCGAGGAGCGCGGACGCCCTCGGCCTCGCCGCCGACCTGCGGGACGCCGTCGGCGCCGGCCAGATCGACGTCGCCCTGCACCCCGTGACGGACCTCCGCACCGGCACGCTGCACTCCGTCGAGGTCCGGGCCTGCTGGCGGCACCCCCGCCTCGGGGAGGTCGAGCCGGCACTGCTCCTCGAGGCGGCCGAGCGGTCGGGCCAGGTGGCCGCGCTCTCGGCCCTGGTCCTCGACCGCGCCCTGCTGCTCGCCCGGCGGTGGCTGGACGAGGGCCGGCCGGTGCCGCTCACCGTCGACCTCGCGCCGCGCCTCCTGGCGGACGCCGGGCTGCCCCGCCAGGTCGCCGCCGCCCTGCACCGGCACGGCGTCCCGCCGGACCTGCTCCGCCTGGAGATCCAGGAGGCCGGCGTGCTCAGCGACCCGCGGCGGCGCCTCGACGCGCTGGAGCGGCTCCACGCCACCGGCGTCCGCCTCGGCCTCGGCGGCTTCGGCACCGGGTACTCCTCGCTGACCTACCTCAGCCGGCTGCCCGTGGACCAGCTGAGCCTCGACGGGTCGTTCGTCCGCCGGCTCGCCGGGCACGCCCGGGACCAGGCGGTCGCACGAACCGTCGTCGACCTGGGCCGCAGCCTCGGGCTCACCGTCGTCGGAACCGGCGTCGAGGACGAGGCCGCCCGGGCCGCGCTGCTCGCGGTGGGGTGCGCACTCGGCCAGGGCCCCCTGCTCGCCGGCCCGCTGACGCCGGACGCGTTCGCGGCCTTCGCGCGGGATCGCGCGGAGCCGGTCGGCGCACGCGCGACGGCGCCCGCCCCCCGACGCCCCCAGTAGGCTCCCCGGTCGTGACGGACCGCGACCGGCTGCTCGAGCTCATCCGCGACCTGGCGGTCGTCCGCGGCCGGGTGACGCTGGCCAGCGGCCGCGAGGCCGACTACTACGTCGACCTGCGGCGGATCACCCTGCACGGCGAGGCCGCCCCGCTGGTCGGCCGCACCCTGCTCGACCTCGTCGGCGACTGGACCTTCGCCGCGGTCGGCGGGCTCACCCTCGGTGCCGACCCTGTCGCGGCCGCCATGCTCCACGCCGCCGCGGCCCGCGGCGGCCGGCTGGACGCCTTCGTCGTCCGCAAGGAGGGCAAGGCGCACGGGCTGCAGCGACGGATCGAGGGCCCGGACGTCGCCGGACGCCGGGTGCTCGCCGTGGAGGACACCTCGACGACGGGCGGTTCGGTGCTCACCGCGGTCGAGGCGCTGCGCGAGGCCGGCGCCGACGTCGTCGGCGTCGCCGTGGTCGTCGACCGCGACACCGGGGCGCGCCAGGCGGTCGAGGCCGCCGGGCTGCCCTACCGGGCGATCTACGGGTTGGCGGACCTGGAGATCTGACCGCGCCGACTCCGCGACCGCCGCAGCAGCCAGCCGCCGAGCGGGACGACGACGGACGCCGCGACCGCGACCGCGGCGATCGCGAACGCGAGCCGGGCGAGCCACGGCACGTCGTGCGCCAGGTAGCCGAGCACCACGAGACCGGCGCCCCAGATCGCGGCGCCGGTGAGGGTCGCTGACGCGAACGCGGCCCCTCGCATCCCGGCCACGCCGGCGGCGACCGGCGTGAACGTCCGCGCCCACGGGATGAAGCGCGCGGCCACGACGGCCAGCCAGCCGTAGCGCTCGTAGAAGCGCTCGGCGCGCTCGACGTGCCGCGCCGCCCGGCCCGCCCGCGCCAGCAGCCAGGGCCGGCCGAACCGGCGGCCGGTCCAGTAGCCGACGGCGTTGCCCGCCGCGGCGCAGGCGAACGCGCCCAGCCGCGAGCAGGGGGAGGGAGAGCGAGGAACCCGGCTCCGCCGCGAGCAGACCGGCGGCGAAGAGGATCGAGTCACCCGGGAGCAGGAATCCGACGACGACGCCGGACTCGATGAAGATCATCCCGAAGAGCGTCGCGTAGACCGCCGGTGCGGGCAGCCCGGCGAGGTCGCTCGGCGAGGGGAGGTTCAGCGCTCCGCCCGCTGGTCGGCCGGCGGCGGCACGACGGGCTCGGGCTCACCGGAGGCGTGCCGGCCGGCCGCGGGAGGCGCGTTGCGCCGCCGGCGACGCCGTCGCCACGCGTCGAGCAGGATCGGGGTGACCGAGAGGAGCACGACGGCGACGAGCACGACCTCGACGATCGCGAAGATGGTGTCGACGTTGTCCCGCACCACCTGGACCGAGCCGAGGTAGTACCCGAGCAGCGTGACGCCGCCGGCCCAGACGAGGGCCCCGATGCCGCTGTAGGTGAGGAAGCGCCGGCGGTCCATCCGGCCCACGCCGGCGGTGACGGTGATGAAGGTCCGGACGATCGGGACGAAGCGCGCCACCATCACGGCCGCCGGCCCCCAGCGCTCGAAGAAGGCGTTCGCCCGTTCGACGTTCTCGTGCTTGAACAGGGCGGAGTCCTCGCGCCGGAAGATCGCGGGGCCGGCCGCGCGGCCGATCTCGTAGCCGACGACGTTCCCCAGGAAGGCTCCCGCGGCGAGGATGAGCGCGACCAGCCAGACCGGGATGTCCACCACCCCGGTGCCGACGAGCAGGCCCATCGTGAACAGCAGCGTGTCGCCGGGCAGGAAGAACCCGACGAGCAGACCGCACTCGGCGAAGAGGATCGCGGCGGCGACCCACGGCGCGGCGGCGCCGAAGGTGTCGAGGTGCCTGGGGTCCAGCCAGGAGGGGCCGAGCGCCGGTACTGCGGCGAGTGCCGCCGGCGCGGCCGCGAGCGAGGTCACTGCTCCAGGGTACGGGCGCCGCCTACGGTGGGGCGGTGGAGGAGCCCGGCGCCGGTCCTGAGGTCGTCGGCGCGGGGCCGTGGCCGGGCGCGTGGCCGGACGACCCGCGCTACGACCCGGAGCTGCTGCGGAACGGCGACCGGCGCAACGTCGTCGACCGCTACCGGTACTGGAGCCTCGAGGCGATCCGCGCGGATCTCGCCCTCCACCGGCACCCCTTCCACGTCGCGATCGAGAACCTCGCGCACGACTTCAACATCGGTTCCGTGGTGCGGACGGCGAACGCCTTCAACGCCGCCGCTGTGCACGTGGTGGGGCGACGGCGCTGGAACCGCCGGGGCGCGATGGTCACCGACCGGTACCTCGACGTCGTGCACCACCCGGACGCCGGCGCCCTCGCCGCCTGGGCGGCCGGCCACCCGGAGGGCCCGCTGCCGCTCGTCGGCGTCGACAACCTCCCGGGCGCGCTGCCGCTGGAGACGTTCCGGCTGCCGCGCCGGTGCGTGCTGCTCTTCGGCCAGGAGTCGGCGGGCCTGAGCCCCGCCGCGGCGCAGGCCTGCGACGCCGTCCTGGCGATCGCGCAGTTCGGGTCCACCCGGTCGATCAACGTGGGCGCCGCGGCGGCGATCGCGATGCACGCGTGGGTCCGGGCGCACGCGCTCGCCGGCCCGCCCTCCGGCCCCTGAGCGGCCGATCTTCACCGCGGGCCCGCACGGGCCGGGATTGGTACCGTCCGGGGGTGGAGCGCGTCGTGGTCGTCGGGGCCGATGCGGCCGGCATGTCCGCCGCCCACCAGGCGCTGCGGACGGCGAAGGCGCACGGTCGCGCGCTCGACGTCGTGGTGCTGGACCGTGGCCCGCACACCTCCTACTCCGCCTGCGGCATCCCCTACTGGATCGCGGGCGACGTCGGGAGCGGGGACAAGCTGATCGCCCGCTCCGCCGCTGCCCACACCGCGCTCGGCGTCGACCTGCGCCTGGGCACCTCCGCCGAGGGCGTCGACCTCGACGCCCGCGTCCTCGAGGTGCGGCGGCCCGACGGGTCCGGCGAGCGCCTCGGCTTCGACCAGCTGCTGCTCGCCACCGGTGCCCACCCCCGGGTGCCGGACTGGGCGCGAGGTCCGGACGGCGCCTGGGTCGGGGGCGTCCGCACGGTGAAGACGATCGACGACGGGGCGGCGTGGATCGACGAGCTCGGGACCGAGCGCCCGGAGCGGGCGGTCGTCGTCGGCGGCGGCTACATCGGGATCGAGACGGCGGAGGCCTTCGTCCGGCGCGGCCTGCGGACCACCCTCGTCACCCGGAGGGAGGTCATGAGCACGCTCGACCCGGACATGGGTGCCCGGGTGCGGCAGGCCATGGTCGCCGGCGGGGTCGAGGTCGTCTGCCGGGAGGAGGTCGACGGCCTCGACGTGCGAGCGGACGGCCGGGTCGCGGCCGTGCGGTCCGGGGACGACGCGTTCCCCGCGGACATCGTCGCGCTCGGGCTCGGCGTCACCCCGGCCACGGAGCTGGTCAAGGACGCCGGGCTCCCCCTCGGCGCCTTCGGCGGGCTGCTCCCCGACGACCGGCAGCAGGTGGCGGACGGCGTGTGGGCGGCGGGGGACTGCTGCGAGGCGGTCGAGCGTCTCGAGGGGTTCCGGGTCTACGTACCGCTCGGCACGCACGCGAACAAGCAGGGCCGCGTCGCGGGCGAGAACCTCGCCGGCGGCGACGCCCGGTTCGGCGGCGTCCTCGGTACCGCCATCACCCAGTTCGCCGCGGGCGGGGCGCACGTCGAGGTCGGACGCACCGGCCCGACCACCGAACAGGCCACCGTGGGCGGGGAGGAGCTCGTCTCGCTCGTCACCGACTCCACGACCATCGCCGGGTACATGCCGCAGGCGATGCCGATCGCGGTCAAGGTGCTCGCACGGCCCGACGGACGGCTCGTCGGCGTCCAGATCGTGGGCGGTGCGGGCTCGGCGAAGCGGGTCGACACGGCGGCGGCCGCGCTCTGGTTCGGCGCCCGGCTCGGCGACGTCGCCGGCATGGATCTCTCCTACGCGCCGCCGTTCTCCCCGGTCTGGGACCCGGTGCAGATCGCCTGCCGCCGACTGGCGGACCGGCTCGCCTGAGCATCGGCCGAATCTGCAAGGATCGGAACATGCCGATCGCGACTCCCGAGGCCTACGCCGAGATGCTCGACCGCGCGAAGGCGCAGTCCTTCGCGTACCCCGCCATCAACGTGACGTCGTCGCAGACGCTGAACGCCGCGCTCCGCGGCTTCGCGGACGCCGAGAGCGACGGCATCGTGCAGGTCTCCACCGGCGGCGCGGAGTATCTCTCCGGGCCGGGAGTGAAGGACATGGTGACCGGGGCGGCGGCGCTCGCCGCCTACGCCCACGAGGTGGCGAAGAAGTATCCGGTCAACGTCGCACTGCACACCGACCACTGCCCGAAGGACAAGCTCGACGGCTACGTGCGGCCGCTGCTCGCGCTCAGCCGCGAGCGCGTCGCCGCGGGCGGGGCTCCGCTGTTCCAGTCGCACATGTGGGACGGCTCCGCCGTCCCGCTGGACGAGAACCTCCGGATCGCGCGCGAGCTCCTCGACCAGGCCAAGGCCGCGCACGTCGTGCTCGAGATCGAGATCGGCGTGGTCGGCGGCGAGGAGGACGGCGTCGCGAACGAGATCAACGAGAAGCTGTACTCCACGGTCGAGGACGGCCTGGCCACCGCGGAGGCGCTCGGCCTCGGCGAGAACGGCCGGTACCTCGCAGCGATGACGTTCGGCAACGTGCACGGGGTGTACAAGCCCGGCAACGTCAAGCTGCGCCCGGACATCCTCAAGGAGATCCAGGACGCCGTCGGCGCCCGCTTCGGCCGGGAGAAGCCGTTCGACCTGGTCTTCCACGGCGGGTCCGGCTCGCTGCCGTCCGAGATCGCCGCGGCGGTCGACTACGGCGTCGTCAAGATGAACATCGACACCGACACCCAGTACGCGTTCACCCGGCCCGTCGTCGGTCACATGTTCACCAACTACGACGGCGTGCTCAAGGTCGACGGCGAGGTCGGCAACAAGAAGGCCTACGACCCGCGCACCTGGGGCAAGTCCGGCGAGGCCGGCATGGCCGCCCGCGTCGTCGAGGCCTGCCGCGATCTGCGTTCGGCCGGCACGAGGATCGGCTGATGCCGGAGAACCTGCTCGGCGCCCCCGACACGCGGCTGCCGGACGACGCCTCGGCCCGCGACGCCCTGGCCGCGGGCACGCCCGCCGACCAGGTCGCGGCGGCGCACCCGGCGGTGAGCCTGCCGTGGGCCGTGCTCTCCGAGCAGGCGCTCGCGGCGGGCCGGCCGGTCGAGGCGTACGCCTACGCGCGCACCGGGTACCACCGCGGGCTCGACGCGCTGCGCCGCGCCGGCTGGCGCGGGCAGGGCCCGATCCCGTGGGAGCACGAGCCGAACCGCGGCTTCCTGCGCGCCCTGGCGGCGCTGTCGCGGGCCGCCGGCGCGATCGGCGAGCGGGACGAGGAGCAGCGGTGCGCCACGTTCCTCGCCGACAGCGACCCGCAGGCCGCCCGCGAGCTCGGGCTCGCGAACTGAGCTGATCCGAGCGAGGCTGCGAGCTGTGGCGGACCTCGGGGAGCGACCGGTCGTCGTCGTCGGCGCCGGCATCTCCGGCGCCGCCTGCGCGCGGGCACTGGGGCGGGCCGGGCTGCACGTGCGCGTCCTCGACCGCGGCCGGCGGGTCGGCGGGCGGATGGCGCTGCGCGAGGAGAGCCTCGGCGGCGCCCGGCGCGTGGTCGACATCGGCGCCTCGTACTTCACCGTCTCCGACCCCGCGTTCTCGCAGGTGGTGGAGGAGTGGCGGGTCCGCGGCCTGGCCCGGCCCTGGACCGACACGCTCGCCGTTCTCGACCGGGAGGGGGCTGCGCCGACGTCCTCGACCGGCCCGGTGCGCTGGGCCGCGCCCGCCGGCCTGCGCGCCCTCGTCGAGGATCTGCTGGCCGGGTTCGACGTCCGCAGCGGGGTCGACGTGGAACAGGTGGACGCCGGGGAGTCCGGGCTGGCCGTCGACGGGGAGCCGGCCGCCGCGGTCGTCCTCGCGATGCCCCAGCCGCAGGCCCTCGACCTGCTGCCGACGCCGGTCGCGGAGCGGCTGGAGCTCGACGCCGGGACGGACTGGTTCCCCACGCTGACGGTGTGGGCCGGCTGGCAGCAGCGCTGGTGGGCCCCGATCGACGGCGCGTTCGTCGTCAACTCCGACGTCGTCGACCGGGTCGTCGACGACGGACGGCGGCGCGGTGACGACGCGCCCGTGCTGGTGGCGCACAGCACCCACGACTTCGCCGACCGCTACCTGGACGACCCGGACGCCGGGGTGCAGCCGGTGCTGGCCGAGCTGGCCGCGCTGCTCGGGGCGCCCGGCGGTGGGCTACCGGCTCCGGAGTTCGCGAAGGCCCGGCGCTGGTCACTGGCCTCGCCCTGCGCCACCCAGGACCGGCCCTTCGCGCTCGACGACGTGGTGCCCGTCGGCGTGTGCGGCGACGCGTGGGGGCCGCGGTCGCGGGTCGAGCAGGCGTGGCTCTCGGGCAACGCCCTGGGGGAGGAGCTGGTCCGCCGCCTGCGCTGACCAGCCGCCCAGGCCTGCGCTCCGCTGTCGGCCCAGGCGTCCCTACCGCCTGCGCTACCCTCGCCGTCATGCCCGCTGTCGTGCTCGTCGGCGCCCAATGGGGCGACGAGGGCAAGGGGAAGGCCACCGACACCCTCGGCGAGCGCGTCGACTACGTCGTGAAGTTCAACGGCGGCAACAACGCGGGGCACACGGTGGTCGTCGACGGCGAGAAGTACGCCCTGCACCTGCTGCCGTCCGGGATCCTCACACCCGGCTGCGTACCCGTCATCGGCAACGGGGTCGTCGTGGACCTCGGCGTCCTCTTCGAGGAGATCGACGCCCTGACCGCCCGCGGCGTGGACTGCTCGCGGCTGCTCGTCTCCTCCACCGCGCACGTCATCGCCGGCTACAACACGACCCTCGACAAGGTCACCGAGCGGTTCCTCGGCAAACGCAGGATCGGGACGACGGGTCGCGGCATCGGCCCGACCTACGCGGACAAGATGAACCGCGTCGGCATCCGGGTCGAGGACCTCTTCGACCCCGGGATCCTGCGCCAGAAGGTCGAGGGCGCGCTCGACCTCAAGAACCAGATCCTCGTCAAGATCTACAACCGTCGCGGCATCACCGTCGACGAGGTCGCCGAGCAGCTGCTGGCCTATGCCGACCGGCTCCGCCCGATGGTCACGGACACCGCGCTCGTGCTGAACCGCGCCCTGGACGCCGGCAGCACCGTGCTCTTCGAGGGCGGCCAGGCGACGATGCTCGACGTCGACCACGGCACCTATCCGTTCGTGACGTCGTCCAACGCGACGGCCGGCGGTGCCTGTACCGGCAGCGGCGTCCCGCCGACCCGGGTCGACCGCGTGGTCGCCGTCGCCAAGGCGTACACGACCCGGGTGGGGGAGGGGCCGTTCCCCACCGAGCTCCTGGACGCCGACGGCGAGCGCCTTCGCGACATCGGCGGCGAGTACGGGACGACGACGGGGCGCCCGCGCCGCTGCGGCTGGTACGACGCGCTCGTGGTCCGCTACGCCGCGCGGGTCAACGGCGTCACCGACCTGGTGCTGACCAAGCTCGACGTGCTCACCGGCTTCGAGCGCGTCCCGGTCTGCGTGGGCTACGACGTCGACGGCGTCCGGCACGACGAGGTGCCGATGACGCAGACGGAGTTCCACCACGCGACGCCGGTGTACGAGCACCTCGAGGGCTGGAGCGAGGACATCGCGGACGCCCGCCGCTTCGAGGACCTCCCGAAGGCGGCGCAGCAGTACGTGCTCGCGGTCGAGGAGCTCTCCGGCGCGCGGATCTCCGCCGTCGGCGTCGGACCGTCCCGCGGCGACACGATCGTCCGCCACGACCTGCTCGACTGACGGGGCCCCGTCAGGCGGACTTGCGGGTGGCGGTCTTCTTCGCGGGCGCCGACTTCTCGGCGGCCTTCTTCTCGGCGGTCTTGGCCGCCGTGGTCTTCGCCGCAGTCTTGGAGGGCGCGCTCTTCGCGGCTGCGGTCTTCGACGCGGAGGTCTTGGCCGCGGTCGTCTTTCCGGCGGTGGTCTTCGCGGCCGCCGTCTTCGCGGCCGACTTCGTCGCCGTCTTCCGCGCGGGCTTGGTCTCGGTCGGGGTGTCCGTCGCCGCGGCCCGGGCTGCGGCCTTCTTCGCGGCCGGGGTCTCGGCGCCACCGGCGTCCTCGCCGCGGGAGGAGCGGGCGCGCTCCACGCTGCGTTGCAGCGCGGTGAGCAGGTCGACGACCTCGGTGCTGGCGCCGGCCTCGACCTCGGCGGCGGGCGCCGGAGCCGCTCCCTCGAGCTTGGCGTCGACGAGCTCGGAGAGCGCGGTGGCGTAGTCGTCCTCGAACTGGTCGGGCTCGAAGTCGGCGGCGAGGCTCTCGATGAGCGACTGCGCCATCGTCAGCTCCTGCGGGCGCAGGTCGACGTCCTGCTCGAGGATGTCGAACGAGGCGGCCCGCACCTCGTCCGGCCAGAGCAGCGTCTGGAGCACGATGACCTTGTCCCGCACCCGGAGCACGGCCAGGCTCTCGCGCTGCCGCATCGCCACCTTGACGACGGCGAGCCGCTGCGTGGTCTCCAGCGCCTCGCGGAGCAGGACGTACGGCTTCGCGGCACGCTGCTCGGGTTCGAGGTAGTAGGTACGCCCGTAGAGGATCGGGTCGACCTGCTCGACCGGGACGAACTCGACGACCTCGATCTCCCGGCCGGTGGCGAGCGGCAGGCCCGCGAAGTCCTCGTCGGTGAGGACGACGAGGCGCCCGTCGGCGGACTCGTAGCCCTTGGCGATCTGGTCGTAGGGGACCTCTTCGCCGTCGATGCTGCAGGTCCGCTTCATCCGGATCCGGCCACCGTCCTCGCGGTGCACCTGGTGGAAGCGGATGTCGTGCTCCTGCGTGGCGGCGAAGAGCCGCACGGGCACGTTGACGAGACCGAACGAGACCGCGCCCTTCCAGATCGCGCGCATCGGCCCTCACCCCTTCGCCTCGTTCGACCCTCTCACCGGGACTGACGCCCGGCAGGTCCTGCTCTCATCGGTCGGGCGCCCCTGCGCCCGGTTCGGGTGAACCGGCGGCACAGCGCGCCCGTGTCGTGGGTGGCGCCCCGCTCGCCTGCTCGACACGAACCGGCGTCGCGGCACGCCCCTGTGGTGGTGGTGGCGCCCCGCGCGCCTGCTCGGGAGGGGTCGGGCAGGCGCGCGACGCGTCGTACCAGCCAGGATGACTCGTGATCGGCGGGTAACGCCAGCCCAGTGCGCGCCCTGTGCCCGATCGGGGGGCAGCATGTCCCCGTGCAGCCCATGCTCGCCGTCCCCGCCGAACGGGTCGGCGGCCTCCCGCTCGACGGCGCCGCCTGGGCGTACGAGGTCAAGTGGGACGGCATGCGGGTGCTCGCCGACGTGCAGGACGGGCGGGTCCGGCTGTGGAGCCGCAAGGGCAACGACGTCACCGTCGCCTTCCCCGAGCTCGCCGGGCTGGCCGCCGCCCATGCCGACGTCCTGCTCGACGGCGAGGTCGTGGTGCTGCGCAGCGGCGTCCCGAGCTTCTCGGCGCTCGCCGAGCGGTTCCACGTGCGGGACGTGCGGCGCGCGGCAGCGCTGGCGGCGTCCGCGCCGGCGACGCTCATCGCCTTCGACGTCCTGCGGCTCTACGGGGTCGACCTCACCTCGCCGGCCCTGGCAGGAGCGACGTGAGGCGCTCGAGCGGCTGGGGCCGAGCGGGACGGCATGGCAGCTGTCGCCCGTCTACGACGACGGCCCGGCGCTGCTCGAGGCGACCCGGGAGCGCGGGCTGGAGGGCATCGTCGCCAAGCGACGGGCCTCGCCGTACCGGGAGGGCGCGCGGTCCGGCGACTGGGTGAAGCTCGCGCACCAGCGGGTCCAGTCGTGCGTCGTCGGGCGGCTGGCGGGAGGAGACCGACGACCCGCGCCGGGTGGGGGCGCTGCTGCTGGGCCTGTGGTCGGAGGGGCCGGGGCGGCGGGCGCTGCGGTACGCCGGGAAGGCCGGGTCGGGGCTCGCGACGGCGGACCAGAGCGGGCTGCGGCAGGCGCTGGCCACGGTGACGCGGCGGGGCTCGCCCTTCGACCCGCCGGTGCCGCGCCCCGACTCGGTCGGCGCGCACTGGCTCGAGCCGCACATCGTGGTCGACGTCCGGCACCTCGGGCACACCGAGGGCGGCCGGCTGCGGCAGCCGGTCGTCCTCGGTGTGCGTGCCGACCTCGACGCGGGCGACGTCCGCCAGGAGTGACGCCCGCTCCCGGCGTGCGGTCAGGCGCCGGTGAAGGAGGACCCGGTCTCGAGCAGCGACTTGAGGTCGCTGAGCACCCACGGCCAGCCGCCGCCGCCCAGCTGCTGCTCGGCGCCCGGCGCGCCCTCGACCATCGCGGCCACGGACGGCGCCGAGCCGACCTCGTGGGTCACGGTGAGACGGCAGACGCCGGCGCCGCCGCCCTCGGTGATCTCGTAGGTGAGGCGCGTGAAGCCCTCGGCGGCGGCCTGCGGGTCCATGGCCATCCGCCAGGTCTGCACGAGCCGGTGCGGCGGGTCGGCCTCGAGCACCTCGCCGTCCACCACGGTCTCGGGCACCGGCCAGCCCATCTGCTTCGAGCCCTCGATCATCGCCGGCCCCGGGACCGACCGGAACGCGCCGCCGGGGCGTAGCTCGAAGGTGCTGGGCGCGCCGTAGCCGTAGCGCCCGTTCCACTCCGGATCCGTGATCGCCGCCCAGATGCGCTCGGCCGTCGCCCGGATGTAGACGCTGTGCACCTGCACGGGGCGGGGGCCCGGCCGTGCCGGCGGTACCGCTGGTGTTCGTCGTGTCGCTCGTCTGCGTGGTCACTGTTCCTCCAGGTCGTGCTTGAGGTCGGCGAGCATCGCGACGCGGTGCTCGGTGTACTTGTCGATCCACCGGTCGTGGATCAGGCGGATCGGCACCGGGTTGAGGAAGTGGAGCTTCTCCCGGCCCTGCCGGCGGGTGGTGACGAGGCCCGCCTCCTCGAGGACGTTCAGGTGCTTCATGACCCCGAACCGGGTCATCTGGACCTCCCGCTCGAGCTCGGTGACGAGCTCGGTGAGGGTGCGGCCGTCGCGGGCGAAGAGCAGGTCGAGCAGGAGCCTGCGGGTCGGGTCCCCGAGAGCCCGGAACACCCGGTCGTCGTCCTCGCTCACGACTCGAAATTAGGTGACCAAATGGTCACATGTCAAGGGTAGCGAGGGGACGGTTCGGACGGAGGTGGGGTCAGGCGAGGGCGGGCGCGGCGAGCGCGGGGGTGCGGCCGGCGACGAGCTCGGCGGCGCGTTCGGCGATCATGATGGTCGGGGCGTTCGTGTTGCCCCGCACGAGGGTCGGCATGACGGAGGCGTCCACGACGCGGAGACCCTCCAGGCCGTGCACCCGCAGCTGCGGGTCGACGACGGCCAGGTCGTCCGTGCCCATCCGGCAGCTCGAGACCGGGTGGTAGAGCGTCTCGATACCGCCGCGCACCGCCTCGCGCAGCGCGTCGTCCGAGCGCACGTCGGCTCCGGGGCTCCACTCCTCGCGCACGACCGGCGCAGCGCGCTGCCGTCGAGCACGTCCCGGGCGCGGCGGACGCCCTCGACCAGGGCCTCGAGGTCCTCGTCCTCGGCGAGGTAGCCACCGTCGATCGCCGGCGCCCACGTCGGGTCGGCGGACCGCAGCCGCACCGAGCCGCGGGACGCGACGCGCACGAGGGTGACGCCGATGGTCATCGCGTGTTCGTCGATCTCGTACAGCGCCTGCGCCCAGAACTTCACCGGGGCGAAGTGGAACTGCAGGTCGGGCGCCGGCAGGTCAGGGCGCGAGCGGAAGAACGCGCCGCCCTCGCCGACGTTGGAGGTGAGCATGCCGCGCCGGCGCAGGTAGTAGTCGGCGACGTTGCGCAGGCTCTCGGCGTCCATGAGCGACGTGCCGAGGGCGCGGCGGACGACGGGTATCGCGGGGTGGTCCTGCAGCCCCTGCCCGACGCCCGGCAGGTCGTGGACGACGTCGATCCCGACGTCCCGCAGGTGCGGCGCGGGGCCGATGCCCGACAGCAGGAGCAGCTGCGGGCTGTTGACCGCGCCGCCGCAGAGCAGGACCTCCCGCTCGGCGCGCGCCCGGTGGGTCGCGCCGCCGGCGCGGTACTCGACGCCGACCGCCCGCCCGTGCTCGACGAGCACCCGGGTGGTCAGCGCGTGCGTGCGGACGGTGAGGTTCGGCCGCCCGAGCGCCGGGCGGAGGAACGCCGAGGCGGTGGACCACCGTTGCCCGCGCCGCTGCGTCACCTGGTAGGCGCCCGATCCCTCCTGCTCCGGGCCGTTGAAGTCGGGGTTCGGCGCCAGCCCGGCCTCGGCCGACGCGTCGAGGAAGAGGTGGGTCCAGGCGTGCGGGGAGCGCTGCTCCTCGACGCGCAGCGGGCCGCCGATCCCGTGGTACCGGGAGGCGCCGCGGACGTTGTCCTCCGAGCGCTTGAAGTACGGCAGCACGGCCTCGTACGACCACGCGGCGTCGCCCGTCAGCGCCGCCCACTCGTCGTAGTCGTGCCGCGACCCCCGAATGTAGATCATCGCGTTCATGGAGCTGGACCCGCCGAGGGCCTTGCCGCGGGGCCAGTAGAGCCGGCGGCCCTGGGCGTGCTTCTGCTCCTCCGTGGAGTAGCCCCAGTCGAGGTGGGTGCGGAACTGCTTGCTGAACGCGGCCGGGATCTGGATCTCGTCGACCCGGTCGTCGCCGCCGGCCTCCAGAAGGAGTACCCGGACACCCGGGTCCTCGGTCAGCCGGGCGGCGAGGACGCACCCCGCGGAGCCCGCGCCGACGACGACCACGTCGTACGTCTCGCTCTGGTCCACGCCTACCTCCCGACGTACTGTCGCACCATGTCGCTGGTCCCCGAAACCCCTCTCCCGGTGCCCGGCGAGCAGCTCGCGGACGCCTCGGCCGTCGAGACCTTCGACTCCCTCGACCCCGCGAACGGCGACGTGCTGGGCACGTATCCGGTGCACGGGCCGGCGGACGTCGAGGCCGCCGTCGACCGCGCCCGGGAGGCCGCGCTGTGGTGGCGCGCCCAGGGCTTCGACGGGCGGCGCGCGCACCTCGACGCCTGGAAGGCCGTGATCGCCCGGCGGATCCACGAACTCGCCGAGCTCGTCCACCGCGAGAACGGCAAGCCGCACGACGACGCCGTCCTGGAGATCGTCCTCGCGGTCGACCACATCGCCTGGGCGGCCCGCAACGCCCGGCGCGTGCTCGGGCCGCGCCGGGTGCGCGGCCGGCCTGCTCGGCGCGAACCAGGCCGCCTTGCTCGAGTACCAGCCGTTCGGCGTCGTCGGCGTGATCGGACCGTGGAACTACCCGGTGTTCACGCCGATGGGGTCGCTCGCCTATGCCCTGGCCGCGGGCAACGCCGTCGTCTTCAAGCCGAGCGAGTACACGCCGGGGGTGGGGGTCTGGCTCGAGCGGGCCTGGGCGATGGCCGTTCCGGAGCGGCCGGAGGTGCTGCAGGTCGTCACCGGCCGGGGCGAGACCGGGGCGGCGCTGACCCGGGCCGGCGTCGACAAGGTCGCCTTCACCGGCTCCGCCCGGACCGGACGCCGGGTCATGGCCGCGTGCGCCGAGAACCTCGTGCCGGTGCTCATGGAGTGCGGCGGCAAGGACGCGATGATCGTGGACGACGACGCGGACGTCGACGGCCGCCGCGGACGCCGCGCTGTGGGGGGCGATGAGCAACGGCGGCCAGACCTGCATCGGCATCGAGCGGGTGTACGCGACGGACGCGGTCTACGACGCGTTCGTCCGCGAGCTCACCGACCGGGCGCGGCAGTCTGCGCCCGGGCTCGGACGCCGAGGCGGCCTACGGGCCGATGACGATGCCGCGCGCAGGCCGACGTGGTCCGCAGGCACGTGGGGGAGGCCCTGGACGCCGGGGCACGGGCCTCACCGGCGGCTCCGTCGACGGCGCGTTCATCCCGCCGACGGTGCTGCTCGACGTCCCCGAGGAGGCCGCCGCCGTCCGCGAGGAGACCTTCGGGCCCACCGTGACGGTGACGCGCGTCCCGGACGCCGAGGAGGCCGTGCGCCGGACGAACGCGACGCGCTACGGCCTCGGCGGCGCCGTCTTCACCCGCTCGAAGGCGCGCGGGATGGAGCTGGCGCGGGCGATGCGCTCGGGCATGACGAGCATCAACTCGGTGATCGCGTTCGCGTCGGTGCCCGGCCTGCCCTTCGGCGGCGTCGGGGACTCGGGCTTCGGCCGGATCCACGGCGACGACGGCCTGCGCGAGTTCGCCCGGGCCAAGGCGATCACCAGGCAGCGGTTCGGCCTGCCGGTGACGCTGACGTCGTTCACCCGGCAGCCGGGCGCCGCCGATCAGCTGGCGAAGGTCGTCGGCCTGATCCACGGCCGCCACCGGCCCTGATCCCTATAGATCCCTACACTGCCCCGCGTGACACCCAGGGGCAGCACCGGCCGGACGCGTGGCATCTGGCAGGCGGCGCTGCGAGGGCTGCGCGCCGTCCTGCGGCCGACGCGGACGACGCGACCGGTGGGCGCCGGCGGCGGCTACGCGGGCGACACCACCGACATTCCGGACCTGACCTACGCCCCCTTCGACGACGACCGGGCCGACCCCGGCGAGATCGTCTGGGCCTGGGTCCCCTTCGAGGAGGACCACACCCAGGGCAAGGACCGCCCGGTGCTCGTCATCGGGCGACGGCACGGCCTGCTGCTGGCGCTGATGCTCACGAGCCAGGACCACGGCCGCGACGCAGCCGACGAGGCCCGCCACGGCCGTTCCTGGGTGGACCTCGGCACCGGGGCATGGGACCGGCGGGGCCGGCCCAGCGAGGTGCGCGTCGACCGCGTCCTCCAGCTCGACCCGGCGGCCGTGCGCCGGCAGGGCGCCGCCCTCGACCGCGAGCGCTTCGACCGCGTCGCGGCGGCCGTCCGCGCGGTGCACCGGGCGCACCGGCACCGGTGACGGCTCGCCGTTCTGCCAGGCTGAGCGCGTGGCCCCAGCGAACCGGACGACGCAGGCGGTGGAGGTCGACGGGCGCGTGCTCGCGCTGAGCAACCTCGAGAAGGTGCTCTACCCGCAGACCGGGACGACGAAGGCCGAGATCATCTCCTACTACACGCAGGTCGCGCCGGTGATGCTGCCGCTGGTCGCGAACCGGCCGGTGACCCGCAAGCGCTGGCCGAACGGGGTCGCGGGCCAGCCCTTCTTCGAGAAGAACGCGCCGCAGGGCACGCCGGAGTGGGTCCGTACCGTCCGCCTCCCCGTACCGGGCTCGACGAAGGACCGCGAGACCATCGACTTCACCCTGATCGACGGTCTCGCGGATCTCGTCTGGACCGCCAACCTCGCGGCCCTCGAGATCCACGTGCCGCAGTGGACGGTCGGCCCGAAGGGTGCGGTGAGGGGTCCGGATCGGCTGGTCGTCGACCTCGACCCCGGCGCACCGGCGGGCCTCGCCGAGTGCACGGAGGTCGCCTTCGCCGTCCGCGACCGGGTCGCGCAGGACGGCCTCGCCTGCTACCCCGTGACGAGCGGTGGCAAGGGCATGCAGCTCTACGCGCCGATCTCCGGACGGCAGGACGCCATGACGGTGCACGCCTACGCCAAACGGATCGCGGAGGAGCTCGAGCGCGCGATGCCGAAGCTCGTCGTCAGCCGGATGACGAAGGCGTTGCGCCCGGGCAAGGTGCTCCTGGACTGGAGCCAGAACCACCCCGCGAAGACGACCATCTCTCCGTACTCGCTGCGCGGCCGGGAGCACCCGACGGTCGCCGCGCCCCGCGCCTGGGACGAGCTCGAGGCGGGCGGCCTCACCCAGCTCGAGCAGCACGAGGTGCTGGAGCGGCTCGCGACCGACGGCGACCTCGCGGCGCCCCTGCTCGAGCACGGTCCCCGGCTGCCGCCGTCCTGAGGCGAGGCGGGGCGGTCAGCCGGCGCGTTCGCACTCCGCCAGGCGTCGCCGGAGGAAGCGCCGCTCGGCGTCGTCGGCGCAGAGGTCCAGCGCCGTCCGGTACTCCGCAGCGGCCTCCGTGGTCCGGGCCAGGCGCCTCAGCAGGTCCGCCCGGGCCGCGTGGTAGTAGCGGTAGTCCTGCAGGCCGACGCCGTCCAGCAGGGCCAGGCCCACGCCGGGGCCGTCGACCTCCGCGACGGCGACGGCCCGGTTCAGTGCCACCACGGGCGAGCCCGTCAGCTGCAGGAGCTCGGAGTACAGGACGGCGATGCCCCGCCAGTCCGGGTCGTCCGACGCGTGCAGCGAGGCGATCAACGCCTGCAGCACGTACGGACCACGACCTCCGAGCGCCAGCGCACGGTCGAGGGCCCGGCGGCCGGCTGCCATCTGCCGGTCGTCCCACCGCGAGCGGTTCTGGTCCGCGAGCAGGACGATCTCGCCGTCGCGGACCCTGGCCTCGCGCCGCGAGTCGTGCAGCAGCATGAGGGCCAGCAGGCCGTGCACCTCCGGTTCGCCGGGCAGCAGGTCTGCCAGCGCGGAGCCGAGCCACAGGCCCTCTCCGGCGAGGTCGTCCTGGCCGCCGTACCCCTCGTTGAAGATCAGGTACACCACGGCGAGGACGGCGTCCAGGCGCTCGGGGAGCAGGTGCCGTGGCGGCACGCGGAAGGGGATGCCGGCCGCCTTGACCTTGCGCTTGGCTCGCAGCAGGCGCTGGGCCATCGTCGCCTCCGGCACCAGGAAGGCCCTGGCGATCTGGGCGGTGCCGAGGCCGCCGAGCGTGCGCAGGGTGAGCGCCACCTGGGCGTCGAGCGCCAATGCCGGGTGGCAGCACGTGAACAGCAGCTCGAGCCGCTCGTCGGGGATTTCGGTGATCACGACCTCCTCCTGGTCCTGCTGCCCGGCGCCCAGCAGCCGCAGCTTCGCGGTCAGGGTGCGGTCGCGGCGCATCCGGTCGATGGCGCGGTTCCGGGCCGTCGTGATCAGCCACGCCCCCGGGTTGGCGGGGGGCCCGTCGCGCCTCCACCGCTCGGTGGCGAGCGCGAACGCGTCCTGCGCGGCCTCCTCGGCGACGTCGAGGTCGCCGAGGAGGCCGACGAGCACCGCGACCACACGTCCCCACTGCTCGCGGAAGACCTGGTCGAGCTCGCTCACACAGTGCCCTTCTCGCGGGTCACCAGTAGGTCGCGACCGGCCTGATCTCGATGGCGCCGCCCAGGCGAGCCGCCGGGACCCGTGCGGCCACCTCGATCGCCGCGTCGAGGTGCTCCGCCTCGACCACGAAGAAGCCGCCCAGCGCCTCCTTCGTGGACGCGAACGGCCCGTCGGTCGTCAGGGTGCGGCCGCCCTGCACGCGCACCGTCGTGGCGTCGTCCGGCCTCCCCAGCGGCGGGCCGGGGGTGACGCCGGCGTGCTGCGTCACCGCCGCGTAGTCGTCGTAGACGGCCTTCTGCTCCTCCGGGCTGAGCTCGTCCCACGCGGGCATCCCCGGCAGCGGCGTCGTCCCCTGGTAGATCAAGCACACGTACTTCATCGATGTCCTCCTCGATCCGTTCCGACACCCCTAGACGAACGGGCGCGACCCGGAACGACACCGGCTGCGCGATGTCTTTGCCATCCTCGACCTTCGGCACGACAGGGCCTGCCGTCACCGGCCCCCCTCGTCCTACTCTGACCCGCATGACGAGCACCCGCCCCGAGATCGCCCTGCCGCCCACCGCGCCCCACCCGCAGGCCGACCCCGACGCGGCCCGCCGGACGTACGAGCTCGACCGGGCGCACGTCTTCCACTCGTGGTCCGCCCAGGCGGGCCTGACGCCGCTGGTCGTGGCGGGTGCGGAGGGCTCCTGGGTGTGGGACGGCGACGGCACGCCGTACCTCGACTTCTCCGGCCAGCTCGTCTTCACGAACATCGGCTTCGGCCATCCCAAGGTCGTGGCCGCGATCCAGGAGCAGGCCGCGCTGCTCGCCACGGTGGCGCCGCAGCACGCCAACGCGGCGCGCTCGGAGGCGGCGCGGCTCATCGTCGAGCGCGCGCCCTTCAACTCCGGTGGCGACTTCACGCACGTGTTCTTCACCAACGGCGGCGCGGACGCGATCGAGAACGCCGTCCGGATGGCCCGGCTCCACACCGGACGCCGCAAGGTCGTCGCGACCTACCGCAGCTACCACGGCAACACCACGACGGCGATCAACCTCACCGGCGACCCGCGCCGGTGGCCCAACGACTACGGCGCCGAAGGCGTGGTGCACGTCTTCGGTCCGTTCCTCTACCGGTCGGCGTTCTCGGCGACGACGGAGCAGGAGGAGTGCGAGCGGGCCCTGCAGCACCTCGAGCAGACGATCCTCCTCGAGGGCCCGGCGACGATCGCCGCGATCGTCCTCGAGTCCATCCCGGGGACGGCGGGGATCATGGTGCCGCCGCCCGGGTACCTCGCCGGCGTCCGCGAGCTCTGCGACCGGTACGGCATCGTGTGGATCGCCGACGAGGTCATGAGCGGTTTCGGCCGCGCCGGCCGATGGTTCGCCTGCGAGCTGGGCGGCGCGCGGCCCGACCTGGTCGCCTTCGCCAAGGGCGTCAACTCCGGCTACGTCCCGCTGGGCGGCGTCCTCGTCTCGCGGCCGATCTACGAGACCTTCGCGCAGCGCCCGTTCCCCGGCGGCCTGACCTACTCCGGTCATCCGCTCGCGTGCGCGGCCGCGATCGCGGCGATCACCGCGATGACCGACGAGGGCATGGTCGAGAACGCGGACCGGCTCGGCCGCGAGGTGCTCGGCCCGGGCCTGCGGGAGATCGCCGAGCGGCACCGGATCGTCGGCGAGATCCGCGGCGTGGGCGCCTTCTGGGCGCTCGAACTCGTCCGCGACCCGGCGACGCGCGAGCCGCTCGTCCCCTACAACGCGGCCGGCGCGGCCAACGCCCCGATGGCCGCCCTGACCAAGGCGTGCCTGACCCGCGGCCTGCTGCCCTTCGTCAACGGCAGCCGGACGCACGTCGTCCCGGCGCTCAACATCCTGGACGACGAGGCGCGCTGGGGGCTGGCCGTGCTCGACGAGGCGCTGGGCGAGGTCGAGGCGTCGCTCTGACCGGCCGGAGCGTCAGGGCAGCATCGCCTGGACCGCAGGCGGCTCGACCCCGACGATCGCGTACAGGTCGATGGCGGCGGATCGCAGCTGGGCGACCACGACCGTCGCGGAGAGCCCGCCATGGCTCAAGGCGGCCGGGTCGAGCGCCGGCACCACGGCGTCGAGCGCGGCGCGCAGGCGCCGTCCGCCCTCCCCGTCGGCGTCCCGGAGGGCGCCGGGAACGGTGAAGAGGGCGCCCGCGAAGCGGTCGAGGACGTCGGCGAGCGCATCCGCGCCGGTCGTGCCGGGGTCCTCGACGACGACGACCATGCGGCGCAGCGCCACCCGAAGGTTGCGGATCGCGTGGTCCACCGCCTCCAGGGCCCGCCGGTGGGCCCGGAGCTCCCGCGCCGTCCCGCGGCGCAGCGGCGACAGCAACCGCACATCCTCCGCGGCCTCCAGCGAGCCGCGCCAGCCGGCGAGGGTCGCATCGGTCGAGCGCCCCAGCTCGAGCGCCTGATACGCGGCCTCCGGGTCCCCCGTCGCGCGCCGCCGCGGCGCTCTCCCGCATGGCGCGGGCGATCGTCGTGGCGACTTCCGCGGCGGCGTCCCGCAGCGCCGGGAGCGGGTCGGCCGGCGCGACGAAGGCGACGGTGAGCGCGACGGCGCCCCCGACCAGGGCGTCCACCCACCGACCCACGTATCCGCCGAGGGGCGGGGGCAGCGCGACGACGAAGACCGCCTGGAGCGCGGCCTGGTTGACGATGAGCGGCCCGCCGTCGAGCAGGAGCACCGCCGACATGGCGATGAGGACGACGAGCCCGAGCTGCCAGGCTCCGCGCCCGATGACCCGCACGAGCAGGTCGCCGAGCCCGACGCCGATGGCGACGCCCAGCGCGATCTCGAGGACGCGGCGCAGGCGCTGCGCGTACGACACCCCGAGCCCGACGATCGCGGCCACCGACGCGAAGAAGGGCGCCTTGTGGTGCAGCAGCAGGACCGCGGTCTCCCAGGCGACCGCGCCCCCGACGGCGCACTGGACGACGCCCCACCACGACGTCCGGACGCGGGCACGACCGGTCGCGAGGCGCTGCCGGGTCGCGGCCGGTCCCGCGACGCGCCGCGCGGTCTGCGCCGCCAGTGCCGGAGCGGTGCGGACGGACTCCGCCGGGTGGTGCTCCACGCCCCCGATGATGCCCTGCCGGCGTGGCGGCGCCCCCCGGCCTGTCGTCCTCGGGCGGGCGGTCGTAGCGTGGAGGAACACGACAGACTGCCGTGCGTTCGGCAGGAGGCTCTCATGTTCCGACAGCACGCGAGGACCACCGTCGGCGCCCCACTCGTGGACGTCCAGGCGAGGCTCGCCGACGTCACCTCGTGGCCCGCCTTCCTCTACGGGCTCGAGTCCGTGGAGCGCGGCCGGCCACGAGCGTTACCGATTCACCCTGTCGGACGGCAAGCGGCGGCGGACGGTCCTGGTCTGCGTGCAGGCACACCCGGCGGAACACCGGATGACCTGGCGCCAGCTCGAGGGCCCTCGCTACCTCGGCGATCTCCGCCTCCGGGAGGCCGGCAGCCGGGCACACCACCGTCGAGCTCACGATGACGGCCGATCCGGTCGGCATGGCGGACGGGTTCCGCGAGCTCCTCGGCGAGCGGCACCCCGCCGCGCAGCTCGACCTCCAGCGGCTCGACGCCTACATCACGCAGGCCTGACCCGGCTTCCCCTCCGCCCCCTAGGGTGGGGCGACGTGAGAGTCCTCGTCGTCGGCTCCGGTGCCCGGGAGCACGCGCTGTTCCGTGCCCTGATCGCGGACCCGGCCGTGACGTCCGTCGTCGTCGCCCCCGGCAACGGCGGCATCCCCGCGGACCGGCGGCAGCAGGTCGACCCCTCGTCCCCCCGGGCCGTCGCCGACCTCGCCGCCGGGCTCGGCGCGGACCTGGTGGTGGTGGGGCCGGAGGCGCCGCTCGTCGCCGGTGTCGCGGACGCCGTCCGGGAGCGCGGCATCGCCTGCTTCGGACCCTCGGCCGCCGCCGCCCGGATCGAGGGCAGCAAGGCCTTCGCCAAGGAGCTCATGGCGGCCGCGAACGTCCCGACCGCCCTGGCGCGGGTCTGCACGACGGAGGCCGAGGTCGCGGGGGCGCTGGGCGCGTTCGGCCCGCCGTTCGTCGTCAAGGACGACGGCCTCGCGAGCGGCAAGGGCGTGGTCGTCACGACGGACGAGGCGCAGGCCCGGGCGCACGCCGCCACCTGCCTGGCCCGCCGCGGCGGGCGGGTCGTCGTCGAGCAGTACCTCGACGGGCCCGAGGTCTCGCTGTTCTGCCTCACCGACGGCGCGACCGTCGTCCCGCTGGCCCCGGCACAGGACTTCAAGCGCCTCGGCGACGGCGACACCGGCCCGAACACCGGCGGCATGGGCGCCTACTCGCCGCTGCCGTGGGCGCCGTCCGATCTCGAGGCGGACGTCGTCCGCCGGGTCGCCGCCCCCGTCGTGGCCGAACTGGCCCGCCGCGGGACGCCGTTCGCCGGCCTGCTGTACTGCGGCCTCGCCCTCACCGCCCAGGGCCTGCGGGTCGTGGAGTTCAACGCGCGGTTCGGCGACCCGGAGACGCAGGTCGTGCTCGCCCGGCTGGCGACGCCGCTCGGCGGGCTCCTGCTCGCGGCCGCGACCGGCCGGCTCGCGGACGCGGCCGATCTGCGCTGGCGCCGCGACGCCGCGGTCACCGTCGTCGTCGCCGCCGAGGGCTACCCGGCGTCCCCGGTCGCGGGCGACGTGGTCGAAGGGCTCGAGGACGCCGAGGCCGTCGAGGGCGCGTGGGTGCTGCACGCCGGCACCGAGCGGGACGCCGACGGGCGGGTCGTCACCGCCGGCGGACGCGTGCTCTCCGTGGTCGGGAGCGGACCCGACCTCGCCGCTGCCCGGTCCACCGCCTACGCGGCGATCGAGCGGATCCGGCTGCGCGGCGGGCAGCACCGCACGGACATCGCCGACCCCGCGCGCATGCCGTCACCCGCGGTGCGGGGGGAACCGGCGGTCAGAAGCTGACCGCCCCCGCCTGGGCGAGGTCGCGCAGTTCGGTCCCCTCCGTGAGCGAACGGAGCACCCGCTGGTAGAGGCCCCGGCCCGTCGGCGAGAGCACGGCGTCGTGGATCGGGAAGGCGACCGGGGCGCCGACCGCCCGGACGAAGTCCACGGTCTCCTTGACCGCCTCCCACGGCGCGCTGATCGGGACGGCGAGCACGTCGACGCCTTCCGGGACCGCCTCGAGCATGTCGCCCGGGTGGTAGAGCGTGGGCCCCTGGCCGGACGACTCCGCCAGCAGGAACCCGACGTTCCCGACCCGCGGGATGTCCACGTGGATCACGGCGTGCTGCCCGCCGGTGGCCGTGGCCGTCAACGCGCCGATCGTCGTCGCGCTGCCCGCTGCCAGCGCCTCGGGCGTCGCGGTCGACCGAGCCGGCGAGCTGGCCCGCCAGCCCGGGCTCCGTCACGAGACGAGCGCCCGGGTTCCGCTCGAGCAGGGCCGGCAGGCGGTCGCGGTCGAGGTGGTCGGCGTGCTCGTGCGTCACGAGCACGGCGTCCAGCCCCTCCGTCGACTCCCACCCGGCCGTGAAGCCCCCCGGGTCGAGGAGGACCCGGGTGCCCCCGGCCTCGACGAGCACGCACGAATGGCCCAGGTGTGTGATCTGCACGGGGCTCAGGCTAGGCCCGGCCACCGTTCCCGGCACGGCTACGCTGACCCGGCGCGATCGCAGCCGCCCCCGACCCTTGGAGATCCCCGCATGGGACGCGTCGTCGTCGACGTCATGCCGAAGCCCGAGATCCTCGACCCGCAGGGGAAGGCGGTGGCGGGTGCGCTGGCCCGGCTCGGCTTCGCCGAGTTCGCGGCGGCCCGGCAGGGCAAGCGGTTCGAGCTCGAGGTCGAGGGCGACGTGACGCCGGAGGTCCTGCAGCGGGCCCGCGAGGCGGCGCGCACGCTGCTCGCCAACCCGGTCATCGAGGACGTCGTGCGCGTGGAGGCCGTCGGCGCCTGAGCCCTCCCTCGCGGCGGCGCAGGGCGCACCGCGGCGCGCGGTTAGGGTGAGGTGTGCGGATCGGCATCGTGACCTTCCCCGGCAGCCTGGACGACGTCGACGCGGCGCGGGCCGTGCGGGTGGCCGGCGGCGAGCCGGTGCGCCTCTGGCACGGGGACGAGAGCGTGCACGGCGTGGACGCCGTGATCCTGCCCGGCGGCTTCTCCTACGGCGACTACCTGCGCTGCGGGGCGATCGCCCGGTTCTCGCCGATCATGGCCGAGGTGATACGCCTCGCCGGGCCGCCGGACGCGACCTCGCCGGGCCTGCCGGTGCTCGGGATCTGCAACGGCTTCCAGGTGCTCTGCGAGTCGCACCTGCTGCCCGGCGCCCTGGTGCGCAACGACCACCGCAAGTTCGTCTGCCGCGACCAGCGGCTGCGGATCGAGCGGACGACGACCACGTGGACCTCGGAGTACGCCGACGGCGAGGAGATCGTCGTGCCGCTCAAGAACGGTGAGGGCGGCTTCGTCGCCGACGACGCGACGCTCGACCGTCTCGAGGGGGAGGGCCGGGTCGTCGCCCGCTACCTCGGCGGCAACCCCAACGGGTCGTACCGCGACGTCGCCGGCGTCTCCAACGCCTCCGGGACCGTCGTCGGGCTGATGCCGCACCCCGAGCACGCCGTCGAGCCGATGTTCGGCCCCGGGACGGACGGACTGCGGTTCTTCACGTCCGCCCTGGCCGGCGTCCTGTCGGCCTGACTGTCGAGAACGGCGCGGCGGCCCCGTCCAGGGTGGAAGGGCGCGCAGCCGGATGTCGACAGTTGCCCGGAAGGACCGGCAGTCCGTACACGGATATCGACAGTTGCGGCCCTGATCGGGCAGTCCGTACGGCGGATATCGACAGTTGGTCCTGCCGGGACGGCTTCGCATGCGCGGATATCGACAGTTAGCCGGAAGGACCGGCACTCCGTGCGCGGATATCGACAGTTGCTCGGGCTACTCATGGCTCCTTGCTCGTGTCGTCGACAGTTGCACCCCTGAACGCCGTGCTGTCTTGCTCGCCTTGTCTACAGTTGCCCGCCCTCTCCACAGGTACCAGGCCCGATTCCTGTCGACGTCATGAGCAAGGCGCGACTTCGTGGTACGGCGAACACGACCGCGACCTGTGCGTGCGCGAAAGGGTGGGCGGCGGGAGAGGGAGAGGCGTCAGAAGACGTAGCGGCCCCGGAACCGGCGTCCGTCACCGGCCGTGAGAGCGGCTCGGAGTTGCTCGACGAGCAAGGGCGGATCACCGTCCAGTTGCTGAACCGTCCACCGGACGACGACGAGCCCGAGCGCCTGCAACCGGGCCTCGCGCTGCTTCTCCTCCGCCACCGCCCTCGCCGGCGCTGCGCCCGCGTACTTCACGAGACCGTCGGCCTCGCCCACGACGCCCTGCTCCTCCCACAGGGTGTCGACGCGCGCGACGAAGCGCCCTCGTTCGTCGAGCACACGGACCTGGACCCTCGGCGCCGGTATGTCGTGCCGGTGCATCACGACCGCCGACCCCGACTCCAGGGGCGACTCCCGGCGTCCGTCGAGCAGCGGCAGCAGGGCGGAGGCCGCCGACGAGCGCGGCCACCGGTGCTGCTCGATCGCGGCGGCGAGGTCGTCCTGGGTCACGAGCTCGGCGCGCAGCGCGGCGTCCCCGATCACGACCGCCTGTTCGGGAGGGAGGTGCCGGAGGCAATCGGTCACGGTCCGGGCGGCGTCGTGCAGGGAGGCCGTGCTGCACCGTGAGGTCGGCGGGCAGCAACGGGGCGGCCTGCTGGACCACGGACGTGTCCCGGCGGGAACGTCCGCCTGGCGGCACCGTCAGCCAGACCGGTCCGCGGAGATCGACCACGGAAGCCCCAGAACGCGCCGCGGTGCGTGGCTGAACGCGAAGGGTCCGGCGGTCGGCCGGCTCGCGGCGACGGCTCGCGCGAGGAGGACGGTGCGCTGACGAGGGTCGGCGTCTCTCCACGTCGCGGCGGAGCAGAGCACCCCCCGGCGCAGCCGGTGCAGTCGCCCCCTCTCGACCGCCCAAGCGAGCTGGCGCTGGGTCGCGCCCCGCCGCAACGCGTCAGCGACCGTGAAGACGTCATGCGGGAGCACCGGCAGCAGCACGAGACGAGAGTTCACGCGCCGGCGCGTCGGCGCGCGCCCCTGCCCAGGCGCTGTGGACGGCGGGACTTCAGGCCGAGGTCTGTGGACAGCGCACCGTTCCTCGGCTGCGCGCGCGCAGGACCGCTCATGCCACGGCGACCCGCGCCCGTTTCTCCGATGGCGGACGCGAGCCCCTCCGGTCCGGCTGTGGACAACCGGCGAGCAGGCCCCCGGTAGCGTGGACGCCGTCCGCGCCCCCTCGTCGATCTGAACAGGACGACCTGCCCGTGACCGCCGCACCCGCCACGTCGCTCGACACCGTGGACGCCGCCGCCCGCACGCCGGACCTGCGCCAGCCCTACGCCGAGCTCGGTCTGAAGGACGACGAGTACGCGCGGATCCGCCACATCCTGGGCCGCCGCCCGACGTCGTCCGAGCTGGCCATGTACTCGGTCATGTGGAGCGAGCACTGCTCCTACAAGTCGAGCAAGGTGCACCTGCGCCGTTTCGGCGAGGCCACCAGCCCGGGGATGCGCGAGAAGCTGCTCGTCGGCATCGGCGAGAACGCCGGCGTCGTCGACATCGGCGACGGCTGGGCGGTCACCTTCAAGATCGAGAGCCACAACCACCCGAGCTACGTCGAGCCCTACCAGGGGGCCGCGACCGGGGTCGGCGGCATCGTCCGCGACATCATGGCGATGGGCGCTCGGCCGATCGCGGTGATGGACTCGCTCCGCTTCGGCGACCTCCGGCATCCCGACACGCACCGCGTGCTGCCCGGCGTCGTCGCCGGCGTCGGGGGCTACGGCAACTGCCTCGGGCTGGCGAACATCGGCGGCGAGGTCGTCTTCGACCCGGTCTACCAGGGCAACCCGCTGGTCAACGCGCTTTGCGTCGGCGCGATGCGGCACGACGAGATCCACCTGGCGAACGCCCGCGGCGAGGGCAACCTCGTCGTCCTGTTCGGCGCGCGCACCGGCGGCGACGGCATCGGCGGCGTCTCGGTCCTCGCCAGCGAGACCTTCGACGAGGGAGGCCCCACGAAGCGGCCCGCCGTCCAGGTCGGGGACCCGTTCGCCGAGAAGGTGCTCATCGAGTGCTGCCTGGAGTTGTTCGCCGCGAACGTCGTCGACGGCATCCAGGACCTGGGCGGCGCCGGACTCTCCTGCGCGACGAGCGAGCTCGCGAGCAACGGCGACGGCGGCATGGTGATCAACCTCGAGCGGGTCCCGCTGCGCGACCCGAGCCTTCGGCCCGAGGAGATCCTCATGAGCGAGTCCCAGGAGCGGATGATGGCCGTCGTCCGCCCGGACGACCTCGAGGCCTTCCTGCAGATCACCGCCAAGTGGGACGTCGAGGCCGCCGTCCTCGGCGAGGTCACCGAGAGCGGACGGCTCGAAGTGCTCTGGCACGGCGAGACGATCGTCGACGTCCCCCCGCGCACCGTCGCCCACGAGGGCCCGGTCTACGAGCGGCCCCTCGCACGGCCCGGCCGCCTGGACGCCGTCCGCGCGGACACCCCCGACCGGCTGCCCCGCCCGACGACAGGCGAGGAGCTGCGGGCCACCCTGCTCCGGCTCGTCGCGAGCGCGAACCTGTGCAGCCGCGCCTGGGTCACCGACCAGTACGACCGCTACGTCCGGGGCAACACGGCGCTGGCGATGCCGGACGACGCCGGCGTCGTGCGGGTCGACGAGAGCACCGGCCTCGGTGTGGCGCTCGCCGTCGACGGCAACGGCCGGTACGGCGCCCTCGACCCGTACGAGGGCGCCCGGCTCGCTCTCGCCGAGGCCTACCGGAACGTCGCGACCGCGGGCGCCCGCCCGCTCGCCGTCACCGACTGCCTCAACTTCGGCTCGCCGGAGGACCCCGGGGTCATGTGGCAGTTCTCGCGCGCCGTCGACGGCCTCGCCGAGGGGTGCGCCGAACTCGGCATCCCCGTCACCGGGGGCAACGTCTCCTTCTACAACCAGACCGGCGACGTCGCGATCCACCCGACGCCGGTCATCGGCGTCCTCGGCGTGCTCGACGACGTGGGGCGCCGGACGCCGTCCGGCTGGCGGACGCCCGGGCAGGCCATCTACCTTCTCGGCGCGACGCGGGACGAGTTCGGCGGCTCGGAGTGGGCGTTCGCCGAGCACGGCCACCTCGGCGGCCTGCCCCCGGCCGTCGACCTGCAGGACGAGAAGCGGCTGGCGGACATCATGGTCAACGCCTCGCGGGACGGGCTGGTCGACGCCGCGCACGACCTCTCCGAGGGCGGCCTCGCGCAGGCGCTCGTCGAGGCGTGCCTGCGCTTCGGCGTCGGGGCCCGGGTCTGGCTCGACGAGATCTGCGAGCGTGACGGGATCCCGCCGTTCGCGGCGCTCTTCAGCGAGTCGACCGCACGAGCCGTCGTCGCCGTGCCGCGCAGCGAGGAGGTGCGCTTCACGGACATGTGCGCCGCGCGGCGCATCCCGTTCGCCCGGATCGGAGTCGTCGACGACGGGGACCCCGAGCCGGTGCTCGACGTCCAGGGGCAGTTCAGTCTGACGCTCGCCGAGCTCCGGGACGCCCACGCCTGGACGCTGCCCACCGTCCTCGAGGCCTGACAGCGCGCTCCGGCGGCTCCGGAGCGGGTCACAGAACGGCGACGGATCCGGCGCCGTTCTAGCGGGAACGGCCCCGGATCTCGTTATGATCCGGCCTCGGAGCGACGGAATCACGCGTGCGGAGGCCCGGTGACGCAGGAGCAGGCGAGCAGCGGGGGCGATGCCGCCGTGCGCCTGCGCGGTCTTGCCAAGGTCTTCGGTGCCGGCGCGGAGTCCGTGCGGGCCGTCGACGGGGTCGACCTCGACGTCGCCGACGGCGAGTTCTTCTCGATGCTCGGGCCCTCCGGCTCGGGCAAGACGACCGTGCTGCGCCTGGTCGCCGGCTTCGAACTGCCGACGGCCGGGACGATCGAGCTCGGCGGCCTCGACGTCACCCGGCGCGCGCCGTTCGAGCGCGACGTCAACACCGTCTTCCAGGACTACGCGCTGTTCCCGCACCTCGACGTGCTGGGCAACGTCGAGTACGGCCTGCGCGTGCGCAAGGTGGGTCGCAAGGAGCGTCGCGAGCGGGCCGAGCAGGCGCTCGCCACCGTGCGGCTGGAGGGGTTCGGCGCGCGCCGCCCCGGCCAGCTCTCGGGCGGGCAGCGCCAGCGGGTCGCGCTCGCGCGGGCCCTGGTGAACCGGCCCCGCGTCCTCCTCCTCGACGAGCCGCTCGGTGCGCTGGACCTCAAGCTCCGCGAGGAGATGCAGGTGGAGCTCAAGGCCATCCAGCGCGAGGTCGGGATCACCTTCGTCTTCGTCACGCACGACCAGGAGGAGGCGCTGAGCCTCTCCGACCGGGTCGCGGTGTTCAACCGCGGCCGGATCGAGCAGGTCGGCAGCCCGCGCGAGGTGTACGAGCGCCCGGCGACCGCGTTCGTCGCCGGTTTCGTCGGCACCTCGAACCTGCTCTCCGCCGACGCCTCGGCCACGCTGCTCGGCGTCCCGGCCCTGCACACCGTGCGCCCCGAGCGGATCACGCTCGTCCCCGAGGGCGCGGCCCTCCCCGACGGCCGGGTGCTCGCCGGCGGAGCCGTGCGTGAGGTCGTCTACGCCGGGGCCACCGTCCGGGTGTTCGTCGCCCTGGACGCCGGGGGCGAGCTCGTCGCCCTGGTACCGCCGAGCGGCGCGGACGCCGAGGTGCGGCGGGGGGACCGCGTCCGGCTGGCGTGGCGCGCGGCGGACGCCTACCGGCTGCCCGGCCCGACCCCGGAGCCGGCACCCGCCGGCGACCAGCAGGACGTCCCCGCCTGAGGGCGGGTCGCAACGACACGCAGGAGGACACGATGGGAGCTCGTCCTGGCGCCGCGCGCGCCGGCCTCACGCTGGTGGCCGTCGCCGCCCTGGCGGTGGTCGCCGGCTGCGGCTCGAGCAGTTCGGGCTCGGGCGGCTCGTCGGGGCCGTCCGGCCGCGCCGCGCCGCCCTCGGTGGCGACGCAGAAGAGCGTGGGGGCCGGCGAGGGCGAGGTCGACCTGGTCAGCTGGGCCGGCTACGTCATGGACGGCAGCAAGTCGGGCGACCCCGACTGGGTGACGCCGTTCACGAAGGCGACCGGCTGCAAGGTCAACAACAAGGTCGCCGGCTCGTCCGACGAGATGGTCACGCTCATGAAGAGCGGGCAGTACGACGGCGTCTCGGCGTCCGGCGACGCCACGCTGCGGCTCATCTACGGCGGCGACGTCGCACCGGTCAACACCGACCTCGTGCCGAACTACGCGACCGTGGCCCCCTTCCTCAAGAACCGGCCGTGGAACTCGGTCAACGGGCAGATGTACGGCATCCCGCACGGCTGGGGCGCCAACGTCCTGATGTGGAACAAGGGCACCGTGACTCCGGCGCCGGACTCGTGGGGCGTCGTCTTCGACCCGAGCAGCCCGTACAAGGGCAAGGTCACCGCCTACGACTCGCCGATCTACATCGCGGACGCCGCGGTGTACCTCAAGGCGACGAAGCCCGACCTGAAGATCACCAACCCGTACGAGCTGAACGACGCCCAGTTCAACGCCGCCGTCGACCTGCTCAAGCAGCAGCGGGGCATCATCGGGGAGTACTGGAGCGACGCGACCAAGAACATCAGCGCGTACGAGGCGAAGAGCATCGTGCTCGGGACGACCTGGCAGTACAACGCCAACGTCATCAGCAGCGACAAGAAGGTCCAGGTCGGCACCGTCGTGCCCAAGGAGGGCTCCACCGGCTGGTCCGACACCTGGATGATCGCCAAGGACGCCAAGCACCCGAACTGCATGTACAAGTGGCTCGACTGGATCGTCTCGCCCAAGGTCAACGCGCAGGTGGCGGAGTACTTCGGCGAGGCCCCGGCGCAGACCAAGGCCTGCGAGCTGACCTCCGACAAGACCTTCTGCACCACCTATCACGCGCTCGACCAGACCTACGCGGACAAGATCGCGTACTGGACGACGCCGACGAAGGACTGCGGGGACGACCGCGGGAACGTCTGCAAGGACTACGCGGCGTGGACGCAGGCCTGGACGGAGATCAAGGGCTGACGTGACGGCCACCGCGACGCGGCGCACGGCCGGTCCCGCCGCAGGGACCGGTCGTGCGCCTCTCCGCCGCGCTGCACCGGCGTCCGCGGCTGCGGCTCGCCGGGCTGCTCTCGGTGCCGATGGCCTGGCTGCTGGTGGCCTACCTCGGCTCGCTCGCCGTGATGTTCACGGCCGCGTTCTGGAGCGTCGACTCCTTCACCGGCGACCTCGTCCGCGTCTTCACCCTGGACAACCTGCGGACGCTCGCGACGCAGGACGTCTACCGCACGATCGCGCTGCGGACCCTGGGCATCGCCGTCGCCGTGACGCTGCTCGACGTCGTGCTCGCCGTGCCGATGGCGTTCTTCATGGCGAAGGTGGCGCCGCGGCGGGCCCGGGTCTACCTCGTCGTGGCGGTGCTGACGCCGCTCTGGGCGAGCTATCTGGTCAAGGCGTACGCGTGGCGCGGGCTGCTCGTGCCCGACGGCCTCGTCTCCGACGTGCTGCGGCCCCTGGGGCTCGACACCCCGGGCTACGGCGTCCCCGCGGTGATCCTCACGCTCGCGTACCTCTGGCTGCCGTACATGATCCTGCCGATCTACGCCGGCCTCGACCGGCTGCCGGACAGCCTGCTCGAGGCGTCCTCCGACCTCGGCGCGGGGGCGTGGCGGACGTTCCGCTCGATCGTCCTGCCGCTCACGTTCCCGGCGATCGTCGCCGGCTCGATCTTCACCTTCGCGCTGTCCCTCGGTGACTACATCACCGTCAAGATCGTCGGTGGCAGCACCCAGATGGCGGCGAACGTCATCTACGACAACGTCGGCGTCGCCGGCAACCTCCCGTTCGCGGCCGCGGCCGCCTTCTTCCCCGTCGTCGTCATCGTCGTCTACCTCGTCGCGGTGCGGCGGACCGGCGCCCTGGACAACCTGTGAACCTCTCCCGCCCCGCCCGGGTCGCGCTCGGCGTCGTGATGGCGATCGGCCTGGCGTTCGTCTACGTGCCGTTGTTCTACGTGCTCCTCAACTCGTTCAACAGCTCGAAGACCTTCAGCTGGCCGCCGGCCGGGTTCACCACCTCGTGGTGGAGCGCGGCCTTCTCCGACACCGGCGTGCGGGACGCGGTCCGCACCAGCGTCCTCGTCGGGCTGGGTGCGACTGCGGTCGCGCTCGTCCTGGGCACGATGGCGTCGTTCGCCGTCGCCCGGTACGGGTTCTTCGGCCGCGAGATCGTCGGCTTCGTCCTCGTGCTGCCGATCGCGCTGCCGGGCATCGTCACGGGTATCGCGCTCAACTCGGCGTTCTCGGTCGGCCACGTCCCGCTCGGGTTCCTCACCGTGGTCGTCGGTCACGCGACGTTCTGCGTCGTCGTGGTCTACAACAACGTCCTGGCCCGGCTGCGGCGCACCGGGACGTCGCTCGAGGACGCCTCCATGGACCTCGGGGCCGACACGTTCACGACCTTCCGGCGGATCACGTTCCCCCAGCTCCGCTCGGCGCTGCTCGCGGGCGCGCTGCTGGCCTTCGCGCTGAGCTTCGACGAGATCGTCGTGACGACGTTCACCATCTCGGCGGGGCTGAAGACGCTGCCGATCTGGGTGTTCGAGAATCTCTTCCGGCCCAACGCCGCACCGATCGTCAACGTCGTCGCCGCGGTGCTGATCCTGCTGTCGATCCTGCCGATCTGGGCGGCGCAGAAGCTCTCCGGCGATCCCGCCGGCGGCCGGCTCTAGGGGCTACGCTCACCTACCTCGCGCAAGACCGTCTCAGCTCAGCCGTCCACGACCTGGAATACGCGTCGGTTCCAGTAGAGACGGTCATAGGTCGCTTGACCGTAGGGCTCGAGGATGCCGAGGTCGACGAGCGCTCCAATAGCATTCCGATTGGCCTGATTGGTGCGACCATACCGTGCGTGGGCATCGGCGACCGTCAGGATGGGGTAAGCGATGAGGTCGTCTGCAATCTCCACTGCGATGCGAGCGCGAGGAAGCGCCTGGCGGACTTGCTGTCCGATGTCCTCGCGCAGGGCGAGCAGCCGCATGATCCTGTCATGACCTGAACGCGACTCTGCCCGGACTGCAGTGGCGAAGAACTCGATCCATGGCGCCCACGCTCCGGTCGAACCGACTCGAAGGAGGTGATCACGATACTCGTCGGCTCGATCCTTGAGCCACGGCGACACGGAAAGCACGGGGGACCTGAGAGCGCCCTCGTGAAGCAGTTGGAGGACGGCTACCAGTCGCCCCAGTCGGCCGTTGCCGTCAGTGAACGGATGCAGCGCCTCGAACTGATAGTGCGCCATGGCTATCCGCGCGATCATTGGAATCTCAGATCTCGGCGTCGACGCAGTCAGCCACTCGACCCAGTGCTCCATTCCAGCCCGAAGCTGGTCTCCTGGTGGCGGCGGGATCGAACCGAGCGTCGGCGAGTCGACGGTCCTTCGCGCCGATGAACACCTGCCGCTCGCGGATCGACCCGGCGTCCTGGCCGTCGGCGTCCGTGTCCTTCACGATCTCCGCTTGCAAAGCTGACAGCATGCCCACGGTGATCGCCCGCTCGCTGATCCAGCCATAGGCCGCGTCTGCCGCAACGACCTAGTTCCGGACCTCTCTCACGTTCGGGGGAACGGCTCCCCGCTCGGTCGCCGGCAGGACTTCGGCGGCCAACAGCTCGGGGAGAGCTGCGAAGGTCCCTTCCAGAGCAGAGGTGCCGATGGCCTCTCGACGTGTGGCCATGCGGGTCACGAGAGTCGGGTTCGGTATCAGGCGAGCCGCCGCGTCCAGCCGGCCGAGCTCTGCCATGGCTTCCGTGAGGATCAGCCACGTCGAGCCAGGAAGATCGAGCCACCCCGGCAGGTCGTCAGGCAGGAACGCCTCGACGTCGTAGTCCTCACCGAAGCGGGGATCATGCCCGTGGATGCGGATCGTCCGGCCGACCGGCGAAGAGCTGAGCGACGGAGACAGGACTTGGATTCTACCGCTGTCATTCCAAGTTTCGAGCCTGAAACTTGGAATGTCCGGGCCCGAAATCCAACTCCTGTCAGCTGTGCCCACCCTTCCCGCTGGTATCTCCGTCGAGGGAGGTGCTGGTCCCGCTGTCGATCCTGCCGATCTGGGCGGCGCAGAAGCTCTCCGGCGATCCCGCCGGTGGCCGGCTCTGACCGGCCGACTCGGATGCGGGGCGCGTGCGCGTGGCACCCACCCAGTGTGAGGGCATTGACAAAGACATGATCACCCGGTGGTCTACGTCACGGTGGGCGACGGAGCTGCTCGGGTGAGCGATCCGTGTCGCTCACCCGGCGTGCCGGCCGGCACGCCGAGGGGGGCGGGTTCGTGCGCAGGTCGCGCCGGACCCCCCGACGCCCGGGAGGCACCGTTGCCGCATCGCGCGCGCCGCAGATCCACCACCACCGCCGCCATCGGTCTCGCCGTCGCCGCCCTCGGCGCCGGCCTGCTGAGCGCGGCGCCCGCGAACGCCAGCCCCGGGCGGCCGCTGCGGCCCCGGGCGAGGCGCCGGGTGCTCCGGGAGCGATGTCGCACTTCGACCTCGCCCGCAAGGACTGCGTCGGCACGGCGCGGAACTCGACGTCCAAGGTCTGGTACACGGTGGCCGACGGCGTCCTCTCGGACGTCTACTACCCGACGATCGACACCACCAACGTCGAGACCCTGCAGTACGTCGTCACCGACGGGAAGACCTTCACGGACCTGCAGACCCGTGACACGACCTACACGGCCACCTCGCTGGACGCGACCGGCATGACGTGCCGGGTGGTCAGCACCGCCAAGAGCGGCCGCTACCGCATCGTCACCGACTACCTCACCGACCCGGCCCGGAACAGCGTCGTGATGCGCACGACCCTGCTGCCCGCGAACCCCAAGGACCGGCTCGACGTCTACGTCCGCTTCGACGCCACGGTCAACGGCAACGGCGGCGGTGGGGACGCCGCGACGCAGAACGGCGGCGCCGACACCGCGGTCGTCGACACCTCCACCAAGCACCCGGTGCCGGTCTCGATCGACACCACGACGGCGACGATCGCGGCCAACCGGGACTACGCGCAGCCGGTCTACGCCGCGCTGCGGGCCGACCGGGCGTTCCCCGCGGTCTCCAGCGGGTTCGCGGGCACGGCCAGCGACGGGCTGAGCCAGCTCGACAAGGACCACGCGCTCGCCACGACCTACGCGACGGCGACCAAGGGCAACGTCGTCCAGACCGCCAAGGTCGACGCACGCGCCGGGCGGCCGTTCCAGCTCGCCCTCGGGTTCGGGAGCACCCAGAAGACCGCGGTCACGACCGCGGGGAAGAGCGCGGACGCCTCCTTCGGCAAGGTCTACCGCGCAGTACCGCAAGGGCTGGGAGAAGTACGACCGCAAGCTCAACCCGCCCGCCTCCCCGCGCGGCCTCTCGAAGGCGCAGCGTGCGCAGCTCGCCCGCACCTACCTGCTCTCGGCGAACGTGCTCAAGTCCAGCGAGGACAAGACGTTCCCCGGCGCCATCGTCGCCGGCCTCGGCAGCCCGTGGGGGCAGGCGGTCGCCGCCGGCGACCCGACCCTGACCTACTTCGGTTCCTACCGCGAGGTCTTCGCCCGCGACCTCTACGAGACCTTCACCGGCCTCGTGGCCGCCGGTGACATCGCCACCGCGAAGAGCACCGTCCGGTTCCTCTTCGAGCGGCAGCAGCAGCCGGACGGCTCCATGCCGCGCAACAGCCTCGTCAACGGCAAGACGGCGCCGGACAGCTTCGGCGTCCAGCTCGACGAGGTCGCGTACCCGATCCTCATGGCCCGCACGGTCGGGATGACGGACAAGGCGTTCTACACCGATCACATCAAGCGCGCCGCCGACTTCGTCGTCGCGCACGGTCCGTCGTTCGGCAACGAGCGCTGGGAGGAGCAGAGCGGGTACTCGCCGTCCACCATCGCGGCGGAGATCGCCGGTCTCGCGGCCGCGGGCTGGATCGCCGAGAAGAACGGGGACGCCGCCGGCGCCCGGATCTACCGTGCGACCGCCGACCACTACCAGCGGAACATCAAGAAGTGGGCGGTCACGACCAACGGACCGCTGAGCACCGACCCGTACTTCATCCGGCTCTCCAAGAACGGTGACCCGAACGCCGCCACGACGTACAACCTCGGCAACGGCGGCCCGGACGCGGACCAGCGGACGGTCATCGACCAGGGCTTCCTCGAGCTGCCCCGGCTGGGCGTCCTGAAGTCGAACGACCCCGACGTCGTCCGGTCCCTCACCCTCGTGGACGCCGTCATCCGGAAGCAGGTCAGCACCGGCACCGCCTTCTACCGCTACGGCACCCCGACGCCGGGCACGGAGGACGGGTACGGCGACTGCCACGTGGCGGACCCGACCGACTGCGCGATCGAGGGCAAGCCGTGGGCCGGGAACTGCACCCAGGGCGACGTGACCCAGGGGCAGAACAAGGGCTCGGGTCACATCTGGCCGGTGCTCGCCGGTGAGCGGGCCGAACACGAGATCGCGACCGGCTCCTCCGGATCGGCGTCGGCGTTCTGGGCGTCGATGGCGAACATGACCTCCGGCGTCGGGCTGATCCCCGAACAGGCCTGGGAGAACGAGAACCTCCCGCCGTCGCCGTTCGGCACCGCGCCCGAGTGCGCGTCGATCGGCTTCGTCAACGGCAAGCCCGCGGGCAGCACGTCGCCGCTGACCTGGTCCGAGGCCCAGTACGTCCGGCTCTCCACGGACCTCCGCGAAGGCCGGATCACCGAGCGCCCGGTCGACACGACCGAGCGCTACATCACCCACACCCAGCAGGGCATCGACGTCACGCTGACGGCGCCGGACGACAACTCGCTGGTCACGAACGGGACGACCACCGTCGTCGGCACCACGACGCCGGGCGCCACGGTCGACGTCGACGCGGTCAACACGGACATCGCCGGCGAGGCCCGGACGGCGACCGGCACCGCCGACGCCACCGGTGCCTTCTCGATCCCCGTGACGGTCCCGGCGGGCACGGTGACCCTCACCGTGACGGCGACGGCGAAGAACGGCGCGACCGGCTACGCCCAGCGGACGGTCGTGAACGACGTCGTGCCGGGCACGCTCGTCTACAGCACGACGGACCCGACCGGGGACGACAACGGCCCGGGCACGTACGGCTACCCGACGCCGCCGGACGTCTTCCACCCGGGTGCGTTCGACCTGCAGAAGTTCGAGGTCTACGACTCGGGCGCGGACACCGTCACCTTCCGCGTCCAGACCGCCGACCTGTCGCCGACGTTCGGCAGCCCGCTGGGCGCGCAGCTCGTCGACGTCTACATCAAGAACCCGGCGGGCGGGGCGACGTCGACGGCGGCGAGCTACCCCGGCCGGAACTACCAGATCGCCGCGACGTCCGCCTGGAACCGCCTGATCGAGGTCCAGGGCTTCGGGCAGCGGTTCGTCGACGCCAGCGGCGCGACGTTGGGCTCGGTGGCCATCCGGGCGTCCGCGGCGACCCGCTACATCACCTTCACCGTGGCGAAGGCGGCGCTCGGCGGCACGCCGGCGAGCGGGTGGAGCTTCGCCGTGGTCCTCACCGGTCAGGACGGCTTCAGCGCCGACCAGGCCCGTGGGTTCCAGCCGACGCCGCAGGACTACCAGTTCGGCGTCTGCCGGGTCGGCGTCTCCAGCCCGATCTGCAGCGTCGCCCCGGCGACGGTCCCGAAGGCCGTCGACATCCTCACCCCGGCGGGCGTGAGCCAGGCCGACGAGCTCGACCCGACCCAGCAGCCGGTGACGATCGAAGGAGTGACGATCCCCTAGCCCGCTCCCTCCCCGCTGATCATGCAATCCGCGTTGATCTCGTGAACTCCGGTCACAGATCAACGCGGATTGCATGATCAGCATCAGGGGAAGGAGGGGACCGCCGCGGTTTGCATGATCGCCGCGGATCGCATGATCAGCGAAAGCCGGTCAGGTGGTGACGCGGACGCCGGCGAGCTGATGGGCGACGGCGACGTGCCGGCCGGTCGAGTCCCAGACGTCGCACGTCTCGTCCATCGCGCCGCCGGTGATGCTCCGGGCGACGGTCCGCACGCGCAGCGCCCCGGGCGCCGGCACACCGCGGACGAAGACGCTGTACTGCAGCGTCGGCGTCCACCCGTACTGCAGACCGGGGACGTCGAAGCTCGGCGGCGGCAGCGCGTCGGCGACGCAGATCAGCGCGAGCGGGTCCGGCTCGCGGCCGTCCTCGAAGCGTGCCCAGGCGCGCAACTCTCCGGCGCCGCTGGGCCGCCCGGTGCCGAAGCCGGCCGTGGCCGGGTCCATCCGCTCGGCGACCACCCGGAGGATGGGCACCTGGAAGGGCCCGGCGTCCACCGGCAGCCGCGGGCACTGGTCCTCCGGCGGCAGCTCCGGAACGGCCGGGCCGGCGACGACGGGCTCGCCGTCCGCCACCCGGCCGGCGGTGACCAGGGCGTCGAGGTAGGCGGTGCCGCCGTCGACGGAGGAGAGCCGGGCCCGCAGCACGCTGGTGCCCCGCCCGAGCCGCAGCGGCTCGACCGTGACCAGCGCGGGACCGGCCGGCGCGGGCGCGGCGAAGGCGGCGGTCGTGGCGAGCGGGTGGTCATGGCCCTCGCCGGCCTCGGCGAGCGCGGCCCGCGCGGTCACCGCCAGCAGGTAGCCCCCGTTGAGCTTCCCGCCGATCGACCACTCCCCGTCGAGGGTGGCCTCGTAGCGGCGGTTGCCGACCGGGAGGACGGCCGTGGCGTCGTCGAAGGCGTGCACGGGGTGCAGCGTAGAGAGCCACTCGTTCCGGCTATCAAGGCGGCCGGGGTCGAGCGCCGATCCCTGGAGGGTGCCCGGGTCCGCGCGCGAGGCCGACCGCCTCGCCCACCTCCTGCGCCGGACCACGTACGGCCTGACGCCGGACCTCGTGGCCCGCGCCACCAAGCTCGGCCGGGCCGCCTGGCTGGAGCAGCAGCTCGACCCCCGGTCGATCGCCGACCCGGAGGGCGACGCCGTGGTCGCGCGGTTCCCCTCCCTCGCGCTGAGCACGGCCCAGGTCCGTGCGCGGTACGCGGTCGGCTCCTGGGACGTGATGTTCGACCTCGGCCAGGCCGCGCTCGGCCGGGCGGCGTGGAGCCGTCGCCAGCTGCTCGAGGTGATGGTCGATCTCTGGTCGAACCACCTCAACGTGACGAACCCGAGCGACAACGTCTGGGACAACCGGCATCGCTACGACGCCGACGTTCTCCGGCCGCACGCCCTCGGCCGGTTCGCGGACCTGCTCAAGGCCGCGATCGGCCATCCGGCGATGCTGACCTACCTCGACAACGCGTCGTCGACGAAGAAGGCGCCGAACGAGAACCTCGGGCGCGAGCTCCTCGAGCTGCACACGGTCGGCGTGGGCGCGGGCTACAGCGAGGCGGAGGTGCTCGACAGCGCGCGCATCCTCACCGGGGTCAGCGTCGACGGCGCCACCGGCGAGGCGACCTACAAGCCGAAGTGGCACTGGACCGGCCCCGTCCGCGTCCTCGACTTCAGCGATCCCAACGCGGCCGCCGACGGCTCAGCGCTGGTGGGCGCCTACCTGGACCACCTGGCGCGGCACCCGGCGACGGCACGCCGGATCGCGCGGCTGCTCGCCGTCCGGTTCGTCGGTGACGCGCCACCCGCCGCCCTGGTCGACCGGCTCGCGGAGACCTACACCGACGCCGACACCGCGATCGCCCCCGTCCTGCGCCGCCTCTTCGCGTCGGCGGAGTTCGCGGCGTCGGTGGACGCCAAGCAGCGCAGGCCGCTGGAGAGCGTGGTCGCGACGGTCCGTGCGCTCGGCTTCCGGCAGGCGCGCAGCGGGACCGCGGAGCTCGAGGGCCTCTACTGGGCGCTGGAGACGATGGGCCACCAGCCGTACGCCTGGCCGCAGCCCGACGGCTACCCCGATCGCGCCGACGCGTGGACCTCCAGCGCCGCCACCCTGGCCCGCTGGAACGTCACCCTCGGGATCGCCGCCGGCTGGTGGCCGAAGGGCTTCACCGGAGCGGCTCTTCCCTCGCTGCTGCCGCGCCCGCGTCCCGCGACGCACGGCGCGCTCGTCGCCGCGCTCGCGCGCCGCCTGCTGCAGCGCCCCCTGCCCACCGCCCAGGTCGCCGCCATCTGCGCCTTCCTCGAGGTGAGCACCCGGACGCCGGTGCGCGCCGACAGCGCCGTCGTCGGCTGGCGACTGCCCTACGTCGTCGCGCTGATCCTCGACAGTCCCGTCCACCTGGCCCGCTGACGAGGAGAGCGATGTCCGAGCCCGACGAGGGATCCGCGTGCGCCTGCCCGGCGCCGCAGGGCCTGACCCGGCGTGCCCTCCTCCGCTCGGCGGCCGCGGCCGGCGCGCTGGGCGTCGTCACGGCGGCCGTCGGTGAGACCGTCACGGCGCGCTACGCGTTCGCCGCGGATGGGGCGGCGTCCACGGGCGACGTGCTCGTCGTCCTGTCGCTGCGCGGCGGCTTCGACGGGCTGAACGCCGTCGTCCCGGCCGGTGACCCTGACTACCTGCGGCTGCGCCCGACCATCGGCGTCCCTGCCGGCGCCCTGGTGCCGCTGACCGGCATCTTCGGCCTGCACCCGGCGCTGGCGCCGTTGCTGCCGCTGTGGAAGGCCGGCCGGCTCGCCGCCGTGCACGCCGTGGGGCAGGCGGAGCCGTCGCGGTCGCACTTCACCGCCATGGCCGAGCTCGAGCGTGCCGCTCCCGGGACCTCGTTGCGCACCGGCTGGCTCGACCGCACGGTCGGGCTGCGGGCGCCGGGCTCGGTGTTCCAGGCGGCGGAGGTGGGCTCGACCAGCCCCTCGGGTGCTCTCGCGGGGCCGACGCCGGAGCTCGTGCTGGGCAGCATCGACGACTTCGACCTCTGGGGCGCGTGGGACGACCACCAGCGGAAGCTGTGGACGACCGCCCTCGAACACCTGCACGCCGCGGCTCCTCGCGGGGTGCGCGGAGCGGCGACCAACGCGCTCACCGCCGTCCGGACCACGACGGCGCTGACGGCGCAGGCGAAGAAGCAGCCCGCGCCGCAGGGCTACCCGAAGGACAGCGAGCTGGGCACCGCGCTGCACGACGTCGTCCGGCTGGTCAAGGCCGGGGTCGGGCTGCAGGTGGCCTGCGTCGACTTCGGCGACTGGGACATGCACTCCGACATGGGCGACGCCGACTCGGGGCGGCTGCACGACCACCTCGACGAGCTGGCCCGTTGCCTGGCCGCGTTCGCTGCCGAGCTGGGCCCGCTGCTCGACGCCGTCACCCTCGTCACGCTGTCGGAGTTCGGCCGGCGGGCGGGCGAGAACGGCTCGGGCGGAGCCGACCACGGTCACGGCAACGCGGTGCTGCTGCTCGGCGGAGGCGTCGTCGGCGGGCAGGTGCACGGCCACTGGCCGGGCCTGGCGGACGCCGACCTCGTCGACGGCGACCTCGCCGGCGCGACCGACTACCGGCAGATCCTCGCCGAGGTCCTCGCGCGTCGCTGTGGTCTGGCGTCGCCCGCGTCCGTCTTCCCGGGGCTGGTGCCCGCGCCGCTCGGCGTCGTCCGGGCCCGCGCCTGAGCACCTGCCCGGCGCCGGGACAATGGGGCGGTGCCTCCCCGTCGCCGCACCGATCCGGACGTCGGACGTGCCGCCGTCCGCGCCTGGGCCGCCGACCCCGGCGGTGTGCCGCGCCCGACGCTGGCGACGGCCGTGCGGTGGTCGCTCGAGGAGCTCGCGGACCGCTCGCCGGGGCACGCCACCGAGGTGCGGGTGCCGCCGTTCGGGGCGGTGCAGTGCATCGAGGGGCCGCGGCACACCCGGGGGACGCCCCCGAACGTCGTCGAGACGGACGGCGCCACCTGGCTCGGCCTCGTCACCGGCCGGCTGGGCTGGGACGACGCCGTCGGCACGGGCCGGGTCCGGGCCAGCGGCTCTCGAGCGGACCTGTCGGCGCTGCTCCCGTTAGCGTTGGTGCCATGAGCGAGGAGGACCCCGGCGCGGCGACGCCGCCCGGACAGCCGGACCTGCCCCCCGGGGCGGTCCGGGTGCACCTGCGGCGCGCGCCCCGGTATCGCGCGTTCGTGCTCGCGGGGGCGATCCTCGGACTCGTGGCCGGCGCGGTGACGTCGATCGTGCTCGGCGGCGGCGACGCACCCTTCTCGCCGACCACGGTCACCGGCTACGTCGGTGCGATCGGCCTGCTCGTCGGCGGACTCGTCGGGGCCGCCGTCGCCGTCCTCGTGGAGCGCCCCCGCCGCTGACCGCCCCTTCCCATCGCGCTGATCTATGCACGTCCCGGCGATCATGCACGTCCCGGCGGGACGCGTCCGCGGCGCCGCCGGGAAACACATGATCAGCGCAGGGGGTATGGGAGACTGGAGATGTGGCTCGCGGTGACGGACGGCTGACGCACGACGTACTCCCGGGCGAGAAGGGGCCGCAGGACGCCTGCGGCGTCTTCGGGGTGTGGGCCCCCGGCGAGGAGGTCGCGAAGCTCACCTACTTCGGCCTCTACGCCCTGCAGCATCGCGGGCAGGAGTCCGCGGGCATCGCGGTCAGCAACGGCGACAAGATCCTGGTCTACAAGGACATGGGCCTGGTCGCGCAGGTCTTCGACGAGAGCGCGCTGCAGTCGCTGCAGGGCTCGATCGCCGTGGGGCACACCCGGTACTCGACGACCGGCGGCTCCACCTGGCAGAACGCGCAGCCGACGCTCGGTGGCACCGCCGGCGGCACCGTCGCCCTCGCGCACAACGGCAACCTCGTCAACACCGCCGAGCTGAGCCGCCTGATCGTGGAGCGGAACGGCGATCGGGCCCTCGGCGAGCTGGCGCGCGGCAACACGACGGACACCGCGCTCGTCACGGCGCTCCTCGAAGGCTCGCCGGACCGCACCCTCGAGGCGACCGCCCTCGAGGTGCTGCCGCACCTGCGTGGGGCCTTCAGCTTCGTCTTCATGGACGAGCACACGCTCTACGCGGCGCGGGACGAGCGCGGCATCCGCCCGCTCGTGCTCGGCCGGCTCGACCGCGGCTGGGTCGTCGCCAGCGAGACCGCCGCCCTCGACATCGTCGGCGCCGCGGTCGTCCGTGAGGTCGAGCCCGGCGAGCTGATCGCCATCGACGCCTCAGGCCTGCGCTCCTCGCGGTTCGCGGCCGCGCACCCGACGGGGTGCGTCTTCGAGTACGTCTACCTCGCCCGGCCCGACACCACGATCGCCGGCCGCCCCGTGCACGCCGCCCGGGTCGAGATGGGCCGCCGCCTCGCCGCGGAACACCCGGTGGACGCCGACCTCGTCGATCCCCGTGCCCGAGAGCGGGACGCCGGCGGCGGTCGGCTACGCGCAGGCCTCGGGCATCCCGTACGGGCAGGGCCTGGTGAAGAACGCCTACGTCGGCCGGACCTTCATCCAGCCGAGCCAGACCATCCGCCAGCTCGGGATCCGGCTCAAGCTCAACCCGCTGCGCGAGGTCATCCGCGGCCAGCGGCTCGTCGTCGTCGACGACTCGATCGTGCGCGGGAACACCCAGCGCGCGCTGGTCCGGATGCTGCGTGAGGCGGGCGCGGCCGAGGTGCACGTGCGGATCTCCAGCCCGCCGGTGACGTGGCCGTGCTTCTACGGCATCGACTTCGCGACCCGCGCCGAACTCATCGCGACCGGCCTCGACGTCGACGACGTCCGCGCCAGCATCGGCGCGGACTCGCTGGGCTACGTCTCGCTCGAGAACATGATCGAGGCGACCCGGCAGCCGCGTGAGCGCCTGTGCACGGCGTGCTTCACCGGCAGCTATCCGGTGCCGCTGCCCGACGCCGACCTCCTCGGCAAGCACTCCCTGGAGCTGGTGGCCGACGTCCGGAACGAGGCCCCCGCCGACGTGGACGGCGTGCGCGTCGGCCTCTCCGTCGGCGGCGAGGGCGCGCTGCTGCGTCCCTGACCCTTCGTGGCGCTCGGCCTCCTCGCGGCCCTGGTCACCACGGTGACGTACGGGCTGGCCACCGTGCTGCAGTCCGTCGGGACGCGGCGGCTGGCCGTCGCGCCGGTCGACCCGCGGCTGCTGCTGCGGATGGCCCGGTCACTGCCCTACCTCGCCGGTCTCGCGCTCGACGGCGTCGGGTTCGTCGCCTCGCTGCTGGCGCTGCGGGTGCTGCCCCTGTTCCTCGTGCAGTCCGCGGTGGCCGCGAGCATCGGCGTCACCGCGCTCGGTGCACGGATCTGGCTCGGAGCCCGGCTGAGCCGGCGTGAGCAGGTCGACCTGGTCGTCCTGGCCGGAGGACTGCTCCTGCTCGCGCTCAGCGCGCAGGCGGAGGGAGCCTCGCCGCTGTCCCGTGCGGGCCAGTGGCTCGTGCTCGCGCTGGCCCTGCTCGTGGCGGTCCTGGCCGCCGCGATCGCTCGCGCCCCCGGTGGCCCTGCCGCGACGGCACTCGCCGCCGCGGCCGGGCTGGGCTTCGCCGGCGTCGGCGTCGCGTCCCGCGCGATCGATCTCGGGCCGCCCTGGTGGCCGGTGCTCGGCGAGCCACTGCTCTGGGCCCTCGCCGTGGCGGGGCTCGTCGCCATGACGTGCCTCGCCGCGGCGCTGCAGCGCGGCCGGGTCACGGTCGTGGCGGGGGTCACGCTCGCGGTGGAGACGGTGCTGCCGGCCGTCGTCGGCTTCCTCTGGCTCGGGGACCGCACGCGCCCGGGGTTCCTGCCCGTGGCCGTGCTCGGACTGTTGCTGACGCTCGTCGGCGGGATCGGTCTCGCCCGGCATGCCGAGCCGGAGATCGTCGCCGCACCGTAGGCTCCCCCTTCGTGGAACCCCTCACGTACGCGGAGGCCGGGGTCGACGTCGAGGCCGGCGACCGTGCCGTCGAGCTCATGAAGGCGGCGGTCGCGCGCACGCACGGGCGCGAGGTGCTGGGCGGCGTCGGCGGCTTCGCCGGTCTCTACGACCTCTCGGCCTTCAAGGACTACCGGCGCCCCCTGCTCGCGGGCTCGACGGACGGGGTCGGGACGAAGGTGGCCGTCGCCCGCGCGCTGGACAAGCACGACACGATCGGCCTCGACCTCGTCGCCATGGTGGTGGACGACGTGGTGGTGTGCGGCGCGAAGCCGCTCGTCATGACCGACTACATCGCCTGCGGCCGGGTCGTGCCGGAGCGGATCGCGGCGATCGTGGCCGGGATCGCCGCGGGGTGCGAGCTCGCGGGCTGCGCCCTGGTCGGCGGCGAGACCGCGGAGCACCCCGGTCTGCTCGAACCGGACGAGTACGACGTGGCGGGTGCGGCCTTCGGCGTGGTGGAGGCCGAGGACGTGCTCGGCGCGGACCGGGTGCGCGCGGGCGACGCCGTGATCGCACTGGCGTCCAGCGGGCTGCACGCGAACGGCTACTCGCTGGTCCGGCGGGTCTTCGGCCGGGCCGGCTGGGGGTACGAGCGGTACGTCGAGGAGCTCGGCCGCACGCTCGGTGAGGAGCTGCTCGAACCGACCCGGATCTACACGGCGGACGTCCTCGCCCTGGTCGCGGCCCTCGATCCGGACCTGCACGCCGTCGCCCACGTCACCGGCGGCGGCCTCGCCGCCAACCTCGCCCGGGTGCTGCCCGCCGGCGTCCACGCCGTCGTCGACCGGGGTACCTGGCGACCCGGAGCGGTGTTCGACCTCGTGGCCCGGCTCGGGGCGGTGCCCCGCGCCGACCTCGAGCGGACGCTGAACCTCGGCGTCGGCATGGTGGCGGTCACGGACGCCGGCCGCGCGGTGGAGGCGGTCGAGCTGCTCGTCGCGCGCGGCGTCCCGGCGTGGGTGCTCGGGACGATCGCGGAGGGGCCGCCGCCCGCGGACGCGACCCACGTCGTGCAGGGCGCGAAGGGCGTGCGCGGGCGGAGCGGTCGTCACCGTCGGGGAGCACGGTCCCGCCTGAACCGCGGGCACGAGAAAGGGACCTCACGGCGCCGTCGCAGCGAGGCCCCTTCTGCTCGTCGACCGTCCGTCGTCAGGACGGCCGGGTCATCTGCCGCCCTGACTGGTCGGCCAGTCGGCGTACTCCTCGTCCGCGTCGTCGTCCGCGTCCGCAGAGCCGTCGACACCGACGTAGGGTTCCCCGCCTGAGGCGAGTTCCCGCTGGAGGGCGTCGTAGTCGGTGTTCGGGCTGAAGTACTTCAGCTCCCGAGCCACCTTGGTCTGCTTGGCCTTCTGCCGGCCGCGCCCCATGGCGTCGACCCCCTCATACGTCGATCCGGGGCAGGCGCCAACGGCGGGGCCCCGGATTTTGGTCATCCGTCTCTCGTGCAAGCAACGGTACAACGTCTGCGGCCGTCGAGGCATCCCGGCCGCCAAGGTGGCACACACCACACCGGGGCCGGCGCCGGGTGGAAGCCGCTCCCGGCGCCGGCCCCGGTGGCGTCAGCGCAGGTGGATCCGGGAGAGTCCGCCGATCTCGCGCATCCTGCGCTCGGCCAGCCGGTCCGCGGCCGCGGCGGGCGTGTCGCCGTGGTCGGCCGCCGCCCGCAGGACGGCGAGGGTGGTGTCGTAGATCCGCTCGGTCCGCGCGCGTGCGCGCTCGAAGGAGAACCCGTGCAGCTCGTCGGCCACCTGGATCACTCCGCCCGCGTTGACGCAGTAGTCCGGGCAGTAGAGGACGTCGCGGGAGGCCAGCAGGTCGGCGACCTCCGCGGTGGCGAGCTGGTTGTTCGCCCCGCCGCAGACGAGGCCCGCGCGCAGGGTCCGTACGACCTCCGGCGTCAGGGCGTGACCGAGCGCGCAGGGCGCGTACACGTCGAGCTCCTCGCCCACGAGCACGTCCGTCGAGTCGACCGCCCGGACGCCGGGGTGCTCGGCGAGTACGCGCGAGACCGCGGCGTCGTCCACGTCGGTGACGACGACGCGGGCGCCGGCTCCGAGCAGCAGCGGCACGAGGTGCCGGCCCACCTTGCCGACCCCGCTGACGCCGACGGTCCGTCCGCCGAGGTCCGCGGATCCCCAGCGGACGAGCGCGCCGGCACGCATGCCGTGGAACACGCCGAGCGCGGTCAGCACGGACGAGTCGCCGGCGCCGCCCGCGGCCTCGCTCCGGCCGGTCACCCAGCGGCTCTCCCGGGCGACGACGTCCATGTCCTCCACGTACGTGCCGACGTCGCAGGCCGTGACGTAGCGCCCGTTCAGCGACTCCACGAAGCGCCCGTACGCCCGCAGCAGCGCCTCGGTCTTGTCGCGCCGCGGGTCACCGACGACGACCGCCTTGCCGCCGCCGTGATCGAGCCCCGCGAGGGCGTTCTTGTACGCCATCGCGCGGGAGAGGTCGAGGACGTCGTCGACGGCGGCGCCGAAGGTGGGGTAGGGGCGGAACCTCGTGCCGCCGAGGCCGGGGCCGAGGGCGGTCGAGTACAGGGCGATCACGGCGCGCAGGCCGGTCTCGGCGTCGTGGCAGAAGACCACCTGCTCGTGTCCGTGCGCGAGGACGGCGTCGAGGTCGCCGGTCGCCGTCGAGGTCGTCCCGTTCGTGGCGGGAGCCGTGGTCGGGATCCCCGAGGGGCCGGGGAGCGTCGAGGAGGTCATGCTCGGACGATAGAAGAACCGGGCGCGGAGGAAACCCGACGGATCGGGCATGCCGGGACGGAACAGAACGATGCGGTCCGGCGTTCAGCGGGGTGAACGGCACAACCCCCGCAAGAGGTCCGGACTAGGTCGTCCTTCGTCTCAACGGGCGATCGTCGGTCTTTCCGGTTCCCGTCGATGCCTCCGACAGGGCACGATGTCCCTAGTCGGGGTATCCGCCCCGTTCATGGAGGATGACAATGACCACCCGATCGCCCGACGCGGCAGAGCCCCTGCTCACCCCGGCCGAGGTTGCGGCCCTCTTCCGCGTCGACCCCAAGACGGTCACGCGGTGGGCCAAGGCGGGCAAACTGTCCTCGATCCGCACTCTCGGCGGCCACCGCCGTTACCGGGAGTCCGAGGTCCGTGCGCTGCTCGCCGGTATCCCGCACCAGCGGTCCGAGCAGGACTGACGCCTCGGCGGCCGGTGCCGCCACAGCGTCACGACGTGCCCGCCGGTGATCCCGGCGAGGTGCCACGTCCACCACGCCGCCCCTCCGGGCCGGTCAACCGCAGCTCCCCTGACGCTGCGACGCCGCCCCGGTCGGGGCGGCGCTCTTTGTGCCCGATGCGCCCTCAGTCGTCGGGCACGCCCCGTTCCAGCCGGAACCACACGAGCTTGCCGCCGGACTCCGGTCGCCAGCCCCAGCTGTCCGCGAGCATGTCGACGAGGAGCAGCCCCCGGCCGTTCTCGGTCAGCCCGCCGCCGACGACCCGGACGGCTCCGGGCCCCTGCGAGCCCTCCTCCCGCGGCGGTTGCAGTGACGTGTCGCGGACCCCGATGCTCACGCCCTCGGCGTCGATCTCCACGATGAGCTCCTCGGGGCCGCCGCCGTGCCGCAGCGCGTTCGTCACGACCTCGCTGACGAGCAGCGCCGCGGTGTCCACCTGATCGGCCAGGCCCGCCTCACCGAGCTGCGCGGAGACGGCGCGCCGAGCGGCGGCCGGCGCGTGCGGGTTGGCCTGCAGCTCGATCCGGCTGACCTCGAGCGGGTCGGCCCCGCGCGGCAGGCCGAGCCCGGGGCCACTCCCGTCGGCGAGGTACGTCCCGCGCAGGGCCAGCACGGCGGTGTCGTCGTCGTGGGACGTGTCCCGGCCCATCGTCCGCAGCGCCTCCGAGCAGGCCTCCTCGGCGCTCGCCGGCGTCCGGCCCTCGAACGCCGCGGCCAGCCGCTCGAGCCCGGCGGCGACCGGGACGTCGCGGTCCTCGACGAGGCCGTCGGTGAAGAGCAGCAGCGTCGACCCCGGCGTCAGCTTGACCGAGGTCTCGGGGTAGGCCCGACCTCCACCGGCCGCGTGCCGCTCCAGCACCGTGGGGACGCCGAGCGGCAGGCCGGGCTCGACCTCGACGTAGCCCGCGTCCCCGTCCGCGCCCAGCCGCAGCGCCGGCGGGTGCCCGGCGGACGCGAAGGTCACCGTGCCGTTCGCCGCGTCGTGGATCCCGACCAGGCAGGTGACCAGGTGGTCGCCCTCGAGCACCTGCGCGAAGGCGGCGAGGTGCTCGAGCAGCTCCGACGGGTCCAGCCCCTCGACGGCGTAACTGCGCAGCGCCGCGCGCATCTGACCCATGACCGCGGCGGCGCGCACGCCGCGGCCCATGACGTCGCCGACCGCCACCGCGACTCGGCCGCCGGGCAGCGGGATGACGTCGTACCAGTCGCCGCCGACCTCGGTGCCCGCGGCGCCGGCGAGGTAGCGGCCGGCCACGTCCAGCTCGGCGATCCGGGGCAGCCGCGCGGGCAGCAGCGACCGTTGCAGCTCGAGCGCCACGAGCCGCTCGTTCTCGTACAGCCGGGCGTTGTCCAGGGTCAGTGCGGCCCGGCGCGCGAGCTCGGCGACGTAGCGGACGTCGTCACCGGTGAAGGCGGGGCCGTCGGGGCGGACGACGGTCAGCGTGCCGAACGTGCTGCCCCGGACCGTCAACGGGACGGAGACCAGCTGCGCGCCGATCAGCGCCCGCAGCCCCTCCCGCTGCTCGTCCGGCAGGTCGCCGGAGGCCAGCAGACCCTCGTCGACCGTGATCAGCTGGGGCGTCCCCGTCGACCACGCCTGCCCGGGGCCGGGTGTTCCCGCCGTCAGCGGGTCGCCGCCGAAGAGCGCTACGGCCCTGCGCCCGAGATCGCCGTCGCTCCCGCGGGTCGCCACCAGGCGCAGGCCGGGTGCGGTGTCGCCGACGCGCAGCGCGGGGGACGACCGCTCGTCGGTGTGGACCAGCCCCCAGGCCCCCATCGCCGGCACGACGTGGTCGAGCAGCACCGTGACGGCGTCCGAGCTGTGCAGACCGCTCGCGGCGAGCGCCGTCCCGGCCGCGGCGAGGGCGTCGGCCCGCCGGCGCTGCACGGATTCCGCCTCGAAGAGCATCGCGTTGTCGACGGCGAGCCCGGCGCGCGCGGCGAGCGTCCGGGCCAGGCCCAGATCGGCCTGGTCGAAGGTGCGGCCCGACGACTCGGCCTGGCCGAGGGAGAGGGCACCCACCACCCGGCCCCGCGCGCGCATGGGCGCGACGATGACCGCCCGGGTCGTCAGGCGCCGGCTGAGCTCCACCAGGTCGGCGTCGTCGCCCGCCCACGAGACCCAGTCCTGCTCGGAGAGCGAGTCGAGCAGCAGGGCTTCCGACGTCGCGAGCGCCTGCGCGCCCAGGCCGACGCCGGATGCGCCGGCCGGGTCGGGCGGCAGCTGCGCGAGCAGTGCGCCGAGCTCCTCGTCCCGGTGCACGGCGGCGACGCGCCGGCCGTTCCTGAGCATGGCCGCGGCGGCTTCGAGGGGATCCGAGGGCGCCGCCGCCGGGCCCGTCGCCGGGCTCTCGTCGCCCCGGTCGACGAGGTCGACGATGCAGTAGTCGGCCAGTCGCGGCACGAGGGCCTGCGCCAGCCGCCGCATGGCCTCGTCGGCGTCCAGGGTCTCGGTCAGTACCGCGCCGACGTCGACGACGACGTCGAGCCGCGCCTTCGCCTGTTCGGCGGCCGCGCGCGCCTCGCGCTCGGCGGAGAGGAGGCGCTCGTACTCCATGCCGGCGATGACCCGCGCGGTGATGTCGGTCTGGACGCCGACGAAGTGGGTCAGCTGGTTGTCCCCGTCCATCACGGGGGAGATGGTGAACGAGTTCCAGAACGGGGTGCCGTCCTTGCGGTAGTTGAGGATCTCCGCGCGTACGGCCTCGCCCTGCTCGATCGCCTCCCGGACCCGCCGCACGGCCGCGCGGTCCGTGCCCTGGCCCTGCAGGAACCGGCAGTTGCGCCCGATGATCTCGGCGGGCTCGTACCCGGTCATCCGCTGGAACGCGGGGTTGACCCAGACCAGGGGATTGTCCGGGCGCCGCGGGTCGGAGATCGTGAACGACACCGAGGAGGCGAGCAGCGCGCGAGCGGTGAGCTCGTCGACGTCGCCGGCGCCCACCTCCGGGACGCCGAGGCCGACCTCGCGCAGCGTCTCGTCCGCGACGGCACTGCGGGCGGCCGCGTCCGCGCGCGCGATCGCCGCACCGTCCGCGCCCGCCAGCACACCGGTCTCGCTCGGCTCCGCGGGATGCGGCAGCCGGGGGGTGCGCTCGAGCGGGTCGTCCCCCTCGCCCGGGGCCGGGACAGGGAAGAGGGCGACGATCGCCCTCGTCCCGATCACACCCGACGCGGCGATCAGCTGTGACCCGGTCACCCAGTAGGGGAGCAGCCGCCCCTCGTCGTCCGCGATCTCCAGCCGGAGACCGGGGACGGTGCCGCCGGCCGCGACCACGGCCACCGGGTCGACCACGGGCAGCGCGTTCAGGCCGTCGACCCGGCTGCCACCGGGCAGGACCAGGCGGGCCGCCGCCGTCCACGCCGCCGCCTCGACGGGCAGGTGCGCGCGGCCGCCGGTGAGGGCGAGCGCGGCCGGGTTGGCGTAGGTGACGAGGCCACGTCGGGTGTCCACGAGGAGGACGGCGACGGCCGCGTCGTCCGACGGCCGTACGGAGCCGCCGGCCCACCCGGGCACGAGGCGCGCGCCGGCCTCCGCGAGCACCCCGGGGCCGTCCTGCACGTGGTCCACGTCGTCCAGCTTGCCTTCCCGCTTCTCCGTCGCCCAATCCGGCCTCGACCGACCAGCATCATCCTCGACGGCGCGCGAGCGCGCCACGTCATCGCCGACCTGTCCGTGATCTGCTCCCCGCGTGTCCGCCCGGTCGCCGCGGGAGCGTCCTTGGGCTCGCCTTGACGTGGTCGGTTGCGCTGCGTGGTCGAGAGACGGACGAGGAGGCCCGCCCGGGTGCTCAGGCCACTCCCGGTGACATGCGCCCTGGTGGGACGCGGGGTGGACGACCTGGGGAGGATGTTGGGACTTCTGTGGCGACCGGGGGAGAAGTGATCTCCCCGAGGGCCGAACCCGAGCGCCTCGGACACGTAACGTCAATGGTCCTGCACCCGGCGTTGTTTCATTTTGCCCCAAAGGGTTCCCCGGGACCCGTTTCTGCACCTAGTCTGTCGCGGGACTGATCCGGTCGTGGCTACGGGTACGCTGTGTAACCGAAGACCACGCCCTTAAGTCGGTGGAAAGAGGTGCCCTCATGCAGGTCCTGTGCGCCCGGGCGAACCGACCGCTCCGGCCGGTCCCTCCCCTCGCCGGCCTTCCGGTCCACTGACGATCTCGACGCCCTCGCCGCTCGTGTGCAGCCCTCGCCGACGGTCCCGTTCCTCCCGACCGCCCCGCTCGCGGTACGGCCCGTCGGTCCGCGGGTCCGAGCCGCCCCCGTTCCGCTCGTCCAGGAGCCAGTCATGAGTCACCTCGACGCGCTGCGCACCGCCTGCGCCGCCACCACCCCCGCCGGCATCAACATGGACGGCATCGTCTCCCTGCTCCTGTGGGTCATCGGGATCGGAGCCGCCCTCGTCGGAGCCAAGATCATCTTCCGATCGGACCGGCAGTCGCCGCGCCACACCGGGAACACGGTGCTGAACCTCGGGGTCGGGGCGGCCGTCATCGTCTTCTTCCTCGGTTCGGCGACGATCTGGACGACGATGGGAGGCGTCCGCGACGTCGTGCTCCGGGGCGGCTCGTCCTCGAGCGCCTGCTGAGCGATGCCCGCGGAGCTGAAGCCCGACGACGAGGTCACCGACTGGCAGTACCAGTGGCAGGGACCTGACGGGGCCGAGACGTGGTGGCCGGCGATGCCGTTCGTGCACGCCCAGATCTACCTCGTCACGCTGTTCCCCGCGTTCGTGCTCGGCGTCCTGCTCGCCTGGGGCTTCGGCACCGGTCTCGTGTCCCGTGTCCTGCCGGTGGTCGCCTGTCTCGCCCTGACCTGGTTCCTGGTCTCGGAGTGGATCAAGCACGTCGACTCCGCGCGCCCCATCGCCTGGCACCGCGCGGTGGTGCGCAGCGAGCTGCGCGCCCCGCGCCCGCCCCGCCCGCGGTCCACCGCGGTCGTGGCGACCAGCGTCGGGCACCTGTTCGACGAGCTCGCCACGGACGCCGACGCCGGGAAGGACGAGTCGTCGGACGAGCCGCGCGGACGAGCCGTCGGACGACGAGGGCCGGGACGAGCCGCCGGACGAAAGCCGGGACGAGCCGGGGGTTCGGCCGCAGGCCGGCCCCGCGGACCGGGCGGCCGCGGCGCGGGACGACGACGCAGGACCGGACGACGAGACCTGGTCGGAGCTCAGCGCATGAGGTTGCGACGCCGCGGCGACGCCCCGCCGGAGATGCCGGAGCGGCAGGTGCCGCTGGGCGCTCGGGCCGTCGCCGGCAACCTCGTCGCGGCGGGCGACGGGGTCTGGGCCTGGTACCGGCTGGCGGACGCGTCCTACTGGTTCACCGACGTCGCGCACCGGCGTCAGCACCGCAGCGCGGTCATGGCGCGCTTCGCCGACCTCGTCGGGCACCGGCTGCAGTTCCGGATCACCGAGCACCCGGTGGCGGCGAAGGCGTGGGCGGCGGACTTCCGCGGCCGGACCGCGGCCCGCGCCCGGACGCCGGAGTCGGCGCAGGCGGAGTCGTGGGACGACGTCGTCGACCTCATGCGCGAGCGCATCGAGGACCTGCCGGCGCTGACCGTGCCCGCCGGGTACGTCGGCGTCCGGCTGGCCCGGCGAGCGGGCCGACCACGAGCAGCTGCGCGCCCTGCTCGCCGGCGAGACGCCGCGTGGCCTCAAGGACACCGCGGACGCGCTGCTGCGCGTCGACCACGTCGTCGCCGGCGAGGGCTGGCACGCGCGGCCGGTCACCGGGCGCCGGTTGGCCTGGCTGATCGCGTCGTCGCTGACGCCGGGGCTGCCGGTGAGCTCGGAGTCGCTGGCCGGCGCGGAGGACGGCTGGGACGAGGCGACCATGGAGGAGTTCACGGCGCCGGTGCGGACCACCGCCGAGCCCTGGGCCCCCGCCGTCCGGATCGAGGCCATCCGGCAGGGCCGCATGCAGACCGTGTACGCCGCCGTCGTCTCGCTCAGCCGGACCCCGACCCGGTTCGAGGACGACCCGCGCGCGCCGCTCTTCGCCTGGGGCCTCGGCCTGCCGTGGAAGGTGCAGTGGTGCGCGGACGTCGACGTCGTCGACGGTCACGACCTGGCCAAGCGCGCCACCCGCGTGCGCGAGGAGCTCGACGACCAGATCGACCACATGCACGAGCTGCGCCGCAAGCCGCCGCTGCGGCTGACCCGGCTGCGCGACGAGGCGGCCCGGGTCGAGGACGACCGGACGGACCCGCTGCTCGACGTCCGGGTCCGGCTCGTCGGCACGGTGCGCGCGCTGGTCACCGGCGCGACCCGGGACGAGGCGGTCGCCCGCCTCGACGAGCTCGTCCGGCGCGCGGTCCGTGACCAGGGTGCCGTGCTCACGACGCATCCGGGGCAGTGGGCGGCGGTCCGGTCGTTCGTCCCCGGGGAGCACGACCCGACGACCCTCACCGGGTTCGTCCGCGAAGTGCCGGCGGCGCTCGCGGCGACGTGGGGCCCGAACACGAGCACCCGGGTGCTCGACGAGTCGGGGCCGTACCGGGGCTGGACCACCCGGCGCGCCACCACCCCCGTCTTCTGGTCGCCCCAGGACGGTCCGGCGCACGGCCGCTCCGGCCTGAGCGTGATCTGCGGGATCCAGGGCGGCGGCAAGACCTACGCGGCCGCCTCGACGTGGGAGCTCGAGGTGCGGATGGGGCACCTCGCCCACGTCCTCGACCCCTCGGGGCTGCTCCGGAAGCTGCTCGAGCTCCCGGCGCTCCGCAAGACCGTCCGCGAGATCGACCTGCAGCACGCGGCGTCCGGCCTGCTCTCGCCGTGGCGGCTCGTGCCGGACCCCGTCCGGGAGGACTACGCGCCCGCGGCCTCCGTCGTCCCGCTGCCCGCCGGGCCGTCCCGGGCGGCCCTGGAGGACGCGGCCGCCCGGGAGGAGATGGCCGAGCGGGAGCTGCGGCGCGACCGCGCCTACGAGAGCGCCCGCAACGCGGCCGACGAGGAGCGCCGCAGCCTCGCCGTCGAGCTGCTCCTGAGCCGGCTCCCGGCACAGCTCGTCGAGGACAGCCCGGACGCCCGGATCATCGTGCGCGCCGGCGTGAACGCCGTCGGCGGCGCCTTCGGCACCGATCCCTGGGAGGCCGTCGAGGCGATCGGCAAGGAGGGCGAGCGCGGCAAGGCGATCGCCCGGATCATCCGGGACAGCGCGACCGCGCGCGGCGGCCGGCTGATCCTTCCGCCGCCGAACGCCAAGGACGCCGCCACCGACGTGCTGGCCCACGACCCGGTGCTCATCACCGCCCCGAACATGCCGGTGCCCGCCTCGAACCTGCAGCGCCGGCAGTGGAGCGAGGACGAGCAGCTCGCCGCCGGGCTGATGCGGGCCGCCGCCTGGTTCCTCACCCGGGCGATCTACCTCACCGGGCAGGACCCGAAGTTCGTCGACATCGAGGAGGCGGGCGACATCGGGGGCAGCGAGGCGGTCCGCGGCCTGGCGCAGCGCGCGTCGCTGCACACCCGCAAGTCGAACGCCGCGCTCCTGCTCTCGCTGCAGAACCCGTCCCGGCTGCTCGACCTCGACCCCGAGATCGGCAACCTCATCGGCACCATGATGATCGGCCGCTCGGAGGACCCGGGCGCGGCCGCCGCGGCGCTGCGGCTGGCGGGCCTCTCGACCGAGTTCGGCGGCGTCGTCCAGACCCTGCGCACCGGGGAGATGCTGGTCCGCGACCACTGGGGCCGGGCCGCCACCGTGCACTGGGACAGCGAGTACCGCGTCGCCCTGCACGAGGCGCTGCGCAGCAACCCGCCCGCCACGAGCACCGACATCGACCTCACCGGGGTCGAAGTCCTGACCGCATGAGGTTCGTCAGCCGGCGGGCGCTCGCACTGCTCGGCGCCGTGGGCGTGCTCGGTGCCGTCGTCGCCGGACCGACGGCCGCCTTCGGGGCGACGAGCCCCGGCGCCGGTGCCGTCCGCCGCCCCCGCCGCTCCCTTCGCCTCCTGCACCAACCCCCCCGAGGCGGCGGCCGCGGACGAGGTGGTCGGCGGGGTCCTGGACCCGGCCAGCACCAACCTGCCGGCCCCGCTCACCCCCGGCGCCGCCTCGACCGCCCGCAAGGCCACCACGCAGCTCGATCTCTGGGGCTGGACCGGCTTCGCCTGGCCCGACTACGACCCCGGTTCCTCGTTCGGGAGTTGCACGCTCGGGCAGGCGGGGCACATCGAGGACACCGTGGTCGGGTTCGTCGCCCGGGCGCAGCTCGAGACCCTGGTGTGGGCGTCGGCGGCCACCACCGGTGTCGCCCGCGCCGCGTACGACCCGCACAAGTACGACGTGCTGAGCGGCCTGGAGGGGACGATCCGGGAGGGCCTCGGCGACGGCATCGCCAAGGTGCTGTTCCCGCTGCTGGCCGCCTGCGTCGGCGGCTGGCTCGTCGTCACGGCCGACCGCCGGGCACCGCGCGAGCAGGCCCGCAGAGCGGGCAGCGTCGTGCTGCTCGGGGTCAGCGTCGTCCTCGTGGGCGTGTGGACCATGACCCTCGGTCCCCGGCTGGACGAGCAGATCACCAAGGGCGTCACCTGGGTGAACGCGACGATCAACCGGACCCCGCCCGACAGCGACCCCGGCCGCGAGATCGGCGAGAGCCTGCGGACCAACCTGGTCGAGCCGACCTGGCGCTACGGGATGTTCGGGACGGTCGACGGGCCGACCGCGAAGAGCTACGGCAGCCAACTGCTCCACAGCGCGGCGATCAGCAATCAGGAGCGCGCCGACCTGCAGGCGGACCCGAAGTTCGCGAAGGACCCGCAGAAGCTGTCGACCGCCCTCTCCGACCTCGCGGACGCCAAGTCACAGGCCTACGACAAGTTCGCGGCCCAGCTGAAGGGGTCGGACCCGCGCGCGTACCTGGTGCTGGCCGGTTCGCACAACGACCGACGGCTGTGGGCGGCGACGACGGGCTGGATGGTCTTCTGGGGGGTCGCCGCGATCCAGTGGCTGGCCTCGGTGCTGTCGATCTGGTGCCTCGTCATCGTGCGGCTCATCATCCAGGCGTGGCCCGCGGTGGCGCTCCTCGGGCTGATCCGTCCGCGGGCCGCGGTCCGGGTCTTCGGGATCGCCGTCGGCGCGGTCGTCGCGAACCTGGGCGTCTCCGCGGTGGCGGCCGTCGAGCGGGTCGCGATGCGCGCGATCCTCTCCTGGCAGTCCGAGGGCGGCGGCATCGCCGCGATCGTCCTCGCCGTCGTCGTCGCCGCGATCTCGCTGTGGGCGTGCTGGCCGTTCGTCCGCTGCGTGCCCGGCGTGCCGCGCCGGATCAAGCAGCTCGGGACGCCGTTCACCGGGGGCCGGTCCCGCGGTGCCGTTCCGGCCGCCGAGGGACAGGCCGCGCTGGGCGCGTCGCCGGGCGGCCGGACGACCGACGAGCAGGCCCTCGCCCTTGCCGAGGCCCTTCCCGCGGAGGCGGCGCCCGGCCGTGAGGTCGTCCCGATCTCCCAGCCGCGGGCGCCCGCACCCGTGCCCCGCCCGTCGCCGCCCGCCGGTCGCGCATCCACTGATCCGTACCAGGAGCCGCCGTGGACGTCCGTTCCCTCCGCCGTGCCGTCGTCCGCCGGCTCGTCGCCCTCCGCGCCTGGATCACGTGGTCTCCCCGCCGCGCCGGAACGGTCGCTGGAGTCTGCCTGACGGTCCTGCTCGTCGCCCCGGTGGCGGCGGGGATCACGCGGTCGGCGGCCGGTGGCGGCGGGTCCGCCGAGGCGGCGACGCCGGCCGCGGTGCCGACGGCGTCCGTACAGCCGACACCCACCGTGCAGCCGGGCGCCGACGCCCCGGTCGTCACCGCGACGCCGTCCGGCCCGAACGACGACGACGCGACGGTCTCGACGGCGGAGCAGGCGGCGGCGTCCACCGCGGCCCTGAAGTTCGCCTCGCTCTGGCTCGCCGGTGCGTTCGTGCCGGACCGGCAGCGCTGGGCGGACAGCCTCACCGGCCTGGTCGACCCGTCGCTGCGGCCGTTCCTCGAAGCCACCCCGGCGTCCGCGATCCCGCACACGTCGGTGGCGTCGGCGGTGCCGCAGCTCGTCGCGCCGTCGTACGGCGCCGTCCGCGTCACCTTCGCGGACCGCACCGGGATGGACCTGCAGATGTCGGCGACGGGCTCGACGTGGCGGGTGGTGCAGTACCTGCCGACGGCGACGCCCTGACCCCGGTCGCTCATGGCTGCTGGGGGGTCGCACCGGTTCCGGCTCGGGGTCGTGGCCGGGGTCGGCGGACTCCTGGTCATCGGCGGGGTGGTCTGCGTCGTCCTCGTCATGGCCGTCGTGATGTTCTTCGGCAGCACCCCGGACGTCTCGCCCGGCTCGCCGGTCGCCGGGTGCGGTAGCGGGTCGGGCTCCGGCTCGACGGTGGCCGCGCTGCCGATGCTCGACGCCGGACCGCAGATCGCGACCCTGGACGCCGACCAGACCGGCAACGCCCGCACCATCGTGCAGGTCGCCTCGCTGCTCGCCGCCGCGCACGGCCTCGACGCCACCGGCACCCGGCGCGCGGCCACCATCGGGATCATGACGGCCCTGCAGGAGTCCACCCTGCGGAACCTGAACTACGGCGACCGCGACTCGCTGGGCCTGTTCCAGCAGCGCGCGGGCTGGGCCGGGGCGACGGAGCGGACGACGCCGTCCGCGGCGGCCACGATGTTCTACACCGGCGGGCACGCCGGGCAGCGGGGCCTCTTCGGCGTCCCGGGCTGGCAGTCCATGCCGCTCTGGGCGGCGGCACAGGCGGTGCAGGTGAGCGCCTTCCCCACCGCCTATGCCAAGTGGGAGCGGACCGCGGACACCGTGGTCGGGGCCCTTCTCGGCGGGAGCACGCAGCCCCTGGCCCCGCCGAAGCCGGCGCGCACCATCGCCCTGGAGAACGCGGCGTGCGCCGCGGGTGCGGCGTCCCTCGACGGGACGGACGACGCGCCGGCGCAGGCCCCGACGAAGGGCTGGGTGCTGCCGCTCCCGCCGGGCAGCTACACGCCGACCTCGCCGTTCGGCTGGCGGGTGCACCCGATCCTGCACGACTGGAAGCTCCACACCGGGCAGGACCTGGGCGCACCGATGGGGACGCGGGTGTACGCGGCGGCCGACGGCCGGGTGAGCACGGCGGGGCTGAACGGGACGGCCGGCAACCAGGTGATCCTCGACCACGGCGGCGGCGTGCAGTCCGTGTACGACCACCTCTCGGTCATCTCCGTCGCGGTGGGGACGCGGGTCCGCGCGGGCGAGGTCCTCGGCCGCGTCGGCAGCACCGGCCGCTCGACGGGTGCGCACCTGCACTTCGAGATCCGGCTGCGCGGCCAGCCCGTCGACCCGGTGCCCTTCCTGCGGGCGCGCGGCGTGCAGCTCGTGACCCGCTGAGCCGGCCGGGAACGCGGATGCCCCCGGCGGGAGTCCCGCCGGGGGCATCGATGGTGCGATCGGTGCAGTGCAGGGTCACCACCGGACGGAGATCTTGACGACCTTGCCCGGGCCGCGTGGGCGCCGTTCGCGTCCGTCGGCCCGGTCGCGCCGGCGTAGACGGCGTGGTCGGTAGAACTCGACGGAGGCGACGCCCGGCAGGTCGAGCACCGGCGCCGGCTTGCCGTGCTCGATCGTCGAGATGCGGCCGGCGAAGAGCTCGGCGACGAGGATCCGCCCGCTCGTGGTGATGGCGAGGTTGGTCGCGCCGGAGAACCCGGTCGCGAGCCGCTTGAGGTGGTGACCGTCGCTCAGCCGGTAGACGCTGCCGCGCGGCGGAGAAGCCGGGGGCCTTCGGGACCGCCGGGGAGCGTCGTGACGTACAGCGCGCCGTCGCGGCCCTGCCTCGACGTCCGTCGGGACCGGCTCGAAGTTGTACGTGACGCCGACCAGCAGTCGCGGCGCCTGAGGGCGGTCGTCAGCCGAGGTGATCACGGCGGGCTGCGGCGGCAGGACCGTGAGGACCTGACTTGCCCCTGGTGTCGACGAAGAGCAGGTCGTTGCCGGCCGGCGTCGCCGACCACCCAGCCGCCGCGCACGCGCTGCACGGAGTACGCGTGGGTGTCGACGACGCCGTGTAGGTCGCCGGCGGGCTGTCGGCGCTGGCGAGAGGGTGAGCACCACTGGTCGGTGTTCGTCGCGCGCCGTACGGTATCCTCTGGTCGGGGTTGTACTTCCTCTCGAACGCCGCCAGGTCGCCGTGAGCACCTTCTTGCCGTGGCGCAGAACGTCAGGCTAGGTCTGGTGGTGCTCGTAGTTCGCCGACGTTAGGCAATGCTGCCGTCCCTGCCGACGTCGACACCCGCGACTCGTAGCCGGCTGGGTGGCCGTTGACGACGGGCCTCTCGTCGCCGATGCCGGACGACCTGCAGGAGCTTTCGGCGAAGTCGTCGCCGACGAGGACGCCGTACTTGTCCTGGCAGACGGAGAGCTGGAGCGGGGCGAGGACCTCGGTCGTCAGGGTGCTGACGTGCAGCGGGTAGCCGCCGTACGCCGCGGCCATGCGGTGGACGCCGTTCGGGCGAGGGCCGCCTCGGCAAGGAGGTCGACGCTGCCCAGCGGATTCTTCACGTGGGCGGAAGCGGCGACGGAACGGGCGGAGCTGGGGGCGGCCGACGCCGTGGCGACGCCGAGCGCGGTGACGGACGCCGCGGCTACGGCGGCCGCGGCAAGGGATCGTCCGGGACGCAGACGCATGTACGTACTCCTCATCGACGGTGATGCAAGGGGTGCGCGCATCCTCACCTGGGCACAGCCGCCGTCGGGCGGATTCCCAGGAACCACGCCCGAAAGGGCACGAGCGCGACGATCCGCCCTACTCCCCGCCGTCCTCGGGCGGTGCCGACGGTCGCGGCGCCGGGAAGCCTGCCAGCGCCTCCGCCTCGGCCTCGGCGTCCGGCACCGTGCGCGGCCGGGCGGTGAGCGTGACGTCGCTGACGACGACGGGCTCGGCGCCGGCGACGACCTCGAGCCGATCGACGGGCTCCGTCGTCCGCAGCCGGACCACGACCGGCAGCTCGGAACCCGGAACCCGGCAGGAGGCCACCTCGCGGTCGCTCCCGACGAGCCGCACCACCGCGGGGCCGGTGACGGCAGCGGCGAGCTCGACCGGAAGGGCGCCGCCCCAGGGGACGACGAGCGCCTCACCGGGGCCGAGCCCGCGGACCTCGGCGTCCTGCCGCCACGTGGTCAGCGCGAGCGAGAGCACCTCGCCCTCCACGGCGTCCCCCTGCACCAGGCCGAGCGCCACGCGGGCGGGGTCGCCGGCGGGAGCACCGTCGACGACGAGCCGCCCGTCGAGCAGGACGCGGACCTCGGCCCCTCGCTGGGTCACGTCGAGCAGCGCCTCCTCGGCCGGCGGGAGCTCGACGACGACGTCGCCGAGGGTGACTCGGCTGCCTCGCGCCCACAGCTCGGCGTGCCAGAACGGCACGGCCGGGTCGTGCGCGGCCGGGTCAGGCAGCGGCTGCTCGCCCTCGCTGGGCCGGCCCGGCAGCGAGCCGTCGCCGATCCGCGGGCCCTCCGTTGACCACAGCAGCCGGTCGAGGTGCACCTTGCGGCCGGCGGCGCCGTCGACGTACCCGTGGTAGACGGCGAAGGGGGTCACGCCGTCGGGGCCGATGGTCACGCTGTGGTGGCCCGGCCCGGTGATGCGCCCGCCGGAGACGAACACCGGGTTGTGAGCGGCCTTCACCCAGGGACCGCGCACGTCGTCGGCGACCGCGAAGCCGACCCCGTAGGTGTCGTCGCCGTACCAGCCCCCCGAGTACATCTGCACGTATCGGTCCCGATGGCGCAGCACCGTCGGCCCTTCGTTCCAGAACCAGGTGCCCCCTCGGTTGCCCTCCCAGGCAGCGTCGGGCAGCGCGACCGGCGTCGGCTCGCCGCGTACGACGTCCGGGGCCACCAGCTCGTCGACGAGGTTGCCGCAGCCCGGCACCGCGGCGCCGTCCGGCGTCGTGCCGTAGTAGCGCGTGGACTCGTCCCGGACGTTGTAGAAGAGCCAGCGCCGGCCGTCGAGGTCGACGAAGGGGTGCCCGTCGATGGACCAGACGCTCAGCAGCGGCCGCGGGTCCAGCGTGAAGGGGCCGAGCGGGTGCCGTCCGCGCGCGATGCCCTGCCGGCGCAGCGCGTCGTCCCCGGCGTCCACCCCCACCCCCGGCGTCCGGTGGACGCCGGGGGGCAGGTGCCGGGTGCCGGTGACGTACATCCAGAACCAGCCGTCGGCGTAGAACACCTCGGGGGCCCACAGGTCGATCTGCGCCCAGTGGTCGGCGTCCGGGGCCGCCAGCGCCAGCCCCTCACGGCTCCAGTGCGCGAGGTCGTCCGAGGACCAGACCTCGATCCCGGCCGATCCCGTGTAGTAGAGGAAGTAGCGGCCGTGCCAGCGCAGCACGAAGGGGTCCCCGTGGTCGCGGCCCACCCCGGTGTCGAGCACCGGATTCACGAAGGAGGCGCTGGTCGGGGCGGGGGCGCGGCGGGGCTGGCGCGGTACGGGGAAGGCGTCCGGCGGGAGCGGGGCGCCGACGCCCGGTTGGGCTTCCGGCCCGGGGACGGTGTCGGCCACGAGGAGACCTTAAAGCGGTTCCCTGCGCCCCGGGCGCAGGGTCGCGAGGTTCAGCCGATCAGGGCGCGGGCGGTCGGGCAAGGGGCGGGTGTGCCGCACGTGGGACAGCTCGCGGTGAGCGCCGCGTCGGCCGGATGAAGGCGGCGCACGGCCCGCAGCCGCGCCAGCAGCGGGGCGCGCAGGAAGGGCGTGCGTCCACCTGGAGCGGAGCGGCCCTGGCGTGCACCTCGAGCAGGTCCCGCCCGCCGGCGGCGACGAGTTCGGCCAGGACCGGCCGAGCCGGGTCGAGCCGCTCGCCCAGGGCGAGATCGAGCACGGCGAACCGCCGATCGTTGGCGACTTCCGCGTAGCGCCGGCTGACCCGGGCCCGCCGCAATATCGTGTTCGAGCGCCCCCGTCCACCTCACGTGGGGTGGACGTGGCACGTTGACCTTTCGTGAGCCTTCCGCCGTTCGAGCACGTCGTCGCCGATCACGCGGCGGTCGTGCTGCGCGTCTGCCGGGCGCTGCTGCCGCTGCCGGACGCCGAGGACGCCGCGGCCGAGACCTTCCTGGCCGCACTGCGTGCCTATCCGCGTCTGCGTCCGGACAGCGACGTCCGGGCGTGGCTCGTGACCATCGCCCACCGCAAGGCCATCGACGTCCACCGCGTGCGGGCGCGCTCGGCCGTGCCCCTGGCCGAGCTCCCCGAACGCCCCACGACGCCGGTCGACCCCCTGCCCGACTCGAGTCTCTGGGACGCCGTCCGCGACCTGCCCGAGAAGCAGCGCGGCGCCGTCGCCTACCACTACGTGGCCGACCTCCCCTACGCCGAGGTCGGCGCCCTCATGGGGACGAGCGAGGCCGCCGCCCGCCGGAACGCCGCCGACGGCGTCCGGGCGCTGCGCCGCCGCTACCCCGGCACCACCGCTCAGGAGGAGTCATGACCGAGATGGACGAGACGCTGCAGGCCAGGCTGGCCCCGGCCGCTCCGGACGCCGAGGAGGCGGCGGCGCTGGCGCGGCTGCAGGCCGTGCTCGCGCGCCGAGCCGTGGACGAGGACCTGCTCGACGTCGCCTACCGCGACCTGGACACCCCGCTGGGCCGGCTGCTGCTCGCGGCCACGCCTGCCGGGCTGGTCCGGGTGGCCTTCCCGGTCGAGGACGCCGACGCCGTGCTCGCCTCGCTGGCCGACCAGGTCAGCCCGCGGGTCCTGCGCGCCCCGGGCCGCCTGGACGAGGTCGCGCGCGAGCTCGACGAGTACTTCGCCGGGCGCCGGCACGCCTTCGACGTCCCGGTGGACCTGCAGCTGGCCCGCGGGTTCCGCCGGGCCGTGCTCGAGAAGCTCGTCGACGTCCCGTACGCCCGGACCGTGAGCTACGCCGAGCTCGCCGCGCGGACCGGGAGCCCGCGGGCGGTCAGGGCGGTCGGCACCGCCTGCGCGCTGAACCCCGTGCCCCTCGTCGTCCCCTGCCACCGGGTGGTGCGCTCGGACGGGACGCCGGGGTCCTACCGCGGCGGCCCCGACGCCAAGCGCCGGCTGCTCGCCCTGGAGGCGGCGGCCTGACCGCCGCCGGGCACCCGGGTCCGGCGAGGGGAGGCGGCGGACGGATCGGGCGGTTAGGTTCGGCAGGAGTCGCGGGAGGGTTCATGGCGGGTGTGCGTGTTCCGGAGGCTGTCGGGCGGGTCGCGGGGACGGTGCGGCGTGCCGCTCCCGGCAGCGACCAGGGCGAGCTGTTGCTCGAGCTCGACCTCACGAGCGGTCTCGCCGCCGGGCCGCCGCCGGACCTGATCGGCCGCCTCCAGTCGGCTCGCGGGCTCACGCTCACCGGCGTCCTCGAGCGTCTCGCCGACGCGGCCGACGACCCCGCCGTCGTCGGCTTGATCGCCAAGGTGGGCGGCGGCCGGCTCCGCCTGGCCCAGGCCCAGGAGATCGCCCTCGCCGTCCGCGCGTTCCGGGCCGCCGGCAAGCGCGCGTGGGCCTGGGCCGAGACGTTCGGCGAGACCGGCCCGGGCACGCCCGGTTACGTCCTCGCCGCCGCGTTCGACGAGATCTGGCTCCAGCCGTCCGGCGACGTAGGCATCACGGGTGTCGCCGTGGAGCCGCTGTTCCTGCGCGGCGCGCTCGACCGCGCCGGGGTGGAGCCGCAGATCGCCCAGCGCTACGAGTACAAGAGCGCCGCCGACATGCTCCTGCGCCGCGACTTCAGCCCGGCGCACCGCGAGGCGAGCGAACGGCTCGCGGGGTCGGCACTCGACCAGGCCGTGACCGACGTCGCCGGCGGCCGGGGCCTGGCGCCCGAGGTCGTCCGCGAACTCGTCGACCGCGCTCCGCTCTCCGCCGCCGAGGCGCGCGACGCCGGGCTCGTCGATCGCCTCGGCTATCGGCACGAGGTCTACGCCGCCGCCCGCGAGGCCGCCGGTGCGGAGGCGACCCTCCGCTATCTCGCTGCCTACCACCGGCGCCGCCCGCCGATCGAGACCCTGCGCAAGCGAAGGGCGATGCGCGGGGTCGGGGTCGTCGCGCTCGTCCACGCCGTCGGTGAGATCCGGCTCGGCCGGAGCGGGCGCGGGATGCGAGGCCCGGGACTGGGCTCGGACACCCTCGCGGCCGCTCTGCGCGCGGCCGCCGACGACGAGCACGTCCGCGCCGTCCTCCTGCGCGTGGACAGCCCCGGCGGCTCGTACGTCGCGTCCGACACCGTCTGGGGTGCCGTCGAGGCGGTGAAGGCGGCCGGCAAGACGGTCGTGGTGTCCATGGGCGCGGTCGCCGGCTCCGGCGGCTACTTCATCGCCGCCCCCGCCCACGCGATCGTGGCGCTACCGACGACACTCACCGGCTCCATCGGCGTCTTCGGCGGCAAGCCGGTGGTCGCCGACCTCCTCGAGCGCTTCGGCATCGGCAACGACGCGGTGATCGCCGGCCGGCACGCCCGGATGTTCTCCGCCCGGGCGCGGTACTCCGACGACGAATGGCAGCGCCTGCAGGAGTCGCTGGACCGGATCTACGACGACTTCACCGCCAAGGTCGCCGCGGGCCGGGGGCTCGACCGCGACCGCGTGCACGAGATCGCACGCGGCCGGGTCTGGACCGGGGCGGACGCGCTGGAACGCGGGCTCGTCGACGAGCTCGGCGGCCTGCGCCGGGCGGCGGAGCTGGTCCGCGAGCGGGCGGGCCTGCCCTACGACGCTCCGGTGCGTCCCTTCCCCCATGTGCCACTCGTCCGGCGGCTGCGCCGCCCGACGTCCAGCGAGGACCCGGCCGCGGCCGCCGCCGTGGGGCTGCTGCCGCCCTGGTCGGGAGGGCTCGCCGCCGCGCTCGGACTGACGCCGGGGGCGTCGCTGCTCATGCCGTCGCTCGAGCTGCGGTGACTGCCGTGTCGCGCTGAGCGCGCCGCCCGGCCGCCCGGGGGCCACACCCACAGGATCAGCCGGGCGACGAGCCACCCGATCAGCGTGCCCAGCACCCATCCCGCGAGGACGTCGGTGGGCCAGTGGCTGCCGAGGTAGACCAGGAGCACGCCGAGCAGGAGGTTGGCGGCGATCGCGACGCCGGCCACGATGCGACGCTCCAGCGGCGCGACCAGGTGCAGGCCGACGACGACACCGGCGCTCAGCGCGGCGGCCCGGAAGGCGTGCGAGGACGGCCAGGCGTATCCGCCGAGATCGACGAGGGCGAGGGCGCCGGAGGGGCGCGGCCGCTCCACGACGTCCTTGAGCGCGGGCGAGATGTGCGAGGCGACTTCGAGCGCCACCACGCCGGCGAGCACGGCCCGCCACGCGCGCAGCACGAGGGCGAGCACCAGCACGACGACCGCGATGGTGCCGAGAACGCGCGGGTCACCCCCGGCGTGCATGACGTCCTCGGCGAACCGCGTGAACCCCGGCGTCCGGTGTTCCACGACGAAACTCATGATCGCGCGATCCGTGGGCCCGCTCCTCCCGTGTGCACCTCGAAATATGTAGACACGCATGCTTGCATGGCGGCCGCGTGGGTACGGGGCGGCCGTGCGAGCCGTCACCGTTCTCCCCCAGAAGGCGAACAGCCTCGAGCTGTCCGAGGTTCCCGAACCTACCGAAGCCGACGGCGGTGTCGATGGAGGTGTCCTCGTCGACGTGCTGGCCGTGGGCATCTGCGGCACCGACGCCGAGATCATCGCCGGCGAGTACGGCGAGGCGCCGCCGGGCTCCGACCGCCTCGTCCTGGGCCACGAGTCGCTCGGCCGGGTGCGCCGGGCGCCGGCGGGGGCCGACGTGGCCGAGGGCGATCTCGTCGCGTGCATCGTCCGCTGCCCCGACCCCGTGCCCTGCGCCAACTGCGCGGCGGGGCAGTGGGACATGTGCAGCAACGGCCGCTACACCGAGCACGGCATCAAGGGCCTCGACGGCTTCATGCGGGAGCGGTACGCGCGCCGCCGCCGACCGCCTCGTCCGTGTCGACTCCCGGCTCGGGCTCGCCGGCGTCCTCCTGGAGCCGACGAGCATCGTGGCGAAGGCGTGGGCGGAGATCGACCGGTTCGCCGACCGCGACGCGGAGGAGCAGAAGGTCGCGCTCGTCACCGGCGCCGGCCCGGTCGGGCTGCTCGCGGCGCTCCTCGGCGTCCAGCGCGGTCTGGAGGTGCACGTCCTCGACCAGGTGAGCGGCGGCCCCAAGCCGGACCTCGTCCGGAACCTGGGCGCGCACTACCACGACGACGGGATCGAGAACCTCGGCGTGCACCCGGACGTGGCCGTCGAGTGCACGGGCGTCGCGTCCCTGGTGCTCGGGGCCATCGAGGTCGTTCAGCCCAACGGGATCACCTGCCTCACCGGCGTCTCCAGCCCCGGCCGGGTCAAGCAGGTCGACCTCGGCGGCCTCAACCGCGCGCTCGTTCTGGAGAACAACCTCGTCTTCGGCTCGGTGAACGCCAACCGCAGCCACTGGGAGGCGGCGGCCAGCGCACTGCAGGAGGCCGACCGCGACTGGCTGGACCGGCTCCTGACCCGCCGGGTGCCGCTGGACGACTACCGCCGGGCCTTCGAGCGCGGCGACGACGACGTCAAGGTGGTCCTCCAGGTGGGGGACGTCTCATGACGCTGTGGCAGGACGAGCCGCCGTCCCGGATCGAGGACTACGCGGTCGTGGCCGACCTGCAGACCGCGGCCCTGGTCAGCCGCAACGGCTCCGTCGACTGGCTCTGCCTACCCCGCTTCGACTCCTCCGCCTGCTTCGCGGCGCTGCTGGGCGGCCCGGACGCCGGCCGCTGGCGGATCGCGCCCGCCGGCGGCGGCAGCGTGACGCGGCGGAGCTACCGCGACGACACCGTCGTCCTGGAGTCGATCTGGGAGACGGCCGAGGGGAGCGTGCGCGTCGTCGACTTCATGCCGCGCCGGCAGACGGAGCCGGACCTGGTCCGGCTCGTCGAGGGCATCTCCGGGCGGGTGCGGATGGGGGTCGAGCTCGTCGTCCGGTTCGACTACGGCCGCGTGCTGCCCTGGGTGCGGCACGAGGGCGGCCGCTGGGTCGGCATCGCCGGGCCGGACGCGCTGTGGCTGGACACGCCGGTGCATCTCGAAGGGCACGAGAACCGCTCCTCCGCGGAGTTCACGGTGGCCGCGGGGGAGTCGGTGCCGTTCGTGCTGACCTGGGTGCCGTCGTACGAGAAGGAGCCGCCGCGGTACGACGCCCGCAGGGCCCTCGCCGAGACCGAGGACTACTGGCGCGACTGGATCAGCCACTGCACCTACCAGGGCGGCTACGCGGAGGCCGTGCGCCGCTCGCTCGTCACCCTGAAGGCGCTGACGTACGCACCGAGCGGCGGGATCACCGCGGCGGCCACGACGTCACTGCCCGAGCAGATCGGCGGTCCGCGGAACTGGGACTACCGCTACTGCTGGCTGCGCGACACCGCCTTCACCCTGCAGGCGCTGGCCGGAGCCGGCTACACCGCCGAGGCCCGGGCCTGGCGGGACTGGCTGCTGCGCGCCGTCGCCGGCGACCCTCGGGACCTCCAGATCATGTACTCGCTGACCGGACGACGCCGGCTGCAGGAGTACGAGCTCGACTGGCTGCCCGGGTACGAGGGATCGCGGCCGGTGCGGATCGGCAACGAGGCCTCCGAGCAGTTCCAGCTCGACGTCTACGGGGAGCTCCTCGACGGCCTGCACGCCGCGCGCGCGGCGGGTCTGCAGAACGACGCCGACGGCTGGAGCCTGCAGACGATCCTCACGAACTACCTGGAGACGGTCTGGCAGCGGCCGGACAACTCGCTGTGGGAGATCCGCGGCCCGCAGCAGCAGTTCGTGCACTCCAAGGTCATGGCCTGGGTCGGCTTCGACCGGATGATCACGACGGCGGAACGCTCCGGGCTGGACGCCCCGCTCGACCGCTGGCGCGCGGCCCGCGACGCCGTCCACCGCGAGGTCTGCGAGCACGGCTACGACGCCGATCGCGGCACCTTCACGCAGTTCTACGGGTCGAAGGGCCTGGACGCCGCGCTCCTGCTCATCCCGCGCGTCGGTTTCCTCCCGCCGGACGACGAGCGTGTCCGCGGCACCGTCGACGCAGTGCGGAAGGAGCTCTGCGAGGACGGCTTCGTGCTCCGCTACCGCACGGACGCCGACCCGCACTCCGACTCGGGCACCGTCGACGGGCTGCCCGGATCCGAGGGCGCGTTCATCGCGTGCAGCTTCTGGCTCGCCGACGCGCTCGCGCTGACCGGACGCCGGGGCGAGGCGCGGGAGCTCTTCGAGAAGCTGCTGGACCTGCGGAACGACGTCGGCCTGCTCAGCGAGGAGTGGGACCCGCACGCCCGGCGGCAGCTCGGGAACACGCCCCAGGCGTTCAGCCACGTCGGTCTGGTCAACACCGCGATGGCCCTCGAGGGCGACACCGCGCACACGCGCACCGACCTCCCCGCGTCGACCAGCCCCGACGCCCGCGAGCAGGGACGGTAGACCCTTCGCTGCTTCGATCAGCCGTCAGGAGGCGAGGGGGTCGGCCGGGGCGTCGAGGCGACGGCGGGCGATCACCTCGATCTCCTCCGCAGCGGGCACGCCCTGCTGACGTTCGCGCAGCTCCATCCGGGCCGCGCCGATGGCCTGGAACACCGTTCGCACCGGCAACTGCTCGTAGTCACGGAACAACCGGTCCGCCATGGCGAGCAACTTCGCCTCCGACGTCCGGACCCCCACATGCTTGATCACCATCGCGAGCCTCCCTGGCGCGATCGGCGGATCTGGTGCCCGCCAGACGACACCTCCCGCCCGAACGTGGGCTGAAGGACGTCTGGGAACCGGATGGGAGTGTTCCGGGCGCGTTCCCAGCTTTCTGACAGCTAACGGGTCCATGCTTCCGGCCGGTCGCAGACGGCGTGCGCCGTCACGGCAGGAGGAGGCACGCGATGGCCAGGCTGCGCGAGCGGCCCACTCTGTGGATCAATGTCGGCCTCGCGGCCGCCCTCGTCGTGGCGGCCGCCGTCGCCCTCGTCGTCCTGCGCAGCTCGCCCGGCGCCGCGGCGGCGAGCGTCCGGACCACCCCGGTGCGCACCGGAACCGTGACCGCCACCGTCAGCGGCAGCGGCAACGTCACCAGCGCCGCGACCGTCGCCGTCAACTTCACCGCCGGCGGCACGGTGACCTCGGTCCAGGTGAAGCCCGGCCAGAAGGTCACCAAGGGCCAGCTGCTCGCCACGATCGACCCGCTCACCGCGCAGCGCAGTCTCGACTCGGCGAGGGCCCAGCTGGCCTCGGCGCAGGCGCAGTACGACCAGACGGCGGCGGGCGCCACCAGCGCGCAGCGCGCGAAGGACGAGCTCGCCGTCGAGGCGGCGCAGAACTCGGTCGGCTCCGCGAAGGCCGCCGTCACCAACGCCCGCAAGCAGCAGTCGCTGGACGCCGAGCAGAACGCGGCCGCGGTCGCCGCCGCCAAGGCCGCGGTCAAGGCCGGCAAGGGCAGTCAGGCCCAGGTGGACCAGGCGGTCCAGCAGCAGCAGGCCTCGGCGCTCAAGGACGCGCAGTCCGTCCAGCAGGCGCAGTCCCAGCTGAGCCAGGCCCAGAACCAGGTCAGCCAGCAGCAGGTGGCGGTGCAGCAGGACGAGGCCGGCGCCACGGAGGCCCAGCTGGCGCAGGCGCGGGCCGCCGTCCAGAGCGCGCAGGTGCAGGTCGACCAGGCGCAGCAGACCGTGGACGAGACCAGGCTGACCGCGCCGCAGGCCGGCACCGTGCTGGCGGTCAACGGCACGGTCGGGCAGACCGTCTCCGGCGGCGGCACGAGCGCGGTGTCCACGAGCTCGGCGTGCGTCCACCGGATCGTCCGGCGGCTCGGGCTCCGCCGGGAGCGGGTCGAGCTCCTCCTCGGGCACCTCGAGCTCGTCGTCCACCGGGTTCATCACCATCGCGAACCTCGGCGCCCTCGAGGTGACCGCGAACATCGGCGAGGCGGACGCGGCGCACGTCAAGGTCGGCCAGGGCGCCACGGTGACGCTCACCGCCACCGGGACGACGGCGAGCGGGACGGTCACGGACGTCGCCCTGCAGAGCACGACGAGCAACAACGTCGTGCAGTACCCGGTGACGGTGACGCTGCAGGACCCGCCCGCGGGCGTCCGCCTCGGCGCCACCGCGACCGTCTCCATCACGACCGGCAGCGCCGACAACGCGGTGTACGTCAGCAGCAGTGCGGTCACCACCCTCGGCCCCACCCACACCGTCACCGTCGTGAACGGCACCCAGCAGACCGTCGTCCCGGTGCAGGTCGGCCTGGTCGGGGACAACGGGACGCAGATCGTCTCGGGGCTCACCGCCGGCCAGGTGGTGCTCCTGCCGACGACCACGACGGGCGGCACCGGCGGCGGCTTCCCCGGCCTCGGCGGCGTCGGCGGCGGGCTGGGCCGGTGAACGGACTGACGCCGAGGCCCGTCGTCGAGCTGGTCGGCGCGCGCAAGACGTACGGTCAGGGCGAGGCGGTCGTGCACGCCCTGGACGGCGTCGACCTGCTGATCCATCGCGGCGAGTACGTGGCGATCATGGGGTCGTCCGGGTCCGGGAAGTCGACGCTCCTCAACCTCGTCGGGTGCCTGGACGTGCCGACCGCGGGGCGCTGCCTGCTCGACGGGGTGGACACCAGGCGGCTCGACGACACCCGGCAGGCACTGCTGCGGAACCGCAAGATCGGTCTCGTCTTCCAGTCGTTCAACCTCATCCCGCGCACGTCCGCGCTGGCGAACGTCGAACTGCCGCTCGCGTACGCGGGTCTGAAGCCCGCCGAGCGCCGGCGGCGCGCGATCGCGGCCCTGGAGCGGGTGGGACTCGGCGGACCGGCTGCAGCACGAGCCGAACCAGCTCTCCGGCGGGCAGCAGCAGCGGGTCGCGGTGGCCCGGGCCATCGTCGACCGAGCCGGTGCTCCTGCTCGCCGACGAGCCCACCGGCGCGCTCGACAGCCAGAGCACGGCGGAGGTGCTCGAGCTCTTCGACGAGCTGAACGCCGACGGCCGCACGGTGGTCGTCATCACGCACGAGGACGAGGTCGCCCGGCACGCGCGGCGCGTCGTCCGGATGCGCGACGGCCGCGTCATCGCCGACGACGTGACGGTCGGGGCGGTGCGGTGAACGTCCGGGAGAGCGCCCGGTTCGCCGCCCGAGGGGTGACGGCCAATCCGCTGCGGTCCGGGCTGACGACGCTCGGCATCCTCATCGGGGTCGCCGCCGTCATCGTGCTCGTCGCCGTCGGCACCGGGTCCGGGGTCGCCGTCCAGCAGTCGCTCAGCCGGCTGGGGAGCAACACGCTGACCGTCCGCGCGAGCCAGGGCGGCACGGGGGGCCGCGCCGGGGGCGGCTTCGGCGCCTTCTTCGGCGGCGCGGGAGGTGCCGGCGGTGCCGGGGGAGCGCGGGCCGGCGCCGGTGCCGCTCAGCGGGCGGGTGCCGGCGGGACGACCGGCAGCGTGAGCACGGGCACGCAGACCCGCGTCGCCCAGCTGACGCTCGACGACGCGTACGCGCTGACGGACCGCACCACTGCGCCGCACGTGGCGTCCGTCGCTCCGGTCGTCACCGCGCAGTCGGTGACCGCGACGTACCAGGGCGCCTCGCACTCGGTGCAGAGCTTCATCGGGACGTCGCCGAGCTACCTGCGGATCGACAACGACGCCGTGCAGGCGGGCGCTGTGCTCACCGACGACGACTTCGTCGCGCACCGGCGCGTGGCGTTGCTCGGCCCGACGGTCGCCAAGGACCTCGTCGGCGGCGACGGGCTCGGCGCGGTCGGCAGGACGGTCCAGTTCAACGCGGTCGACTACACCGTTGTCGGCGTCCTGGTCGCGAAGGGCAGCACCGGGCCGACGGACCAGGACGACCGGGTGCTCGCTCCGCTCACCGCCGTCCAGGACACCCTCTCCGGCTACGGCTCGCTGTCGAGCATCTCCGTGCAGGCGGCCTCGGCCGACGGCGTGGCGGCGGCCCAGTCGGAGGTGGAGGACGTGCTCGACGGGCGCCACCACGTCACCGCCGCGACCGCCGACTACTCGATCTTCAACGCGTCGTCGATCCTCTCGGCGGCCACCTCCACGACGCAGACCTTCACGGTGCTGCTCGGCGCGGTGGCGGCGATCTCGCTGCTCGTCGGTGGGATCGGGGTCATGAACATCATGCTGGTGACCGTCACGGAGCGGACCCGCGAGATCGGCATCCGCAAGGCGGTCGGTGCGCGCCGGTCCGACATCGTCGGCCAGTTCCTGCTCGAGGCGATGCTGCTCTCTCTCTTCGGCGGCGTGGTCGGCGTCCTCGCCGGCCTGCTCGGGAGCCGCCTGACGATCGTCGGCGTCCAGCCCGTCGTGGCGCCGTACTCCGTCGTCCTCGCGTTCGGCGTCGCGCTGGCCGTCGGCCTGTTCTTCGGGCTGTACCCGGCGAGCCGCGCGGCGGCGCTCCGCCCGATCGACGCCCTCCGCTACGAGTGAGGAGCCTGCGATGAGTTCCGTCCCGAACTCGGGCGACCCGGGGTGGCCCGCGTTGCTCCCGCCCGACCGCGATCCGCGTGCCCAGGCGGCCGTCGATCCGGCTCCCGAGCGCCGGCGCCGACCCGGACGACGACCTCTTCGCGGGCTGGGAGCCGCAGCGCCGGGTGAACCGCGTAACGGTGGTGCTCGCCGCGTGCCTGCTCGTGGTCGCGGGCTTCGCGGTCGGGGCCGTCGTCGCCAAGCGCTCGGCGGCGTCGACGTCCGGAACGGCGGCGCGGTCGGCGGGCGCGACCGGTGCGACCGGACGCGAGGGCTTCGGCGGGTTCGCCGGCGGGGCGGGTGGCTTCCGGAACGGGGGAGCGGCGGGGGCCGGCACCGGTGGTGCGGGTGGCGCGGCCGGTGCCCCCGGCGGGCCCGGCGCCGGTGCGGGGGCGGGAGCGGGCGCTGCCGGTGGTGGCGGCGGGAGCACCGGGACGCCGGTCGTCGTCGGCACGGTCACGTCGGTCTCTGCGACCCGGATCACGGTGAAGAACTTCGCCGGGACCACGGTCGTCGTCCGCGTCGCGGCCGGGACGCCGGTGACGACGCCCGGGGTCGGCGGGCTGAAGAAGGGCCAGACCGTCTCCGTCGAGGGGACGCGTGCATCCGACGGCAGCGTGACGGCGACCGCCGTCGTGAGCCGGTCCTGAGAGCGAGGAGAACCATGACAAGCGTGCGACGCGCGGTGCCGGCGATCGGCGGCGTCCTCATGACGGTCGCGCTCGTGACGGGGTGCGGAGGCGGCTCGTCGTCGTCGACCTCCGGCGGGGCGACCGCGGCACCGACGTCCTCGCCGTCTGCGAGCAACGGGCGCCGGTTCGGCGGTCAGAACCCGGCGGAGTTCGCCAAGATCCGCCAGTGCCTGCAGGCGGCCGGGATCTCCCTGCCGACGCCGTCTCCGCGACCGAGTGCCACGCCGGGCCAGCCGCGCCCGACGCGCTCGCCGGGGCAGGGCGGGTTCGGCGGCGGACGCGGGCGGTTCACGGACCCGAAGGTGCAGGCGGCGCTCAAGGCCTGCGGCATCACGCTGCCGACGCCGGGCAGCTTCCGGCCTCCGGGCTCGACGGCATCACCGGCGGCGCAGTAGTCGACGGCTGCCGCTCGGGGATCGCCCGGCACTCGAGATCGACAGCTACCGGGTCATGGGCTCGGCGCCTTGCGCCGATGGGGAGGTGGGCGGGCGCCGGGGGCCGCGTCACTCGCCGATCTCCCGGTCGAACCGGTATCGGTTGGCGGCGAAGGACGCGGCCCCGGCGTTTCCGGAGCGTTCCCGGCCCCGCGCCATCAGAGTCACACGCCGTGCCCGGTTGATGACAGTCTGGAAGATAGTCGACCGGTCTGGTACTCTCCGCGAACTTTCGAGCACGAGAAGTCACGGCGGCGGGGGTGACGTGAGTTCGCCGGCCAGTCCTTCGGGCGTGCGGAGCACGAGATCCACCACGAGCGCGGTCCAGCCGGTCTGGTGCGAGGCGCCGAGCCCTGCCCCGGTGTCGCCGTGGAAGTACTCGTGGAACGGCAGCAGGTCGTGCCACTCCGGGTTCTCCTGGAACAGGCGCTGCCCGCCGAAGACCGGCCGCCGGCCGTCGGCGTCGTCCAGGAACAACCGCACCAGTCGGTGGGCGAGGTCGTCGGCGATCTCCGCCAACGTGCGCCGGACGCCGGAGCCCGTCGGGTGCTCGACCGTGAACGCGTCTCCGTAGAACCGGGAGTACCGCCGGAGAGCCTCGATGACGAGGTGGTTGACCGGGAACCAGATGGGGCCTCGCCAGTTCGAGTTGCCCCCGAAGAGAGCCGTCGTCGACTCGCCGGGCTCGTAGTCCACGGTGTACGTGGCGCCGGCGAGGTCCAGCGCGAACGGCTGGGCGGCGTGCCGCCGGGAGAGCGAGCGCAGACCGTACGGCGACAGGAACTCCGCCTCGTCGAGCATCGGCCCCAGCACTCGCGCGAGCCGCTCGCCGTCGATGACCGCGAGCAGGTGCCCCAGCCCGTCACCGCGTTCCTGGGTCGTGCCCACCACCTCGAGGTACTGCGGGCGGTGCTGCTGGAACCACTGGAACCGGCCGGCGAACTCGGGCAGCAGGTCGAGGGTCCTCTCGCCGACGGTCATGACGGCGGTGAGCGGCAGCAGCCCGACCATGGAGCGGACCCGTAGCGGCTGCTGGGAGCCGTCCGCGAACGCGAGCACGTCGTAGAAGAAGCCGTCCTCCTCGTTCCAGAGGCCCTTCGCGCGCATCGCCGCGGCGATGTACGCGAAGTGCTCGAAGAACTTGATCGCACTGTCCTCGTACGACCGATGCCGCTCCGCGAGCACCAGGGCCATCTCGAGCAGGTCGAGCGCGTAGTGCGCCATCCAGGCGCTCCCGTCGCTCTGCTCCAGCCGGGCCTGCACCGGCAGCCTGCCCGAGCGGTCGATCGGCCCGATGTTGTCCAGGCCGAGGAACCCGCCCTCGAAGACGTTGCGCCCGTCCGCGTCCTTGCGGTTCACCCACCAGGTGAAGTTGAGCAGGAGCTTGTGGAACACCCGCGCGAGGAACGCGTGGTCGCGACGACCGTCGATCTCGAACACCCGGATCGCGGCCCACGCGTGCACCGGCGGGTTGACGTCGCCGAATGCCCACTCGTAGGCCGGGATCTGCCCGTTCGGATGCATGTACCACTCGCGGAGCAGGAGGATCAGCTGCTCCTTGGCGAACGACGGATCGACGTGCGCGAGCGCGACGCAGTGGAACGCGAGGTCCCAGGCCGCGTACCACGGGTACTCCCACGCGTCCGGCATCGAGAGGACGTGCGCGTTGTCCAGGTGCCGCCACCCGGCGTTGCGACCGCCGAGGCGCTGCTCGGGTGGCACCGGGCCGGCCGGGTCGCCCTCGAGCCAGCGGTCGACGCCGTAGGCGTAGTACTGCTTGCACCACATGAGCCCGGCGACGGCCTGCCGGACCACGGCCGCCTCCTCGGTGCTCCGCCCGCTCGGGACGAGTTCGGCGAAGAACGCGTCGGCCTCCGCCCGCCGGGCCTCGACGACGGCGTCGAACCCCGCGCCGAGGTCGGCGTCCGGCGGATTGCCCGGCTCGTCCTGGACGAGCCGGAGCCGGATCTCCCGGACGCCGCCGGGCTCCACCGTCAGCACGTGGTGGAAGGCGGCCTTCGTGCCACGGCGCTCGGGATTGACCGTCGGCAGCCCGTGGAGCACGTGGTCGCCGATGCCGTCCTTCGGGAACGCCGACCGGCCAGGCGCACCGAAGAGCTTGGGCGCGTTGGTCTCGTTGTCGCAGAACAGCGGCTCGGGGGCGCCGTCCGAGGTGAGCCGAGCGGTGCCGTCCGGGTGCTCGGCGACGAGCACGGCGTCCGTGGCTCCGGGGCGGACGACGGGAACCGCGTCGTGCCGGGGCAGCCCCCACGCCCAGGTGTTGCGGAACCACAGCGTCGGGAGCACGTGCAGCGTGGCGGCCTCCGGCCCGCGGTTCTCGACCCGGATCAGCAGGCACAGGTCGTGCGGTGCCGCCTTCGCGTAGTCGACGGTGACCGCCCAGTACCGGCCGTCGTCGAAGATCCCGGTGTCCGCGAGCTCGAACTCCGGGTCGTGCCGCCCGCGCCGGGCGTTCTCGGCCACGAGCCGCGCGTACGGGAACTCGCGCTGCGGGTAGTGGTACCGCCACGTCATCCAGGAGTGCGTCGGCGTGGAGTCCAGGTACCACCAGTACTCCTTGACGTCCTCGCCGTGGTTGCCCTCGGGCCCCGTCAGCCCGAACATCCGCTCCTTGAGGATCGGATCGGCGCCGTTCCACAGCGCGAGTCCCAGCACGAACGTCTGGTCCTCGTCGCAGACGGCGGCCATGCCGTCCTCGTTCCAGCGGTAGGCGCGGGAACGCGCGTGCTCGTGCGGGAAGGAGCCCCAGGCGTCCCCGTCCGCCGAGTAGTCCTCCCGCACGGTCCCCCAGGCGCGCTCGGCCACGTACGGCCCCCAGGCGCGCCACGGCCGTACACCCGCGTCGGCCTCGGCCAGGCGCTGCTTCTCCGCGCTCGTCATCACGCCGCAGTCTGCCCCCGCCGGCGCCGCGTCCCGCGTGCGGGTGCACGGCGGTCAGGTCGCGCTGCCGGTCAGCGCCCGCACCGCCTCGTCGAAGAGCTGGACGGCGAGGTCGACGTCCGCCTCCGTCGTCGCGGGGGACATGAGCGCCATGGCGTGGAACGGCGTGAGCAGCACGCCGCGGTTGGCCAGATAGAGGTGCAGCAACTCGTCGAGCTCGTCGTCCGCAGCGGCGGCGGACGCCGACCCCGTGCGGGGCGCCGGCGCGGTGAACCGGAACTCCGACCGCGCCCCGAGCTGCGTGACCGACCACGGCAGCCCGGCACGGGCCACGGCCCCGCGGATCCCCTCGGTGTAGCGCGTCCCGAGGCCGATCATGTGCTCGAAGGCCGCGGGGGTGAGGACGTGCTCCAGCGTGGCGCGCATCGCCGCGACCGACAGCGCGTTGCCCGCCAGGGTGCCGCCCACGCCGCCGACGTCGACGAGGTCGGCCTCCGGGTGCGCCCCGACGGCGGCCGCGACGTCCGCGCTGATCCCGTAGGCCCCGGTCGGGACTCCGCCGCCGATGCTCTTGCCGATGACGAGCACGTCCGGCCGCAAGCCCCAGGCGGCCGTCGCGCCTCCCGGTCCGGCGGAGAAGGTGTGCGTCTCGTCGATGATCAGCAGGGCGCCGTAGCGGGTCGCGAGCTCGCGCAGCCCCTCGTGGAAGCCCGGTTCGGGCAGCACGATGCCGATGTTCGTCAGAGCGGGCTCGGCGAGGATCGCCGCGACGTCCCCGTGCGCCAGCTGCGCCTCGACGCCGGCGAGGTCGTTGAACTCCGCGACCCGCGTCGTCTCCGCGAGCGGCACCGGGGCGCCGACGTTCCCGCCCCGGGCCACCGCCTCGCCGTCCGGACCCGGAAGGGCGAACGCCTCGTCGACGGAGCCGTGGTAGCAGTACGCGAAGACGAGGATCTTCGTGCGTCCGGTGGCCAGCCGGGCCAGCCGCAGCGCCCAGCGGTTGGCGTCCGTCGCGGTGAGCGTGAACGACCAGAGCGGCAGGCCGAACCGGCGGCTCAGGTCCGCCCCGACCCACTCGGCGTCCGCCGTCGGGAGCATCGTCGTCAGCCCGCCCTCGTCCCGCACCCGGCGGACGACGGCGTCGACGTGTGGCGCCTGGGCTGTGGCCGGCCATGGCGCCGGTGTCGCCGAGGGCGAAGTCCACGTACTCGTGTCCGTCGACGTCCACGACCCGGTTGCCGTAGGCCCGGTCCAGGTAGAGCGGGAAGCCACCGCTCCACTTGTTCATCCAGGTCATGGGGACCCGGCCGAAGAGGTGTCCGGCCTGCTCGAACAAGGCGCGGGACGCCGGGTGCGCCTGCGCGTACGCGGCGCGCTCCCGGTCGACGAGCGAGGCCAGGTGGGCGCGGTCGACGGAGCTCACGACGGTCATGCGTCCGGAGTATGCCGCGCGTGGCGGGAGGCGTCCCCGCTCACGCCACCTCCCGGTAGGCCGTCCGGACGGCGCCGATCACGAGTGGCAGGAGCACCCACACGGCCAGCGACGCCGCGGCCCGGGACCAGTCCCCCGCGGAGACGTGCTCGAGGTAGAGCCGGGGGACGGTTCCGTTGGCGTCGATCCAGCCCAGCGGTTGGCGCACGACGCGGACCGTCTCGGCCACCACCGTGAGCACGATCGGCAGCACGAAGTACAGGACGATGGCGAGCGGGGTGCTCACCAGGGCGAGCCCGAAGGCGACCCCACCGAGCCCCAGCACGACGCCCAGCGCGGTCACCCGGAGGAACAGGCCGACCGGCAGGTCGAAGGAACCCGACCCGGCGGCCCCGAGCGGCGGACCGATGAGCGCGACGACGACCGACACCGCCAGCACGACGACGCTCGCGGCGACCGCGAGGACCGCCATCGCCAGGCACTTCGCCGCCGTGACCAGGTTGCGGCGCGGAACCAGGGTGAACGTCGTCAGCGAGGTCCGCCGGGACCACTCCGAGGTGACGAGGAGGATGCCGAGGACGGCGAGCAGCGTCAGGGCGAGCCCGTGCTGGGCGGTGTACGTGCCGCGCAAGCCGCGCTCGACGGGGTTCTCCTCGAACCGCGCCTGGAGCACGGCGACGACGCCGCACAGCACGACCGTGACGGCGAGCAGCCAGCGGGAGGACCGCGTGTCCACGGCCTTCCGGAGCTCGACGACCGTGAGCCGGAACAGGCGGGCGGTCATCGCACGACCTCCGTCGACGAGGCCGACGGCGCTGGCGGCGCGGACGACGCGGACGACGCGGACGACGCTGACGGCTGACCGGTGAGGTCGAGGAAGAGCCGTTCCAGCGCCCCACCCTCGTCGCTGCGCAGTTCGAGCAGGGTGACGCCGGCCGCCGCGGCCGCCCGCGCGACGGCGGCGGCGTCCGCCGTGACGACGACCGTGCCGTCGCGCGCGGGCACGACCGGCAGTCCCGCGGCCTCGGCGGCGGCGAGCAGCGCGGCGGGGTCGTCCGCACGCGCCGTCACGGACGACGACCGCGCGAGCAACTCCGCCCGCTCGCCGGACGCGGCGACGCGCCCGCCGGCGAGCACGACGATGCGGTCCGCGACCGCCTCCACCTCGCGCAGCAGGTGCGAGGAGAGCAGCACGGTGCCGCCGCGGTCGGCGTGCTCGCGCAGGAGCACGCGCATCCAGAGGATCCCCTCGGGGTCGAGCCCGTTCGCCGGCTCGTCGAGAACCAGGACCGGCGGATCGCCGAGCAGTGCCTGCGCGATCCCGAGCCGCTGGCGCATGCCGAGGGAGTAGGTGCCGACGCGGGCGCTACCGGCGCGGGCGCCGAGCCCGACCTCGTCGAGGAGCCGGTCGACGCGACCTCGATCGACGCCGAGGACCATGGCGGCGAGGAGCAGGGTCTCGCGGCCGGTGCGGCCCGGGTGGACGGCGGCGGCGTCGAGGAGGACGCCGGCGGTGCGCCCGGGCTCGGGCAGGGCCCGCCAGGGTCGGCCGTCGACGAGCGCCCGGCCGGCGGTCGGCCGGGTGAGCCCGCAGAGCATCCGCAGTGTCGTGGTCTTGCCGGCGCCGTTCGGGCCGAGGAAGCCCGTCACGGTGCCGGGTTCGCAGCTGAACGAGACGTCGTCGACGACGGTGCGCCGGCCGTACCGGCGGGTGACGTGCGAGAAGGTCAACATGTGCTCCACCGTGCCGGTGGGACGTCGGGTCGGGCTGCGGCCGGAGGGCTGGGTGCCGTCGACCATCGGCCATCCCGGCATCGACCTCGGTCGGTGTCCGGGCACGTCGTCGGTCCGTAGTCTCGGATTCATGACCGAGCAGGTGCGTCCCCTTCCGGGTCCGCGCCTGCGCCGCGTGCTGGCCCTGGCGGATCTGGACGTTCCGGACGCGAGGTCGACCACGTCGCACGACCGCGTCGTGGACGCCCTGCTCGTGCTGTTCTCGCTCGCCGGCGGCGTGCTCGTGTGGGGGTCCGCGGCCGACGGGCTGGAGCCGATGTCGCCGCGCACCGGCCTCTTCTTCCTCATGGACGCCGCCGCCGGGCTGCTCCTCTGCGCCGCGGTGCCCCTGCGGCGTCGCTTCCCCGTCCCGCTGGCGGTCGTGGCGAGCACGGTGCTCTGCTGGTCGGCTGCGGGTGTGGTCGCGGGTTCCGTGCTGGTGTGGGGCGCGGTGGTGCGGCGCCGGCTCAGCACCACCCTGCTGCTCCTGCCGGTCCTGCTCGTGCCGGCGTTCGTGTACCCGCTGGCGCACCCGTCGCCGGACCTCGCCTACGGGCCCGACGCCCTGCTCGGGGTCGTGCTCGCGCTGCTGCTCGTCTGCTCCGCGCTGTACGTGCGGGTACGCCGGCAGCTCACCGCGCTGCTGGCGGAGCGTGAGCGGCGGGCGCTCGAGGAGCGCGAGCAGCAGGTGGTGCAGGCGCGCCGGCAGGAGCGGGCACGGATCGCCCACGAGATGCACGACGTGCTGGCGCACCGGTTGTCCCTGGTGAGCCTGCAGGCGGGAGCTCTGGAGTACCGCCCGGACGCGGCTCCGGAGGACCTGGCGCGTGCGGCGGGGGTGGTGCGGGCGACGGCCCAGGGCGCGCTGGAGGACCTGCGCACCGTGATCGGGCTCCTGCGGGAGGACGACGACTCCGTGACCGACCGTCCGCAGCCGACGTGGGCGGACGTCGGGGCGCTCGTCGAGGAGGCGCGTTCCGCCGGGCAGCGGGTGCGCGTGGACGGCGAGGCCGCCGCGCCGTGGACGGGTCTGCGCGTGCCCGACGGGATCGGCCGGACCGCCTACCGCGTCGTGCAGGAGGGCCTGACGAACGCCCGCAAGCACGCCCCCGGCACGGTCGTGCATGTGCGGGTCGGCGGACGCCCGGGAGGCCGCCTCGGCGTCGAGCTGGAGAACCCGCTTGCCCTCGACGTGGGCGACGGGGCGCTCCGCAGGCAGGCGGACGGAACGGGGACCGGGCTGGTCGGGCTGACGGAGCGTGTCGAGCAAGCGGGCGGTGCGCTGCAGCACGGCGCGACGCCGGACGGGCGGTTCCGCCTGGTCGCGCACCTGCCGTGGCCGGCATGACGGCCGACCCGGTGCGGGTGCTCGTCGTGGACGACGACCCGCTCGTCCGGGCCGCGCTGCGGATGATGCTCGACGGCGCCCCCGGCGTGGTCCTCGTCGGCGAGGCCGCCGACGGCGCGGCCGTGCCGGGCGCCGTCCGAGACCTGGCGCCCGACGTGGTGCTCATGGACATCCGGATGCCCGACGTCGACGGCATCGCGGCGACCGCGCGGCTGCGTGCTCACGCCGGTGCGCCGGAGGTCGTCGTCCTCACGACGTTCGACGCCGACGAGCACGTCGTCCGCGCCCTGCGCGCCGGGGCCAGCGGGTTCCTGCTCAAGGACACCCGCCCCGCCGAACTCGTCGAGGCGGTGCGACGGGTGGCGGCGGGGGAGCCGATCCTCTCCCCGTCGGTGACGCGCCGGCTCATGCGGCACGCGGCCGACGCCGAACCGTCGCCGGCCCGGTCCCGCCGGGACGAGGCGCGCGAACGCCTCGCCGTCCTCTCCGAGCGGGAGCGGGAGGTGGCGCTGGCGGTCGCCGAGGGGCTCGCCAACGCCGAGATCGCCGCGCGCCTGTTCATGAGCGTCGCGACCGTGAAGGCCTACGTGTCGCGGCTGCTCACCAAGCTGGGGCTCGGGAACCGGGTGCAGGTGGCGCTGCTCGTCAACGACGCCCAGCTCGCCGAGGAGGCCACGGACGGCGGGTCGCCCCGGGCGCCCTGATCGGTGTCGCCGAACGCGAGGCGCTGCACGGCCCGTTTCGGCCACGACTGGGGGCGCGACTGAGAGCGCAGCGACCGCGGGAGCGCCCGGATGGGTCTCGGCAGCGATCGCACGGCAGGGCGGCGGCGCAGGTCACGGTCCAGCTGGGGGGCTTATTGCGCATGTGTTGCACTAAGGTCGGCGGCGCCCCTAGCCTCGCTCCTGGGTCCGACGGGGATCGGTCCTGAATCAGGCGGTGCTCGGGAGACGAGGTTGGTATGGCTGCTCCTGCCCTGACGCCCACGCGGTTGTCCCGCCTCCGCACGGGGCTCACCTCGGGCGAGCGGACGGCGATCGGCTCGATGGCGGCCTTCATCGTCGTCCTGCACGTCGTCGGGTGGGGCGTGCTCGCCGGCATCGTCGCCCCGGCGCACTACGTCGTCGGGGCGAGCGGCACCGTCTTCGGCGTCGGTCTCGGCGTCACGGCGTACACCCTCGGCATGCGGCACGCCTTCGACGCCGACCACATCGCGGCCATCGACAACACGACGCGCAAGCTCATGGCCGAGGGCAAGCGCCCGGTCTCGGTGGGCTTCTGGTTCTCCCTCGGCCACTCCTCGGTCGTGTTCGGGCTCTGCCTGCTGCTCGCCTTCGGCGTCAGGGCGCTCGCGGGTCAGGTGGAGAACGACCAGTCCGGGCTGCAGCAGACCACCGGCCTCATCGGGACGGCCGTCTCGGGCGTCTTCCTCGTTCTCATCGGCGTCATCAACCTCGTCGTCCTGCGGCAGATCGTCGGGGTGTTCCGCCGGATGCGCGGGGGCGAGTTCGACGAGGCCGAGCTCGAGGAGCATCTGAACAACCGCGGCCTGATGAACCGGATCCTCGGCCGCGCGACCCGGGCCGTCACCAGGCCCTGGCACATGTACCCGGTCGGCCTGCTGTTCGGCCTCGGGTTCGACACGGCCACCGAGGTGTCGCTGCTCGTCCTGGCCGGAGGCGCGGCCGCGTTCTCGCTGCCCTGGTACGCCATCCTCACGCTGCCGATCCTCTTCGCGGCGGGGATGAGCCTGCTCGACACGATCGACGGCTGCTTCATGAACTTCGCCTACGGCTGGGCGTTCTCCAAGCCGGTCCGGAAGGTCTACTACAACATCACGATCACCGCGCTGTCGGTCGCCGTCGCGCTCATCATCGGCGGCGTCGAGATCATCTCGATCGTCACGGAGAAGGCCGGGATCGACTCCGGCGTGCTCGGATGGATCGGCGGGCTCGACCTCAACTACGTCGGCTACGCGATCGTCGGCCTCTTCGTCGCGACCTGGATCGTCGCCCTGCTGGTCTGGCGGTACGGCCGGATCGAGGAGAAGTGGTCGCAGCAGGTCGCGACCAGGCCCCGCGCGGACTGTCGCGGTCGACTGAGGTTCGCGGCTCGAAAGGTGATTGACGGTGCGGCCGGGGGCCCGTGCCATGGACGCGTGGACGACCGATCTTCGACAACCTGTTCGCGGAGGCGACGCGGGCGTCCGGCCGCTTCGGGCACCGCGAGCGCCGTCGAGCGGCGTGTGGTCCAGCTGCCCCGTGGGCGGTGGGCTGACGGGACCTCAGCCGCCGAGCGGCGTGTGCTCCGGCACCACCTGCTCGGCCGGCGGAGGCGGCGGAGGCGGCGTCCCGTCCCCGAACGGCCGGCCGCCGAGCTGCTCCCGGCCGTGCGGCGTGAGCCAGTTCGAGAGCTCCGGCCCCCGGGGCACGATCCCGGTCGGGTTGATGTCCCGATGCACCAGGTAGTAGTGCCGCTTGATGTCGTCGAAGTCGACGGTGTCGCCGAAGCCCGGGGTCTGGAAGAGGTCGCGGGCGTAGGCCCAGAGGACCGGCAGTTCGGTCAGCTTCTGCCGGTTGCACTTGAAGTGGCCGTGGTAGACGGGGTCGAACCGGACCAGCGTCGTGAACAGCCGGACGTCCGCCTCCGTGATCGGTTCGCCCATGAGGTACCGCCGGTCGCGCAGCCGGTCGGCGAGCGCGTCGAGCCGGCCGAACAGCCGCTCGTACGCCCGGTCGTACGCCTCCTGGGAGCCGGCGAAGCCGCACCGGTAGACGCCGTTGTTGACGTCGCGGAACACCGCCTGCATGAGCTCGTCCATCTCGTCCCGTAGGTGCTCCGGGTACAGGTCCGGCGCTCCGGGGCGGTGGTACTCGCGCCACTGCGTCGACAGGTCGAGCGTCATCTGCGCGTAGTCGTTCGTCACCACCTGCCCGCTGGGGACGTCGACGATCGCCGGCACCGTGATGCCGCGGTCGTAACCGGGGAAGCGGGCGAAGTACGCCTCCTGCAGCCGCTCGATGCCGAGCACGGGGTCGCGCCCGTCGGGGTCGAGGTCGAACGTCCAGCTGCGGGCGTCGTGGGTGGGGCCGCAGACGCCCATCGAGAGCGCGTCCTCCAGCCCGAGGAGCCGTCGCACGATCGTGGCGCGGCTCGCCCAGGGGCACGCACGGCTGACGACGAGCCGGTATCGCCCGGGCTCGACCGGGTAGCCGTCGCGTCCGTCCGTGGTGATGCGGGTGGCGATGTAGCGCTGGTCGCGCGTGAACTCGCCGCCCGAGGCGACGTAGCTGCCCGCCGTCACTTCTTCTCGTTCGCGCGAGCCTTGGCCGTGGCCCGGTTGTTCGCCTTCTGGATCGCGTCGACGAGCTCGTCCTTGGTCATCCGGCTCCGGCCGGGGACGCCGACGCGCTTGGCGACCTCGAGCAGGTGCTGCTTGCTGGCGTTGGCGTCGACCCCGCCGGCGGTCTCGTTCGCGCCCTTGCGCGCGGCGTCCCCGCCCTTGGCCGCCTGCGGGTCCGACGGGCCCTTGTGATCCTTCGGCTCCCAGTGGTCGCCGACCTTCTCGTGCGTGTGCTTCAGGGCGGCGAAGGCCGTCCGGTGGGCCCGCTCCCCGTCGCCGTAGGTCTCCTCGGCCGACTCGAGCGTCTCCTTGTAGGTCCGGACGGCCTTGTCGTCCGAGCGGGCGATCGTCGAGGGGACGTCGTCGCGCATGTCCTCGGCCTGCTGGTGCTTGTCCGCCATCTGCTCGCTCCCGTGTCGTCGCGATCCAGGCAGAAGATTCCCACCGCGGCGCCAGGTCATGCGCGTCGGGCGATTGCTCCGCGTGTGCCGCGGCCCGACCCGAGAGCCCGCCGGGAGGCTGATCGTCATGGTGAGCCCGCCGCCCGGGGTCACCTCCGGCACCAGCGTCCCACCCATGGCCTCGACGAGGCCGCGCGCGAGGGCGAGGCCGAGCCCGACCCCGGTGGTGTTGTCCGTGTCCCCGAGCCGCTGGAACGGCAGGAAGATGTGGTCCCACTGCTCGGTCGGCACGCCGGGTCCGGTGTCCACCACCCGGATCTCCACGCGGCCCTCGTGCTCGCTCGCGGTCACCGCGGGCGGCCGGTCCGGGGGGCTGTAGCGGACGGCGTTGGCGACGAGGTTGGCCACCGCACGCTCCAGGAGGGCCGGATCCGCGAGCACGTCGGGCAGCTCGTCCGGGATCCGCAGGACGACGGTGCCGGCCGCCGGCCCCACGGTGTCGACGGCCGCGGGGACGGCGTCGGCGACGTCCAGGGGCTGCACGGCGAGCGCGAGGGCGCCGGCCTGGAGCCGGCTCATGTCCAGGAGGTTCTCCACCAGGGCGGCGAGCCGGTCGAGTGACTCGTCCGCCGTGAGGAGCAACTCGTGCCGGTCGTCCTCGCCGAAGTCGACGTCCGGGCTCAGCAGGCTCTCGACCGCGGCCTTCGCCGACGCCAGCGGCGTCCGCAGGTCGTGGCTGACGGCGCTGAGCAGCGCCGTCCGGAGCCGGTCGATCTCCGCCAGAGAGCCTACGGTCGCGGCCGTCCGGTGAGGCGCTCCTGCCGGAGCGCGAGCGCGGCCTGGGCGGCGAACGCCTCGAGCACGCGACGGTCGCCCGCCTCGAGCGGGTGGCCGCGCAGTGCCAGCGTCAGGGTGTCGTCGACGTGCACCTCGGTGTCGCCCTCAGCGGGAGTGCGGCACGAGGGGCTGCCCGCGACCTCGACGACGAGCCAGGCGCCCCGGGCCCGCTCGACGTCGGGGCCCACGTCGAGCGGGGTGCGCTCCAGCAGCGTCACGGCGTCCAGCTGGAAGGTCTCCCGGACCTGCTCCAGTAGGGCGGAGACGGGGCGCGGCCCGCGCAGCACACTGCCGGCGAGGGTGGAGAGGGTGGCCGCCTCCGCGCGGGCCCGGGCGGCCTCGCGGGTGCGCCGGGCGGCGGTGTCGACGACGGTGCTCACCGCCGCCGCGACGAGCAGGAAGGCGACCAGGGCGAGCAGGTTCTCCCGCTCCGCGATCGTGAACTGGTGCACCGGCGGAGTGAACCACCAGTTGAGCAGGAGGAACCCGGCGACCGCCGCGACGAGCGCCGGGACCAGCCCGCCGACGATCGCCACCGCGACGACGGCGAGGAGGAAGGCGAGGATGTCGGTGGGCAGGGAGATCGTGCCCTGCAGCGGGACCAGGGCCGCCGTGAGCAGGGGCAGACCGGCCACCGCCAGCGCGAGCCCGGCGGCCCGGCGGCCGGCCGAGAGGGCCGATCGCGACCGGGGCGGCCCGCGTCGCTGCGCCACCGCCTCGTGCGTGACGAGGTGGACGTCGATCGCGCCGGACTCCGCCGTCGTCGTGACCCCGACGCCCCGGGAGACAAGATTGCGCGATCCGGCCGCGACGGCTGGCGCCCAGCACGAGCTGGGTGGCGTTGACCCCGCGGGCGAACTCCAGCAGGGCGTCGGGGACGTCGCTGCCGACGACCAGGTGGTACGTGCCGCCGAGACTCTCGACCAGCGCCCGCTGCCGGGCCAGGTTCGTCGGGTCGGCCCCGGTGAGGCCGTCGCTGCGGGCGACGTGCACGGCGAGCAGGTCGGCGCCCTTGGTGCGTGCGGCGATCCGTGCCGCCCGCCGGATCAGGGTGTCGCCCTCCGGGCCGCCGGTGAGGGCGACGACCACCCGCTCCCGGGCCTCCCACGGTCGTGCCGATGCCGTGGTCGGCGCGGTAGCGGTCGAGCTGCTCGTCGACCTTGTCGGCGAGCCAGAGCAGGGCCAGCTCGCGCAGCGCGGTGAGGTTGCCGACCCGGAAGTAGTTGCCCAGCGCGGCGTCGACCTTGTCCGGCGCGTAGACGTTGCCGTGCGCCATGCCGCCGGCGCAGCGCCTCCGGCGTCATGTCGACCAGCTCGATCTGGTCGGCCTGCCGGACCACGGCGTCGGGCACGGTCTCGTGCTGCGGCACGCCGGTGATCTGCTCGACGACGTCGTTGAGCGACTCCAGGTGCTGGACGTTGACGGTCGTGATGACGGTGATGCCGGCGTCGAGCAGCTCCTCGACGTCCTGCCAGCGCTTGGCGTTGCGGCGAGCCCGGGACGTTGGTGTGCGCCAGCTCGTCGACGAGCGCGACCTCGGGCCTGCGGGCCAGGACGGCGTCGAGGTCCATCTCGCTCAAGGCCGCGCCCGCGGTAGGTCACCGTCGCGCGGGGGAGGACCTCGAGACCCTCGACCAGCGCCTCGGTGTGCCGGCGGCCGTGGCGTCTCGACGAACCCGACGACGACGTCGGTGCCGCGCTCGCGCCGTCGGTGGCCCTCCTCGAGCATCTTGTACGTCTTGCCGACGCCCGGTGCGGCCCCGAGGTAGACCCGCAACTGACCGCGGCCATCGTCAGTCGCCCGGCTGGGGGTAGCGCTGGTCGAGGTCGAGGTTGAGCTCGCAGCACGTTCACCGTGGGCTCCCCGAGGAAGCCGAGGGTGCGGCCGGTGGTGTCTGCGTCGATGAACGCCGAGCACCTCGGCGGTGCTGATCCCGCGGGCCTCGCGCGACCCGCGGGGCCTGCAGCCGGGCGTACGCCGGGGCTGATGTCCGGGTCGAGCCCGCTGCCGCTGGCGGTGACCGCGTCGGCCGGCACGGCCGGGGTGGCCGGGGCGTCGCCGCGGACCGGCGTGACCACCGCCGCGCGCGTAGTCCTGGCCGAACCGCGCGCACTCCACGGCGACGCCGCTCGCACGCTCGCAGGAACGGTGCGGCCGGGCAGGCCTGGTTGAGGCTGACGACGCGGGTCACCGGCCCGGTGAGCCCGTCGCGGTGGAAGACGGCCAGTACCGCGCCGACGCCGTCGGCGGTGCAGTAGGGCCGGCGCCCGTCGACGCCCTCCAGCTGGCCGATCGCGCGGCTGCGGGCGCAGACCTGGGTCAGCAGGCTCGGCGTGCCCGTGTCGCCCTTGGCGACTCGGGTCGGGCAGCGTGTCGACGACACTCTCGGGGCCGAGGTTGGAGGCGCCGGTCGCGGTGGGGTCGTAGTCGCCGGCGGCCGACGGCCGGGACTGGAGGTACTGCGGGAGCGGCGTTGCCGTCCTTGTCCGAGGAAGGACTGGCCGATGAGCGGAGCTGCCGACGGCCTTGCCCCCCGACGTCGACGAGCGAACCGTCCGCCCGGCCCTTGAGGCCCGGAAGCTGCGCGATGGCCGTGATCGGCCAGGGGATAGGCGAGACCGAGCAGGAGCGTGAGGACGAGCAGGGCGCGCAGAGCGGCGAGGTGCTGGTCGAGCCCAGCTGGGGAGGCGCATCACGAGATCCCGGGGACGGCGGTGATGAGGAGGTCGATGAGCTTGATGCCGACGAAGGGGGCGACGATGCCGCCGACGCCGTAGACGAGCAGGTTCCGGCGCAGCAGCGCCGCCGCGCTGCTCGGGGTGTACCGGACGCCGCGCAGCGCCAGCGGCACCAGCGCGACGATGATCAGCGCGTTGAAGATCACCGCGGCCAGGATGGCCGAGGTCGGGCTGTGCAGCCGCATGATGTTCAGGCTGTCCAGGCCCGGGTACACGGCGGCGAACATCGCCGGGATGATCGCGAAGTACTTGGCGACGTCGTTGGCGATGGAGAACGTGGTCAGCGCGCCCGCGGGTGATCAGCAGCTGCTTGCCGATCTCGACGATCTCGATGAGCTTGGTCGGGTCGGAGTCGAGGTCGACCATGTTGCCGGCCTCCTTGGCGGCCGACGTCCCGGTGTTCATCGCCACGCCGACGTCGGCCTGCGCGAGGGCGGGCGCGTCGTTGGTGCCGTCGCCGGTCATGGCGACGAGCTTGCCGCCCTCCTGCTCCTTCTTGATCAGCGCCATCTTGTCCTCGGGGGTGGCCTCGGCGAGGAAGTCGTCGACGCCGGCCTCCTCCGCGATAGCGCGTGCGGTCAGCGGGTTGTCGCCGTGATCATGACGGTCCGGATGCCCATCAGGCGCATCTCGTCGAACCGCTGCCGCATGCCCGCCTTGACCACGTCCTTGAGGTGGACGACACCCAGCGCGCGGGCGGGTTCCCCGGGCCGCTGCGTGGCGACGACGAGCGGCGTGCCGCCGGCGGCGCTGATCCCGTCGACCGTTCCGCCCAGGCTCGCCGGCGTCTCGCCCCCGTTCTCGCGCACCCACGGCAGGACCGCGGCGGCCGCGCCCTTGCGGATGCGGGACTCTCCGCCGTCCGCCTCCTGCAGGTCGACCCCGGACATCCGGGTCTGCGCGGAGAACGGCACCCAGGTGGCCGCCGCGAGCTCGCCGGGGTGCCGCTCGCGCAGGCCGTAGCGCTCCTTGGCCAGGACGACGACCGAACGGCCCTCCGGGGTCTCGTCGGCGAGGCTGGAGAGCTGCGCGGCGTCCGCGAGCTCGGCGTCCGCCACGCCTTCGACGGGCACGAAGGCGCTGGCCTGCCGGTTGCCCAGGGTGATGGTTCCGGTCTTGTCGAGGAGCAGGGTGTCGACGTCGCCGGCGGCCTCGACCGCGCGGCCGGACATCGCGAGGACGTTCCGCTGCACGAGCCGGTCCATGCCGGCGATCCCGATGGCGGAGAGCAGCGCCCCGATCGTGGTCGGGATGAGGCAGACGAGCAGGGCGATGAGCACGACGCCGGTGACGCCGTCCGCGGTCAGCGCCTGCGTGTCGGGCGCCGCGGGCTGCTGGGCCTTCGAGAAGACCGCCAGCGGCTGGAGCGTCGCCACGGCCAGCAGGAACACGATGGTCAGCGCCGCGAGCAGGATGTTGAGGGCGATCTCGTTCGGGGTCTTCTGCCGGTTCGCGCCCTCGACCAGGGCGATCATCCGGTCGACGAAGCTCTCGCCGGGTCGTTGTGTGATCCGTACGACGATGCGGTCCGAGAGCACCGTGGTGCCCCCGGTCACCGCGGACCGGTCGCCGCCGGACTCGCGGATGACGGGCGCCGACTCCCCGGTGATGGCCGACTCGTCGACGCTCGCGATGCCCTCGACGACGTCCCCGTCGCCGGGGATCACCTGGCCCGCCTCGACGACGACGACGTCGCCCTGGCGGAGTGCGGCGGCGGGCACCTCCTCCTCGAGGGGGTCGACGCGGGCGGCTCCCGGCGTCCAGCCCGGAAGGCGGCGGGCGGTGGTCTCCTGCCGGCTGCGGCGCAACGTCGCCGCCTGAGCCTTGCCGCGGCCCTCGGCGACGGCCTCGGCGAGGTTGGCGAAGACGACGGTGAGCCAGAGCCAGACGGTCGTCGTCCAGGCGAACACGGTCGGGTGGAGGACCGCGAGGACCGTCGTCCAGACCGAGCCGACCTCGACGACGAGCATCACCGGGTTGTGCCAGAGCGTGCGCGGGTCGAGCTTGCGGACGGCGTCGGGCAGGGAGCGGAGCAGCAGGGCCGGGTCGAGCAGCCCGGCGCCGACGCGGCGCTTCTCGACCGGTTCGCCGCCGACCGGTGAGCCGGGCCCGGCCGGGGCGGTGGTCAGGGCGGTCACGACAGGCCTTCCGGAGTGTCGAGTGCAGCAGACCTCGGTCCGGTGAGCGCGGTCACGACAGGCCTTCCGCAAGAGGACCGACGGCCAGCGCCGGCAGGTAGGTCAAGGCGATGAGGACGACGGTGACGCCGGCGAGCATCCCGACGAAGAGCGGCTGGTGGGTCCGCAGCGTCCCGGCGGAGACCGGCACGGGGCGCTGCGCTGCCAGCGAGCCCGCGAGGCCGAGTGCGAGCACGATCGGCAGGAACCGGCCGAACAGCATCACGAGCCCGAGGCTGGTGTTGTACCAGGGCGTGTTCACGCTGATGCCGGCGAAGGCGGAGCCGTTGTTGTTGCCCGCCGACGTGTAGGCGTACAGCACCTCCGAGAGCCCGTGCGGACCGGTGTTCAGCATCGAGGCGCGGGCCGACGACAGCGACATGGCGGCGCCGGTGCCGACGAGCACCAGTGCGGGGGTCGCGAGGAAGTACAGCGACGCGAACTTGATCTCGCGAGCGCCGATCTTCTTGCCGACGTACTCCGGCGTCCGCCCGACCATGAGCCCGGCGACGAACACGGTGATCACGGCCAGGACGAGGATCCCGTAGAGACCGGAACCGGTGCCGCCGGGCGCGACCTCCCCGAGCATCATGTCGATCATCGGGACCATGCCGCCCAGGGCGGTGTAGGAGTCGTGGAAGGAGTCCACGGCGCCGGTGGAGGTCAGCGTGGTGGCGGCTGCGAAGGTCGCCGACTGCGGGACGCCGAAGCGCACCTCGGTGCCCTCCGTCGCGCTGCCGACCGCCTGCGGGACGGTGCCGCCGTGCTGCAGCTGGAGCAGGTTGATCGCGACGACGCTGAGAACGGCCAGGAGGCCCATCACGGCGACGATGGCGTAGCCCTGCCGGTTGTCGCGGACCATCCGCCCGAACACCCGCGGCAGGCTGAACGGGATGACGAGGAGCAGGAAGACCTGGAGCCAGTTCGTCCAGCCGGTCGGGTTCTCGAAGGGGTGCGCGCTGTTGGCGTTGTAGAAGCCGCCGCCGTTCGTGCCCAGCTCCTTGATGATCTCCTGGCTGGCAACGGGACCACCGGTGATGTGCTGGGTCGCGCCGGCCAGCGTGTGCACGTCGGTGCCGGCCGAGAGGTTCTGCACCATGCCCGCGGCGACGAACACGACCGCGCCGACGACGGCGACCGGCAGCAGCACGCGCAGGCAGATCCGGACCAGGTCGACCCAGAAGTTGCCCAGTCCGCCGGATCCGCTTCGAGCCAGGCCCCGGACCAGCGCGAATGACACCGCGATCCCGACCGCCGCGGAGACGAAGTTCTGCACGGCGAGGCCCGCCATCTGCACGAGATGGCCGAGGGTCGATTCGCCGGAATAGGACTGCCAGTTCGTGTTCGTCACGAAGCTGACCGCCGTGTTCCAGGCCTGGTCCGGCTGCACCGCGGGAAATCCGAGCGAGAGCCAGAGATGGTCCTGCAGGCGCAGGAACGCGTAGAGGAAGAGGATGGACACCGCCGAGAAGGCGAGGACGCTGCGGGCGTAGACGCCCCACGGCTGGTCACCGTCCGCGTCCACCCCGACGACCCGATAGATCAGGCGCTCCGGGGCGAGATGGCGAGGCGACGCAGCGACGTGATGGAGCAGGTCGCCGACGGGACGGTAGGCGAGCGCCAGCGCGACGACGAGGCTGCCCGCGAAGAGCGCGCCTGCGAGCGCACTCGACATCAGAACCGCTCCGGGAACAGCAGGGCGAGCACCAGGAACACGGTGAGCAGGACGGCCAGGACCAGGCCGACGGCGTTCTCGGCGGTCACAGCCGTTCCCCGCCCCGGAGGCAGAGCGCGAGAACGGCGAACGCGGCCACCGTCAGGAGCACGAAGAGGAGATCGGACACGGCTCCAGGGAACGTCCGCCGTCGTCGCCGCACCAGGCTCGTTCACGGGCTCGCTACGCCTCGTGCCCTGGTTTTCACGATGTCCCTACGCGGGGCCGATCCTGCTCCCCTCGCTCCGTCCTGATCTGTCCGCTTGACTGCCGTCGTGGTGGACCGGCCGCGGATGCGGGTTCTGACGATGAACGTGCTCGGGCCGGCGAATCCCGACTGGGAGCGCCGTCGCCGGCTGCTCGCCGACGCCCTCCGGCGTCTCGACCCGGATGTGGCGGCCCTGCAGGAGGTGCCGTGGCGACGACTTCGCCGTCGTCGAGGAGCTGCTGGGGCCGGGGTACCACGTGCAGCCGTTCTCACGGACGGCGGATGACGGGGTCGGCGGTGTGCTCGCCACGCGCGCGCCCCTGCGGGTGCTCGACGAGCTCGACCAGCGGCTGACGCCTCGAGCCAGGGACTTCCCGTGGTGCGCCACGTTGATCGCGGAGATCGAGGCCCCGGTGGGACGCATGGTGATCGCGCACCACAAGCCCAGCTGGCCCTTCGGCTACGAGTACGAGCGCGAGCAGCAGGCCCTGGCGGCGGCTCGGGCGCTGGAGGCCCGCGCCGAGGGCGCCCACGTCGTGGTCCTCGGCGACTTCGACGCGACGCCGGACGCCGCGAGCGTGCAGTTCTGGCGCGGGCGCCGGTCCCTGGCGGGCGTCAGCGTCTGCTACCAGGACGCCTGGGAGACGCTGCACCCGACGGACGCCGGTCTCACGTTCTCGGCGGAGAACCCGCTGGTCCGGGCCGGCGAGGTCGCGACGGCCGTGTCGCGGCGCATCGACTACGTGCTCGTCCGCAGCGGCCGGCACGGACCCACGCTGAGCGTGGAGGCCTGCGAGCGCGTGCTGGACGCGCCCGTCGACGGCGTCTGGGCCAGTGACCACTTCGGGGTCGTCGCCGATCTCGCCGTCCCCGATCACGCCCCGGGCGACCTGGGGTTCCCTCGGGAGTTGACCCCGTCGGTCCGCTCCGCCGGGTGTGGCAGGGTGCGGACGTGCTGCCCTCGACGATCGTGACCACCGACTACCACACCGCGGGCGAGCCGTTCCGGATCGTCGCGGACCCGCCGGTGCCTCTCCCCGGCGCAACCGTCGCCGAGCGACGGGCCCGGGCGATCGAGGACCCGGACGCCCAGCAGTTGCGGGCGGTGCTGTGCTCGGAGCCGCGGGGGCACGCGGACATGTACGGCGGCTTCGTGGTGCCGCCGGACGACGACGGCGCGGACCTCGGCGTCCTGTTCTGGCACAAGGACGGGTTCTCGACCGCGTGCGGGCACGGCACGATCGCGCTCGGCGTCTGGGCTGTCGACAGCGGCCGGGTGCCGGCCCCCGGAACCGGCAGCGTCGACGTCGTCGTCGACGTCCCCTCGGGCCGGGTGCTGGCACGGGTGCACCGGAAGGACGGCAGGGTCGTCGCGGTCGACTTCGTCAACGTCCCGAGCTGGGTCGTCGCGCGCGACGTGCCGGTGAAGACGTCGCGGGGAGAGGTCGCCGTGACGGTCGCCTACGGCGGGGCGATCTACGCCACCCTGCCCGCCGGGCAGCTCGGGCTGGCCGTGACGCCGGAGCATCTCGGCGACCTGATCGGCCTCGGTCGCGAGGTGAAGGAAGCGCTCGAGGCGACCGAGCACGCGGTGCACCCGACGGACCGACGGCTGAACGGGATCTACGGGACGATCTGGTTCGACGAGCTCGGCGACGCCGCGGGACAGGTGCACCAGCGCAATGTCACGGTCTTCGCCGACGGCGAGGTGGACCGCTCGCCGTGCGGCTCGGGCACGTGCGCCCGGCTCGCCGTGCTCTCACGCGGACGGGCGGCTGCCGGAGGGAACGGTGCTGCGGCACGACTCGATCGTGGGGAGCACCTTCACGGGGAGGGTGCTCGACGTCCTGGAGGTCGACGGCCGCCCGGCCGTGCTGCCGCAGGTCACCGGGACGGCGTACCGCACCGGGGAGCACGTGTTCCGGATCGACCCGCACGACCCGCTGGTCCCCGGGTTCCTGCTGCGATGAGAGTCCTCGACGCGGACGCCGTGCGCGCGCTCGGCCCGGCCGCGGCGGTGCGGGCGATCATCGACGCGCTGCGCGGCGGGCTGGACCCTGCCGCCGACCCCGCCCGCCTCGCGGTCGGCCTGGCGCGGGGCGAGTTCCTGCTGATGCCCTCGCAGACCGCCGCCGCGGCGGGTGTGAAGGTCGTGACCGTGACGCCCGAGAACCCGGGCCGTGGCCTGCCCCGGATCCAGGCCGTCTACCTGCTCTTCGACCGCGAGACGCTCGCGCCGCGTGCGGTGCTCGACGGCACCGCGCTGACCACGCTGCGGACGCCGGCGGTCTCGGTCGCCGCGGTGCTGGCGCGCCTGCCGGACCGGGGCCTGCGTGTCGCCGTCGTCGGCGCCGGCCCCCAGGCGCGGGGGCACCTCGAGGCACTGCGCGCCGTGCGCCCGCTGGCCGCCGCCACGTACCTCGTGCGCGACCCGTCCCGGAGCGCCGGCAGCCCTCCGGCTCGGGTCGGCGCAGGCCGACGAGGCTCTCCGCGGCGCCCACGTCGTCGTGTGCGCGACGTCCGCGCGCACGCCCCTGTTCGACTCGGCACTGCTGCGCCCCGATGTCGTCGTCGTCGCGATCGGTTCCCACGAGGCCGACGCGCGCGAGCTCGACGCGGCCGCGCTCGCGCGCGGCACCGTCGTCGTCGAGGACGTCGCGACGGCGCTGCGCGAGGCGGGCGACGTGGTGCAGGCCGTGGCCGAAGGGGCGCTGGCCGCTTCCGACCTGGTGCCCCTGCGCGACGTCGTGACCGGCGCGGTCGCTCCGCCGGCGGACCGCCCCCTGGTGTTCAAGAGCGTCGGCATGTCCTGGGAGGACCTCGTGGTGGCCGAGGCGGTGCTCGCCGCCGCGGACGACGGCGTGCTCCCTGCCGCGGGCCACTCCGACGAACCTCCGCCGGGTGTTGGCTGACGTCCTCAGAGCCCGTGCGAGCTGTGCGTGCTGCCGCTCCGGTAGTCGGTGTACTGGTAGGGGTTGTCGAAGAGCTGCGCCTGCGGGACGTCGGGGTGCATGCCCGCGGCCCACGCCTCCTCGCCGAGCGCCGACCGGAGGTACTCGACCGTGCTCTCCACCTGTCGCCGCGCCGCGGCCAGGTCGATGCCCACGAGGCGTCCCAGGTGCTTCACGACGCGACCGTCGACCAGGACGGTGTGCACGTCGCCGCGCTGGGCCTGGAAGGCGACGTGTCCGTAGGGGTTGACCAGGGGGAACATCACGGGGGAGTCGTCGTTCTTGATCAGGACGACGTCCGCCTTCTTGCCCGGCTCGAGGCTGCCGACCACGCCGTCCAGACCGAGGGCTCGCGCCCCGCCCCTGGTCGCCCACTCGACGACCTGGTCGGCCCGGAGGCTGCAGTTCGTGACGGTCTCGCCCTTCATGTGCGCCTCGAGGTGCTCCCGCGCCCGGTCCGCCCCGAGGGTGGCGCGCATCGCCGAGAACAGGTCCCCGCTCCACCACACGCTCGTGTCCATCGACAGCGAGACCGGGATGGCGTGGTTGCGGAGGGTCCAGGTCGGCGGGTAGCCCTGGCCGGCGCTCTCCTCGCTCTCGGTCGCGAGCGAGACGGAGCCGCCGCTCGCGGCGATCCGCTGGTAGGAGTCCTCGTTGAGGGTGGCCGCGTGCACGTAGATGGTCTGGGGCGTGGCGAAGCCGTTGTCGTAGATGAGCCGGATGCCGTCGTCGTTCGTGGCACCCCAGACTCCGGCGTGCGTCGTCACGGGCACGCCGAGGTCGCGCGCGACCTCGAAGGCTGCGCGCTCGGGGAAGCCGGGGTCGCCGGTGACGTCGAAGGCCATCTGGAAACCGAGCATGTCGTCGCCCGCCGTGAACCGGCGGCTCACGAAGTCGCGGAACTCCGGCCGCGACGACCACTCCCACGGCCCCGCTTGGATGTTCCCGTAGGCGAGGACGAACCGTCCGGGGACGGCCTGCAAGGCGTCCACGGCGGCGTCGGCGTGTTCGGTCGTCTGCAGGCCGTGGGACCAGTCGACGGTCGTCGTCACGCCCGCGTCCAGGGATTCGATCGCGGACAGCAGGTTGCCCGCATGGATGTCTTCCGGCCGGAACGTCTTGCCGTGTTCGAGGTAGTACCAGACGAAGTACTGGGTCAGAGTCCAGTCGGCGCCGTAGCCGCGCATCGCCGTCTGCCACATGTGCCGGTGTGTATCGATCATCCCCGGCATCAGCAGGCCGCCGGAGGCGTCGATCTCGTACGTCCCCTCGGGCACCTCCAGCCGCGGGCCGACGGCCTCGATCCGCTGGCCGGCGACGAGGACGTCGGTGTCCGCCAGGACGGACCGGGCTCCGTCCATCGGCAGGACCGTCCCGCCCCGGAACACGATCGGGCGGCCGGCCTCGGGCGTCCCGGGGCTGCTGGACTCGGTCATGACGTCCTCCTGGTGCTCCGTCGCTCCCAGATCGCGGACAAACGTCCGTACAGCGGTCACAGATCGACCAAGGGTCACCCTGAACCGCCCCGGACGGCGCGTCAAGACCCCTCCGCCCGGCTAGTCTCGGAGGGTCGGGAACGACGAGAGGGGGACGACGTGCCGCGGCGGGACGACGACCCCGACTTCGTGGAGGCGATCGCCCGGGGCCTCGACGTCCTCAAGGCTTTCGCGCCCGATCGACCCCGGATGACCCTGTCCGACGTGGCGGGCGAGACCGGCCTGGCCCGGCCGACGGCGCGAAGGATCCTGCGCACGCTGGACGCCCTGGGCTACGTGCGTGCCGACGACCGAGGCTTCGCCCTCACACCGCGGGTCCTCGAGCTCGGCATGACCTACGTGCAGTCGCTCGGGCTCTGGGACGTCGCGCGCCCTCACATGGAGCGCCTCGTCGCGGCGACCGGAGAGTCGAGCTCCGTGGCGCAGCTCGACGGATCGGACATCGTCTACGTCGCCCGGGTCGCCGTCCCGAAGATCATCACTCTCCGTGTGAGCATCGGGACGCGCTTCCCGGCGGCCGCCACGTCGCTGGGCAAGGTGCTGCTCGCAGGGCTTTCCCCCGCCGAACTGGACGCCGACACTCGCCGAGCCAAGCCGGGCGGGTGTGCAGGCGCCATGGCGGCCGGACCGGGCCGAACTGGACGCCGTCCTGCGCGAGGTCCGCGCCAGGGGATGGGCGCTCACCGACGAACAGCTGGCTCCGGGGATCCGGTCGGTCGCGGCACCCCTCCGGGACGGGCACGGATGCGTGATCGCCGCGATGAACGTCACGGTCCACGCCGCGGAGACGAGCGTCGCCACGCTGACCGGCACCTACCTGCCGCTGCTCCTGCGCGCGGCCGGGGACGTCAGCGCCGACTTCGCCCGCCACCAGTCGGTGCCCGTCTCGCACGTCGAGCGGCCGGCCTCCTCCGCGTGAGGGAGTCACCCCGGTGGCCGGGGTTGACAGCCGGGACCGGTGCACGAAGACTCGCGGACACCTGTCCGCTGTACGGCCTGCCAGAGCGATCAGGGGGATTGCGTGACGGACTTCCCGCTGCTGCCGACGTCGCTCGTCGGCAGCTACCCGCAGCCCGAGTGGCTGATCGACAGGGGCAAGCTCGCGGGCCGCTTCCCCCCACGGGTGCGCGCGAAGGAGCTGTGGCGGGTCGAGCCCGGCCTGCTCGCCGAGGCCCAGGACGACGCGACCGTGCTCGCTGTGCGCGCCCAGGAGCGGGCGGGGCTCGACATCGTCACCGACGGCGAGATCCGGCGCGAGAGCTACTCCAATCACTTCGCCACCGCGCTCGACGGGGTCGACGTCGACAACCCGGGCAGCGCTCTCGACCGCAGTGGGCACCCCAACCCGGTGCCGCGGGTTGTGGGGCCCATCCGCCGGCCGCACCCGGTGCAGGTGCGCGATCTGCAGTTCCTGCGCTCAGTCACCGATCGGCCGGTGAAGATCACTGTCCCCGGTCCGTTCACGATGAGCCAGCAGGCGCAGATCGAGCACTATGCCGATCCCGCCGACGCGGCGCTGGACTACGCCGCCGCCGTGAACGCCGAGATCCAGGACCTGTTCGCCGCGGGCGCAGACCTCGTGCAGATCGACGAGCCCTACATGCAGGCGCGGCCGGACGCGGCGCGCGAGTACGGGGTCGCCGCGCTGCAGCGGGCCCTCGACGGCGTGACCGGCAGGACCGCCGTGCACATCTGCTTCGGGTACGCCGCGATCATCCACGAACGTCCGTCCGGTTACTCCTTCCTCCCGGAGCTGGCGGCGGTGCCGGCGCAGCAGGTGTCCATCGAGACCGGGCAGTCGGGGCTCGACCTCGGGGTGCTGCGGGAGCTGAGCGACAAGACCGTGATCCTCGGGGTCATCGACCTGTCGACACCGGAGGTGGAGTCGGTCGAGACGGTCGCGCGGCGGGTGCGGCGCGCGTTCGAGTACCTGCCGCCCGAACGGCTCGTGATCGCGCCGGACTGCGGGATGAAGTACCTGCCCCGCCAGAGCGCGGACGGCAAGATGCGGGCGATGGCGGGCGCCGCGGCACTGCTGAGGGAGGAGCTCGGATGACGCCGGAGGCGGCCGGCGACGGCGCTGCCGAGGACCGGCCTGGACCCCTGGCCGGGATCCTCGTGGCCGACTTCTCGCGCGTGCTCGCGGGCCCGTACGCCTCGATGCTCCTCGCGGACATGGGCGCCGACGTCGTCAAGGTCGAGAGCCCCCGGGGTGACGACACCCGCACCTGGGTGCCGCCGACCCGCGACGGCGTCTCGACGTACTTCCTGGGCGTCAACCGCAACAAGCGCTCGGTCGCGCTGGACCTCGCCGACGACGGCGACGTCGGGCTGGCCCGCGAGCTCGCCGGCCGCGCCGACGTGCTGCTCGAGAACTTCAGGCCCGGGGGACTCGACCGGTTCGGGCTGGGCTACGAGGCCGTGGCCGACGTCAACCCGCGGCATCGTATACGCGTCGATCACCGGCTTCGGCTCCGGCGGCGGGCGGGCGCTGCCGGGCTACGACCTCATCGTCCAGGCCATCTCGGGCCTCATGAGCCTGACGGGTGATCCGGACGGACCGCCGTACCGGGCAGGCATCTCGGTCTTCGACGTGATGACCGGCCTGCATGCGACCATCGGCGTCCTCGCGGCCCTCAACCACCGCTCGGCCACGGGCCGCGGGCAGCACGTCGAGGTCAACCTGCTGTCCTCCGCGCTCTCCGGGCTCGTCAACCAGTCGAGCGCGGTGGTCGCGGGTGGCGTCGTCCCCTTCCGGATGGGCAACGCCCACCCGAGCCTCTTCCCGTACGACGCGCTGCCGACCGCCGATCGAGAGCTGATCATCACGGCGGGCAACGACGGGCAGTTCCGCAAGCTCTGCGAGGTGCTCGGCCTCCCGGAGCTCGTGGACGACCCACGGTTCCGCGGCAACCAGGACCGGACGGCGAACCGGGAGGCGCTGCGGCGCGCTGCTCGTCGAGCGGCTCCGCACCCGCACCGCCGACGCGTGGTTCACCGACCTCATCGCGGCCGGCGTCCCGTGCGGGCCGATCAACACGGTGGACGGCGGGGTGGCCTTCGCCGAGCAGCTGGGCCTCGACCCGGTGGTCCGGATCGGGCCCGACGCCGTCCCCTCGGTACGCCACCCGATCTCGTTCTCGGTGACACCCGCCCGGCACACCCTGCCACCCCCCGACCTGGACGAGCACGGCGCCGCGATCCGGGCCTGGCTGCAGGGCCCGGACGAGCGGGCGGAGCGGAGACCCGCGTGAGCGAGCGCCCGGACTACCCCACGTCCCTCGGCACCTCCGACGCGGACAGCATCCGCCTGCTCGGGCAGGACCTCGCCCAGGACCTCATGGGCACCGTCGGTTTCGGCGAGCTCGCCTTCTGGCTCGTCGCCGGCCGGCGTCCGACGTCCGGGCAGGTCCGCGTCTTCGAAGCCGTGCTGGTCGCGCTCGCCGATCACGGCTTCACGCCGACCGCCATCGCCGCCCGGCTCACCTACCTGAGTGCGCCCGACGCGCTGCAAGGCGCCTTGGCCGCCGGCCTGCTCGGCGGGGGCTCGCGCTTCCTCGGGGTCACGGAGGACGCCGGTCGCTTCCTCGCCGCGGCGCTCGCGGCGCACCCGGGGCCGCTGCCGGTCGACGACGCGGGATGGGACGCGCTCGCGCTCGACGTCGTCCGGGCCACCCGCGCCGCCGGCCGGTACGTGCCGGGGCTCGGCCACCCGGTGCACAAGGTGCGCGATCCCCGGACGCCGGCGCTGCTGGCGATCGCCGAGGAGGAGGGGTTGCGAGGTCCGCACCTGCGCCTCTTCGAGGCCGTCGGCCGGGTGCACCCGGAGGTGCTCGGGCGCACCCTCCCGCTCAACGGCGCCGGGGTGTGCGGGGCCGCGCTCGCCGATCTCGACCTGCCGGTGGAGCTGCTCCGAGGGTTCGCCCTGCTCGCGCGCGCGGCGGGCCTGCTCGGTCAGCTCGCCGAGGAGCGTCGACGGCCGATCGCGATGGACATGTACCTCGACATCGACCGGCACGCGGTCTACGTCCCGGATCAGCACGACGGCGAATGAGGAGAGGCCGATGGCCGAACTGGTGGCGGTGATCGCGTCGACGCACCACCCCTTCTACTACAAGGCGAGCACCGCTCCGCCCGGCGAGGCACCGCCGTTCGCCGCGGAGTGGGTGCGCAAGGTGGAGGCGTTCCGCGAGACGTTGACCCGCGCGAACCCCGACGTCCTCCTGCTCGTCGGCTCCGACCACTTCCACCAGCTGTGGCTGGACAACATGCCGCAGTTCCTCGTCGGCCACGCCGAGGAGTACGACGCGAACTGGTACAACGAGGAGCGGGAGTTCGGCCTCCCCCGCATGCACATGCGCGGGGACCGCAACCTTTCCGGCCATCTCCTCCGCGGCGGCCTCGACGCCGGCTTCGACCTCGCCTTCAGCAACGAGCTGCGGCTCGACCACAGCGTGACGTGCCCGATCATCACGCTCCGGCCGCAGAACGACCTGCCCGTGGTGCCGGTCTACACGAACATCTTCGCGCCGCCGCTACCGTTGCCGAAGCGCTTCGTGGAGCTGGGCAAGGTCCTGCGTGAGCTCGTCGAGGCGTGGCCGAGCGACAAGCGGGTGGCGATCATCGGGACCGGGCACCTGTCCCTCGAGCTCGGCGGCCCGCGCCAGTTCGGCCCGCACGGGCCCGATCCGCAGTTCGACGCGAGGGCGGTCGAGTGGATCGCGAACGGGGACCTCGACGGGTGCCTCTCCGAGGTGACGCTCGACAGCCTGCACGCGCCCGGCAACGCCACCCACGGCTTCATGGACTTCATGCTCATGATGGGCGTGGCCGGCGAGAACGCGAAGGCCGACTACGTCGACACCTACGACCTGTTCCACACGATGGAGGCCTACTTCACCTGGTACCCGAAGGGATCCCCGGCATGAACACCATCGACCGCCGGCGGCGCTCGCGAGCCTGTGGGGGCACGGGATGAGCAAGTACCTGGTGAACAAGTTCCTCTTCACCGTCGACCGCGACCCCGACCTCGTCGAGCGCTACCGCGAGGACCCGGCCGGCACCGTGGCCTGGTGGGAGGCCGAGCGCGCCAACCGCCTCCTCAACTGCACGCCCGCGGAGTCGAGCACCTGGCTCGGCTTCGAGGACGCCGAGCGGGAGGCGCTCGCGACGCACGACCACCTCGCGCTCTTCGACCTCGGGGCCCACCCGTTCCTCACCCTGACCCTCTTCATCGCGATGTTCGAGCGGGACCACGCGGAGCCGCTCGGGTTCCAGCTGGAGTACGCGCGCAGGCTCGCCGACCGCCGGCTGCCCTACCCCGACATCACGACGTGACGCCGACCGGACGTCCCGGGCCCGACGTCACGGCGGCCATGCTCACCGAGTACGGGGAGCCTCCGCGGCCGGTGCCGTTCCGGCTCCCGCAGCCCGGGCCCGGCCAGGTCGTCGTCCGGGTGTCTGCCGCACCGATCGTCCCGCTCGACCTGCTCTGCGCGACGGGGACGTCGTACTTCGGGCCGCCGCCGCTGCCCTACGTCCCCGGCGTCCAGGGTGTCGGTTCGGTGGTGAGCGGCGAAGGGCTGCCGGCGGGCACGCGGGTCTGGTTCGCCACGGACGCAGGCATGCGCCCCGGGAACGGTGGGCTCGCGACCGAGGCCGTGGTGGACGCCGGGCACCTGGTCCCGTTGCCGCCCGGGGTCACCGACATCGACGCGGCGGCCCTCGGGCTCTCCGCCGTCGCGGCCATCATGGCGCTCACCCGCCGCGGCGGCCTCCGGCCCGGTGAACGCGTGCTCGTCCTCGGCGCCGGCGGTGTCGTCGGCCAGGTCGCGGTCCAGGTCGCCGTCGCCCTCGGAGCCGGGGCGGTCGTCGCGGCCAGTCGGCGCCCGCTCGCGCGCGAGCGGGCGCTCGAACGGGGTGCCTCTGCGGTCGCGGACCTGGCGGACGCCGATGTCGACGAACTGGAGCGCCGGCTCCGCGACGCCGCAGGCGGCCCCGTCGACCTCGTGGTCGACCCCGTCTGCGGCGACGCGACGACCGCCGCGCTCCGTCTGCTCGCCCCCGGCGGACGCCTCGTCCACCTCGGTTCCAGCGGTGGCACGACGGCCGCCTTCGCGTCGGCCGCCCTGCGCAGCGGCTCGCACAGCATCCTCGGCTACACGAACACCTCGCTGACACCCGCCGAGCGCGCCGAGGCGCTGACCGGGGTGCTCGACCTGGCGACCGTCGGGCGCTGCGTGGTCGACGTCGAGGCTTTCCGGCTCGCCGAGGTCGCGCAGGCCTGGACCAGGGCCGGGGCCGGTCCGGACGGGCGCGTCGTCGTGCTGCCGGGGGACGACCAGGGAGAGGTCAGCCGGAGAGCATCCCGCTGACCAGCGCCTGCCACGTGACCGGCCCGACGACGCCGTCGACGGTCACCGACGGGATGTCGGTGTGCAGCGCCTGCTGGAAGCCGCGGACCGCGGCGTCCGTCTTCGCCCCGAAGACGCCGTCCACGGCGAGGCCCTTGCTCGGGTCGCCCGACAGGTTGCGGAACTGGAACTCCTCCTGCACACCCCGCACCGCGTCGCCCGTGCTGCCCTGCTGCACGGTGACGACGAGCGCGGCCCAGGTCACCGGGCCGACGACCCCGTCCACGGTGAGGTGCTTGGCCTGCTGGAAGGCCCGCACGGCGGCCTCCGTCGCCGAGCCGAAGATCCCGTCGACGGTGACGGCGTGGCCCCGGGCCCGCAGCAGGTCCTGCAGGGTACGTACCGGGTGGTTCTCGTCGCCCTGGCGAACGACGGGCCAGGGACTGAGCTGGGCCATGAGGTCTCCTCTGATCGCGACACTGTCGCGGGCGCCGTCCGCTACGGCGCCTCCCGACGTCCGGAGGAGCCTGGTCCCGGGGTGCCTGATACCCGCGAG
>CAVWLJ010000018.1:0-195890 GCA_963755755.1 uncultured Actinomycetota bacterium
AAGAAGAACGCCGCGCCGCCGTCGACGACGAGGATGAAGACGAGCGGGTTCTCCGCCTCGAGCGCGAGCTGGATGTCGAAGGCCAGCACGACGACCGCCGAGACGACGGCAGCCTGCCGCAGCGGCAGCCGCAGCGGCGCGAAGGCGACCCCGAGGTAGAGGCCGATGCCCCCCGTCCCCGTCGGGTCGCCGTGGTGGGTGGCCGTCGCGGCGAGACCCATGACGAGCAGCAGCGCGATCGTCACCGGTCGCGGCGCGTCGAACCACAGCAGGAACACGACGGCGGCGACGGAATAGACCGCGACCGACACGGTGACGACGAGCGCGTTCCCGCTCGTCCCCAACCCCACCCGGCTCGCGGCATTGGCGAGGACGACGAGGCCGACGACGCCGAGCCCGACCGGGATCGGCCACCGGGGTTCCTCGTGCACCGATCCAGCGTGCCATCCGCCGGTGCCGCCGGGGGTCCATCCGGGGGTCCACCGCCTGTCCACCTGCGGGTCCAGCCGGACCACGGCCGCGGACCAACCTCCGCGTTGACGACGCGGACCCCCGCGCCGCGGGAGCGTCGAGACATCGACGCAGCGGCCGCCCGGCCGCTCCCGCCCCTCGGAGGTCCCGATGCTCCAGACGCTGCAGACCCTCAACCTGATGCTCCGGTTCGCGCTCGAGCTCGGCATCCTCGCCGCCCTCGCGGTGTGGGCGTGGCGCCGGATCGAGCGCCGCGCTCTCCGCCTGGTCGCCGCCGTCACCCTGCCGCTCGCCGCCGCGGTCGCCTGGGGCACGTTCGTGCACGGCGAGCTCGTGCCATCCGTTACCGGCGTGCTCGTCGAGATCGCGCTCTTCGCCGCCGCGGCCGCCGCGCTGGTCGCGGTCCGGCACCCCCGGCTCGCCGCCGGGTTCGTCGGCGCCGTCGTCGTCAACGTCGGCCTCATGGCCGTCGCCTCCTGATCGATCGTCCCGGAACCCCTTCCCTCCCCCGAAAGGACACCGTCGCCGTGAACGCCTCCGCCCCGGCCGCCTTCGCCACTCGCCTTTCCCGCTCCGGCTTCGCCGTCTCCCCGGCCGGCCGCTGGGCCTCCGTCGCCGGCGCCGTCTACGTCGTCGCCTGGATCTCCGGCCTGCTCGTCGTCCCCTCCGCACCGTCCGCGAGCGGCCCCGCCGGCGTCCTGCACGACTTCTACGCGGGCCACGTCCCGGTGATCGTCGTCCAGGCCCTGCTCGTGCACGGCCTCGCCGGCCTCGCGCTCGCGCTGCTCGCCTGGACGCTGCCCCTGGCCGCGGGCGTTCGCGGACGGGACGCCGCGCTCGTGCGCGTTCTCGGCTGGGCGGCGGCGGCCGTCTCGATCGCGCAGGTCGGGCTGGCGCTCGCCGCCGCGTTCGGCGCCGGATCCGCGACTCCCGCCGAGACGCGCGCGCTCGTCCACGCGGTCGACCTCGCCGACGCCGTCAAGCTCGTGCTGCTGGCCGGCTTCGTCGCGGCCGCGACGGCGGTGGCAGCCCGCGCCGGCGTCGCCCCCCAGTGGTTGCGCGTCGTGGCCGCCGCGCTCGTCGTCCTCCTGCCGCTCGGCGCCGCGAGCTTCGTCGTCCCCGGCGCCCTGCTGGGCCTGCTGCTGGTGGTCTCGCTGCCGGTGCTCCTGGTCTGGGCCGGCGCGATCGCCTACCAGGTGGGGCGGCACAGCCTCCGCTGATCCCGCACCCTTGACGACGGGGGACCGTCGCCATACGTTCGGATCCGAACGATCCAGGAGGTGACCGCGTGAGCACGGCGACCGTGGCAGGGGTCGAGGTCGACACGAGGCACTGGATCGGTGGCCGCCGCGTCCGGAGTGCACAGACCTTCGACGACGTCTCGCCCATCGACGGCACCCTTCTCGCCCAGGTGTCCCGCGGGGGCGGCCAGGAGGTCGAGGCCGCGGTCGAGGCCGCTCGCACCGCCTTTCCGACCTGGTCCCGGACCAGCCCGCAGGAGCGGGCGGCGATCCTGCACCGGATCGCCGACGGTGTCGAGAAGCGCACCGAGGACCTCGCCCAGGTCGAGACGCGCGACAACGGCTCCCTGCTCCGCTCCCACCGGAGAGGCGTGATGCCGCGGGTCGCGCTGAACTTCCGCTTCTTCGCCGATCATCTGCTGCAGCTGCACCACGAGGACTGGGAGACCCGCGGCCACCGCAACCACGTCACGTGGGACCCGGCCGGTGTCACAGCGATCGTCACGCCGTGGAACGCCCCGCTCATGCTCGCCACCTGGCGGATCGCCCCGGCCCTCGCCGCCGGCAACACCGTGGTCGCCAAGCCGCCGGAGTGGGCGCCGCTGACGGCGTCCCTGCTCGCCGACATCGCTGCGGAAGCCGGCCTGCCCGACGGCGTCTTCAACGTCGTTCAGGGCCTCGGCACCGAGGCGGGCGCGCCACTGGTCGCGCACCCCGACATCCGCCGGATCAGTTTCACCGGCTCCGTCCCCACCGCTCAGCGGATCGGCGCAGCGGCTGCCGCCAACGTCACGCCGGTCAGCTTCGAGCTCGGCGGCAAGTCCCCGCTGCTCGTGCTCGACGACGCCGACCTCGACCTCGCCGCCGACCTCGCCGTCGAGCAGTTCGACAACGCCGGGCAGGTGTGCCTGGCCGCCGTCCGGATCCTCGTCCAGGACTCGGTCGCGGACGCGTTCCGGCAACGGTTCCTGGCGAAGGCGCGGGAGCTCACGAACGGCCAGGGCGACCCTCGGAACGAGGGCACCGACCATCGGCCCGCTCGTCGCCCACGCCCACCTCGAGCGCGTCGACGGATTCGTCCAGCGGGCCAGGGAGCAGGGCGCGCGGGTCGTCCTCGGCGGCGAGCCGAACCGTGAGCTCAACGCGCGCACCGGCGGCTTCTACTACCTCCCGACCGTCTTCGAGGGCGTCGACCCGACCAGCGAGATCGTCTGCCGAGAGGTCTTCGGCCCGGTCCTCACGCTCCAGACCTTCGGCACCGAGGAGGAGGGGATCGCGATGGCCAACGACACCGAGTACGGCCTCGCGGCGACCCTCGTCACCGGCGATCCGGAGCGGGCCGAGCGGGTCAGCGCCCGGCTGGACGCCGGCACCGTCTGGGTGAACTGCTTCTTCGTCCGCGACCTCGCGGCGCCGTTCGGCGGCAACGGGCACAGCGGCATCGGCCGCGAGGGCGGCACCTGGAGTTTCGACTTCTACTGCGACGTCAAGAACAGCGTCTTCGCGCCGAAGGGATGGCGGACGCATGGGTGAGATCGTCGGCGCCGGCCTGCTGGCGCACGTCCCCACGATCATGCTGCCGGAGCAGACCCGCCGGGAGCTCAACGGCGGCGAGGACTTCACTCTCGTCCCCGGCCTCGAGCGGCTGCGCACGGACGTCTTCGACACCCTCGACTACGACACGGTCGTCGTCCTCGACAGCCACTGGGCGACGACGGTCGAGTTCGTCGTCACCGCGCAGCCGCGCCGCGCCGGGCTCTTCACCAGCGAGGAGCTGCCGCGCGGCATGTGCCGCATCCCGTACGACTGGCCGGGCGATCCCGAGCTCGCCCAGGCGATGGCGGACGCAGCCCCGAAGCACGAGACCTGGGTGACGGCGATCGACGACCCTTACCTGCCCGTCTTCTACGCCACGGTCAACCTCTGGCACTACCTGGGGCGCGGACTGCCGGACAAGCGCTGGATCAGCGTGAGCGTCTGCCAGACCGGCGACACCGAGGACTTCCTGCGTGCCGGCCGCGCCCTCGGCGACGCGATCGCCGCCGTCGACCGCAAGGTCGTGCTGCTGGCCAGCGGCGCGCTGTCGCACACGTTCTGGCCGCTGCGGGAGCTTCGCAAGCACGAGAGCGCCTCGCTCGACTCGATCCGGACGCCGCACGCGCGGGCGGCGGACGAGCAGCGCATCGCCTGGTTCGAGGCCGGCGACCACGCGCGCGTGCTGGAGACGATGGCGGAGTTCATGACGTACAGGCCGGAGGCGAAGTTCTGCCACTACCTGCAGATGATCGGCGCGCTCGGTGAGTCCGCCGTGACCGCGCCGGGACGCCGGTACGGCGAGTACGAGAACTCGATCGGCACCGGCCAGGTCAACCTCTGGTTCGACCGCCCCGCCGCCGGCTGGACGGCGACGCGGTGACCGAGTACCGGCGGATCCTCCTCGACGGCGCGGCGGTCCAGGTCGAGCGGCACGGCGACGCGCTCGTCGCCGGGGACGGCCGCGAGGTCTCCGTCGACGACGCGGTCCACCTGCCGCCGAGCGAGCCCACGAAGATCATCGCTGTCCACCTGAACTACGCCAGCCGCACGCGCGAGTTTCGAACGAGGCTCCCGGCGGCACCGACGTACTTCCACAAGCCGGTCACGGCCCTGAACTCCCACCGGGGCGCCGTGGTCCGGCCGCGGGGCTGCCGCTGGCTCAACTACGAGGGCGAGATCGTCGTCGTTCTCGGGCGCACCTGCAGGAACATCGCACCCGAGGACGCCGCCGGCCACATCGCCGGGTACACGATCGGCAACGACTTCGGTCTGCACGACTTCCGCGACACGGACGCCGGCTCCATGCTCCGGGTCAAGGGCAGCGACACGCTCGCCCCCGTCGGCCCCGGCCTCGTCACTGACTGGGACTTCCGCGGGAAGATGCTCCGCACGCTCGTCAACGGGGAGGTGCGGCAGGAGGGGTCGACCGACGAGATGGAGTGGGACATGCACTACCTCGTCGCCGACATCGCCCGCACGATCACCCTCCTCCCCGGCGACCTGCTCTTCACCGGGACGCCGGCCAACTCGCGCCCCGTCGAGCCGGGCGACGTCGTCGAGGTCGAGGTCGAGGGCCTCGGCCGGCTGACCAACCACGTCGTCGAGGGCCCGACGCCGGTCCGGGCGGACGTCGGGGCGCAGCCGAGCTCGAGCGAGGAGGTCGTCTCCACCGCGCTCGGCGGCGACTGGGAGTTCCGCGGCATCCGGACCCCGTCCAAGGACCTGTACCCGTCACTGGTGGAGGAGCAGAAGTGATCAAGGTGGTCGTCGACCGCGACGTCTGCCAGAACCACGGGCAGTGCGTCTTCTCCGCGCCGCAGGTCTTCGAGCTGGACGACGACGGCGAGCTCGTCCAGCTCCAGGACGAGGTCGACGACGATCTGCGCGACAACGTCGAGGAGGCCGCCGACGTGTGCCCCGTGCAGGCCATCACCGTCGAGGGCTGATGGCACAGCGCGCGGTCGTCGTCGGCGCGGGGATGGCCGGGCTGCGGACGGCGGAGGCACTCCGGGCGCAGGGCTTCACCGGCGAGGTCCTGGTGCTGGGCGACGAGCCGTACGCGCCGTACAACCGTCCGCCGCTCTCGAAGGAGGCGCTCGCCGGGGAGGTCCTGAGCGAGCTCACGCACGAGCGGCTCGCCTTCCGCGTCCGCAAGGCCGCGGCGGACGTCGTCTGGCGGCTCGGCACCCGCGTCGTCCGGGCCGACCTGACGACCCGGAGCCTCGAGCTCGCCGACGGCTCGACCGTGGAGTACGACGCGCTCGTCGCCGCGACCGGGGTGACCGCGCGGCGGCTCGGGGTGCCCGGTCCGCCGCCGGTGCCGGACGCCGGGCGGCACGTGATCCGGACCCTCGACGACGCGCTGGCCCTGCGCGCGCAACTGCTGCCGGGCGCCCGGGTCGTCGTCGTCGGCGCCGGCTTCATCGGGTGCGAGGTCGCGGCCACGGCCCGCACGCTCGGGTGCGAGGTCGCGTGCGTCGCGATCGACCCGCTACCCATGATCCGCCCGCTCGGCCCGATGCTGGCCGCCGTGCTGCAGCGCCGGCACGAGGAGCACGGCGTGCGGTTCCACCTCTCGACCGGGGTCGAGGCGTTCGAGGGAGAGGAGCGCGTGACCGGCGTCCGGCTCGAGGACGGGTCGTGCCTGGCCGCGGACGTCGTCGTCGAGGCGCTCGGCTCCCGGACGAACGTGGACTGGCTCGAGGGCCACGGGTTCGACCTCGCCGACGGCGTCCGCACGGACGGCGCGCTGCGGCCGGTGGTCGTTCCCGATCCTTCCGCCGTCGCCGGTGAAGGTGCGATCGACGGCGTGGCCGTGGTGGGGGACATCGCCCGGTTCCCCAATCCGCGGTTCGGCCCCGGCGCCTGGCGGGTGGAGCACTGGAGCGTCCCGACGGACACCGGCCGTCGCGCCGGCGCCGTGCTCGCCGCGCACCTCTCCGAAGACACGGCTCGCTACGAGCTCGTCACGACGATGCCATGGGAGGTGCTGCCGTCGTTCTGGTCCGACCAGTACGACCTGCGGCTGCAGTCCTACGGGATGCCGGGCCTCGCGGACCCCGACGGCGTCGCCGTGCTCGAGGGCGACCTGGAGGGGGAGTGCGTCGTGGGCTACCACCGCGACGGGCAGCTCGTGGGCGTCGTCGGGATCGGCATGCTCCCGAGGGTCAACAGCTACCGCGACCGGATCAGGTACGCCCCCGCCTGACTCGGGTCAGCGGTCGAGGCGCCGGTGGCCCGGCTGTGCGGTGCGCTGCGCCGGGTGACCCGTCGTCCGGATCGTCGTCCGGATCGGCGTCCGCAGCTCGTCCCGGGAGACCCGGTCCGCCGTGGGCGTGCGCGGCGCGCTCGTCGAGGTCGCCACCGGATGCGGGTTCCTCGCCGCGGCCGCCGGGGCGGCGACGAGGACGGCACCCTGCCCGTGGCCGCCGCCAGCGGTCGCGATGGCTCCCCAGGCGGTGCCCACGGCGACCACCAGCAGGCCGATCCGGGCGGCGGTGACGACGAGCCCGGGTCGTCCGGCGTCCATCGCGTGCGCCTTTCTCGAACGTCCTCCCCGACGCACCACCACCGTCCCAGCCCCGGTGGCACGCACGGTGACGCCACGCGGGGGTCCGGCCGAACGGGGGGTTCCCCGCGCTCGGCCGTTCGCCGTCCGGCGTCGCTCAGGCGGCGTCGGTGAGCGCGGCCGCGAAGGTGGCGAAGGCCTCGTCGGTCATCACGAGCCTGCCGAACAGCGTGAGCACCCCTGTGCCGGCCTCGAACGGCAGGAAGCCGTCGACGAGGAGCGAGGAGAACCCGTGCACCATGCTCCAGGCCAGCACGTCGAGGGGGGTCTCCTCGATGCCGGGCCGGAGCATGCCGCGCTCGGCGAGCTCGCCGATCCGCTGGAGCAGGATGGCGTAGGCCCTGGCGGGCTCGGGTTCCGGTTCCGCCTCGCCCTCGAGAGGCGTGGTGTGGAACGCCATCGCGTCGTGCACCTCCGCGCCGGAGGGGCCGAAGACGTGCCGGAACAGGTGCGGCTCCGTCCGCGCGAAGTCGACGTAGGCCTGGCCGACGGCGAGGAACCGCTGGACCCCTCCGACGTCCCCGTCGGCCTGCACCGCCTCGACGGCGGCCGCCATCCGGTCGGCCAGTTCGTCACTCCCGGCCATGCAGACGGCGTGGAGGAGGGCGGCCTTGTCGGGGAAGTGCTGGTAGGCCGCGCTCGGTGAGACCCCGATGGTCTGGGCGATGCCCCGCAGCGACACCTGGTCGGTACCGCGCTCGCGCACCTGGCGGACCGCCTCGTCGACGAGCGCCTGTTCGAGGGCCCCGTGGTGGTAGGGCTTCGTGGCGCTGCGCATGCCCCTCACCCTATGTCATTCGAGGTTCAATCTCAACGATGTTCAGATTCGGTGTTGACAGCGTTCAGATCGTTCCGGCAAGGTGAGTCCGAACGGTGTTCAGATCGATTCATGCAAGCCGGAGTCACGGGAGAAGTCATGCTGGAGCGCCTCGGCCACCTCGTCGTCCGACGCAGGCGGACCGCCCTCGTCCTCTTCGTCCTCGGCCTGGTCGCGGCCGCCGTCCTCGGTTCGGGCGTGTTCAGCCGCCTGCAGGGAGGCGGCTTCGACGACCCCGGCAGCGACTCCGCCCGGGCCACCCAGCAGTTGCGCGACGACTTCGGCGTGGCCGACCCGGTGGCCGCCGTCGCGGTCGTCACCCAGCACGGGCTGGACGCCGACGCGCCCGCCGCCACGGCCCTGGTCCAGCGGTTGCAGGCCGAACCCGGCGTCACCAAGGTCCTCTCGTACTGGACGTCGGGGCGTTCGGCGTCGCTCGCGGGGCAGGACGGGCGCACCGGCCAGGTCCTCGTCTTCGGCGAGCCGGGAGCCACCGACGTTCAGCAGACCGACCTCGCCAAGCACCTCACCAGCACGTACGAAGGCCCGCGGGGCAGCCTCGACGTCCATGTCGGCGGTGCCGGAGCGATCAACAACGCGGTCAGCGACCAGATCACGCAGGACCTCGCCAAGGCGGACAGCATCGCGATCCCCCTGACCGTGGTCCTGCTCATCCTCGTCTTCGGCGGTCTCGTCGCCGCCGGGCTGCCCTTCCTTGTGGCGGCGGGCGCCGTGCTGGGCAGCTTCGCGGTCCTCTTCGTCGTCACGCTCACGACCGACGTCTCGATCTTCGCGCTCAACCTCGTCACCGGTCTCGGCCTGGGCCTGGGGATCGACTACGCCCTGCTCGTCGTCAGCCGGTTCCGCGAGCAGCTGGCGGCCGGGGACGACGTCGAGACCGCCGTCGTGCGCACCGTCAGCACGGCCGGTCGCACCGTGCTCGTCTCCGGGCTCACCGTCGCGATCACCCTGGGCTCGCTCAGCCTCTTCCCGCAGTACTTCCTGCGGTCGTTCGCCTACGCCGGCGTCGCCGTCACGCTGCTCGCCGTCGCCTCCGCCGTCATCGCCCTCCCCGCCGCCCTCGCGCTGCTCGGCCACCGGGTCAACCGGCTCAAGGTCGTCCGTGGCGACCTCGCGCCCCGCGACATCGGCGTCTGGGCGAGCGTCGCGCAGCGGGTCATGCGGTCACCGCTGCCGGTGCTCGTGGTCGTCGGCGGACTGCTCGCCGTACTCGCCGCGCCCGCGTTCGGCGCGACGTTCGGCGAGGTCGACGACCGCGCACTGCCGAAGGGCACCCCGGTCGCGGTCGCGTCACAGATCATGAGGGACCAGCTCCCGGGCCGTGAGGCGACGCCGGTCCAGGTCGTCGTGCCGCCCGGCGTCAGTGCCGCCGCGCTCGCCTCGTACGCCGCGAACCTCTCGGACGTCGACGGCATCCTCCGGGTCACCACGCCGACGTCGCTCGTCGCCCGGGGCGCCGTGACGGGCTCGAACCCGCAGCCGCAGGCGTTCACCGCCTCGACCGGCCGTCAGCGCCTCACGCTCGTCGCCGACGTCGACCCGCGGACGCCGCGAGGTCAGCAGCTGATCGAAGACGTCCGGGCGGTTCCCGCGCCGGCCTCCGGCGTCGTCGTGGGGGGTGTGGCCGCGCAGTACACCGACACGCAGGGCGGGATCACCGGCCGGCTGCCGGTGGTGCTCGGGTGGATCGCCCTCACCACCCTGGTCGTGCTCTTCCTCTTCACCGGCAGCGTGGTCCTGCCGCTCAAGGCGATCGCGCTGAACATCGTGAGCCTCGGCGCGACCCTCGGCGTCCTCACCTGGGTCTTCCAGGACGGCAACCTCAAGGGCCTGGTCGGCGACTTCACGACGACCGGCACGGTCGACACGTCGATGATGGTGCTCATCGCCATCCTGGCGTTCGCGCTGTCGATGGACTACGAGGTCTTCCTCCTGTCGCGCATCAAGGAGGAGCACGACGCCGGCAGCGACACGGAGCAGTCCGTCGTCCTCGGCCTGCAGCGGTCCGGCCGGATCATCACGGCGGCGGCAGCCCTGCTCGCGGTCGTCTTCGCCGCCTTCGTCAGCAGCGGCGTGACGAACATCAAGCAGCTCGGTCTCGGCGTCGCCTTCGCGATCCTGCTCGACGCCACCATCGTCCGCGGCCTGCTCGTGCCGGCGCTCATGCGGATCCTCGGCAACGCCAACTGGTGGGCCCCCGCGCCGCTGCGCCGCCTGCACGACCGGTTCGGGCTCTCCGAGGGGAGTCGTGCGCCCGTGCCGCCGGCCCCGCCGGCCCCGCCGGCCGCGGCGTCGCACCCGGAGGCCGAACCCGCCGGGGTCTGACCTCTCACGAGCGCGGGCCCGACGTCAACCGCTGACGTTCGGGCCCGCGCTCGCGGGCGTGATCCGGAGCAGGACTCGCCGTTCCGCGGTCATCGCGCGACGGTAGTCATCCCAGTCGGGGTGCTCGCCGGCGATGGAGCGGTAGTAGGCGACCAGTCCGTCCATCGCCGCGGGCAGCGACACGATCTCGGTGGTCCCGGCGACCTGCACCCAGGGCCCGAAGAAGCCGTCGGAGAACCCGCACACCCAGGCTCGCGGGTCCCGCCGCAGGTTCCGGGTCTTCGCTGCGGTCTCCCGGGTGCTCACCACGACCAGGCCGTCGGCGTCCACCCCGACGGTGACCGGGGAGAGCTGCGGCGAGCCGTCCGCCCGGGTGGTGGCGAGGACCGCCCGATGGTTCGTCCGGAGGAAGTCGAGCGCCTGAGGAATGTCCATGCCGCCATCGTGGCCTGCTGCTCCGGGCCTGGCTGGCCGACCCCCGGCCGGCGCCTTACGGTGACGCGGTGAGCCGCCCCGTCCTCCAGGTGATCATCGCCAGCACGCGTCCGGGCCGGATCGGGGAGGCGTTCGCCCGCTGGTTCGTCCCGATCGCGGAGAAGCACGGCGCCTTCGAGGTCGAGGTCGTCGACCTGGCCGAGGTCGACCTGCCCTTCATGAACGAGCCTCGGCACCCCCGCTTCGGGCAGTACCAGCACGAGCACACCAAGCGCTGGAGCGCCACCGTCGATCGCGCCGACGCCTTCGTGTTCGTCGCGCCCGAGTACAACTACGGCTACAACGCGGTGCTGAAGAACGCCATCGACTACCTGCACAAGGAGTGGGCGGACAAGGCGGTCGGGTTCCTCAGCTACGGGGGCGTCGCCGCCGGAACCCGATCCGTGCAGCAGCTGCGGCAGGTGCTGTCCGCGCTCCGCGTCACCACCGCGGTCGAGGCCGTCAACGTGCCGTTCGCCGCGCAGTTCCTCGACGAGGCCGGCGAGGTGCAGGCCAACGACGTTCTGGTCACCTCCGCCGACGCCATGCTCACCGAGCTCGCCCGGCTGACGGCTCTGCTTCGGCCGGACGCCGGCCGCGACTGACCACTAGGCGAGGGCGGCGGCGAGCGTCCGGGCGATGAGCGCGTGCCCCTGCGCGCTGGGGTGGTCCCCGTCGGGCGCGAGCAGAGGCGTGCAGTCCTCGCTGCCGTCGCTGCCGCGGAAGGCCGTGAACAGGTCGACGTACGTCGCGCCGTGCGCGGACGCCGCTGCCTCGATCCGCCGGTTCACCGCCCGGGTCGCCGCGTCCGCGAGAGCGACGTAGGCAGGCCCCTTGGCCCGGGCGATTGCGCCGTCGAGGAAGACGTTCCAGTAGCCGGTGACGAGCACGCGCGCACCGGGCGCCGTCGTCATGGATGCCACCTCGCCGAGCATCCGGTCGAGATTGGCCTCGAGCGCGGAGAGCTGCCGGCGGTAGCAGGCCTCGACGACGTCGTCGCCCTGCCGGACGCCGGAGCCCGGGGGCAGGCACGAGGTCGGGTCGCTGACCGACTCCACGTCGTTCGCCCCGATGGTGACGACGACGAGATCGGCCCGGGAGAGCGCCGCGCGGGTCTGCGCGCCGGACACCTGGGTGAGGACGTCCGCGCTGGTCGCGCCGCCGACGGCGAGGTTCGTGCTGGTGACCGAGGCGTCCTGCCGGCGGTCCAGGGTCCGGGCGAGGAGCGCGACGTAGTCGTCGCAGCCGCACGCCGTACCCGTGGCGACCGAGTCCCCGAGCGCGACCACCCGGTGCACCGGTCCGGGCGCGGCTTCGGGGTGCGGCAGGGCGAGCACGGCGGACGAAGGTTCGCGCGGGTGGGAGCGGGCCGGACCGAGCGCCACGAGACCGGTCAGGCCGAGCACCGCCGGGACGACGAGCAGCCCGACGAGCACGACGGGCGCCGGCCCGGGCAGCCGACGGAGCAGCTCACGAAGACGCCCGAGAACCGCGTGTCGTGGCTGCTGCACGCTGCCACCCTGCCAAGAGCCTGCGCCGCCGGCCAATTCGGGCCGCCGGCTCCCGCTCGAGCGGGAGCCGGCGGGAGCCCGTCAGGCGTCCTCGCGCTCCGGGTTCTCGAGCCGGAAGAACGTGCTCTGCCGGCCGTCGGAGCGCTCCTCCTGGTAGAGGAAGTTGAGCCGGCGCTCGTCGAAGGTCCGGAACCACTCGTCCCAGCTCACCTGGCGCAGCTTCGGGGTGTCGTCGCCGAAGTCGAACCTCAGCACGCCGAGCCGGTCGCCGTGCTCGGTGCCCTCGACGGTGGCGGGCCTGCCGCCCCGGGCCTCGGCCCACTGCCGGATGACCTCGTGGCTCGTCGTCGCGAGGCTGCGGCCCGCGCGCTCCGGCTCGTCGTCGGGCGAGGTCACCTCCTGCGAGTACTTCAGTGACTTCGAGGACTCCGAGCCGCGACGGATCCGGCCGCCGTCGGGCCCCGCGTCGCCCGGGGCGCCCGCGTCGCCGTCGGCGTCCTGCTGCTGGGAATCCGCGCTGTCGTCGCCTGCCGTGCCCTCGCGATGGGCCCGCGACACCGCCTTGACGAGTTCTTCCTTGCGCAACGACGACGCGCCGCTGACGCCCTCGTCCCGGGCGCGCTCGCGCAGGTCGTCGACCTTCATCTCACGGAGCTCGGTCTCGCTGAGGTCCGGCGTGCCCGCCGTCTGGTTGCCCGGCTGCTGCTTCGCCATCGTCGTCCCCTTCTGCGTCTGTCTGGAGCGGCCGTAGGTCCTTGGCCGTCCATACCCGCGCAGCGATCCGCCACACACCCCTGCCTGGTTCAGCCTCCTGCGCGGAGGAGAGGCGTTCTGACATGAATTGGGCGGATTGAGTATTCGCGCGAAGGGCATTCCGGGTGACGTCCGGCAGCAGCCGGTCCCGACTCATGCTGTGGAGACCTCATGCACCTCGCTCGTCGCGCCGCGCTCACCCTCGGGGTCGCGTTCGGCGCCGCACTCGCCCTGCCGACAGCCGCCTCCGCGGCGTCCGTGGTTCACGCCGCTCCCGCCGTCCGGGCCGCGGTCTCCAGCCAGGACCGGACGTGGATGGTCGTGGCCCACCAGAGCAACCTCACCGAGATCGCCGCGGGCAAGGCGGCGCAGCAGAAGGCGACGTCCCAGAAGGTCCGTGACCTCGGCCAGATGTTCATCACGGACCACACGGCCAACGACGCCAAGCTCCGCTCCGCCGCGAAGACGCTCGGCGTCACGCTGCCCGGCAGCCCCAATGCGCAGCAGCGCGCGGCGCTCGCCAGCGTCTCCGCCAAGTCCGGTGCCGCGTTCGACTCCGCCTGGATCGCCAGCCAGATCACCGGTCACCGGCAGACGCTCGCCGCGACGGACACCGAGCTGTCCAACGGGTCCGACTCCACGGTGCTGACCCTGGCCCGGGCGACCCGCCCGGTCGTCGCGCACCACCTCGAGGAGCTCATCGCCGCCGGCGGCGGCTCCGTGAGCTCGGTGGGCGCCGGCACCGGTGGCCAGGCTGCGCTGAGCGAGACGGCACCGGGCCTCGCCCTGACCGGCGTCGGCGTGCTGCTCGCCGCCGCGGCCGGTTCGCTCGTGCTGCGCCGTCGTACGGCGCGCGTGCCGGCGGAGTGAGGCACGCCGGTTCCATCCCCGTCCGGCGGGGGCGGCTCGCAGCCGTCCTCGCCGGCGGGGCCGCCGTCTGCCTCGCGGGCGGCGCGTACCTGCTCACGCAACCCGCGCGTGCGGACGTCGCGGACGTCGGCAGTGTCCCGGCCGACGCGCGAGCGGGGGCGGCTGCGACCGTGCCGTCGGGGGCGGCGCCCGAGGCGGCCCTGCCGCGGCTGCCGGCCCGTTCCGCCCGACCCACCACCCGGCCGAGGTCCGCGGCCCCGCTGCCGCCGCTCGTCCTGCCGCCGGTCGCCTTCGAGGCACCGTCGTTGCACGCCCGGGCCCGCGTCGTCCCGGTGGGGACGGACGCCAGAGGTGCGCTGAACCTGCCCGAGAACCCCGGAACGCTGGGCTGGTGGGTCGGTGGCGCGCTGCCGGGCGCCGCCCGGGGCTCCGTGGTCGTCGCGGGGCACATCGACACGGAGACGGCCGGGGCGGGTGTCATGGCCGCCGTCGTGCGGCTGCCGCTCGGCGCGAAGGTGACGCTGCGGGACGCCGCCGGCGCGGCGCACACCTACCGGGTCGCGGCGATCCGGTCGTACCCGAAGACGGCGCTGCCGGCGTCCGTGTTCACCGGGGCCGGCGAGGCGCGCCTCGTGCTCGTCACCTGCGGTGGCGCGTTCGACGCGGCCGCGCACCACTACAGCGACAACATCGTGGTCTACGCGGTGCCGGTCGCGTCCTGACCGGCGGCCCCTTCATCTCCCGCCGTGCAGTGCCGCGTCAGCCGGCGAGGGATCCCCGGGTGACGGCGCCCACGACGGTGCCGGCCGGCGGTGTGCACGGCGCCCGCAGGTCGGCGGCGAGCGCCTCGCCCTCGCCGGGCAGCGCCGCCAGCGCGGCGCCGGCTGCGGCCAGGACGGCCCGGATCTCGGGCACCGCGACCGCGTAGACCACGCATCCCGCCTCGCGCCGATGGTTCACGAGCCCGGCGCGGCGCAGCACGGCCAGCTGCTGGGAGAGGCTGCCCGCCTCGAGCGCGATCTCCGACAGCAGCTCCCCGGCGGCGTACTCACGCTCCGCGAGCAGCTCCAGGACGCGGACGCGGGCGGGGTGGCCGAGCACGCGCAGCAGGTCGGCCTTCGACTGGTACAGCGGCACCGCCATGATCCTTCCGGCACCTCCCCGGGCTCGGCGTCGAACCCTCGCCGGAGGCTACCAGCGGCCCGGCCGTCCGGAGGGTCGAACCGTCACCTGCTCGGAGGAGGGGTGCGAGCCGCGGTCAGACCGGGAGCGGCCCGGCGACGACGCGGTCACGGCCCGCGTTCTTGGCGGCGTAGACCCGGGCGTCGGCGTCCGTGAGGAGGCGTTCCAGCGCGCCGTGCCCGGCACCTCCGGGTCCACGGCGCCGCCGGGGCCCAGATGGAGGGGGCCGCGTGGCCCGGCCCATCCGGGTCGGGGAAGCGCTTCGAACCGTCAGAGCGGAAGCGGTCGACGATGTTCTGGAGTTGGGCGCTCATGGTGGCGAGTTCGGTTTCTTCCTTACCCATTTGAGGGGGTGGAACCCGACCTCGGAATGGTGGATCGGGCGGATTGCCGGGCTTCCGGGACAAGCCGGCGTTCATCGTGGTTAGCGATCACGTGAGGGGGTAGTTGACCTCTAGGCGCCCGGACGGGCGGCGACGGCGCGCAGGTGGAAACGCCATGCGACAGCCCCGAACGACGATCGCCAGGAGGATTTCTTTCATGATTTCGCGCGACTCCGTACAGACCCTGATCGGCGGCACTGCCTACAGCACTGCCGGCGACAAGATCGGCAGCATCGGCCAGGTCTACCTCGACAACGCCAGTGGTGAGCCGGCGTGGGTGACGGTGAAGACGGGTTTCTTCGGTTCGAGCGAGAGCTTCGTGCCGCTCGAGCAGGCCGAGCTCACCGACGACGGCGTCCGGGTCCCCTACGACAAGGACCGGGTCAAGGGCGCCCCGAACATCGAGACCGACCGCGAGCTCTCCGAGCAGGAGGAGAACCAGCTCTACTCCTACTACGGCCTCGGCGGCACCGGCTCCGACACGACCACGGGCGTGACGTCGGGCACGACGTCCGACCAGAGCGGCTTCGAATCGGGCGAGCCCACCCGGTACGCCGGGTACGACGCGGGCACCACGCCGGGCAGCAACCCGACGTACACCCAGACCGACTACACGGGCGACCGTGACGTCACGGACGGGACCACCGGGACCACGGACACCGGCTACGACACGAGCGGCCCGACGACCGACGACGCCATGACGCGCTCGGAGGAGCGGGTCCGGACCGGCACCGAGACGCAGGAGGCCGGCCGCGCGCGGCTGCGCAAGTACGTCGTGACCGAGCAGCAGCAGGTCAACGTGCCGGTGACCCGTGAGGAGGTCCGCGTCGAGCGCGAGCCGATCACGGACGCCAACGTCGGCCAGGCCACGGACGGCCCGGCTCTCTCCGAGGAGGAGCACGAGATCGTCCTCAACGAGGAGCGCCCCGTCGTCACCACCGAGGCCGTGCCGGTCGAGCGTGTCCGGCTCGCCAAGGACCAGGTGCAGGACGAGGAGAACGTGAACGTCGACGTCCGCAAGGAGCAGATCGAGATGGAGGGCGACCGCGACTCCGGCCGCCTCCAGGACGACGAGGGCACCGTCGGCCGCTGAGGCCTCTGCTCGACCCGTACGACCGCACGACCCGCGACCCCCGCCGTCCCACCCGGGACGGCGGGGGTTCCGTCGTCGTCCGGCCGTGCTCAAGCCGGCCGGCGGGGCGCCTGCCGAGCTGCTCCTCGTCGTCCAGCAGCGGAGGGCGCCGAGCGTTACGACTGCTTGCTATGTTGCGTGGCACAGGCGGCCCGAGAGGCAGGTGGTCGTGGAGCAGACGCACGACCCGGCAGCCCAGGCGGCGCTCGAGCTCGTCGCGGTGGCCGGCACCCCTCCCGAGGACGCGGCGGAGCAGGTGTTCCAGGCCCTGCTGGCGCAACCGGCGGTCGGGTTCGCCCTGCTGGACGCGGACCTGCGCTACGTCCTGGTCAACGCCCGCCTCGCGCAGCTGAACGGCATCCCCATCGAGGCGCACCCCGGGCGCACACTGCACGAGGTGGTGCCCGCGCTGGCCGAGGCCGCCTCGGCGGCGTTCCGGGAGGTGCTCCGTACCGGGCGGCCGATGCCCGAGCTGGCGTTCACGGCGGTGCTCCCGGCCGGGGCCACGGTCGAGCGGCACTGGCTGGAGAGTGCCTACCCGGTCCGGGACCGGAGCGGGACGCCGGTGGCCGTCGCCGTGCTCGTGTGGGAGGTGACCGACCGGGTCGAGGCGGAGCGGCAGCGGGCGCAGATGCTCGCGCTCCTCGACCTGCTCATCCTGCGGGCGCCGATCGGCATCGCGCTGCTCGACCGCGACCTGCGCTACGTGCGGATCAACGACAACCTGGCGGCGGCGAACGGCCTGCCCGTCGAGGCGCATCTCGGCCGGCCGCTGCCGGAGGTCATCCCGGACCTCGCGCCGCAGCTCGTCCCGATCGCCCGCCATGTGCTCGACACCGGCCGGCCGCTCATCGACGTCGAGCTCGAGACACCCCCACGCCTGCCCGACCGGGACCGTCCCCAGCACTGGCAGGTCAGCTACTACCCGGTCTTCCCCAGCCGCCCTGGGGACGAACCGCCCGACGAGCCCGAGGGCATCGGCATCCTCGTCATCGACCGCACCGAGCGGGTCGAGGCAGAGCAGGAGCGGGCCCGGCTCCTCGCCGCCGAGCGGGAGGCGGCCCGCCGCGCCCAGCTCGCCGCCGAACGGCAGGCCCTGCTCCAGCGACTGACCGCGGCGCTCGCCGGCGCCATGACGATCGAGGACGTGGCGGAGACCATGGTCACCGTCGCCGCCGACGCGATGGGCGCGAGCGCCGCCACCCTCGGCCTCATGACGCCGGACGGCGACGCCCTCCGGGTCGTCGCGACCGCCGGGGTGGGGGGCGACGCCCTGCGCCCCGACGCCGAGTTCGCGGTGGCGGACCTGCCGCTGCTCGCCGACGTGCTCCGGGACCGCCGCCCGCTGTACGTCGCGTCCGCGGTCGAGCGGGACGAGCGCTACCCCGGGATGGCCGGACTCGCCCCGGACGTCGAGGCCTGGATGAACCTGCTCCTCGTCGCGCACGACGAGGTGCTGGGCATGGCGTCCTTCGGCTGGAGCGCGCCCCGCGCCACCGATCCGGACGAGATCGAGGTGTTCGCCTCGCTCGCGCTGCAGTGCGCGACCGCCCTCGACCGTGCCCGGCTGCACGCGGCCGAGCGCGCCGCCCGCGCCGAGGCCGAGCGCGGCCGGGAGCGGCTCGCCCTGCTCGCCCGTGCGAGCGACCTGCTCAGCGCCAGCCTCGACGAGGCCGAGGTGCTCGACCGGCTGGTGCAGCTGATCATCCCGGAATGGTCGGACTGGCTCGTCGTGCTCCTCCCGGACGGTCGTGGCCGGCTCGTGCCGCGCGTGTCCGTGCACGCCGACCCCACCTGGGCCACCCTCGCCGGGATCGCCGGCTCCACGCCGCTCCCGGTGGACGGCGAGGTGCCGGCGTCACTCGTCTTCCGGACCGGGCAGCAGCTCTACACCGACGACGTCCGCCCCTACCTCGTCGCGCCCGGGACGCCGCCGGCCGTCGCCGCCCTGGCCGAGCGCATGGGGCCCAGCCCGGGGCTGCTCGTCCCGATGGTCGTCCGCGGCCGCGTCATCGGCGTCCTCTCCCTGGTCGACACCTCGGGCCGGGTCGGCACGCTGGGCCGGGACCTCGACCTCTTCGCCGACCTCGCCCGCCGGGCGGGGGTGGCGCTGGACAACGCCCGGCTGTACGGGCAGCGCACCCGGGTCGCCGCGCGGCTGCAGGAGAGCCTGCTGCCGGAGCGGCTGCCGGTGGTGCCCGGCGTCGAGGTCGCGGTCCGCTACGCGACGGCCGAGGAGGCGGTGGACGTCGGCGGGGACTTCTACGACCTCGTGGCGCTGGCCGGCGGCGACCACTTCGTGGTCGTCGGCGACGTCGCGGGGCGTGGCGTCGACGCCGCCGCGGTCACCGGGCTCGCCCGGCACACGCTGCGAGCCTTCGCCCAGGAGCTGTCGCCCGGGCCCGCGCTCGCGCGGCTCAACGAGATCCTGCACGGTCAGGACGCCGGTGAGCGGTTCGTCACCGCCGTCGCGGGCAGGCTCACCCGGACGCCGGTCGGCCTCGAGGCGCGGCTCGCCCGCGCGGGGCACACCCACCCCCTGCTCGTCCGGGCCGACGGCCGCGTGGAGATCGTGCTCAGCGAGGGCGCCCTGCTCGGTGCCTTCCCCGACGTACTGCCGGAGGAGACGCGCGCACGAGCTGCGGGCGGGCGACACGCTCCTGCTCTACACGGACGGGATCACGGAGTCCCGGCACGGCGACGAGCTCTTCGGCGAGGAGCGGCTGGTCGCGGCGGCCGCCGGAGCGGCGGGAGCGGGCGCGGAGGTGCTCGTCGAGACCGTCCTCGCCGCGGTCGAGGCGTTCCGCACCGCGCCCGCCGAGGACGACACCGCGCTGCTCGCGCTGCACGTCCTCGCGGAGGACCCGCGCTAGAGGTGTTCCGCGATCAGCGACGCCAGCTCGTCCGCGCCTCCCGTGCCGACGAGCAGCGAGACGAACGGCTGGTCGCGCAGCCCGACGCGGACGCCCGGCAGGTGGCCGGTGACGTCCACGAACTCCGAGCCGTGCGACGTCCGCCAGGTGCCCAGCAGACGCAGGCCGGGGAGGCCCAGCCCGGGAGCGCGCCACCCGACCACCGCGGCGTAGGCGTCCGGGACGACCTCGAGCCCGGTGACGGCGGACCACGGCACGGAGACGTCGCCGTGCAGGGCGAGGAGCCGCTCGAGCCTCGTCAGCCGGAGCCGCAGCCCTTCGTCGTGGACCTCCACGGTGCTCATACCGGTGATCCTCCGCCACCCGCTGAGGTCCGCCAGAGCGGGGGACCGGCGGGGGAGCATCTGGACGCGCCGGGTGATCGGCTCGGGCATACCTTGACCGCTACCAAGATCGATGGAGCGACAGGAGGCCCCGATGCGCGTCATCACCGCGGTGGTGCTGGTCTGGCTGGTCATCGGCGTGGCCGCAGTGATCCAGCGGGGGTACCTGGGCAGCTCCTCGCCGAGCTGCGCGCATCTGGGAACCGTCGCGGTGACCGTGGTGGCCGGACCGCTGAACTACCTCGGGGTGAACCCGAAGGTGAACTGCAAGGTGCCCCAGCCCTCGTCGTGACCGGCGCACCTCGGCGTCTCAGCCTGCCGACGGGAGCGTGACGACGGCGCGCAGGCCAGGGCCGGCGTCCTCGAGCCGGATGCCGCCGCCGGCGGCGCGCGCGAGTTCGCGGACGATGGCGAGACCGAGTCCGCTCCCGCCGGAGGCGCGGCTGCGGTCGTCGTCCAGCCGCGTGAAGCGCTCGAAGACCCGCTCCCGGTCCTCCGCGGGGACGCCGGGGCCGTCGTCCGCGACGCAGAGCCGCACCGTTCCGGTGCCGGCGTCCACCGCCACGTCGACCTGTACCCGGGAGCGGGCGTAACGGACGGCGTTCTCGACCAGGTTGACCGTGATCCGGTCGACGGCGTCGAGCGGTGCCGTAGTGGGCGCGGTCGCGGCGCCGGTCCGGGCCAGCAGCGTGCCGCCGGGGGTCAGCCGGCCGATCCGCTCGACGACGTCGTCCGCGACGTCCGCCACATCCGCCCCCGCTCCGGAGCCCCGGTCCCGGGTCGCCCGGGCCAGCCCGCCCTCGTCGAGCCGGGCCAGCAGGAGCAGGTCGTCGACGAGCCGGCCCATCCGTCCCGCGTCCTCGAGGACGCCGTCGGCCACCTGGGGCCAGTCGCTCGTCCCGGGGCGCAGCGCGGCCACCTCCACCGCCGTCCGGATCGACGCCACGGGGCTGCGCAGCTCGTGCGCGGCGTCCGCCACGAAGGCCCGCTGGCGGCGCGAGGCGTTCCGGATCCGCTCGATCATCGCGTTGAGCGTGACGGCGAGCCGGCGCACCTCGTCGTCCGCGGCCGGGACGGGCAGCAGCGCGCGGGCGTCGGGTGCCGCCGGCAGGCTCTCGGCGCCCCGGGTGAGCTCCTCGACCGGTCGCAGCGCGGACCCCACGAGCCACCGGGAGAGGACGGCGACACCGGCGACGAGGAGGAGGACGGCGACCGCCACCGTCCGGCCGACCACGCCGAGCCCGCTCTCGAGGTCGCCGACCGGGGCGGCGACGAGCACCGTCTCGGCTCCGTCGGGGCCGCTCGCGGGCACGCCGACCACGCGCAGCGGCTCGTCGATGCCGAGCCGGCGCCCGGGCAGCTCGACGGCGGCTCCGGCGCGGGCCCGGTCGCGGTCCGCCTCGTCGAGCAGCGGCACGAGCCGGTCACCGCCGGGCGAGGTGGCCGTGACCCGGCCCTGGCCGTCGATCACCTGGAGCACGGTGGTCCCCCCGCTGGGGAGTACGTCGGGCAGCCGGCCCGAGGTGACGAGCGCCGCGACCCCCAGGGCCTGGTTGCGCGCGGCGTCGTCCCGCTGCCGCAGCAGCATCGCGTGCAGGACGACGACGAGCAGGATCCCGCCGAGCGCGAGGGCGACCGCGACGACGCCCGTGGTCGCCATGGTCAGCCGGGCGCGGACGGAGAGCGCCCGCGCCCGGGGCTCAGGCGGGGGCACCGTCGTCGCGCACCAGGCGGTAGCCCACGCCCCGGACGGTGACCAGCGAGTGCCGCTCGAACGGCTGGTCGATCTTGCGGCGGAGGTACCCGACGTAGACCTCGACGACGTTGGGATCGTCGTGCGCGAGCCCGTTCCAGACCGCCGAGAGCAGCTCCGTCTTCGGCACCGTGCGGCCGTCCGCGCGCATGAGGTGCTCGAGCAGGTCGAACTCGCGCGCGGTCAGGCCCACCGGCGTCCCGCCACGGGTGACGGTGTGCGCGGAGGGGTCGAGGACGAGGTCGCCGACGGCGACCGGCCCGGCGGGAGGGCCCTGGGCGCGCCCGGTGGCGCGGCGGAGCAACGCCTTGAGCCGGGCCACGAAGACGACCCACGCGAACGGCTTGGTGAGGTAGTCGTCGGCGCCGAGGTCGAGGCCGTCGGCCTGGTCGTACTCGCCGTCCTTGGCCGAGAGCATGAGGACGGGGACGTCGCAGCCGTCGGCGCGCAGCCGCTCGGTGACCCGGTAGCCGGACAGGCGCGGGAGCATGATGTCGAGGACCACGGCGTCGTAGCCGCCCTCACGGGCCAGCCGCAGCCCGGTCTCGCCGTCGTGGGCGAGGTCGACGTCGAAGCCCTCGGCGCGCAGCCCGCGCTGCAGCGACTGCGCGAACCGCACCTCGTCGTCCACCACGAGTACCCGCACGCTCGCTCCTCCCACCAGGCCGGTGACCAGCTTCTCAGGCCCGTCTCAGCCCTGGGTCCACCTCTCAGGGAGCCCTCAGCCGAAGAGGCGCAGACTCGACACATGCCCAACGACAGCTTCCTCCGGTCCCCTGCCCTCCGGTGGGCCGTGCCGGGCGTGGCCGTCGCCGCCATCGCCGGCGGCGTCGTCCTCACGTCCGCCGGCGCCGACGCCGCCGCCCAGCTCCCGCCGCAGACCGCCGCCCAGCTCCTCGCCGCCGTCGCCTCGGCGCCCGAGCACCCGCTGAGCGGCACGGTCGTCGAGACCGCCCGCCTCGGCCTGCCCGACCTCCCCGGCCAGGCCGCCGGAACGTCGCTGCAGTCCCTGGTCACCGGTTCGCACACGGCTCGGGTCTGGTACGGCACGGACGGCAAGGCCCGGGTCAGCCTGGTCGGGGACCTCGCCGAGACGGACGTCATCCGCAACGGCGGCGACGTCTGGCTGTGGTCGAGCCAGAACAACGAGGCGACGCACGTCCAGCTGCCCGACGAGGCGGCCGGCGGCGCCAAGGCGCAGTCCATGGTGCGCGGCGAGCCGGAGGCCACCCTCGGCCACGGCACCATCGACCCCGACACCGCCGCCCGGCAGGCACTCGCGGCGATCGACCCGAGCACGAAGGTCGAGGTCGACGGCACCGGTCACGTGGCCGGGCAGGCGGTCTACGAGCTGCGGCTGACCCCGCGGGACGCTCGCTCGCTGGTCGGCTCCGTCCGGATCGCCATCGACGGCGACACGAAGGTGCCCCTGAGGGTCCAGGTCTTCGCCAAGGGCGCCACCGAGCCGGCCTTCGAGACCGGCTTCACCTCCGTGCAGTTCGAGCAGCCGGACGCCTCGATCTTCAGCTTCACCCCGCCCAAGGGTGCCAAGGTCACGAACCAGACCCTGCCCGCCATGCGGCCGGACGCCTCGGCCCCGAAGCGACCGGGCAGCGCGGACGACGCGGCACCCACCGTCGTCGGCAAGGGCTGGACGTCGGTGGCCGTGCTCAAGGGCGTCGACGTCGCCGCCCTGGGCAAGGACGCGACGGCGAGCGCGGTGCTCGGCGCGACGAAGAGCGTCTCCGGCGCGTTCGGCACCGGCCGGCTGCTCTCGACCCCGCTGCTCTCCGTGCTGATCGTCGGCGACACCACCTACGTCGGCGCGGTCGACCCCGCCGTGGTCGAGCAGGCCGCGGCGAGCGCTGCCTCGTCCGAGCAGCGCGTCGTGACGTCGACCTCGACGACGGCGACCGCGCGCCGGCGGCGACCCGGGCCGATGCGGCTCCGTCGTCGCCGCCGGCGCTGGCGACCCGGGGGCTGACCAAGCGGTTCCGCGGCGGCCAGGTCGCCGTGGACCACATCGACCTCGTGGTGCCGCACGGCGCGGTCTTCGGGTTCCTCGGGCCGAACGGGTCGGGCAAGACCACGACGATCCGGATGCTCCTCGGGCTGGTTCGGCCGACAGCCGGCGAGTTCGACGTGCTGGGCCGGTCCATGCCGGGCGGCGCGCTGGCCGTCCTGCCGCGGGTGGGCGCGCTCGTGGAGGGCCCCGCGTTCCACCCGTACCTGTCCGGCTGGGCCAACCTCGCGCGACTGGACGCCGGCGACCGGACCGTCGACCCGCGGACGTCGAAGCAGCGCATCGGCGAGGCCCTCGAACGTGTGGGGCTCGCGGCGGCGGCGCGCAAGCGGTACCGCAACTACTCCCTGGGCATGCGTCAGCGCCTCGGCCTCGCCGGGGCGCTGCTGCGTCCCCGGGACCTGCTGGTGCTCGACGAGCCGACCAACGGGCTCGACCCGCAGGGCACCCGCGAGGTCCGGACGCTGGTCCGTGAGCTGGCCGCCGAGGGCGCGACCGTGTTCCTCTCCTCCCACCTGCTGTCGGAGATCGAGCAGGTCTGCTCGCACGTCGGCGTGATGAGCCGCGGGCGGCTCGTCACGCAGGGGCCGCTGGCGGAGCTGCGGGACGTCGCCGCCGCCCGGCTTCGGGTCGTCGTCGCCGGCCCGGACGACGTGGCCCGCGCGGCGCAGGTGCTGGTCCGCGCCGGGCTCGGCGAACCCGAGGTCCGCGACGGCGTCCTTCTCGCGCCGCTCGGGCGAGGCGAGGTCGGAGGTCGTCAACCGTGAGCTCGTCACGGCTGGGGTGGGGGTCCGGGAGCTCGTCGTCGAGCGGCCGGACCTGGAGGACGTCTTCGTGTCGCTGACGGGGGAGGGCTTCGATGTCGACCAGTGAGATCGTCGACCGGGGGATGCGACCGGTGGCCGCACCGGCCCGGCCCGTGCCGCGGCCGACGTTCCGGCTGCTCCGGTCCGAGCTGCGGCTCGTGTTCGGGCGGCGGCGGAACATCGCCCTGCTCGCCGCGCTCGCGTGCGTGCCGATCCTGATCGCGGTCGCCATCCGGCTCGCCGGCGGTGACGGCGGCCCGCGCGGCGGCGAGGGGCCCGCGTTCATCGGCTCGATCGCCGGCAACGGGCTGTTCGTGGCGTTCACCGCGCTCGTCGTCACGCTGCCGCTGTTCCTGCCGCTCGCCGTCTCGGTGGCGGCGGGCGAGGCCATCGCCGGTGAGGCCTCCATCGGCACGCTGCGGAACATGTTCGTCGTCCCGGTCAGCCGCACCAGGCTGCTCGTCGTGAAGTTCGCGGGCGTCGTCGCCTTCGGCGTCGCGGCGGCCTTCACCGTCGCGATCGCCGGGCTGCTCATCGGCCTGGCCCTGTTCCCGATCGGTCCGGTGACGCTGCTGTCGGGCGGCACGCTCTCCGTGGGCGCGGCCGTCGTCCGGGTCTTCCTCGTCGCGCTCTACGTCTCCGCGATGCTCGCCGGGCTGGCGGCGATCGGGCTGTTCGCGTCCACGCTGACCGAGGTGCCGATCGCGGCCATGGCGGTCACCGCGATCACCGCCGTCGTCGTCGAGATCCTGGACGCGGTCCCGCAGATCTCGGTGATCCACCCCTACCTGCTCTCGGACTGGTGGCTGAAGTTCGGCGACCTGCTCCGCGATCCGGTGGTGTACGGGGACATGACGCGGGGCCTGCTCGTCACGCTCGCCTACATCGGGGTCTTCGGGGCCCTGGCCTGGGCGAGGCTCACGTCGAAGGACATCTCCTCGTGACGGTGCGTATCTCGCAGCTGCCCTGAGGTTCCGTCACCTCGTCGAGTACACGAGGTGATGGCGATGGACGACCAGAGCGACCTATGGATGATCGGCTGCCCGGAGTGCGGCGCACCCGCGGAGGTCGAGCCGGAGGGGCGCCTGGGCAGCACCTCCGGCCCCGTCGCGATCGTCCGCGTCCGCTGCGCCGAGCGGCACTGGTTCCTCATGGCCGAGGACGGTCTCCCCGCCGTCCCCGGCGGGTCAGGGCAGGTCGAGCGACGCCCGGACGTCGCCGAGCCCCCGGGCCACGAGCAGCCGGCCTCCGGGGCCGAGCGGAGCCCAGGCACTCGCCTGTGAGTCCCACCGGCGCCACATCCGCGCGTCGGTCCTGATCTCGGCACGGACCGACTGACCGGGCTCGGCCTCGACGGCGGTCCAGCCGACCAGCCGGACGGGCTGGTTGCGGGCGGTGGGACGGTGGTAGATCTGCACGATCTCGCGACCGGAGCGCCGGCCGGTGTTCGTCACCGTGACCGAGACGACGGGTGCGCCGGCCCCCGGCAGCACGCTGGCGTGGGCGTAGTCCCACGTCGTGTAGCCGAGGCCGTGACCGAACCAGAACGCGGGCGCCGGGGCGCGGTTGGCGTCGTGGCCGCGGTAGCCGATGTACGGGCCCTCGGTGTAGGCGAGGTCGCCGTCGACCGGCGTCACCGACCAGGCGGGGGTCGCGCCGTCGTCGACGGGGAAGGTCGTGACCAGCCGGCCCGCAGGTTCGATCGTGCCGGTCAGGGCGGCGGCCACGGCGTGACCGCCCTCCTGCCCGGGCAGACCCGCCCAGAGGATGGCGTCGACATCCTCGCGCCAGGGCATCAGCACCGGTGTGGCGGCGTTGACGACGACCACCGTGCGCCGGGCGGACGACGCGACCCTGCGTACGAGCTCGTCCTGGTCGCCGGGCAGGCGCAGAGTCGTCTTGTCGACGGCCTCGGTCTCCTGCTCCTCGGTGAGCCCGACGACCACCACGGCGACGTCGGCGTCCGCCGCGGCGCGGGCTGCGTCGGCGAGGACGGCGTCCGTCGGCCGGGTCACCGGACGGGCGACGAGGTCGAACCGGCCGGACGCGGTGAACGCGCCCGCGCCTCCTCCCAGCGTGACGGTGGCCTCGACGACGGCGTCGGCGTCCAGGCGCACGGCGGAGGTGTGGAACGGCGGCGCGAGCATCTCCTCCGCGAAGCCGTGACCCGAGACCTTGAGCTCCTCGTCGTGCTCCTGCCCCGCGGCGACGAGGTGCCAGGAACCGGCGCCGGCCACGCCCACCTCGACGTCGCCGCCGTCGGGGACGCGCGCCCGGAACAGCAGTGACCCCACGGGTTCGGCGTAGTCGTCGTCGAATCCGGCGGTCGTGGTCGCGGGCACGCCGTGCCGCTCCTCGAGGACGTTCCCGCTCCTGCCGCGGACGACGATGTGGACGCCGGGGTCGCCGGTCTCAGGGTCGACGACGAAGCCGGGGAGCGCGGGCACGGGGCGGGTGCGAACCTCGACGCCGTCGGTGACGGTGAGGGTGGCCGGCAGCGGCGTCGCCGAGGAGCGTGCGGAGGCCGTCCGCGACGCTGACCTGGTACGGCGGGTTGACCTTGGCCGAGCCGCCGCCCATGTCGATGGTCTCGATCGCGTGGCGGCCGATGAGGGCGACCCGCGTGCCGGAGGTCACCGGGAGGGTGTCGTCGCGGTTGGTGAGCACGGTGATGCCTTGAGCGGCCAGCCGGGTCAGCTGCTCGCGGCGCGTCCGGCTGTCGGGCGCGGGCAGATCGGTGGGGTAGTGCCGCTCGGGGCCGAGGGCGCCGACGCGCTCCGCCAGCCGCAGCAGCCGCCGCAGGTGCTCGTCGATCACCGACTCGTCGACCTCGCCCGCGCGGACGGCGTCCACGAGCGCCTGACCCCAGGGACCGTCGGGGCCGGGCATGACCAGGTCGAGGCCGCCGTTGGCGGCCGGGCCGGCGCTCTTGGTGGCGAACCAGTCGGACATGACCAGCCCGTCCCAGCCCCACTCGCCCTTGACGACGTCGTTGATGACGTGGTCCTGCTCGGTGGCTGGGACGCCGTTGACGTCGTTGTAGGCCGCCATGATCGACCATGGGTCGGCCTCGGCGACGGCGATCTCGAACGGCAGCAGGTAGAGCTCGCGCAGGGTCGCCTCGTCGACCACGCTGTTCACGGTGTTCCGGTCGGTCTCGGACTCGTTCGCGATCAGGTGCTTCAGGCATGCGCCGACGCGGCTCGACTGCATGCCGCGGACGTAGGCGGCGGCGAGCTTGCCGGTGAGCAGCGGATCCTCGCTGAACGCCTCGAACAGCCGGCCGCCCAGCGGGGTGCGGTGCAGGTTGATCGTCGGACCCAGCACCACGTGGATCTGCTGCGCCATCGCCTCCTCGGCCAGCAGCCGCCCGACCTCGGTCATCGTCTCCTCGCTCCAGGCCGACGCGAGCAGGGTCGCGTTGGGGAAGAGCGTGACCACCCGGCCGCCGGTGAACTTCAGACCTCGGACGCCGGTCGGGCCATCGCTGAAGCGCATCTCGCGCAGGCCGATCGCGGGTTCCGGCGGGAGCGTGAAGGCACTGGCGCCCGTGAGCAGGTGGACCTTCGCCGGCAGGTCGAGACGGCCGATGAGGGTGTCGAGGTCGCTGACGGAGACGGTCATACCCTCACCTTGTCCGCGAACCCGCCCAGCATGCCAGTCCGCTTGACCACCCACCGGGCCGCGGCAGCCGTCACGTTGCCCCGGTGCGTCCGCCGCCGTGTGCCGCCGCGCGTCTGCCGTCCCCGGGTCCGGAGGTCATGCGGCTGCTCGTCCGTGGTGGCTGGTGTTGCGGAGGAGGGGTTGGGTGGGGTGGGCCCAGGCGGGTGGTCTGGCCCAGGGCACGCCGTGGAGCATCTGGATCTCCCAGGTGCCGTCGGTGACCTCTGCGTGGTGCCTGGGGCAGAGGAGCGCCAGGTTGTGGATGTTGGTGTCGCCGTGGTCGGTCCAGGGTGTGACGTGGTGGATCGTCGCAGAGGTCGCCGGGGGTGGTGCAGCCGGGGATGACGCAGCCGATGTCCCGGGCGTAGAGGGCTGCTTTCTGGGCGGGTGTGGCGAGGCGGTGGCTGCGGCCGAGGTGGAGGACGGCGCCGTGTTCGTCGAGGAGGACGCGGCGGATCTTGCCGGTGCAGGCGAGCATGGCCAGGACGGTGGGGTGGATCGGTCCGGTGTGTTGGGCGTGCGCGAACCCGAACCCACTGCCCGCGCTACCGCCGGTGCCGCCCGTGCCGCTCCCGCTGGCGCCGCCCGTGTCGGTGCGCCGTCCGTCGGCCGCGACGTCGAGGTCGAGGCCGAGGTCGAGGTCGAGGGGTCGGTCCAGCCGGGGTGTCGTGGTGGTGGGCCGGCGGTGTGGAGGCGTGCGGCGGCGAGGTGTTCGGTGGTGGCGGTGACGATGATCTGGATGTCCGGGTAGGGCCCGGCCCGTACCCCGGGTGGCCGCCGGACCTGAAGTTCCCCTTCAGACACTGGCGGGTCACCGTATTGGGCAAGGTCTCGGCGTTGGGCAAGGTCCTCGTGTTGGGCAAGGTCGGGATCCTCGATCCCGTCATCGATGCCGCCCTCTATCGCCGTCTACTGTCATTTGTCGCCGTTGATGTCGCCGTCGATTCCGTCATCTGTTTGTGTCTCGGACCGGGTATAACTGCTGTGGCGTCACTGCCGTTGACGACGGCGTCACGGTCTTCGGCATCAGTGCTGGCGTCACCGTCGATGTCGATGTCATTGCTTCTCACATTGCGGGTATCGACGCTGCCGCCGGCTGGAGTGGTTCTTGCGTGCGCTGAACGTCGTCGCCGTCGGTCCCGTCGCCGTGGCCGTTGTTGTGCCCTGTTCGGTTCCGTCGGCGGCGCTGGCGGGGTCGAAGCGGCCGCGAACCGGTGGCGCGCCGCGGTGGGTGTGGGTGTGGCGGCAGTGGCAGGTCCGGTGGTTGTGGTCGACGGCTTCGGCCAGGGCGTCCATGCGGCGTTCGGCCGGGGTGCGTTCGTCGGGCAGGTCGTGTTCGACGCCGTCGGCGTCGATCGCCTTCCCCGGCCGGGGCCCGGCCAACGCGGCCAGGACGGTGGTCAGGGTCAACGCTTGGGCGGGGCCGCAGGCGAACCTGCCCAACAGGGACCCGTCGGGCAGGCGGGACAGGTGCAGGTAGCGGCGCCGGTGGGCGTCCCCGGGCCGGGGCGGGTCCAGGTCATGACACGATGCGGTCGGCGATCCGGGTGAACTCCGGCACCGTGTACCCCCGCGCATGCCGAGCCAGGGCGGCGTCCACCACCCGGATGCACCGCTCCTCCCGCACCTCACCCGTGACCGGGTCGGTGACCGGCATGACCTGCTCACGGACACTGCGCGCGGAGGCGGCGGTGCACCCCGACCGCGACATCCACGTGCGCCCGGGTGATCTCACCGGCGGCGTACGCGGCGCCCACCCGCGCCGAGTCCACCCCGTCGTCCAGGTCTCGCGCAGGCGCCGGGGTCGCCGCCGGCGGTGAGGCGGGCGGCGTCGGCGTCCCGACCGGCCCGGCGCGGGTCCAGGCCGAGGGAGGCGCGGGCGAACGCGGCCGCCCGGCTGGATCCGCCGCGGACCCGGGGCACCACGTCCTCCCGGCCCTCGACCTCGGCAGCAGCCTCAGGTAGGCGGCGTCCAGACGGGCCTGCTCCCGCGCCAGCACCCGCACCGCCGCCGCCACCACCCGCGGACCCCGCGCCGGCCACCGCGCCTCACCGACCTCGCCGATCACCTCGTGCAGGCGGGTGAACACCTCACCCAGGAACGCGTCCTCCTCCAGGGTCGCGGCGTCCGCCGCCGCCCGCGCAGCCGCCACCGACCCCCGCGACATCGGCTCCGTCGTCGCCGAACCGCAGGTCTCGCGCGCTTCTCCCGACAGCCCCGAATCCGGTCGCGCTGATTCCGGGTCAGGCGTTTCCGCCGCCGAATCCGTCCCCCCGTCCATGACACGAACGCTACAAGCCACCACCGACAGACCCCGGCCGTCCGAATGCGACTCGCGTCGGTCCCGAAGGAGCCCGCGCCCGCTCCAAGTAGCGATCGCTGGACTGTCTCTCCGCGCCCCCTCGAGAGTCCCCTCAAAGACGAGCGGTCACGTGCCGGCGGCGAAGGAGGGGGCGGCCCAAGTAGCGATCGTCGAGACTGCCCCCGCGCCCCACGAGAGTCCCCTGAAAGGCGAGCGGTCACGCGCCCGCCCCCATTCAGGAATACTGGCGCCGACGAGAGGAGAGCAGGATGTCGGAGTACTTCGCCGAGTTCCGCGAGCGCCGGGCCCGCCGGACCTGGGACCGGGGACAGGTGCGGGAGATCCGCGTCGTCGGCGACCCCGTGCTCCGCTCGCCCTGCGACGAGGTGCGGACCTTCGACGCCGCCCTGCGCCGCCTGGTCGACGACATGTTCGCCACGATGTACGCCGCCGACGGGGTCGGCCTCGCCGCGAACCAGATCGGCGTCGGCCGGTGCGTGTTCGTCTACGACTGCGGGGACGACGAGGACGTCTGGCACCGTGGCGTCGTCGTCAACCCCGCGATCGTCGACGAGGGCGGCGAGCCGGTCGAGGACGCCGAGGGGTGCCTCTCGCTGCCCGGCTTCTCCGCACCGCTGGAACGTCCCTCGGTGGTCTCCGTCCGGGGGCAGGACGTCGACGGCGAGCCTGTGGAGATCACCGGTACCGGGTACTTCGCCCGCTGCCTCCGCCACGAGGACGATCACCTCCGGGGACGGATCTTCACCGATCTCGTCACCGGCGAGGCCCGCAAGGCCGCGCTGCGAGCCATTCGAGGCCTGTCCCCGCGGTAGGGCCGGTCGAGGGTGGGGCCGGGCGTCAGGGCCGCGGGTCCGCCAGCAGGACCCAGACGCGCTTGCCGTCCGGCTCGTCCTCGACGCCCCACTGCAGGGCCACGCCCTCGATGATCAGATAGCCGCGTCCGCTCTCGTCGAGCAGGCCCACCTCGCGGCGCTCGGGGACGACGGCCGAACCGTCGCGCACGGCGACGAGCAGCCCGAGAGCGTCGAGGCTCACCTCGATGTGAGCAGCCGCGTGCCCGCTGTGCCGCGTCGCGTTACCGACCAGCTCGCTGACGACGAGGAGGGCGTCGTACGCGTCGTCGTCCGGCACGCCCCACGAGGCGAGCATCGCGCGCACGAGGCCACGGGCGTGTTCGGTGGCGTGCTCGTCGAGCAGGAGATCGGCCGAGGCGCTGAGGGTCTCCTTGTCCATGGCGGGTGCACCGCCAGGATCAGATGTCACGGGAACCGGATTTCATGTAGCGTCGCAACAGATATTGCCGCAACAGGTGTTGCCAGTCTTGCACACAACGGTTGTGATCGGGAGGAATCGCCCGTGCCCCAGCCCGGACCCGCCTTGACGCCGTCGGTCGACGATGACGCCAAGCGCACGATGGAGGCGCTCGACGAGCTGGCGTCGGTGCTCGGAACGGCGAGCGCGGACCTGCGCGCGCTCACCCTGCGTGCTCGCGCCCTGCGCGCCGAGCTCGCCGACGGCCACCGGCTCACCGAGGCGATGCAGGCGGAGGCCCGGCCGCTCATCATCACCCGCATGACCGAGCTGGTCGACGCCCTCACCACCGCCGCTCTCGCCGTCCGGCGCGCGGAAGCGCGACAGCTCCAGCGGGAGGGCGCGTCCCAGCAGCAGATCGCCGGGACCTTCGGGGTCACCCGGCAGCGCGTCGCCGCCCTGCTGTCCGGCCCAGGGCCGGACGCCGAGGCGCGGCGCCCGCACCGGCCCCGCCCCCGCGGGCAGGAGTGATCAGCCGCGCGAACCGCGCATATGCCGCCCAACCGTCACAACCACCCATGTCTGGCAGTCCGGCCGTGCTGTGTGAGACTGCGCGGATGGGCGAGGCCGACCGCGAGGAGTGGGCGCGCCAGCGCCGGGAGGCCGCCGCGGCGCACGCCGATCGGCTCGTGCGAGCACGCGAGGCCGAGAGCGAGCGCGCGAGGGAGCTCCTCCGCGCCTTCGTCGTCGAGACCCGGCGCCGGGGCATCGAGCCCACGGCGCTGCTCGCCCGGGCGGGTGACGGGCCGCCGACCTATCGCACCGGCGTGCAGGGCTGGTACCTCACCCGCGACGGTGCGGTCGGCGTCGACGCCGACGCGAACTACTACCTCCTGGCGGCGCCGCGCAGTCTGCGCGCCCGTCTGACCGGCGTCCGGCTGCACCCGGCCGACCCGCCGCTCCAGGTCGGAGCGGGTGGCCGGGACGGGGAGTCCGTCGCGCTGGACGCTCTCCTGCGGCTGAGGCTGGACGCGGGGAACGACTGGCGTGTGCCCGGCTCCTAGCCCCTTCGGCACCGGCCTGCACCGTGCGGGTGACGGCGTTCGGCGCAGGTGGCGTCGTTCACGGGTGGGCCGACAGGCGACGACAGGAGGTGACGCAGGATGGGCGGGGCAGGCGAACCGGTGGCGAGCGAGCAGCTCGTGCACGCGCTGGTCGACGGCGTGCTCGTCCTGCGCGCCGGTGTGGTCGTCGCCACGTTCCCGGGCGCAGGGGAGCGCATCGGCATCGGCGAGCAGCTCACCGGAGCGCCCCTGCGCGACCTCGTCCACCCCGACGACCCGCTGCCCGTCCCCGGCGCGCCCACCACGGTGCTGCGCCTGGGCGCCCCGGACGCCGGGTACCGGTGGTTCGAGGTCACCTGTGTGGAGACGGACGACGGGCAGCGGCTGGCGCTGCGCGACGTCCACGCCCGGGTGGAGCGGGAACGCGAGCTGCTCACCTCACGCCGCCGGCTGCTCGACGCGCTCGACGTGAGCCTGGACGGTTTCGGCGTCTACGAGGCGCGCCGCGACGCCGAGGGGAGCGTCACGGGGTTCACCTGCCTCGTCCTCAACACGGCCGGGACCCAGTCGTTCGACCGGCCGAGGCGGGAGGTCGTCGGGCGCGACATCCTCGAGGTCTTTCCGCACTGCCGCTCCAGCGGCCTCTGGGACGCCCTGCTGCGGGCCCTCGAGACCGGCGAACCCGTCCGCAACCGGCTGGAATGGCCCGGGGACGAGGAGACCGTCTACGAGGAGGGCGTCGTCTGCCGGGTGGACGCCGACACCGTGGTGACCTCGTGGCGCGACGTCAGCCACAGCGTGCGGCAGCAAGAGCTGCTCGCGCGGGCCTACGAGGACAGCGCCCAGGTCAGGGCCGCGCTCGAGGCCGCGCTGCACGCCACCAGTGACTCGTTCGCCGTCTACGGGCTCGAGCGGGACGCCGAGGGCGAGGTGCAGCGCATCGTCGTCCGGCTCATGAACACCGCGGCGGCGGTCCCGCTGGGCTACGAGCCGGAGCAGGCGCGCGGCCGCGACCTCCTCGAGGTCTTCCCCGACCTGCGCAGCTGCGGTCTGTGGGAGGTGATCGTCGCCAGCGTCGAGGAGAAGGCGCCCCGCCGGCACCGGGTGCACATCGACGATGCCCAGGGCGCGTGGATCGCCTCCTTCGACAACACGGTCGCGCCGCTCGGCGAGGACCAGGTGGTCGTGACCTGGCGCGACGTCACCGCCGACGAGCAGGGCCGGCGTGAGCTCGAGCTGACGCGGAGCCAGGCCGTGCACGCCGCCTCCCACGACCACCTCACCGGTCTGCCGAACCGGTGGCGCCTCGAACAGCGCCTGCACGAAGCGCTCGCCGGGACGATGCCCGGGCGCACGCTGGCGGTCGTCTTCTGCGACCTCGACGACTTCAAGTCGGTCAACGACAACCACGGCCACCCCGCCGGCGACGTGCTGCTGCAGGAGGTCGCCCGGCGCCTGCTCCAGCTCACCCGCTCCGGCGACACCGCGGCGAGGCTCGCCGGTGACGAGTTCGTGCTCGTCCTGCGCGACCTGCCCGTCGGCTGGCAGCCGGACGACTTCGTCCGCCGCGCCGACCGGGTGCTGGGCAGACCCCTCGACGTCGGGCCCGGGATCGTGACACCGTCGGCGAGCCTCGGCGTCGTGCTCGTCGACCCGGCCGTCGACCGCCGGACGCCGGAGGCGCTGCTCGCGGACGCCGACCGCGCCATGTACGGCGCCAAGCGCGGGCGAGGCCTGCGCACGGACTCCTTCCGCATCGTCAGCTGACGGCGCCCGGCCGCCGCCCAGGCTCAGTAGCGGCCGCCCGCCGGAGCCGGCATCGCGTCGAGCTCCGCGAGGTTCTCCTCGCTCAGCCGGACGTCGGCGGCGCCCGCGTTGTCGTTGAGGAAGCGCGGCGTCTTCGTGCCGGGGATGGGGACGACGTAGCGCCCCTGCGCGAGCACCCAGGCCAGCGCGACCTGCGCGGGGGTGGCATCCGTCCGCTCCGCCACCTGCTGCACGCGCTCGACGATGGCCAGGTTCGCGCGCAGGGCCTCGGTCTGGAAGCGGGGGAGCCGACGCCGGAAGTCGTCCTGCGGGAGGTCGTCGAACGAGGAGAACCGGCCGGTGAGGAACCCGCGGCCGAGCGGTGAGAAGGGAAGGAACGCGATCCCCTCCGCCTCGCAGTACGGCAGGACCTCCGCCAGCGGGTCGCGCGTCCACAGGGACAGCTCGGACTGCACCGACGCCACCGGGTGCACGGCGTGCGCCCGTCGGATCTCCTCGACCGTCACCTCCGAGAGGCCGAGGTGGAGCGCCTTGCCGGCGGCGACCGCCTCGGCCATCGCGCCCCAGGTCTCCTCGATCGGCACCTCGGGGTCGACGCGGTGCAGCTGGTAGAGGTCGACGTGGTCGGCGCCGAGCCGGCGCAGGCTCGCGTCGATGGCCTCCCTGACGTGCTCGGGCCGCCCGTTGCGCGCGGTTCCCGGCGGCGTCGCGCGGGAGTCCGGGTCGACGACGAGGCCGACCTTCGTCGCGAGCACCGCCCGCTCCCGGTAGCCGTCGGTGAGGGCGCGGCCGACGAGCTCCTCGTTGGTGAAGGGGCCGTAGACGTCGGCGGTGTCCACCAGGGTCATGCCGAGGTCCACGGCCTGCCGGATCACGGCGATCGACGTCGCGTCGTCCCGGGTGCTGCCCATGTCGTAGGCGTACGTCATGCCCATGCAGCCGAGCCCGATGACGCCGACCTCAGGTCCGTTCCCGCCCAGCGTCGTGGTTCGCATGACCCTCATCCTCGCGGTCGTCCCGCGGACATCGTCGCCGGACCGGCCTCAGGAGGCCCTGGCCAGTTCCTCGCGCAGCCGGGTCAGGCTCCGGTTGAGCAGCCGGGAGACCTGCATCTGGGTGACGCCCACGCGCTCGCCGATCTGCTGCTGCGTCATCTCCTCGAAGAACCGCATCGCGAGGATCCGGCGCTCGCGAGCGGGCAGCCGTTCGAGCAACGGCTTGAGGCTGACGATGTCGTCGACGAGGGCGTAGCGGTCGTCCTCGCCGCCGAGCGTCTCGCCCAGCGGCAGGTCGGCGTCCGCATCGGCGGTGGCCGGCGCGTCCAGGGAGACCGACCAGTAGCTCTGGGCGCTGGCCAGCACCTCGATGACGTCCTCCTGGTCCACCTCCAGCGCGCGGGCCAACTCCTCGACGGTGGGCGAGCGGTGCAGCTCGTTCTCCAGACCGGTGCGCACCTGGTTCATGCGCAGGCCCAGCTCCTGCAGCCGGCGGGGCGGGCGCACCGCCCAGCCCTGGTCGCGGAAGTACCGCTTCACCTCGCCGGCGATGGTCGGGACGGCGTAGGCGAGGAAGTCGACGCCGCGATCGGGGGAGTAGCCGTTGGCGGCCTTCACCAGGCCGAGCCGGGCGGTCTGGAGGAGCTCGTCCATGGGTTCACCGCGGTTGCGGTAGCGATGGGCGATCGAGCGCGCGACGGACTCGTTGGCCAGCACCAGCTCCTGCCGGGCCCAGTGCTCACGCTCGCCGGCGTCAGGTCCGCCGGCCGCCTCAAGGTGATCGGCGCCGCGCCCGAGGCAGTCCCGCAGGACGTCGACCGCGGCGTCGGTGCGTCGGGCCCGCTCCTGGTCGGCGTCGCGGACGTCGTCGTGGTCCCTGTGCTCGTGGGGGAGCGGAAGCTCGCCCATCGGTCAACACCACCCTCGTTCCTGTCGGCGCCCCTGCGGCTCCCGACGGCCGTCACACACGTCATCCCCGTCCGGGCGCCAGGGCAAACACGACAGGAGGTCAGGGATCGGGATTCACAGCGCCGCCACCCTTCAGGCCGGCCGCGCAGCGGCCTAGGGTCCAGGGGCATGAGCGCGGAGACATCGGGCCGGGGGACGGGGGTGGACGCGGCGGGGGTGGTGGCGCGCGCCCGGGCGGCCGCGGACGCCGACGGCCGGCTGCCGGCACCCGATCTGACGACCTGGGAGACGTTCCCGTTCGAGGGCGACCTGCTCGTCAAGCGGGTGGCCGACCCGGTGCTGCCGGAGCCACCGCGCCGAGGCGAGGCTGGCGGGGGTGCCTGCCCGGTCTGCGCGCGAGACGACGAGCAGTACGTGTGGACGAGCGACCGGTGGCGCCTGACGCTTCCGCAGGAGCCGGTCCCGGTACCGACGGTCCTGCTGGAACCCCGGGCACACCTGGACATCGGCGATCTCGACGACGCCATGGCTGCCGAACTCGGGCAGCTCACCGTGCGCCTGATGAGAGCAGGAGAGGCGGTGCCCGGCGTCGGCCGCCTGCACGCTCACCGCATCGGGGACGGCGTCGCGCACCTGCACCTGTGGTTCATCGCCCGCCCCACCGGTCTGCTGCAGCTGCGCGGCTCGTGCCTCATGGACTGGCTGGACGTCCTGCCGGCCATGCCGCGCCAGCAGCTCGAGGCCTTCGCAAAGCAGGTGTCGTCGTCGCTCTGACCACCCTGGTCTCCCGCTCGAGGCCTCGCCGACGCCCGGGTGGACCAGATGGGGGAGGATCGCTGACATGAGGCCGATCCTCGCCGTCGCACACGGGGTGTACGCGGCTGCGGGTGATCCCCCGCAGCTGCTGCCGGCGCGGGAGATGATGGCGTTCACCCTGGGCTTCCACATCGTGCTCGTGCCGTTCGGTGTCGCCTTCACCTTTCTCATGCTGCTGATGAACTACCGCGGTCTGCGGCGCCGGGACGCCGACGCCCTGCTCCTCGCTCGACGGTGGTCGCAGGTCTCGGCGGTGCTCTTCGCCGTCGGCGCCGTGTCGGGCACCGTGCTCTCCTTCGAGATGGGCCTGCTCTGGCCCGGCCTCATGGGCCGGTTCGGGGGGGCCTTCGGCTTCCCGTTCGCAATCGAGGGGCTCTTCTTCTTCCTCGAGGCGATCTTCGTCGCGGTCTACATCTACGGGTGGGACCGGATGGCCCCGTGGCCGCACTTCTGGACCGGCGTCCCGGTGGTGCTCGCCGGAGTCGGCGGCACGGCGTCCGTGGTCGCCGCCAACGCGTGGATGAACCGACCGGGAGGGATCACACTCCAGGACGGCGCCGTCGTCGACGTCCGGCCCGCGCAGGTGTTCTTCAACGGCGCGTTCGGCTACGAGGTGCTGCACATGCTCCTGGCCGCCTACATGGTGGCCGGGTTCATCGTGGCCGGCGTCTACGCCGCGGGGATGCTCCGCGGCCGCCGGACCCGCTACCACCGGCTCGGCCTCGTCGTCCCCTTCACCGTGGCCGCGGTCGCGACGCCGCTGCAGGTCCTCGTCGGCGACGTCGCGGCGCGGGAGGTCTTCCAGCACGAGCCGGCGAAGTTCGCCGCGATCGAGATGCTGCCGCGGACCGCCACGCACGTGCCGGAGACCCTCGGCGGGCTCATGGTGAACGGCGAGCCCCGCTACGGCATCGACATCCCGTCCGGAGCATCGCTGTTGTCCGGGTTCAGTCCGTCGACGCTCGTCCGCGGGCTCGACCAGATACCGCCGCAGTACCGGCCGCCGGATCGGCTCGTCACCATCGTGCACCTGGCGTTCGACGTCATGGTCGGCATCGGGTTCGCGCTGCTCGCACTCTCCCTCTGGTTCGCGATCGCCTGGTGGCGGCGGCGGGCCGTCCCGGAGAACCGCTGGCTGCTCCGTGCGGTCGCGGTGAGTGGCGCGCTCGCGCTCGTCGCGCTCTGGTGTGGCTGGGTGGTGACGGAGGTGGGGCGGCAGCCCTGGACGGTCGTCGGTCTGCTGCTCACCCGGGACGCCGTCACGACGGCAGGCGACCTCTGGCTGTTCTTCGCCGGCACCCTCCTGCTCTACGCCGCGGTCGGGGCCGGGACCTTCGCGGTCCTGCGGCTGCTGCGGCGCCGATGGGCGGAGGGCGAGGCCGTCGAGGGCGGCGACGCGGACGTGCCCTACGGGCCGTCGAAGGCGCGGGATCTCGGCGTCGGGACGGCCGGCGGAGAAGGCCGATGAGCACCGTCGCGGCGGTGCTGCTCTTCGTCGGCGTGATCGCCTACGCCGTCCTGGGAGGTGCCGACTTCGGGGCGGGGTTCTGGGACCTGACCGCGGGCGGCGCGGAGGGTGGCCGGCGTCCGCGTCACCTCGTCGACGTCACGCTCGCGCCCGTCTGGGAGGCCAACCACGTCTGGCTGATCTTCTGCCTCGTCATGCTGTGGTCGGCTTTCCCGACAGCCTTCGCCGCGATCACGACGACCCTCTACCTGCCGCTCGGGCTCGCGGCTCTCGGCATCGTGGTCCGCGGTTCCGGGTTCGCGTTCCGGAAGGTCGTCGTCCGCACCGACCAGCAGCGGATGGCCGGAGCCTCCTTCGCCGCCTCGTCGGTCATCACCCCCTTCTTCCTCGGCGCGGTCGCCGGGGGCATCGCGAGCGGCCGGGTGCCGACCCGGGGGTACGGCGACCCCGTGACCAGCTGGGTCAACCCGACGTCCCTGCTCGGCGGGGTGCTGGCTGTGCTCGCCTGCGCCCTGCTCGCGGCCGTGTTCCTCGTGGCGGAGGCCCGCCGCCGCGGCGACGGTGACCTCGAGCAGTGGTTCCGCCGTCGGGCCCTGGCCGCGGCCGCCGTCACCGGAGTCGTCGTCCTCGCCGGAATCGCCGTGCTGCGCTCGGACTCCCCGCGCCTCTTCCGCGAACTCACCACACGCGGGCTCCCGCTCGTCGTGGCCTCCGCGGTCTGTGGCGTCGCCGCCCTCGTGCTGCTGCCCCGGGCGGCTCCGGGCGTGCTGCGACTGCTGGCCGTGGGCGCGGTCGCCGCCGTGGTCGCCGGGTGGGGCATCGCCCAGTACCCCTACCTCCTCGGTACGCACCTTCCGATCGCGGACGCCGCGGCGCCGCTGCCCACCCTCTGGGTGCTCACGGTCGTCGCGGCGGCCGCGGTCGTGCTCGTCCTCCCCGGCTTCGTGCTGCTGTTCACGCTGCAGCAACGCGGCAGGCTCGACCTGAGCTGAGGGCGGGGCTCTCGGCGGCCTGTGCCCGGCCCGGAACCGTCAGAGGCGGAAGCGGTCGACGATGTTCTGGAGTTGGGCGCTCATGGTGGCGAGTTCGGTGGCGGCGCGTTCGGCGTCTTGGACGCCGGTGGTGGTGGTGGCGGCGGCGCGGGCGACGCCGGTGATGTTGGTGCTGACTTTTTCGCTGGATTGGGCGGCGACCGAGACGTTCTGGCTCATTTCGTTGGTGGTGGCGGTTTGCTCTTCGACGGCGGAGGCGATGGTGGTCTGGAAGTCGTTGATCCGTTGGATGACGGCGGCGATCTCCCCGATGGCCGCGACGGCGCCGCCGGCGTCGCCCTGGATGGCTTCGATGCGCTGACCGATCTCGCCGGTGGCGCGGGCGGTCTGCTGGGCGAGTTGTTTGACTTCGTCGGCGACCACGGCGAAGCCCTTGCCGGCTTCCCCGGCGCGGGCGGCCTCGATGGTGGCGTTGAGGGCGAGCAGGTTGGTCTGTTCGGCGATGGAGGTGATGACCTTGATGACGTCGCCGATCTCGGCGCTGGAGGTGCCGAGTTTGGCGATCTGGGCGTTGGCGGCGTCGGCGGCTTCGACGGCGTGGGCGGCGACGCGGGCGGCTTCGGCGGCGTTGGTGGAGATTTCGCTGATGGAGGCGGTCATTTGTTCGGCGCCGGCGGCGACGGAGCGGACGTTGTCGTTGATCTGGGCGACGGCGCCGGAGGCGATGTCGACCTCGGCGGCGGTCTCGGAGGCGGCTGCCGCGATCTGGGTGCTGTTCGCGGACAGTTCCTCGCTGGCTCCGGCCAGGCCCTGGGCGGAGGCGGACAGGGCCTGCACGGTATCGCGCAGGTTCTCCATCGCCCGATCCAACGCCGCCGCCATGACACCCATCTCGTCCTTGCTCCGGACCTCGGTCACCTTCGTGAGGTCGCCGTCCGCCAGGGCGGCCAGCACGTCGTTCACTCGGCGGAGCGGGCGGAGCAGGCTCCTGCTCACCGCGAGGGCGAGCACGACGCTGGCGACGAGCCCGAGGGCCAGCGCGGCGTAGACCATCAGGGTGCTCCTGGAGATCGCGGCATCGGTGCTGGCGGACGCCGGCTCGACGCCGCCCCCGATGTGATCGACCAGGTGGTCGAGCGGGCCCGCGAAGGCGTCGTCGGCGTCCGTCAGAGGCCCGGTGACCGCCGCCTGGGCCTTGGCCGTGTCGGCGGCGCGCGCCGCGGGCACGATCCGGGTGTCCCGGACGTGACGCCACGCGGCCAGCCCCTGGGCGAACCCCTCGAAGTCGCCGAGGGCGGCCGGGTCGCCGGCGACGTCCTGGCGGAGCGCGGTGACGAGCGTGTCCATGCGCCCGTCACTGTCCTGGACGTCGCTGATCGCGGCGCGCAGATCCTCGGCCTTGCGGGCCTGTGCCACCTCGAGGACGGCGACGCGCATGTCGCCCTCGCCGTCACGCAGGTCCGCCACGTCCTTCATGGTGGTTGCGACGTGGGCGAGCGCCCGCGACTGGTCGTGGACGCTGCTCAGTCCGATGAGGCCGGCCCCCCCGGCCACGACGCCGGCCAGCACGCCCGCAGCGGCGAGGGCCGCCAGCTTCGTGGCCACCCGCGGGTGCCACCCCTTCGTCTCGCCCTGCGGGGCGGACGTGGTGATCGGTGCGGTCGTGCGCGGAACGGCGACGCCTGGCGAGGTCATGTCTCGTTTCTCGACAGTCCTGACGACGACTTGACGGGTTGCGGGGGCGGTCTCGGAGGCGCTCCTCGCCGGAACGACGTGAACGGCTTTCCCGCCTCAGTGCGATCATGTCGTCGGTGAGCGCCGATCCGAGTCCGCCCGCCGTGGCTCCTGGCTCCGCCGCCACCTCCCCCTCGTCGAGCGCCGCCGTTGTCGTTCCGGCAGGGATCCGGGCGCAGCTGCTGGCGACGGAGCACTGGAGCCTGTTGGCGACGCGGAGCCAGACCTGGTCGGAGGTCATGAGCCGGATCGGGATCCACCTGACCGTCGTGTCGGCGTCCCTGGTGGTGCTCGCCCTGGTGGCCCAGGCCTCGGGGTTCGGTACCCCGTTCCGGGTGCTGTCCGTCGGGCTCGCGTCCGCCGCGCTGATCCTCGGGACGCTCACGGGGATCAGGGTGAGGAACGCGAGTGTCGACGATGCGGCCTTGCTCGTGGGCATGAACCGGCTTCGAGCCGCCTACGTCGAGATGGACCCGGGACTCGCCGACTACCTCCTCGCGTCGTGGCACGACGACCAGGCGGGCGTCATGCGGACCTACACGATGGGGGTCCGGAGATCCACCACGAGCCACGTCATGGGTAGCACGTCGGTGTTCGTGAATGCGGTCAACAGCATGATCGCCGGAACGCTGGGAGCTCTGGTCGTGGGCTTCGCGGGTGCCGCTCCGGCCGGGGTCGCCGTGGCCGGAGCAGGGGCCGGTCTGGCGTACCTCGCCGTGATGCTGCAGCTGGGTCGGCGGTCGTTCGACGGTCCGCCCGTGCCGCCCCGGTTCCCGACTCCTCCCGAGGGCACCCCGTAACCCCGCACCTCCGTCGGACCTCAGGCCGCCTTGATCTCGAACCAGACCGTCTTGCCGTGGTAACGCTCGTCGAAGCCCCAGCGGTCGGCGAGTTCCTCGACGAGCACCAGCCCGCGTCCGCCGGTGTCGTCGGGCTCGGACCGGTCCTCCGGCTCGGGCGGCACCGGATTCGCGTCGGTGACCTCGCCGCGCAGCGTGTACCCATCCCAGACCATCCCGACGTTGAACAGCGTGCGGGCGTGCCGGACGACGTTGCTGGCCAGCTCGGTGAGGAGCAGTTCGACGGTCCAGGCGACGTCGTCCAGCCTCCAGAGATGAAGCACGAGGCCCGCCTGGTGGCGCAGGTAGGGCACTCGTGCGGGATCGGGGTCGACCGCGGAGAGAACCCAGCGGGCGAAGCCGTCCATTGTCAGCTTGCCGTCGGGCTTGTCGTCCTCCGCAGGCGACGCTTCGTCGGCGGTGCCGACGAAGTGCGCCTCGGAGGGCATCTCGTTCGTGGCCGGTGGCATGGGTGGAGGGCTCCCCTCTGGTCGCATCGGCCCTACCCCCACGCGAGGAGGAGCAAACCCTCTGGCTGCGCGGGCCATACCCACGCGGCTCACTTCCGGTACGGGTGCGCCAGCAGGAGACGCCGCCAGGCGTCGACGAGAACGTCGCCGAAGCGCTGCGGCGTCCACCCGCGGTCGCCGACGAGCAAGGCCCAGTACTCCGGACCGTTCATGCTCCAGACCAGGTCGGCGACGTCGTCGTCGGACAGGTCCGGGCGGAGTTCGCCCGTGGACCGCAGATCGGCGGCGAACAACCGCATGTTCGTCGCGCGCCGCCCGCTGATCTCACGCCACAGTGCGTCGGAATCGTGGTCGGTGGCCGCGGCGTCGCGGAGGGCGAGGTAGACCGGCGCCAGCCGGGGCTGGAGCTCGACGAGTCCGCCGACGTACGCCTCGATCTTGCCGGCCGCCGTCTCGGCCGCGCGTACCCGTGCCACGTAGTCCCGCTGCTCGGCCGGCACGGCCTGATCGGTGCCCGAGATCGCGGTCTCGAGGACCTCCCGCAGCAGGGCGGGCTTGCGGCCGACCGTCGCGTACACGGTGTCGACGGCGACGCGTGCCTCGCGGGCGATGTCGGCGACGGTCGTCGCGAGATATCCCTTCCGGACGAAGAGGTCGCGCGCGGCCTCGAGCACGGCCCGCCGCGTGGCGAGAGCCTGCTCGGCTCGGCGGGGTGAGTGGTATCGGCCGCGTTCCCCCCGCTGCGCCGTGGCGCCGTCGTTCATCCGCTCTCGATTCCTCTCCACCTCACTCCGCCGCGTGCGCGCGCCAGTCTCGCGCAGGTCACTGGTGGGGGGCGATCGGCGGGCCGACGACGCGCACGCCGTAGGTCGGAGCCAGCTCGTTCCAGCGCGCGATGTCGCCGGCGGTCACGCCGCCGTCCGGCAAGCGGCGCTCGGCCGCCGGTTCGCCGACCTCGTCGTAGAGGTCCATCAGCCGTCCCGGGAGGCTCAGCCCGAGAAAGCGGGCCGGAGTCGCACCGGTCGTGCGGAAGGCGTGCGGCACGTCCTGGGGTAGGTAGATGAAGTCCCCAGGAGCCAGGTGGAACGTCTCCGTCCCTGCGACATAGGTCATGGTCCCCTCCAGCAGGTACCACGCCTCCGCCTCCCGGGTGTGCACGTGCAGCGGGCTGCCGCTGCCGGTGGGCTGGGTCACGATCGAGGCCGCCAGCACGCCGGCCGTGTCGCCGGCGCCCACGAGGCGCTCGAACAGTGCCCCCATCGCCCAGGTTGCGGGCCCCGTGCCGTTGACGCGGGCAACGGCACCGGAGCTGCCGGACGTGAGCGGTCCCGAGGACGGGGACAGGGTTGACATGAGTACCCACCTTCTCGCCGGAATGCTTTTCGGATGAACATAGCCTGCATCTGTTCGGCTCCGGCGTCAAGGGCTGCCCGTCCTCGGCGCTGCCCCGCCGGGCAGCCGGTGAGTGCAGGGTTGACGTACCGCGCCTCGGCGGCATAACGTCCGCAACATTGGTCCGAAAAATATTCGGACTAACAATCGAGAGTCGATGAGGAGTAGTCATGTCCAGCAGCAGCTCCGGCCGGTCCCCGGCCTACGTCGCGATGCAGCGGATCTTCGACGAGGGCTTCGCCACGGGGAACACCGGCGTGGTCGACGACGTGTGCTCGCCCGATCTGGTCGAGCATCAGTTCGGCACCGCCGGCGTCGGCGCGGACGCCGTCCAGCACGTCAAGGGCGCGATCCAGGACGTGCACCGCGCCTTCCCCGACATCGCCTTCACCATCGAGGACGCCGTGGAGTCCGGGGACACCATCTGGGTCCGCGTCCGCGCCCGTGGTACCGCGAACGGCCCCTACTTCGGGCCGCCGAGCGGGAAGCCTGTCGATTTCACCGTGATCGACGTCGCGCGGATCGTCGACGGCAGGATCGTCGAGCACTGGGGTGTCCCGGACCGCTTCGCCGCCCTAGCCCAGACCGGCGTCCTGGCCAGGCTGTCGTGACGTCGAGAGCGGCCGTCGACGAGCAGCTCGCCGAACGCCTCGTGCGTGAGCAGTTCCGCATCATCGAGACCGGTGAGCTCGCCCTCGCGGCGACCAACGTGACACCGGGCTACGTCAACCTCCGGTCGGTCCACGAGCCCCTCGCGGCCCGAGCCGGCGGCCCTGCTGCGCTGGCCGCCACCGCGACCTGGCTGCGTCGGGCGTTCAGCGACATCCGGTTCGAGATCCACGAGATCGCGGTCGTCGACGAGCGGGCCATCGCCTGGGTCACCCTGCACGGCACGAACACGGGACCCTTCGTCGTCCACGACTCCCCGGACGGTGCCGTCACGCAGGTGTTCCCGCCGACCGGTCGTCAGTTCGCGACCCGGCAGGTGCACTGGTTCCGCATCGAGGACGGCGCCATCGCCGAGCACGATGCGGTGCGCGACGACCTGGGCATGGCGCAGCAGGTGGGCTGGATCCCGCCGCGTCCGGGATACGTGCTGCGGATGCTGGCGGCGCGGCGACGAGAGCGCCGGGCCTGGCTCCGAACGCGACGGGAAGCGGCACCGACCCCCGCGGGACGAGTCGTCGCGTCGGGGGCGAGCGGTCAGCGCGCCGGCTGACGAGCGCCCGGCCCCGCAACCAGCTCCACCTCGCCCGGTGGAACAGCGCCGCAGGAGTCGCAGACCGGGGCGAGTCGGATCGGGTCGCCGCATTCGCTGTGCCGGGCGAGACGCGGTGGGCCGGCCGGCCCCGCTAGGTGCCGGTCGCCCCACTGCATCAGCCCGATCACCGGAAGACCGAGCTCGCGGCCCATCGGAGTGAGCCGGTACTCGTGCCGGACGGGATGCTCCTGGTACGGCACGCGCTCGAGGATCCCGGCGTCGACGAGCCTGCCGAGCCGGTCCGTGAGCACGTTGCGGGCCACGCCGAGGCTGCGCTGGAAGTCATCGAAGCGGTGCACGCCGAGGATCGCGTCGCGGACGATGAGCAGCGTCCATCGCTCGCCGAGCACCTCCAGCGCGCGGGCGATCGAGCACACCTGGTTGTCGTACGTCCGACCGAGCATGCCGCGAGTCTAGCTCGGTGGGTTGCATCATGCTACCGACGTGCTCTAGGTTCCGTTTCGTCGAGCAACTGACGGCGACAGGAGCGGACCGTGATGACCAAGCCCTGGCGGACCTTCGCGATGATCTCCATCGGGGTGTTCGCGTCACTGCTCGACCTGTTCATCGTCAACATCGCCTTCCCCGACCTGCGACGCGACTTCGCCACGGCAGACCTGGCGCAGCTGTCGTGGGTGCTCAACGGGTACGCGATCGTGTTCGCCGCGCTGCTGGTCCCGGCCGGACGCCTGGTCGATCTGTACGGCCGCCGTCGCGGGTACGTCCTCGGCCTGGCCCTGTTCACCCTCGCCTCGGCGGCCTGTGCCGCCGCGCCGTCCGTCGGCTTCCTCATCGCCGCGCGCGTCCTGCAGGGTGCGGGGGCGGCGATCCTGACCCCCAGCTCGCTCGGGGTGGTTCTCCCCGCGTTCGCGCCTCGAGCGCGGCCCGCGGTCATCGCGGCGTGGGCGGCGGTCGGTGCGGTCGGTGCCGCCGCCGGACCGCCGCTCGGCGGCCTGCTGGTCCAGGCGAGCTGGCGCTGGGTGTTCCTCGTCAACCTTCCACTCGGAGTGATCTCGCTCTGGTACGCCGCGCGTCACGTCGCCGAGTCGCGCGACCCGGCGGCTCGAGGGCTGCCCGATCTCGCCGGCACGCTCGCGCTCATGGCCGGGATCGGTTCGTTGATCCTCGCCCTGGTCAAGGGGCGGGAGTGGGGGTGGGGGAGCGCGCCCACCGTGCTGGCTCTGGCGCTCGCCGCCGTCCTCGTGGCCGTGACGGTCGTCCGGTCGGTCCGCCATCCGGTACCCGTCCTCGAACTGCCGATCCTGCGGGTGCCGGCCTTCGCTTTCGCGGTCGCCTCCGCGCTCGCGTTCTTCACCGCGTTCGGCGCGATGCTGTTGAGCGGCGTGCTCTTCCTGACCGGTGTGTGGGGTCACTCGATCCTGCGCGCCGGGCTGGAGCTCGCGCCCGGTCCGCTTGCTGCGCTCGTCTTCGCGATCGTCGCCAGCCGCGTCGGGCCCCGGTTGGGGATGGCCACCGTGGGCGCCGCGGGCGGGTTGCTGGTCGCGGTCGGGCTCGCGTGCAACGCCGTCCGACTCGGGGCCACTCCGGACTATCTCGGCGCGTTCCTGCCCGGCCAGCTCATCAGCGGTGCCGGGATAGGCCTCGCCATGCCGGCGTTCACCGCCGTCGCCGTCACCGCGGTGCCCGTGAGCCGTTTCTCCACCGCGATCGGGATCTCGTCGATGTTCCGGCAGGTCGGTGGCGCGCTCGGCGTGGCGGCGTTCGTCGCGATCGTGGGTACCCCGACGCAGGCCACGCAGATCGAGTCGTACCGGCACGGCTGGTACTTCATGATCGTGGCAGCCGCCATCGGGGGCCTGCTCATGCTCGGGGCGCGATTGGCGCCCGTGCCGGTGCCGTCGACACCACCGGAGCCGGTTCCGGCCACCGCCTGATCACGCAACGCCGGCGCTCATTGCCTGGTCGAGCTGCGGTCCTCGTGCATCTCCCGCACGGCGAGCAGCGTGAGCCAGGTCCAGCCGACGCCGACGGCCAGGCGCTGGAGCAGGCCCGCCGTGCCGACCCACCGCGGGTCCTGGGCGAACCCTGCGTTCGCGAGGACGAGCAGGACGACGAAGGCTGGGCAGCTCAGTGCCGAGTAGAGGGCCCAACCTCGTGCGTTCCGTCGGGCGAAGGCGTACGCGAACACGAGCATCGCCGCGGCCAGGCCCACGAAGCCAGGCAGCGAGAAGACCAGGTCGTGCAGCATGCCATGCCGGCTGGCCGGGTCCGGGATGGCCACTATGCCGGTGGGGTACCCGCTGACCGGATCGGTGACGAACACGCCTGCACCGAGCAGGCCGACACCCCACACGGCGATGAGGGCGGGACCCGCCGCGGCGCCGGGTCCGGGAGCGAGGCTGCGTCTGAGGCTCGATGGCGAAGGCGAGGCAGAGTGCACCGGCGGCGAGGAAGCTCGCGACCTGTACCCAGCCCGCGGGCCCCAGGGCCAGCGAGCTGATGGGGTGCCGCAGCGGGTCGTAGCCGTCGCGCAGGAACCCCGCCACCAGGAACGTCGCCGTGAAGATAGGCCCGGGGAGGACGCCGGCGAGCAGGAGGCGATTCCTTCGCCGAGGTGGTCGGGGCGGCGGTGCCGCCGTGGCGATCAGAGTCTGAGTCATGCGTCAAGGCTAGTTGACACATGAGTTCGCGTCAACCGCGCTTGACGCCCTCGGGGTCCGGTTCGCGCTGTCTTGACAGGAACACCTCCGTTAGTCAACTCTAACGGTTAGTGGCTGCTGACCGAGTACCAGACGGATGGGCGGCCCTCGCGGACGGGACGAGGCGCGCCATCGTCGACCGCCTCGCCGAGGGCGAACAGGCCGTGGGGCAACTGGCCGCGGGGCTGCCGGTGACCCGGTCGGCCGTCTCGCAGCATTTGAAGATCTTGAAGGATGCGGGCCTCGTCACCGAGCGGGCTGCCGGCACCCGTCGGCTCTACCGGCTGAATCCGGCCGCTGTGGCGGCCTTGCGAGACCAACTCGACACCTACTGGCAGCGGGCGCTCGCCCGATACGCCGACGTCGTCGACCGAGCCACCCAGGAGAAGGAATGACCGAGACCGACGCCGCAACGGTGCATCGCCACGTCGTCGTCAACGCATCCGTGCAACGGGCGTTCGACGTGTTCACGGGCCGGTTCGGCGACTTCAAGCCGCGTGAACACAACCTGCTGGCCTCGCCCATCGTCGAGACCGTCTTCGAACCCCGCGTGGGTGGCCACATCTACGACCGGGCCGAGGACGGCAGCGAGTGCCGATGGGCGCGAGTCCTCGCCTTCGACCCGCCGCACCGGGTGGTCTTCAGCTGGGACATCGGTCCCCAGTGGCAGGTGGAGACCGACCCGGACCTGACGAGCGAGGTCGAGGTGCGTTTCGTCGCGGAGGGCGAGACGCGCACCCGGGTCGAACTCGAGCACCGTCACATCGACCGGCACGGTCCGGGCTGGCAGTCCGTGGCGGACGGGGTCGGCAATGACCAGGGTTGGCCGTTGTACCTGAGCCGCTACGCCGAGCTGCTCTGACGCAGCCAGGTGCGGTGGGTCAGGCGCCGGGGAAGTCGGTGCTCAGGCTGGTCTTCTCCCACGCAGCCAGCTCGGCGAGCTGAGCGTCGATCACGGCGCGGATTGCGGTAAGCGCGTCGGTTCCGAGCATCAGCAGAGCGGGCGGCTCGTCGGCCTCGACCGCGGTGAGGATCGCGCGGGCGGCGCGAGCCGGGTCGCCGGGCTGGGTGCCGTGCGCGGTGTCGTTCTCCTTGCGGCGCTTGCCCGCGGTCTCGGCATAGTCGTCGATGACCGTCGCCGACTGTTGGAGGGAGCGGCCGGCGAAGTCGGTGCGGAACCCGCCGGGCTCGACGGCGACGACGGCGATCCCGAGCGGGGCGAGTTCCTTGCGCAGCGACCCCGAGAGCCCTTCCAGCGCGGCCTTCGATGCGGCGTAGTAGCCCGACCCGGGCGGGCAGATCCTTGCTCCGATCGAGGAGATGTTGACGATGGCGCCGCTGCGGCGGGCGCGCATGCCGGGCAGCACGGCCTTGATCAGAGCGACCGGTCCGAACAGGTTGGTCGCGAACAGGGCCGCGACGTCGGCCTCGTCGCCCTCCTCGACGGCGGCGCGGTACCCGTAGCCGGCGTTGTTCACCAGGACGTCGATCGCGCCGAACCGCTCCTCGCCCTCGTGCACCGCGGCCGCGACCTGGGCGGAGTCGGTGACGTCGAGCGCCACCGCCAGGGCCTTCTCGGGGTACGTCCGGGCGAGGTCGCGAACCGAGTCGGCGTTGCGGGCAGTGACGACGGCGTTGTGCCCCGCGTCGAGGACAGCGCGGGCGAGGTCGCGGCCGAGCCCGCTCGAGCTGCCGGTGATGAGCCAGGTGGACATGGTTCTCCTCGATCTGGGTTGCGAACATCGTCGGCCGCAACACCAGAGCAGGCATCCCGAGCCTCCCGACTCCGCCGAACTCCTCGATCAGGGAGCCGCTGCGGCGGGCGGGGCGACCATCGAGGCCCGGACATCGACGAGTGGGGTGGCGCTGATCTGGATGAGGCCCCGGACGGGCCGGTCGAGGTCGAGGGTGACGACCAGTGTGAGGGTGACCAGCACGGCGGCCACCATCACGGTCGTCAGGCCGCGCCCGAGGGCGGCGAGGTGGAGCGCGAGCAACCCCAGGGCGATCGCCGCGCCGACGATCTCCAGGGCGAGGACCGCGGTCGGAACCCGGTTGTCGAGGCCGTAGACGCGGCTCGACTGAGCATCGAAGGTCTCGTTGAGACTCTCGACGTACAGGCGTGGAGCCGTGGCCGTGGGTTCGGCCGCGAGCGCGCCTCCCGCTTCCCCCCACAGCGCCCGCTCGGTCCGCTGGCTGGCGGCGATGGCGGCGTCCTGCTCGCCACTGGCCGGCACCGTGTCGGCGATACGGATGCTCGTGTCGGTGTACTGGCGCAGGAGATCCAACGACCGGGTTCGGGCAGGTTCCGGCAACGTCTGGGCACGCAGGTAGGCGGTGCCGATGGCGTTGGACTCGTTGACGACGGCCGCCCGCCGGTCCTCGTAGCGCCCCACCGCGAGGCTGAGGCCGAACGCGAGGACCAGGCCCATGAAACCGAGCATCGCCGCCTGCATCACGCCGAACGGTTCGCTGTTGTCCGGGGACTTGTTCCGCTCCGAGTGGCCGATGAAGTGCCCCGCCGCCGTCGCGCCGATCATCACCACGAACAGGATGACGGTGACCACCAGGGTATTGAGCCGGAAGAAGATCAACGTGCCTCCTTCCTCCGGACGCAGCCTCGTCGGCGCCTGCCACCCGCAGCTCATGAACGTGCCAGAGGTCGCCCGGACCGCCATCACCCCGGCTGGATGAGGGGTCCATCCTGCGCGCGTGGATCATCGCACGCCTATCGCGGCGATCATGCCGACGTCCGGTTGCCGGGCGCGCAGGCTCCGGGGAGTGCCCGGGGGACGGTGCTGACCGCCGGGTGAACCATGGAGCACGTCATGACGGACGGAATGCGCCGGCGTCGAGTGCGGCCGCCTTCACGTCCACCTTCGCCTGTGTGGACCCCGACCTGAGAGTGATCGACGAGGGCTCGAGAGCCTTGGGGTAGCTCGAAGGAGATGACCACGGCCTGATGGGAACCAGGCGGGACGCGTTGCCGGCTGATCGCCACGTGCCCCGAGCCGTCCGTCGTCCAGAGGATCGTCGTCAGGATCGCCCACGGTGACGTGGAGTCGGTGTCGTTGCCGACCTTTGCGGTCCAGGTCACTCTCCTGTCGTGCTCATCACCTGCGATCGCAGCCGTGGTCGCGGCCATGGTATCGAGACGAAGCGCTGAGTTTCTCGGGCGGAACTCTCGGGGACTGCGAGGTGGTCGACGTCGCCCGTGTGGCCTGCACAGACGTGCTCACGCTCGTCCGCCGGCCCGGCGCTCCGGTCCAGCCTGTGGCTCGCATGCTCAGGGCCACACCGACGAGGCGACGACCCCGGCCGCCGTCATCGCCACGGCGACCTTCGCGTGGCGGTAGCGGCGTCCGGGCCGGGAACGACCACGTCGTGTCGTTCCCGGTACCTGCCCACGTAGTTCACGCTCGCCATGGCGACTCCCTGTCGACAATCGGCGTCAGGGTGATCGCCATCGCCGAGAAGGCCACACCCGCACGGCTCGCTGAGTCGGGCGATGAGCACCTGATACCGGTTGGTACCAGGGCGAGAACTCGTTCGGGTGGGGCGACCCACGGGTGACGGAGTTCGCGGGCGTGCGGAGCTGCCGCTCATACGTCACGTCCGAGACGAAGACAGCCTTCGAGGTCCGTCGCGGATCAGGCCGGCCGGGCGCCCCGTCGGTTTCTCGCCCCATCTCATAAGTCAGGCAACGCATCACGAGCTGGTCAGCTGCCGGACTCAAGGAGTTGGCCGCGCAGGCCTCGATGGATGAAGTCGGCGTACGCCTGCAGGCTCCAGGCGGCGTCGAGGACGAGGAGCTCGTACAGCTCGGGGGAGGTGTACGCGTAGAGGACGTCACGCACGTCGTCGCGGCTGAGCTCGGCGCGTACCTGCCCGGTGCCCAGCAGGCGAGCCGCGTTGTGCGCCATGCGGTCGCGGCGTTGCAGGGCCATCTGGTCCCAGAGCTCGCGCATCTGCGGATCGGTGGCCGCAGACGAGCGCACCAGCAGCATGACGGGCGAGACCCGTGGCGCGACCTCCATGGACAGGGTGGCCCAGTGCCTGAGAATCGCGTCCGCGTCCGTCTCGCGCAGTGACATCGCGTCGGACCGTTCCGGGGCTGGAACCGGGCCGCTGCCCTGCAGTGCCGCCTCCTGGATCGCGGCGACGAGACCGGCCTTGCCGCCGTACGTCTTGTAGATCGTCTCCTGTGACGTGTGGGTGGCATCGGCCACAGCGCGCACGGTGACGGCGGCGTACCCCTCGCGCAGGAACAGCTCCTCGGCGACGCGGAGCACCAGGTGGCGACGCTCCGCCGCTCGTGCGCGGCGGCTGGAGGCGTCATACCTACGCCCACCCTTGACAGGCTCGCTCCCTGCGACCATGCTCCGAGCATATTAGATACAGCGCGATGGAACCAATACGGAGGTCGGATGGACGCCAAGGACGACGACGGCCCTGCGGCGATGCTGCGCGGCTCGAGGCCGCCACGAACGCTCACGACCTCGAGGGGCTGATCGACTGCTTCTCCGCGGACTACGAGAACGAGACCCCCGTGCATCCGGCGCGTGGCTTCAGCGGCCGTCAGCAGGTGCACCGAAACTGGCAGACGATCTTCGCCGGTGTTCCCGACTTGCACGCCCGTGTCCTGCGTTCGGTCAGCACCGGCAACGAGGTGTGGAGCGAGTGGGAGATGTCCGGTCACCGACGGGACGGCGCCGAGCATCTGATGCGAGGCGTCATCATCTTCACCGTCAGTCAGGGACGTGCCTCCCGAGCCCGGTTCTACCTGGAACCGGTCGATGCGGCCGACAGCGACGTGAACGCGGCGGTCGGCGCGGCAGTCGGCACCGGGCCATGATCCTCGTCGCCGGTGGCAGCGGACGGCTCGGCGCCGAGCTGATCCCCTCTCTACTCGCCGACGGGGTGCCGGTCCGAGTCCTGACGCGGAACCCGGCTCGCGCCGAACATCTGCGCCGACTCGGCGCCCAGATCGTCACCGGCGACGTCCGGAGCCCCGCGACGCTCGAGAGTGCCACGTCCGGTGTGGCGACCGTCGTGTCCGCGATCCACGGCTTCGCGGTCAGCGACGGCGGGACCCCCGCCCGCGTGGACCGGAACGGCAACGCCGCCCTCATCGATGTGGCTGACGCGGCGGGGGCGCGCATCGTCCTGCTGTCCGTCCTCGGCGCTGCCCCGGATCACCCGCTGGCACTGTTCCGGATGAAGGCCGCTGCTGAGCACCACCTGCGCGCCCATGCGCGTCGCTGGACGATCGTGCGGTCCGCCTCGTTCGCCGAGCTGCAGATCGATCTGCTGTGCCGCACTGCCGGCGCCGCCAAGGCCCCGGTCGTCCTCGGCCGGGGCGAGAACCCGATCAATGTCGTCTCCGTTCCGGACGTGGCGACCGCCGTTGCTGCCTCAGCCACCGGCGGCCAGTTCACCGGCCGCATCCTCGACGTGGCCGGCCCCGAGGACCTCACCCTCGAGCAACTCGCGCACGCAGCCCGACGCCGCCTCGGACGAACCGATCTGCCCCTGCGCCACGTGCCACGAGGGCTCCTGAGGGTCCTGGCCGCGACGGAACGCCTCCCACGGATCCCCCTGGGGCAGATCGCAGCCCTCGCCGTCGCGCTGGACACCATGCCCATGACCTACGAAGCACTGCACGACCCAGGGGCAGTGACCTGGCGCGGCACCCGCACCCTCGCCGAACTCTGCGCGTCCGCGGCGACCTGATCCCTCAGGCGGGGCCGACAGTGAACGTGCTCTCGGCACCGGTCTGGCGGCCGTCAGGGGCACGTGCCGAACGGCGACGAGCGGGCTGAGGAACGAGAATAGGCGCCGTGGCATCTGATCCTGGCGACGGCGCCGAGGCAGCGTCCCGACGAGCGGAACAGCTCACCGAGGAGGCCCACCGAAGTCACGAACTCGCCCGTGAGGCTCACCAGGCGACGGGGAGAACCGTCGGCGCCCTCGCTCGGATGCACGACCAGATGGCCGCGGCGCACGAGCGCGTTGCCGACCTTCAGGAGACTCGCGCGAACCGCCCCGGCGCGGAGTCGGCGGAACGGGAGGACCTGCTCACGAGCGCGGCCGAACACCGGGAGCACGCGGTCGCGGACAGGCACGAGGCGGACGTCGGTCGCCGTGAGGCAGCCAAGGACCGTGATGCGGCTGACCTGCGGCCCGAGGACAGCTGAGAGGTCGCTCGTTCCGCGCCACTTGCTCTCCGTGCGCCATTGGCTGGACGAGCCCCGCCGGGTCCGCGTAGGCGGCCGCGCCTCCTGTTCATCCGCTCCTAGCGGTGCAACTCTGGACAACATGCCTCTCTCGCCCGTCTCCAGGCCGGCTTTCCCGAGCCACCCGTGGTGAGTCCGCGGCACGTGACCGAAGTGCCTGAGCCCAGCAACCCGACCTGGTCAGGTGGGGGCCCCCACACCTGGGATGTGGGTCATTGGGTCAACGAACCCCCCGGTGGCCACGACGTAGGAGAAGCGCTCCAGGTCCTTCAAGCAATCCGAATCCTGCAGCGCTGGGTGGCGGCACGTCCGCTGGACGCCGACGCCCTGCACCTCACCTCGACAAGCCTCACGCTCACCGACGGCGAGCACGTGGTCGCGACGATTCCCATCCCCGTCGCCTGACCCCGGGCCCGGAGGGCGAACGGCGTCCTGGTCGGCTTGTGGGCGGACGCGGCTGGAAGGGGCCGGGTGTGCTGGGGCATCACCGCAGATGCTGGAAGAAGCTGCGGAGGTCGGCCACCAGCAGTTCGGGAACCTCCAGAGCCGGGAAGTGACCGCCATGCTCGTGCTCGAACCACGAGCGGATATCCGGGTAGCGGCGGGCGGCCCAGCGCCGGGAGGGTCGGGGCACCTCTGCGCCGAAGATCGATGCACCGACGGGCACGTGGACCTGGTCAGCGAGTGTGCCGTTGATCCACCCCGAGACCTTGTCGATGCTCTCCGCGTACAGACGGGCCGAAGACGCCGCGGTGCCGCTCAGCCAGTAGAGCGTGATCTGGTCCAGGATGTCGTCCCGCGACAGCGCACCCAGTCGGTCTCCGTCTCGGGCGACGGCCGCGTCGCTCCAGGTGAGGAGCTTCTCGCTCATCCAGGCACACAGGCCGGCGGGGGAGTCGAGCAGGGCGTAGCCGAGCGTCTGCGGCGCCGTGCGGTGGACCTCGGAGTACGCCGACGCGGATCGTCCGCGCTCCTCCAGGTCCGACAGGGCTCGTCGCTCTACGTCGGTGAAGTCCTCGACCGCTGCCGGATCGGGCCCGGCCAGTGGCGGAACGAGGTGTATCCCGGCGACGTGTTCGGCGTCCTGTGCTCCGAGAGCACTGGAGATGCTCGTGCCCCAATCACTGCCGGCCGCGCCGTAGCGGCTGTAGCCCAGGCCCTCCATCAGCTGCGCCCAGGCGTTCGCGATCCGTTCGATTCCCCAACCGGGACCGTTGGGCTTGGCGCTGAAACCATAGCCGGGTAGGGAAGGAATCACGACATCGAAGGCGTCTTCACGCGCACCACCGTGCCGGACCGGGTCGGTCAAAGGTCCGACGAGTCCGAGCAACTCCAGCACCGAACCGGGCCAGCCGTGCGTGAGTACCAGGGGCAGGGCGCGCGGATGCGGCGACCGAGCATGCAGTACGTGCAACTGCAGATCGTTCACGCTCACGAGATATTGCGGCACTGCATTGAGCCGCGCCTCGGCGACCCGCCAGTCGTAATGCTCGGTCCAATACCGGCACAGGCCCTGGACGACGTCCAGAGGCACGCCGTGAGTCCATGCCGGCACCGGCGCCGGCTCAGGCCAGCGCGTACGGATCAGTCGGGTGCGCAGGTCGACCAGATCGGACTCAGGGACGTGCACCTGGAACGGCCGGACGTCGAGGGGCATCGGTGCCTCCGTCATGCTCGTACGCCTATCAGCAGCGCTTGCTGAGGCGGATCATGCGCCCGACTGGACCGGCTGGCGGACACCATGGCGCATTGTGCCGACTGATGCGATCTGGCTATCGGTCCTGCCGGTCCCGGCGCTGAAGCCTTTGACCAGCAGCCAGACGGCGATGACCATCTCCCAGATGGCCACGGGCAGGAAGAGCAGGTAGTAGCCGGTCACAGGATCGTCGCTGAACAGCGACAGCAGGCAGGCGGTCGCCATCAGGAGCGCCCCCGCCAAGCCCCAGGCCGACAGCCATCGCGGAACGAGTCGTGACCGGTAGAACACGACGGAGTACATGAAGCTACCGACGCTGAAGGCGCAGACCCCCGCGAGAGTGGAGTGGTCGCGCACGCTCAGCACGTAGTCGGCCACCGCCTGAATCGGGGCTCGATCTGCCGCTGGTGCCGTCGAAAGCTGCCTGCCGAGGGTCGTGATGGACAGCAGGCTCACGACCGCGGCGGTGTAGAAGGCCGCCTCGATGGTCCTGAAGACGACTGCTCCCAACGCCAGCGCGGCGTTGGTCTTCTTCAGCAGCGGGTAGAGGGCGACGGCGATGCCGACACTGGTGCCCGCCGCGACCAGGTAGATCAGCGCAGAAGCGGCCATCCGGTTGGCATGGCCGGCGACGCCGGTCAGGTAGTCCGGCCCGGTGAGGCTTGGCAAGAGCGCAGCTGCCGCGACGGCGGCGACGGTCGCAACAATGAACAGCGACCCTGTCGCGATCGAGATCCTTCGAGTTGAGTTCACGGCGGCGCCCGTCCCTGGAGAGTGATGGTGGTGTACGACGTACACCTTCGCGCCAAGCTAGAGTGTACGCAGTACACCTGTCAAGGGTGCGGTGAGCTAGGCAAGCGAGAGGTTGTGCGGATGAGTCAGGCCGTCAGGGATGCACCGGGCGCGCGCCGGGCCAGAGTCAATCGGGACCGGGCGCTGCGTGCCGCCGTCGCACTCGCCGACGAGGCGGGCCTGGAGTCGCTCACGATGCGCAGCCTGGCGCACGAACTGGGCGTGGTGCCGATGGCGCTCTACAAGCACGTGGCCAACAAGGATGATCTCCTCGACGGGATGGTGGACGTCATCATCGGCGAGATCGATCCCGCGATCGTCGGCGCGGACTGGAGGAGCGCGGTCCGAGAGCGCATCCTCTCGGCACGACGAGCACTGCTGCGCCATCCCTGGGCTCGTTCTGCGATCGAGTCACGGACGACCATGACCCCCGTCGTACTCGAGTACATGGAGTCGATGATCGGCCTGTTCCGGGCCGGTGGCTTCTCGGTCGATCTGACCCATCACGTCCTGCACGCCCTCGCGGGGCGGATCTGGGGGTTCACCCAGGAGGTGTTCACCGACCAGCCGACCCCGGAGGGCGCGGCAGTTGACCGCGAAGCGCAGGCCGCGGCGCTGGACGAGATGGCGACCAGGTACCCCTACAGCCACGAGTTGGCCACGGCGATCGCGCACGACGAGACCTCGGTCGTCGGGGGAGGCTGCGACGACCAGTTCGAGTTCGAGTTCGCCCTCGATATCTTGCTGGACGGGTTCGAACGACTCCACCGGCAGGGCTGGACCTCCGCCGGTCGCCAGAAGGGAGCCGTCGGGGAGGCCGGCGTGGCGAACACCCTCGACGGTGAGCAGGGCGCAGGGCTGGTTGTGTAGCCCGAGAAAGCAAGGCGTCGTCCTGGTTCGGCTGAGCAGAGCCCTCAGGGGCGCCCAGCCGGGCTCGGCGACCGGGAGTACCAGTCGCTCACCCGGCGGAACCCCTCGTCGAGGGTCACCGAGGGCTGCCAGCCCAGGGTGGTGCGCGTCCGCCGTTGGTCGAACCAGTGCGCGGTCGCCAGCTGCTCGGCCAGGAAGCGGGTGAGCGGGGGGACCGACCGACGGCGTGTCGCCGTCCACACTCCTTCCGCAGCGGCACCGGCCGCCCATGCCGCGGCGAACGGCACCCGGCCACGTGGCCCGGGGACTCCGGCCGCGCGGCACAGCCGGGCGAGGATCTCGGCGACCGGTCGCGGCTCCCCGTTGGAGACGACGAGGGCCTGGCCGTGCACCGGTCCGCACACGTCCACGGCCGCGATCAGGGCGGCTGCGGCGTTGTCGACGTAGGTCGTGTCGATGAGGGCGGCGCCGGACCCGATCACGGGCAGCCGCCGCGCCCGCGCCCGCTCGACGATGCGATCGACGAGCTGGGGGTCACCCGGCCCCCACACCAGGTGAGGGCGGATCGCGAGCACGGCCAGGGAGGGCGAGTCGGCGGCAAGCGCGGCCGACTCCGCCATGGCCTTGGAGCGGGAGTAGCGGCCGCGGGCGCGGGCCGCATCGGCCGGCCCGGCACCGACGCCACTCAACGCCGTCCCCGCGTGTGCCACCGACGGGGACGAGACGTGCACCAGCCGGGCGACGCCCGCGCTCCGGCACGCGAGGACGACGCTGCGCGTGCCCTCGATGTTGGCGGAGACGTACTCCGCCCACGGGCCGGTGACGTCGACCTTGGCAGCCAGGTGCAGCACGGCGTCCTGGGCTCGTGCAGCCCGCTCGACGACGCCGCGGTCGGCGACGTCGCCCAGCACCTCTCGGCACGGCAGGCCGGAGGGACGGCGCTGCAGCACGGTCACCTCGTCGCCGCGCGCGAGCAGCCTGTTGGCGGCGGCCCGGCCCAGCATCCCGCTCGCCCCGGTGACCAGGACCCTCACGGCTGGGAGGTCCGAGCGCCGGCCAGCAGCCGCGCGGCCCGCCGAGCCACCTCGCCACGGTCCACCTTGGACTGGTGCCGGACGTCGACCGGTAGGCGCGGCGCGACCAGCACTGCGGCGACGTCGGCACCGGCGGCCGCGCGGACGGCGTCAGCCAGGCTCAGGTCGGCCAGCTGCAGCTGCCTCGAGCGGTGAGGCAGGCGCGACCGGCCGTGGAGCCGGGCGCGGTCCGCCGACATTGACACGGACGGCGGACGACCACCACGACGACCACCTGCGCGCCGGCCGGGCCGACGCCGACGGCCGCGGCGGCCGAAACCTCGGCCAGGCCCTCCACCCGCTGCTCGATCCCGACGGGCGTCACGGGACCGGCGGCCGTGGTGATGACGTGCTGGAGGCGTCCCTCGATCCAGAGCCGACCGTCGGCGTCCAGGTGCCCGACGTCGCCGGTGCGGTGCCAACCGGGGTTGCGCGAGGTCGTGCGCTCGAGCGCCCACAGCGCGTCGTAGCGGTCCTTCACGTGCGCCGCCTGCACGCAGACCTCACCGGGAACGCCCGGGCGGTCGGTGAGCTCGCCGTCGGACCGCCCGTCCGGGAACAGCGGGCTGATCCGTACGCGGACGCCGGGCAGCGGGCCGCCCACGCATACCCCCTCGCCTCCGCCGGCGGCGTCGATCCCGGCGAGCGAGATGTCGGTGACCGGCAGGACCTCGGTCATGCCGTAGGGGGTGTGGGCGGCGGCGGCCGGCAGGACCGCCCGCAGTGACCGCAGCAGGGACGCCGGGACGGGGGCGCCGGCGGACATGAGCAGCCGGATACCGGCCAGGGCTGTGCGCTGCGGAGGCGAGAGGTCCTCCGCCGTGGCCGCGACGCGACGCAGCGCCGCCGGCGAGGCGAAGACCACCGTCGCGTCGACGGCGGCTGCGGCATCGGCCAGCGCTGCTGCGGTGAGGGAACCGGGCTGGGTCACGTCGACGTCCGGCACCGCGGACCCGATGCCGAGCGCGGGCCCGAGAATCGCGAAGGGGGCGAACGCCGCCACGAACCGGTCGTCGGCGGTCAGGGCGTACGCGGACCGCACGACCTCGAGCTGGGCCGCGGCCTGGCGGTGCGTGTAGACGACCCCCTTGGCCGGTCCGGTGGCCCCGGAGGTGAAGAGCACGGCGCAGTCGGCGTCCACCGGGCGCTCCGCGGGCGGCGGCGCCCCCCGGCCGAGGGCCTCGAGCTGCTCGAGCGAGTGCGCCGCGCGGAGGACGCGCAGGGTGCTCCGCCCCTGCCGGCCGGTGGCGAAGCGCGAACCCGGCAGGCCCATGAGGCGCGCGGCGGCCAGCCCCGCCGGGCTGCCGACGACGTGGTCGACGGCGGCGCTGCGCAGGGCTCGGCGCATCCCGGCGAGGCCGAGGCCCTTGTCCGCCACGACGACGACCGCCGCCGGCGCGCCACAGTGCGTAGACCGAGGCGGTCAGGTCGGCCGACGGCTCGACGAGCAGGGCGACGCGGTCCCCAGGGCGGACCCCGGACGCGGCCAGCCCCGCGGCAAGGTCGGCCACTCGTCGGGCCAGTGCGCGCCAGCTCACCGTCGCACCCCCGACCTCCACGACCGCCGGCGCGTCGTCGTCCGACCGCTCCTCCAGTGCGGACCACAGCCGGCGGACGGGCGCGTCCCGGGGCGCGGCTCCCGGCGGGTCGGTCGGCGCATCCGAGGGGTCCAGGTCGGCGACCCAACGAGCGACGGCCGCGGCGTACCCGGGGGCGTCCTCCGGAAGCAGGTGCGAGGCGCCCTCGAAACGGTGCAGCTGCGCCTGCGGCAGGCGGTCGCGGAGGTCGGCCAGGTACCGCTCTCCGAAGACCGGGTCCCGCGGGCCCCAGAGCAGCAGGGCCGGCACGTCCAGCGTGCGGATCCCCTCGGCGATCGCCTCCTGCACGGGGCGGGAGGGGTGGGCGGCCGAGAACGGGATGTCGGCGACGAAGTCGCCGACGGACCGCCGCCGCGCGGCCGAGCGGTAGGGGGCGGCGAAGGCGCGCCGCACGTCGGCGGGCAGCGCCGGCCGGGACAACGCGGTCGCCGCCCGCACGAACACCGGGGTACCGACGGTGACGGCCGCCCGCACCCCGGGGGCGTGGGCCAGCCGGATGAGCACCGGGCCCAGGTCCCCGTCGGGCATCGCGACGGCGGTGTTGGCGAGGACCACGCCCCGCAGGTCCTGCCGGTGCCCCAGCGCCCAGCCCAGGGAGATGACCCCGCCCCAGTCGTGCCCGAGAGTGACCACCGGGCCGGTGACGCCCATGGCTGCGGTCAGGTCGCCGAGATCGGCCACCCGCTGCTGCAGCGAACGCGGCGCGGGCAGCCGCTCGGACCAGCCCATCCCGAGCTGGTCGGGCGCGACCACGCGCCAACCGGGCGGGGCGGCCGCCAGCAGACGGCGCCACAGGTAGGACCAGGTCGGGTTGCCGTGGACGCACAGCAGCGTGCCCGTCGGGTTCCGGACGCCGTTGTCGAGGACGTGCCAGGTGTGCTTGGCGCCGTCGGCGTCCCCGACAGTCACCAGGCGGGACCAGGCGGGGTCGAGGCCCGGGAGCGCCGTCGGGAGGGACGCCGCCTCCTCCGTCCTCACCAGGCGATCTCGAGGCACGAGACGTTGAGTCCCGAGCCGATCCCCATGAGCAGCACCCGGTCACCGTCGACGAGCGAGTCCTGCTCCTCGGCCAGCGTGAAGGGAACCGACGCCGGGCCGAGGTTGCCGCGAGTCGGGAATGTCGTGGGCACCAATGCTTGATCGATGGCGAGTCGCTCGCACAACGCCTGGATGTGCACCTTGGAGACCTGGTGCATGACGTAGCGGCTCATACCCTGCGCCCAGTCGAACTCCTTGCCGGCCTCCGCCCACATCTGCAGGGAGAGGTCGAGGCCGGCGTCGAGGAGCCCCTTGAGGTCCGTCCGCATCACGTCGTTGTCCCCGATGCACAGCTCGTGGTGCTCCGTCCCCGCCCGGCTCGCCGACCCGATGAGGCGGTGCCCCTCCGGGTGGGAGTCTGCGGGGCCGAGCACCATGGCTGCGGCGCCCGAGCCCAGGGTCAGGGTCGCGAACTGCGACAGCACGTCGCGGGAGACGGTGCCCGGGCTGCTGAGCCGGTCGATCGTGCGCTCCTGGACCGGTTGGGCGTCCTCGCCGTTGACGATCAGCGCGTACTCGACCAGACCGGAATCGATCATGGCGGCCGCGATCTCCATGCCGTTGACGAAGCCGAGGCAGGCGTTCGTGACGTCGAAGTTCTGGCAGGACCGCGGCAGGCCCAGCGCGTGGTGGACCGCGACGGCGGTCGAGGGCTCGAGGTACCTGCGACTGATGGACGTGTTGATCATGATGCCGATCCCGGCCGGGTCCACACCGCTCTCGCTGATCGCCTTGGCCCCGGCCATGGCGGCGCCCTCGATGAAGGTGACCCCGTCGGCCCACCAGCGGCGCTCCCGGATGCCCGCGAGGCGCTCGAGCAGGCCGGGCCGTAGGCCCACCCGGGCGTAGGTGTCGGCCAGCGCGTCGTCGAGCGCGTCGGAGGTGACCACCCGGGAGGCGTCGGCCGTCTGCGCGGCCAGCACGGCGGTGTTACGGAAGCGGTGCGTCGAGTTGCCGTTCATGGGCGGAGTCCAGTCCTCAACGGGCCGCACCCCTGGCACGCGCCGCCCTCGTCCACGGCGGACTACCCGCCGGGTCGAGCCCTATTCACGCACCTCACCGCTTGCAGCGCGCCACCCTGTCCGGATGACATCGGGGTGGCACCGGGTCAAGCCCGTCGTGCCCGCGCCGTAGACGGGTGGCCTGCGGGTTCCTCGGGAGCGGTGAGCTGCTTGACGAGAGGGCGCGGTCGAACAGGGACGAGATCTCAGGACGCGCGTGCGGCGATCGCTGCGTACCTACGGTCCGGTCGTTCAGGGAACTGCTGCTCCAGGCGTTGCAGCTCGGAGAAGCCTGCCCTCGTCAGGTGCTGCGCGAAGACGTCGACCGGCCAGCGGTAGGCGGTGACGACCTTGTGATCGAACTCCGCCACGCCGTCGTCGCTGTCGAAGAAGCCGACGACGAGCACGCCCGAGGACGTCAGGAGGCGCCGGAACTCGGCGAGCACCTGGTCGAGTTCCGGCGGCGGCACATGGATCGTGGAGTACCAGGCGAGGACGCCCGCCACGCAGTGCTCGGGCACGTCCAGCTCGGTCATCGAGCCGAGCCGGAACTCCGAATGGGGGTGAGCTACCTGAGCGTGCGCGATGAACTCGGGGACCATGTCGATGCCGGTCACCTCAGCGCCCAAGGACTGCAGGTAGGCGGTCCAGTGACCGGGGCCGCATCCGAGGTCGAGCACGGGTCCGGGGAGTCCTGTCAGGTGCCGCCGGACGAAGGCCATGTCGTCCTCGTGGTCCTGCCGGCCGCCGTCGAACAGGCCGATGTACTGCTCGGAGATGGACGAATACGCATCGCGCACCGGCACAAGATCCACGACGTCAGATTAGGGCACGGGCACAGACCGTCAGCGCTTCGCTGGTCGATTGGACGACCGCCTCAGCGGACTCGGCCGTAACGGCTCAGGAACGTCGTGACGGCCTGGGACGCCGTGCGCTGCAGGTGCGGGTCCTCGTCCCGGTGCGCGAGACCTTGCAGCGAGAGCCGGTTGAGTGGCGCCCCGACGACGAGCCAGACGAACTGTTCGGCGGCCACGCTCGCGTCGTCGACGTCGAGAAGGCCGCGGTCCTGCAGGGTTTGGAGTGCGTGCGCGAGTCGAGTCATGTTGCGGTCCCAGCTGCGACTGGCGTAGTCGGCGGCGACGTGTGGGAAGGCGCCCGCCTCGGCCGCGACGAGGGTGCGCATCCGGAGGACCGGCGGGCTGAGGATGCCGGCCTGCAGAACGTCGGCGAAGCCGAGCAGACCGGCGCCGATGTCGTCGGCCTGGGCCAAGGCCTCGGCGTGCGGGGCGAGGGCGTCGTGCCCAAGGTCGACCCAGTCTCGTACCACCGCCTCGTACAGGGCCCCCTTCGAGGGGTAGGCGGCGTACAGCGACTGCTTGGAGACACGGGCTTGGGCAGCGACGGCGTCCATCGTGGTGCCGCTGAAGCCGCGGTGGAGGAACACCTCCCGGGCGACGGCCAAGAGCTCCGGGCCTTCACGGCCCGGAGGGCGACCACGGCGGCGTGGGGTGGCGTCGGTGTCCATGCCCTCCACTTTAGTACTTGACGGTACGGATGCCCAGACCTAGAGTACTGGCACGTACTAAATGTCTGGAGGCTCCGATGATCATCCTGGGTGTGGCGGTCGCCGCCGTCGCCGCGTTCGTGCTGAGCTCGATCTACTACACCGTCACCACCCCGCTCGAGCGCCGCGCCCTGGGCGACGCCGCGATCGACCGGGGCCGGCCCGTCCGCTGGAAGGTGGCCACCGAGCTCGCACGGACCGCGGTCGTGGCCGCGGGGTTCGCCTGGATCGCCGCCCGGGGCTCGGGCCTGCATCTGCCCGACGTCCTCGTCGTGGCGTTCGTCGCATGGATCACGTTCCCGGTCGTCCTCCTGACCGGGTCCGTGATCTGGGAGGGCGTGCGCCCGATCACCGCCGCCATTCACGCCGGCGACTGGCTGCTCAAGCTCGTCCTGATCGCCGTGGCCGTCGGCCTATTGCACTGAACCGCAACCCGTCCCGGCACCATCCAGAACCTAAGGTGATCCATGGACGACTACCAGCGCCACCCCTGCGTGGACGCCCACATCGAGGCCCTGCCCGAGTGGCAGCGCGACATCTGCCGGCAGCTGCGAGACATCGCGCACGAGGCCGCCCCCGACATCGAAGAGACGATCAAGCGGCGGGTCCAGCCCTACTTCGTGCTCCACGGCAACGTGTGCGCGCTGCTCGCGGCCAAGGACCACGTCAACCTGTTCCTCTACGACGGCGCCATCGTGCCCGACCCCCACCACATCATCACAGCCGGACACGACAACCAGACCGCCCGCACCATCTCCTTCCACCGCGACAGCCCCCTCCCTCGGGAGCCCCTGGCCGACATGCTGCGCCAGATCGCAGACAACAACCGTAAGGGTGGTTGGCGCAAGCTCAAGAACGGATAAGGCCCAGCGTCAGGTCGGCGGCACCAACGCCACGTGACGCATGTCCTGCCACAAAGCGAGCCCATTCAAGAGGTCAACGCAAGGATCTTGGCGGGGTTGGTTTTCAGGCGGCGTCGAGACTGTCGGGGTCGACGAGTTGGCGTCGGCTGCCGAAAGGGATGACTCGATCGGCAGGCAGGAAGAACCAGTGCCGCTCGACGCACCGCACCTTGAGGTGGAGGACCGTGCTCATTCGGGTGCTCCACTCGACCGAGGCAACGCCTCCGCACTCGGGACAACGGACAAGTTCCACCGCTACGTCATCGTCTACGGTCATGAGCCGACTGGTGCGCTTTGACCCAGGTGCGTGGCCAGGAAACGGGACTGTGCGTCGACGACGTGGTCGAAGACAACGGTTTCGGGGTAGAGGAGCCCGAAGTGTCCTCCCTCGATCCTGAGGAGTTCCTTCGCCCGCGGGAGTTGATCGATAGGCCGTCAGGCTGACCGCAGGATTGGCCCCGGGCATCTCGTCATCAGCGATGACCCACAGGGAGGGGCAGGTGAGGTGCGGTGAGCACAATTGCGCGTGAAGCGCCGGCTGCGTTTCCAGTTCGACGACGGTGGCGTCGTTGCTCCAGCCTGTCCCCGGCCGGGCACCGAACTCCATGAACCAGCGGTATGCCGTGCCCGGTCTCAGCAGACTCGGCTGCCGACCTTGGTCGGGCGAGACGACGGGCGCCGGACCGACGAGACGCGCAGGGAGGGAGGCCAGGTCGGCGGTGTTGAAAACCGTGCGCAGGGTCTCGAAGGCGCGGCCGGGGCTTGGGGGTGCGTGGTTCGCGCCGCAGGCGGGGACCTGCACGACCAGTGCGCGGACGCGGGGGTCGAAGGCCGCGACGCAGATGGCCACGCCGCCACTGAGGCTGTCACCCCAGATTCCGACGCGGCCGGGATCGACGTCCGGTCGCCGCGTGAGGAACGTGATCGCGTCGCGGTAGCCGCGGGCCTGGGTCCACCGGTTGACCTGCCGCCGGGGGGAACCGCCGCTCAGACCGAAACCCCGGTGGTCGAACAGCAGGACCTGTAGGCCCGACGCATGCAACCGCTGGGCGTAGCGGTCGGCGACCATGCCGGTGATGGTCGCGCTGAAGCCGTGGGTCATGACGAGCGCCGGGCGGCGCGGAGGTTCCGAGTCGGTCCGTTCGGCGTGGGAGTAGAGCCAACCGCGCAGCGTCGCGCCCTCGGAGAGGAACGCGACGAGCTGGCGGCTGGGGGAGCGGGCGCCGTGCAGGGCGGGGCCGCCGCCACCGAGGCGGCCCCGGCCTCCGTCCGCGGTCGTCCACTGCTGCACGGGCCGGGCGAACGGGCGGGCCGGGGCTGCCAGCGGTGTCACGCGACAGGCACGCCCTTCGCCACCGTCAGGACGTCCTGGGTCGACAGCGGCTGGCCGCCGATTCCCCAGTCGCCGCTGGTGACTTCCTCGATGACGCACCAGGTGATCGAGCGCATGTTCTCGCCCTCGATCCCGACCATCGCGTCGGTCAGGTTTCGGACGATGTCGTGCTTCTGGTCAGGTGTGAATACACCTTCGACGACCTTGACAGCTATGAATGGCACAGTGGCTCTCCTCGTTGATGAATGTCGTGGAACAGAACGTGTTTCACGTTAGGTCCGCCGACCCGATGGGGGCATCCGTGATACCCGCCAACTCCAGGGGAAAGCAACGTGCAGCGCGACGGGTAGCACGCACGGCCCGACCTCGCGGCTGCTCGTCAGCCGGGTGGAGAGCGCCGTTCGAGGCCGGGAAGCTGCGCTGCTACCGCTGCTCGGGCTGACTTTCCCGACAACCCGAGCTTGGTGTAGATGTTCGAGAGATGCCGTTCCACCGTCCTGGTACTCAGGGACAGCCGGAGGCCGATGTCTGCGTTGCCGCAGCCGTCGGCGACCAAGTGCAGCAACTCAAGCTCTCGATCGGTAAGGACGGCGGTGCCGGCGCTCGGCCTTGCGTCCGCGACGAATTCCGTCACCTCGGCGAGGAACTCCGGCCAGGCCGGCTCATCAGCGAGAAGGATGTGGTTGGTGCCGTGCAGCGGAACGAACCGCGCGTCGGGGATGAGCCCGGCCGCCAGGCGACCCTGCTCGAAGGGCACGGCCCGGTCCCCGTCGGCGTGCAGGACCAGGGTGGGGACGGCCACTGCTTTCGCCGACGAAGTGACGTCCAGTCCGGCGTGAGCCCAGCTGCTGGCGAGGGCGGCCTCGGGGGACATGGAGCGATGTTGCAGCTCGTCGAACCAGCGCAGCTGTGCCTCGGACGCGCCCGGGATCAACGTGGATGTGAAAACGCGGCGGAAGACGGGGTCGGCCCGACCCCAAGCCACCTTGATCAGCTGTTCGCGCAGGGCCCGCTCTTCGATGTCGTCGACGGTCGTGTTCCGTGCGGTAGCTCCTTGGACGTAGGCCCCGTAGAGGATCAGGTTCGTGACTCGCTCAGGATGCGCTCGTGCGTAATCGATGGCGACGGCGCCGCCCTGGGACATGCCGAGCAGGTTGAAGCTGCCCAGTCCGGCCGCGTCGACGACGGCCTCCAGGTCTGCACGCCAGGCGTTCAGTGAGTATTCGCCGGGGTCGCGGTCGGAGAGGCCGCTGCCGCGGTCGTCATACCGGACGACCGTGAACCGCTGGCCGAGCGCCTCCAGCCAGTGGCGCCACAACGGAGTGGACCAGTCGAAGTCCAGATGCGTGAGCCAGGTCCCGACCCGCACCAAGGGCGGACCGCTACCGTGCCGCGACCACGCGATCCGAGTCCCGTCGGCCGACGTCGCAAAAGACGCCGCCATCCTCATCAGGTGAGTGTCCCAGCATCGCCCTCGGTCCCTCTACTGCTGCCGCTGGTCGGCGAAGTCGGCCGCCGTGAGGCCGTACGGGTGGCCGGGCGGCCACTCGACCAGCTCGATCCGGTAGCCGTCGGGGTCCTCGAGCCAGGCCGTCTGGGGCCCTTCCGGTCCCCCCGGCCGTTCGACGGCTGACGGGTCGAGGCCCTGATCGATCAGCCTCGCGCGCGTCCCCGCCAGATCGTCCACCTGGACCGCCAGGTGGTCGAAGCCGCCGATCAGCAGGGGAGCCTCGTCCGGTCGGTGCACCAGCTCGAGCGTGGCCACCGGCTCCTCGGGGAAGCTCAGCACGGCGAGGCGCCCGCCGTCGTCGAAGGCGACCTGGCCGAGCTGGCGGTAGCCGAGGGCGGCGTAGAAGACGAGCGAGCGGTCGAGGTCACTGACCCGGTAGGCGGCGAAGATGGTCCTCATACCGTCGCCCCCGTCAGGCTCGGCCGGATGTTCTGATTGAGGTGGAAGACGTTCTCCGGGTCGACTGCGTCTTTGAGCGCGGTCAGCCGGGTCAGCACCGCCGGCGGGTAGGCGCGACGTACGCCGGACGCTCCGTCGTCGGCGAGCGTGTTGACGTAGGCCCCGTCCGCGAACCGTTCCATCCGCCGGGCGCCCGCCCGGACCGTCGCCGTCCGGGCCGCGTCCTCGCCCGGGTCGGTCCAGCCCGTGGCGCCCACGTACTCGAATGCGGTCCCGCGGTGCGCGAATGCCGTCGCGTCGTGGCGCACGTCGGCGATCGCCCCGCCGTGCGTCTGCAGGCTTGCCCCCATCGACGGATCGTGGGCGAGCAAGGCCTCGATCGCCGCGTCGGGCAAGGCGGGGAGGTAGTGACCTTTCATGTACCGCCGCAGGGCGTGGCCCTGCGGGCTGTCGTCGCGGCGTTGGAGGTCGACGTACGACTGCTCGACCACGCGCCGCTCGACCGGGACGCCGAGGACCTCCAACGTTCGGGCGTGCTCATGGCCCGCGTCCGGGTCGCCGACCCAGACGAAGCCGAGGGTCGCGACGCCGCCCGAGATCGAGGCCGTGTACGTCGCCCGGCGCGGTCCGGCCAGGGCCAGGTCCCGCCAGCGCATCAGGGCCGGAGCGGCCTCGGCGACCGGGAAGTCCAGCTCGACGGCCAGCGCCCGGGTACCGGTGTCGTGCAGCCGGAACTCGAACTCGGTCACCACGCCGAAGTTGCCGCCGCCTCCCCGCAGGCCCCAGAAGAGCTCGGGATTCTCCGTCGCCGAGGCACGGACGATCTCACCGGCCGCAGTGACCACCTCGAAGGACAGCACGTTGTCGCAGGCCAGCCCGAACTGGCGGGCGAGCCAGCCCATCCCGCCGCCCAGCGTGAGACCGCCGACGCCGGTGTGCGAGACGTTGCCGGCCGTGGTCGCCAGCCCGTACGGCTGGGTGGCCGCGTCGAGTGTCCCCAGGAGGGCGCCACCCTGCACCCATGCCCGCCGACGCTCCGGATCGACTCGGACCTTCCCCATGGGGGTCAGGTCGATCATCAGCCCGCCCTCCGGCACCGCATGCCCGGCCACGCTGTGGCCGCCGCACCGGACGCTGATCTCGAGGCCCTCGCGCCGGGCCAGGGTGACCGCCGCCACCACGTCGGCCGTCTCGGAACAGCGGGCGATGAGCGCGGGGCGTCGATCGATCATCGCGTTCCAGACCCGGCGCGCCTCGTCGTACCCCGGCTCACCCGGCCGCAGGATCCCCGGACGCCCCATGGCTGCACTCCTCATCTCGATGCACACGTCGAGACGACAGACCCGTCGTCGACGCAGAAGTCATCGGGAGGCAGGCGAGCAGCATCCGCAAGGCGCCCGCTACTGATTCGCTCCGGAGACGACCGGTGATCTCGATGTTCTCGACAACCGCCCTGCTCAGGAGGTGCAGGCGCTCGTGAGCTGCGTGATGCCTCGCGTCCTCGTTCGACGGTGCCTGGTCCCGTTCATGCGCTTCCCGGGTGAGACGCGGAACGTCGGGGGCGGGACGTCAGACGCCTGCAGGCTCGCTCTCCTTGCCCACGTCGGGGACGTCGACGATCTCCGTGGCTCCGGCCTCCACATCGTGCTCGGACTCCACACTGATGTGGGGAAGCAGCCTGCCCAGCCAGCCGGGGAGCCACCAGTTAGCCTCGCCGAAGATCGTCATCACTGAAGGGATGAGGATCAGCCGGACGACGAAGGCGTCGAAGAGCACGGCGCTCGACAGCGCGACGCCGAACAGCTTGATGGTGGCGTCGTTGCCGAGGATGAACGCGCCGAAGACGCTCGTCATGATTGCCGCGGCGATCGCGACGACCCGGCCGGAGCCGGCGAGGCCTCGGCGGACCGCCTTGCGGTTGTCGCCGGTGTTCATCCATTCCTCGTGCATGCGGCTCACGAGGAACACCTGGTAGTCGCAGGACAAGCCGAACAGGATCGAGAAGACCATCACGGGCAGGAACGGGAAGATCGGTCCGGTCGACTCCAGCTTGACCACGTCGGAGAACCAACCCCACTGGAAGACGGCGACGGTGACGCCGAGCGCGGCACCCAGGGAGAGCAGGCTGGAGAGCGCGCCCGTCGCCGGGACCAGGAGGGACCTGAACAGGACCACCATGGCCAGGAAGCCGAGGCCCACGACGATCATCAGGAACCACGGCAGCGCGTCCTGGAGCACCTGGGTGAAGTCCGCGGTCACGGCCTGGAAGCCCCCGACGTAGGCGGTGGCACCGGACGTCGCCGTGGCACCCGGGATGACGTCCTCGCGGAGGTGGAACAGCAGGTCGGTCGTCGCCTTGTCCTGTGGCGCCGTCTTCGGCACCACCTGGATCGGCGCGACCGTCGCGTCCGCGGCGACCGGTGCAGCGGCTGCCAGAGCGACCCCCGGATCCTTGTTCAGCGCGTTCGCCAGCGTCGTGACGGCGGCCTGGTCACCGGCCTTGGGGAGCTGGACGGCGACGAAGAACGGGCCGTTGACGCCGGGACCGAACCCGGCGGCGGTCAGGTCGTAGGCGATCCGTGGGGAACTACCTTGGGGGGCACCCGAGTCGTCGGCGAAGCCCAGACGCAGCGACAGCACCGGGATCGCGACGACGAGCATCACGAGCAGCGCGAACGTAGCGGTCACCCACGGCCGCTTCTGCAACCAGTGGCCGTACCGGGCGAAGGCGTTGGGCTGGTTCGGGTCCGGTGCCCGTCCGCGACGCACGATCCAGCGCCAGGCCAGCCCGATCAGCGTCACCGGAAGGCAGACGATCCAGCCCAGGTACCGGAGCAGGCGGCCGATCGCATGCCGTACACCTGTCAGACGTCGCGTCGGGATCGCCTCCTCGTCGCTGACCCACGCCATCCGTCCGACGAAGGCCCAGGTCCCGAGCAGGGACAACACCGCCGGCAGCAGCAGAAGTGCCCCCACCATCACCATGAAGACCGTGATCGCAGCCGCGACCGCGATCCCGTTGAAGAACGAGATCCGCATGACGAACAGGCCGAGCAGCGCGATGATCACCGTGGCAGCCGCGAACTGCACGGCGCGACCGGAGGTGCGCACCGACTCGAGCGCCGCCGCCCGCGGGGGGCGCCCGTGAATGATCGCTTCGCGATACCGGTTGATGACGAACAGCGAGTAGTCGATGCCGACCCCGAGACCGATCATCGACGCGAGGATCGGCGCGAACGTCGCCACGTCGAAGAAGCGAGCCACGAGCGGCAACGCGAACGCGGTCGTGAGCGAGACGGACAGCGCGGCCGAGACAATGGGCAGGAAGGCGCCCAGAAGGGATCCGAACGCGAAGAGGAGGATGACCAGCGCGACGGTGACACCGATGCTCTCCGCCGACGGCGGTTCACCGCCGACGAAGCCGAACACACCGTTGGCCCCGACCCTCAGGCCGTTCTGCCCGTTCTGGGCCTTGATCAGGTTCAGCTGGTCGGTGAGGTCGCTGGTGTTCAGGTCGTCGAACGTCGCGCCCCGGTACATCACGGTGCCGTAGGCGACCCGGCCGTCAGGGCTGACGCCGGCCTGGCCGAAGTGGGCCATGGCACCGCGTGCCTCCGGCGACAACTGCGGCTGGCCTTTCTGCTGGCCCTGCCCCTGCTGCGCCTGCCCGCCCTGGCCCTGCTGCGCGGGCTGCTGCGGGCATGCCGAGCCCAACGGCGGGCCGAGCGGCGTCAGCACGCACGCCACGCCAGGCGACGTGGACAACTGGGTCAGGACACCCTTCATGGTCGTCGCAGCGGCGCCCTGGGTGGCGCTGCCCGACGCCGGACTCCAGACGACCTGACCGTCCAGACCGGTTCCCGTGCCGGCACCGCCGCCGGAGAGCTTGGACAGCAGGTCCTGCGCGGTCGTCGACTCGGTGTCCGGCAGCTGGAAGTTGTCGTTGTAGTCGCCGCCGAACTTCGTGCCGAGGACGCCGACCACGAGGACGATCCCCACCCAGGTCAGCAAGGCGTACCACGGACTGCGGACGGCCCACTGCGAAACCCGACCCATGTGAATCACCCTCCGCTGCCCCGCGGCAGGCCCCGTCCCCGCTCGGAATTCGTTTCCGGGTGCGCTCGGGCGCGGGTCCGCCGATTACCCAGGCGACGCTAGGTTGACGTGATCAGTGGGTCAAGTGAATTCTTGATCATTGCCTGAGAGTTTGCTGAGCGATTTCACGTACGGGATATATATGGATGCACGGCACAAATCTCCTCGATCGCGATATTCGGGAATGAACAGCTCGGAAGAGGTTCGCCGGGTGGACGCACCGGTAGGGGTGGTGTCTGCCGTGACCGCGAGGTGGCAGCACCGCTCCCGATTGGCCATCACGCTCGAGCACGGATGCGCCGCGCAGACGTGGGCGAGGGCTCCGCAGCCGGAGAGCGTCGTGCTCGTCGGCGCAAGCCTTGCTGTGCGCTGGCGCGACCACCGCCTGTCGCGGCAGGCGGATCCACAAGGCCGGTCCTCATCACCATCGGGCGGCATCCTGGTCCTCGGTAAGAGCTCGTCGATCGGCGGCAGGTACTCGACCGGCGTGATGGGTCCGACCACGACGCCGCCATGATGGTGTCCGCATTGGTCACCTCGGCGGTCGAGGGCGGCCCAGCGTCGACAGCCTCGCCGACAGCTGGGCCACCACCCCTACCCCAGAGGCAGGACGGTTGTCGGCGGCGGCTGACCCCGCATGGGACGCCGTTGACACGATCTATCGTCAGCTGCCTGGCCTCGCTCGTCGAACAACGAACGCGACGGCTCATCTGGGGGATCAAGAACGACGCCGGATCCTCCGCCCATCCCGCAAGACGATCGTCAGCGGGACGGTCATGATCGCCCGTGGCGGTCATCGCAGGGCAGTTGCCCCGTCGCCCTGCCGTCCCGAGAGCCGTTCGTTCGACCGGGACGAGTCAGGTCGAGTCCGCGTGACCGAACACCAGGCAGAATGGGTGGCCGGCGGGGTCCGCGAAGACGCGGAAACCCTCCTCCCGCTCAGCGGGGAGGCGACGAGCGCCTAGCTCGAGGACGACGCGCTCGGCAGCGTCCACGTCGTCGACACGGATGTCCAAGTGAAGCTGCTGCGGAAAGCGCGGGTCGGGCCATCGCGGCGGCACCCAGGTCGTCACGCGCTGGAACGCCAGCTCTCGGGCTCCGGGGACGCGCCCGATCACGACCCAGTCCTCGTCGTCCTCATTTGCCCGCATGCCGAGGATCTGGGCGTAGAACGCCGCGAGCGCCCTCGGATCGGGGCAGTCGAGCACGGTCTTCTCGAGGCGGCCAATCATAGGAGCGAGCATGCCGCGCCCTCGGCATGCTCCGCACGCAGGATCCACATCGGGCGCACGTCGTGGGGGCGCAGTCAGACCCGGTCGAGCGGCTCTTGAGGACCGTCAGGCAGCTCAACGGCGACGACGTCGCCGGGAGCGACGCCGGGGCTACGAGACCGTCGCGGCCTTCATCGAGGAGCTTGGCGTTTCAGCCGCCTTGGAGACGCAACCATCGGTACGAGCGGTGCGAGCAGGGTCATGACACGAACAACTCGTGTCTTGACCCTCACGTTCATGGATCCGGTCGCGGTATCAGCGCAGCTCAGATAGGTAGGCCTCCCGGGGCTCGAACCCGGAACCCACGATAAAAAGGGTGCTGCACATCGACGGTTCCCCTTGCTGCCTGCGGCTCTGCTGCAGCTCAGGGCGCAGGACGGCGCTGCAACTGCCTCCCTGGGCGCCAGTTCGCGTCACAACCCGTGTCACGACGGCGTGCCCGACCAGGGCGAGCCCCACAAGGGCGGGCGCGCACGGACGGTACTCGAGAGCACGCTCCACGGGTTTCGCTTTGCGAGGAACTCTGTTCGCGTAGAATCGAGCAAGCGCCGTCGGCGTCCGGGTGCCGTCCCGTCGCGTCATCCCCGCAACTCGTCGACGTCGAAGAGACCGGTCTGGTAGGCGAGGACGATGGCCTGGGCGCGGTCGCGCAGGTCGAGTTTCTGGAGCAGGCGTGTGATGTGCGTCTTCACCGTGGTGTCGCTGATGAAGAGCTCGTGGCCGATCTCGGCGTTCGAAAGACCTCGGGCGATCAGGCGGAACACGTCCCGCTCCCGCGACGTGAGGGTGTCCACCGCCTTCGGCGGAGGCTGGCGATGGACGCGGGTGAACTGCGCGATCACGCGTCGGGTCACGGTGGGCGAAAGGAGTGCCTCGCCGACGGCGACGGTCCGGACCGCCGCGATCAGCTGTTCGGGCGGATCATCCTTGAGGACGAACCCGCTCGCGCCCGCTCCGAGCGCCTCGTAGACGTACTCGTCGAGATCGAAGGTCGTGAGGATGAGGACCCGCGCGAGCTCGTCGGCGGCCAGGATCCGTCGGGTCGCCTCGACCCCGTTGAGCACGGGCATACGGATGTCCATGAGGACGACGTCGGGACTCAGGCGAGCCGCCTCTCCGACCGCTTCCAGCCCGTTCTCCGCCTCCGCCACGACCTCGATGTCCGGTTCGTTGGAGAGCAGCATGCGCAACCCGGCCCGGACCATCGACTGGTCGTCGACCAGAAGGACGCGGATCGTCATGCCGTGTGGCCGTTCAACGGGAGCCTCGCCCTGAGGATGAAGCCTCCGCCGCTGGCCGCTCCCACCTTCATGTCGCCGCCGTAGATCTTGACGCGTTCATTGATCCCGATAAGGCCGTGCCCCAGGCCGTCGTCGGTCGCAGGGCCCCGCCCGTCGTCGCGCACCTCGACCTGCACGTCGTTCGCGCCGTAGCGCAGGGCGACATCCGCGTGGCGCGCCCCGGCGTGCTTGAGGGAGTTGGTCAGGCCCTCTTGCACGATCCGGTACGCGGAGAGGTCGATCGCACGCGGCAGCTCCAGTCGCTCCCCCTCGATCTGCACCCGCACGGGGAGCCCCGCGGCGCGCACGTCGGCCAGCAGTGCGTCGAGGTCGCCCAGGCCGGGCTGGGGCGCGAGGTCGACCGGGTCGCTGTCGCTCCGCATCGCCCCCAGCAGGCTACGCATCTCCGCGAGCGCGGTGCGGCCGGTCTGCTCGACGTTCTTCAGGGCGTCACGTTCCGGCGCGGCACTCTCGGGCATCTTGTGCCGGACCGCCCCCACCTGCAGCACCATCACGCTGACGGCGTGCGCGACGATGTCGTGGAGTTCGCGTGCGATCCGTGCCCGCTCCTCCGCGACGGCGATGCGGGCCGCGGTCTCGCGGTCCCGTTCGGCCTGGACGGCGCGCGCCTCCGCGGCGTCGGCCCGCGCGGCCCGTTCGCGCAGGGCGAAACCGGCGAGCCAGGCGATCGCGAACAGCAGCGGGGTGAACACGAACTCGCCGGCGGCGCGTTCGGGAAGGTTGTAGACGACGATGGCGGCGCCGCCGAGCACGATGGCCAGACCGAGTCGCGCCTTGCGGGTGTTCTGCAGGTTCCCGAGCAGGAAGGCGGCAGCCAGCCCGGCGAGGAGGATGCCGGCCGGCTGGGTCACCAGACGACCGTTGACGAAGGAGAGCACGGCGACCAGCACCCACAGGGCCGCCGGCGCGGCGAAGGCGAAGCGGCGCCGCCCGAGCAGGCACAGCACGACCAGGGCGATCGCGGGCACGGCGAACCACGATGCGGTGCGGGACTGCCCCGGCGGGTATCGGCCCGTCGCGGTCTCGAGGGCGCTCTCCACGGCCATGATCACCACGAGCAGGTCGAAACCGTACCCTCGCAAGAACACCCGAAGCCGGTTCACGTGCCCAACGTACGTCACGTGATCCTTCCCGGCGTCCTACCAAAGTCGGACGCCGACCGCCCCGACGGACGACGCCGAACAAGGCCTTCCGACGACGCGCCGGCCCCAACAGCGGCCATAGCGTCATGGCATGAACACGAGCCGGCAAGGGATACGCACTCAAGGCGCCAAGGAAACTCTCGTCGATGTCACGTCGATCCTCGCCGTCGTTCTCATCGGCCTGGTGGTAATGGTGCTCGCACACCCCCGATTCGGAACGGACCTCAGTACGGTCTGGTCGCATCACGGCACGCAGTCGAGCCAGGCGACGAACGGGTCAGCCGCGAAGTAATTCAGTTCCGGCGACCGTGCACCGGCTTCGAATCATCGGCTCGACGCACGGCCGAGCGGGAGGACTGTGCCATTCACCGGTGACCACAACCGTCTTGCAGTGGATCGTCTGGGAGTGGAATGATTTGGAGAAGCGGCCTCGGCGGATATCGCTGGGCGTAAGAAGGTCCGCCAAGGACCAACCCCCACAGCGGCTCGGGGAGCGATCCATTCACCCGTCGCGAGCTTGAGGTACTCACACTCATCGCCCAAGGACTCAGCGCCCAGCAGATTGCCTGGGCTCGCCGCATAAGCACACGGACAGTACGAAAACAGGTTGAGCACGACCGAGGCGATCCTCGCCGAGGCCGCAGGCGAGCTGGAAAGGGCCACTGAGCTGCGCGCCCAAGCGGAACGGCTCGCCGCCATCGCCCGTCGCAGGACGACGATCACTGACGCGCGCGCCGCGTGGGCGGCCGAAACGCACTCGTGAGAACCTTGGTCCGGTGCTCGATCGCTCGGCTACGTCCGTTGCACCGAGCTCGGCATCGCCGGAGCTGGCCATTGAGAGCGTCCAGCATCTCGCCCTCGACCTTGCTGAGCAGCTGGTTGCCGAGCACAGGGCGCACGTGTCGATCGAGGTAGCCGATGTACATCTTCCTCGTCCAGTCGTCGAGGTCGACGACCTCGAGATACCGGTCGAGGAGCTGGCTGACCGTCGTCTTCGTCCGCGGGTTCCGGCGCTCGTCAAGCTGGCTCAGCAGCCGCCTGCGCGCCTTCTCAGCCTCGGCTGCGGCCCGCGGGCCCGCCGGGACGACCCCGACAAGGTCGTGACGCTTGCCCGTCACCGGGTCGGTGCCGGCGTAGACCCTCACCCGGTAGGCGCCGCTCGGCAGCCGGTCGATGGTGCCGCGCTTGCATCGGGTGTCGAGCCCGAATCACTCGACGCGGCTCGGGGAGGCGGCCAGGATCGGTCGCATGGGGCGAGGCCGAGTCCCAAGGACGGGGGGACCTCATGGCTGGTGAGGCGCTGGCGGCACTGATCACCCCCGGTTCGGCCCTTGCCTTGGCCGTCTTCGGCCTGTTTACCGCGCGCATGCAGGATCGACGGCTGCTCCAACTCGAGCGGGAGAAGGCGGGCCTGGAGCGCACTGCCGCGATCGACAAGGCCCGCCTCGACTGCGAATACGAAGGCTCGCTAACGACTGTCGCGTTTGGCCTGCTTGCGTGCACCTGAGGCCTGCGCGGTGGCCCGCCGTTTCTCGGAGGACGGGGACTTCAGGCTGCGGTCCCCGCGGAGCCGGTCGGTCACGGTGCGGGCCGCCTCTGCGCCAACCGGCGTCCGCGCGCCTGATCCGGTGGCCGGGCCTGCCGCAGCCCTGGCGCCCCTGGCTGTCGCGATCCGTTCACTGCGCAACTCGGCGGCGCTGCTTCGTGACAGTGCGGCAAGCCGCCTGCTCACGACTGACAGAGCTTGCTCGAAGGCTTCCGCCTTGAGTGCTGCTCCCTTGTTCGCCGGGCGCGCCTTTCCGCGGCCGCCCTTCTCCGCCACGCGCGCGCTGGCTGCCCGGCGGTACTGGCCGGTGTACTTGTTGCGGGCCGAGCGGACGCGTGCGTGCAGCGCGAGAACCTCGTCCTCGTCGAGGGCATCCATCGCATCCCGTTCGGTCTCGGCAACCAGCAACCGCTCTTGCTCGTTCAGAGCCGCGGTCAGCGTCTTGTTCACAGCGCGCCCCCTGAGGTCGTTTGCTCGTTGACGCCTCCCGGCAGCGTAGCCCGTAGTCTCTCCCATGGTCCCGATGCGCTCACGTCGTACGTCGAGGAGGGATCGCTGGATGCCGACCGCACCGCTCTCGCCGGAGCGCAGCCACGCCGTGGGGCGTGCCGCCCGCGTCCACGTCCCCCGCAGCCGGCAGCACGAGTGGCACCGGCCCGACGGGGGCACGGCGCTGCACCGACTCCGCGCGCAGGAGCCGATCCGAGCGCCCGAGCTGCTCCCGCTGCGGTACGGGCGGATGACCGCGTCGCCGTGGACGTACTTCCGCGGAGCGGCGGCCGTGATGGCGGCGGACCTCGCCGAGTGCCCCCACACCGGCCTGCTGGTCCAGATGTGCGGCGACGCGCACGTCCTGAACTTCGGATTGTGGGCCACCCCGGAACGGCAACTGGCTTTCGCGCTGCGCGACTTCGACGAGACGCTGCCGGGACCGTTCGAATGGGATGTCAAGCGGCTGGCCGCCAGCCTGGTCGTGGTCGCCAGGGAGAACGGGCACCCCGACGGGGTCGGGCTCGAGGCGGTCCGCACGTGCGTGACGGCGTATCGCGACCGTATGCGCCGGTATGCCGGCGCCGACCAGCTGACGATCTGGTACGACGCGATTCACGTCGAGGAGCTCCTCGCGCACTTCGATGAGGAGGCCAGGATCTTCGCTCGGCGTTACATCAGAAAGAAGGCAAGAAAGCGCGGGAACCAGGGCGCGTTCGATCGGCTGACCGAGAAGGTCGATGGGCAGATCCGTATCCGGGAGAATCCGCCGGCGCTCACGCACGTCGACGAGCCACGCCGGTTCGAGGTGGTGCACGAGGTCTTCGACCTGTACCACGACACTTTGCAGGACGACCGTCGGGCCTTGCTCGACCGGTTCGGCTACACCGATGTCGTCCGCCAGGTGGTCGGGGTCGGTAGCGTCGGCATGCTCGTGCATCTCGTGCTGCTCACCGGGCCGCGCGACGAGCCCCTGTTTCTCCAGGTGAAGCAGGCCGGGCCGTCCGTGTACGAGGAGCACCTGGCTCCCAGTTCCTACCCCAACCACGCCGCCCGGGTGGTCAACGGGCAGCGGTTGATCCAGAGCGCGACCGACCTGTTCGCCGGTTGGACCAGCTTTGATGGCAAGGATTTCTATGTCCGTCAGTTCCGTGACATGAAGGTGATCGCTGACACTCACGTACTCAGACACGTCCTGGCCGATTTGCCCGGGCCTGCGGGGAGGCCTTGGCCAAGGCCCACGCCCGGTCCGGCGATCCCATCGCCATCGACGCCTACCTCGGGCGCAATGATGCGTTCACCGCGGCGATGACCCGCTTCGCCCGCAGCTACGCCGACCGTAACGAAGCAGATCACGCGGCACTGGCAGCCGCGGCAGACGGCGCGATCGCCATCCAGCCGGGCTGGTGAGACGGGATCATGCACGAGTCCCATGTGCGGAACCGCTCGGCACACCGTCCTTACCGAGCTGCGGGACGGCGTGTCTCTCAAGTCATCGAGTCAGGTGAGGATGGCGGCGAGGACGACGCCGCCGCGGTAGGTCAGGGCGTGCTTGTCGTACCGGGTGGCCAGGGCCCGCCATTGCTTGAGGACGTTGAAGCCGCGTTCGACGACGTTGCGGTCGGCGTACTCGAGCGGGTCGTAGGTCACCGACTTGCCGCGACGGGAGCCGCGGCGTTTGCGGTGGCCTGCTTGGTCGTGCGGCTCTGGGATGACGGCCTTGATGCCGCGGCGGCGATAGGTAGCCGCGGGTGCCGCGCGCGGAATAGGCCTTGTCGGCGCGGACCAGGACGGGGCGGGAGCGCGGACGGCCAGGGCAGCGGCGGGTGATCCGCAGTTGCGTTCAGCATTGGCTGCAACGCGGGGTTGTCCCCGGCATGACCAGGCGAGACGAGGACCACCAGAGGCCGTCCGGCATCGTCGACCAGCAGGTGGACCTTGGTGCTCAGACCGCCGCGTGAGCGGCCGACAGCGTGATCGGTCGGCTCGAAGGCGAGCCTTACCGAGCCGGGATTGTTGTCATTCGATCTCGCCCCCTGAGTCCCGCCGGTCCTGCCGGCCGGTGTAAGAGGACACCCCGGGCGGGCGGGACGTGTTCGTGCCGTGCTGGTGGGCGCGCACCACCGAGGAATCGGCGTTGACCTGCCAGTCCACCAGTACGGCCGCGTCGGCATCGGCCAGGACCTCGGCCAGGACCCGATCCCAGGTCCCGTCGCGCGGACTACTTGTGGTGGCGCTTCCACACCGTCTGCCACGGCCGAAGTCCCGCGGCAGATCACGCCACGGGACTCGGCCCGGAACCGGTAAATGATCGCTTCCACACCGGGGCGAGGGCGTCGCCGGCCGCCCATCTCGCCCTTGACCGGCGGCAACAACCGCTCGATCACCGCCCACTGCTGATCAGTCAGAACTCACCGAGGCCCCATACTGCCAGCTTCCTGGCAACGGCCGACCCAGATGGGAGACACGCCCTGGGCTCGAAGGCAGTGCGCGAGGCGTCCGCAACGCGACACTTCGTCAGTGCTGGTGGCGGCTGCCGATGACGGAAGCAGTGGCACCGCGCGGCGCTCCGGGTGGTAGGGGCCGGGGTGCCGACAGCGGACAGTCGCCGGGGGAGTTCACTGGACCAAGAACTCTACGGGTCCATTCGTCACACAAGTAGGAGGGAACGATGGGAAGACAAGCTGGCGTCGTGCTCTACGTGCTCGCGCTGGTAACCGTTGTCGTCGCCGTGGACATCCTCTTCTTCAGAAACCAGGTCTGGGAGCGCCTGGCAGCAAACATCGGGATTGTCCTGCTGTTCGGGGCGTTCTATTTCCGATTCCTGAAGCATTCATGATCCCAGGACGGGCGCCGAGATGGCGAGGGCGGCCTGAGCTGACCCTGGGAGCGAAAGCGCAGCTTGGGCGGACCTGGTGGAACTCACTGCCCGAAGGCTTCGCCAGCCTGCTGGACCGTCAGCTTGCTGACACGTCACGGCGATCGAGACGCCAGAGCTGCTCGACCCCGGCGAGACGGGCGCGGAACCGGAGGCGCTCGAGGGAAGACCAGAGACCTGGAGGGACGAGGTCACCCGAGACCAGGGGCTACGGTGTCTGGACAGATTAGGAACCGTCACCCGTCTCCCGATGCCGCACTGGGCGGGTTCAACACCACGGCCCGAGACACAGGCAACTGCCCCGCCGCCTGGGCCGTCACCTGGCAGCCAATCCTGGCACGCGCCGAGCCCGGGGACCGTCGTAGCGCGTAAGGATCCGGCGTCAGGACTGGCCCGGAACCCGCGGATAGTCTCCAGCCACCTGATCGCTTGGGGCACCAGCGGCGCCCAGAACAGGATCGTGTGCGAGGCGTGGGCGAACTCCACCAGCCGCACCGACATCGGCGGCCGCGCTGCCGCGAGGAAGGCGGCCGAGGTCCGGTAGGACCCGTGGTCCGAGTGCGAGACCTCCATCCAGATCGCCAGCGGTGGTGGGGCCCGCTTGATCAGGGCCACCAGGTCGTACCGGCGCCATTGGGCGCTCCCCGGGGTGAACGGGACGTAGGTCGGGCTGAAGACCGGGTGGAAGTAGCCGCCGAAGATGAGGGCCGCGCCGTAGCGCGACGGGTGGAGCAGTGCCACCATCGCCGCGCACCACGCGCCGGCAGAGAAGCCGGCCGCCGCCCACGAGGCGCGGTCGAGCTTGACACGCAACGTCCGCGCCGCCCAGTCGGACGTCCGTCGTCAGCCAGGTCTCCATGCGGGCCCCGCGTCGCCGCCGCTCACGCACTCGGTATCCCGGCCAGGGGGGATCTCCAGCTCGGGAGCGAGGACGATGGTCGGCGTCATACGGCCGGCGGCGACCTCCTGGTCGAGCACATCACCGAGCATGCTGTGAGCCACTGCTCGGCCGCCCGGGGTAGCCGTGGAAGGTTTCGATGACCGGGTACCGGCGTCTGGCCTGCTTCGGATCCGTGTAGCCGGCCGGGAGGTCGACGATGACCTTGCCCGTGACGTGGCTGGCCTTTCAGGGACGAGAATGAGTACTCAGGTTGCCGTCGCCTCTTGGAGTGGGGATGTGAGCCCGCGAGAGCTGCGGGCCGCCGACGTGTGCTTCGGCCGCCGCGTTCGGGCTGGTGCTGCCTTCGTGGTCGGGTCGCCGGGGGCGCCGAGGTGAGAGCTCGGCGAGGTACGTACATCGGCGAAGAACGAAGGTGTGTTGGCGACGAGGCCGATCGTGACGAGCAGGAGCAGGTTGACGCCGAGCAGCGCACCGAGCCGCCGAGCACGGCAGCGGCCGTTGGGGGGAGAGCCGCGGCAGAGGACGACGGTCGCGGCGACGGCCGCGACGGTGAGCACGCCATGAGCGCGACGAACGCGCCGCTCGTAGGTCACGACGGGCAAGCCGGGGTTGAAACGGCCCGGTACACGTCAAGGAGACGCGTGAGCGGACCTCCTGGTTTCCCTCCTGTCAGGAGCGTCGAGCTCGAAGCCGTGCTGGTGGCGGAGGAGGGAGGAACCCGCGCGCCCGCACGTTGAAGTGCGGCCATGTCCGAGACGCTCGTCCATCTGTGCCCAGGGGTGCCGTCGGCGCACGAAGTGATGAGACAGGATGCTGGCGTGGCGGTCGACACGAGTGCGGAGTGGTGGACGACGACCGAGGTCGCTGACTACCTCGGCGTTCGAGTTGGCACGGTTAGCTCGTATCGCCAGCGGGGGCAGATGCCGGCACCGGATCGGACTCTTGGGCGAAGCACTGTGGCGGCCGTCGACGATCGTGCAGTGGCAGCAGCATCGACCTTGCATCGGCGAGGGCGGAGCGGACGCGGAGCCTGCACAGCGGGGCGTCGGGGAGACTTCGCCTGCATGGAAGCCGCACGGCGAGCGCAACCTGTACGACAACGAATGGGTCCGGCTGAGCCTCGTCGACGTCGAGCTGCCGGACGGCCGGCGATACGAGCATCACGTCGTGTCGATGAAGCCGGCCGCGATGACGGCCCTGCTCGACGACGCCGGGGAGCGAGTGCTCCTGATGTGGCGGCACCGCTTCGCCGCCGACGTGTGGAACTGGGAGCTGCCCGGCGGCCTGCTCGAGCCCGACGCGACACTGATGGATGCCGCCGGCCTTTCGGCTCGCGCTGCCGCCGACCAGCTCGGCCACGCCGAAGTCTCGATGACCACGGACCACTACTTCGGCCGCCGGATCGCCGCCACAGGCGCCGCCCGTGTGCTCGAAGCCGTCGCCGATCCCGCCTCGGCCGCGAGCCGCGACGAGAAGGAAAGCGCATGGGTAAACAGTGGGTGTGATCTTGCTGAGTCCGGGGGTCGTGCCCGTGACCTGCGGGTTTGTAGGCCTCCCGGGGCTCGAACCCGGAACCCACGGATTAAAAGTCCGCTGCTCTACCCATTGAGCTAGAGGCCCCCGCAGCCGGCGCACCCGCAGGGCACCGGCTCGTCACAGGCTACGCGGGCGGCCCGCCTGGTGGGCGACTACGTTGACGACCATGGAGACCTGGGACGCGCTCCGCGCCCGCCGCAACGTCCGCCGGTACGGCGACCGCCCGATCCCCGCCGAGGACCTCGATCGCATCCTCGAGGGCGCGCGCCGGACGCCGTCCGCCGGCAACCGGCAGTGGTGGGACTTCGTCGTCGTCACCGAGCGGGAGCGCCTGCAGCGGCTCAGCACCGTGTGGCAGGGCGCGCGGCACGTCGCGTCGTCCGCCGCCACGATCGCCATCGTCGCGCCGCACGCCGAGGGTGCGCGCGAGCGCGAGATCCTGCAGTTCGACCTCGGGCAGGCCACCTACGGGATCATGCTCGTCGCCGCGGACCTCGGCATCGGCACGGGGCACGCCGCCGTCGGCGACCAGGACGCGGCGCGCGAGATCCTCGGCGTCCCCGCCGACCACACGGTCGAGTGGATGGTCGCCCTGGGCTACCCGGCGGAGCGCCCGCTCGCGCCGATCGAGAACATCGACCGGAGGCCGTTCGACGACGTGGTCCACCGCGAGCGCTGGTAGCGCGCGGCTACCAGTCGCCCCCGCCGCCGAAGTCGCCGCCGTCCCCGAAGTCGCCGAAGTCCGAGCCCCCGCCGTCGTCGTACCCGGCGTCGTAACCGGAGTCGCCGGTGTCCCCACCCGTGTCGGCGAGGGTCTGGTCGTCGACGCCGCTGGTGTCGACGTTGGAATTGTCGAAGTCGATGCCGCTGCCGGGGTCGCCACCGCTCGGGTCGACGTCGCCGATGCTCTGGTTGAACGCGTCGTACTGGTCGTGGTCGAAGAACTCGTCGGCGATGGCCGTCCCGATGAAGCTGCCGGCGACGCTCGCGAGCAGGCTGCCGGCGATCATCCCGCCCATCCCCATGCCCATCCCGCCGCCACCGAAGCCGCCGAACCCCCCGCCGTAACCACCGCCGTACCCGTACCCGCCGCCGTAGCCGCGCCCGTAGCCGGGGCCGTACCCGCCCGGCCCCAGCACCTGCACGAGCACGCCGGGCTGGCGCAGTTCCGCCCGGGTGGCCATCCGGGCCAGGGACTCCGGGTCGTCGCTGCGGGCGCGCTCGTACTCCGGCATGCCCTTCGACAGCTGCTGCAGCACCTGACGCCGCTGGTCCGGCGACAGCTGCTCGAACGCCTCGGCGTGCGCCTGCTCGATCGCCTCCGGGGGAGCCGTCCGCAGCAGGTAGCGGTAGCGCCGGATCGCCTCGGCGTCCCGGCCGGCCTGCTGGGGTGACGGCTGCTCGTTGTTGGCGTACGGCCCGGAAGCCTGCTGGGGCTGCTGCTGCGCCGGCGTCCCCCAGGCCGGCGACGAGCCGTAGGACGCGGAGCCGGCGGAGGGGGTCCGGCGTCCGAAGAGGCGGTCGAGGATACCCATACTGATCGTCATACCCCCGGCAAGCGCCCTCCATGCGACCCCCGAAGTTTCGTCACCCTTGCATCGGGCATGCATCGCACGTCAGCCGGAACGCCGGAGGTGCGCATGACCGATCGAACGACGGATCGGACCGTGGACGTCTGGGGCCCTCGGACGCCGCACCCGCGCGGCACCCCGTGGCCGACGCGCGTCGACGTCCAGCTCGCCGACGGTGTCGAGGAGGCGGACGTCGAGCGGTGGGTCCGGTCCGCGTGCGTGCTCTGCAGCAACGGCTGCGGCTGCGAGATCGCCGTGAAGGACGGCCGCATGGTCGGCGTCCGGGGCACGGCGACGGACGCGGTCAACCACGGCAGGCTCGGCCCCAAGGGGCTGTACGGCTCCTGGCCGTGGGCGAGCAGCCCCGACCGGCTCACGACGCCCCTGATCCGGGACGCCGGTGAGCTGCGGCCCGCGAGCTGGGACGAGGCGATGGGCCGGATCGTGGCGGAGAGCCGGCGGATCCTCGACGAGAAGGGCCCGCTCGGCATCGGCTTCTACACCAGCGGCCAGCTCTTCCTCGAGGAGTACTACACGCTCGCCGTGATCGGGAAGGCCGGCCTCGGCACCCCCCACATGGACGGGAACACCCGGCTCTGCACCGCCACCGCGGGGGAGTCGATGAAGGAGTCGTTCGGCTGCGACGGCCAACCCGGCTCCTACACCGACATCGAGCACACCGACGCGATCTTCCTCTACGGCCACAACATGCCGGAGACGCAGACGGTGCTGTGGGCCCGGATCCTCGACCGGACCCGGGGCGAGGACCCGCCGCGTCATCGTCTGCGTCGATCCGCGCACCACGGACGTCGCGCGGGAGGCGGCGCGGACGGGCGGCGTCCACCTGGCCCCGAGACCGGGCACGAACCAGGCGCTGATGAACGGCATGGTGCGCGAGCTGCTGGCCCGGGGCTGGCAGGACGGCGACTGGGTCGAGGCGCACACGGTCGGCCTCGAGACGCTCCGCGACATCGTCGAGCCGTATCCCCTCGACGAGGTCGAGCGGATCTGCGGCGTCCCCGCCGCCGACGTCGCCCGCGCCGTCGAGATCTTCGGGACCTCCGAGCGCGTGCTGTCGACCGTGCTGCAGGGCTTCTACCAGTCGAACCAGGCGACGGCCGCCGCCTGCCAGGTCAACAACCTGCACCTGCTGCGCGGCCTCATCGGGAAGCCCGGCTGCGGGATCCTGCAGATGAACGGCCAGCCGACCGCGCAGAACACCCGCGAGACCGGTGCGAACGGCGACCTGCCGGGGTTCCGCAACTGGGACAACCCCGAGCACATCACGCAGCTCGCGCAGCTGTGGAACGTCGAGGAGACGGTGATCCCGCACTGGGCGCCGCCGACCCACGCGATGCAGATCTTCCGGTACGCCGAGCAGGGTTCGATCGAGCTGTTGTGGATCTCCGCCACGAACCCGGCCGTGTCGATGCCCGACCTCGCCCGCGCCCGCCGCGTGCTCGCGAGCGACTCCTGCTTCGTGGTCGTCCAGGACGCGTTCCTCACCGAGACCGCGCTCCTGGCGGACGTCGTCCTGCCGGCCGCGGGCTGGGGTGAGAAGACCGGCGCTTACACCAACGTCAACCGCACCGTGCACCTGTCGGAGAAGGCCGTCGAGCCGCCCGGGCAGGCGCGCAGCGACCTCGACATCTTCCTCGCCTACGCGGACGCCATGGACTTCCGGGACAAGGACGGGCAGCCGCTCATCCGGTGGCGGACGCCGGAGGAGGCGTTCGAGGCCTGGAAGGCGTGCAGCCGGGGCCGGCCGTGCGACTACACCGGCCTCACGTACGACAAGCTGCGCGGCCCGACCGGGATCTGCTGGCCGGTGAACGACGAGCACCCCGACGGCACCGAACGGCTCTACGGCGACGCCGTCTTCCCGACGTCCACCGACTACTGCGAGACCTACGGCCGCGACCTGCTCACCGGCGGGGCGGTTACCCGCGACCAGCACGCCGCGCACGACCCCGCCGGCCGCGCGGTGCTGCGCGGCGCCCCGTACGTGCCCGCCGCTGGAGGAGCCGGACGACGACTACCCGCTGCGCCTGGCCACCGGGCGCACCGTCCACCACTTCCACACCCGGACCAAGACCGGCCGCAGCCGAGAGCTCGAGGCGGCCGCACCCGGAGCCTGGGTCGAGCTCGCAGCCGCGGACGCCGAGGCGCTCGGCATCGCCGACGGCGATCCGGTGCGGGTGGAGTCGCGGCGGGGCTGGATCGAGGCGCCGGCCCGGATCGAGCGGACCCGTCCCCGCGAGGGCACCGTCTTCGTCCCCTTCCACTACGGCTACTGGGACGCCGGCGCCGCCGGGCCGGACGACGAGGGCCGGCAGCCGCGGGCCGCGAACGAGCTGACCCTCACGTGGTGGGACCCGGTGTCGAAGCAGCCGTCTTCAAGACCTCGGCGGTGCGGGTGCGGCGTGCGGAGGTGGGGTGATGGCCCGCCACCTGTCGACGTACGTCGGCCTCGCCCACCGCGGCGAGCAGACCCTGGTGGAGTCCCTGCGCCAGGTCGCCGCGGGGCACCCGGAGGACCCGGACACGGTTTTCGTCTGCCGCAGCCTCGCCCGTCAGCACGAGGGCGGCATCGAGCGCCTCCGGCCGGTCGCGGAGCGGTACGGCGAGGAGGACGTGGAGGAGCCTGAGCGGCTGCACGCCGACGCGCTGACGAAGACCCGTACCGGCGGGGTCGGCCTGCTGCGCGACCTGCAGGACCTCTACCTGCTCGCCGCGCTGCTCCAGACCACGTGGACGGTGCTCGAGCAGGCCGCGCAGGGCGCCCGCGACGAGGACCTCCTCCAGCTGAGCACGGACGCCCTCACCCAGGTCGGAAGGACGATGTCATGGCTGACCACGCACCTGAAGGCGGCGTCGCCACAGATCCTGCTCGTCGGCCCCTGAGCCCGCTCTCCCGCGCGCTCGAGCAGGTCAGGCAGCAGGCGGGGCACGGCGGGCCGGCACTGGCGGTGTACGCCGGGGTCGTGGCGGCGGTCGCGCTCGCGCTGGCCGGGCTCGTCGGCGTCCTGCTCCACCAGCCGTGGCTGTTCCCGAGCCTCGGGCCGACCATCATGGTGATCGCCGAGACGCCCGCCCAGCCGGCGGCCCACCCGCGGAACGTGCTCGTCGGGCACGTCGTCGGGGTCGGCGCCGGGTGGCTCGCGCTGCTCGTCACCGGGCTGCGGTACGCGCCCTCGACCGTGCAGGCCGGGCTCGACGGACGCCGGGTGGCCGCGGCGGTGATCTCTCTCGTCGTCACCGTCGTCGTGCTCCAGCTGCTGCGGACGCCGCACGCGCCGGCCGGGGCCACCACGCTCATCGTCGGCCTCGGGATCCTCAAGACGCCCGGCGACCTGATCGTCATCGTCCTGGCGGTCGTGCTCGTGACGATCGTGGCGTCCGGCGCCAACATCCTCGCCGCTGTCCGCCAGGTCGGCGTGACCGACGGCCCGCGCCCGCGGGTCAGGGGAGGCGGCGGTGGGAGATCGGACCCCGCGTGACGAGGTCCCGCAGCTCGCCGACGCACCGACCGCGAGCGCAGCGGGGCGCTCCCCGTGCCGGCGCCGGACCTCATGCCCGTGAGTAGCTCCTCGAGGGCCGCCACCGCGTCGAGCTGCGGCGTCCAGCCCAGCTCCCGCCGGGCCCGCTCGCTGCTCAGCAGCGGGACGGTGAAGGCGAGGTCGAGCCAGCCCGGGTCGAGCGGCTGCACGCCGAGCTTCCAGGTGGCGGCGACCAGCCCGCGCAGCGCGGGCCGCGGCGCCGGGATCAGCCGGGCTCCGAGCGCGGCGGCGATCCGGGACGCCGTGAGCGGGGGGTCCGCCGCGAGGTTGAAGGCCCCGCCGGCCCGCTGCTGCAGGGCGAGGGCGATCGCGTCGGCGACGTCCGGGGTGTGCACGGCCTGGATGACGAGGTCGGGCGGCAGCGGCACGACCTTCACCAGGGACAGCGCGGACGAGGGCACCATCGGGGGCAGCCCGTAGCGGAGCAGCCCGCTCCCGGCGTCGTGCTGCACGACGAGCGCGGGCCGCATCCGGGTGACGATCAGGCGGCCGGTGCCGGTCTTCTCGTACGTGTCGAGGAGGCGCTCGGCGGCCACCTTCTCCTTGCTGTACGCGAGCGAGGCGATGCCGTCGGTCGGGTACGACTCGTCGACCCTGACCGGCTCGCCGTCGGCGTCCGGGGGAGGCGCGGGGGAGTAGACGCCGAGCGACGAGAGGTGCACGAGCTGGCCGACGCCCGCCGCGTCCGCGGCCCGGAGCACCGCCTCGGTGCCCTCGATACCGACCCGGTCGAGGTACCCGGTGACGTGGCTCGGCTGGAAGCCCCAGGCGAGGTGGACGACGGCGTCCGCCCCGGCGAAGACGTCCTTCAACCGGGCCGTGGCGCCCGACTGGGCGACGTCGAGCGCCACCCAGGTCGCATGCCGGTACGGCTCGTCGTCGCGCGGCGGACGCCGGACCACGCCGACGATCTCGTGCCCGCCGTCGGCGAGGAGCCGCCGCAGCAGCGAGGTGCCGAGATTGCCGGAGAGACCGGTGACGACGATGCGCATACCGGTGCGCTACCCCGGCCGGTTCCGGTTCACTCCTGCCCACTTTCGGGGCCCTCGTTCCCCTCCTCCCGGTCCGTCCAGGTACTCGACGTACCGTGGAGAGGTGTCCGTCGTCTCCGCGGCGGCCCGGCGCCGCTGGGCGGTGGTCGTCGCCGGGACCGCGCTCCTCGTCGCCGCGCCGTCCCTGGCGGCGGCCGCCGTCTCGGTCGCGAACCGGCCCGCGTCGGTGCCCGCGCCGGCGAGCCTGGTGCGCCGCGCGCTCGCCTCGGCGTCCGTCGCCGCACCAGGGTCTGGCGGAGAGCCGGGGGACGCTGGGGCTGCCCGACGTCCGGCAGTTCGGGGAGGTCGCGGCCCTGCTGGGGAGCACGACGCGCGAGCGCGTCTGGTGGCAGGACGCCGGCCACTGGCGGGTCGCGCAACTGCTGAGCACCGGCGAGCAGGACGTCTACGCGCCCGGCGACGGCACGATCGTGAGCTGGGACTACGAGCGGAATCTGCGCCGCACCACGTTCGGCGCCGGATCCGTCCGGCTGCCCGCGTGTCGACGACCTCGCCCCGCCGCAGGCGGCGCGCCGGCTGCTCGCCGCGCTCGACCCCGCCGATCATCTCAGCGCCGTCGCCGGCCGGCGGATCGCGGGCATCCAGGGGGCGCGGGCTGCGGGTCGTGCCCGCCTCGGCGTCGAGCACGATCGGCTCGGTCGACGTCTGGGTCGATCCGGCGTCCGGCCTGCCGCTCGCCCTCACCGTGCGCGACCGCGGCGGCGCGATCGCGTTCGAGACCTCCTTCCTCGACGTCGCCCTGACGAGGCCGTCCGACGCCGACACCGCCGTGCCGGCGTCACCCGGCGCCCGCCTCGAGTCCGCCGACGCGCCGGACATCATCGCGCTCGTCGACCGCTACGAGCGCGCCCTGCTGCCGCAGCGCCTCGCCGGGCAACCGCGGACGCCGGGAGTGCTGCGAGGCACCGCCACCTACGGGCAGGGGCTCGCACGGTTCGTCGTCGTCCCGCTGCCGCCCGGCCCCGCGAGCGACGTCCTGGACGCCGCCCGGCTGCGCGCTCCCGTGGAGGACGTGCCCGGCGGGCAGCTCGTCACCCTCGACACCGGCGTCGTCACCGCCACCGTCGCGCTCGGCGAACACGGGCAGCTCCTACCTCGTCGCGGGCCTGGTCACGAGGGACGTCGTCCGCGCCGCGGGACGGCAGCTGCTGACCGGAGCCGCGTCGTGAGCGACGCCGTCCTGCGCACGCAGGGGCTCACGAAGCGCTTCGGGTCGTTCACCGCGGTGGACCACGTCGACCTCGAGGTGCCCGCCGGCGCCCGCTACGGGTTCCTCGGCCCCAACGGCTCGGGGAAGACGACGACGGTGCGGATGCTCCTCGGTCTGGTCTACGCCACCGAGGGCAGCATCGAGGTGCTCGGCCGGCCCGTGCCGAAGCAGCTGCGGCAGGTGCTGCCGCGCGTCGGCGCGCTGGTCGAGGGGCCCGCCGCGTACGCGCACCTCTCGGCGGCCGCGAACCTCACGCTGATGGACGCCGCCGCGCCGTGGGCGGGCCACCGCCCCCGCGGCGTCGGCCGTGACCGGCGGCGGCGCGTGCACGAGGCGCTGGAGGTCGTCGGGCTCTCCGGGGTGGGCCGGCGGCCGGTCAAGGCGTTCTCGCTCGGCATGCGGCAACGGCTCGGGATCGCCGGTGCGCTGCTGCGCCGCCCCGAGCTCCTCGTGCTGGACGAACCGACGAACGGCCTGGACCCGCAGGGGATCATCGAGATGCGGGAGCTGCTGATCCGGCTCAACGAGACCGGGACGACGGTGTTCCTCTCCAGCCACGTGCTGGCGGAGGTCGAGGCGCTGTGCACCCAGGTCGGGATCATGGACCATGGGCGGCTCGTCGCCCAGGAGCAGCTCGAGGCGCTGCGCCGGCCCACCGGACGGGTGCTCGTCGAGCTCGACGACGCGTCCGCCGCGAAGGACGTGTTCGACGGACGGGTCGAGTCCGCCGCCGGCCGCCGGCTGGTGGTCGACGGGCTGCCGGTGGCCGAGGTGACCCGCCGGCTCGTCGGCGCCGGGCTCGCCGTGCACGAGGCGCGGGCCGAGCGGCAGACCCTGGAGGACGTCGTGCTCTCCCTGACCGGGCCGGGGTCGGACCGGGTGGACGCCGCATGATCGGCGTCGAGCTCGTCAAGCTCGTGCGGCGCCCCCGGACGTGGGTGTCCGTGCTCCTGCTGTGCCTGCTGCCGACCGTGGTCGCGGTCTTCCTCGCGGTGTCCCGGATCGCGCCGCGGCCCGGCGAGGGGCCCGCGTTCCTCTCCGCCGTGCTGTCGAACGGGCAGCTCTACCCGGCCGCGGCGCTCGGCATCGTGCTGCCGATCTTCCTGCCGGTCTCCGTGGCCGTCGTGGCCGGTGACTCGATCGCGGGCGAGGCGAGCGCGGGGACCCTGCGCTACCTGCTCGTCCGCGCCGTCGGCCGTACCCGGCTGCTCGTCGCGAAGCTCGCCGCCGTGATCGTGTACACGGTGGTCGCCGTCGTCGCGGTCGCCGTCACCGGCTACGTCGTCGGGGTCAACCTCTTCGGCAGCAACCCCGAGGCGCTGACCTACGCGACGTCCACGGTCTCCGGGACGCCGCTCACCACGGCGGAGCTGCTCGAGCGGACGGCGCTCATGGTCGCGTACATCGGCTGGTCGATGCTCGGGGTCGCCGCGGTGTCGTTGTTCCTCTCGACGGTCACCGACTCCTCGCTCGGGGCGGCGCTCGGCGGTCTCGCGGTGCTCGTCGGCAGCACGGTGCTCGTGACGCTGGACGCCGCCGGCGGCGTCCGGGACTGGCTGCCGACGCGGTACTGGCTCGCCTGGGTGGACCTGTTCCGGGACCCGATCCTGTGGCACGACGTGCAGCGCGGAGTGCTCGTGCAGGGGTTCTACATCGTCGTCCTGCTGGGCGCCGCCTGGGCCAACTTCGCCACCCGCGACGTCACGAGCTGACCCGCTCGCGACTGAGCTTGATCAGCGCGGAGGAGGGGGTGCGGAGGGCCGCGCACTGCGACGGGCGGGGGGCGGCGGCCAGCGGTGTGGGGGCGATGGCGCGGGCGACGACGCCGGCGACGAGCGGGTCGTCGGGCAGGCCGCTGTGGTTCACCCGGTCGTCGCGGCAGACCGCCTGGAGCTCGACGTCCACGGCCCCTTCGAGCCGGCCCGAGCTCGGCGGCGTGACGACGTCGTCCTGCGTCGTCCACACGCTCACCCAGCGCGGGCCGGGGATCGCGCCGACGGGGAGGCCGCGCAGCAGGTCGCTGTCCGGCGCGAGCTGCCGGCAGGCGGTCGGGCACTGGTCGGGCGCGAGCTGCGCCGCGAGGTTCGCGACCTCCGTGCCGTGGTGCGGCGATCCGAGGGTGACGATGCGGCGGGCCTGCGCCGCACCGCCGAACCGGTCCGCCCAGATGCGGGCGACGACACCGCCGGCCGAGTAGCCGACGACGTCGACCGACGGCGCGCCTGCGGTCGAGCAGCCCGCGCACCGTCGTCTCGAGCGCGCGCGCCTGGGCGGTCAGATCACCGGTGCCGTTCCCGACGGCCCGGACGACGCGGACGTCGCGTCCGGTGGCCGTGCGCAGTTTCGCGGCCAGGCGCTCGAGCGACGTCGTGCTGCCGCCGTACCCCGGCAGCAGCAGCACCGGGCCCGGTTCCTGGCGCGCGGTCGCGCTCGGCGCGGGTTGGGCGGCCTCGGCGGAGCCGATGAGGGCGCGGACGGCGACCACGCCCGCGACGAGGACGAGCAGCAGTGCTGCCGCGGCGACGACCAGCCGGCGGCGGGGACTCATGCGCTCACCCGCGCCCCGGAACGCGCATATCGGTCACGCTCTCCATTGACGCACGGCCGCGTCGGACGCGGTGCTCGCGAGGGGCCTGTCAGCGGCGAGGTAGCCGGCGAGAAGCGTTCGCGCCCACCCGCTCCGGCGTCCGCCGGTCCCGGTCGGCATCCTGGACGTCGTGGAACCCGACCTGGTCGTCACGCCCGCCCTGACGATCCCGGGCCGGGAACTGCGGTGGCGGTTCTCGCGGTCCAGCGGCCCGGGCGGGCAGGGCGTGAACACGACCGACTCGCGGGTCGAGCTGTCGTGGGAGCCGGGCACCTCGGCCGCCCTCGGTCCTGTTCCGCTCGAGCGGCTCCGGACCAGGCTCGCCGGGCGGATGGCGGACGGCGTCGTGACCGTCGCGGCCTCGGAGTTCCGGTCGCAGCTGCGCAACCGGGAGGCCGCGCGAGCCCGGCTCGCGGCGCTGGTGAGGGACGCCGTCGCACCGCCGCCGGCGACGCGGCGTGCCAGCCGGCCCAGCGTGGGGCAGCGGCGCCGGCGCCTGGAGGACAAGCGCCGGCGCTCGGAGACGAAGCGTCTGCGCCGGCCGGACGGCTACTGATCAGGATTTCTGCGGGTCAGGAACCTTGATCTCCAACTCGGCGGTTCTGCTCCCGGCCGGCCTGTGTGGCGTTGCTCCGCACGGGCTGGGCCTCACCGAGGCCTTGCGACGTGACCTGGAACCGATCGTTACGAAGTCCCTGCTGCAGGTACCGCGCGACCACGAGAGCCCTGCGCCTGGAGAGCGTCAGGTTGTGGGCCTCGGGCCCCGTGCTGTCCGTGTAGCCGGTGACGGCGATCGCCCCGTACCGCTTCTGGGCGACGAGCGCGGCGATGACCAGGTCCAGGGCGTGCTTGGCCTGCGGGCGCAGGGTGTACTGGTCCGTCTCGAAGAGCACGTGGTTGGTGAAGTTGAAGGTGTTGGTCTTGGGGTCGAACGTCGGCCGCGTTTCGACCGCCGCGGCCGACGGCCGTGGCGTGCTGCTCGCCCGCGGCTTGTGGGTGGTGCTGGCCGACGGGCGGGGTTTCGACGCCGCGACCGGCTCCTGCTTGTTGCGGACGCCTACGACCACGTAGGTGACCAGGAGGCCGGCGACCACGAGCATCACCGCACCCGCGAGGAGCGCCCGGACCATGCGGACCCTGCGCGGCAGGGGCGCCTTCGGGACCTCGGCCTTCGGCTTCGCCTTGCCCGGTTCCTGCCCGCTCCCGTGGTGACCCGGCTGCTGGCCGGGCTGATGATTGGCGTGGCCGGGTTCGCGGCCGCCCGAGCGCCCCCCGCGCCCGCCCGCTCCCGAGGGGTCGGCCGCACCGCCGACGAGCGCTTCCTCGAACGATGCCGGCTGCTGGCGTTCCTGCCGCTCCTGGCGCTGCTGGCCCACGCTGAGCTTGCCCTCCGGGGAGGGGATCGTCGCCCGCAGCGCGGCGACGACCGGTCCGGCGGCGCCCGCGGACCGGAGGTCGATCCGCCGGGCCACGCCGTCGAAGAGCTCGCGCAGGGCCGCGACGTCCGGCCACACCTCGAGGTTCGTGACGACCGCCCCGTCATGCCTGATGATCACTCGCGCGGCCACGGCACCGGGTCGTCCGGGCGGCGGCGCACCGAGGAACTCCTGCGTCTGCAGCCCCTCGAGGATCGCCTCGTCCGTGACGCTCTCCGGCGTCAGGTAGCGGTGGCGGGAGACGTACCGCAACGCGCCGAAGGCGCCGAACACGCGCGCGACCCCGAGCCACACGTCGTCGCGCCCCGCGAGCTCGAGGTGCAGCGGTGGGACCGCGACGCGCGCGTCGGGGGCGAGGATCGCCACGAACCGGTCGGCCGACCGGTCGTTCCATGCGGCGAGGAGCTCGGCCACGGGAGCCGGGATCGCCACCTGCTGCGCGCGGTCGGCCACCGTCCTCCTCCGTCGTTCGGCCTAGCTCGAACGGTCCGCCCCCGGCATCGTCCCGTCGGTTGCCTCTCGACGCTGCGTGGGGCGAGACAACAGTCGGTGTCCGAGGTCGTCCGCGTCAAGCCGGGCCGGGTGCGGGTCTCGACAGGCTTCCCCCGCTGCCGGTCGCGGCTCGCTGCAGGCGGTCCGCGACCGCGGCCGCGAGGGCCCCGCCGCCGGTCGGCGCGCACCGCGACGACGGTGGGCAGACCGAGCGCGTCCGCCTCCCGGAGGGCCCGGTAGAGCCCGCGCGCGTACGCCTCGTCGTCGTCCGGGGCGCCCAACCGGACCACGCCGGGCGGCGTGGCCACGACCGCCGGAGCGAGGAGTCCGGCGGCGGGGGGCGAGCCCGGGGCGGGAGGCGGTCCGAGCAGCTCGCGGGCCTGCTGCTCGTCCGTCGCGAGGAGCACCCGCGCGGTCGGCGCGTAGTGCGCGGCCAGCGTTCCCGGCGCGCGCACCTGGCTGCGCCGCGTCGCCACCGGGACGCCGCCGGCGCGCTCGACGTCCGCGGGTCCGATCGCGCCCGGGCGCAGGACCACGGGCTGCGGACCGGTGCAGTCGAGGATCGTGGACTCCAGCCCGACCCGGCTGGGTCCGCCGTCGAGCACGACGTCGAGACCCTCGGCGAGCGCGTCGCCGAGCTCCTCGAGCACGTGCGCGGCATCCGTCGGGCTGACCCGCCCGAACCGGTTCGCGGACGGCGCGGCCACGCCGCCGCCGAACGAGGCGAGGAGAGCCTGCGCCACGGGGTGGTCCGGCGCGCGCAGCCCGACCGTCGGCTGACCGCCCGTGACGTGGTCGCCGGCGCGCGGTCCGCGGGGCACGACCAGCGTCAGCGGTCCCGGCCAGAGCGCGCCCGCCAGGCGGAGGGCGTAGTCCGGGACATCGCCGACCCAGCCGTCGAGCGCGTCGAGGCCGGCCACGTGGACGATGAGCGGATGGTCGGCGGGCCGACCCTTGACCGCGTAGACCCGGGCGACGGCGACCGCGTTCTCGGCGTCCGCGGCCAGGCCGTAGACGGTCTCGGTGGGCAGTCCGACGAGCCCGCCCCGGCGCAACGCCGCGACGGCCACCGAGACGTCGGTGGTCGACGACGTCAGCCTCGGGACGCGGAGGGCGGGCACGCCAGCAGTCTGGCGCACCCGCCCGGGGATCTCGTGCCGCGGTGGAGCTCAGAGACCGAGCTTGCCGCCGATGTTCTTCGCCGCGTCGCCGAGACCGCCCTGGGTGAGCTGGCTCGGGTCGACACCGTGCTGCTTGAGGAGGTCGGCGTGCTGGTCGGTGTCGATCGTGTCCGGCAGGTGCTGCGAGACGGCCTGAGCCTTGTCGCCCTGACCGTGCTGGTTGAGGAAGTCCACGACCTGGTTCTTCTGGATCTGCATGAGGCGCCGGTACCCACCCCGTCACTCGGCAAACCGCCGTCGTCATCATCGAGGGGTGCCTTCCCCGAACCCGCCGGCCACGGCCGAGCCCGACGGCGAGCCCGACCTCGACGTCGACGTGGCGATCGTCGGCGCAGGGCCGGCCGGTTCCGCCGCCGCGCTCGCCGTCCTCGCCGCGCGGCCGGGCGCGCGCGTCGCGCTGCTGGACCGCGCGGCGTTCCCCCGGGACAAGACGTGCGGGGACGGGGTCGCGCCGCAGGTGCTCGACGTCCTCGCCCGGCTCGGCGTCCGGGGGCTGCTGGACGACTGGCCGGGCGTGGACCGGCTCGAGCTCGGGTACCCGGGCGGCGCCTGGCTGCAGGGGCGGGTGGCCCGCCCGAACTACGTCGTCCCGCGGGCCGTGCTGGATGCCCGGCTCGTCGAGGCCGCCGTGGCGCGCGGCGCGCGCCTGCTGCAGCGGCGCGTGCGGACCCTCCACGCGGACGGCGAGGCGGTGGTCGCCGCCGGCGTCCGGGCACCGATCGTGGTGGGGGCGGACGGTGCCTCGTCCGTGGTGCGGGCGTACCTGGCGCCGCCGGGCGGCGGTCACACCGCCATCGCACTGCGCGGTTACGCGCCGGTGCGGGCGGAGCTCGACGGCGCGCAGGTCATCGCCTTCGACCCGGACGGGGCGTGGCCGGCCTACGCGTGGTCGTTCCCGATCGGCGACGGCCGCGCGAACGTCGGCTACGGAGAGATCCTCCCGCTCGACGGGCGCCCGGGGCCGACGCGCAAGCACCTCGCCGACCGGCTGGACACCCTGTTGCCCGGCGCGTCCGAGGGCGGGACGGCGTGGCGCGGGCACCACCTGCCGCTGTCGACGACCCGCTGGCGGCAGCCGGACGGCTGCGTCCTGCTCGCCGGCGACGCGCTCGGCCTGATCAACCCGCTGACCGGGGAGGGCATCCACGCAGCCGTGCTGAGCGGCGCGTACGCCGGGCTCGCCGCGGCGGCCGCGCTGCGCGCCGGCGCTCCGGAACGGCGGGCGCGCGCTACCGCGCGCGCACTGCGGAGCCGGTACGGCCGGCACTGGCGGCACATGGCCCTGCTGGCCGCCGCCACCCGGCGGCACGCGCCCGACGGCGGCGGCCGCGAGCCGGGCGGCCGCGGACGCCGGCTCGTCACGGCGGCTCTGGTCGCCGGCCACGACCAGCGGGTGTTCGACGACCTCGCCGAGCTCGGCCTGGCCGAGGGCCCGCTGACCGCGCGTGCCGTCAGCGGCCTGCTGCGGGAGCTGGTGCGTTCGCGCGGATGGCGTCCAGCGTCTCCATGATCGAGACCGTCTCGTCGGGCGGCAGCGCCGGGCTCTCGCTGAGCCCCTCCCGCACGCAGCGGACGACCTCCGCCGCCTGGTAGCGCAATCCCTTGCCGGGGCCCTGCAGCGTGGGCTCGGGCTCGAACCGCTCCGGCTCCGCGCCCCGGCGGCGGAGCGTGAACGAGGTCGGCGCGTAGAAGACCGGGTCGACGTCGATCGACGCGAGCTCGCCGCTGATGGCGGCACGGCACGGCGTGGCCGCCCACAGCGTGCAGGTGACCAGTGCCTGGACGCCGTCGCCGTACTGCAGGACGGCGGACGTCTGGCCGTCGACGCCGGTGAAGGCGGGGTCGATGCGGCTCGTCACCGTCGTCGGTGCGCCGAGCACCATGTGCGCCCACGAGACGGGGTAGATGCCGAGGTCGAGCAGGGCCCCGCCGCCGAGCTCGGGCGCGTAGAGCCGGTGCGTGGGGTCGGGCGCGAAGAACTGCCCGTGGTCGACGCTGACCTGCACGACCCGCCCGAGGGCGCCGTCGGCCACGAGCTCGCGGATCTTCACGGTGTGCGGCAGGAAGCGCGTCCACATCGCCTCCAGGCAGAAGACGCCGGCGGCGCGGGCGGCGTCGACGACCTGGCGGGCCTCGGCGGCGTCCATGGTGAACGGCTTCTCGACCAGCACGTGCTTGCCGTGCGCGATCGCCGCCAGGGCGTTCTCCGCGTGCAGCGGGTGCGGCGTCGCGACGTAGACGGCGTCGACGTCCTCGTCCGCGACGAGCGCCTCGTAGCTCGGGTGCCGGTGCGGGACGTCGAAGGCGTCGCCGAACCGGTCGGCGGACTCCTGGCTGCGCGACCCGATGGCGACGAGCTCGCGCGCCCTCGACCGCCGGCAGGTCCGTGGCGAACGACCGCGCGATCCCGCCCGTGCCGATGATCCCGAACCGCACGGTCCCGTTGGCGTCCATGGCCGCGGACCCTACTCCCGGCCGCCGACGGCGCCGGGGGAGCGCGCGCTCGGGTCAGGCCGAGGGCGCGAGCAGGCCGGCGACCACCCGGAGGTCGGCGACGAGCGCGCCGAAGGCCTCGTCGCGCTGGTCGTCGGGGGCCCGGAGCACGGACGACGGGTGCACGGTCGGCACGAAGTCGCGCGGACCCCGGCTCGTCTCGCGCCGGATGACCTCGCCCCGGTGCTTGGTCACGCGGAAGTCCGGGCCCATGAGCGACTTGGCCGCGGTCGCCCCGAGGAGGACCACGACGGTGGGGTCGACGACGCGCAGCTCCGCCACCAGCCACGGCTTGCACGCCGTGATGTGCGCCATCTCCGGCGTCTGGTGGATCCGCCGGTTGCCCCGCGGAGTGAAGCGGAAGTGCTTGACCGCGTTCGTCACGTAGACGTGGCTGCGGTCGACGCCGGCGTCGTCGAGGGCGCGTTGCAGCAGCTTGCCCGCCGGCCCGACGAACGGGATGCCCTCGCGGTCCTCGACGTCCCCGGGCTGCTCGCCGACGAGGGCGACCTTGGCCCGGACGTCGCCGGCCGAGAAGACCACCTGCGACGCCGGCTCCCACAGCTCGCAGCCCCGGCAGGCCGGCGCGGCCTGCCGCAGTGCCTCGACGTCGCCCTGTTCCGGCACCCATGCCTGCGCGCCGGGCCGCTCGATGCGTTCGGTCACAGCGACACCCTGGCGCGGGTGCGGCAGGAGCGCCACATCGGCGTGTCACGCGCCGCATGGCCGTCCCGGTGTTCACGATCTGACCGGCTCCGGCTCGGCGACCGTCCGGGCGTCGTAGTTCCGGAAGGCCGGCACCAGCAGGGCGCCGAGCACGATCACGGCGCAGGCGAGGCCGCCTCCGACCCAGGCGGCCTGCAGGCCGACGACCGCTGCCGCGGTCCCGGCCCGCAGGTCGCCCAGGCGGGGGCCGCCCGCGACGACCACGATGAACACGCCCTGCAGCCGGCCGCGCAGTTCGTCCGGCGCGTACGTCTGCAGGATCGTCTGCCGGTACACGGCCGACACCAGGTCCGCCGCGCCGCCGACGGCGAGCAGCACGACCGCCAGCCAGAGCGAGTGCGCCAGCCCCGACGCGGCGACCGCGAGCCCCCACACGACGATGGCGATCACGAGTGCGACGCCCTGCCGGTGGACCCGGCGGATCCAGCCCGACGACAGACCGGCGATCGACGACCCGATGGCGATCGCCGCGAACAGCCACCCGACGGCCGCCTGGCCGCCGAACCGCTCGTCGGCAGCCTCCGGGAACAGGGCGCGCGGCATGGCCAGCACCATCGCGACGATGTCGACGCCGAACGACAGCAGCAGCACCGGGCGGCTGGAGATGAAGACGAGCCCCTCGGCCACCGAGCGCAGCCCCGGCACGCTCGGCCGCTGCTGCTCCGACGTCCGCAGCGGCGGCAGCGACGGCAGCCGCAGCGCCGCGTAGAGCGCCATGCTGAAGAGCACGGCGTCGACGGCGTAGGCGGCGGCGAACGACCACCGGGCGAGGATGAGGCCCGCCACCAGGGGTCCGATCGCGGTCGCCAGCGTGGACGCCGTGAAGCTCAGCGTGTTCGCGGACGCGATGTCCTCCGTCGGCAGGACGCGCGGGATCACCGCGCCCCGCGTCGACGAGGCGACGGCGAAGCCCGCCGACTGGACCGCCACGAGCGCGAGCAGCAGCCCGAGGCTGCTCAGCCCGAGCAGCGCCTGGAGGAGCAGGCCGAACGTGCAGCCCCAGAGCACGAGCGACGACACGATGAGCAGCACGCGGCGGTCGACGACGTCAGCGATCGCCCCGCCCCAGAGGCCGAACACGATGAGCGGCACCAGGCCGACCGCGCCGAGCAGACCGACCCAGAACGAGGATCTGCTCACGGCGTAGACCTGCACCGGGACGGCGACCGCGGTCACCTGGAACCCCACGAACGCGATCGAGTTGCCCGTCCAGAGCCGGCGGAAGTCCGGGTGGCGCAGCGGGGTGAGGTCGATCGCGGCGCGGCGGACCACGTGCAGCGCGCGTCGCCCGCGCGCGGCCGGCACGGGCTCGACGGGGTCCCCCGGCTGCGGAGCCGTCGTCGGTGGGAGAGGTTCGGTCACCCCATGACTATCGCCGCCCGGCAATCGCGCTCCCTTCGGCGGCCCCCGCCTTCGGCGTGTCCACGCGTCGGGCCTGCGGGACGCTGCGGGCCGCCCGCTCCTCGAGCAGGCCCTGGATCGCCCAGGTGAGGCTGTACCCGACGAGGACGACGGCGTGCAGGATCCACAGCCACAGCAGCAGGGCGCAGGCGACGCCGACTCCGAGCAGCCCGCCGAAGGGCCGCGCGAGGTCGATCGGCAGCGAGCAGAAGACCAGGAAGCCCTGGAGGAACCCGGAGACGAACGCACCGGTCACGAGCGCCCCGAGGAAGGCGGCGCGCCAGCTGAGCCGGCCCGGCCCGACCACCCGGAAGGTCCAGGTCAGCGGCAGCCAGGTGAGCACCCAGACGAACGTCAGCGACACGTACGACGCCAGCGCGAGGCCACCCGACCCGCCGGAGGCGGTCCGGCCGAGCCACGGCGCGGCGAGCAGGAACCCGGCGAGCAGCAGCGGGGCGAGCCCGAGCAGCGGCAGTGTCAGGATGCGCAGCCAGACCGCGCGGGCCTTGGCGCCGGCGTCGACGGGGGCGAAGCGGGTCAGCGCCCGGCTCAGGCCCTCCCCGTAGGCCGAGCCGACGACCACGGCGAAGACGACGCCGATCGGGGTGAGCGTCAGCCCGGCGTCCACGAGCCGCAGCGCGGCGGCGTCCGCGCCGATGGAGTGCGGCAGCGCGGCGGCGAGGGCGGCGCCGTAGCGGTGCAGGCGGTCCCGGCCGAGCACGATCTGGGCCAGGCTCACGGCGACGAGCACGGAGGGGACGACGGTCAGCGCGCCGTAGAACGCCGCGCCGGCGGACGCGAGCGTGAGGTCGTGACCCTCCATCAGCGAGCGGGTGTCCCGGAACAACCGGCGCGTGGTGGAGCGAACACGGCCGGGCATGTCTCGACCGTAGGTCGGGCTCCCGCCGGGCGCCTCCTGGAACAGGCGGGTCACACTGGTCGTCTGCCCTCTCGAAGGACGGAGCAGGGGGAACCGGAGGAGGGCGCGTGTCGGAGCCGAGCGGTGAGCTCGCCGCGTTGAGCGCCGTCCGGGAGCTGGGGCTGGATCACGAGGTGCGCCGGCACGGCCCGGTCCGCAGCCTGGCGGAGGCCGCCACCGCGCGGGGCGTCGAACCGGCCGACGTCGTCAAGACCATCGTGGTGCGCCGCGGCGACGGCGACTACCTGTTCGTGCTCGTGCCCGGGGACCGCACGATCGCGTGGCCCAAGCTGCGGGCGCTCCTCGGCGTCAACCGCCTGTCGATGCCCGACGCGCGGACGGCCTTCGAGGTCACCGGGTACGAGCGCGGCACGATCACGCCGTTCGGGGCCCGTACCGCGTGGCCCGTGATCGCCGACGAGCGCCTCCTCGGGCGCCGGGTCACCCTGGGTGCCGGCGCCCACGGCGTCGCCGTGGCCGTGGACGCCGACGCCGCCGTGGCGGCGTTGAAGGCCCGGGTGGCCGACGTGACGGACGCCGAGTGAGGTTCTCCCGCCGAACCCTCGTCGCCGGCGCCGTCGCGATCGCCCTGGTCGCGGTCGGCGGCGGCGCGGTCGCTGCGACGCGGCAGGAGCCCGGCGTCCGCACCGAGGTGCTCCGCGTGCCGGGGGTGACCGAGCCCGGCGGGGGTCCCGTCTCCCTCGACGCCACCCTCTATCTGCCGGACGCCGGCGGCCCGGTGCCCGCCGTGCTGCTCGCGCACGGGTTCGGCGGCAGCAAGGACGACCTCGCCGACGATGCCCGGCAACTGGCGCAGCAGGGCTACGTGGTGCTGGCGTACACGGCGCGCGGGTTCGGGGCGAGCGGCGGACTGATCCACCTCGACGCCCCCGGTTTCGAGGTGGCCGACGCCCGGAAGATGATCGACCTGCTGGCCGGGCGCCGCGAGGTGCTGCAGGACGCGCCGGGCGATCCGCGGGTCGGCGTCGCGGGCGGCTCCTACGGCGGTGCCCTGACGCTGCTGCTGGCGGGGTACGACCGGCGGGTCGACGCCATCGCGCCGCAGATCACCTGGAACGACCTGGGCCAGGCCCTGTTCCCGCAGTTCGCCGTGACCGGACCGCAGCGCTCGCCGGCACAGGTCACGCCGGCCTCGAGTCCCGGCGTCTTCAAGCGGTCCTGGGCCGGTGCGCTCTTCGGCCTGGGCGGGAGCGTCGGCGGGCCTTCCTCCGGTCGGCGGATCCGCTCCCGGTCGCGGGTCCGTGGCCTGCGGGCGGTTCGCGCCGGACCTCTGCGCCGCCTATCAGCAGGCGGCGGCCACCGGCACGCCCAGCGCCTCGACGCTCGCGCTGCTCCGGGCGTCCAGCCCGGCGACCGTGCTCGACCGGATCACGGCCCCGACGCTGCTCGTGCAGGGCGAGGCGGACTCGCTGTTCCCGCTCTCCGAGGGCGACGCCAACGCCCGCGGGATCGCCGGGCACGGGACGCCGGTGAAGGTGGTCTGGTACGGCGGCGGGCACGACGGCGGCCTCGACGAGACCGACCGGCTGCGCGGGCTCGTGCTCGAGTGGTTCGGGCGGTACCTGAAGCGCGACGGGACCGCGCCGGACACCCGCTTCGAATCACGGTTCCGGCCGCCACGATCTCCAGCGCCGACAGCAATCCCGCGCCGCAGATCCGGGTCCACCCCGCCGAGCCGGGCGTCACCGGCGCCGGCCCGGTGACCACCCGCGCCGTGCAGCTCTCCGGGCGCGCGCAACCGGTGGCCGCTCCGCCCGGAGGCTCGCCCGCCGCCCTGACCACGGTGCCCGGCCTCGGCGGGGCACTCGGCGCTCTCGCCGGAGCGGGGCTCGGTGGCGCCGGCGCCTCGACGTCCGGCAGTTCCAGCGGTTCCGGCGGCTCCACGGCGGGGGCGGCGGGTGCCTCCGGCGGGTTCGGTCTCTCCGCGCTACCCGGTCAGGTGGCGGTGTTCGAGTCGGCGCCGCTCGCCCACACCCTCCCGGTGGTCGGCGGCTCGCGGGTGCGTCTCCGGGTGGCCGGGTCGGGCACGGCGACGCTGTTCGCGCAGCTGTACGACGTGGCTCCCGGTGGCGGGGCGACCCTGCCGGAGCAGCTGGTCAGCCCGCTGCGGGTGAGCGGACTGACCGCGACAGGCACCGAGGTGACCGTCGGCCTGCCGGCGGTGGTCCGTGACGTCGCCGCCGGGCACCGCCTCCGGCTGGTGATATCGACGACGGATCAGGCCTACGCGCTGCCGTCGCAGCCCGCGACCTACGTCGTCTCCCTCGCCGGGGACTCCGTCACTGGCCGTCCCGACCGTCGCCACGACGGTGCTCGGCGGCGACACCGGTCTCGGCTCGCTCGTGCCGTGGGCGATCGCCCTGCTCGTGGCCACGGCTCTCGTGGTCGGCGGCTTCACCGTGCTCGGCCGGCGCGCGCGGACCAGGGCGGCGGAGCCCGAGCTCACCGGCGTCCCGCTCGCGGTGGAGGGTCTGGGCAAGCGGTACGCCGACGGCTTCCGCGCGGTGAGCGACGTGACGTTCCGCGTCGAGCGGGGGTGGGTGCTCGGCCTGCTCGGCCCGAACGGTGCCGGCAAGACGACGACGCTGCGGATGCTCATGGGGCTGATCGCGCCGACGGAGGGCCGGATCGTGGTCTTCGGGCACCCGGTCCGCGCCGGCGCCCCGGTGCTCTCGCGGGTCGGCTCGTTCGTCGAGGGGCCGGGGTTCCTGCCGCACGTGACGGGGCTGGAGAACCTGCGGCTGTTCTGGGGCGCGACCGGGCGGCCGGCGCAGGACGCCCACCTGGACGAGGCGCTGGAGATCGCCGGTCTCGGCGACGACGTGCACCGCCGGGTGAAGACCTACAGCCAGGGCATGCGCCAGCGGCTCGCGATCGCGCAGGCGATGCTGGGGCTGCCGGACCTGCTCGTGCTCGACGAGCCGACGAACGGCCTGGATCCGCCGCAGATCCGCGAGATGCGCGAGGTGCTCGGCCGGTACGCGGCCACCGGACGCACGGTCGTCGTCTCCAGCCACCAGCTCGCCGAGGTCGAGCAGACCTGCGACCACGTCGTCGTCATGCACCAGGGCCGGCTCGTCGCCCAGGGGCCGGTCGCCGAGCTGGTCGGCTCGGCGACGTCGCTGGTCGTGGACGTCGACGACCCGGCGCGCGCGGCCGAGGTCGCGGCGTCGCTGGACGGCGCCCGCGACGTGGCGACGACCCCGGCCGGCATCACGCTCAAGCTCGTCGGGACGCCGCGCAGCGAGCTCGTCCGGGTGCTCGTGGCCGACGGGCTCGCGGTCGACCGGATCGCGCCGCAGCGAGGCCTCGAAGAGGCGTTCCTCGCGCTCGTGGGGGAGAGCTGATGCCGGCACGAGGTACGCACACCGGGATCGACCGGCTGGCCCCCGAGGACGCCCGGTCGGAGCTCGGGGACGGCGCCGCCGCCGGGTACGCCGTCGGGCGGACGCTGCCGCTGCGGGTCGAGGTCGGCCGGCAGTGGGCGCGGCGACGGACCCGGCTCACCCTCGGCTTCCTCGTCGTGCTGCCGTTCCTGCTGGTCGGCGCGTTCCAGCTGGGGAGCGGCTCCAACCGGCGCGGCGCGCCCGGCTTCGTGGACCTGGCCACGTCGGGCGCGGCCAACTTCACGCTGTTCACCCTCTTCGCGGCGACCGGGTTCCTGCTCGTCGTCGTGTTCGCGCTGTTCGCGGGGGACACGGTCGCGAGCGAGGCCAGCTGGTCCAGCCTGCGGTACCTGCTCGCGGCGCCCGTCCCGCGGGGCCGGCTGCTGCGGCAGAAGCTCCTGGTCGCGCTCGGGTTCTCCGTCTTCGCGCTGGTGCTGCTGCCGTTCGTGGCGTACCTCGTCGGCGGCCTGTTCTACGGCTGGGGCCCGGCCCGGACGCCGCTCGGGACGACGTTCCCCACCGGGACGTCGCTGGTCCGGCTGCTGCTCGTGCTCGCCTACCTCGCGCTGACGCTGGTCTTCGTGTCGGCGCTGGCGTTCGTCCTGAGCGTCTGGACGGACGCGCCGCTCGGCGCGGTGGGCGGCGCGGTGCTGCTCGTGATCGTGTCGAACATCCTCGACGCGATCCCCGCGCTCGGGGACTGGCGGCAGCTGCTGCCGACCCACTACCAGTACTCGTGGGTCGACCTGCTGGGCTCGACGATCGTGTGGGACCAGGTCGCGCGCGGCGTCCTGTGGTCGCTGGCGTACTCGCTGGTGCTCTTCGCCGCCGCTTGGTGGCACTTCGGTCGCAAGGACATCGTGAGCTGACGCGTCACGCCGCCCGCCCGTCGTTCCTCCGGCTCGACCTTGACAAGATCCAGATGGACACTACGATTGTCCTATGACAGTAGATAAAGCAGACAGCGGCCGGGGAGGGACGTCCGGGGCGGTGCCGCCGATCGCATTCCGCTTGGACTCCGCATCGGGGGTGCCGACGTATCTGCAGTTGGTCCGTCAGGTCGAGCACGCGCTGCTGCTGGGCTACCTCAAGCCGGGTGATCAGTTGCCGAAGGTTCGCGACGTGGTGGCGGACCTCGCGATCAACCCGAACACGGTCCTGAAGGCGTACCGGGAGCTGGAACACAAGGGTCTGGCGTCGGGGCGGCCGGGGCAGGGGACGTTCATCGGGGCCGCCGCGAGCCAGGCGACGCTCCCCGAACTCGCCGGGCTGCGCCGAAAGCTGCGTACCTGGATCAGCGAGGCCGACGCCGCCGGCCTCGACGAGAGCAGTGTCGTGGCCCTGTTCACCATCACGCTGCGGGATTTCACTGAGCGCCGCGGAGCCGAGGACGCGCGCGGCGCGCAGCAGACGCACGGGCGGATGGCCGGAGGCGTCGCATGACCATCATCGAGACCCGCGCGCTGGGCCGCCGGTATGGCGACGTCTGGGCCCTGCGGGACTGCGCGCTCGCGATCCCCGAAGGTCACCTGGTCGCCCTGGTCGGTCCCAACGGGGCCGGGAAGAGCACCCTTCTCAACATCGTGGTCGGGCTGACGACACCCACCACCGGCAGTGTGGAGGTGCTCGACGAGCTCCCGGCCGGATCGCCCGCCGCGCTCGACGGCATCGCCTTCGTCGCCCAGGACATGCCGCTCTACCGGCATCTGTCCGTGGCCGACATGCTGCATCTGACCCGCAACCTCAACCACGGCTTCGACGACGCATATGCGCGCACGAGACTGGCTGATCTCGGGATCGCCGAGAAGCACAAGGCGGGCAAGCTGTCGGGCGGCCAGCAGGCCCAGTTGGCCTTGACGCTGGCCCTGGCGCGGCATCCTCGGCTCCTCGTCCTCGACGAGCCGACCGCCCGGCTCGATCCGCTCGCCCGCCACGACTTCATGGCGACCGTGCTGGCTGCGATGGCCGAGGACGGCCTCTCGGTTCTGCTCTCCTCCCACGGTTTGGCGGAGTTGGAGCGCGTCGCGGACTACCTCGTGCTCATCACGCGCGGTCTGGTTCGCCTCGACGGCACGATCGACGACCTGACCTCGCGACACCGGCTCGTGACCGGACCGGCCGGGCGGCCGCCGGACCCGGCGTGGCACGTGATCCAGGCCAGTGGTGCGGGGTCGCAGCAGCATCTGCTCGTCCGCCTCGACGCACACGCCGATCCCGAACCGCCCGGGTGGGAAGCACGAAGGGTCGGCGTCGAGGAACTCGCCTTGGCCTACCTCCGTGACTCACCGACCCCCGTCACCCTCACGCCGCTGGAGGCGACACGATGACAACCCTCGTCGTGGCGCCGGCGCCGGCCTCCGAGCTACGCCCGGTCTCGTGGCGCCGCTTGCTCTGGGTCGCCTGGCTCCGCTACCGGACGTCGTTGGCAGCCACCGCCGCGCTCTTGGTCGTCGTGGCGGTCGCGGTCGTCATCCAGGGTGAGCGGATGAGAACGGCCTATGCCGTTCTGCACGCCTGCACGCCGCCGTCGTCCGCACAGTGCAACTTCGCCTTCCTGACGTTCCACGACACCTACGGGGACGCCGGCTTCGCCGGCGCGGTCTTCGTCTGGGTCCCGGGCCTGATCGGGGCATTCGCGGGTGCGCCGCTGCTGGCTCGGGAGCTCGAGACCGGAACCTTCCGCTTCGCCTGGACGCAGGGGGTCGGCCGCATGCGATGGCTCATCGCCCTCCTGGTCCCGGGAGCGCTCGGCGTCATCGCCGTCACCACCGCCTTCGGAGGTCTGATCACCTGGTTCAAGCAGCCGCTGATCGACAGCGGGATCGAGCAGCGCCTCCACGGGAGCATCTTTCCCGCGACCGGGGTCGCGGTGGCGGGCTGGGGTCTGGCGGCCTTCGCCGTGGGGGTGCTGGCCGGCCTGGTCCTGAGGCGCGTCGTGCCTGCCCTGGCGCTGACCCTGGCTCTGTGGACCGGCCTGGCCTTCTTCGCGTCCACCCTGCGCGGCCACTACCAGGCCCCTCTCGTCACCAGCAGCCAACAGCTGGCGAACAACGAGCTCCCGGTCGATCAGTGGTGGACGCACGACGGCGTCCGGGTCGGCGCCGCCCAGATCGATCAGGCACTACAGGCGATCGGCGTCCAGAGTTCCAACGGTGGCGGCGACTTCCGAGCCGGCCCCGGAAGCAGCTCGGTCGACCCGATCCAGTACCTGCTCCAGCACGGATACATGCAATGGACGAGTTATCAGCCGGACAGCCGGTACTGGCCCTTCCAGGTCATCGAGTTCGGCTGGCTCACCCTCGTGTCGCTCCTGCTTCTGGCGGCGACGCTCTGGCTGGTACGCCACCGGAACGCGTAGGCGACGTGCGACCGCCTCGGGACGTCGGCGGATGGATCCGCCGGAACGGACCCGCTGACGACGAGGATGGCACGGACAGGAGTGGAGAAGGGCAGGTCAGGCAGGGTTGCGACGAGCTTCCAGGGAGCGGCTGCCGCCGACGCTCCGGCCCACGAGAGCAAGAGCTCGCAGAGAAGTTCACTCGAAAGGCTCAAGGTTTCGCGGAGCACCGCCGAAGCGTGATCCCGACGAGCACTCCAGTGCTCGATCGGAGCCCACCGGCGGCCGCAGAGCGCGCCCGCCCCGCATCTGGAGGCATTCGTGCCCGCGAAGTTCACCATCAGCAAGGACAGCGCCGGCAAGTTCCGGTTCACCCTGCACGCCGCGAACGGCTCGACCGTCGCGATCTCGCAGCCGTACGGCTCGAAGGCGGCCGCGATGAACGGCGTCACCTCCGTTCGCCGCAACGCCATCCGCGCCGGCGTCGAGGACACCACCGTCGCGAAGACGCCGGTGAAGGCGACGTCCAAGCGGATCGCCAAGGCTGCCGTCAAGACCAGCGCCAAGCCGGCCGTGAAGGCGACCGTCAAGGCCGCGAAGCCCGCCGCCAAGTCGACCGTCAAGGCGACCGCCAAGCCGGCCGTCAAGGCGACCGCCAAGCCGGCCGTCAAGGCCACTCCGAAGAGCGCCACCAAGAGCGCCCCGAAGAGCACCACGAAGTCGGCCCGGACCACGACCAGCGAAGGTCTCGGCTGCGCGCAGCACCCGGAAGGCGTCCACGACCGGCACCCGCCGCGCCGCGACGGTGAAGACCGTCGCCGCCACTCCGGCCCGTTCCGCGAAGTCCTCGGTCAAGGCCGCGTCGTCCACGACGACGAGCCGCACCAGCCGCACGGTCAAGCCGGCCCGCCGGACGACCGCGAAGCCGGTTGCGACCCGCACGCCCGCCCCGAAGCCGGTCGTCCGCGTCTCGGCCAAGCCCGCCACCAAGCCGGCCGCCAAGCGCACCGCGGCGTCCGTCAAGCCCGCCGCGAAGCGGACGGCCAAGGCCGGCGTCAAGCGCACCGTCGTCAGGGCGTCGGCCCCGGTGTCCCGCACGAGCATCTCGTCGGTGCAGGGCGCCACGCCGATGGTCCCCAGCCAGAAGCGCGTGACCCGTCCGTCGGTCCCCGCGACCGTCTGACCGCACGTCGACCCGTCCGAGGGGCGCACCCGCAGCCGCGGGTGCGCCCCTCGCCGGCGTCCGCCGAGCGGCGGTCGCGTGGGCAGCCGCGCCCTCGGATGCGACGATGGAACGCGTGTCCTCCGACAGACCAGGCGCTCAGCACCCGCGTCGCCCCACGTTCCTCGGCCCGGCCGCGCTGAACTCGCTCGTCGGCGCCCCCGACCCGGCACGCCGCGTCGAAGCTGCCCACGCCACCGCGGAGGCCCTGCTCCGGCACGGTCGCAGCGGCGACGAGGCGGTCGCCGCGCGGCTGGTCGCCCTCACCGACGAGCACGGCATCGACGAGGTCGCCCTGCTGTGGGCCGAGCGGCCCGCCGACACCCTGCCCGGTGCCCTGTGGCGGCTCTACGCGTTGCGCGCCGGCATCCGGCGTGCCCCTCTGGACTTCTCCCGCGGGTACGACGCCGGGCGGTGGCGGGCCCAGGTGCACGAGGTCGTGGCCGGGGTCGCCGAGCCGCCCGGGCACGCAGGAGGTCGTGGCGATGGCCGACGCCGTCCTGGCCGGGGCGTTCACGGGCGACTTCGCCGTCGCGCTCGAACGCGCCGGCGCCTTCTGCCGGGTCGTCTCCACCGGCTGGGCCCTGCTCGCGGACGACGACGTGGACGCCGAGCGCGGCCAGGCCCGCACCCGGCAGGCGTCCGACCTGCTGCGGACCGGTCAGCAGCTCGAGCTCGCCGCGGAGCGCTGGCGGGAGGGGGCGCTCGCCTGATTTTGTCGGCGGCCGGGAACACGTTCACCTCCAGCCGCGTTGGCCGCATCCGGTGACACCCTTCGGGGCCTCACCAGGCGTCGGGCCGCGGTAGCCCCGGGTCCCATCTGAAGCCGCCACGAGCGGCCGTTGCGCCGTCAGGCGCTCCCGGCCCGACGCCCTAAATCTCCAGCGGGGGCACGCTCGATCTCCACCATGCCGTTACTCCCTCACCGCCCCGCCCGCGCCGCCCGTGTCGGACAATGGTCGCGATGGTTGACGATCTCGCGGCGCCTCCTGCCGGCCCGCCAGTCGCCGCGGTGAGCCTGCGGGATCGCCTCGCCCGCGCACACGCATGGCTGGTCACTCCCGGCTGGCGGGCGCATGTGCTCCACGCCCTCGGGGTGTTCCTCGTCGTCGTGGTCGGCGCCGCGATCGGCGCCGCCCTGGCGCCGCCGACCAGCACGCAGGTGGGCCCCATCCAGGCCGAGGTCTCGGTGGTTCCGAGCCTGTCGCCCGGCGTCACGCTCCTGCTGCCGCCCGCGGGCCAGGTGAGCTTCGCGACGCACGTGGCCCCGTTCGCCGTGCAGGCCCGGATCGCCGAAGTGGACCTCGAGGGCGCCCGCGCACTCATCAACTCGCCGACGGCGCTCGAGGCGCTCCGGACGTCGGCGCCCGACCAGTTGCGCACCGCCGCGCTGCAGGCGGCCGGGACGACCGCGCTGTGCTCGCTCGCCGGCGCGCTCGTGCTCTCGCTGATCGTCTACCGGCGGCGGTGGAGCCGGACTGCGGAGGTGGCGAGCGCGCTTGCCGTCGTCCTCGCCGTGGTCGGCGGTGTGGGCGCCTTGACCTTCGATCCGGACAAGTTCGCCCAGCCGAAGTTCACCGGCCTGCTCGGGCAGGCGCCCTACGTCGCCGGGCAGGCCTCCAGCCTCATGCGCCGGCTGGAGTCGTACCGCAGCGGCCTGGCGGACATCGTCTCCGGCATCACCACCCTGTACGCCACGAGCGACCGGCTGCCCGTCGTCCCCGCCTCGGACGACGTCGTCACCGTCCTGCACGTGTCCGACATCCACCTGAACCCGCTCGGGTTCGACCTCACCCAGCGCCTCGTCAAGCAGTTCGACATCGACATGGTCGTCGACACCGGTGACATCACGACGTGGGGCACCGAGGTCGAGTCGTCGATCCTCTCCCGGATCAAGGACGTCGGCGTGCCTTACGTGTTCGTCCGCGGCAACCACGACTCGCTGCGGACCCAGGCGGCCGTCGCGCAGAACCCGAACGCGATCGTCCTCGACGGCCAGGTCAAGGTCGTCAAGGGCCTGGTCATCGCCGGCATCGGCGACCCGCGGTTCACCCCCGACGCGAACGCGCCGATCGACCCGCTGCCGACGCCGTCCGTGCCGACGAAGCCGGCGCCGCGGCCGAGCGCGCCGGGCACCGCGACCACGGGCGGCACGGCGGCCGGGGCGTCGCCGTCGCCGTCCGCGTCCCCCCGGCCCGACTGGGCCGCGTCGTCCGATCCCGAGGTGCGCGCGGGGGGACGGCTCGAGGACGTCGTCCAGGCCTGGAACGCCCGGCACCCCGACCAGCCCGTGGCCGTCGCGGCCGTGCACGAGCCGTACGCGGTGCCGCCGCTGCTGGGCCAGGTGCCCGTCGTCCTGGCCGGGCACTTCCACTCCAGGTCGGTGCGGCTCGATCCGTCGGGCACGCGGATCATGATCGAGGGGTCCACCGGCGGCGCCGGCATCACCTCCGACACCATGCACCAGGTCGCGGACGGCACGCCTGTCCCGCTGGACGCCACCCTGCTCTACATCGCTCGGGCCGGGGATCGCGCCGGGCAGGTCGTCGCCTACGACCAGATCACGGTCGGGGGCTTCGGGCTGGCCTCGGTGACGATCGAGCGCACGGTCATCCGGCCGGGCACCGAGGCGGTCCTCGCGCCGGGCCAGCAGGGCCCGCCGACGCCGGCCCCCAGCCCTTCCGGGACGCCGACGCCGACCAAGACGTCCTCCGCGGGGCGTCGACGGCCCGCACGACGCGTCGACCCGGGTGCGCCCTCCGGGTGATCGCGCGCGGGCAGCGCCGCCGGCCGGCGCCGCGATTCACCTTCGTCACGTAGCATCCGGCCCGGTCATCCACCCCGGATCTGGAGGCGACGTGCCGTTCCGCCTGCGTCGTGACGACGCGCGCTTCGGCGACCTCCTGGGAGACCTCGCCTCCGGCCTCACCGCGACGGCCGGCCTGCTGGCGGAGCTCCTCGGTGAGCCCTCGCGCGAGGTGCGCGAGCTCCAGGAGGACCTGCGGGGCGCCGATCAGGACGCCGACGTCCGCGCCAACGCCGTCCTGCGTGCGCTCTCGGCAGCGATCGTCACGCCCTTCGACCGTGGCGACGTCTACCGCCTCGCCTGGGCGGTGCGGACGACGGTGCAGCGGATGGCCGCCGCGGGGGAGGACGTGATCGAGCTGGAGCCCGACCGTCTGCCCGCCCTCGTCACCGAGCTCGTCCAGCTCCTGGCCCGCGCCGCGGAGGTCGCCGAGGACGGCGTCCAGCAGGTGCCGCAGACCGATGCGATCACCGACGCCTCGGTGGAGCTCAACCGGCTCGCCCGGCAGGCCCGGGACGCGCAGCGGCGCCTGCTCGCGGAGGCGAGCGCCTCGGACGGGGACGCCGGACTGCTCGTCCGGCGGGTCGCCGCCGCGGCGTCGTTCCGGTCGGTGGTGGAGTCCTTCGAGCTGCTGGCGCACGCGCTGCAGGCGATCGCGGTCGCGGAGAGCTGACGCCGGTGGTGACCGCCCTCCTGGTGGCTGCCGTCGTGCTGGCCGCCGTCTTCGCATGGACCAACGGCGTGCACGACGCCGCGAACGCCGTCGCCACCTCGTTCTCGACGGGTGCGCTCACGCCGCGGTTCGGGCTCGCGCTCGCCGCCGTCCTCAACGTGGTCGGCGCGCTGATCGGCATCGACGTCGCGCTCACCATCGGGACCGGGATCCTCGCGGCGCCGCCCGGCGCCCCCGGCGTCGGCCTGGTCGTCGCGGCCCTGGTCGCGGCCATCGGCTGGAACGTCCTCACCTGGTGGCTGGGGCTGCCGTCGTCGTCCACGCATGCGCTCATCGCCGGGCTGGTGGGCGCCGGTCTCGTCGTCGGCGCCACCGTCGACACCGCGGCCGTGACCCGGCAGGTCGTTCTCCCGACGGTGATCTCTCCCGTGCTCGGGCTGGTGGTCGCTTGGCTGTTCGTGGCGGCGCTCGGCCCGCTCCTGGCCGGGCTGAGCCGCCGGCTGACCATGCGCCGGCTGAAGATCGCCCAATCCGTCGCCGCGGGCGCCGTGGCTCTCGCGCACGGCCTCCAGGACGGCCAGAAGACCATGGGCGCCGTCGTGCTGGCGCTGGTGGCCGCCGGCCGGCTCGCGACCCCGCAGGAGATCCCGCTGTGGGTCCGCCTGTTCGCCGCCGTCTTCCTCGGGCTCGGCACCGCCGCCGGCGGCTGGCCCCTGGTCCGGACGCTGGGGCGCCGGGTCGCCCCGCTCGACCCGCTCGGCGGCTTCGCCGCGGAGTCGACGACCGCGGTGGTCCTCTATGCCGCCGGCGTCGGTGGCACGCCGGTGTCGAGCACGTACACGATCACCGCCGCGGTGGCAGGTGCCGGGGCCGCGAACGGCGTCCGGGTCGTCCGCTGGCGGGTGTTCCGCCGGATCCTCGCCGTCTGGATCGTCACGCCCGTCGCCTGCGCCCTGGTCGCCGCCGCGCTGCTCGGCCGTGGTCCGGACCGTCGTCCGGTGAGCGTCAGCCGAACCTGCCGGAGATGTAGTCCTCGGTGGCCTTCTCGCTCGGGTTGCTGAAGATCTTCGTGGTGTCGTCCATCTCGATGAGGTGGCCGGGCTTCCCGGTCGCCTGCAGGTTGAAGAACGCCGTCCGCTCGCTCACCCGCGCCGCCTGCTGCATGTTGTGGGTGACGATGACGATCGTGTAGTTCTCCTTGAGCTCCTGGATCAGGTCCTCGATCGCGAGCGTCGAGATCGGGTCGAGCGCGGAGCACGGCTCGTCCATGAGCAGCACCTCGGGCTCCACCGCGATGGCACGGGCGATGCAGAGCCGCTGCTGCTGGCCGCCGGAGAGGCTCGCGCCGGGCTTGTCGAGCCGCTCCTCGACCTCGTTCCAGAGGTTGGCGCCGCGCAGGGACTTCTCCACGATCTCGTCCGTCTGCGACTTGCGTGCCCGGCCCTTGAGCTTGTAGCCGGCCACCACGTTGTCGTAGATCGACATGGTGGGGAACGGGTTCGGGCGCTGGAACACCATGCCGATCGTCCGCCGGACGTTCACGGGGTCGACGCCGGAGGCGTAGATGTCCTCGTTGTTGAGGGAGACGCTGCCCTCGACGCGGGCGCCGGGGATGACCTCGTGCATGCGGTTGAGGGTGCGCAGGAAGGTCGACTTGCCGCAGCCGCTCGGACCGATGAAGGCGGTCACCGAGTTCGGCTCGACGGTCATCGTCACGCCTTCGACGGCCAGGAACGAGCCGTAGTAGATGTCGACGTCCTTCACATCGATGCGCTTGCCCATTGTCCTGTTCTCCGTTCAGCGGACCCGTGTCAGGCCCGCGATGGCACGGGCGATGAGGTTCAGCAGCATGACGAGGATGATCAGCGCCAGGGCGGCGCCCCACGCACGGGCGACGGCGACGTCGCTGGGCCGGGCGGCCTGGTCGAAGATGATCGTCGGCAGGGTGGCCTGCGGACCGCTGAAGAGGTTGGTGTTGATCGAGGTCGTGAAGCCGACGAGCAGCAGCAGGGGCGCGGTCTCGCCCATGACCCGGGCGACCCCGAGCATGATGCCGGTGACGATGCCCGGCAGCGCCGTCGGGACGACCACCTTGAGGATCGTGCGCCAGCGGGGGATCCCGAGCGCGAACGAGGCCTCGCGCAGTTCGTTCGGCACGAGCTTGAGCATCTCCTCGGTGCTGCGGACCACGGTCGGGATCATGAGGATCGCCAGTGCCAGCGTGGCGGGGAAGCCGGAGCGCTGGAAGCCCGCGATGAGCACCCAGAGCGTGAAGATGAACAGGCCGGCGACGATCGAGGGGATGCCGGTCATGACGTCGACGAAGAACGTCACGGCACGGGCGAGGCGGCGGCCGCCGCCGTACTCCACGAGGTAGATCGCGACGAGGACCGCGATCGGCACGGAGATGATGCTGGTCATCAGCGCCTGCTCGAGCGTGCCGATGATGCCGTGGTAGATCCCGCCGCCGGATTCCGTGGGCCCGATGTTGCGCAGCGAGTGGGTCAGGAAGGTCGCGTTGATGACCGCCGAGCCCACGCTGCAGGACCGTCCACACCACGCTGACCAGCGGGATGATCGCGACGACGAACGCGCTGTACACGAGCGTGGTGAAGAGCCGGTCGACGGCGCGGCGGCGGCCCTCGACGGCGAAGCTCGCCGTCGTCTGCAGCACGAGGTAGGTCACCGCCGCGGTGACCAGCGTGCCCGCCGACTCCCTCGATCGGCGTGAGGGCCGCGAGCGCGGCGGTGACGAGGACGCTCGCAGCGGCGACGCCGGGCAGGCCCCAGGCGGGCAGCTTGGCGCCGGCCAGGCCCAGGGTGTCGCGCCGCGGGGCGACGACGGCGGTCTGGGTGGCCATCAGTTCGCTCCCGAGAAGGCGGCGCGGCGGCCGATGATCCAGCGAGCCGTGATGTTGACGACGAGGGTGATGAAGAACAGCACCATGCCGGAGGCGATGAGCGCGCTGATGCCGGTGTCGGCGGCGAAGCCGTACTGCAGCGCGATGTTCGCGGCGATCGTGTTGCCGCCCGGTTCGAGGATGTGCCAGCTGGTCACGTAGCTCGTCGAGAGGACGAGGGCGACAGCGACGGTCTCGCCGAGGGCGCGCCCCAGGCCGAGCATCGAGGCGCTGATGACGCCGGACCGGCCGAACGGCAGCACCGCCATCCTCATGACCTCCCACCGGGTGGCGCCGAGCGCGAGCGCACCCTCGATGTGCGACGTCGGCACCTGGAGGAAGACCTCGCGGCTGACCGCGGAGACGATCGGAAGGATCATGACGGCGAGCACGACGGAGGCGTTGAGCATGGTTCGTGTCGCCGTGGTCCCGTCGGCCCCGACGTTGAAGAGCGGGAACCAGCCGAGGTGATCGGCGAGGTAGGTGGTCAGCCCGACCATCTGCGGGACGAGGAAGAACAGCCCCCACAGGCCGTAGACGACGCTCGGGACCGCCGCCAGCAGGTCGACGAGATAGCCGAGCGGGGAGGCGAGCCGGCGCGGCGCGTAGTGCGCGATGAAGAGGGCGATGCCGACCGCGACGGGCACCGCCATGATCATGGCCAGTGCGCTGGAGAGGAGCGTGCCCCAGGCCACGGCCGCGATGCCCCAGACCGACGGCGTGGAGTCGGGGAACCAGGTCTTCTCGGTGAGGAAGTTCGTGGCGTCGGCCTGGATGGCGGGGATCGACTTCGCAGACGAGGAACGCCGCCGATGCCCACGATGATCACCAGGAGGAGGATGCTCGCGCCGCCGGCCAGGCCGGCGAAGATCCGGTCGCCGAAGCGATCCCCGCGCTCCGCTCCGAGTGCCGGCCCCTCCGGGGTGGCGAGGGTGGCCTGGCCCAGGTTCGAGATGACCTCGGTCGGCGGTCGAGGGCCGGGTTCGGTGCTCATCAGCGCTCTCCTCGTGTGGCGGACCGTCGTCGTGCGGGTGCTCCGGTACGGCACGGGCCCGGGCCGCCCTCGCTCGAGGACGGCCCGGACCGTGGATGTGCGGTCGTCAGGAGATCTTGGCGACGGCGGCCTGGACCTTCTGCTGGATCTCGGTGGGCAGTGGCGCGTAGCCGAGGTCCGTGAGCTTGGCCTGCCCCGCCGCGCTCGCGGCGTAGGTCAGGAAGGCCTTGGTCAGCGCGGCCTGGTCCGCGGGGAGGCCCTGGACGCAGGTGATCTCGTACGTGACGAGCAGGATGGGGTAGGCGCCCGGCGTCTTGGTCGCGTAGTCGAGCTTCAGGGTCAGGTCGTCCCCGGTGCCGGTGACCTTGGCCGCCGAGACGGCCTTGCCCACGTTCTCCGGGGTGAGCTCCACGGCACCACCGCCGTTGTCGATCTTCGCGATGCTGAGGCCGTTCTGCTTCGCGAAGCTGTACTCGACGTAGGCCGATGGTGTTCGGGGTCTGACTTCACGACCGCCGAGACGCCGTCCGAACCCTTGGCGCCCTGGCCGCCCGGCGCCTTCCACTGCTTGTCGTGGTCGTAGGTCCAGTCCGAAGCGCCGGCGGCCGTCAGGTACTTGGTGAAGTTGTCCGTGGTGCCGGAGGAGTCCGACCGGTGGACGGTCGTGATGGCTGCGGACGGCAGCTTCGCCCCGGGGTTCAGCTTGGCGATCGCCGGGTCGTTCCACTTCGTGATCTTGCCACTGAAGATCTGCGCGATCACCGAGGGCGTCAGGGTCAAGCTGTCGACGCCCTGGACGTTGTAGACCACGGCGATCGGGCCCGGGACCATCGGCAGGTTGACGGCGCTGCCGGTCTTGCAGCGGGCGTTCGCCTTGTCCGGCTCGCCCTTGTCCGGGTTGAGCGCCGAGTCCGAGCCGGCGAACGCGGTCTGCCCGTTGACGAAGTCGGTGATGCCCTGGCCGGAGCCGACGGCGTTGTAGTTGATGTTGGCGCCGCTGCAGGCGGTCTGGAAGTCCTTGATCCACTGCGTCATGGCGTTGGCCTGGGCGGTCGAGCCCGACGCGTTGATCGTGCCGTCGGCGCACTGCACGGACCCTGACGAGCTCGAGCTCGAGCCGCCGGCAGCGCCGGTCGACGAGCTGCTGGAGTTGTTGTCGGAGCCGCAGGCCGCCAGGGCCAGAGCGCCCGCGAGGGCTACGCCACCGAGGCGCACGGACCGGGAGAGCAACACTTGAGTCGTGTTCCCTTCGCTTTCATGTCACCTGGTCCGAGCACCGCGGGCAGGGCCGGGCCGGACGGGCGCGGCTGGCGCCCGGGCTGACGCTAGGGGCGAGAGGTGAAGCGACGGCCCGGCCGTCGTGAACGCAGGGTGAACAGCGGCGCCACGATTCCTGACGTCCGATCACCCGCACGATGAACGCAGGGTGACGAACCTTGACGAGGCAACGACACGACAGGGCCGGGGCGGTTACGACTCCGGCTGGTGGCGCTCCACCGCGACCACGCGCGCAGGCCGCGTGCCGACGGCGACGTGCGCGACGAGCACCTCACCGGGCGCCAGGAAGGGGTTGGCGCCGGGGACCGCGGCCGCGGCGTCCGGGGCGCAGGCTGCGCGCACCACGGCGAGGACCTCGGCGAGCACCGGCCGGTGCGTGCAGAGCAGGGCCGGCCGGCCCCGGTCCAGCAGCCGCTCCACCTGGCGCCGGGCGCGCGCGGGGGAACGGCGGGCGCCGTCCTCGCTCAGCGAGCCCTTGGTCCGGACGGCCAGCCCCGCCGCGACGGCGTACGGCGCGACGGTGTCGAGACAGCGCTTCCACGGCGAGCTCACGAGTCGTTCCGGCCGCCAGCAGGCCAGCAGCGGGACCAGCCCGCGGGCCTGCCGGCGTCCGGCCGAGACCAGCGGCCGGTCGGCGTCCGCCCGCGCCCAGGAGTCCCGGGGTCGTGACGTGCCGTGCCGGACGACGAGAACCGGTGCGGTCGCGAGTGCACCGCCCGCCGCGTGTCCTGCGAGGAGCGTGCAGGGGCGCCGCGTCCGACTCCCGGGTCAGCCGTGCCTCGGCCTCCCGCAGCGGCAGCCAGGCGGTGCGGTCGACCTCGCGGGGATCGCCGGAGCCCTCGTCGCCGGCCGGGGTCGCCGTCGGCCTGGCCCACCGCCGTGGCTGCCCAGTAGGCGACCTGCTTGCGCCGGCCGGTGGGCAGCCGATACCGCACCTCGCCCAGCGGACGGCCCAGCACCACGTCGAGGCCGGTCTCCTCGGCGGCCTCGCGGACGGCGGTCCGGGCGAGCGGCTCCCCGGGCTGCACCTTGCCCTTCGGCCACGACCAGTCGTCGTACCGGGGCCGGTGCACGAGCAGCACCTCCAGGCCGTCGCGGGCCCCGCGCCAGCACAGGACGCCGGCTGCTTGCTCGACCGTCACGCGGCTCAGCGGCCGCGGCCCGGCCGGCGTCGCGGGCGGGTGGCGATCAGATGGGCCTGCAGGTCGCGCAACGGCTCACCGTCGGGGGCCGACGGAGTGGCGGGTCCACACCCCGTCCGAGCCGAGGTGCCAGGACGCCGTCCTCGGGTCCATCGACAGCTCGAGCAGCTCGCCGAGCTCGGCGATGTGCCCGGGGTCCTTGATCCGCAAGAGCGCCTCCACGCGCCGGTCGAGGTTGCGGTGCATGATGTCCGCGCTGCCGATGAAGACGACGGGCTCGCCGCCGCCGCCGAACCAGAAGATGCGCGAGTGCTCGAGGAACCGCCCCAGGATGCTGCGGACCTGGATGTTCTCGCTCATGCCGGGCACTCCCGGCCGGATGGCGCAGATGCCGCGCACGATCATGTCGATCGGGACGCCGGCCTGGGACGCGCGGTACAGCGCGTCGATGATCGCCTCGTCGACGATCGAGTTCACCTTCATCCGGACGCCGGCGGGCAGGCCCTCGGCGTGGTTGACCATCTCGCGCTCGATGCGGTCGATGAGGCCGCTGCGGAGCGAGCGCGGGGCGACCAGGAGCCGCCGGTAGGCGGTCTTCGGGGCGTAGCCGGAGAGCTGGTTGAACAGGCGGCTGAGGTCGTCCCCGACGTGCGGGTCGCAGGTCAGGAGCCCCACGTCCTCATAGAGGCGGGCGGTCTTGGGGTTGTAGTTGCCCGTGCCGACGTGGCAGTAGCGCACCAGGCCGCTGCTCTCCTGCCGGACGACGAGGCTGAGCTTGGCGTGCGTCTTGAGCCCGACGATGCCGTAGACCACATGGACGCCGGCCTGCTCCAGCTTGCGTGCCCAGCTGATGTTGGCCTGCTCGTCGAACCGGGCCTTGATCTCGACCAGCGCCAGCACCTGCTTGCCGGCCTCCGCGGCGTCGATGAGGGCGTCGACGATGGGGGAGTCGCCGCTGGTCCGGTAGAGCGTCTGCTTGATCGCCAGCACTTGGGGGTCGGCCGCGGCCTGCTCGAGGAAGGCCTGCACGCTGGTCGAGAACGAGTCGTACGGGTGGTGCAGCAGGATGTCGCCCTGCCGGATCGCCGCGAACACGTCGCTCTGCTTCGACGACTCGACCTCTGCCAGCCGCCGGTGCGTCCGGGGCACGAACGTCGGGTAGTGCAGCTCGGGCAGGTCGAGGTCGGCGATGAGGTTGAGCCCGCGCAGGTCCAGCGGCTCCGGGATCTCGTAGACCTCGCCGCGGCCCATCTTCAGCTCGTCGACGAGCAGGTCACGGACGGCGGGGTCGATGTCCTCGGCGACCTCCAGGCGTACCGGCGGCCCGAACCGCCGCCGCAGGAGCTCCTTCTCCAGCGCCTGCAGGAGGTTCTCGGCGTCGTCCTCCTCGACCTCGAGGTCCTCGTTGCGGGTGACCCGGAAGGTGTGGTGCTCCAGCACGTCCATGCCGGGGAAGAGCTTGCCGAGGAAGGCGGCGATGACGTCCTCGAGCGGCACGAACCGCCAGCGGTGGTGCTCGTCGCCGTCCACGGGGATGAACCGGGGCAGCAGGGGTGGCACCTTGACGCGGGCGAAGTGCTGCTTCTCGGTCGCGGTGTTGCGCAGGATGACGGCCAGGTTCAGGGACAGCCCGGAGATGTAGGGGAACGGGTGGGCCGGGTCGACGGCGAGCGGGGTGAGCACCGGGAAGACCTGCTCGTCGAAGAAGGCCTCCAGCCGCTTCTGCTCGGCCTCCGGGAGCAGGCTCCAGTGCACGAGGCTGATGCCGGCCTCCTCCAGCGCCGGCTCGACCTGGTCGCGGTAGGTCGCCGCGTGGGCGGCCTGCAGCTCGTGGGCCCGGCGCGAGATCGCCTCGAGGACCTCACGGGGCTCCAGCCCGCTCGCCGCGGTCACGGCGAGACCGGTGGCGATGCGCCGCTTGAGGCCCGCCACCCGGACCATGAAGAACTCGTCGAGGTTGCTCGCGAAGATCGCGAGGAAGCGGGCGCGCTCCAGGAGCGGCATCCCCGGGTCCTGCGCGAGCTCGAGGACCCGCTCGTTGAACGCCAGCCAGGAGAGTTCCCGGTCGAGGAAACGGTCCGACCCGCGGCGGACGCCGTCGACGCCCGAGACGTCGCTGATCGGCGTCCGGCGCCTGGGAGATGCCACCCGGGAGCTCGTCGGCGTTGCCTCGGGCGCGGTCGTCGCCTGGGTGGTCATGCCTCCGATGGTGTCATGGGAAGCGGGGCGTATCACCGTCGCGATGCGTCCGGATCAGCGGCGACGTCGGCGCCGGCCCGCAGGAACATGACGTCGGTGTCCCACCAGGTGAAGCCCAGCCGGCGGTAGACCGCCCGGGCGGGCTCGTTGTCGCCCTCCACGTAGAGCATGGCGGTCCCGAGCCCCCGGTCCCGCAGGTACTTCAGGCCGGCGACGGTCAGCGCCTTCCCGAGCCCCCGGCCCTGCTGGTCGGGCCGGACGCCGACGACGTAGACCTCCCCGATCGGCTCGTGCCCGTGCCCGTGCTCCCCACCGCCGTGGACCTTCGTCCAGTGGAAGCCGACGAGCTCGTGGTCCTCCTCGGCGAGCAGGAACCCCTCCGGGTCGAACCAGTCCTCGGCCATCCGGGCGTGCAGGTCGTCCAGGGTCCAGGTGCCCTGTTCCGGGTGGTGCGCGAAGGCCACCGCGTTGAGCGCGACCCAGGCCTCGTCGTCCGGCCCGGGCCGGAAGGTGCGCAGCCGGACGCCGGGAGGCAGCGGGGCATCCGGCAGCGGCACGCGCAGCGACCGGCGCCACTGCTCGAGGCGGCGCACCTCCGTGAACCCCATCGAGCGCGCCAGCGCCCGGGCCGCCGGGTGGTCGCCGTGCGCCCACAGCCGGAGGCGGTGACCGGGGGCGGCGTCCAGGGCGGCCTCGACCAGCAGCCGCCCGTACCCGTGCCCGCGGTACGCGGGGTGGACCACGGTCTCGGCGGAGGGGCCCGCGACCGGGTCGGTGGGGTCGAGGTGGGCGTACCCGGCGAGCGGGCTCTGTCCCGTCCGGCGCGGGGACGCGCAGCAGGAGGTTGAGGTCGGGCCCCTCGCCGCCGTGCCGCAGGTGCAGCCACACGTGCTCGCTCAGCGGCTGGACGCCGTCGGCCTCGGTGGCCGCGCGCAGCAGGGCCTCGACCTCGGCCACGACCTCGGGGGCGAGCCGGCCGTGCACCCCGACCTCGGCGGTCCCGGCTGTCATGGCGGGCACCCTAGCGACGCTCAGGCGTCGACCGTCTCCTCGGCCGCGGCGCGCTCGCGCCCCGGCGGGACGAACCGGTAGCCGACGTTGCGCACCGTGCCGATGAGTGCCTCGTGCTCGACGCCGAGCTTGGCGCGCAGCCTCCGCACGTGGACGTCGACGGTCCGGGTGCCGCCGAAGTAGTCGTAGCCCCAGACCTCTTGGAGCAGCTGCGCCCGGGTGAAGACCCGGCCGGGGTGCTGCGCGAGGAACTTGAGGAGCTCGAACTCCTTGTAGGTCAGGTCCAGCGTGCGACCGCGGACCTTGGCCGTGTACGTGACCTCGTCGACCACGACGTCGCCCGCGCGGATCTCCGCCGACGGCGGCTCGACGGCCGCCTCGGCGAGCCGGTTCCGGCCCGTGGCCAGTCGCAGCCGGGCCTCGACCTCCGCCGGCCCCGCGGAGTCGAGCACGACGTCGTCCGCGCCCCAGTCGGCCGCGACGGCGGCCATGCCGCCCTCGGTGAGCACGAGCAGAAGGGGGGAGGAGAGGCCCGTCGTCCGGAGCAACCGGCACAGCGAGCGCGCGCCGGCGAGGTCGCGCCGGCCGTCGACGATCACGGCGTCCGCGGGCGGGGCGTCGACGAGCACGGCCGCCTCGGCGGGGAGCACCCGGATCTGGTGGGGGAGCAGCCCGAGCGCCGGCAGGACCTCCGCCGACGGTGCGAGCGCGTTCGTCAGGAGCAGTAGTTGAGCCACGTCGTCCTCCCGCAGGTCCTGCCAGGGCCCGGATGCCCGGCGCTGCACCCGTCGGTGCCTGGGGTGCGGTGCGGCAGGCCGGTCTCAGGCGTCGCATGCCGCGTCGTTGCGGGACGTCGAAGGGGTTCTCGAAGACACAAGCGTACCCGGAGCGGACGCGCACCGGGCAGAGCCGAGGATGGAGAGGTGCGCACCACACCGTCGTCGACCCTGACCGGCCGCGTCCTCGCCGCCGCGGACGGCGTCCGCATCAGCGCGCGGCACGACGCCCCGGTGAACGGCGGCGGGGCGGACCTCGGCTTCGTCGTCGCGCACGGCTTCACCGGCTCGTGGCGCCACGCCGGGATGCGCCTCATCGCCACGGAGCTCGCCCGGGCGGGCGGCGTGGTCTCGTTCGACTTCCGCGGCCACGGGTCGTCCGGCGGGCGGAGCACGGTCGGCGACCGCGAGGTGCTCGACCTGGACGCGGCCGTCCGGTGGGCCCGCCATCTCGGCTACCGACGGCTCGTTCCGGTGGGCTGGTCGATGGGTGCCGGTGTGGCGATCCGGCACGCGGCGCTGTACCGCGGGGTGGACGCCGTGGTCGCGGTCAGCGGCCCGAGCCGGTGGTTCTACCGCGGGACCGGGCCGATGCGGCTGCTGCACCGCGGGGTGGAGACCCGGATCGGCCGCGGCGTGCTCGCCCTCGGCTATCGCACCCGGATCGCGCGGCTCGGCTGGGACCCCTGGCCGGAGCCGCCCGACGCGCTGGTGGGCCGGATCGCGCCGGCGCCGCTGCTCGTCGTCCACGGCGACCAGGACCGGTACTTCCCGGTGGAGCACGCGCGGTGGCTCGTCGAGGGCGCGCGCGGCCCGGCCGAGCTCTGGCTCGAGCCCGGCTTCGGTCACGCCGAGGCCGCCGTGACGCCGGACCTGGTGCGCCGCATCGCCGCCTGGGCGGAGGCGGCCACGCGGACGCCGGGCGCCGCCGGGAACGCGGAGGTCACGATCAGGTCTGCGAGGATGCGCGAGTGAACGCCGCGCTCGGTGCCGCCGCCTCCGTCGCCCTGGCGGCGCTGGTCGCGCTGGCGGCGTACTCCGGGTCGTTCGTGCTGGCCCTGGCCGTCGGGCTCGTCGTCCTCGCGACCGCGCTCGGCTGGTCGGCGCTGTTCGACCTGCCCTCGCCGCTGGGCAGCGCCGTCCTCGTCGGGGTCGCCGGCGGCGCGGGCGTCGCCCTCGCCCTCGCCGTGCAGCACAAGGCCCGGCCGCTGGCCTGGTTCGCCGCGCTCGTCGCCGCCTGCGTACTCGGGGCGTTCGTGCGGGAGATCCTCCGCAGGCCGCCGCGGGAGGCGCTCGTGGAGTCCCTGACCGGCACCCTGGCCGGCGAGGTCGTCGTCGTGTTCGGTGCCGCCTGGGTGCTGGTGCCGGCCACCGGCGTCGGCGGCATCGGAGTGCTCCTGGGGGCGGTCGCCGTCGGCGTCGCCCGGCTCGCGACCGCGCTGCCGCTCTCGGCGTCCGTGACCGGGTGGATCGGGCTCGGGGCCGGCACGGTCGGCGCCATGATCGCCGCCCAGATCGTGTCGCCGGTGCACCTGGGCCCGGGCGCGCTCATCGGCGTCGCGGTGGCCGCCGTCGTCGTGGCCCTGGACCGCCTCTTCGCGCACGCCCAGCTCACGCGGGGCACCGCGGCCCTGGTGGCGTCCTCGGCCGCACCGGTCGCCGCGGCCGGGGTCGTGGCCTACACGATCGCCCGGCTCTTCGCCGTCTGAGCACGGGTCTGTCGGTGCCCTGCGGCAGGCTGCGGAGCATGACTCACGAGACTCCGAACCGTCGACCTTCCGACCCGCCTGATCCGGGCGGGGGGCAGGTGATGGCGCGCGAGGTCCAGGTCACCATCGACTGCGCCGACCCGGGCGCGCTGGCGGAGTTCTGGGCGGCGGCCCTCGGCTACGAGCTGCAGGGCCCGCCGGCCGGCTTCGCCTCCTGGGAGCAGGCCCTGGAGGCGCTGGGTGTGCCGCCCGAGCGCCGCAACGATGCCTCCGCGGTGGTCGACCCCGCCGGCGACGGGCCGCGGCTGTTCTTCCAGCGGGTGCCGGAGCGCAAGCAGGTGAAGAACCGGGTGCACCTCGACCTGCGGGCCGCGCCCGGGCTCCAGGGGGAGGCGCGGATGGCTGCGCTCGAGGCGGAGGCCGAACGGCTCGTCGGCCACGGGCGACCCGGCTCCAGCGTTACGAGCCCGCCCCTCCGCTCGAGGGAGGTCACATCGTGATGGCCGATCCGGAGGGCAACGAGTTCTGCCTGGACTGATCGCCCGTGGCTGTCCAGCGCCCCGGCGGGCGTCTGAGCAGGGCAGGAAGGCCGGCAGTAGCGATCGGGGCGTGCTCGAAGCGGTCTACCTCACCCTCCTGTGCCTGTCGGCCCTGACCATCGCCTGGTTCGCGGTGTTCGTCGTCTACCGCCTCTTCAAGGGTCAGCGCTGAGGTGCCGATCCAGCTCGACGCCGACCTGCCGGCCCCGCTGATCCCGCTCGCCTGGCTCGTCGGCACGTGGGCCGGCGCGGGGGTCGTCGGCTACCCGACGATGGAGTCCGACCGGCGCTTCGGCCAGGAGGTGACGTTCAGCCACGACGGCCGGCCGTTCCTCTCCTACCGCTCGCAGACCTGGCTGCTGGACGACGAGGGCCGGCAGCTGGAGCCGCTCGCGTCCGAGACCGGCTACTGGCGCCCGGTGGCCGCGCCCGGAGGGCGCGCCGGGCATCGGCCTGGAGGTGCTGCTCGCGCACCCGATGGGCATCGTCGAGGTCTACCTCGGGACGGCCGACGGGCCGCGGATCACGCTGCAGACCGACGCCGTGGTCCGCACGACGACGGCCAAGGAGTACAGCGCCGCGACCCGGCTCTACGGGCTCGTCGAGGGCGATCTGCTCTGGGTGATGGACATGGCCGCCGTCGGCAGGCCGCTGACCTCGCACGCGTCGGCGCGCCTCAAGCGCGTGCCGCCGGCCTGACGGGAAGCGTCTCGGTGACGCTCCCTCGCGCGCTGTACCGGCCATGACCACCGCCCCCGGGCATCGCCGTCGCCTCCCCCCTGCTCACGACGCCCTCCGCCGTCGCCGCCGAGGGCCCGGACGCCGGGGTCGCCTGGCACTACGGCGACCCGTTGCGCGAGCAGCGGCGGCTCGCGGCCGGCGAGGCCGCGGTCGACCTGTCGAACCGCGGCGTCCTCACCGTGACCGGCCCGGACCGGCTGTCGTGGCTGCACTCGATGACCACCCAGGCGCTGACCGGCACGCCGCGCCGGCGAAGCGCGGGAGACCCTCGTCCTCAGCCCGCACGGTCACGTCGAGCACGACCTGCACCTGGTGGACGACGGCGACGACGACCTGGATCACCGTCGAGCCGGGCACCGCGGGCGCGCTGCGCGACTGGCTCGACCGCATGCGCTTCATGCTCCGGGTCGAGGTCGCCGACGTCACCGCCGACTGGGCCGTCGTCGGCGGCCGCTCCGCCCTGGCCGTCCGCGCTGCGGGCGGCCGATGCGCCGCCGATCTGGGTCGACCCGTGGCCGGCGCTGGGCCCGAGCACGGCGTCGTACGCGCCGTCGCCGAGGAGGACCACCCGGGCGGGAGCGGCAGCTTCGCCGAGGTGCTCGTGCCGCGGGCCCGGCTCGCGGAGGTGCTGGACGGACGTCCCGCTGGCCGGCACGCTGGGCCTCCGAGGCGCTGCGGGTCGCCGCCTGGCGCCCGCGGCTGGGCCTGGAGACCGACCACCGGACCATCCCGCACGAGGTCGACTGGCTGCGCACCGCCGTCCACCTGGAGAAGGGCTGCTACCGCGGGCAGGAGACGGTGGCCCGGGTGCACAACCTCGGGCCGCCCGCCGCGCCGGCTGGTCTTCCTGCACCTCGACGGCTCGGAGCACACGCTGCCGGCGCACGGCGACCCGGTGCTGCTCGGCGAGCGCCAGGTCGGGCTTCGTCACGACCGCCGCCCGGCACCACGAGCTCGGGCCCGATCGCCCTCGCCCTGGTGAAGCGCTCGACGCCGGTCGACGCCCCGCTGGTGGCCGGCGGCGTCGCCGCCGCGCAGGAGGTCGTCGTCGCGCCCTGATCGACGGAAATCCTGCGGCGGCGAGTTCACCTGCCGGAGGATCTGCGGCAGGATGGCGCGCATGGCCGGCACCCTGATCACCGTCGCCCCGACCGGCGCCGAGCACCTCAAGGCGGACCTCCCGCAGCTGCCGACGACGCTCGAGGAGCTCGTCGCCGAGGCGAAGGCGTGCGAGGCCGCCGGCGCGTCGCTGATCCACGTCCACATCCGGGACGCCGACCACCGGCCGACGCTCGACCTCGGCCGGCTGCGCGAGACCGTCGCGGCGCTGCGCGAGCAGACCGTCGCTCGTCGTCCAGCTCTCGACCGGCGGCAGCGTGCACGACCCGCTCGACGCCCGGCTCGCCGTCCTGGACGCCGCGCCCGACTCGTGCTCGCTGACCTGCGGCACCGTGAACTTCGGCGACGACGTGTTCCTCAACCCCTGGCCGTTCATGGTGGAGCTGTACGAGAAGGCCCGGGACGCGCAGGTCGTGCCCGAGTTCGAGCTCTTCGACCTCGGCCACGTCGCGGCCCTGCACCGGCTGCTCGACACCTGCGGCCTGCCCTACGGCGGCCGGGTGCACTGCGACTTCGTCCTCGGGCGTGCCGGGCGGCATGCCGGGGACGCCGCAGGCCCTCGTGGCCGGCGTCCAGGCCCTGCCGCCGCGAGGTGACGTCCTGGTCGGCGACCGGCATCGGCCGCACCCACCTGCCGGTGCTCGCGGCGGCCCTGTCGCTCGGCGGCCACCTGCGGGTGGGCATGGAGGACAACGTCGTCTACGCCCGCGGGCGCCAGGTCCGGTCCAACGCCGAGCTCGTCGAGCGCGCCGCCCGGATCGCCACGGAGCTCCAGCGCCCGCCGCTGTCGACGTCCGCAGACCCGCGACCTGCTCGGCCTGCCTCCACGCCCTTGACCCTCCCCGCGCTGCGTGGACCGTCCGGTGGGGTGACGCAGTTCACGGTGCTTGCAGTTGCAAGCGCTAGCTGTAGCTAGCATTATGGGAGCCGTGGCAAGCATCTCCGGCCGGGTCGGCGACCTCGGGGCGTACCTGCGCGAGCAGCGCGAGAGCGCCAAGCTCTCCGTGCGCCAGCTCGCGACGCTCGCCGGCGTGAGCAACCCCTACCTCAGCCAGGTCGAGCGCGGCCTGCGCCGGCCCTCCGCGGAGGTGCTCCAGCAGATCGCCAAGGGGCTGCAGATCTCGGCCGAGGCCCTCTACGTCCGCGCAGGGATCCTCACCGAGGAGGCGCGCGGCACGCTGGAGGCGGCCATCGACGCCGACGAGGGCCTGACCCCGCGGCAGAAGAAGGTGCTGCGCGAGCTCTGCGCGCACTTCAGGTCGGAGAACGCCCGCGCCGAGCTCGCCGCCGAGGAGGCGGCCGAACGGGCTGCCGCCCTGGCCGACACACCCGCCGATCTGCCCGTCGACGTGCTCGAGGACGTACTCGACACCGAGCCGGCCACCACGACGTCCGACACCGCGCACGACGCACGGTGAACCGAGGAGGAACAGGCATGTCCCGCATCACCGAGATCCGCAAGAACGTCACCGAGTCCACGCCCGTGCTCGCCGCCGTCGGCGCCACCGACGTCGTCGTCGAGCGGGTCCGCGCCGCCGCCGCCGACGCCCAGAAGGTGCAGGCCGGCATCGAGGACGCGCTGACCACCTACCAGGTGGAGCTCCGCAAGGGCCTGCAGGCCGCGCAGGTCGAGCTCGGCAAGACGATCCAGGCCTACCAGGTCGGCCTCGAGCCGGCGCGGATCCAGGCCAAGGTCACCGAGGCCGTCCAGCAGCTGCCGACGCAGGTGCAGCAGGTCCCGGCGCTGGCCGTCTCCCGCGCCCTCGAGGTCGCCGGCCAGGTCGAGACCGGCTACGCCGGCCTCGCCGAGCGCGGCAAGCAGCTGGTCGAGCGGGTCCGGCAGCAGAAGCCGACCCAGGACCTCATCGCCCAGAGCCGCTTCACCGGCAACCTCGCCAAGGCCGCCGTCACGACCGCCCGCAAGGCCGTCGACGACACCACCACGGCCGCGCGCAACGCCGTCGTCATCGGCCGCCGCGAGGCCGGCCAGACGCGTCGCGGACGTCGAGGAGCAGGTCGAGCAGAGCGTCGCGGAGACCGAGAAGGTCGTCCAGAAGCGGACGGCCGGCACCCGCGCCGCCACCAAGCGGACGGCGACCACCGCCCGCACCCGCGCGAACGCGACCAAGACCGCCGCCAAGGCGACGGCGACCAGCGCCCGCCGGACCGCCGCCAAGGCCGCCGAGGCCGCCGAGGCCGCCGCCGAGAAGATCGGCGACTGACCGCACGACAGCGCAGCACGCACGACGGCCCGCACCCGAACTCGGGTGCGGGCCGTCGTCGTCCCCGCGCCGTACTCACGGATCACCGCCGCGGACTGCGTACCCTGGACGCATGTTCGCCGAAGGCGTCTACTCGATCCAGAACCTCGTCCTGCTCGTCCTGACCGTTGTCGCGTTCGGGGTCGAGGTCTGGGCGCTCATCGACGCGCTCACCCAGAAGTCCGGAGCCTTCGTCGCGGCCGGCAAGCTCACGAAGCCCATCTGGATCATCATCCTGGCCGTCGCCACGGCGCTGGGGTTCCTCGCGCTTCCGCTCGGCGACGGCGGGGTCATGCAACCGCTCGGGCTCCTCAGCATCGTCGCGGTCGTCGCGGCCGCCGTGTACCTCACCGACGTCCGGCCCGCCGTCCGGCAGTTGCGCGGCCGGGGCGGCGGCGGCGGCCGCAGCGGTCCGTACGGGCCGTGGTGAGCCGACTGAGCGGAGTGTGACGAGATGACTACACATCGGCACCGGACGGAGTAGTCTGCCGCCGTGACGGAGTTCCTTGCCGGTGGACGACGCCGGATCGACCGCGTTCTCGCGCCCGCGTTCATCGAGGGCATCGAGGGCCTCGACCTCGAGGAGCTGCGGGTGCGGCGGGCCGACGCCGACCAGGAGGAGGTCGACCTCTCCTACGCGCGGCGCCTCCTGCAGGGGCGGCTCGACATCCTCCGCGCCGAGCAGGCCTCGCGCCGCGGCGAGGGGCCGTTCAGCCAGCAGCCGCGCACGGACGTCGAGATCGTCGCCGCGCTCTCCCGCATCCTCGCCGACGAGCAGCGCCAGACGCGCGGCCTCGGGCGGCACGTCGCCGGCGCGACGCCGAGCCGGGTCGGCGAGCACCGCCGCGAGGCCGAGCGCGCCGTCTCCGACGTCGGCGGCTCCGACCTCGTCGCCCTCTCCGACGTGCAGCTCGCGGAGGCGATCGCCAAGCTCGCGGACATCGAGGCGCGGGTCAGCCGCTCGCGCCGCCAGGTGCAGTCCGTCGTCGACCTGCTGACCGAGGAGATCGCCCGGCGGTACCAGGCCGGCGAGGTCGGTGCCGGCGCTCGCTGAGCCCGCGGGCGGCGGCGTCCTAAGCTGCGCCCTCATGAGCCACGCCGTGCTCGTCCGCGTCGTCCGGTCCGGCTTCGTCGAGAGCGTGCACCACGGGACCGCCGTCGCCGTCGATCCGGACGGCGACGTCATCGTCGGCCGCGGGCGCCTGGCAGTCCCCGGTGTTCCCGCGCTCGTCGAACAAGCCGCTGCAGGTCGTCGCGATGCTGCGCGCCGGGCTGGAGCTCGACGGCCAGCTCCTCGCGCTCGCCTGCGCCAGTCACTCCGGCGAGCGCTACCACCTCGACGGCGTCCGGCGGATGCTCGCGCTCGGCGGGCTCGACGAGACCGACCTGCGGCAACGTCCCCGGCTATCCGCTGGACGCCGACGAGCAGGTGAGCTGGCGCGCGGCCGGGCGGCCGCCGACCTCGCTCGCGCAGAACTGCTCGGGCAAGCACGCCGCGATGCTCCTCACCTGCGTCGTCAACGGCTGGCCGCTGGAGGACTACCTGGCTGCGGCGCACCCGCTCCAGCGCGCCGTCGCCGAGACCATCGCCGACCTCGCCGGCGAGCCGGTGGCGGCCGTCGGCGTCGACGGCTGCGGAGCTCCGGTGCACGCCGTGTCGCCGCTCGGCCTCGCCGTCGCGTTCGGGCGCATCGGCGCCGCCGATCCGGGCAGTCCGGAGGGCCGGGTGGCCGCCGCCGTCCGGACGCACCCGGAGTGGGTGGGCGGCACCGGCCGGGACGTGACCCGGCTGATCCGCGGCGTCCCCGGTCTGGTCGCGAAGGACGGCGCGGAGGGGGTGTACGCCGCGGCCCTGCCGGACGGCCGGACCGCCGCAGTGAAGATCGCCGACGGCTCCGACCGGGCCCGGACCGCCGTCCTCGCGGCACTCCTGCACCGGCTCGGCGTCGAGGCCGACGATCCTCGACGAGCTGGTGGACGTGCCGGTCCTCGGGCACGGGGAGCCCGTCGGCCGGCTCGAGGTCGTCGGGCTGACCTGAGCCGTGCGTGTCGTCGTCCAGCGGGTCACCCGCGCGTCCGTGGCGGTCGACGGCGCCGTCGTCGGGGCGATCGACCGCCCCGGGCTCGCTCGTCCTCGTCGGCGTGACGCACGACGACACGCCCGACGTCGCGGCCGCTCTGGCCCGCAAGGTGGCGGACCTGCGGATCCTGCGCGGCGAGCGCAGCGCCCTCGACGAGTCGGCGCCCGTGCTCGTCGTCAGCCAGTTCACGCTCTACGCCGACACCCGCAAGGGTCGCCGGCCGTCGTGGAGCGCCGCGGCCCCGGGCCCGGTCGCGCAGCCGCTCGTCGACGCCTTCGCCGCCGCGCTGCGGGACGCCGGGCTGGAGGTGGCGACGGGCCGCTTCGGCGCGGACATGGCCGTCGAGCTGGTGAACGACGGCCCCGTCACGCTGATCCTCGAGGCGTGACGAGGACGCCGGCGCGACGGACCGAGCGCAGATCCGGCTCACCGGGGGCGCACGGCGTCCCAGCCGACGGTGACCTCGCCCAGGCGCCACCGCGAGGGGCGGTCGAGCACCGGCCACCCGGCGTCCCGCACCGTCTCCACCGTCGCGATCCACCGCTGCCGGACGCCGAAGGTGCCCCGCGGCGCCTGCCGGGCCCAGGCGTCGTCGAGCGCCGCCAGGAAGGCGTGCACGCGCTCGCCCGGGCACGTTCCGGTGGATCAGCGCCTTGGGCAGCCGCTCCGCGACGTCCGACGGGCGCTCGAGGCCCGCCAGCCGCACCGACAGGGTCAGCGACACCGGGCCCGTCGGCGTCCAGCGCGACCCACGCCGCCCGGCGACCCAACTCGTCGCAGGTGCCGTCGACGAGCAGCCCGTCCGGCGCGAGCCGCGCCGAGCATCGCGCCCAGGCCGGCGCCACCTCGCGCCTCGCCGTACTGCCGCAGCACGTTGAACGCCCGGACCAGCGACCGGACGGCGTCCACCGGGCACGCGGCAGCTCGAAGCCGCCGCGGACGAAGCCCAGCCCCGGGCCCGCCAGCGGCTCGGCGGCCGCCACCCGCGCCGGGTCGATCTCGATGCCGACGACCTCGACGTCCGCGCCGCACGGCGCGCAGCCGGTCCCGCAGCTCCAGGGCCGTCACCCCGCTCGCGCCGTAGCCGAGGTCGACGACGAGCGGATCGGCGGCCCGCCGCAGCCGCCGACGCCTGCGGTCCGGCGAGCCAGCGGTCGACCCGGCGCAGCCGGTTCGGGTTCGTCGTGCCCCGGGTCACCACGCCGAGGGGCGGCGCTGCGGCGGGTCACCGGCCCGAGCGTAGGGCTCGGCTGGCGGGGGTGCTCCGGGCGCGGTTAGCGTCGTCCGTCGGGGACGGAGCACGACGGGGTGGAGGAGCACAGGGACTACCGGCGGGCACGCCGGGGTTGACGCACGGCGGTGCGGGACGGACCCGCCCCCGACGGAGAGGACGACGCATGCGCCGCGAGCAGAGCCGGCAGCCTCGACGGATCGCCATGCTCTCGGTCCACACCTCCCCGCTCGAGCAGCCCGGCACCGGCGACGCGGGCGGCATGAACGTCTACGTCGCGGAGACGGCGCGGCGGCTCGCGGAGCGCGGCACCGAGGTCGAGATCTTCACCCGGGCGACCTCCGGCAGCTCCCTGGGCACCCGCGAGCTGGCACCCGGCGTCCGCGTCCGGCACGTCGTGGCCGGACCGCTGGAAGGGCTCTCCAAGAACGACCTGCCCGGGCAGCTGTGCGCCTTCGCCTCCGGCGTCCTGCGCGTCGAGGCCCACCACGACCCGGGCTGGTACGACCTCGTGCACTCGCACTACTGGCTGTCGGGTCAGGTCGGCTGGCTGACCGCCGACCGGTGGCACGTGCCGCTGGTGCACAGCATGCACACCATGGCCAAGGTCAAGAACCTCACGCTCGCCGACGGCGACACGCCCGAGCCGAAGGGGCGGGTCATCGGCGAGGAGCAGGTCGTCGACGCCGCCGACCGCCTCGTCGCGAACACCGCGGACGAGGCGCGCGAACTCGTCGACCTCTACGCCGCCGACCCGTGCCGGGTCAGCGTGGTGCCGCCGGGCGTCGACCTCGAGATCTTCGACCCGCGTGCCCGCGGCGGGCGGCAGGGCGCCCGGCGGCGGCTGGGCCTGACGCCGTGCGGCGAGGTCCTGCTCTTCGTGGGCCGGATCCAGCCGCTCAAGGCCCCGGACGTGCTGGTCCGCGCCGCCGCCGAGCTCATCGGCGTCGACCCGGCCCGGCGCGAGCGGCTGACCGTCGTCGTCCTCGGCGGTCCCAGCGGCAGCGGGCTGGAGAAGCCCCGCGCGCTCCAGGAGCTCGCCGCCGCGCTCGGCGTCGCGGACGTCGTCCGCTTCCACCCGCCGGTCGGCCGCACCGAGCTCGCCGACTGGTACCGCGCGGCGGACGTCGTCGTCGTGCCGTCGCACAGCGAGTCCTTCGGACTGGTCGCGGTCGAGGCCCAGGCCTGCGGGACGCCGGTGGTCGCGGCGCGCGTCGGCGGCCTGCCCACCGCCGTGACGGACGGCGTCACCGGCCTGCTCGTCGACGGCCACGACCCGCGCGACTGGGCCGGCGTCCTCGGCGGGCTCCTCGACGAGCCGCTGCGCGTCCGGCGGATGGGCGCGGCCGCCGCCATCGGCGCCCGCCGGTTCGGCTGGGACGCCACCGTCGACGCCCTCCTCGAGCGTCTACGCCGGCGCTCTGGCCGAGCGGTTCCCGCGCTCGCCCGCGCTGCGGCCCGACCCGGTGCCGCTGCCGGTCGGCAACCTGGCGGTCGCGCCGTGACCGCACGGCCCGGAGCAGGTCGCCGGCGTCGTCCGGGCGTGGCTCGAGGAGTCGGGCCTGGAGTGGGAGCGTGGCGCGCGGCCCGGGCGAGTTCGTCGTCCAGCTGCCCGGCGAGGCCAAGCTCCGGACCACCGTCAGCCTGCTCGTCGGCGACCAGGGGCTGTCGGCCTCGGCCTTCGTCGTCCGGCACCCGGACGAGAACCACGAGGCGTTCTACCGCTGGCTGCTCGCCCGCAACAGCCGGCTGCCCGGCATCGCCTTCGCCCTGGACCGGCTCGGCGACGTCTACCTCGTCGGGCGGGTGCCGGTGGAGGGGGTGACGACCGAGACGGTCGACCGGCTGCTCGGCGCGATCCTCTCGGTGGCGGACTCCTCGTTCAACGAGCTGCTGACGCTCGGCTTCCTGGAGTCGATGAAGCGGGAGTGGAAGTGGCGGGTCGAGCGGGGGGAGTCGACGCGCAACCTCGAGGCGTTCCGGGGTCTGCTGGAGAACTAGCCTGGCGCGCATGACCTACACCCTGGTGCTGCTCCGGCACGGCGAGAGCGACTGGAACGCGAAGAACCTCTTCACGGGCTGGGTCGACGTCCCGCTCTCGGAGAAGGGGCGCGTCGAGGCCGAGGACGGCGGCCGCCTGCTCGCCGATGCCGGCCTGCTGCCCGACATCGTGCACACCTCCGTGCTGCGTCGGGCGATCACGACCGCCAACCTCGCGCTCGACGTGGCCGACCGGCACTGGATCCCGGTCAAGCGGTCGTGGCGGCTCAACGAGCGCCACTACGGGGCGCTGCAGGGCAAGAACAAGAAGCAGACGCTCGAGCAGTTCGGCGAGGAGCAGTTCATGCTCTGGCGCCGCTCCTACGACGTGCCGCCGCCGCCGCTGGAGGACGGCAGCGAGTACTCCCAGGTCGGCGACCCGCGCTACGCCGATCTCGGTCACCTTCTGCCCCGCACCGAGTGCCTCAAGGACGTCGTCGCCCGGATGCTGCCCTACTGGGAGGCGGAGATCGTGCCCGACCTGCGTGCGGGCCGGACGGTGCTCGTCGCGGCGCACGGCAACTCGCTGCGCGCGCTGGTCAAGCACCTGGACGGCATCGGGGACGCCGAGATCGCCGGGCTGAACATCCCGACCGGGATCCCGCTGCTGTACCGGCTCGACGAGGACCTGACGCCGACGGTCCCGGGCGGCACGTACCTCGACCCGGACGCGGCGGCCACCGCCGCCGCCGCCGTGGCGAACCAGGGCCGCTGACCGGCGCGCGAAGGGCGGTCAGCGGGAGCGGGCCTCGCCCAGGCCGTGCTCGCGGGCGCTCTGGCGCTGACCCGTCACGAGGAACGTCACGCGCTGCGCGACGGAGACCGCGTGGTCGGCGAACCGCTCGTAGTAGCGCCCGCACAGGGTGACGTCCACGGCGGTCTCGATGCCGTGCTCCCACTCGTCGTCGAGGAGCACCGCGAAGAGCTCGCGGTGCAGGGAGTCCATGACGTCGTCGTCGGTCTCGAGCTCGCCGGCGACGGCGAGGTCGCGGCTGGCGATGACGCTGCCGGTCTTGGCCACGATCCGCTCGGCGACCTGACCCATCTGGAGGATGGTCGCGCGCAGCTCCGCGGGGATCGCCGACTCCGGGTAGCGCATCCGGGCCAGCTTGGCGACGTGGCGTGCGAGGTCGCCCATCCGCTCCAGGTCCGCGCTCATCCGCAGGCCGGTGACGATGACCCGCAGGTCGGTGGCCACCGGCGCCTGCCGGGCGAGCAGCGCCAGGGAACGCTCCTCGAGGTCCACCTGCAGCGCGTCGATCGGCCTCGTCCGCCCCGATCACGCTCTCCGCGAGGGCGAGGTCGGCGTCCAGCAGGGCCGTGGTGGCCCTCCCGACCGCCGAGCCGACCCGCCGCGTCATCTCGACCAGGAGGTCGGAGAGGGCGTCGAGCTCCTCGTGGAACTGCTCGCGCATGGCAACCCTTCCTCGTGGAACCCGAGGCCGCCCCGCATGCCGCCGGGGGGCCGCACGAACCGTGTCAGCGCCCCGTGAACGACATCGGCATTCCAGGTGAACTCCGTGCGAAGCCCTCCGCGGGAAGGTCACCGGCTCCCGGAATCCTGGGTGGCGCAGCCTACTCTGGCGACGTGAGCCCGTCCTGGACGTCGGTACTCGCGGGGTTCGTCGGCGTGGTCGTCGGCGCCCTCGCGGTCCTGGCGTTCCGCGCGAGCGAGCGGGAGCGGCTGGCCTCCCTCGACCAGCCGGACCCCGAGCTGCCGCCGGGGGTCAACGGCGTCCTCGGGGTGCTGCGCTCGGCCGCCGTCGTCCTGGACGCCGGCGACGGGGTGGTGAAGGCGACGCCGGCCGCCTACGCGTTCGGGCTGGTCCGCGGCCACGACCTGGCGCACCCCGAGCTGCGCGAGCTGGTCGCCGAGGTCCGCCGGCTCGGCCTGGTCCGCGAGCAGGAGCTCGAGCTGGCCCGCGGCCCGCTCGGCCGCGCCAAGATCTTCGTCTACGCCCGGGTCGCGCCCCTCGGGGACGACCTCGTCCTCGTGCTCGTCGACGACCGGACCGAGGCCCGCCGGGTCGAGGAGATCCGCCGGGACTTCGTCGCGAACGTCAGCCACGAGCTCAAGACCCCGATCGGCGCGCTGCGGCTGCTCGCCGAGGCGGTCTCGGACGCCGCGGAGGACCCGGACGCCGTCCGGCACTTCGCCGCCCGGATGGAGCGTGAGGCGGTCCGGCTGACCACGCTCGTGCAGGAGATCATCGACCTCTCCCGCCTGCAGGTGGCCGACGCGCTGCACGAACCCGAACCGGTCTCCGTCGACGACGTGGTCGCGGACGCCGTCGACCGGGTCTCCCTGGCCGCCCAGCGCAAGCGCATCGAGGTCGGCGTCGGCGGTGACCACGGGGCGGTCGTCTACGGCGACCACAACCTGCTCGTCACCGCCGTCCGGAACCTCGTGGACAACGCCATCGCGTACTCGCCGGACGCCACCCGCGTGCAGGTCTCGGTCCGCCGGCAGGGCGGCCTGGTCGAGCTCAGCGTCAGTGACCAGGGCCTGGGCATCGCGTCGGACGAGATCGACCGGATCTTCGAGCGGTTCTACCGCGTCGACCCCGCGCGTTCGCGCGCCACCGGAGGGACCGGACTGGGCCTCTCCATCGTCAAGCACGTCGCCGCCAACCACGGGGGAGAGGTGACGGTCTGGAGCGTGGAGGGGGAGGGCTCCACCTTCACGCTCCGGCTGCCCGACTCGGCGCAGCGGCTCCGCCCGTCCGGCTCCCGTGCCGCACCGGCGGTGACCGGCTCCACGACCCCGACCGTCCAGTTCGCGGCCGAACAGGTCCAGACCCAGAAGGAGAGCACTGCGTGACCCGCATCCTCGTCGTCGAGGACGAAGACTCGTTCAGCGACCCGCTGTCCTACCTGCTACGGCGGGAGGGGTACGACGTGGCCGTGGCCGACGACGGCAGCGAGGCCCTCGACGAGTTCGACCGCAACGGCGCCGATCTCGTCCTCCTCGACCTCATGCTGCCCGGCCTGCCCGGCACCGAGGTGTGCCGCCAGCTGCGTGCGCGCAGCAACGTCCCCGTCATCATGCTGACCGCGAAGGACAGCGAGATCGACAAGGTGGTCGGCCTGGAGCTCGGCGCGGACGACTACGTCACCAAGCCGTACTCCTCGCGCGAGCTCGTCGCCCGGGTCCGCGCGGTGCTGCGCCGCGGTGCCGAGCCGGAGGCGCTGGTGCCGTCGACCGTCGAGGCCGGTCCGGTGCGGATGGACGTCGAGCGGCACGTGGTCACGGTCAACAACCAGGTCGTGCCGATGCCGCTCAAGGAGTTCGAGCTGCTGGAGATCCTGCTGCGCAACGCCGGCCGGGTGCTCACCCGGATGCAGCTCATCGACCGGGTCTGGGGCTCTGACTACGTCGGTGACACCAAGACCCTCGACGTCCACGTGAAGCGGCTGCGCAGCAAGATCGAGCCGGACCCGGCGCAGCCCAAGCACCTCGTGACCGTCCGGGGTCTCGGCTACAAGTTCGAGGCCTGACGGCTCGTGCCGGTGGCCGGGGTGTGCACGGCCACCGACGGACTCAGCCCGGGCTCTGGCTGGCGCGGCTGCTGGACGTCCCGGTGGGCGTCTGCCGGGCGGCCCCCGACGGGTTCGGCGAGGTGCTGGGCGAACCGGTGGGCGTCAGCGTCGCGGACGGGGAGGACGTCGCCGACGCGGTCGGCGTGAGGCTCGCGTAGTACTCCAGGGGCGGGAAGATCGGCACGTTGAAGCTGGTCCCGCCCAGCGAGGAGGTCCGGGCCAGCAAGGTCACGAACGACCCCGAAGGCATCGGCACCTTGGGCACCTGGAACCAGACGGACGGGCCCGCGGCCGGCTGCGCGCCGCCCGCCCCGGTGCTCGACGGACTCGCCGTGCCGCTGAGCCCGGCGGGGTTGCCGAGCTGCACGGTCTGGCCCGCTTGGACCGGCACGGAGGTGGTCCCCAGCGACTGCTGCTGCCCGTCGCTGCCCGTGTAGGCGAGCTGCAGTTCCACCGTGGCCGGCTGCCCGGTGTCGTTCGAGATCCCGCCCACCACGACGCCGGGCGCGTTGGCACCCTGGCTGACGACGAGGAAGTTGCGCAGCTTGATGCCGCCGTTGCCCGACCAGCTGCCGTCGCCCTCGGTCACCTGCTCGCCGCCGATCTGCCCGTTGGTGCCCTCACCGACGGGGAACGGGGTGGCGATGGTGGCCGGGTTGGTCGCGGAGCACCCGGCGAGGGCCAGGGCGACGCCGACGGCGGCGAGGCCGGTCCGCAGCGACGCCCTCCGGAGGTGCAGGACGCGACGGCTGGGGTTCACGACGGGGCCCTCCTGCTGCTGTGGGCGGCTGGGCGCCGGCCCGGACCGGTCTGCGCGGCTCCACCACAGGGGTGGAGCGGCCGGTCGTGGACCGGCGGCTGGCAGCCTACCGGCTGACCGGCTCCCGGCCCCTCGGGCCGCCGGGAACGCCGGGTCCGCCCGCCCGCAGGCACCTCCAGCCCGGACGACGGGGGGAGGCGAACGCGCGCGAAGCACGGCCCAGGGGCCGATGTCAAGGGCCACGCGCCCGGCCTCATGCCTTCTGACCTGCGCAAACGGGATCAGCCGCCGATGACCTCGCCGCCGTTGCGTGCTATCCTCGATGAGGGAAAGGGGATAAGACCACATGGCTTTCACGGTCGGCGAGACGGTTGTGTACCCCCATCACGGGGCCGCACTCATCGAGGAGATCAAGACTCGGATCATCAAAGGTGAGGAACGCCAGTATCTGGTGCTGAAGGTAGCCCAAGGGGACCTCACGATCGAGGTACCGGCCCAGAACGTCGACCTCGTGGGTGTCCGCGACGTCGTGGGCCAGGAGGGTCTCGACCGGGTCTTCCAGGTTCTTCGGGCTCCGTACGCGGAGGAGCCGACGAACTGGTCCCGCCGCTACAAGGCCAACCTCGAGAAGCTCGCCTCCGGCGACGTGATCAAGGTTGCCGAGGTCGTTCGCGACCTGTGGCGCCGCGATCAGGACCGAGGGCTGTCGGCGGGCGAGAAGCGGATGCTTGCGAAGGCACGGCAGATCCTCGTCTCCGAGCTCGCGCTGGCCGAGCACACCAACGAGGACAAGGCCGAGGCGCTGCTCGACGAGGTCCTCGCCTCCTGAGATCCGTCCATACGTGCATCGTGCCCGCCGCCCCACTCAGGGGCGGCGGGCACGTGCGTCTGCGGCGCGACATGATCGAGGCGTGACCTCCGCCGCTCTCGCGATCGTCCCGGTCGACATGGACGACCGCTCGGCTCCGCTCGGTTGCGCCGCCCTGCGCCGGCTGCGGGGTCGTCCGCTCGTGGCGTGGGCGCGTCGACGCGCTCACGTCGTCGGGCGTCGTGCCGCTCACGCTCGTCGCCGTGCCCCCGGCGCTGCAGCAGGCGGTCGCCGAGGTGCTGCCCGGGGAGACGGCCGACGTCGAGGTCCTCCCGGTGCAGGCGAACGGTCCCGGGCTGCGGGTGCGCGCCGCTCTCGGCGAGCCCCGAGGGACGCGGGGCCGACGCCCCGGGAGCAGGACGTCGTCGTCGTGCACGACCCCTTGCATCCGCTGTCGTCGGCGGCTGCTGGTCCGCGACGTCGTCGACGCTCTCGTGCACACCGCCGGCTGTGCCGCGCAGCGCGCCCGCGCGCCCCGTGACGGACACGCTCAAGTGGGTCGACGAGGACGAGGTCGTGCGCGAGACCGTCGACCGCGAGGGCTACCGGATGATCTACAGCCCGCAGGCCTACCGGCGAGCCGCCCTGGCCGACGCGCTGGCCTCCGCCCCGGAGCACGCGCTGCGCGCACCAGGCGGGGATGTCCTCCCGCGCCTGGTGCAGGCCCGGGGCGGCGCCGTCACGCTGGTGCCCTTCCGCGGCGAGGGCCTGCGCATCGCCGGCGAGGACGACCTCGTGCTCGTCGAGGCGCTCCTCCACGCCCAGGCCCTCGGTCACTGACCGAGTAGGACGCCTCGGACCTCGCGGAGCGGCGTCACCGGCGTCGGGTCAGGGGAGGCGGTACTGGTGGGCGGCGAGGAGCTGCTCGGCCAGGACGAGGTCGTGCGGGTAGGTGACCTTGAGGTTCTGGCGGGCTGCCCGCGACGGTCTGCACGACCAGGTCGCTGTACGCCTCGACGCTGGAGGCGGTGTCGGTGCCCTGGTAGCCGACCGCGTGCGCGGCCGCGTAGGCGGCCGAGCAGGTCCTTGGCCCGGAAGGCCTGCGGCGTCTGGACGCGCGCGAGCCGCGTGCGGGGACGGCGTCTCCGGCGCCGAGCGGTGCGGCTGCCCGTCCGACCCGACCGGCAGGACGCCGACGGCCGGCAGCGCGGGCACGGCACCGCCGACGGCGTCCGCCGTGGTGATGACCGACCGGAACAGCGCGGGACCGGCGAGCGGGCGCGCGCCGTCGTGCACGGCGATCACGTCGATCGCCCCGCTCTCGACCTCGGGCGCGAGCTGGGCCAGCGCGGCGTCCTCCGAGGCATGCCGGGTCGGGCCGCCGACGACGATCCGGACGTCGAGCCCGCGCGCCTCGCGGCGGAGCACCTCGACCGCGAGTTCGGCGTCCTCCGGCCGCACGACGAGCACGAAGGTCCCGACCTCGGGCACCTGGGCCGCCCACTGCAGCGACCAGGAGACGACGCGGCGGCCGGCGAGCGGGAGGTAGACCTTGTTGACGCCGGCGCCGACCCGGCTGCCGGACCCGCCGCCCAGGACGACGACGGCCGCTCGGCTCCTGACCACGGCAGCACTGTAGATCGGGCGGCGGGGCGCCGATCGCACCGTCTGGTGTCGTCGCCGGGCACGGGAACCCCCGGGCGGTCGACGCTCGTTGTCAGATCACCGCTTGGGATGGGCGGCGTGGTCCCGGTGGTGCGGGGTCGGCCGGCACCGACTCCCGCACCACCGGATCAACAGATGCCGCACCTCACCGACCACGGACCTGCAGGACCTGGGACGATCCTCCTCGTGCCCGCCACGCTCCCCGTCGTCGGTATCGGTCTCGACGTGCACCGCTTCGCGCCGCCGGACGCCGGCCGTCCCCTGCGCCTCGCCGGTCTCGACTGGCCCGGCGAGCCCGGTCTCGAGGGGCACTCGGACGCCGACGTGGCCGCGCACGCCTGCTGCGACGCGATCCTCTCCGCCGCGGGGCTCGGCGACCTGGGGTCGCAGTTCGGCACGTCCGACCCGCGGTGGGCCGGGGCGTCGGGCGCCGAACTGCTGGCCGAGGCCGCCCGCCTGGTCGGCGAGGCCGGGTTCCTCGTCGGCAACATCGCGGTGCAGGTCGTCGGCAACCGGCCGCGGCTGGGGCCGCGGCGCGCCGAGGCCGAGGCCGCGTTGACGGCCGCGTGCGGCGCGCCGGTGAGCGTCTCGGCGACGACGACGGACGGCCTCGGGCTCACCGGCCGGGGCGAGGGCCTCGCCGGGATCGCCACCGCCCTGCTCCTGCCCGCCGCCCAGCTATGAGACCTCGCAGGAGCCTGAGGGTCAGGTGGGAGCCGGCACCTCGCACCTGACAGCTGGGACCTGGTGGACCTGGGTATGTGAGCAGGTGGTCGTGGCGGCGCAAGCTAGCGCAGCGGGGCGAACCGGTGCGGGTGGGCGTCGTCGGCGTCGTCGTCAGTGCTGCGCTCGCGGTAGATCAGCCATGCAGTGAGGAAGGACACCGCCAGTACGGCGAGGAGTGCGGCGAACGGCCACAGGGTGGCGTTGGTCGTCACCGCGATCAGGTAGGCGAGCGCGACCGCGACGCTGAGTGCGCGACCCACGAACGCTTGGACCTTGAGTCGGATGACGGCCTGGCGCTCGTCGGGCTGGCGGCGCATCACGGCGGCCGAGTCGCTGTCTCGTCCGGCCCACAGGTAGCAGCCGACGATCAGGACCACCAGGACCGGAGACAGGTAGGCGGCACTGGCCCACCCGTGGCTGGCACCGCCGAGGATCAGGGCCGCTACGGCGGCGGCGGCGAGCACGATCGGTGCCCGCCAGCGAGGGGGTAGTGACCTTCTCATCGCAGCTCCCGTTCGTCATCAGGTTCGAAGAGCTTTTCCAGGGGGGTGTCGAAGAAGCGGGCGATCCGGAACGCCAGCGGGAGCGAAGGCAGGTAACGGCCCTGCTCGATGGAGATGATCGTCTGTCGGGACACATGGAGTGCCTCCGCGACCTCCGCCTGCGACAGCCCCCGTCCGCTGCGTAGCTCCCGCATCCGATTTCGCACTTTGTAAAAGTACCTTTACTCGCTGGGCATGTCAAAGGTCCTTGACTTCGCGCCGCCCCGGCCGTGGCGGCGGTGGCGCACCCGGCACGAAGTCCCGACGCGCGGCCCCGGACGACCGCTCGTAACGTGCGCCCTATGACGACGCTGCCCGACGAGGCCAAGAAGCTGCTCGACCGCCCCGAGTTCGCCACCGTCGCCACGCTCGAACCGGACGGCCGCCCGCATCTCTCCGTCGTGTGGGTGGGCCGGGACGGCGACGACATCCTGTTCTCGACGATCCAGGGCCGGCGCAAGACCGCGAACCTGCAGCGGGATCCACGGATCACGGTGCTCGTCTACCCGAAGGACGACCCGTACTCCTACCTCGAGGTGCGCGGCTCGGCGGAGCTCGTCGACGACCCGCAGAAGGCGTACATCGAGGCGATGTCGCAGAAGTACCTGGGCAAGCCCTACCCGTGGCACTCGGACGACGAGCGACGTGTCGTCGTCCGCGTCCACCCGGAGAAGGTCGTCCTGCACACCTGACGAGGCGCCCTGGCCGAGCCGGAGGAACGAGCGGAGGGCCGGCCACCACGGCGGGTAACCTGAGAGCGTGGGCCTGCGACTGTACGACTCCGCCACCGCCGAGGTGCGGGACTTCGTCCCGCTCGTGGAGGGACGCGCGGGGATCTACGTCTGCGGCGCCACCCCGCAGGCCGCTCCGCACATCGGCCACATGCGCTCGCAGATCGCGTTCGACGTGCTGCGGCGCTGGCTGGAGCGCACCGGCTCCCGGGTCACGTTCATCCGGAACGTCACGGACATCGACGACAAGATCCTGGTCAAGTCCGCCGAGGCGGGCCGGCCGTGGTGGCAGCACGCCTACCACTTCGAGCTGGAGTTCGACGCCGCGTACACGGCGCTCAACGTGATCGAGCCGTCGTACGAGCCGCGCGCCACCGGGCACGTCCCCGACATGGTCGCCCTCATCGAGCGGCTGATCGAGCGCGGCCACGCCTACCCCGCGCCGGACGGCTCGGGCGACGTCTACTTCGACGTCCGCTCCTGGCCCGACTACGGCGAGCTCACCCACCAGAGCCTCGACGACCTCGAACCCGCGCAGGACGCCGACCCGAGCGCCAAGCGCGACCCGCGCGACTTCGCGCTGTGGAAGGGCGCGAAGCCGGGCGAGCCCGAGACCGCGTCGTGGCCGACGCCGTGGGGCCGCGGCCGGCCGGGCTGGCACCTGGAGTGCTCGGCGATGGCGACCCGCTACCTCGGCCCGACGTTCGACATCCACGGCGGCGGCCTCGACCTGCGCTTCCCGCACCACGAGAACGAGCTCGCGCAGTCCCGTGCGGCCGGCGACCCGTACGCGCGGTACTGGTTGCACAACGCCTGGGTGATCGCCGACGGCGAGAAGATGAGCAAGTCGCTCGGCAACACGATGTCGATGGAGAACCTGCTGACCGAGGTCCGGCCGGTCGTGCTGCGCTACCTGCTCGCCGCCGCGCACTACCGCTCGAACATCGAGATCGGGGACGACGACGAGCGCGGCGCCCGGCTCGCCGAGGCGACGACGAGCTACGAGCGCATCGAGGGGTTCGTCCTGCGTGCCGCCGAGCTCGCTCGGCGACGAGGTGCGCCGGCGCCGACCTGGCCGCCGTCGAGCTGCCCGAGCGCTTCGTCGCGGCCATGGACGACGACCTCGGCGTCCCGGCGGCGCTCGCGGTCGTGCACGAGACGGTGCGCGCCGGCAACACGGCGCTGGCCGCCCGCGACCGGGACGCCGTCCGCGACGCCGCGCTCGCCGTCCGCGCCATGACCGACGTGCTCGGCGTCGACCCGCTCGACCCGCACTGGAGCGCGGCGACGGGCGAGCAGGACGACGCGTTGCGGGTCGCCCTCGACAGCCTGGTCCGGGCCGACCTCGACGCCCGCGCCGCCGCCCGCAAGGAGCGTGACTTCGCCGCCGCCGACGCGATCCGGGACCGGCTCGCCGCGGCCGGCATCACCGTCGAGGACACGCCCGACGGCGCCCGGTGGAGCATCGAGGGAGGGTCCGGTGGCCGGTAACTCCGGACGCCGGGGCGCGGTGCGCAAGCCCGGCACGAAGAAGGGCGCGATCGTCGGCTCCGGCGGGCAGAAGTCGCGCGGCCTGCAGGGCAAGGGCCCGACGCCGAAGGCGACGGAGCGCAAGGGCCACCCGGCGGCCCGCGCCGCGGCGTACGTCCGAGCGGCGCTCGACCCGCCCAGCAGCGATCGACGAAGGGACGGCGGTCGAGCGGCAGCGGGGAGCTCGTCAGCCGGCCGCAACCCCGTCGTCGAGGCGCTGCGCGCCGAGCATCCCCGCCCGCACCCTCTACGTCGCCAGCCGGATCGAGAGCGACGAGCGGGTCAAGGAGGCGCTCAAGCTCGCGACCGACCGCGGGCTGGCGCTGCTCGAGGTCAGCCGCACCGACCTGGACCGGATGACCGACGGCGGCATCCACCAGGGGCTGGCGCTGCAGGTTCCGGCGTACGAGTACGCGCACCCGTCCGACCTGCTGGCCGCCGGGCGTGCGGGCATGCGCCGCTCGTCGTCGCGCTCGACGGCGTGACCGATCCGCGCAACCTCGGCGCCGTCATCCGCTCCGTCGCCGCGTTCGGCGGCGACGGCGTCGTCGTCCCCGAGCGGCGCGCCGCCGGCATGACGGCGTCCGCCTGGAAGGTGTCGGCGGGCGCCGCCGCCCGGGTCCGGGTGGCGCGCGCGACCAACCTGACCCGTGCCCTGCGAGGAGTTCCAGCAGGCCGGCTGCTTCGTCGTCGGCCTCGACGCCGAGGGCGACGTGGCGATCGACGCCCTCGAGGCGGCGACGGAGCCGCTGGTGCTCGTCGTCGGCTCGGAGGGGCGCGGGCTCTCCCGGCTGGTCCGGCAGACCTGCGACGTCGTGGTGTCGATCCCGATGGCCGGCGAGATGGAGTCCCTCAACGCCGGTGTGGCAGCAGGGATCGCGCTCTACGAGGTGGCCCGCCGGCGGGCGGGGCACAAGGTCGCCCGCCGCCGCGGCGATCGCAGAAGCCGGGACGAACGAGGAGTCCGGCGCGCGCCGCATCCGTCCGGCGGCCCATGCCGATCGACCCCGCGATCCGTGCCCTCGAGCGGCCGCGTTCGGCGGCGACCAGGTGCCACGGCTCGTCGACGCCCTGCGGGCGGAGCGACCGCGGACGTCCGACCGTGCTGGAACTCGTGGCCGAGGACTCCACCGGCCGTCGTCGGTCACGTCCTCGTGACGCCGATCCGGACTCGAGACCGAACCCGGGCGTGACCAGGACGCTGGCCTGCCTGTCGCCGCTCGGCGTCCGGCCCGACGGCACCGGCGGGGCATCGGCAGCCGCCCTGGTCCGCGCCGCGCTGGCCGAAGCCGGCCGGCCGCGGCGAAGCCGGCGGTCGTCCTCGAGGGCGACCCGGCGTACTACGCGCGTTCGGATTCGTCCCGGCGTCCGCGGCACGGGCTGAGACGGCCGTCCGAGCGGACGCCGGAGCGCGGCCTTCCAGGTCGCGCGTGCTGCGGCGACGCCGCCTCCACGCGGGCGGGCGCTGTATCCGGCCGACGTTCTGGGACGCCGACGCCGTCGGGCCTGCCGTACGCGGGGTGCCGTGGCTGGACGAGCTGGAGCAGGCGTGCCGCTTCGTCGAGCGAAGCGGTCGGCGGCGACGTGCTCGCGGCGCCCGGTCCCGGCCTGCCCGGGCTGGGACGTCGGGGAGCTGCTGCGGCACCTCGGCGTGGTGGAACGGACGGTCGACGGCGTGGGTCCGGGCCGGACGCCGACCACGATCGACCCTCTCGGCCCCGGAGGACGGCGACGTCCGCGACCTGGTTCGCCGACGGCTGGCGCGCGGCTGCAGGAGGTGCTCGACAGCGGCTCCGGCCGAGCAGCCCGGCCGCGACCTGGTGCCCCTGGGACGCGACCTCGGCTTCTGGCGTCAGACGGCAGGCGCACGAGCACCTCGTCCACGCGATCGACGTCGCCCAGGCGCTCGGCGCCGCCGAGCCGAGCGTCACCGACGCCGTGGCGCTCGACGGGGTCGAGGAGGTGCTGCGGCTGTGGCTCGGGACGCAGCTCGGGCGGCACGTCGGGCGGGCGTGGGGACGTCGATCCGCCTGGTCGCCGGCGACCGCTCCTGGACCGTCGGTCTGCACGCTCACGTCGTCGAGGTGCACGACCGTCCGGTGGACGCCGGAGGCCGTCGTCCACGCCGAGCCCGCGGTCGTCTACCGCTGGCTCTGGGGCCGGGGCCGGAGAGCGAGGTAGACGTCGAGGGCGACCGCGGCGCCGCGGACCGAGCTGCGCGAATGCCTCGCCCGCGCGATGGCCTGACGGTCACGCGCGCCGTCACTTGCCGGGCTTCTTGCCCGAGCCCTTGTCGGCCTTCTTGTCGGCCTTCTTGTCGCCTTGCCCGGCTTCTTGTCGGGGGCCTTCTTGTCGCCGTGGTCCTTCTCGGCGCCCTTGCCGTGCGCAGCGCCATGCCCGTGACCGGAGTGGTGCGCCGCTCGCCGGGGCCTGATCTCGTAGGCGGTCGTGACCCCCTGGACCGTCGCGGTCTGACGCGCTGGGAGCCGCCGTGTGCGACGGCACCGGGGTCGCCGTCCTCGTGGGGGCAGGAGCCGTGATCACGGCGCGCGGGGACTGCACGAGCGGGTTGGCGCTCCTGCTCGGCCATCCCATCGCGAGGGCGAAGAGCGTGACCGGCGCGAGCACGGCCGCGGCGAGCGCGCCCGCCCGCCTCGGCCGAGGGACCAGGGGGAGCCGGACGGCGATCGTGCGGACGTCCTCGTCCCGGAAGGCGTCGGCAACGGCCGCGACGGCCGGGACCGGGTAGGCGTCCGCGGTCGGATCGGGGTCGCTGAGCTCGTGGTCGGTGGTGTCGTCGTCCAGCAGGCCGGGCGCCTCGACCGTGGGCTCGCCGTCCTCGTACGGGTCCGCCTCCTCGGCGCTCCCGGCGACCTCGGCGGGCGGGCGCGCCTCGGCGTCCGGCGTCAGCACGTCGAGCAGTGCGCGCCCTGGTCGCCGCGGCGTCGGGGCGGGCGCCGGGGTCGCGCGCCAGCAGACCGGCGATCAGCGGGCGCAGGCAGCCGGCGTGCGCCGCGGGGGGAGCCTCCTGCGTCACGACGGCGGCGAGCGTCGGCAGGTGGCCGTCCCGGCGGAACGGTGCGTCACCCTCGACGGCGGTGAAGAGCGTGGCGCCCAGCGACCAGAGGTCGGACGCCGGCGTGGGCTCCTCGCCGCGGGCGCGTTCGGGCGCCATGAACGCGGGCGAGCCGAGCAGCTGGCCCGTCAGGGTGATCGAGCTGTCGCCGTCGAGGGTGGCGATACCGAAGTCGACGAGCACGGCGCGGCCGTCGGCGAAGAGCACGTTGCTCGGCTTGACGTCCCGGTGCAGCACGCCCACGTCGTGCGCGGCGGTGAGCGCGTCGAGCAGGTCCAGGCCGATCCGGGCGACGACGGAGGGCGGCAGCGGACCGTCGTGGGCGACGACGTCGGCCAGCGTGCGCGACGGCAGGAGCTCCATCACGATCCAGGGCCGGCCGTCCTCCTCGACGACGTCGTAGATGGTCACCGCGCTCGGGTGCGTCACCCGGGCGGCCGCCCGCGCCTCGCGCAGGCCACGCTCGCGCGCCGCGTCGTGGCGGGTGCCGTCGGCGTCGACCGGCGCCCGCAGCTCCTTGATCGCTACATCGCGGCCGAGCAACTCGTCCCGCGCGTGCCAGAGCACGCCCATGCCGCCGCGGCCGACCACCCGACGGAGTCTGTACCGTCCGGCGACGACCCGGTCTTCTGCAGGCGCTGGTGACGACATCGCGACCTGCCATACCCCGACTGGCCCGGGCGTAACGTCCCGATTCGAGAGTTCCTCCATCCGGCTCACGTGGCAGGCCGGAACGAGTCGGCGATGACCTGGAACGACGGCTTCAGCTGCGTCCACTGCTCCTCGGGAACCGACCAGTACAGCGCGTAGGCCCGGTGGTTGTTGATGCGCAGGTTCCGGTCGAGCACGTGCAGGGTGCCGCCCGACGGCGTCCACCGGAACTCCCAGTCGGCGACGTCCCAGCCGTGGCTCGAGGGCACACGCTCGAGCCGGATGCGCTGGTAGTCGTGGAAGCGCGGGCTCGCGGCCCGCTCCTGCTGCTGCCAGTCGACGAGGGAGTCCGGCTGCGGCGACGTGGTCTGGGGGACGAGCAGGTAGGCCCGGCTGCCCGGACGCCGGAAGGTCACGCCCGAGCTGCCGCGGGTCGCCTGCCATCCGTCCGGCACGGCCAGCGAGAACCCCGTCGGGTCGGTGTAGCGCCGGAAGCCGGCTGGAACGGATCCGCCGCTGCCCGACCCTCCGCCCGACGAGCCCCCCGAACCCTTGGAGGAGCCCTGCGACGAGCCCTGCGACGAGCCCTGCGACGAGCCCTGCGATGACTGCGAGCCCGACGAGGCCGGGGCACTCGACGAGCCGGTCGCGTCGGCCGTCGAGGACGCGGATGCCGCCGGACTCGTCGCGGAGGTGTGCGGCGGGGCCGCGGCGGCGTTGCCCGTTCCGTCGTCCTGGGCGATGTGGACGGCGGCGGCGCCGGCCGGCAGCAGCACGAGCGCCGCGACGGCCGCGACGATCGCGGTGCGGCGGCGGCGTCCGTCCCGGGGCGCGGCAGCCGGAGGCGCGACCGGGGCGGCCGCGGTCCGGGCGTCCGCGGACGCGACGGGCACGGCGCGGGAGACCGGCGGCGGCGAAGGTTCCGTCGGCGGCGCGGGCTGAGGCTGAGGGGTCGGTGACGTGACCGGCGGCGGCGGAGGCCCGGGCAGCGCCTCGACGGTCGGTGCGACGTCGACGGGCGCTGTCCGCTGGTCCTCCGGGGCGCCGACCGGGACCGGCGCGAGCGCGTGGAGGATGAGTTCGCGGGTGCGCGCGGCGTTCGGGCGTTGCGCGGGGTCGCGGGTGAGCAGCGCGTCGAGCACGGGGCGCAGCGGCCCGGCGTGCACCGCGGGCGGCACCGGTTCGGTGAGGACGGCGTTGAGCGTGGGCAGCTGCCCCTCCCGGCGGAACGGCGGCTGGCCCTCGACGGCGGCGAAGAGCGTGGCACCGAGCGACCACAGGTCCGAGGCCGACGTCGGCGCTTCGCCGCGGGCGCGCTCGGGCGGCATGTACGCGGGGGAGCCCACCAGCATGCCGGTCGCGGTGAGCGTCGGGTCGTCTTCGACGTGGGCGATGCCGAAGTCGGTGAGCACGGCGCGGCCGTCGGGCGCGAGGAGGACGTTGCCCGGCTTGACGTCGCGGTGCAGGACGCCGACCTTGTGTGCCGCCTCGAGCGCGTCGACGAGGTCGAGCCCGATCCGCGCGACCCGGTCCGGCGGCAGGGGCCCGCCCTGGGCGAGGGCGTCGCGCGAGGGTGTGCGGCGGCAGGAGCTGCATGACGATGTACGGCCGGCTGTCGTCCTCGACCACGTCGAAGACCGTGACCGCCGAGGGGTGACTGACCCTCGCCGCGGCGCGGGCCTCGCGCAGCGTCCGCTGCCGGATGAGGTCGCGCTGCTCCGGGGTCAGGTCCGGTGGCGGCACGACCTCCTTGACGGCGACGTCGCGGCCCAGCATCTCGTCGTGCGCCGCCCAGACCCAGCCCATGCCGCCGTGCCCGATCACCCGGTCGAGGCGATACCTCTCGGCCAGGAGTCGGCGTTCCGGTGCACTGGGCTCTGTCATCGCCCCTGCCATACCCATCCGGGGCGTCGGCTGAACAGGGGGCAGATCAACCCGGTCAGACGGAGTGCGCGCGCAGCTCCACGACGCGCCCCGCGGAGCGCAGCGAGACCGACGCCCCGCTGGGCCCGCGGGTCCGCACGGTCACCGACGTCCGGTCGGCGCGGAACAGGTCATGGGAGAACTCGACCGGGCGGCCGTCGGCGTCCAGGGCGGTCCGGGTGATCTCCAGCAGGGCCGCGCCGACCCGGACGCCGAGGATCTGGGCCTCGTCCGGCGTGGCCTCGCGGACCTCGATCCGCTCCTCGGCCTCCGCCGGGATCGTGCCGTACCGCTCCTCGAGCAGCTCGTAGATCGACCCGCCGAGGGACTGCTCGAGCAGGTCCGGGAACCGGTCGGCGGGGAAGCGGGCGTGCTCGAGGGAGATCGGAGACCCGTCGGCCAGCCGGATCCGGACGACGTCGTGCACGAGCCCGCCGGGTGCCAGCGCGAGCGCGCGGGCGGTGACGGCGTCCGCCACGACCACGCTCGCGGACAGCACCCGGGAGCCGGCGAGGAATCCCTGGTCGCGCAGCAGGGCCGGGACGCCGACGATGCGGGACAGGTCCCGGTCGACCTTGGTCGCCGTGACGAATGTGCCGCCGCCGCGGCCCGGCACGCGCCGGATCTGCCCGTCGCGCTCGAGGGCCGCGAGGGCACGGCGCAGCGTCGACCGGCTGACCCCGAGCTCGACGGCGAGGTCGCGCTCCGCGCCGAGCCGCTGGCCGGCCCGCAGGGAGCCCGCGGCGATGAGCTCCTCGAGCCGGCGCCGGGTCTCGTCGGCCGCCGTGCTCAGGGGCGGATTCCCGTCGTCGTTCACGCGCTCTGCAGCGCCTCGAGTGACTCCGGCAGGATCTGCCCGCCGTCGACGACGAGCGCCTGCCCGGTGACGTAGGAGGCCTGGTCGGACGCGAAGAACAGCGCGGCGTACCCGATCTCGTCCACCTCGCCGAGCCGCTTCAGCGGGATCGAGGCCTCCATGGTGGCGCGGTAGTCGTCGCCGAGCTCGGCCAGCCCCTCGGTGGCGACGTTGCCGGGCAGCACCGCGTTGACGGTGATCCGGTGAGGGGCGAGCTCGATCGCCGCCGTGCGCATGAACCCGAGCTGTGCCGCCTTGCTCGCGCCGTAGTGCGACCACCCCGGGAAGCCGGTGACCGGACCGGTGATGGACGAGGTGAGGATCACGCGCCCCCGGCCGCTCGCCGCGAGATACGGCAGACAGGCCTGGACGGCGAGCACCGTCCCCTTGACGTTCGTGCCGAGCACCTCGTCGAGGTCCGCCTCGGTCATCTCGGCGATCTTGCGGTCGGGGAAGATGCCGGCGTTCGCGCACAGGACGTCGATGCCGCCGAAGCGGTCGGCGGCCGTGACGGCGGCGTCCTGGCAGCCCTGCCCGGTCGCCACGTCCGCGAGGACGTACTCGACCCGGCCGCCGCCGAGGGCGCCGAGCTCCTGCGCCGCGGCCTTGGCGGCGTCCTCGCCGCGGCCGACGACGACGACGTTCGCGCCCGCGCGGGCGAAGACGCGGGAGATCCCCTTGCCGATTCCCTTGGTGCCCCCGGTGACGAGGACGGACCGGCCGGTGACGTCGAACATGAGGGCTCCTTCGGGTCGGTTCAGGCGAGGCGGGCGAGGTACTGCTCGGCGAGGTCGCAGGTGCCGCGGGTGAAGTCGGCACCCATCGACCGCGCGAGCTCGGTGTCCGAGTGCGACCCGATCCAGGCCACCAGCAGCAGCCGCCGGAGCAGGACGAACGTCGGGAGCTCGGCGACCTCCTCGGGCGAGAGCTCGCCGACCTCGCGGTACCCCTCGACCCAGGCGTCGATCAGCTCCGGGACGCGCGGGTCGTCCTCGATGAACGACAGCGACGAGCCGAGGTCGTAGAGGTACCAGCCGAAGCCGCAGTCGTCGAAGTCGATGACGGTGACGTCGCGAGCCGGCGCGGAGGGGCCGTCGCGCCCGGTCTCCGTGGCCGCCCGGCCGTCGAGGTCGACGATGAGGTTCGCCAGGCGCATGTCGGCGTGGACGAGCCCGAACCGGTCCGGGCCCGAACCGAACGCGGCGAGCCGGCGGCGCAGGGCCTCGTCGAGCCGGGCGAGGACGGCGTGCTCGGCGGGGCCGACAGCCATGCCGTCCTGCCAGCGTCCCCAGTGCCCCCGGGCGCCGATCGAGGTGTCGTAGTCCCAGGTGAAGCGGGTGAACCAGGCGGGCCGCTGCCAGCGCCGGGCGTGCGCGTGCAGGCGCGCGGTGACGGCCCCCAGCGCCCGGAAGTCGTCGACGAGCCGCAGCCCGGCGGGCTCCTGCCCGGGTACCCAGGCGAAGCGGACGACGTGCCGCTGCTCGCCGCCTCGTTCGAGGTCCCGGCCGACGCAGACGAGGTCGCCCTCGCGGGTGGGCAGCACCTCGGGCGTCGAGACCACGTGCTCGGCGCGCAGCGCGGCGATCCAGGCGAGCTCGCTCTCGATGGCGCGCCGCGAGTGGTACCCGGGCCGGTGCACGCGCAGCACGCAGCGCTCCCCGGTCGCGGGGTCGTCGACCGCGTAGGTGGCGTTCTCGGAGACGTTGAGCAGGGTCAGCGTGGCGTCGGGACCGATCCCGTGGGAGCGCAGGGCGTCGCGGGCGATGGCTTCGAGGACGTCGTGCCGCGCGGGGTCGCCGTCCGGCGGACGCTGTCCGGGCACGACGTCGTCGGTCGGCGTCGGGGCCTCGCTCATGTCGCACCTCCGTGGGTCAGTGCTGTGTCAGCGATGTGTCAGTGGTCGCGGCCTTCCACCGCGGCGAGCACCTCGTCGATGGCGGTGGCGGCCGCCCGCACGTCGTCCGGCGTCCCGCCCAGGTAGAGCCGCCCGGCCGCGCCGATCATGGAGACGTCGACGAGCGTGGCGCCCGGCGCCGCCCGCTCCGCCTCGTTCGCGGCGATGGCCGCGAACAGCGCCGGCGTCACCTCGTGCACGAGCAGCGACTGGCCCGGGAGCAGCATGGACGCCTCGCGGGTGCGGTTGACGATGACGGCGTGCGCGTCGCCGATGTCGTCGATGACGTCGGAGTAGAGCACGTGCGGCCGGAGCCGGTCACCCTCATGGGCGCCGAGCCCCGCGAGGATCGCGCGCCCGGCCTCCTCGACGTCGTCGAGGTGGTCGCCGTGCACCTCGAGCACGCCGAACTGGCGCTCGACGAAGAGGATGCCCGGCTCCACCGACGGCACGGCGCGCAGCGCGAGGTCCGCGATGCGGTGGATGGCCAGCCCGGGCGCGACCTCGACGACCAGCGCGTGCTGCCCCTCGTACGGCGGGTAGCCGCGGGCCCGGGTCGGCGTGGCGAGCCACGCCGCGAACTGGCGCTGCAGGTTCGGCAGCAGCAGGTGGACCCGCAGTTCGGCCGGTGTGGGTCGGGAGGGGCTCACGCACCCTCGCCGGCGACGGGGAAGTGACGCCCGAGCTCGGCGTGCGGGCGGGGATGACGTGCACGGAGACGAGCTCGCCGACCTGGCCGGCGGTCTCGGCGCCCGCTTCGGTGGCGGCCTTGACGGCGCCGACGTCGCCGATGACGGTGACGGCGACGAGGCCGTCGCCGACCTGCTCGCGGGAGACGATGGTGACGTTGGCGGCCTTGACCATGGCGTCGGCCGCGGCCAGCGCCGCGACGTACCCCTTGGTCTCGATGAGGCCGATGGCGTTGTTGAGGCACGGTCACTCCTTCTGTTCGTGGGGGGTGAGTCTCGTCGACGGAGCCGATGACGAGGGCGTCGAGCGGCGGGTGCGGGGTGGGGAACCAGGCGGCGGCCACGGAGCCGGTGGCGACGAGCACCTGCTCGCCGATGCCCGTGCCGAGGACGTCGAAGGCGACGAGCCGGCCGCCGTTCTCCACCTCGACCTCGAGGAAGGCGCCGGCGGGGATGTCGTCCAGACGACGGGTCGCCCAGACGTTGCCGACCACGCGTGCTCGCAGCATCAGGCCTGCCCCTTCCTCTCACGGACGATCTCGACGCCGGCGGAGCGTGCCCGGTCACGTGCCATCGGCGTCAGCACGGCGGCCGGGCCGAGCACCAGGCGGGCGCCGGCGGCTCCGCGGCGCGCACGTGCCGCTCGGTGACGGGGCCTCGCTCGAACCGCTGCTCGGCGGGAGCGGGTGCCGCGGACGGAGCCGCCGGCGGGCCGGCGCTCGCGGGGGCGCTCCGCAGCCGGAACCGCAACCGGCCGTCCCGCAGGCGCGGGCCGTCGTCGGGGTCGTCGGCGACGCGGACGATCTCGGCGACGAACCGGGTCAGGTCGGCGTCGTCGCGCAGGTCCACCCAGCGCGTGTCGGCGCCGTCGACGGCGAGATCGGCGGCGAGATCGGGCAGCGCGTCGCGCAGCGTCTCGCGGACGAGGGCGCGCAGCGCGTCGCGGTCGAGGGAGCTCATCGGAGCACCCGGAGGCCAGGGCGCGCTCGGCGGCGTCGGCGGCCTGCCGGACGTCGGCCTCGAGCGCCGGAGAGGTAGACCCGGCCCGTCGCGCCGATCATCCGGTAGTCGACGACCTTGACGTCCGCGGCCTTCTCGGCCTCGTTGGCGGCGAGGATCGCGTACGAGGCCGGCTGCATCTCCAGCACGAAGAGGCTCTCGCCGGGCAGCGCCATCGAGCCGAGCCGGTTCCGGTTGACGAGGAACGCGTGCTGCGGGTCGAGCATCGTCACGACCCGGGAGGCGAGGATCTGAGGCCGGGCGGCGTCGGCGGCCGTCGCGTCCAGGGCGTCGAGAACGGCGGCGCCGGCGGCGCGCACCTCGTCGGTCGACCCGTGCACCTCGAGATAGCCGAACTGCCGCTCCACGACGAGGATCCCGGCCTGCACCCGGGCGTACTTCAGCGCGACGTCGGTGAGTGGCTCGATGTCCAGACCCGGAGCGATCTCGATGATCTGGGCGGCCATGTCCCGGCGGGGCAGCCGGCCCTTGATCCACGTGCCGAGGTAGCACATCGTCTGCGGCTGCAGCCGGTCGATGAAGATGAACGAGCGCAGGTCGGCCACGCCTCAGCCCCTCACGATCGCGCGGAGTTCCTCGACGACGAGCCGCCGGATCTCCTCCCGCAGCTCGGCCGCGGCCTCCGACGCCGGCTCACCCCGGTGCCAGCCCTCGGTCCGGTCGAGGAATCCGGAACCGTCGGCCGCGGGGTCGTTCGAGGCCCGCGGATAGGGCGGCACGGGGCCCGCCGGCGGCTGCCACGACGCCGGACACGTCGAGCGCGGGCAGGGCGACCGAGGCGTCGGCGTTCCAGGCGAGCGCGCACTGGTTGCACCAGGTGCGAGGGCTGCAGGTTCTCGCCCATCGACGAGCGGCCGACGTACCCGGTGCCGATCGTCATGGACGGCGCGAGGTTCGTCTCCAGGCCCGCGCCGCCGAGGCTGGCCCCGGCGTTCACGCTGACGCGCAGCACGCGGACCGCGGCGCCGAAGTCGAGGATCGTCCGGGGGTCGGTCGAGTGGATCGCCGCGGAGTGCCCGGCGCCCCCGATGCGCAGCAGCGCGCGGGCCGCCTCGATGCCGCGGGCCGCCGTGGGCACGCGACAGCACGCCGAGGACCGGGCAGAGCTTCTCGTGCGCGAGCGGCTCCTCCGGGACGGGCAGGTCGAACGGCGCGAGGAGCACGCGGGTGCGGCCCGGCACCCGGACGCCGGCCCGCGCCGCGATCGCGGCGGCGTCCTTGCCCACCAGCGAGGTGTCGAAGCGGCCGCCCGGGAAGAGCGTCTCGCGGACCCGGTCGCGCTCGTCGTCGCCCAGCAGGTAGGCGCCCTCCCGGGCCAGCTGCGCGCAGCAGCCCGTCGGCGACCGCCTCCTCGACGACGAGGACCGCTCTCGTTCGTGCACAGGACCGAGTTGTCGAACGCTCTTGCTGTCCGCGATCCGCCGGGCGGCGGCGCGCAGGTCGGCGGTCCGGTCGACGAGCACCGGCACGTTGCCGGGCCCGACGCCGATGGCCGGGGTCCCGGAGCGGTAGGCGGCGCGGACGACGGCGGTGCCGCCGGTGGCGACGATCGACGTCCGTGCGCTCGTCGGACATGAGGGCGGTGAGCAGCGGGATCGACGGCTCGCTCGACCACACTGCACGCAGCCGTCCGGGGCGCCCGCCGCGCGCGCCGCCTCGTACATCGCCCGGGCCGCGTCCGCGCAGACCTCCTTGGCGCGTACGGGTGCGGGCACACGACGACGGCGTTCCGGGTCATCAGGCAGAGCAGGACCTTGAAGAACACGGTGGCGACCGGGTTCGTGGACGGGGTGAGCGCGAGGACGACCCCGGCCGGCCGGGGGATCTCGACGATCTTCCGCTCGCCGGTCGACGCGGGCCGACACGTGGTCCTGGCCGGCGTAGTGGTCGCCGGATGCCCGGTCGAGCAGGCGACGTTCTTGATCACCTTGTGCTCGACGACGCCGAAGCCGGTCTCGGCCACCGCCCGCTCCGCGAACTCGCGCGGCGCGGGCGGCCCCGGCCTCGGCGGCGGCGTCGACGATCCGGCGGACGGTGGCGCGCGTCGTAGCCGGCGAAGGCGCGGGCGGCCCAGGCGGCCCGCTGCAGCATCGCCCGCCCGCGGGGGACGCCGGCGGGCTCGACGAGCGTCTCGGTGTCGAGCGGGCGAGCTCACCGGACGGCCCTCCGGGCGGCGGCGCCGCGACGTCGCGCGGCGGCCGCGCCGATCGCCACCTCGGTGCGATCGAGCAGCTCCTCGACGAGTTCGGGCTCGAGCAGGAGGCCGGGCTTGAACTGCAGGACGCGCGGGTCGAGGGTCGAGAAGATCGCCCAGACGCCGTGCTCGTAGAGGTGCCGGATGACGAGCTTCGCGCCCTGCGGGTGGGCGAACTCGAGCCCGAGCACGAGGCCGTTCTGCCGGATGCCGACGAACCAGTCGGGGTACGTCGGCCTGGATCTCGCGCAGCCCGCGCCGACGCAGCGTCGGCGATGTAGTGGACCATCGAGCGGGTCTCCGGCCGGCTGCAGATCTCGAGGGCCTTGAGCGCCGCGACGCAGCCGAGCTCGGCGCCGCCGAACGTGGAGATGTGGCCGAAGCCGTCCTCGGTGAGCCAGCCCGCGGCGCCGCTCGCTGACCAGGACGGCGCGCGATCGGGTACAGGCCGCCGGACGAGGCCCTTGCCGGTGACGAGGATGTCCGGCTCGATGCCGTGCTTCGTGATCCCCCAGAGCTCGCCGGTGCGCATCAGCCCGGTCTGCACCTCGTCGGCGATGTAGAGCGTGCCGTACCGCTCGCAGAGCTGCTTGACGGTCTCGAGGTAGCCGGGGTCGGGCAGCGGGAAGCCGTAGGTCGCGGGGATCGTCTCCATGATCACGGCGGCGACGTCGCGGCCGCGCAGCGCGTCCTCCATCGCGTCGAGGTCGTTGAACGGGACCTGGGGGAACTCGTCCGGCCGGTCGGAGAGGAAGAGCTTGGAGAAGCGCTCGTCGCCGGTGGCCACGGCCAGCCCGGTGTGCCCGTGGTAGGCCTTGACGATCGAGACGATCTTGCGGCGCTCGGTGGCGTGCCGGGCCGTCTTGATGGCGATGTCGATCGCCTCGCCGCCGCCGGCAGCCGTAGACGACCTTGGTCAGCCCGGGGGTGCGGTCGCGACGAGGGCCTCGGCGAGCGCGGTCCGGCGCCAGCGAGGGGAAGTGGTGGTTGCCGATGTCGAAGTGGGCGCATCGCCGGCGCTCGACGCGCGGCGACGACCTCGGGGTTGCGGTGGCCCAGGTTGTAGGTGCCGCCGTTGAGGTGGACGTCGATCAGCCGCTTGCCCGACATGTCGTAGAGGAAGTAGCCCTCGCGGCGGTCGATGACCAGAGGGATGCCCGCGTCGATCCAGAACTGGGTCTTGCCCGGGTTCCAGTACTCCTAGGCTCTTGGCGAGCGCGTCCTCCTTGCTGGAGAACCCGAAGCTGGGCCGCCGCCGCGGAGACCGCGCTCCTGTCGTCCGCCATGCCCACCTCCGCCGGTCACCGCCTGCAGGGATCGAGCCGTGCGATACCAATTCCGCATACCAAAACAAGATTTGCGGTTTCCGTATCGGAACTCTCACGCTGTCGGTGTGCGGTGACGTCCGGTTACGGTCATGTGAATCATGCGTAAGGGCGGACCGCAGGGTCTTGAAACGGTTCCGCCTTCTGATGCCATCGTGCAGCCCACGTGTGGTGCAGGTCACCCCGGCTCCCGCGGCGCGCTCCGCGGTCCGACGAAGGGATCGTCCATGAGCTTCGATCCCCCCGAGACGAACCCGGCCGAGGGCGTCGCCGTCCCCGGCGACCACCGGCTGCGCACGGGACTGAGGACGGGCGCCGTCGGCATCTTCGCCGTCCTCTTCATGGCCGTCGCGAACGCGGCCCCGATCACGGCCATGAGCTTCAACGTCCCGATCGCGATCGGTTTCGGCAACGGCATCGGGGCGCCCGCGGGCTTCCTGTTCGCGACGATCGTGCTCGACGTTCTTCGCCATCGGTTACGTCGCGATGGCCCGGCACATCACCACGGCCGGCGCGTTCTACGGCTTCATCTCGCACGGCCTCGGCCAGGTCTGGGGCATGGCGTCCGGTCTGCTCGCCACCGTCGCCTACGTGATCTTCGAGGGGTCGCTCGATCGGCGGGTTCGCGTACTTCGCCAGCGACGCGCTGAACGACCTCGTTCGACGTCGACGTCAACTGGATGGTCTTCGCCATCGGCGGGACGCTCCTCATCGGCATCCTCACCTACTACTCCATCACCCTGACCGCGGCCGTGCTCTCCGTGACCCTGACCTGCGAGATCGTGCTGCTCCTCGCGCTCGGGATCTCGGTGCTCATCAAGGGCGGGCCGGCGGGGTACCTCTTCAGCGAGACGGTGCCGATCAAGCCGGCGTTCCAGAACCTGTCGGCCGGGGCGTTCGGCACCTCGGCGGCCGCGGGGTGGCGGCGATCGGCATCTTCTTCGCCTTCTGGTCCTGGGTCGGCTTCGAGACCACCGCGGTCTACGGCGAGGAGTCCCGCGACCCCAAGCGGATGGTCCCGCGCGCCACGCTCATCGCCGTGGTCGGGCTCGGCCTGTTCTACACGTTCATGTCCTGGATGGTCATCGTCGGCCAGGGCCCGAAGAAGGCCGTCGAGCTGTCGACCAGCGCCTCGCCGGTGGACCTGCTGGCTGACCCTGGTCAACCAGAACCTGGGCGGCGTCGCACAGGGCATCTACAAGATCCTGCTCGTCGTCGGGTCGTTCGCGTGCGCGATGGCCTTCCACAACGCCGCCTCGCGGTACATCTACGCGATCGGCCGGGAGGCCCCGTGGGCCGGCGTCCGCAACACGATCGGCGCCACGCATCCCGTGCACCGGTCCCCGGCCGTGGCCTCGTGGATCCAGAGCGGCATCACGCTCGTCCTGATGGTGCTCTTCTTCCTCTTCACCGCGGTCTCCGTGCCGGACGCCAACGGCAACCCCGTCGACACCCCGTCGCTGGTGCCGTACGTCAACGCGTACGGTCTGCTCGCGCTCATCGGGACGGCGATGATCCTCATCGTCCAGACGATCTGCTCGCTGGCGGTCATCTGGTTCTTCGCCGTGAAGAAGGTCCACCCGGGCAACCCGCTGTGGACCGTCGTCGCACCCGCGATCGGCGGACTCGGCATGCTCTACGCGCTGTACCTGCTCTGGACGAACCGCGACTTCGCCGCCGGGTACGGCTCGGATTCGCTGGTGTTCAAGCTCATGCCCGTCTACGTCGTGCTCACCCTCGCCCTCGGGCTCGGGTACACGCTGTGGCTGCGGCGGGCGCATCCGGACACCTTCCGCGAGGTCGGGCGTACCGTCCTCGAGGAGGCCCACGAGCGGGCCTGACCGGCTTCACCTCGCACTCCGCGCTGATCATGCACTTCGCGGCGATCATGCACTTCCCGGAAGTGCATGATCGCCGCGAAGTGCATGATCAGCGCGAGAAGGAGCAGGAGATGGCCGATGGCTGAGGACGGCTTCGAGGTCTGCACCTGGGCGCCCGAGCCGGACGCCGATCCCGCGACGCTGACCTTCGCGTTCGGCGGCGCGGCCCCGGTGACCCAGGTGCGGCCCGGGACCGTGCTGCAGACCTGGACCATGGACTGCTTCGCGGGGCGGGTCCGCTCGGCGGAGGACCTGCCGAGCCAGGTGTGCGACCCGCGCCAGCTCAACCCGCAGACGGGTCCGTGGTTCGTCGAGGGCGCGCGGCCGGGGGACACCCTCGCCGTGCACTTCGTGAGCATCACGCCGCGCGAGGCGCTGGGGGGTCAGCTCGACGGTCCCCTTCTTCGGCTCGCTCACGGCCACCCCGGCGACCGCGATGCTCCACCCCGCCCTGCCGGAGCGGACCTGGATGTACGCGATCGACAGCGACGCCGGCGTCGTCCGCTACGAGGCGCGGGACACCTCGTTCGTGGCGGAGCTGCCGCTCGACCCCATGCACGGGACCGTCGGGGTGGCGCCGGCGCTGGGGGAGGTCCGCTCGTCGCTGGCGCCCGGCGACTGGGGCGGCAACATGGACACCCCGGAGATGCGGGCCGGCGTGACCTGCTACCTGCCGGTGAACGTCGAGGGCGCGCTGCTCTGCTTCGGTGACGGCCACGCCCGCCAGGGCGAGGGCGAGACCTGCGGCGTCGCCGTCGAATGCGCCATGGACACCGAGGCGATCGTCGACGTCGTGACCGGCGTCCCGGTCGCCTGGCCCCGGCTGGAGAGCGACGCCTTCCTCATGACGACGGGGTCGGCCCGCCCGCTCGAGGACGCCTTCCGGATCGCCCACCAGCAGATGGTGCTGTGGGTCGCGGAGCTGACCGGGCAGAGCGAGCTCGACGCCTACCAGCTGGTGTCGCAGGTGGCGCTGACCCCGGTGGCGAACGTGGTGGACACCAACTACACCGTCGTGGCCAAGGTGCCCAAGGCGGTCCTCGGCGGCGCGACCGCGATGGGCGGCGTGCACGACCGGCTGCGGGCGCGGGCGGCGGCGTGGCGCTCGCGATCGTGACGGAGGGCGGCTGACGTGGCCAGGCTGACCACCGTCGTCGTGGACCTCGAGCTCGCGCGGCGGATGTGCGCCGCGGCCCGGCGCGAGGCCGCGCCCCTCGGCGCGCTGGTCTCGGTCGCGGTGGTCGACGCCGGCGGCCACCTCGTCGCCTTCGAGCGCATGGACGGCGCGGAGATCGCCGGCCCGGTCCTCGCCCGGGACAAGGCCTACACCGCGGTCGCGCACCGCTGCCCGACCGCCGACCTCGCCGACGCCGAGCGCCCCCGGCGGCGAGCTGGCCGGTCTGGCGCAGCGCGGACGGCGGACGCTACGTCTGCTTCGGCGGCGGCCTGCCGCTGTGGTGGGAGGGCCGCGTGGTCGGCGGCGTCGGCGTCAGCGGCGGTAGCGCAGCACAGGACGTCGCGTGCGCGAGGGCCGCCCTGACCGTGTTCGAGGGGGAGGCATGAGCGAGCGCATCGGCCGCTACCGGTTCATGGACGCGCAGGCGGTCAACCTGGACGGCTTCGCCGTCGAGGACCCGGCGCTCGGCCTGATCGCCTTCGACGCGCCCGACGACCCCGAACCGTCGCTCGTCGTCGAGGACGGCCGGGTGGTCGAGCTCGACGGGCGGCGCGAGGGCGACTTCGACGTCCTCGACGCGTTCATCGCGGCGCACGGCCTCGACCTCGGCGTCGCGCCGGAGGCCATGGCGCTGCGCGACGTCGAGCTCTGCCGCATGCTCGTCGACCCCGCCGTGCCGCGCGCGGAGATCGTCCGCCTGGTCGCGGGCATGACGCCGGCCAAGCTCGCGCGTGCCCTCGCCAGGCTGCGCCCGCCGGAGCTCGGCATGGCGATGACGAAGATGCGGGCGCGGCGGACGCCGTCCAACCAGGCGCACGTCACCAACCGCTCCGATGATCCGCTGCTGCTCGCGGCGGACGCCGCCACCGCCGCCGCGTTCGGCTTCCGCGAGGTCGAGACCACGGTGCCGGTGCTCGGCGACGCGCCCTCCAACGCCGTCGCCGTCTCGATCGGCGCCGCCGTCGGCTCGCCCGGCGTCCTCGTGCAGTGCTCGGTCGAGGAGGCCCTCGAGCTGGAGCTCGGCCTGCGCGGGCTCGTCTCCTACGCCGAGACGGTGTCGCTCTACGGCACGGAGCAGATCTTCGTGGACGGCGACGACACCCCGTGGTCCAAGGCCTTCCTGGCCGGCGCGTACGCCTCCCGCGGGGTCAAGATGCGGGTCACCTCCGGCGGCGGCGCCGAGGCGCTCATGGGCGGCGCCGAGGGCCGGTCGATGTTCTACCTCGAGGCGCGGTGCGTGGCGCTGGCCCGCGCGATCGGCGCGCAGGGCGTGCAGAACGGCGGCATCGACTCCGCCGCGGTCGCGGGCGCGGTGCCGGGCGGCGTCCGGTCGCTGATGGCGGAGAACCTCATGGTCATGGCCCGCAACCTGGAGGCCTGCACCGGCAACGACGCGCTCATGAGCGAGTCGCACGTGCGGCGGACGGCGCGCACCCTGCCGATCCTGCTCGCCGGCGTCGGACTTCATCTGCAGCGGCTTCGGCTCGATCCAGCGCTACGACAACATGTTCGGCCCGTCGCCAGTGGAACGCGGAGGACCTCGACGACTACCTCGTGCTCCAGCGCGACTGGAGCGTCGACGGCGGCCTGCGGACGCCGGCCCACGACGAGGTCGCCGCCCTGCGCCGGCGTGCGGTCGCGGCGGTCCAGGCGGTCTACCGGCACCTGGGGCTGGCGGACCTCGACGAGGAGTGGGCCGCGCAGGCGGTCGACGCGGCCGGATCCAAGGACGTCCCCGCGGCCGACCTCATGGCGCCGCTCGTCGCGTCCCGGCTCGATCCGGCAGACCGGCCTGACCATGGTCGACGTCGTCGCCGCGCTCGACGAGACCGGCTTCGAGGTCGAGGCGCAGCGCGATCCTCGATCTGCTCGGCGTCCGCGTCGACGGCGACCACCTGCAGAGCGCGGCGATCCTCGACGAGCAGCTGCGCGTGCTCTCCCTGGTCACCGACCCCAACGACTACGCCGGGCCGGGCACGGGGTACGAACCGGAGCCCGACCGGGCCCGGCCGAGATCGCGGCGATCCGGCAGCAGCGCTCCGTCGCCGACCTGCGGGCCGAGCAGGCGCGGAGCGCGACGGGGAAGCTGCGCGTGGTCGGCCCGGCGCGCGCCGGGCACGACCCGCGCGAGGTGCTCGTCGGCGTCTCCCCGGCGGTCGGGCGCGCGGATCTGGACGACGCTCTCCGGGCTGCCGGTCGTCGACGCGCTGGCGGAGATCCTCGCCGGCCTCGAGGAGGAGGGCTGCGCGGGGCGGGTCGTCCGGGTCAACGACACCGTCGACCTCGGGCTGGTCGGGCTGACCGCGGCCCGGCTCTCCGGCTCCGGCATCGGCGGTCGGGCTGCAGGCCAAGGGCACGGCGCTGATCCACCGGCGCGACCTCACCCCGCTGGCCAACCTGGAGCTCTACAGCGTCGCGCCGGCCGTCGACCGCGCCCTCTACCGGCTGCTCGGCGCCAACGCGGGCCGGCACGCCAAGGGGGCGACGCCGGAGCCGGCCCGCAACCCCTACACGGACGAGGCCATCGAGGCCCGCTACCACACGGCGGTCGTGGGCCTCGTGGCGCTCGAGCGCGAGAGCCTCGCGGAGGCGGTGCGACCGGCGCGCCCGCGGTCGAGGAGCTGGAGGTGATGCTGGTGGACGCCCCAGGTGAGCAGGCCCTCGCTCGACGACGTCCGGTCCGGCACGGTCGACGATGGCCGACTTCCGGATCTCGGCCGCCACCTGCGGCGGCAGGCCGAGGTGGCCCGCGCGCACGCGAACCCCCAGCTCGCGGAGAACCTCGAACGGGGCGCCGAGCTCACCGCGCTGACGGACGCCGAACTCCTCGCGATCTACGAGCTGCTGCGGCCGCGCCGCGCCACCGCCGCGGAGCTGCGAGGCGACGGCCGCGGACCTCGAGTCCCGCGGCGCCGTGCGCAGCGCGGCCCTGGTCCGGGAGGCGGCGGAGGTCTACGCCCGGCGCGGCCTGCTCCGCGCGTGAGGTCCGTGCGACGGTCGCCGGCATCGACGTCGGCAACGCGACCACCGAGGTGGTCCTCGCCGACGTCACGCACGCCCGCCCCGCCCGCTGGCCTGGGACCGTGCCCCGACGCGCGGGCGCAAGGGCTCGCCGGGAGCGGCCGAGGGCGCCGCGGCCCTGGTCGCCCGGCTCGCCCGGCGCGCGGCCCTCGTCGTGGACGCCGTGGCCGTGGCCCCGCAGCGCCCCGTCGACACCGCCGCGGCGGTCGTGCCGCGGACCCCGCCTCCGACCCGCGAGCTGCACGTGCTCGCCGCCGGCGTCCGGACCCCGGGCCGGCCGGGTCTGGGCGTCGGGCGCCCGGTGCCCGTCACCGCCGCCCCGGCCGCGGATGCCGGGAGCGTCGTGCTCCTGGTGCCGGCGGACGTCGGGTACCGGGAGGCCGCCGCCCGGGTCGCCGCCTGGCTGGACGCGGGCGCGGAGGTCGCCGCGGTGCTCGTCGCGGCCGACGAGGGCGTGCTCGTCGCCCGGCGGGTGCCCGCCGACGTCCCGGTGCTCGACGACGTGCCCCTCGCCGCGGCGGCCGGCGCCGCGCTCGTCGCCGTCGAGGTCGCCGAGCCCGGCCGGCCGCTCGGCGCCCTCGCGGACCCGGTGCGGCTGCGAGCGCTGCTCGGCGTCGCGTCCGACGAGGCCCGCGTGGTGGCACGGGCCCTGGCGGACGCCGGCAGCGCCGCCGTCGCCGTCGGGGGAGCAGCCACGGCTCCCGCCACGGACGATGGCGGGTTCGTCGTCGACCGCGCCGGTGCGCACATCTGGCTCACGGAGGCCGTCCCGGCGGTCCGGGCCGCCGCCCCCGGCCGGTTCCGGGGGCTCGCCCTGCCCGGACGCCGGTGCGCGGACGTCGAGGACCTGTGGCTCGTCGACCTCGATGCCGTGGCCGCCGACGTCGAGGCCCGGCGTCCGCACGACCGTGCTCTCGGGCTCGTCGTCGCGTCGCTCGCCCCGCACGACCCCTCCGCCGCGGCGGACGCGCGGCAGGTCGTCGTCGACACCCTCGGCGTCCCGGCCCTGCCGGTGCCGGACGAGGTGGCGGCCGCCCGCGCCGGTGCGCTCTCGACGCCGGGTGCGGCGCCCTCCGCCGTGGTCCTCGACCTCGGCGGCGGAACGGTCGACGCCGTCGCGCCGGACGGCACCCAGGTCGTGCTGGCGGGGGCCGGAGAGGCCGTGACCGCCGCCGTCGCCGTCGCGCTGGGCCTGCCCCGCGGCGCCGCGGACTGGGTGAAGCGGGGTCCGTCCGCGCGGCTGGAGGGGCCGCACGTGCTCCTCGCCGAGGACGGGCGCCGGTCGTTCACGGACGTGCCGGCGCCGGGGGAGGCCGTCGGGTCGCTCGTCGCGCCCGGGCCGGCCGGATGGCTGCCGTTCGCCCGCGACCTGGCACCGGCCGAGTGGCGCGCGCTCCGCCTGCACCTCAAGCGCGCCACCCTCGGCGACAACGTCGCGCGCTGCCTGCGGCTGCTCGCCGAGCGGGCCGGGCCGGCCGCCGAGGTGCTCCTCGTCGGCGGCGCCGCCGGGGACGCCGAGGTGCTCCGCGTGCTCGACCAGGTCGCACCCGGCGTCCTCGTCGGCCGTGCCGACGTCGCCGGCGGCGTGGTCCCCGGGGCGCTGACCCACCGCTGGGCGGTCGCCTACGGCAACGATCCTGCAGACCCTCTCCTGACAGCGGGGGCAGCGAGGAGGGTGCCGCACTAGGCTCGCAGCCCACGGGCCGACCGATCACCTGCCAGACGCTGGAGCGCCGATGACGGACACGACGAGCAGCGCCGACGCCCAGGTGGAGGCGGTCCGCAGGGGCTACGCCTTCACCGGGCCCGCCCTCGAGCTCGGCGCCCTCCTCGCGGACGGGCAACCGCTGCCCGACGTCCAGGTCCGGGTGCCGCTGGAGATGCTCAACCGGCACGGCCTCGTCGCCGGGGCGACCGGGACCGGCAAGACGAAGACGCTGCAGCTCATGGCCGAGCAGCTCGCCGCGCAGGGCGTGCCGGTGTTCCTGGCCGACATCAAGGGCGACCTCTCCGGGATGTCGCAGCCGGGCCAGGGCAGCGACAAGCTGACGGCACGGACCCAGAGCATCGGCCAGACCTGGCAGCCCACCGGCTACCCCACGGAGTACCTCGCGCTCGGCGGGCTGGGCACCGGCGTCCCGGTGCGCGCGACCGTCACCTCGTTCGGGCCGACGCTGCTCGCGAAGGTGCTCGACCTCAACGAGACGCAGTCGTCGAGCCTCTCGCTGGTCTTCCACTACGCCGACCAGGCGGGGCTCGCGCTGCTCGACCTCAAGGACCTCCGGTCCGTCATCCAGTACCTCGTCTCGGACGAGGGGAAGGCCGATCTCGCCGGCCTCGGCGGGCTCAGCCCCGCGACCGCCGGCGTCCTGCTGCGCGAGCTCGTCGAGTTCGCCGACAGCGGCGCGGAGACCTTCTTCGGTGAGCCGGAGTTCGACACCAAGGACCTGCTGCGGACGGCGCCCGACGGTCGCGGCACGGTGACCTGCCTCGAGCTCAGCTCCGTCCAGGACAAGCCGGCGCTGTTCTCGACCTTCCTCATGTGGCTGCTCGCGGACCTCTTCCACGACCTGCCCGAGGCCGGCGACCTCGACAAGCCCAAGCTCGTCTTCTTCTTCGACGAGGCGCACCTGCTCTTCCGGGACGCGTCGAAGGCGTTCCTCGACCAGATCACGCAGACCGTCCGGCTGATCCGCTCCAAGGGCGTCGGGGTGTTCTTCGTGACGCAGTCGCCCAAGGACGTCGACGCCGACGTGCTCGCCCAGCTGGGCAACCGGGTGCAGCACGCACTGCGCGCCTACACCCCGGACGACGCGAAGGCGCTCAGGGCGGCGGTGTCGACGTTCCCGAAGTCCGGCTACGACCTCGAGGAGCTGCTGACGACGCTCGGCATCGGCGAGGCCGTCGTCACCGTGCTCTCCGAGACGGGCGCGCCCACCCCGGTCGCCTGGACGCGGCTGCGCGCACCGGAGTCCCTCATGGCGCCCGCGCCGGCCGACGCCGTGGCCGCGACGGTCTCCGCGTCGTCGCTGCAGGCCGAGTACGGGCAGGCGCTCGACCGGGAGTCGGCGTACGAGCGCCTGCAGGCGAAGCTGGCCCCGCCGCCTGCTCCGGCGACCGCACCGGCGCCGGCACCGGCACCGGCGGAGGCGCCCTCGGGCGGGGCGGCGCGCGGACGCGAGCGCGAGCAGCCGAACGTCGTCGAGCAGGTGGTGAGCTCTCCGGTGGTGAAGAGCTTCCTCCGGTCGGCGGGCACCGTCCTGGGACGCGAGATCACCCGCAGCCTGTTCGGCACCGCCACCAAGCGCCGTCGCTGAGGGATCAGACCTCGTCGGCGACGACGGGCATCTCCATGGTGTCGACGCCCAGGATCGACTCCTCGTCCGGCTTGAACACCAGCACGCCGCCGACGTAGCTGCGCACCGCCTCCATGAGGCCCACGTCGTGCCCGCGCTGCTCGGACAGGTACCACCGGTGCTCCAGCACCTCGTGGTACACCTCGGCGGGTTCGAGCTTGCCGCGCATGTCCCGGGGAACCGCCCGGACGACGGGCTCGAACTGCTCCCGCACCCAGTCGTGCGCGACGAACTCCTCGTCGTCCGCCTGCCGGCCCGTGGCGGCCCGGTAGGTGTCGAGGTCGTTGAGCAGCCGGCGGGCCTGGTTCTCCCCGGCATCGATGCCGGTCAGCCGCAGCAGCCGCCGGGAGTGGTGGCCGGCGTCGACCACCTTGGGCTCGATCTGCACCGACGTCCCGTCGACGTCCGTGGCGATGGTCAGCTCGCCGACGTCGAACCCGAGGTCGTTGAGGCGCCGGATCCGGGCGTCGACACGCCAGCGGTCCCCGCGCTCGAAGGACTCGGGCACGGTCAGTTCCGTCCACAGCGAGTGGTACCGCTCGGTGATGACGTCGCTCACCTCGAGCGGGTCGGTCGACTCGTCGAGGATGCCCCCGGCCTGCAGGTCGAGGAGCTCCCCGGCGATGTTCATCCGCGCCAGCTCGAGGTCGTACTCGCGCTGGCCGGGTGACAGCGTGTCGTGGAACTCGCCGGTCTCGGCGTCCACGAGGTAGGCGGCGAAGGCGCCGGCGTCCCGGCGGAACAGGGTGTTCGAGAGCGACACGTCGCCCCAGTAGAAGCCGGCCAGGTGCAGCCGCACGAGCAGCACGGCGAGCGCGTCGACGAGCCGGGTGGCCGTGTCGGTGCGCAGGGACTGGGAGAACAGGGCCCGGTAGGGCAGCGAGAACTGCAGGTGCCGGGTGACCAGGGCGGGCTCCAGCGGGTAGCCGTCGTAGCTGCCACGCCCGCTGACGATCCCGACCGGTTCGACGACCGGCAGGTCGAGCCGGCGCAGCAGACGCAGCAGGGCGTACTCGCGCTGGGCGGGCTCGGCGGCGATCTCCTTGATCGCCAGCACGTTGCCCGAGACCCGGACGAACCGGACGACGTGCCGCGAGATGCCGCGGGGGAGGGCGGCCAGGTAGCGCGCGGGCCAGTCCTCCAGGGGCAGCTCCCACGGCAGGTCGAGCAGGGCCGGGTCGGGCGTGGCGGCCGTGATCTGCAGGGCCTGCGCAGGGCTGCCGGTCGTCTCCGTCACGGCTCGCCGTTGCGCCGGTCGCGCGACCTGGGGGGCCCGGACGACCGGTGCCGGCGATCGTGCAGGCAAGCTATGACCATGACCGACACTCCTCGATCGTCGCCCGTCACCGTGACGCAGCTTCCCCTGACACGATGCCAGGTGTGCGGGCGCCCGGTGGCGCACCGGCCGGGCGAGGCCGCTCGGGAGCTGACGCGGCACTACGAGCGGGCCCACCCGGAAGTGCTCCACCCGAAGGGCTGAGACGCGTCGTCCCGACCGCTCCTTCGAGCGGCCGGGACGACGACGTGAACCTCAGGCCGTCTGGTCGAGCAGGCGGCTGCCGTTCGAGGTGTCGAACAGGTGCACGTGGCCCTTCTCGGGCGTGAAGTACACCGTCGAGCCCTTCTCCGGCGGCCGGCGGCCGTCGGTGCGGGCGATGATCTGTGCCTCGCTGTCGGTGCTGTCGGTCGTGCGGCCGTAGATGTAGGCGTCGGCGCCGAGCTCCTCGACGACGTCCACCTGCACCGGCAGGCCGTGCTCGCTCAGCCTGAGGTCCTCCGGCCGGACGCCGAGGGTGACCTTGCTGTCGGCCTGGGAGAGTGCGGCGCGCTCGACGGGGTACACCGTGTCCCCGAACTTCACGCCGCCGTCGGTGACGGGGAGCTCGAGCAGGTTCATCGCGGGGGAGCCGATGAAGCCGGCGACGAACACGTTGTCCGGGTGGTCGTACAGGTCCCGGGGGGTGCCGACCTGCTGCAGCAGGCCGTCCTTGAGGACGGCGACCCGGTCGCCCATCGTCATGGCCTCGACCTGGTCGTGGGTGACGTAGACGGTGGTGACGCCGAGGCGCCGCTGCAGCGAGGCGATCTGGGTACGGGTCTGCACCCGCAGCTTGGCGTCCAGGTTGGACAGCGGCTCGTCCATGAGGAACACCTGCGGCTTGCGCACGATCGCCCGGCCCATCGCCACGCGCTGGCGCTGGCCGCCCGAGAGGGCCTTGGGCTTGCGCTCCAGGTACTGCTCGAGGTCGAGGATCTTGGCGGCCTCGTCGACGCGCTGGCGGATCTCCGACTTGTTCACGCCGGCGATCTTCAGGGCGAAGCCCATGTTGTCCGCGACGGTCATGTGCGGGTACAGCGCGTAGGACTGGAACACCATGGCGATGTCGCGGTCCTTGGGCGGCAGCTGGGTCACGTCCCGCTCCCCGATGAGGATGCGGCCCGCGTTGACGTCCTCCAGCCCGGCGAGCATGCGCAGCGAGGTGGACTTGCCGCAGCCGGAGGGGCCGACCAGGACGAGGAACTCCCCGTCGCCGACCGCGAGGTCGAGCTGGTCGACGGCGGGCTTGGTGGAGCCGGGGTAGATCCGGCTCGCTTTGTCGAACGTGACGGTCGCCATGGTGGTGCACTTCCTCTCACCGGCAGGTACGTGCCGGACGATCCGTAGTGAGAAGTACCGCGTCAGGGGTGACACGGCTCACGCGCATCCTCACCCACGAGGTGGGGTTACGTCCAGGTGTCCGGGATGTGTCGCTCGTCCGGCTGCAGGTCCGCTTGCGCAAGAGACTGAAAGAAGTCAGCATCGCGACGGCGTCGGGGAACCACGGCGAAGGGGAGGGCGTGGCGGCACGACTGGCCGACATCGCGGCCCAGGCAGGCGTCAGCGAGGCGACCGTGAGCCGCGTCCTCAACGGCAAGCCGGGGGTGTCCGACGCCACCCGGCAGGCGGTGCTGACCGCCCTCGACGTCCTGGGCTACGAGCGCCCCGCGAAGCTCAAGCAGCACTCGGCGGGCCTCGTGGGCCTCATCGTGCCGGAGCTGGAGAACCCGATCTTCCCGGCCTTCGCGCAGGTCATCGAGTCGGCGCTGGCCCGGCAGGGCTACACGCCGGTGCTGTGCACGCAGACGCCCGGCGGCGTCCACGAGGACGAGTACACGAAGATGCTGCTCGAACGCGGGGTGGCGGGGATCGTCTTCGTCTCGGGGCTGCATGCCGACGCCACCGCGGACCCGGCCCGCTACCAGGCGCTGCGTCGCCGCGGGCTGCCGATCGTCCTGGTCAACGGCTACGTCGAGGGCGTGGACGCCCCGTTCATCAGCAACGACGACGTCGCCTCGATGGAGCTCTCCGTCGGGCACCTCGTCGAGCTCGGGCACACGGCGGATCGGGCTCGCCGTCGGCCCCCAGCGCTTCACCACGGTGCTGCGCAAGATGGCGGGGTTCCGGGAGGCGATGCGTCGCCGGCTGGGGCTGGACGACGTGGAGGCCTGGATCGAGACCACGCTCTTCAGCGTCGAGGGCGGCGGCGCTGCCGCTGAGCGCCTCGTCGAGCGCGGCGCGACGGCCGTCATCTGCGGCTCGGACCTCATGGCCCTCGGCGCCGTCCGGGCCCTGCGGTCGCGCGGGCTGCACGTGCCCGCGCGACGTCTCCGTCGTCGGCTACGACGACTCCCTGCTCATCGCGTTCACCGACCCGCCGCTGACCACGGTCCGGCAGGCCGTGCAGGCCATGGGCGCCGCCGCCGTCCGGGCCCTGCTCGACGAGATCGCCGGGCTGCCGGCACCGCGCGCCGAGTACGTGTTCCGCCCCGAGCTCGTCGTGCGCGGCTCCACCGCGCGCCGTTCCGCGGCGATCCGTTGTGAACTCGTGAAATTCGGGGGTTCTCGCAGCGTCCCCAGCCGGTTACCGTCGTGAGACCCCCTTCTGCGCCCGCCGAACGGCGCGGACCGGAGTACCCCGGAGGCCGGCATGCGGATCAACGACGTTCTGCGACGCAAGGGCGATCAAGTCGTCACCATCCCCCCGGACGAACCGGTCAGCGCGCTGCTCGACGCGCTGGCCGAGCACAAGGTCGGCGCCCTCGTCGTGAGCTGGTGCGGGCGGCGCCGTGGAGGGCATCGTCAGCGAGCGTGACGTGGTGCGGCACCTGCAGTCGCGCGGCGCCGGCGTCCTCGAGGACCCGGTGAGCGCGATCATGACCTCGCCGGTGCACACCGCCGAACCGGAGACGACCCTCGACGAGCTCATGGTGCTCATGACCGACCGCCGGATCCGGCACGTCCCCGTCGTCGTCGACGGCCGGCTGCACGGCATCGTGAGCATCGGTGACGTGGTCAAGCACCGGATCGAGGAGCTGCAGAGCGAGCGGGACCAGCTCACCGCGTACATCACGGGCTGACCCCGGCGGGCGGCGCGCGGCCGCCCTGCGGCGGCCGCGTGCCTTACCGTGGAGGGCGATGACCACCCTCGGGACAGCCCGCGCGGCTGCCGCGTGCCCTCGGTCGAGTGGGCGATGACGACCCTTCGAGCCGGCGGCTCCACGGCGCCGGGCGAGCCCGCGCTCTTCGGCCCGTACCGGCCCGTGCACCGGATCGGCGAGGGCGGCATGGGCGTGGTCCACCTCGCTCTCGACGAGCAGGGCCGGGCGGTCGCGCTCAAGGTCCTGCGCGACCACGTGTGCGCCGACCCGGAGGCCCGGGCGCGGCTGCGGCGCGAGGTCGAGACGCTGCGCCGGGTCCGCTCGCCGCACGTCGCGGAGGTGCTCGGCGCCGACCTGGACGGCGAGCGGCCCTACCTGGCCACCCGGTTCGTCCCGGGCCGCACGCTCGAGGAGCACGTGCGCAGCCAGGGGCCGCTCGACATCGCGGACGTCGCCCGCATCGGCGTCGTGCTCGCGCAGGCGCTGACGGCGATCCACGGCGCCGGCGTCGTGCACCGCGACGTCAAGCCCGCCAACGTGCTGCTGCTCGACGGCGACCCGGTGCTCATCGACTTCGGCATCGCGCACCTCGCCGACGAGACCCGGCTCACCCGGGCCGGCCTGGTCATGGGGACGCCGGGGTACCTGTCGCCCGAGGTCGTCGCGGGCTGGCCGGTGACGCCGGCGACGGACTGGTGGGGCTGGGGCTCCACGCTCGCGTTCGCGGCGTCCGGCCGGTCGCCGTTCGGCACCGGCCCGCTCGAGGTGGTGCTCGACCGGGTCCGGCAGGGCCGGCCCGATCTCGCCGGCGTCGACCCGCGACTCGCCCCGGTGCTGGCCGCCGCGCTCTCCGCCGACCCGCAGCGGCGCCCCCCGGCCGGCGCCCTGGTCGCCATGCTCCAGCGCGCCGCCGCGGCTCCGATGCCGACCCGGGTCGACGTCGCGCCGACCACTCCGTTCGTGCCGGTGCCCGCCACCCGGCGCGAAGCCCAGCACCTGCCGCCGGCACCCGCGCCACTCGCGCTGCCGGTCGGTCGCCCCGAGCCGGCGGGCGCCGCGGCGAACGCCCGGGAGAGGGCTGGTCGACCGGGGTGCTGCTGGCCGCGCTCGCGGCGCTGGCCGGGGCCGCCGTCGTCGCGCCGGGCGCGACCTTCGTCGCATTCGTGGCGCTGACCGTGCTGGCCCGCACCGTCGACCGCACCGTCACCGGTCTGGCACGGCGGCAGTGGCAGCGGGGTCCGCGAACGAGCGACGGCGTCGTCGCCGTCGTCGCGCTGCCGTGGCGGCTTGCTCCTCGCGTGCACCGCGTCGGTCGCCGGCGCCGTCCTGCCGGCCGTCGTCGGGCTCGCGACGGCGTTCATCGCGGCGTCCGCCGTCACCGGGGGTGTGGACGCCCGGCCCGGCAGCGCGCCCGCGCTCGCCGCCGCGGCGGTCGCCGCCGCGCTCGTGGCGTGGTGGGGGCCCGGCGGCGGGTCGGTCCGGCGGGGCGCCCACCTCGTCGTCCGCGGGCTGACGCCGACCCGCGGCGCGGCCGGCGTCCTCGTCACCCTGCTGGTCGCGGGGGCGCTCCTCGCGGCCGGGGCCCGCGCCTCCGGCGTCCGGCCCGACCCGGCGCCCTTCCCCCGGCCCGAGCTGCCGTCCTGGGTGGTGTGGGGCCCGAGCTAGACCTCGACGGGCTCCGGCCGGCCGAAGAGGTAGCCCTGCGCGTGCTCGCAGCCGAGGCTCGCCAGCACGTCGCGCTGCTGCGTCGTCTCCACGCCCTCGGCCACGATGTCCACGCCGAGCCCCCGCGCGAGGCCGGTGAGCGCCTCGACGATCCGGTCGCACTGCCGGTCCCGCCCGAGCCCGGCCGTGAAGGTGCGGTCGACCTTGATGCCGGCGACGGGCAGGTCGCGCAGGTGGGAGAGGGCGGAGAAGCCGGTGCCGAAGTCGTCCACCATGAGCCGGACGCCGAGCCGCTCGAGCTGGTGCAGCTGCCGGCGTCCGGCCGGTGCCGAACCGAGCATGACCGACTCGGTGAGCTCGATGACCAGGCCCGACGGGTGCAGTCCGCTGTTCTTCAGGCTGTCCTCGACGTCGCCGAGCAGGTTCGCCCGCCGGACCTGGGAGGGGGAGACGTTGACGGCCACATAGCCGAGGCCTGGCGTCGCGACGGCGATCCGGGTGGCCTCCTCGAGCACCCAGCGGCCGACGGCGTCGATCAGACCGCTCTCCTCCGCCACCGGCAGGAACCAGGCCGGCGGCAGGAGGCCGCGCTCGGGGTGCTCCCAGCGCACCAGCGCCTCGCGCCCGACGACCCGGCCCGTCGTGAGGTCGACGATGGGCTGCAGGTGGAGGCGCAGCTCGTCGCGGACGAGGGCGGTGCGCAGCGCGTCCTCGATGTCGAACCGGTCGAGGGCCAGCCGGCGCAGCTCGTCGTCCGCGAGGTCCCAGCCGCCCTGGCCGTTCGTCTTCGCCCGGTGCAGCGCGGCTCCGGCGTCCCGGAGCAGGGCGGCGGCGCCGCGGTGCCCGAGCGGGTCGCCCTCCCGGGAGACCGCGATGCCGACGGATGCCGTCGGGACGACGGCGCGGCCGTCGAGCAGGACCGGCTCGGCCAGCGCGCCGAGCACGCGCTCGGCGACGCCGACGGCCTCGTCCTCGTCCCGGACGTCGTCGCACACGATCGCGAACTCGTCGCCGGAGAGACGTGCCGCGGTGTCGCTGCCGCGGAGCGCGACCTGGAGCCGTTCGGCGACCTCGACGAGCACGACGTCCCCGAGGTCGGGCCCGACGCTGTCGTTGACGACGCCGAAGCGGTCGAGGTCCAGCGTGAGGACCGCGACCCGGGTGCCGGCGCGGCGGGCCCGGTCGAGGGCCTTCGCGACCCGGTCCAGGCCCAGGGTGCGGTTCGGCAGGCCGGTCAGCGGGTCGTGCAGGGCCTGGTGCTCGAGCATCTCCAGCGCGAGCCGGGTCTCGGTGAGGTCGGTGACCTGGAGCAGGGCGTGACCGGGGCGGCCGCTGTCGTCCGGGACGGCGACGAGCGTCACCGATGCCCAGACCGTCTCGCCGGTCACCCGCTGGAACCGCCGCTCCACGTCGAACCGCTCGCGCTCGCCGGCGGCGAGGCGTTGCAGGAGGTCGACCTCCGGGGCTCCGTCCGGGCCCTCGAGATCGTGCAGGTGCAGGCCGACGAACTCCGACGGAGGGCGCCCCAGCATCCGGGCCAGAGCGGGGTTGACGTGCAGGAGTCGCCCGTCGAGCGCGACCGCCCCCAGGCCGGTGCTGGAGTGCTCGGTCAGCGCCAGCATGTGCTGCTCCGCGCGGAGCAGGGCGCGCTGCAGCCGCCCGCCCGCCGCCTCGACCACCCGCTCCGGGCTCTCTCCGTCGCCGGACTGACCGGCCTCCGGCTCCGCGCTGACCGTGGAGACCAGTGCGGCGACGGGCCCGCCGTAGGGCGCGATGGGCACGGTCGTGACGAGCACTTCACCCTGTTCGGCGTCGGCTCCCCGGTGCGCGCCAGGGCGCCCCTCGCCGCTCAGGTCGAGCACGGTCTGCTGCAGCCGCCCCCGGCGCATGGCGGACGCCGCGGCCGTCGCGAGCGCGGCCACCGGGTCGGAGCCGAGCAGCGCCTTGGCGGCGGCGTTCACGCACACCGGCCGACCGTCGGGTCGCTGGACGACGATGCCGACGCTGACGGCGTCGAGCAGCGCGTCGAGCAGGTCGGGGACGAGCGGAACCTCGTCCTGCGGTACGAGCTCGCCGGAGAGGTCCGCTTCGTCCTCCGGGTGCTCGTGCGGTCCGCGCAGGCGGACATGGCGCGGTCCCCGGATGAGCATGCTGAACTCCCTCGAACGATTACGCGCAGTCTAGGAATGGTGACGTTGAGCTTCAGGCGTTGTGGCGTCGTCAGAACAGTCGATTGGGAGGTCGACCGGCGGGACGGCGCTACGCTGGCGAGCGCCGGGCACCGCTCCGGCGTCGCCGGCCGGCATGGCGCAACTGGCAGCGCACCCGACTTGTAATCGGGCGGTTCCGGGTTCGAATCCCGGTGCCGGCTCCCTCTTCCCAGGTCAGGGCCTTTTGGCTGACTTGCTGCCCGCCCGGCGGCACACTTTGGACGCCTTTCGAGGACACGGGCGAATCCGGACCAGGGAGGATGCCTTCCAGCACGTCGGCGGTCTGGCGGTCCGTCAGGCGCCGGCCGAGGTAGCGGTCCTGGGTCATGCTCACCTGCGCGTGCCCGAGCTGATCGCTGATCCTGCGGGTGGTCACGTTGGCGTCATCGAGGAAGCTCGCCACGGTCTTGCGCAGGGTGTGCGTCACCAGCCCGTCCATCGCGAGCTGATCGCGGACCTCCCGCCACGCCCGGCGGACGTTGTTCGGATCACGCCACCCGCCGAGAGAGTCCGGAAACACCGGCTCCGCACCCGGACCGATCACCGCGCGACGCTCACGCAGCATGTCCACCGCCCACTCCGGCAGCGGCACGATCCGGTCACCCCGCTTGCCGGACTCCGTGGAGGGCAGGCGCAGCAGGCCCGTGCCCGTGCGGCGCACCTGCCGCCAGCAGATGTCCGGCGTGCCCCCATCGAGATCCACCTCCGTCCACCCGAGCGCGAGGCATTCTCCGACACGGCAGCCGGTTGCGAGCATCAGCCGGGTCAGGTCGGGCAGGTCCCAGCGCCGAGCGGCGTCGTTGCCTCCCACGGCGTCCAGCCACTGCCGGCGCTCATCTGCGGTCAGTGCTCGGGGCGCAGGAGGGGCAGACGGCGGCTCGGGTGGAACCGCACGGAAGGTCCACGACCTCCGTCTCCCCCGTGTCGAGATTGACGCGGCGCATGGCCAGGGGCCGGACGCAGACTCCGAACTCCACGGCGGTCTCCCGCAGCACGTCCCGGGCACGAGGTTGGCGAGCCCGATCCGCACGTGATCCCGGCGGCACCTCGTCCGTCTCGTTGGTGATCGTGGCGGTGGTCGCGGTCATGCCGCCCTCCCCGTACCCGTGGTGTTCGTCGTGGTTGCCCGGGTCGCGCTTGTGCCGGCCGAGGGTTCGTCGACGGGGCGGGGACGTGGGTTGGCGAGGTGAGCACGGAGCAGCGCCTCGTGCCTCCGCAGCGCCCGAGGCGTGCCGATCAGGACGACGTAGGCGAGCAGGGCCCCGCCGAAGGCGAGGACGGCGGCGAAGCCGGCGGCGAGCTGCCACCACGAGACGCCGACCGCGACGTGGGCCGCCGCGGCGCCGATAGCCTCGACGGCGACGAACCCGACGTTCCACGCGACGGCGCGCCAGGTGGGCAGCTCCGGGGAAATGCCCACTGCCGTTGCTCGGCCGGGGCGCCGCGTACGTCCACCAGCCCTCGCGCCAACTGGTCGAGCCGGGGCGGTGATACTTGCCGGTCCGGTCGTAGTAGCCGCTCACGCTGCACTCCTCTCCACCTCGTTGCCGTCCGCGAGGCCGGCCGACAGGTGGCCGACGTGTTCGGCGACCAGGTCAGCGATGTGGTCGTCGGTGACGTGGCTGAACCGCACCCGTGCCGGGCGCCGGGTCGGGCGAGGTGTCGTCGTGGACGTGGGCGACGCCGGGCAGCGCGCGGGGGATGGTGGAGGCGTCAGCGCCTCGGTCGCGGGCGGACTCGCCGAGGACGAGGTCGGTCTGTTCCGGCTCGGCCAGGCGCATGGCGATGCGGGTGGGGAACAGGTCCCGGAACGGGATGACGTCTTTGCGGGGGTCGACCACGGCGGCGACGACGGCGAACCCGGGCACCCGGCCCTTCGCCAGCAGTCGGGACAGCGCGGAGGAGGCGCGCTGCTTGAGGCCGCGGTCGGGGTTGTGGGCGGTGAGGTCGGCGACCTCGTCGACCAGGACGATGACGAACGGGTCCTCCACCGTCGGGAGGTGGGAGCGGGTGACGCCGGCGAGGCGGTCGGCGCGGGCGTCCATGTAGGCGGCGGCGTCCTCGAGCAGCGCCACCATCGCCTCGGGGGAGGAGTCTTCGTAGCGGGCGAACAGGGGTTGTCCGGCGCGGAACTCCATGCCGCCCTTGGGGTCGACCACCCACAGCGCGACCAGCCCGGCCCGGATCAGCGGGGTGAGGAGCCGGACCAGGGACCACAGCACCGAGCCCTTCCCGGCCCCGGTGGAGCCGGCAACCAGGACGTGGGTGGCGACCAAGTTCAGCAGCCAGGGGGCCCCGTCCTCGCTGCGTCCGAGCTGCAGCGCCCGCAGCACGTCGAGCGCGTCCCTTCCCGATGGCGCGGAGACTCCGCACGGGCCGACGAGAACATCCGACTCCGTATAGGCGTCCTGAGCGTCAGCCACGGTGAGGGACGGCGCGGCCGGTTGCACAGCCACTCCGGCGTCGGGGAGCGGTGGCAGCGGTGCGGGCGGGATCGGGTCGGTCAGGGGTCGCGGACGAAGAAGCGGACCAACACCCGGCCCGGGCCGTCCTCACGGACCGAGCAGCGCAGCGCCCGGTACAGGTGCCTCAGCCCTTCGGCGGCGTCGGCCACGTCCTGGGGAATCTGCCCCGCTGCCAGCCGCAGCCGCAAGTGTCCACGGTGCCGTTGGCGCGGATCGACTCGACCTGGGGCAGGTACTCGGTGTCGTCGTGGCGGACGATCAGCCCGCAGCCGTCCATCGCCTCCCGCCACCGGCCCCGGTACACCCGATGCCAGCGCCACAGGCCTCGGGCGGGCTCTCCGATGACCTGGGCGAACGAGACTGGGCGCAGCACCCACGGCCACGCCAGCAGCGCGCCCAGTGTCAGGACGGCGAGGACGCCGGTGCGGAACAGCCCGTGACCGCCGAGCCGACGCCACAACCACGCGGCCGCGAGCAGGACGAGGGTGGCTGGCCAGTACCGGACCCCGATCCGCAGCGGGGTCAAGATGAGACGGGCGAACAGGCGCAGGGTCAGCCCGGTCAGGGTGACCCACAGCGGGACGTGGACACGGTCCCGGCGAATCAAGCCGGGCTCGATGACCGCGACGATGGGTTGGGAGTCGGTGCGGAGGCCGGACTGCTTGGTCACCGGCTTCACGCGGCACCTCCGGGCAACGCGGCAACAGTCGCGTCGAGGGAGCCGACTGGCAAGGTGAGGTCGGCGAGGCAGTGGCGGGCGGCGGCAGCGACGGCGCGGGCATCGTCCGCGAGCCCGGCGCGCCTACGCCGCGACGCGATCAACCGCGCCGTGCACGAGCGCGGCATGACCTACGCCGCCGTCGCCGACGCCATCGGTCTGTCTACCTGAATCTTGCATGATCTTGCTGCGTGGCATGAACGGGAAAGTGCTCCTGACCTGGAACGATGGGACTTGTCGAGGGTCCTGATCGCGCCAAGCAAGGAGCACTTCCGGGGTGAAGCGTAGACGGCTGTGTCCGCGGGTGAGGGTCGACGCGCGCGGGGCGTCGGCGCTGTCACAGGCCGGCGGGGTCCTGCTGGTGGAGACGATCCGCGCCGCGGACCTGGATGAGGGCCTGTCGAGGGCGTTGGCGCCGTGGCGCAAGCCCGGCGCGGTCCACGACCCGGCGAAGGTGCTGCTGGATCTGGCGGTCGCTGTCGCTCTGGGTGGGGACTGCCTGGCCGACGCCGCGGTCGTACGCGCGGAGCCGGCCTTGTTCGGTCTCGTGGCGTCCGACGCCACGATCTGCCGCACCATCGCCGCCCTGGCACGCGACGCCCGGACCACCGAGGCCGTGCTGGCCGCGGTCGACCAGGCGCGGGCGGCGGCCCGGGCGCGGGTGTGGCGGCTGGCCGAGCAGCGCGCACCAGATCACGACGTGACCGCCGCGCGGCCGCTGGTCGTCGACGTCGACGGCGTCCTGGTCACCGCGCACTCGGAGAAGGAGCAGGCCGCGCCAACCTTCAAGAAGGGCTTCGGGCATCACCCCCTCGTCGCGTTCGTCGACCACGGCCCGCAGGGCACCGGCGAGCCGGTCGGGGTGCTGCTGCGCCGCGGGAACGCCGGCTCGAACACTGCCGCCGACCACGTCACGGTGTTGCGGCAGGCGCTGCGGCAACTGCCCGGGGTGAACGCCTCGGCCCGCTCGCTCGGGCGCACGGTCCTGGTGCGGATCGACGGCGCCGGCTGCTCGCACGCCGTGCTGGACTATCTGCACGCCCGCAAACTCGGCTACTCGGTCGGGTTCACCCTGCCCGACACGACCGCCGAGCTGCTCGAACGCATCCCGGAGTCGGCGTGGACCGACGCCTATGACAGTGAGGGTCACGTGCGCGAGGGCGCGATGGTCGCCGAGCTGACCGGGCTGCTGGACCTGAGCGGATGGCCCCCCGCGATGCGCGTCATCGTCCGGAAGGAGCGGCCGCATCCGGGCGCGCAGCTGCGAATCACCGACGTCAATGGGTGGCGGGTGACCGCGTTCGCCACGAACACCCCGGCCGGTGGACCCGGTAGTCAGCTGCCCGAGCTGGAGCTGCGGCACCGCCGCCGCGCCCGCGCCGAGGACCGGATCCGGTGCATGAAAGACAGCGGCCTGCGCAACCTGCCGCTGCACGGCTTCGACGCCAACCGGATCTGGCTCGCCGTCGTCGCCCTGGCCGCCGATCTGGTCGCGTGGATGCAGACCCTCGCGCTGCACGACCACGCCGCCCGCCGCTGGGAACCCAAGCGGCTCCGGCTGCGGATCTTCTCCCTCGCCGGCGTCCTGGCTGCCACCGCCCGGACCGTGACCGCGCACCTGTCCGCCCGCAGCCCCTGGGCCGACCTGGCCGTCCAGGCCCTGACCCGGCTCCGCGCGATCACCGCCGCCACAACCACCGGCTGACCCCCGCCGGCCAGACTCCCGTCCCGACCACCCCGCGCATCGCCTCGGCCGTGGAAGCCGACGACACCCGGACCGCCACCGGCCGCCTCTTCACGCCATGTCAGACCCGAGCATCAGAATCAACCCGAGCCGGCGCCCGAACCCGCCGCCCAACACTTACACGGCAAGATCATGAAAGATCGAGGCTAAGGGCCGGATCACGCAGATCAGGCAGAGCGCTCCGCCTACCGAACGCGCCTTCTTCGGCGTTGGCCCGGTCACCGTTGCGATCCCCGAACGACGCATCGGTAATCGCCCGTTCCCGGTACTATCTGCCGAGGACACCCTGTCCGCGCAGCTTCTCACCGAGCTGCTCGATGACCTCAACCTGGCGGTGGTGCCGGCGCGGGTGCCGCCGGAGGGCGGGTGGCTCGCCCCGGACGTCGACGTCGTCGCCATCTGCGGACCGAAGTCATCGCCCACGATCGCCCAGGTTCTCGAGGCGGACGCTCTGCTCCGGTTCGAGCAGGAAGATGACGCTGACTGGTTCATCGCGGATCGCGCGACGGGGGAGACCTGGCGCTCAGGGATGGACCAGGCGCCGAACCGGGCGGCGGACGTCGCCTACGTCGGCCGCACTCCCCACGACGGCGGATACCTCCTCGTCATTGCCGGCGTCCACGCGATCGGGTCTCTAGGTGCCGTTACTTGGCTGCGGGAGCACTTGGCCGAGCTGCACTCCACGACCGAGGGAAAGGCGTTCGGCATGGTTATCGGGAGTACCTACGACGGGCTGACGATCGTACGTGGACCCTACGACCCCACTTGGGACAAGAGCGCGGGTCTTGGAATTGTTGGTGGTTGCCGGCCTGCGTGTTTGCTTGGCGGGGTGAGCGGATCTGCGCACTAATACGGCAGCGGGACTTGTGATCTATGTTCTGGTGGCCGGGCCGGAGCGGCGGCGCGAATTCGACATCGGCGGGGATACCTGCGCCCGCACCGGGTCGGGTCGGCGATCCAGGACCGCAGCAGGTAGAGCCGGACATCCAAAGCGCCCGACCAGCCGCGCAAGGCGTAGCCGAGGAACAGCCCGATCTGGCTGTTTCGACCCTCCCAGGGATCGGCCAGGATCCCGCTCGACGCGGACCCGAAATCAGTGCCCGGTCAGGCACACACCGCCTCGATGATCGACACATCTGATGCCGTCGCAACGACCCGCTCGAGCCGGAAACCGCAGGTCTGCAACAGCGACTCGTGTTCGCTGCGGGTGCGTTGCCTGCCCCCGGTGTGGATCAGCATCACGATGTCCATGGCCTTGGACCAGTGGGGCCCAGGGTCGTCGGGGATGACGCTTTCCACCAACAACAGCCGCGCATGCGGCGGAGCGGCCTTCCGTACGGCGGCCAGGATCGCCGTGGCCCGCTCGACGTCCCAGTCGTGGATCACGTCCATGAGCATGTAGGTGTCGCAGACCGGCAGCGGGTCCTTGAAGAAGTCGCCGGCTTGCAGCGTGAGCCGATCGGAGGCGATCTCCGCGGCACGCTCGATCACCGGGGGCAGGTCGAAAAGGATGCCCGTGGTTCGCTCGGCCGCATCCACCACTGCCTGCAGTAGGTGTCCCCGGCCGCCGCCGATGTCGGCGATCGTTCCGCAGTCCGAGAAGTCGTAGGCGGCCAGGACACTCGCGACCTGGATACGCGCCTTTGAGACCATCGCGGCGTCGAAGACCCGGCCCGCCTCGGGATCACTGTGAAGGATGGCGAAGAACCCGTCCGGATTCAGCTTGTTCGTGGCCGGGAGTCCAGTCTGGAGTGAGTAGTCGAAGTAACCCAGTCGCTTTGCAGTACTTTCGGTTCCGAATGTTGCCACGAAGTCACGCCAAGACTGGGGATGGTCGGAACGGAGCATTCGCGACGCGCCGGTGTGGGTGAAGCGGTCGCCGCTGGCCGCGAAGACGCCATGGGCAGCGAGGAGGCGAAGTACACGGCCGAGGGCCTCGGGATTCGCCCCGGTAACTTCGGCGAGCTCCTCGGCCGTCCGCGGCGTGTCGTCGAGCGCGTCGGCGACGCTGAACCTGGCCACGGAGGCCAGACAGTGCCCGACAAACAGGCCCCCGAGCGCCCCGGTCAGTGTGTCGAAGGGCCCCGTCTGTTGATCGATCGCGGCATGGTGATCATCACTGGCGGGCATGGAACGCCTCCGATTGTCCCGGCTACGCGGACGGCGCAATCGTCGTCGTAATCATTATGCGAGCCGTAAGGCGTCGTCGACAGAGGGATAACCCTGGTTCGGTCCCGACGAAGCGTGCTGACTCAGCTGCGCCACGACCCGACTGTGTACTCCTGACAGGCGTTATTTGCCCGCTAGCGCCGCTGTGCGGCAGGCTAACTCTTGGGCCAGCGGTGTCCGCCAGTGTCACGCCAGTGTGTGATCCGTCAGGTGATGCGCGACAGGTTCCCGCCACCTGATGCGCGACATGTGGTCTAGGAAACTGAGGGTGTGGCGGTCCATGGCCGCTGTGCCTTGATGCTACGGACGGCGTGGGTGGTGGTGCGCCGCACGACTCGGGTCTCACCGTCGTCGAGCTCGATCGCCAGGGTGGTCTCGGACACGGCGACGGTGACCGTGCGGTAGGCGTGCACCCGGCCCAGGGCGACCTTCTGCCCGACCACCATGACGACGCCGCTGTTCGACGCGCGGCGCTGCACTCGGACCGGTTCGGTCGCCGGCCGTGGAGGCGGCCCGGCCGGACGGCGCCCGCGCAGCCTGGCCATCTGGTCCGCGGTGAGCGGATTCGGTCTGGTGCGCAGCAGTTCGCGGGTGTCCAGGTCGAAGAACATCAGCGTGGCCGATTCGATCCGGATCCCGACGAGCCGTCCGGCCAGCATCTCCGCCGCCGGCACCGACTGCCCGGCCAGGCACACCCGGCCGTTGCGGGCAATACAGCGCTCGACCTCGAGCGCGTGCCCGTCCTCGACCCGAGGCAACGGTGAAGGCCCGGCGGGGACGGCACCGCCGGCGACCAGCCGGGCCAGGTCATTGACGGACAGGTGGGAGCGCAGGGTCTTCACCCGGCCGCCACCAATCAGCAGGTGGATCAGATCGCAGTCGGCCCAGAACCGCACGGTCAGCCCGGCGCGGGCCGGCCCGAGCCAGATCTGACGGCCGACCAGGAACATGTTCCCGCTCGGCGGCACCACCCGATCGAACTCCACGGCTCCACCCGGCCAGCCACCGGTCGGCGCCTGCAGGGTTGCTGGCTCCGGCGCAGCCGCGGGGGGCAGAACCTCGACGGCAGCCGCCGCTGGCGTCACTGCCGATGCCGCCACTGCGGAGGTCGGCCCGATGGTTGGGGGCAGCCACAGCGGCAGCAGCTCCCGCTCGGGCTGCCCGGTCGGAGCGAACCGCTGCGCCGGGGTGACCGGCACCGCCTCGTTCAGGCCCTGGTGCGGCCGGTCGTGGTTGTACTGGTGCACCCACGCGTCCACCGCGGCCTGCGCTTGTTCCACCGACTCGAACGGGCCCGCGGTGTCGAGGAACTCGGGCCGGAACGTGCCGTGGAACCTCTCCACCTTGCCGTTCTGGTTCGGGGAGGCGGGCGCGGTCAGCCGGTGCATGATCCCGTTCTTGCGGCAGATCTTGTCGAATAGCACCTCCCCGCCCTTACCGAACCGGTCCGTGAACTGCTTGCCGTTGTCCGACAAGATCTCCCCCGGCACCCCGTACTGGGACAGTGCAGTAGCCAGAGCCAGGCACACCGCCCGGCTGGTCGCCCGCTCCACCACCGCGGCCATCACGCAGTACCGGGAATGGTCATCGACCCCGGTGACCACCTTGCCCTCACGCAACACCCCGGTCCGCGGATCGACCAGCATCACCCCACCGACAATGTCGACGGCCCACAACTGCATCGGCCCCGGCCGCTCCCAGCGCCGATACGACTCCCGAGGCCGCTTGCGGGGGCGGGACCGCAGAAGACCCTGCCGATGCAGAATGCGGTCGATCGTGCGCTCCGACGGCATCACCATGCCCGCCATCGGCTCCGTGCCCTTGAGCAGTTCCAGCCTGATCCGCGTGGACCCCCAGCGTGGATGCGCCCGGCGCATCTCAGCCACCCGCGCTTCCACCTCCGGCGCGACCTGCCGCGGGCTCGACCTCGGCCGATGCGAGCGATCCGCCAGCCCGGCCAACCCCTCAACCAGATAACGGGCCGTCCAGCGGTGCACCGCGGACCGAGACATCCCTATCGAGGCGGCGACCTCAACCACCTCAGCGCCGGCCAACACGGCCCGGACCGCGTCCAGGCGCTGCTCCACCACAGACAACACGACCAGTGCCAATCCCGGCTCCTCCAGCCCGAACGCCCCATGGAGACGACGGGCCAGAATGGCCGATCACGATCACTGTCGCGCATCACCTGGCGGACGACTGTCGCGCATCACCCGCCGGAGGACACGTGTCACGCCAGTGTCACTGCCGAATACGCCTGTACTGGATCAAGGCGCCGGCCCGCTCCGCGGGCCGCGCGCCGGGCGTGCGGCGTGGGCGCCGGTCCCGGCGCGCGCCCGAACCGGGTCAAGGGTCGGAAGTCAGCGGGTCAGCGTGAGGCTCCTGCGTCCGAGCTATCTCGATCAATGGCTGCCTCGAGCCGGTCCTCGGCGGCCCGCTCTCGGTCCGCGCCGGCCTCCCTTCGGTGCTGTGCCGCGGGCGCCAGCAGGTCCGCTCGCTCATCAGCGGTCACGCCTGGACGGTTCGCGCGAGTCTCATCGAGGCTGGCGATGCGCTCATGCGCCCCGGCCATGGCTTCGTGCATGCGAGCGAGAGCGTCTTGAGTCTTGCCCGTTGCGTCCTGGGTCTGGCGAGCCAGGTCGGCACTCCGGCGGGCCTCCTCTGCCACCCGGTCGGCTCGCCGTGCCGCTGAAGCCGCACGGTCATCGGGCAGATCCGTCATGCCGGTAAGTCTGATCCAAGAAGAGGCCCGCCACCGTTCGGCCCGCACGGGATGGTGGTGGCAGCGGACACGGGCATGCGGGAGGCCAATCACCGAGTCTGCAGGGCAAGCGGTCTGAGCAGCGGGATGCCGACCGGTTCGCTTGTTGGGGCGCGGACTGGCCTGCCTGGATCAGTCGGGGGCCAGCTCGGTGGCCACGGCGCGCACTGTCGGGTCGTCCAGTCCTTCGATCACGCAACGCGCGAACAGCCATTGCGTGACGCGGTTGCCGTCGAGGTCGAGCAGGTCGGCCATTCGCTGGGCCAGGCCGGCCGGGTCGTCGGCCAGGCGTTCGGCGCAGTTGAGTAGGTGTTGCAGCACGTCGTAGCAGGGGTCTCCGACGAACGGCTTGGGGTCGATGGCAAGCCAGGGCTCGCGTCGGGCTGCGAGCACGTTGCCGGCGTGCAGGTCGGTGCACAGCAGCACCTCACGGTCAGTGTTGCGGGCGAGGGCGAGGAACAGCTCCGCCCCCGCGCGAGCCAGGCCGGGGTCGACGACGCTGTCGGCCTTCGGCAGGGCGGCGAGCCGCTGCTCGAAGTCGGCCACCCACGCCCGGCACATCACGTGCAGGGACCGGAACGGAAGCCCCGCCGTGGGCGCCTGCCACAGCCGCCGCAGTAGGCCCGCGACGATCGAGTCCTGTTCGGCCTCCGGGCGGACAGCGCTCAGCGGCGTTCCCGGCTCGCACCGTTCCAGCAGCAGCGCAGTGGACAGGCCGAGCCGGCATGAGTCGTACAGCAGCACGGCCCCCTGTCCGCGCCAGGCCCGCAGTCCGTCCGGTTCGTGTTCGGCCTCCACGTGCCGCCACCCGACCTTCAGCACGAGGTCGCGGCCGGCTCCGTCCCGCACGGGGGCGACCCACGCGGTCTGACCTCCCGGTTCGAACGGCGCCCCCACCTCCAGCTCCCACCGCGCCGCCAGCTGTCCCACGGTCTCCGAAAGGTCAGCGAGCCACGCCAGCCGTTGCGGTGACGGCTCGGCCTCCACCGTCGTGGCGAGCAGCGGCGGCACAACGAAGCGCACCACGACAGTCTGCGGCTCCCGGCTCGGCCGGCTGGGGTGTCCGGTGTCCCCACCCGAGCGCGGCCAGTATTGGTCGGGCTACGGCCCGGCCGCGTAAAGCAGCGGTGGAGCCTACTGCTTGACCCGTTCGAGCGCCCTTCCGGGCTGGCCGCTTACCGGGTGGCGCCACCTCTGTCAGGTCAGGCGTCGTGGATGGGGCTGCCCACCCGGATCCGGTTGCCGTCCGGGTCGGTCGCCACGAACTCCCGCAGCCCGTGCGGCTGGTCCTCCACCGGGCCGATCCCTGCCACGCCGGCGTCCTCCAACTGCTTCCACAACCGGCGGGCATCCGCGACGTGCAAGAACGCCTGGCCCGGCGAGCCCACGTCACCATCGCTGCTGAAATGCATCTCAGCCGGCCCGGCGTTCAGCACCAGGTAGCCGTCGTACCGGCCGGTCACCTTCAGCCCCAGCCCCTGGTAGTAGGCCGCGGTCCGATCCAGATCAGCACTGGGCAGGATCGGGATCGCCATACCCATCGGATCTTGACGATCCTGGCGGGTCTGCATCCTGCGACGCAGCCACTGCACCGGCAGCCGAGGATCCAGACGCACCACCGGGACCCGGGTCGACCGGCGGGCAGCCCACACCGCGCAGGAGCCGCAGATATACACCCCCGGCGTCGTGCCCAATTCGGTCACCCGTCCCGAGGGCAAGGTGCGACCACAGCAGCCGCACCGCTGCGCATCCACCTGCCCCTTCGAGTCGGTAGCCATCGTCGTCATCCCGCACTCCTCTCCCGAAGGGCCGCGACCAGGTCCTCGACCGTCGGTGACCCAGCCAACCCCGCAGACGTCCAGTACAGCCTGCATGCCAGGCTCTCCGAGACACCAGGCCCCGGGAACAGGTCCCGCCCATCCACCAAGAGCGTCGGCGACCCTGCGAAGTTCGCGGCGACCGCCTCAGCCCCGGTCTCGACCATCGTCAGCTCAATGGGAGTGTCGCTGCGCCGCACACGATCCAACGCCTCAACCAGACGCTCATGCGCGGTGCGCCAGCTCGGGCAGCCATCGAAGTACACGACCCGAACGTCCACGACCTCGATCGTCCACCCCTCGAGGGCGCCTGGACAGACCCAGCACCGACCCGGTTGCAGGGTCGCATCCGGTAAACGCGATCCGAGCAGGTGCCCAGACGCCCTGCTAGGCACGGCACGAGCGGCGCGACCCGGACGCGACGACGAGATCGCCCGCCCTAGCCTCGCCGTGGCTCCTCAGGGGATTCGATCCAGCGTGCCTCGGGAACATTGCGGGAGTAGGTCGGGTCGCCAGGCAGGGTACGGGCGTAGGCGTATGGCCAGGGGTCTCCGCGGTGCCAGCGCGGCGGCAGCGACCCGGAGACGTAGTTGGCGGTGTCCCACCAGAACATCTCCGTCTGCTCGTCGAGCACCGGCACCGGTAGGCCGATGACGACCACCGGCATCCGTCACTTGTTCAGCGGGGCCTGCACCAGGTCGCCATCCAGCGGGCCGCCGCGGAAGCGGGCCAGGGCGTAGCGAGGGGCCATGGTTCATCGGCCGTGACGAGTCGGACTGACGCCAAGCGGCGTCCCGCGGCGTGAGCTGTAACGGGCTTGTAGCCCAGAGCACGTATTGAAGTTTGGACAACAGGTGGCACGATCAGGTGGTCACGTTCCCCCCTGCGCTCGTGGCTGAGGAGAACCAGCCGTGCCTGACGTCGAGTTCGTCGTGTACCCCGAAGGCGAGTTGGACATCGCCACGATCCCGGCCCTGCGCGAGGAGTGGCTCAGTCTGTCGACAACTTCCAGCCCGACGTGTTGGTCATCGACCTCGGCGCGGTGACCTTCCTGGACAGCACGGCCCTGAACGCCGTCATCGCCGTTCACAAGCGACAGCGCGAGCACGGCGGCCGCCTGATCGTCAGCAACGCCAACCACGAGTAGTCAAGATCTTCGCATTGACCGGTCTTCGCGACCTCATCGACGTCAGGCTGCAGAACGGACAACCCGAGGGTCATCCCGAGGGTCATCCGGACGGACACGCAGACGGCTACGCGAGTTAGGACGGGCAGCCCGACAGCCAGCTCGGCGCCGCTAGCGCCAGGCAGGGCTGCTCGCAACCCGTCGCGGCGGCGAGCCCTCCATCCTTCGACCGATTCGGGGGTGCCGGACGTCCGGCGTTTCGCTGTTCCCGCGTTTGGGTAGCCCGGTCGGGACAGCGTCGATGGGCAGGAGCGCTACGGCCTATGCCGACTTTGCCGCCCGCACGCCGCAGGTCAGCCCCGATACCCGACGGCCGGGGCCTGTGCGTGGCTGTGTCGAGGTGTTGAACGCGCACCAGGTGGGGGAGCCGACCCGGAGCCTTGACGCGCGGGGAGCCGAAGGCGACCAACCTCGTCCACTTAGCATGGCTCGGGTGGGTGGTGAGTCGGCTCGGCGGCTGTACCCGCCGGACCCTGCGATCCTCGCCCCTGCGCGCTCCTTGGCCGTCGACCGCCTGCACACCCTGGGTCTCAGTGGCTTGCGGGACGACGTTGAGCTGCTCCTCACCGAAGTGATCACCAACGCGATCATCCACGCCGGCACCGAGTTCGAGGTCCGAGTGGAGGCCAGCGGCGCAGGCGTCCGCGTGGAGGTCATCGACGGCAACCCGACCCTGCCGGCTGCCGGAACCCTCGCCGCGGCCGCGCTCAGCGGCCGTGGACTGACCCTGGTCCAGGCGCTATCAACGCGCTGGGGTGCCCACCGCAACACCGGTGGCGGCAAGACGGTTTGGTTCGAACTCGTCCCGGGCACTGTCGAGTCCCCGCCGGGGGATGACGTCGATGCGCTGCTGGCGATGTGGGACGACAGCGCGGACTACCCCCCGAAGGAGGGCACCCCCTCGCTGGTCGAGATCGTCATCCCGGATCTCCCGGTGCAACCACTCGTCGCGGCCAAAGCGCACATGGAGGACCTCCTCCGCGAGGTCCAACTCGTGCTCCTGGGCAACGATCAGCGACCCCTCGGGATACCCCAGTGGTCCCACCTCGTCGACATAGCCCGCAACCTGAACGTCGCCGCCCAGGAGTTCGCCGAGGGCCGTCGCCAGATACGCCTTCACGCACTCGAAGCGGCCGCCCGCGGACAGCAACTGGTCACCCTGCGCCTACACCTCCCAGCTGACGCAACTGGCGCGGCAACCCGGTACAGCGACGCCGTCCAGCTCGCGGAGGAACTCGGCGCCGCGGGCCAACTCCTCGTCACCGCAGAACACATCACCCAGCACGCCGACATCCGCCGCCGCTACCTGAAGGCGATCACCGAGCAACTCGCCGCGCACAACACCCGAAACCAGTCATAGCCCAAGCACGAACACCCGCGGATGCCGCTCCAGTTCTCGTCCCAGGCTCCGCCCGACCCGTGTACGGCCCCGACGGCCCAGGCCTCGCCGCGAAGCAGCCGGCGACATCGCCTCCCGCTCCGCTCCCGGCCCAGCCGGCGGCAGACACTGACCGACACCAGTGATGTCGGCACCAGCAACTGCCGGCACCACAGCCCAGCCGGGACACCCTCGTACCGGAACGACTCGGACGGCTGGGCATGCCGACCGGCCCGACGTGAAGCCCGACATGGTGGCTGGGTTTCCCAGCCTCACCTTCGGGTAACGCCATGGGGACGCGAGGGGAGTGCTCAGGGATGCGACCGGCTGAAGGCGAGACACCAGCGAGCGGCAGCATCGCCGGGGACTCCGGGATGCCTCCGGTTCGCGGGCGGATGCCGGACGGCAAGATGACGATGGACGGCTTCGCCCGCTGGGTCCTGTCGGCCGTCGACCCCAACCCTGACCGGGTGCCATATCTGCGCCATCAGGCCGGCCTCGTGCTTCACCTGTGGCGACTCGACGAAACCGCGTGGACGACCGAGCTGCTCCTCACCGAACTGGCAAGCAACGTCGTCCGGCACGCCCGCACCCTGTTCAGCGTCGGCATGACCTGGGACGGGCGCACCCTTCGAGGTGAAGTGACCGACGCCAACCCCGCCCCGCCCCGACCCGAGGACCACCAGCCCGGCCGCGACGAGAGCAGCGGACGCGGCCTGGTCCTCGTCGGCCAGATCGCGACCCGCTGGGGGTGCGAACAGCGCTACCACGGCAAGACGGTCTGGTTCGAAATCCCCGCCACCGCCTGACCAGTGCCCGCCGAAGGACCGCTACGCGCGCGTTAGCCCAGCCCGCGGGAGTCGCACTAGCAGGCGGCGTGATCGCCCCAGTGATCGCGGCTGGCGCGACACGCGGGAGGTCGACAGCGCGAAAAGGGCCGAGTGCCCCGCCTGAACGGGCAAGGAGGCTTCCGAGTCACCGGCCGACGCGAGTAGCGTCTCTGAACGCTCGGCGCCTCCCCTCCGCGCCGAGACGAGCGGCCCCCGGTCCAGCACGAGACCGGGGGCCTCGCTGCGCAAGCCAGAACCGTCTGGTTGGGTGTGCAGCCCGGGCCTGACGGGACCTGCGGGTGGCCGCCAGCGTCCCGAATGGAGGGTTAGGGCACATCTGCCAAGCCTTCGCGCAGACGGGTCAGGCTCCTGCTGATCAGACGGGACACCTGCATCTGGGTCACTCCGACCTGCTCACCGATCTGCTGCTGGGTCAGCTCCTCGAAGAACCACATCGCCAGAATGCGGCGCTCACGCGCCGGGAGCGCATCGAGCAACGGCCGCACAGTCAGCACGTCCTCGACAGTCTCGAAGCCCCCGTCAAGAACGCTCAACCCATCCGCCAGGGTGGAACCACCGTCATCGCCCCCGCCGGCACCAGGCGCCGGAGCGTCGATCGACACCGCCCGGTAGCCCTGCTCGCCGGCCACCGTCTCGATGACATCCTCCTGGTCCACGTCGAGCTCGGCCGCCAGTTCCGCGACCGTGGGCGAACGGCCCAGGCGGTTCTCCAGTTCGGGACGGACCTGCGCCATCCTCAGATGCAGCTCCTGCAGACGCCGGGGTGGCCGCACCGCCCAACCCTGATCGCGGAAGTACCGCTTCACCTCACCGGCGATCGTCGGCACCGCGTAGGCCAGGAAGTCGCTTCCTCGTTCCGGCACGAACCCGTTGGCAGCCTTCACCAGCCCTACGTAGGCGGTCTGGACCAGCTCCTCCATCGGCTCACGGCTGTTGCGGTACCGCAGAGCGACCCCCGTGGCCACCCTGACATTGGCCAGCACCAACTCCTCACGCGCCCGGCGCTCCCGCTCCTGCAGCTGAGACCCCGGAGATGAATCCGCCCCAGCCGCCGCAGACGCGAGGCACTCACTCAGGGCAGCCGCCGCCTGCGCTGTCCGCCGGGCACGCTCTTCGTCCGTGATCGCCTGCTGACTCATGGTCGCGCGCCTCCGCCCTGCACCGACCGGACAGTCACGGCCGGTGTACCCAGGCACGGTCGAAACGACACCAGCGGGCGCGCCCTCAGAAGTCGGTCACACCTTGTTCATGTTGCCCCCCACGGGCAGACAGCGAGGAAGCGGCTTGTAATCGGGCCACTCCAGGGCAGCGGGGTCATAGGTCCTGCTCACGGATCAGGTGATGACGCGGCTGCGGCGTTCGAGCAGGACGACGTCGCGCCAGTGGCCGTGGTGTCGGCCGAGGCGTTCACGGGTGCCGACCCGGCGGAAGCCGTTGCGCTCGTGTAGGGCGAGGCTGGCGCTGTTCTCGGGGAAGACGCCGGACTGGATGGTCCAGATACCGGCCGCCTCGGTCGACGCGATCAGGCTGTGGAGTAGGGCGCTGCCGACGCCCCGGCCACGGGCGGCGGGGTGGACGTAGACGGAGTGCTCGACCACGCCGGCGTAGACGCAACGCTCGGACACCGGGACGGCAGCGACCCATCCGACAACCGCGGCACGGCCGGGCGCGGGCGCGTCGAGGGCGACGAACCGGTGATCGGACAGGCGCGAGGTGTCGAAGTCCTGCCACGTCGGGGCGGTGGTCTCGAACGTGGCGTCGCCCTCTTCGATGCCGAGCTGGTAGATCGCCAGCACCTGGTCGGCGTGCGCGGCGAGCATCGGCACCACCTTGACGGCGACGGAAGCGTCGGTGGTCATGCTGGGACCGAGACGTCGAGCTCGGCGAGCAGCCCACGGACGAGCTGCTCGATGCGGTCACGGATCGGGCGGATGGCCTCGACACCCTGCCCGGTCGGGTCAGGTAGCTCCCAATCCAGGTAGCGCTTGCCGGGGAAGAACGGGCAAGCGTCACCGCAGCCCATCGTGATGACGACGTCGGAGGCCTGCACCGCTTCCGTGGTGAGGACCTTCGGGACCTCGCGGCTGATGTCGATGCCGACCTCTGCCATCGCCTGGACGACCGCTGGGTTGACCGCGTCGGCGGGGGTGGAGCCCGCGGAGCGGACCTGGACTTGGTCACCGGCCAGGTGGGTCAGGAAGGCGGCGGCCATTTGGGAGCGGCCTGCGTTGTGCACGCACACGAACAGCACCGAGGGCAGGTCGTGGGTCATGGCGCGGGAGTCCTTTCCGGGGGCGACCAGGGCACGACGGTGTCCGAGTCAGAGGGATCGGATGCGTCGTCGGGGCCGGGGGAGCCGGGGGATGGATGGGGAAGCACGACGTCGGAGGCTCGAGGAAGCCCCCGCCCGAACAACGCGAGCAGCAGGACAGCTCCCACCAGAGCGCCGACGAGCTGGGCGACGATGAAGCCGGGAACCGATGCCGGGGCGATTCCCGCGAACGTGTCCGACAGGGCCCGGCCGATGGTGACGGCGGGGTTGGCGAAGCTGGTGGAGGAGGTGAACCAGTAGGCGGCGCCGATGTAGGCCGCGGCAGCCCACGGCGCCCACTTCTCGCGGCCGGTGCGGGCCAGTCCGAAGATGACCAGAACCAGGCCGGCGGTCGCGACCAGCTCCGCCAACCACAGCGACCCCCCGTCGCGGACGTGGGTGGACAGCCGGACTGGAGGAAGAGCGAACATCATGTTGGCGAGGACCGCGCCGCCGGCCGCGCCGATGACCTGAGCGCCGATGTAGGTCGTCGGCTCCCGCAGTCGTGACGATCGGCCGGCGGCCCGCTCGAACCATGAGGCGACCAGGGTGACAGCGGGGTTGAGGTGAGCCCCGGAGATCGGTCCCAGCACAGCGATCAGGACCGCCAGGCCGAGCACCGTGGCAGCGGAATTCGCCAGCAGCTGCAGCGCGACGTCACCGGTCAGCCGGGTCGCTTGAATGCCGGACCCGACCACCACCATCACGAGAGCACCCGTGCCGACCGCCTCAGCGGCAGCCCGGCGAGGCAACGCAGCCTCAACGGGTGAGTCGATGGCCGGAAGGCTCGGGGCCGTCACGGGGCCGCCGTCACCGCGTCACGCTCGCCGGTCGACTGCAGGAGAGACGACAGCCGCTCCAGCGCCGCCGGGACCACCCAGTAGTAGACCCACGTCCCCCGCCGCTGGCAGTCCACCAGCCCGGCCTCGCGCAGCACCCGCAGATGGTGGGAGATCGTCGACTGCTGAACGTCGAAGGCGCCCAGCAGGTCACACACGCACACCTCGGCCGGCCCCTCAGCACCGCCCTGTGAGGCGATCATCGACAGCAGTCGCAGCCGTACGGGGTCACCCAGCGCCTTGAACATCCGGGACAGCTCCGTCGCCGCCTGCTCATCCAGCGCCTGCCGTACCAGGGGAGTGCAGCACTGGTCCACTACCGGCAACATCTGCGGCTGTTTCGACATACCTCCATATTGACAGGGCTCAAAGCAGAGTGGCAAGGTGCTGCATCGACAGACATCGAACCAACCGCAGAGGAATCCGCCATGTCCCGTGTCCAGCTCGCCCTGCGCGTCGCCGACCTCGAAGAGTCGATCAAGTTCTACTCGAAGCTGTTCGACGCCGAGCCCGCGAAGCGGCGGCCCGGGTACGCCAACTTCGCCGTCGCCGAGCCCCCGCTCAAGCTCGTCCTCATCGAGGGCCAGGCCGGGGAGGAGACCCGGATGGACCACCTCGGCGTCGAAGTCGCCTCCACCGGCGACGTTGCGCAGGCGACCGACAGGCTCAAGACCGCGGGGCTGGCCACGTTCGAGGAGAACGACACCTCCTGCTGCTACGCCCTCCAGGACAAGGTCTGGGTCACCGGCCCCGGCAAGGAGCCCTGGGAGGTCTACGTCGTCAAGGCCGACACCAACGACATGCTCAAGGTCACCGACACCAGCACGTGCTGCGGTGGCACCAGCTGCGGCTGCGGAGACTGAGCGGGAGGAGACGGCCCTGACGGGCCGGACCGCGCCGCCAAGCAGCCGGCTACAGCGCCTCCCGCTTCGCTCCCGGTGCCAGCCGGCAGCGGCGCGGACTGACAGCACCGCTGACAGCAACGCCAGCAGCTGTCGACG
>CAVWLJ010000019.1:0-140887 GCA_963755755.1 uncultured Actinomycetota bacterium
CATCGCCCGGTAGCCCGCGTCGCTCGGGTGCAGGTGATCCCCGCTGTCGTAGACCGGCAGCAGCCGGGTCGGGTGGCTGGGATCGCGCAGCGCGCGGTCGAAGTCGAAGACGGCGTCGAAGGCCCCGCTCGTGCGGATCCAGTGGTTGAGCTTCTGCCGTTCGCGTTCGCCGAACGCCGTCCCGTAGTTGCCGCCGTACTGCGCGTTGGACCCGCCGAACGGCACGAGGGTGCCTGCGTAGATCCGCAGCCCTGCAGCATGCGCCTGCGCAATGATCAACTGGTCGGCCTGGATCAGCTGGTCGGCGGTCGCCGCCTCCGCGCCGATGTCGTTGATGCCCTCGAGGAGGATCACCTCGCGGGCCCCGGCCTGAGCGAGGACGTCGCGGGGCAGCCGGGCGAGCGCGGAGACGCCGAAGAGCTCCGGGACGCGGTTGCGCAGGAGCTCGTTGCCGCCGATGCCGGCGTTCGACACGGACAGGGTCGGCCCGTGCACCGCCTGGAGACGCCGCGCGAGGTGGTCCGGATAGCGCTGGTCGGCGTCGATCGACGACTGGTCGCCGTCCGTGATCGAGTCTCCCAGCGCCACGACCGTCCCGCGGACGTCGCGCGATGGCCGGACGTCGACGCCCGAGGCGAACATCCAGCAACCGATCTTCGTGGTGAACGCCCCCGCCCCGCCCGACGTGCGATTCCCGGACGCCAGGTAGTTCGTCTCGCGGGAGTTGTTGTGCTGCGTCGCGGGTCCCGTCGCCTGCGGCAGGTAGACGCTCACCGCGAGCCGCTGCAGAGCCTTCACGTCGAGCCGCACCGGGTCGCTCAAGGCCTCCCCGCCGGCCGGGATCAGGATCGACGTGCGGCCCGAGAAGTGCACGCCCCGCAGGGTTCCGGGAACGGTCTCGGCTCCCCGCTTCTGGACGCCGACCGAGGCGGCGCCGACCTGCAGCGGCTGTGCGCCGAAGGCGTTCGAGACCCGCACCCGCAGCTGATGCCCGCCGGCGCTCAGGAAGACGATGTTGCGCACCGTCTCGTTCTTCACGCCCGTGTCCGCCGGGCAGCTGGCGTGCGAGAAGGTCCCGCCCGCCGTCGGGCTGCCCTGCCACGCGTTCACCCATCGGGCCGCCGTCCTGCCGCTCGCGGCACTGCCTCCGGCCCCGCTCGCCGTCGCGGCCGGCGATGTCGCGGCCACCATCAGGCCGAGCGCGACGGTTCCGGATGCCCCCCACGCGATGCTGCGGCGGAGCGTTCGGTACGAGGGGTTCATGGCATGTCCTCTCACAGCTGCGAGGCCGGGTCGACGATGACGTACGGCTTCGGGGGGAGCTGACCGCGGCTGTACGACTGCAGTGGCAGGTAGGGGACGGGGTTGATGACCTCGGGGATCGCAGCCCGCGACGGGCGCAGCTTCGCCGGCACGACCTGACCGACGGCGTTCAGCTGGCCGAAGCAGTAGCCGAGCTGCTTGGCCCGCTGGATGACCTGCGGCAGCGCGGCCTCGTCGGCCGGCCCGTTCGCCGAGTCGATGGCTCCGTCGTGCATCAGGATGACCAGCCCCGGACGGAAGGCGCTCGACGATCGTGTCGCGGATCTCGGCACTCGTCGTGGCGACGTCCCAGTCGGTCGCGACGACGTCCCAGTTCACGTGGTGGTAGCCGAGCCGCGTGAGCTGGGCGTCGACGGCGGCGTCGACGTCGCCGAAGGGAGGCCGGAGGAGCTTGAACGGCATCGGCGCGCCGGCCTGGCGCAGGACGCGCTGAGTGCGGAGCACCTGCCGCCGGACCTGCGCCGGCGTGAGCGCCGGCAGGTGGGGGTGGCTCCACGTGTGGTTGAGCACGAGGTGCCCTTCACGGGCCTCGAACTGCGCGAACTGCGGATTGGCCGCGACGCGCATGCCAACGTCGAAGAACGTCGCGGGTACCCGGGTGCGGCGCAGCGTGCGCAAGCGTCTGGGTGCGGTAGTGGCTGGGACCGTCGTCGAACGTCAGGGCCATCCACTGCCGGCAGTCGCGGCTGCCCCCGCTATTCATGGCGCTGCCCGCCCCCGGGTTCGACGTGGGGGACGCGCTGCCGGGTACCGTCGCGCCCAGGAGGGCGAGTGGCAGGCCCAGGGCCGCCGCCGCGAGTCCTCGGACAAGGCTCTTCATGGCGTTCCCCCCGCTGTCTCAGTGCCGCCCGCGGACACCGCGGGACGGGAGGGAGGAGCGAGGGCGAGGTCACGGCGCATGGTGTCGTACGCCGGCTTCGGGGCGAAGTTCTCGTCGAACGGCGTCGCGTATCCCTCGCCCGGGAACGTTCCCGGCACCCAGTTGTACTTGTCCGTGAAACCCCAGAGCGTGTAGGAGATGCAGCTGCGGACCAGCAGGCAGCTCTGCAGCATGAGGCTGAAGCCCTGGGCCTGGGCGTTCACCTCGGCGGCGTCGACGGGGAGAACGCTACGCACGTCGGCCTCGGTGACCGCGGTGTCCAGCCGGAGCGCGGCGAAACGCCGCAGGTTCTGGAGCATGTCGTTGGGGAAGGGGTACACCGTGCTCAGGTGCCCCTGAATGCCGACGCCCTGGATCGGCACGCCCTGGGAGCGCAGACGCTTCACGAGGTCGTAGACGGCCGTGCTCTTGGCGTTGATTCCCTCGATGTTGTAGTCGTTGTAGAACAGGATCGCTTTCGGGTCGGCCTGGTGCGCCCACCGGAAGGCGTCCGCGATGTAGCTCTCGCCCAGTGCTCGCGACCAGATCGTGTCGCGCAGTTGTCCCGGTGTCGTCGATGGCCTCGTTGACCACGTCCCAGGCCCAGATCTGCCCGCGGAAGTGCCCGGCCTCCGCGAAGATGTGCTGCCGCAGGATGCTGCGCAGCTGGGCGGGCGTCCAGGTGCCGGACGTGAGCCAGCCGGGCAACTGGTTGTGCCACACCAGGGTGTGACCGCGCACCTTCTGGTGGTGCGCCCGCGCGAAGCGGACGAGCTGGTCGCCGGCGGAGAAGTCGTACTGCCCGCGCTGCGGCTCCACGACCTCCCACTTCATGACGTTCTCCGGGGTCACGGTCGAGAACTGGTCGCCGACCATCTGCCGATAGGTCGCGTCGTTCGCCAGCGCCGTCATGTCCACCGCGGTCCCGATGCGGAGCGCGGTGTGCTGCGCGAGTTGGCGCAGGGTGGCGCGTGGTGGGGTCCGGGTGGTAGCTGCGCGGCGGAGGTGGCAGCGGCGGCCGGGGCGGCCGGTGTGGCGTTCGCGCTGACGGTCGTGGTCAGCGTGGCGGTGACGGCGACGGTGACGGCGACGGTGAGGCCGGTCGATGATCAAGCTCCTGCGGACCTGCATGGCTTCTCCTCGTCGAGATGCTTGCGCGGCGGCGCATGGCGATGGCCGATGGGCGCGACGTCGAGAGTCGGGCGCGTGATGTGACGGGCAGATCGAAGGGATCGTCGAGCAGTGCCCGAAAGTTTCAGACCGGTTGCGGCTGCGTTGTCCCGACCTTAGAAAGCGGACAATTCGGCGTCAAGGGGTCGGGCGCTACCGACGGAGATCGCCGAGGAGATGCGCGCAGGCTCTCCGCGCCTACGATGTGGCCGTGAAGGCCAGCGCTCCGCGGGCCACGAGCGCAGGGGGTGCGTCGGCGGGCGCGAGCGACGAGGATGCCCCGCCGACCGCGACTCTCGCGACCGTTGCAGCGTTCGCCGGAGTGTCCGTCCCGACCGTGTCGCGCGTCCTCAACGGGCGGGGCCAGGTGGCGGCGAGCACCCGGACTCGTGTCGAGGAGGCGTTGCAGCTCCACGGGTACCGGCGCCGCGCGCCGATCGGGCCTGGGGTCGCGGGAGATCGATCTCGTGTTCCCCGAGCTCGGTCGATTCTGGGCGCTGGAGATCTTCAGGGGGAGTGGAACGCATCGCCCAGGCGGAGGGTCTCCACGTCGTCCTCACCGAAGCGCACCCCCGGGCGACACCGGGCGCCAACTGGCTGAACGATCTCGTCGAACGCCGGCCCCGGGGCGTGGTCCTCGTGTTCTCACCCGACGACGCCGGCCGGGTTCTGGCTTCCCGGGGGATTCCGTTCGTCGTTCTCGACCCCCTGGACGAGCTGCGCCGGGACGTCGTCTCCATCGGGTCGACGAACTACGGCGGCGGGCGGACGGCGGCCGAGCACCTGCTCGGCCTCGGCCACGAGAGGATCGCGACGATCACGGGGCCGTCCTGGGCGATGCCCAGCCGTGCCCGCCTGGACGGCTTCACCGCCGCCCTCGAGTCGGCCGGCCTCGCCGTCGACCCCTCGCTCGTGGTGGAGGGCAACTGGCACGTCGAGTCGGGCCACGAGGCCGGGATCGACCTGCTGTCGCGCCGGGACCCGCCGACCGCCGTCTTCGCCGGCAACGACCTCCAGGCGCTCGGGCTGTTCCGCGCGGCGCGTGAGCGGGGGTTGGACATACCCGGCGACCTCAGTGTCGTCGGGTACGACGACCTTCCCGCGGCGAGCTGGATGTGGCCGCCGTTGACCACCGTCCGGCAACCGCTGGAGGCCATGGCGGCGGCCGCCACCACCGTCGTCCTCCGTCTCGCGGACGGGCAGGAGCCGCTCAGCCGGCGGCTGGAGCTGGCCAGCGAGCTCGTCCTGCGGCAGAGCACGGCGGCGCCGGGGGACGAGAGGTGAGCGCAGGGACATCGAGGCCGCGTCCGGACAGGCACTGATCAGCCTTCAGCCGTGACGGGCAGGCCGATCGCCTCCCGCGCGGCTGCCAGCGTCGGTGCTGCCAGCGCCGCCGCCGTCGCCGCTCCGGCCGCCAGTCGGCGGTCGAGCTCGGCGGCGTCGGCCTCGAGCGCCAGGTACCGCGCCCGGATCGGCCGCAGCGTCTCGACGAGCGCCTCCGTCAGCGCCGCCTTCAGCGCGCCCGATCCGTGCAGCCCGTCCAGCGCGGCCTGCGGCGTCCGCCCGGTCAGGGCACCGAGCAGCTCGGCGAGGTTGGCCACCCCGGGCCGCAGGTCGGGATCGTAGGAGAGCACCGGGTCGAGGTCCGTCACGGCGGAGCGGACGGTTGCCGCGATGCGCACCGGCTCGTCCAGCAGGAACACGGCGCCCGTGGCGATGCCGGACTTGCCCATCTTCACCGCGGGGTCGCGCAGGCTGCGCACGCGGGCGGCCGCCGGCGGCACCGCGGCGTCCGGCACCGTGAAGACGTCCGCGTAGCGCGCGTTGAACCGGCGGGCCAGCGTGCGGGTCAGCTCGAGGTGCTGGCGCTGGTCCTCGCCGACGGGAACGACGTCCGCCCGGTAGAGCAGGATGTCCGCGGCCATCAGCGCCGGGTAGGTGAGCAGCGACAGCCGGGCCGCCGAGCGCTCGGCGCCCGCCTTCTCCTTGAACTGGATCATCCGGGTCATCTCGCCGTAGGCCGCCGTGCACTCGAGCAGGTAGGCGAGCTCGGTGTGCGCCGGCACGGCGGACTGGAGGAACAGGGTGGCGTCGTCCCCGAGCCCGCAGGCCAGCAGGGCGGCCGCGAGCCCTCGGGTCTGCTCGCGCAGCCGGGCGGGATCGTGCTCGAGGGTCATGGCGTGCAGGTCCGCGACGAAGACGAGCGTCTCCGTGCCGCCCGAGGCCGCCAGGTCGAGCAGCGGACGGACGGCGCCGAGGTAGTTGCCGACGTGCAGCCGGCCCGTGGGCTGCAGTCCGGTGACGAGCCGGGTGCGGACGCCGACGGTGGCGTCGGGGCCGGGCCGGAGCGGTGATGGTCATGATCTCTCCCGGGAGTCGGGGCCGCTGCCCGGGCGCCCGGTCCACCCGGCGAGAGCCGAGGAGAGACACGGAACGGCCGCCCGAACCGGGCGGCCGCTGGATGAACGCGACGAGGTGGTGACCGCCCTAGGAGGACCGCCACCAGGTAAAGACCGAAGGCCTCGTCATGGCGCCATCATGCCTCAAGGACCCGCAGCGTCGCCAGGGCGGGATCGGCCGCGTAGGCGATCCGGACGCCGTCGTCGCAGGCGGCCAGCAGCGCCGCCAGCACCGGCTCCGTGACGCGCTCGCCCGGCGCGAGTACCGGGACGCCGGGAGGGTACGGCGCGATCAGTTCGGCGGACACCCGGCCGACGGCGTCCGCGGCCGGGACGGCCTGCTGAGGAGCGAAGAAGGCGTCCCGCGGCGGCACGACCTGCTCGGGGGTCACCGACCAGGCGCGCGGCCGGGACGACAGGGCGCGGTTCGCCCCGGTTCCGCTGCACGGACGCCGCGAGCGCGTCGGCGAAGGCGGCGACCGTCGCGGGATCGTCCGCGAGCGTCACCATCGCGACGATCGTGTCCCGGTCGGCCATCTCGACCGGGAACCCCGCGGAGAGCAGGTCGGACTCCACCGTCACACCGTGCGCCCCGGTACCGGCGAGGAGGACCACGAGCTTGGCGGCGTCCACGTGCGGGCCCTCGAGCACGACGAGGCCGGGCACCCGGCGCAGCCGATCGCGCGCGGCCGCCACGGTGGCCACGAGCCGCTCCCCGAGAGCCGACCCGGACCGCTCAACGAGGGCCCGCGAGGCGTCGATGCTCGCAAGGATCGCGCCCGCCGGGCTCGTCGTGTGGGTGGCCTCGAACGCCCGGTCCAGTCGCGCCGCGTCGAGCCGCGTCGTCCGCGCCAGCACGAGCGCCGCCTGGGAGACCGCCGGCAGCGTCTTGTGCGCGCTGACGACGACGGCGTCCGCGCCGGCCGCGAGAGGATGCGGGGGCAGCGCGGGGTGCAGCCCGAAGTGGGCGCCCCAGGCCGCGTCGACGACCAGCGGAACCCCCGCGGCGTGCGCCGCGGACGCGCAACCGGCGACGTCCCCGACGGTGCCGACGTACGAAGGGTCGCCCAGGAACACGGCGACAGCCCGCGGGTGCTCGGCGAGGGCGCGCTCCACGGCGGCCACCGGCACGGGCCCCGGCAGGCCGGTGGCCGGGTCGACGTCGGGCCGCACCCAGACCGGGCGCAGGCCGGCGAGCACCAGGCCGAGCAGCAGCGACCGGTGCAGCGTGCGGCCGACGACCACCTCGTCGCCGGGGGCGCCGATGGCCAGCGCCAGTGCCTGGTTGCCGTGCGTCGACCCGCCGACGGAGAACCGGCACCAGTCGGCGCCCCAGAACCGCGCCGCCTGCTGCTCGGCCGCGGCGAGCACGCCGCCCGACTGCTTCATCGTGTCGAGGCCGGCGTAGAGCGGGACGTCGCCCGCGACGACGTCGCCGACGAGGTCGGTCCGCTGCTTGTGGCCGGGGATGGTGAAGGGCCGGACCTCGCCGCGTGCGGCGGCCTCCCGGAACGTCAGCCACGCGTCCAGGAGCGGCGCGTCGTCGCGCAGCCCGAGCGGGTCGCTCACCCGGCCGCGCTCACGCCGGCACTGCCGAGACGTCCGGCGCGTGCCGCTCGACGATCGCCGCGGCGTCCACGCCGGCGGGCAGCGTGCCCAGCGTGGCGGCGGCGCCGGGCTCCGGCGTCAGCCGGGACGCGCAGAACGCGTCGGCGACCGCGGCCGGCGCGTGCCGGACCAGCAGCGACGCCTGCAGCGCGAGCGCCATCCGCGCGACGAGCGACCGTGCGCCCCATGCGGCGTCCTCCCCGGACGCGGACGCCCTGAGCGTCGCGGCGACCTCGTCGGCGAGCCGGGAGGCGAAGGCGTCGAGGCGTGCGTCGCCGCCGCGGGCGAGCGCGATCTCGGCGAGCAGCGCGTCGACGGTGCCGGGTGAGCGGTGCAGGGCGCGCAGGACGTCGAGTGCGTTGACGTTGCCCGAGCCCTCCCACACGGAGTTGACCGGCGCCTCGCGGTACAGCCGGGGCAGCACCGACTCCTCGACGTAGCCGTTGCCGCCGAGACACTCCAGCGCCTCGGCGAGCACGCCCGGCCCGCGCTTGCAGACGAGGTACTTGCCGAGCGCGGTGCCGATCCGCAGGAACTCCGCCTCGGAGCGGTCGACCGCGCCGGCCAGCCGCAGCCCCAGCGTCGTCGCCGCCTCCGACTCCAGCGCGAGGTCCGCCAGGACGTTGCGCATGAGCGGCTGGTCGGCGAGCAGCCGCCCGAACGCGGTCCGGTGCCGGGTGTGGTGGAGAGCCTGCGCCACCCCCTGCCGCAGCAGCGCGGCCGTCCCGAGCACGCAGTCGAGCCGGGTCAGCGCGACCATCCGCGCGATCGTCGCCACGCCGCGCCCCTCGTCCCCGACGAGCCAGGCCACGGCGCCGTCCAGCTCGATCTCCGCCGACGCGTTCGACCGGTTGCCGAGCTTGTCCTTGAGCCGCTGCAGCCGGATCGCGTTGCGGGTCCCGTCGGGCAGCACCCGGGGGAGCAGGAAGCAGGAGAGCCCGCCGGGCGCCTGCGCGAGCACGAGGAACGCGTCCGACATCGGCGCCGAGCAGAACCACTTGTGCCCGGTCAGCCGGTGGCCCTCGCCGTCCGGCACCGCACGGGTGGTGTTGGCGCGGACGTCGGAGCCGCCCTGCTTCTCCGTCATCGCCATGCCGACCGTCGCCCCCGCCTTCGCGGCGACCGGACGCAGCCCCGGGTCGTACGCCCGGGCGGTCACGGCGGGCAACCAGGCGGCGGCGAGGTCCGGCCGTTCGCGCAGCACCGGTACGGAGGCGTAGGTCATGGACGCCGGGCAGCCGACGCCGGCGTCGACCTGGCCCCACACGACGAAGCCGGCGGCCCGGACGACGTGACAGCCGGCGTCCCCCGCGGACCAGGGGGCGCCCGCCAGCCCGACGTCACCGCGACCTCGAGCAGCCGGTGATAGGCCGGGTGGAAGGCCACCTCGTCGATGCGGTGCCCGAACCGGTCGAACGTCCGCAGCTCGGGGGGGTGCCGGTTCGCCTCCACCCCCCACCCGATCGCCTCGGCGCTGCCCGCGAGCCGGCCGAGGGCGTGCAGCTCGTCCACCCGCGCCCGGCCGCCGCTCTCGCGGGCCACGGCCTCGGCGGAGCACGGCGTCCGCGCCGTACACGTCGTACCCGTCGAGCGGCGGCGGCTGGTTGACCACGTCGTGCGTCGCGGCACTCCGGATGGGCATGGCTGATCGTAGGTCGCCGACCTACGCTGACGGGATGAGCCTGGCCGGCACGGACACCCGCAGCGTCGTCTCCGCGCTCGCCGAGGGGCTGCCGCGCGAGGCGCTCGTCACCGACCCCGACCTGCTCGAGTCCTACCGCTTCGACCGGGCCCAGTTCTGCCCGGCCGGCGTCCCCGCGGCGGTCGTCCTCGCCCGCGAGACCGCGCACGTGCAGCACGCCCTCCGGGTGGCCTCAGCGCTGCGGACCCCCGTCGTCCCGCAGGGCGCCCGCAGCGGCCTCTCCGGCGCCGCGAACGCGATCGAGGGCTGCATCGTCGTCAGCACCGAGAAGATGCGCACGATCGTCGAGATCGACGTCGCGAACCGGTTCGTCGTCACCCAGCCCGGCATCTACAACGCCGAGCTCTCGCGCGCGGTCGCCGAGCACGGCCTGTTCTACCCGCCGGACCCCGCAGCTGGGAGTTCTGCTCCATCGGCGGCAACCTCTCGACGAACTCCGGCGGCCTGTGCTGCGTCAAGTACGGCGTCACGACCGACTACGTGCTCGGTCTCGAGGTCGTGCTCGCCTCCGGCGAGGTGCTGCGCACCGGCCGGCGGACGGTGAAGGGCGTGGCCGGCTACGACCTCTCCCGGCTGTTCGTGGGCAGCGAGGGCACCCTCGGCGTGATCACCGAGGCCACGCTGTCGCTGCGCCCGGCCGCGGCCAAGCCGCGCACCGCCGCAGCGCTCTTCGCGACCGCCCGGGACGCCGGGGCGACCGTCGCCGCGGTCGTCGCGTCCGGCACCGTCCCGAGCCTGCTCGAGATCATGGACCGGACGTCGCTGCGCGCGAGCAGCAGCTACCTCAAGGCGGACCTCCCGCAGGACGCGGGCGCCATGCTCATCTGGCAGTCGGACGCCGGAGGCGAGGCCGCGGCCGAGGAGGTGGCCGCCATCGGCCGCATCGCCGCGGCGTGCGGTGCCACCGACGTGCTCGAGGCCGACGACCCGGCCGAGGCCGACCTGCTCCTGGCCGCGCGGCGGTCGGTGCTCATGGCCTTCGAGCTGCTCGGGACCACGCTCATCGACGACGTCGCCGTCCCGCGGACCCGGCTCGCCGACCTGCTCGAGGCGGTCGAGGCCATCGGCCGCGAGCACGGCCTGGTCATCGGCGTCGTCGGCCACGCCGGCGACGGCAACATGCACCCGACCGTCGTCTTCGACCCCGCCGACCCCGTCGCCGCCGAGCACGCGCGCCTGGCGTTCGGCGAGATCATGGACGCCGGGCTCGCGCTGGGCGGGACGATCACCGGCGAGCACGGCGTCGGCGTCCTCAAGCGGGAGTGGCTGGAGCGCGAGGCCGGTCCGGTCGGGATGGACGTGCACCGGGCCGTCAAGGCGGCGCTCGACCCGCTCGGGATCCTCAACCCGGGCAAGGTCTTCGACCTGGCGTGACTCGCATGGCCTCGTCCGACCCCGCCTGATCCGCCTGCTCTCGCTGACCTCGCCTGATCTTTTTCGCGAATCCGGATCCTCCGGTCGACTGCGGGTAAGTTACTCTCCGAGTACGATCCAATACGGAAATGGTAGGCTGGAGGAGCGCGACGAAGGGACGCTGTGCAGGTGGATGGTCTCGGGGTGGACACCGGAACGGGTGTGGACGTGCGCGGCGACGTGTTGCGCATCCTGCCCGCCGGTCCCCGCACCGCTGACCTCGACGTCGAGGTGGACCTCGAGGACGTGCCGACCACCGTCCTGCACCTCGATCGGATCGAGCGCCGCGCCGCCGCCGTCGACACGCTGCTCGCCGAGCGGCCCGAACTCGTCGAGGCGGCCCCGGTCGCGTGGTTCGACGCACTCGTCACCCTGCTCGACGGCGACGATCCGGCGAGCGCCCGCGACGGCGCCGTGGCCGCCGCCCTGATCTTCGAGCGGTCCGGCGACCTGCTCCCGGCCGCCACGGCGCACGCCGTCGCCGCGCTCGCGGCGGCGCGCGCCGGGGACGTGGGCCAGGCGCTCGACCGCGCCGTCCAGGCGCTGGTCGCCTTCGGTTCGCTCTCCGACGGGGACCGCGACCCCGACGGCGAGGCCGGCATGTCCGAGATGCTCGGCCGGCTCTGCGAGCAGTTCTTCGACCACGACCGTGCCCTGCAGTTCTACGAGCTGGCGGTCCGCGCCCTGCGGGACGCTCCGCACGACCCGGCCCGGGAGCGCGCCGTCCAGGCCCGGATCGCCGACCTCCTCCTCGCCGACGCGGGCGGCCACGAGGGTGAGCCCCGGCTGCGTCGGGCCGCGGCGATCGCGCGGGGGCTGCTCGAGGGGGCGCATTCCGGGACGGCCGACGAGCGGACGGCGCGGCGCCTGGTCGCACGGGTGCTGTGCGCCGAGGGGCGCGCCGCGGAGGGCGGCGCGCTGCTGGCGGACCTCGACGGCGAGGCGGGGAACGACGCCGAGCTGCTCCTGACCCGGGCCCGCTGCCTGCACGTGCTGGGTCGCGACCCCGAGGCGCTCGCGGACCTCGACGCCGCCGAGGCCCTGTTCGCCGCTGCCGGCGACCTGGCCCGGCAGATCACCGCGCTCGAGCTGCGGTCGGTCGTCGCGGAGGTCCGCGGCGACCTCGAGGCCGCGCTACGCGACGCCCGCCTGCTCGCCGAGCTGGTCTGGCAGCGGCACCGCCGCCAGGTGAGCGGCTTCATGGACCAGGTGTGGTCCCGCGCGGGCGTCGAGGGCCAGCGCCGCGACCTCGAGGCACGCGCGCGGATCCTGCTGCGCTTCGCCGAGCAGGACTCCCTGACGAGCCTGGCGAACCGGCGGGCCATGGAGGGGTTCTGCGCGACGCTGCGCCCGAGCGAGCAGATCTGCCTGGTCCTGGTCGACGTGGACCACTTCAAGAACGTGAACGACCGGCACGGCCACCTCGTGGGCGACGCGGTGCTGCGCGAGGTCGCCGCGGTGCTCAGCGGCTCCGTCCGCGCCATGGACCGGGTCGCCCGCTGGGGCGGCGAGGAATTCCTCATCGCGCTGCCCGGCGGATCGGCCCGGCTGGGTGCCGAGGCCGCCGGGCGCCTCCGCCGGCGCATCGAGGAGCACGCGTGGTCGCTGCACGCCCCCGGGCTGCACCTGACCGTCAGCGCCGGGGTCTCGTCCGGCCCGGCGGGGGAGTTCGAGGCCGTCCTCGCCCGGGCGGACGCGGCCGTCTACGCCGCCAAGCGCGCGGGCCGGAACCGCGTGATCACCAGTTGATTTCGGCGCCCCGGATCGACCAGGGTGTGCGCTATGACATCGGCCCCGCCCGGGTGGTACCCGGACGCGTCCCAGCCCGGCCACGAGCGGTGGTGGGACGGCGGCTCGTGGAGCGAGGTCACCCGGCCCGCACCCGGAGCCCAGCAGACCCAGCCGGCACCGCAGACGACGACCGAGCCCGCGCGGCAGGACCCCTACGCGCAGCAGGCACCCGTCGTCGTACGGGCAGGAGCAGCAGACCCAGTACCCCGAGTACCCGCAGTACCCCCAATATCCGCAGTACCAGCAGCCGTCCGGCGCCTCCTACCCCGGCTACGGGGGGCCGCCCGTCGGGAAGACCACGCCCGACGGCGTGCCGACGGCGAACCCGTGGCGGCGGCTCGCCGCGAGGATCATCGACGGGCTCATCATCGGCGCCGTCGTGCTGATCATCGGCCTGCCGCTGGTCCGTGACATCGCCGACCAGTTCCGCGGCTACCTCGACCAGGTCCAGGCGGCCGCCAACGCGGGCCGCCCGACGCCGGACTCGACGACCTTCGTCTCGAACGTGCTCGCGTCGACGGTGAAGCTGACCCTGCTCCAGCTCGTCGTCGCGGCGATCTACCAGATCCCGCAGATCAAGCTCCGCGGGGCGACGCTCGGCAAGATGGCGCTGCGCATCCGGGTCCGTCCCATGGACGTCGAAGGCCTGCCCAGCTGGGGTCAGGCCGTGCTCCGGTTCGTCGGCTTCGACCTCTTCTCGGCGGTGCCGAACATCGGCGGCTTCTACGCGCTGCTCGACTCGCTGCTGGTGTCTCTGGGACCCGCGCCGGCAGTGCCTGCACGACAAGATGGCGCGGACCGCCGTCGTCAACCGGCGCTGACCAGCCCCAGGGCGACCAGGTCGGCGACCGTCTCCTCGGCGTCGGCCACGACGACGGCGTCGAGGAACACCCGTGCGACGGCGGCGTCCGCCTCGCTCATGCGCCGCAGGCCGGCGGCGAGCGGAGCCGTCGTCCGCTCGGCGAGGATCGCCGCGAGCTCGGGCGCCTCGGCGCCGTTGAGCGCCGCCCGGACGGCGCCGAGCGCGGCGAGCACCGCCGGCGTCGTCGTGGCGCCGGTCACCCGCATGCTGACGTCCCGGTCGACGGCCTCCCGGAGCAGCGTCGCCACGGCCGTGACGTCCTGACCGTCCTCCGGCAGACGCAGCGCGAGCCGCTCGGCGCCGTCCGCCGCGAGCACGGCCAGCGCGCCGCGCGCTCCGGCGTCCGGAGCCACCTCCACCCAGGAGGGGACGCTGAAGTCGAGTTCGGCGAGCAGGTCGCGGGCGTCCGCTCCGGGGGGCAGCGCGACGTGGACGCCGGTGAGCTCCAGCCGGTCGTCGTCGAGCAGGCGGTTGCGCGCCTCGCGGAGGGGGAGCAGCCCTGCCGGGTCGCCGGGCCCGGGCTCGGCGGCGAGCACCACCCGGACGGCGACGTCGCCGGCGGTCAGCCCCTCCTGGAGCCCGGTGAGCGCGGACGCGGGCACCAGGAGCGGTCCGAGCAGGTCGGCGTACCAGGCGGCGCGCTGCTGCCGGGCCCGGTCCGGGGACGCCGGGGCCACGAGCAGCGCCTCGACGAGAGGGGCCACGACGGCGCCTTCACCGGCGTCCGAGCTGGCGCCGGGCAGGCCGGCGAGAGGTCCTTCCACGGTCGGCGAATCTATCCGGTCGCACCGACAGCGGCACAGGTGAGTTGACGTCAGATAGTTGGACGTCCGACTATCTCAGGATGAGCCTGCACGTCCCTGAGCGCCCGGTCCGCTTCGTCACCGCCGCGAGCCTGTTCGACGGCCACGACGCCGCGATCACGATCATGCGCCGGATCCTGCAGTCGCAGGGTTGCGAGGTGGTCCACCTCGGGCACGACCGCAGCGTCGCCGACGTCGTCGAGGCCGCGGTCCAGGAGGACGTGCAGGGCGTCGCGATCAGCTCCTACCAGGGCGGGCACCTGGAGTACTTCGGCTACCTCGTCGACCTGCTGCGCGAGCGCGGCGCCGGGCACGTCAAGGTCTACGGCGGGGGCGGCGGCGTCATCGTGGCGGACGAGGTCGCGGCGCTCGCCGAGCGGGGCGTGACGATCTTCACCCCGGGGGACGGTCAGCGGCTCGGGCTGGTCGGCATGGTCAACACCATGGTCGCGGACTGCGACGTCGACCTCGCGGCTCAGGCTCCGGCCGTGGACGCCGTGCTCACCGGGGACGACGCGGCGCTCGCCCGTGCGATCACCGTGCTCGAGCAGGGGCGGGCTCCGGAGCTGGCGGCGTCCGTCCGGGACGCGGCGGCCGCCCGCCGCGTGCCCGTGCTCGGCATCACCGGGACGGGCGGCTCGGGCAAGAGCTCGCTCACCGACGAGCTGGTCCGGCGGTTCCGGCTCGACCAGGAGGACAAGCTGCGGATCGCCGTCGTCGCCGTCGACCCGACCCGGCGGCGCGGTGGTGGAGCGCTCCTCGGCGACCGGATCCGGATGAACAGCCTCGCCGCAGGCCGCACCTTCTTCCGCTCGCTCGCCACGCGCGGAGCGAGCACCGAACTGCCGGAGCACCTGCCGGACGTGATCGCGGCCTGTGCCGCGGCGGGTTACGACCTCGTGGTCGTCGAGACACCCGGCATCGGGCAGGGGGACGCCGGGATCGTCCCGCTCGTCGACGTCTCGCTGTACGTCATGACGCCGGAGTTCGGCGCCGCCTCCCAGCTCGAGAAGATCGACATGCTCGACTTCGCCGACGTCGTCGCGATCAACAAGTTCGAGCGGCGCGGCGCGCAGGACGCCCGGCGCGACGTGGCCCGCCAGCTCGTGCGCAACCGCGAGGCGTTCGGCGCCTCGTGGGAGGACATGCCGGTCTTCGGCACCAGCGCAGCGCGCTTCGACGACGACGGCGTGACGGCCCTCTACCAGCACCTGCGCGACCTGCTCGGCGAGCGCGGGCTGCCGGCCGGGCCGGGCCGGCTCGCGCCCGTCGCGACCAGGGTCTCCTCCGGGCTCGGGACGCCGGTGCCGGCGGAGCGGGTGCGCTACCTCGCCGAGATCGCCGACACCGTGCGCGGCTACCACCGCCGGACCGCCGAGCTCGCCGCCGTCGCGCGCCGCCGCCAGGCCTTCGACACCACCCTCGACGCCCTCGGCGGCTCGTCCTCCGCCTCACACGAGCCCGTGCGGGAGCTCCGGGACGCCGCCGACGCGGAACTCGACGACGACACGCGGCGGGCGCTGCAGGAGTGGCCCGCCACGGTGGAGCGGTACTCCGGCGACGAGCTCGTCTACAGCGTCCGGGGCCGGGAGCTCCGCACGCCGCTGGTCCGCACCAGCCTGTCGGGCTCGAAGCTCCCGCGCGTCGCCCTGCCCCGGACGAGCGACCACGGGGAACTCCTCCGCTACCTGCGCAGCGAGAACCTGCCGGGCGCCTTCCCCTTCACCGCCGGCGTCTTCCCGCTGAAGCGGGACGCCGAGGCGCCGGCCCGCATGTTCGCCGGCGAGGGCGACCCCGCCCGGACGAACCGGCGCTTCCACCTGCTCGCCGAGGGCCAGCCGGCGACCCGGCTCTCGACGGCGTTCGACTCGGTCACGCTCTACGGCCGCGACCCCTCGCCGCGGCCCGACGTCTACGGCAAGGTCGGCACGTCCGGCGTGAGCGTGGCCACCCTCGACGACATGAAGGTGCTGTACTCCGGGTTCGACCTCTGCTCGCCGACGACGAGCGTCTCCATGACGATCAACGGTCCCGCTCCGGCGATCCTCGCGATGTTCCTCAACACGGCGATCGACCAGCAGGTCGAGGCGAACCCCGGCGAACCGTACGAGCAGGTGCGGGCCCGCGCCCTGCGCACCGTCCGCGGCACCGTGCAGGCCGACATCCTCAAGGAGGACCAGGGCCAGAACACCTGCATCTTCTCCACGGACTTCGCGCTGCGCTGCATGGCCGACGTCCAGGAGTGGTTCATCTCCCACGAGGTGCGCAACTTCTACTCGGTCTCGATCAGCGGCTACCACATCGCCGAAGCGGGGGCGAACCCCATCACGCAGCTCGCGTTCACCCTGGCCAACGGGTTCACCTACGTGGAGAGCTACCTCGCGCGCGGCATGCGGATCGACGACTTCGCGCCGAATCTCTCGTTCTTCTTCAGCAACGGCATGGACCCCGAGTACACCGTCATCGGCCGGGTCGCCCGGCGCATCTGGGCGGTCGCCATGAAGGAGCGCTACGGCGCCGACGAGCGGTCCCAGAAGCTCAAGTACCACGTGCAGACGTCGGGCCGGTCGCTGCACGCGCAGGAGATGGACTTCAACGACATCCGCACCACGCTCCAGGCGCTGTGCGCGATCTACGACAACGCCAACTCGCTGCACACCAACGCCTACGACGAGGCCGTGACGACGCCGAGCGAGCACTCGGTGCGGCGAGCCCTCGCCATCCAGATGATCATCGACCGGGAGTGGGGCCTGGCGGGCAACGAGAACCCGTTGCAGGGCTCGTACGTCGTCGAGCAGCTGACCGATCTCGTGGAGGAGGCGGTGCTCGCCGAGTTCGAGCGGCTCTCGGACCGCGGCGGCGTCCTCGGTGCCATGGAGACGGGCTACCAGCGCGGCCGGATCCAGGACGAGTCGATGCTCTACGAGCAGCGCAAGCACGACGGAACGCTGCCCATCGTCGGCGTCAACACCTTCACCGCGCCCGCCGCCGAGCAGGCTCCGCCGGCCATCCCGCTCGCGCGCGGGACGGAGGAGGAGAAGCAGTCGCAGCTGCGCCGGCTGGCCGACTTCCAGGCCCGGCACGCCGCCGAGGCGCCGCTCGCGCTGGAGCGGCTGCGGCAGGCGGCGAGCAGCGGCGGCAACACCTTCGACGCGCTCATGGACGCCGTCCGGGTGTGCTCGCTGGGCCAGATCAGCCAGGCGTTCTTCGAGGTCGGCGGCCAGTACCGCCGGACGATGTGATGCCTCGCCGGCTGCCCTTCGACCCGATCGCCGAGGCCCGGCGGCTGTGGGCGGACCACGGGTGGCCGGAGGCCGCCGACGGAATGGCCGCGGTCACCTCGCTCGATGCGGGCCCAGCAGATCGTCTCGGCCCGGGTCGAGGAGGCGCTCAAGCCCTGCGGGCTGACGTTCGCGCGGTACGAGGTGCTCATGCTCCTGCTCTTCAGCCGGCGTGGCAGCCTCCCGATGGCACGCATCGGCGAGCGGCTCCAGGTGCATCCCGCGAGCGTGACGAACGCCGTCGACCGCCTCGAGGCCCAGGGCCTGGTCCGCCGGACGCCGCACCCCAGCGACCGGCGCGCCACGCTCGTGGAGCTGACGGACGACGGCCGCGCCGTCGCCGCCAAGGCTTCCGACGCTCTCAACGCGAGCGTCTTCGCCGAGCCGGGACTCGACCCCGAGGACGTCGGGCGCCTGGTGGCCGTCCTGACCCGGATGCGTGCCAGCGCCGGCGACTTCTGACAGGCCCTCGCCGGCTAGGGATCACCCCAAAAGTCGCCCTTGGTTACGTAGCGCCACGTACGGTACTGTCATCGTCGCCAGTCAATCCGAGTCATGCCGATCTCAAACAGCGGGGGTAGGAACCATGACCGACCAGACCACGACCGAGCGGACGCCGTACCAGCGCCTGGGCGGTTCAGAGCCGATCCGACAGGTCGTGCAGGCCTTCTACGAGCGGGTGCTGGCTGACCCTGCGCTCGCGCACTACTTCGACGGAGTGGACCTGACGGCGCAGAAACGGCACTTCGCGCTCCTCGTCATCCAGCTGCTCGGCGGGCCGGCGGAGTACGACGGCCGCGAGCTCGGCGAAGCGCACAGGGGGTTGCACGTCACCGACGAGGACTACGACAAGGTGGTCGGGCATCTGGTGGCCACGCTGCAGCAGGCCGACGTTCCTGACGACATCATCGGGGCGCTCGGCCAGACCGCCGGCGACGTCCGAGCGACGATCGTCGACGACGGTGCCACGGCAGGGCGCTGACTCTGACGATGGATCCAGCTCGTCTGAAGGGCAGCTTCGCCCGGGTCGCTGCCGCCGGTGACGAAGTACCTCTGTACTTCTACTCCCACCTCTTCCTGACCCACCCGGAGACGCGGGCCATGTTTCCGGTGAGCATGGCGGCGCAGCGGGACCGGTTGGTGGGCGCGCTCCTTCAGGTCGTGGGCAACGTCGACCACATCGAGACGGTCGTCCCGCTGCTGCAGCAACTCGGGCGCGACCACCGCAAGTACGGCGTCGACGACGAGCACTATGCATGGGTTGGGGCCTCCCTCCTGGCCACCCTGCAACATTTCCTGGGCGAGGAGTGGACGCCGGAGCTCGCGGCGAACTGGACCGAGGCCTACACGCTGGTGGCGCAGGTCATGACGGAGGCGATGCACGGCGCGGACGACGACCCGCCGTGGTACGACGCGGAGGTCATTGCGCACGAGCGACGGGCGCCCTCGCTCGCAGTCCTCACCGTGCGTCCGGCGACTCCGGTTCCCTATCAGGCGGGGCAGTCCGTGTCGGTCCAGTCGCCCGTTGCGAAGCGCCAATGGCGATACCTCTCGCCTGCGAATGCTCCTCGCGAGGACCACACGCTGGAGTTCCACGTCAGTGCCATCGGGTCGGTGAGCGGGTCTCTCGTCTACAGCACAGGAGTTGGCGACGTTCTGCGGCTGGGTCCGCCAGTAGGTTCGGGTCTCGAGCTCGACCCTCGGATCGATACGGACGTGCTGATGCTGGCCGGTGGAACCGGATTGGCGCCGCTACGGGCTCTCATCGAGGACCTTGCAACCCGTCGGGCTCGACGCCGCGTGTTCCTGTACGCGGGTGCACGGCGCAGTGACGAGCTCTACGACCTGCCGACGCTGCAGTCGTATGAGCAGCAGCTGCCTTGGCTGCGGGTCATGCCTGTGGTGTCTGACCATCAACCACCCGAGGCGTTTCACGGAACTCCCGCCGAGGTTGCCGTTAGCCACCGTTCCTGGAGCGAGGCGGACGTCTGCGTCTGCGGTTCCGACGCGATGGTGGCCGGATCGTTGGACATCCTCCAACGGGCGGGCGTCGACCCGGCCTGGATCCACCGTGAGGCCTACGGCTACGACCGCTACAGCGCTACTGACACTCGAATCCCGTCCGCGGAAAGCTTTGCCCAAGGGGCCAACGTATGAGCTCGTCCACAGGAGGCTGGCCCTGGTCCATGGGGCGGCGACGGCCGACGGCGCACGACGCAACTGCGCGGGGTGATCGCGTCCTTGGCGACGGGGCCGGAGGGGTCCCGGACTTCAACCGGCCCCTCACGCCGAGTGCCGTAGGGCAGGTCGAGTTCTCCGCGGCGACCAGGGGGTATCGGCGAGAAGAGGTCGAGGCATTCCGCAACAGGGTCCGCCACCAACTGCAGCGGCATGACAGCGAGAAGGCGGATCTGCGCAACCAGCTGGCGCGTCTGCGCGAGGAAGTCCAGCGGATGCACGACTTCTACCGGCGGCAGAACTCCGACCTCGACATTCCTGGCGAGATAGTCATCGGTACGGTCGTCGCCTCCGACGAGGCCGTCGCGCTGTTGTCCCAGGCTCAGCAAGCTGCGGACGCGCAACTGGCCGACGCCGAACAGCAGGCCAGGCAGATCATCGAGATGGCGCGGCAGCGCTACCAGGAAGTCCTGACCTACGCACAGACAGAAGCCAGCCGCGCCGTGAACGAATCGGCGCAACGGGCGGACCAGGCCACGGGGAGCCCCGAGGCCCAGGTGTGGCGCGATCTCGCCGTCTTCGTGCAGGCCTTCACACTCGCGATGGAGAACGACGTCCGCGCGGTCCTCGACCGAGGTCGAGAGGAACTCGACCGTCGCGTCGCAGAGATGCGTGCGTCCTCAGCGCTCGGCGGGCCGTCCGCACCGCCGGCTCTGGGCGCCCAACGCTCTCCCGGCGCCCCTGAGAGGCTCAACGGGTCAGGGCAGGCGGGCAACCGCCGCGGTTGAGGTCCGCGTTGCGGTCGGTCGTGCCCGGCGTTCCCGTCGAGGTGGTGGACCTCAGGTCCTGACGACGGGTTCTCCGACGAGTTCGGCTCCGGCGTCCTTCAGCTGGGTCAGGGCGGCGTCCGTCGTCGTCCGGGCCACGCCGGCCGTGAGGTCGAGCAGCACCCGGGTGGAGAAGCCCTCGGAGACGGCGTCCAGGGCGGTGGCGCGCACGCAGTGGTCGGTGGCGATGCCCACGACGTCGACGGAGTCCACCTGCCGGTCCCGCAGCCACGCGCCGAGCCCGACCCGTTGGCCGCCCTCGTCGGTGGCCCCCTCGAAGCCGGAGTAGGCGGCGGCGTGCTCGCCCTTGGTGAACCAGGCGTCGACGGCGGCGGTGTCGATCGGCGGGGTGGCTCTCGGCGCCGTCGGTGCCGACGACGCAGTGCGCCGGCCAGGTGTCCACGTAATCCGGGTGGTCGGAGAAGTGGTGGCCCGGGTCGACGTGCCAGTCGCGGGTGCCGGCGACGGCGACGTAGTCGTCGCGGTGGCCGTGCACGTGCTCGGTGATGGCCTGCGCCACGGCGGTCCCGCCGGTGACGGCGAGCGAGCCGCCCTCGGTGAAGTCGTTCTGGACGTCGACGATGATCAGCGCGCGTCGGGGCATGGTCACCAGCCTAGGCAGCGGGCACCGGATCCGGCTCCATGAGCGTCGGGATGGCCGGCTCCCCGCGGGAGAGCTGGCGACCCGTCGCCGGCAGCTCCGCCACGGACGCCGCGTGCCGCGCCCGGGCCGCCTCGAGCGGCTCGGCGCCGACGATCTCGCCGTGCTGGACGAGCTGCACGAGCAGGGCGCGGTCGTCGCCGTCGTCGACCGGCTGGTGCCCGATGCCGATCACCTCGGCCTCCGCGACGCCGTCGGTCCCGCGCCGGCGCAACGCCCACTTGCGGCCGCCGATACTGATCTTGTCCGCGCTCTTCTTCGCGACGCCGACGAGCTCGCCGCCCGCGCCCTCGCGCGCGACGAGCTTGTAGACCAGACCCGCGGTGGGGGCACCGCTGCCGGTCACCAGCGAGGTGCCGACGCCGTAGGAGTCGACCGGCGCGGCCGCGAGCGCGGCGATCGCGTACTCGTCGAGATCGCTGGTCACCGTGATCCGGGTGCGGATGGCGCCGAGCCGGTCCAGCTGGGCGCGCACCGCGTAGGCCTGCTCGAGCAGGTCGCCGGAGTCGATCCGCACGGCGCCGAGCGCCGTGCCGGCGACGTCGACCGCCGTCCGCACCCCGGTCGGGACGTCGTAGGTGTCGACGAGCAGCGTCGTCCCGCGCCCCAGCGCCTCGACCTGCGCCTCGAACGCCTCGCGCTCGCTGTCGTGCACGAGGGTGAACGCGTGCGCGGCGGTCCCGATCGTCGGGATGCCGTAGCGCCGGCCCGCCTCGAGGTTGCTCGTCCCCACGAAGCCCGCCACGTAGGCGGCCCGGGCCGCCGCGACGGCGGCCTCCTCCTGCGTGCGCCGCGACCCCATCTCCAGGCAGGGGCGCCCCTGCGCCGCCACCGTCATCCGGCTGGCCGCGGCGGCGATCGCGCAGTCATGGTTGAGGATCGACAGCACCACGGTCTCCAGCAGCACGGCCTCGGCGAACGTGCCCTCGACCACGAGCAGGGGGCTCCCGGGCACGAAGCACTCGCCCTCGCCGTATCCCCACACGTCGCCGGTGAACCGGTAGCCGGCGAGCCAGCGCAGCGTGTCCTCGTGCACGACGCCGGCGCGCTCCAGCGCCACGAGCTCGGCGTCCTCGAACCGGAACGCGGCGAGCGCCTCGAGCACCCGGCCGATGCCGCCGACGACGCCGTACCGGCGTCCCTCCGGCAGCCGCCGCGCGAAGACCTCGAAGACGCTGCGCCGGTGCGCGGCGCCGCTGCGCAGCGCGGCCTCGAGCATCGTGAGCTCGTAGTGGTCGGTGAGGAGGGCGGTCGACGGACGTCCGGTCACGGGGTGCAGCGTAGACAGCGCGAGCGGGGCGGTCCCCGGTGAGGCTGACTACAGTGGACCGGTGTCCGTGGCACCGGTGGAGGTCGAACGCCCCGACGTCGACGAGGTGGTCCTCCCCGAGGTTCCCTGGGTGACGATCGTCTGGAACGACCCCGTGAACCTGATGTCGTACGTCACGTACGTCTTCCAGACCTACTTCGGGTACTCGAAGGAGAAGGCGACCGAGCTCATGCTCGACGTGCACCGCAAAGGACGCGCCGTCGTCTCCAACGGGAGCCGGGAGGAGATGGAGCGCGACACCACCGCCATGCACGAGTTCGGGCTCTGGGCGACCTTCCAGAAGGACGAGTGATGGCGGCGACGTTCACGCGGGCCCGCGGCGGGCGGGTCAAGGTCCGGCTCGGCGAGGAGGACCGGGGCGTGATCGCCGGTCTGCTCGAGGCCGTCGCCGAGATGCTCGAGCCGGAGGCGGCCGAACCGGAGGCGGCCGAACCCGCGGCAACCGAGGGCGACCTGTTCGCCCGGCTCGAGGCCGAGCTCGCCGCGCCGCGGCCCTCCGACCCGGCGGTCGCGCGGCTCCTGCCCGACGGCAGCCACGACGACCCCGAGGTCGCGGACAGCTTCCGGCGCCTGACCGAGGACGACCTGCGGAAGCGCAAGCGCGGCGCCCTCGGCCTCGCGGCCTCGGCGCTGCGCCGGCGCGCGCCGGTCGTGCTCTCGGACGGGGAGGCGCAGGCCCTGCTCAAGGGACTCACCGACGTCCGGCTCGTGCTGGCCGAGCGGCTCGGCATCCGCAGTGACGAGGACGCGGAGTTCCTGCACGCCGCGGTGGCGGCCGGCGGCGACGAGGGCGACAACCCGTGGGCGCAGACCGCCGGCCTCTACGACGTCGTCACCTTCCTGCAGGAGGACCTGGTCCACGCCATGGCCTCGTGACCTGTGTTCTGCGCCACCAAGGCGTGCACCGGGCTCCGGAGCTCACCTAGGCTCCGCGGGTGTGAGGCTGACCGTCGTGGGCTGCTCGGGGTCGTTCCCCTCGCCCGACTCGGCGGCGTCCTGCTACCTCGTGGAGGCGGACGACGACGAGGGCCGCACCTGGCGGGTCCTCCTCGACCTCGGCAGCGGCGCCATCGGACCGCTCCAGCGGTACGTCCCGCTCGACCGCCTCGACGCGGTGCTGCTCTCCCACCTCCACCCGGACCACTTCATGGACCTCTGCGGCCTCTACGTCGCCCGCCAGTACGGACCCGGCGGCGCCGACGTCCGGGGCGCTGCCGGTGTACGGGCCGGGCGGCACGGCCGAGCGGCTCCGGGAGGCCTACGGCGGCGACCTCTCCGGGCTGGACGCGACGTTCGACGTCCGCGGGTTCACCGACGGGCGCCCCGTCGAGCTCGGTCCGCTGACCATCACGCCCTACCGCGTGGAGCACCCGGTCGAGGCGTACGGGTTGCGCGTGGAGCACCAGGCCGGGCCGCGGACCGAGGTGCTGGCGTACACCGGCGACACCGACACCTGCGAGGCCCTGCTGGCGCTGGCCAAGGGGGCCGACCTGCTGCTCGCCGAGGCGTCCTTCCAGGAGGGCCGCGACCTCGCCCGCGGCGTCCATCTCACCGGGCTGCGGGCCGGGCAGATCGCGGCGGACGCCGGGTGCCGCCGGCTGGTGCTCACGCACGTGCCGGTCTGGACCGACGCCGCCGTCGTGCTCGCCGAGGCCCGCTCGGCGTTCCCGGGCGCGATCGAGACCGCCCGCGCCGGCGCCACCTACCTGGTCTGAGAGTCCCTCCGGCGAGGCGGTCTGATTAGCTGGCGGCGTGACATCTCATCGCCGCCACGACGGTCGCGCCGACGACGAGCTCCGCGACGTCCGGATCGCGCGCGGCTGGCTCGACCACGCCGAGGGCAGCGTGCTCGTCGAGTTCGGCCGCACCCGGGTGCTCTGCGCCGCGTCGTTCACCGAGGGCGTGCCGCGCTGGCGCAAGGGCAGCGGCGAGGGCTGGGTGACCGCCGAGTACGCCATGCTGCCGCGGTCGACGAACACCCGCAGCGACCGTGAGTCCGTCAAGGGCCGGATCGGCGGCCGCACCCACGAGATCTCCCGGCTCGTCGGCCGCTCGCTGCGCGCGTGCATCGACACCAAGGCGCTCGGCGAGAACACGATCGTGCTCGACTGCGACGTGCTGCAGGCCGACGGCGGCACCCGGACGGCGGCGATCACCGGCGCCTACGTGGCGCTGGCGGACGCCGTCGGCTGGGCGCGGACCAGCGGCCTGGTCAAGCCCTCGGCGACCCCGCTGGTGGAGTCCGTGGCGGCGGTGAGCGTCGGCGTCGTCGACGGCGTCCCCGTGCTCGACCTCGACTACGTCGAGGACGTCGCGGCGGGCACCGACATGAACGTCGTCGTGACCGGCGGCGGGCGGTTCGTCGAGGTGCAGGGGACGGCGGAGCGCGGCGCCTTCGACCGCGCCGAGCTGGACCGGCTGCTCGACCTCGCCGTCGCCGGGTGCGCGGAGCTGGCGAAGCGGCAGCAGGAGGCGCTGGGCGCATGACGCGGCTCGTGCTGGCCACCCGCAACGCGCACAAGGTCTCGGAGCTGCGCCGGATCCTCTCCGGGTTCGAGGTCGTCGGCGTCGACGCCTTCCCCGGCGTCCCCGACGTCGCCGAGACCGGCGTGACCTTCGCCGAGAACGCCCTGCTCAAGGCGCACGCCGTGGCCCGGGCCACCGGGCGGCCCGCGGTCGCCGACGACTCCGGCCTGTGCGTGGAGGTGCTCGGCGGCGCGCCCGGCGTCTTCAGCGCCCGGTGGTCGGGACGGCACGGGGACGACCGCGCGAACCTGGAGCTGCTGCTGGCCCAGATCTCCGACGTGCCGGACGCGCACCGCGCGGCGTGGTTCGCCTGCGCCGCGGCGCTCGCGCTGCCGGACGGGACCGAGCACGTGGCGCAGGGCCGGCTCGACGGGCACATGGCGCGGGCGCCGCGGGGGAGCGGCGGGTTCGGCTACGACCCGATCTTCGTACCCGAGGGAGGCACCCGCACCCTCGCCGAGTACGGACCCGAGGAGAAGGACGCCGTCAGCCACCGGGGGCGCGCCTTCCGGGCGCTCGCGCCGGTCGTCGAGCGCGTGCTCGCGGATGTCGGGGTCTCGTAAGGCGCATCACCCACGTCGAAGGCGCACGCTGAGGACATGACCACGACCGCCGCACCGGCCCCGCCGCAGCACACCACGCTCTCGCGCGGGGTCGCGGCGCTCGCCGGGCTGGCGGCCGGGCTGCTGGCCGTCGGCGCCGCCGAGATGGTCGCCGCCCTCACCGGGCCGTCGTCGGAGCCTCTCGTCGCCGTCGGCGACGCCTTCGTCGACCTCACCCCGCCGTGGCTCAAGGACTTCGCGACCTCGACCTTCGGGACGTCGGACAAGCTCGTGCTCCTCGTCGGCGCCGCCGCCGTGCTGGCCGTGCTGAGCGCGCTCGCGGGGATCGTCGCGGCGCGCGGGCGGTTCCGCGGCCCGTGGGTCGTGCTCGCGCTCGCGACGGTGGCGGGGATCGCGGCCGTGACCCGGCCGGACGCGACGATCGTCTCCGTGCTGCCCAGCGCCGTCGCCGCCATCGTCGGCGGGCTCGCGCTCCCCGCCCTCGTCGACCGGCTGGAGATCGCGAACCGGCCGGGCGTGGGCCCCGACCGGCGCGACGCTGCTCCGACGGTCGGCGTGGTCGCGGGCTCCGGGGCCGTGGCGCTCGCCGCGGGCCGGCTACCTCGGCTCGGGCACCCGGGAGCGCCGAGGCCTCCCGGGCCGGCGTCCGGCTGCCCGCCCCCGCCGATCCCGAGCCCGCCCTGCCCGCCGGCGTCGAGGTCGGGGTCGCCGGTGTCACGCCGTTCCGGGTCGCCGCCGGCGACTTCTACCGGATCGACACCGCGCTCGTCGTGCCCCGCGTCCGCGCGGAGGACTGGCAGCTGCGCATCCACGGACTGGTCGACCGCGAGGTGCGGCTCGACTTCGCGACCCTGCTCGCGCGGTCCGCTGGTCGAGCGGGACGTCACGCTCACCTGCGTCTCCAACGAGGTCGGCGGCGACCTCATCGGCAACGCGACCTGGCTGGGCCTGCCCATCGGCCCCCTGCTCCGGCAGGCCGGGCCCGCGCGCCGAGGCGCGACATGGTGCTCTCCACCAGCGCCGACGGCTTCACCGCCTCGACCCCGCTCGCCGCGCTCACGGACGGGCGCGACGCCCTGCTCGCGGTCGGGATGAACGGTGCTCCGCTGCCGATCGAGCACGGGTTCCCGGTCCGGATGGTCGTGCCCGGGCTCTACGGCTACGTCTCCGCGACGAAGTGGGTGGTGGACCTGGAGGTCACCCGGTTCGACCGCGCCGTCGCCTACTGGACGCCGCGGGGCTGGTCGGCGAAGGCGCCGATCAAGACCGAGTCGCGGATCGACGTGCCTCGCGACGGCGCGCAGCTGCAGCGCGGGCCGGATCGCCGTCGCGGGCATCGCGTGGGCCCAGCACCGCGGGATCGAGGGCGTCGAGGTCCGCGTCGACGGCCGCGACTGGCAGCCGGCACAGCTCGCCGCGCAGGCGAGCATCGACACCTGGCGGCAGTGGGTCTACGCCTGGGACGCCGCGCCCGGCCGGCACACCCTGCAGGTGCGCGCCACCGACCGGACCGGGACCGCGCAGACCGGCGTCGAGACCCCGCCCGCCCCGGACGGGGCCACCGGCTGGCACACGATCACGGTCGACGTGAGCTGATCCGCCTGGCGCCCGCCGTGTGGATGTTCGGCGGGTGGGTACGGGATCGGCCATGGCCTGGCGTCGACGTCGTCCTTACGACCCGCGGTACGACCCCCGCTACAACCCCGGCTACGACCCTCGGTACGACCCTCGCTACCGCGGGTACGGCCCGGCCCGGCTGGGGGCCCGGGTACGGCTACCGGCCGGGCAACTCCTGCCTGCGGGACGCCTGCCTGCTGGAGACCGGCTGCTGCCTGGCGGAGTCGCTGGACGGCAACTGCCTGGTGGCGCCGTGCTGCTCCTGCCGCAGTTCGCCCAGGCGCTGACGAGGTCGCCCGGCCGCCGGTCCGCGCCGGCGCCGGGCGCGGCGTCCGTCGGAGCAGGATCGTCGCCGCGGTTCGGCTGTACCAGCGCGAGATCAGCGCTCGTCGCCGGCCCGTCTGCCGGTTCACGCCGAGCTGCTCGGAGTACGCGGTACAGGCCGTGGAACGGCACGGGGCGCTACGGGGAGGCCTGCTGGCCGGACGCCGGCTGCTCCGCTGCCGACCGGGCGGCGCTCGCGGAGCGGATCCCGTCCCGGGGTGACGCCGGCGGCCCGCTGATCGAGGTGATCCGAGGAAACACGCTGCCGGCACCCATCCGCGGCCGCGTCCGCCCCGAACCTGGGGCGTGACGACGGAACTGGCACCGCGTGCCGAGGAGACGCGGCCGGGCGGCGCCGAGGCGCCCGGGGCGGCCGGCGGCTGCCCTCGCCGGGCTCGCCGCGGCCGCGCTCACCCTCGCCGTCGCCGACCTCGTCGCCCAGCTGTCGGACCCCGCGACCAGTCCGCTGATCGCCGTCGGCGAGACCTTCATCGATCTGACGCCCGGGTGGCTCAAGGACGCGGCGGTCTCCGCGTTCGGGACGCACGACAAGCTCGCGCTGCTCGTCTCGATGGGCGTCGTCGTCGCGGCCCTGGCCGCCGTCGCCGGGCTGCTCGTGCGGCGCCGTCCCGTGGTCGCCGGCCTGCTGGTCGTGCTGCTCGGTGCCGCCGGCGGCGCCGCCGCGGTCAGCCGCCCGGGCGCCGCCGCCCTCGCCGCCGTCCCGTCCGCGGTCGGCACCGCCGCCGGCCTCGTCGCCCTGCTGCTGGCCGGGCGTGCCCTGCGCGGTGAGCACGTCGGCGCGGAGGGACCGAGCAGGCGGCAGGTGGTGCGGACCGTCGCGGGTACCGCCGGCGTCGCGGTGCTCGCGGGCGCCGGGAGCCGGGCCCTCGCCGCCCGCGACCGCGGCGGCCTCACTCCCGGCCGGGTCCGGCTGCCGGCGGCCGCCGACCCGGCGGCGCGATCCCCGCCGGCGTGGACGTCGGTGTGCCGGGCGTGACTGCCTTCGTCACCCCCGCGCCGGACTTCTACCGCATCGACACCGCGCTCGTCGTGCCGCGGATCGACGCCGCGACCTGGCGGCTCCGCGTGCACGGGCTCGTGGACCGCGAGGTCGAGCTCGGCTACCGGGAGCTGCTCGGACTCCCGCTCGTCGAGCGGGTGCTCGACCCTGGCATGCGTCTCGAACGAGGTCGGCGGGACGCTCGCCGGCAACGCCACCTGGCTCGGCGTCCCGGTGGTGGACGTGCTGCGGCGGGCCGGTGTGCGAGCCGGAGGCCGACATGGTGCTCTCCGGCAGCTCCGACGGCTTCAGCGCCTCGACCCCGATGGCCGCGCTCACCGACGGGCGCGACGCGCTGTTCGCCGTCGGCATGAACGGCGCCCCGCTCCCGTACGAGCACGGGTTCCCGGTCCGGATGGTCGTGCCCGGTCTCTACGGCTACGTCTCGGCCACCAAGTGGCTGACCGATCTCGAGGTCACCCGCTTCGACCGCGCGCAGGCGTACTGGACGCGGCGGGGCTGGGCTCCGCAGGCGCCCGTGCGGACGTTCTCCCGGATCGACGTTCCCCGGCCGTTCGCCCAGGTGCCCGCCGGCCCGGCCGCCGTCGCCGGCATCGCGTGGGCGCAGCACCGCGGCATCGCGCGGGTCGAGGTCCGGGTGGACGGCGGGGCGTGGAACGACGCGCGGCTCGGCGCCGCCCCGAGCACCGACACCTGGCGGCAGTGGGTGTGGACCTGGGACGCGCAGCCCGGGCTGCACCGGCTCGAGGTGCGGGCCACGGACGCGACCGGCGCCATCCAGCCGCAGACACGGCGGCCCCCCAAGCCCGACGGAGCCACCGGCTGGCACTCCGTCGCCGTTACGGTCACTCAGAGGTAACGGCTCCATCACCGAAAGTCATATCGAGAGGACATCCCTGTCATGAAGCGTTCCCTGGTCATCGCCGCCGTCGCCGGCCTCGCCCTCACCACCGCCGCCTGCGGAGGCTCCTCGTCGAGCACCGGATCGGCGCCTGCGGGGTCGGCGTCCAGCAGTTCCGCGCCCATGGCGGCCTCGGACAGCGCCTCGTCGACGGCGTCGTCCGCGTCCGCGGCCGCGATGTCGGCGCCGGTCGGGCCCGGCTGCGCCGACTACGCCGCCAAGGTGCCGAGCGGCGCGGGCTCCGTCGACGGCATGGCGAAGGACCCGGTGGCCGTCGCCGCGTCGAACAACCCGCTGCTCAAGAACCTCGTCGCGGCCGTCTCGGGCAAGCTCAACCCGAAGGTGGACCTCGTGGACACGCTCAACAGCGGCGAGTTCACGGTCTTCGCCCCGGTCGACTCGGCCTTCGCCCAGGTGCCCGCGGCGACGCTGACGAAGCTCAAGACCGACTCGGCCCTGCTCACCAAGATCCTCACCTACCACGTGCTGCCCATGCAGGTCTCGCCGGACAAGATCATCGGTCAGCAGAAGACGGTCGAGGGTTCGACGGTCACCGTCGCCGGCACTCCGAACGCCCTCACCGTGAACGGGATCAAGGTCATCTGCGGCGGCGTCCACACCGCCAACGCGACCGTCTACCTGATCGACGGCGTGCTCACCCCGACGAAGTAGCCCTCGCCGCGCGGCCCCGCGGGCCCGGAATCGCACGATTCCGGGCCCGCGGGGCCGACTAGGCTGTTCCCACGCCCGCGTAGCCCAACGGCAGAGGCACCTGGTTTAGGTCCAGGCCAGTGCAGGTTCAACTCCTGTCGCGGGCACCGGGCGCCGGGGTCGGCGGGGAGTCGGTCGGGTCAGACGCCGAGCGCCTTGCGCAGCGAGGCCACGTGGCCGGTCGCCTTCACGTTGTACTTCGCCAGCTCGACCTTGCCCTCGGGGTCGACGACGATCGTCGACCGGATGACACCGGTCACCTTCTTGCCGTACATCGACTTCTCGCCCCACGCGCCGTACGCCTCCAGGACCTCGCGCCCGGGGTCCGAGAGCAGCGGGAAGGTCAGGTGCTGGCCCTCCGCGAACTTCGCCAGCGCCTCGGGCTTGTCCGGTGACACTCCCAGCACGGTGTAACCCGCCCCCTGCAGCGAGCCGAGGTTGTCCCGGAAGTCGCAGGCCTCGGTGGTGCAGCCGGGGGTGTCGGCGCGGGGGTAGAAGTAGACGACGACGTGCCGGCCGCGCAGGTCCGACAGCCGCACCGTGCCGCCGTCGGCGGTCGGCAGGGTGAAGTCGGGCGCCTCGTCGCCGGCCTCGAGCTTGGGCACTGGAACCTCCTGGTCTCGTTCGGACACGAGCCAATCTAGGTCGCCGCCCGGCGCGAGGGACGTGCCGAGCCCAGGCCCTGTGGACGGCGGGGTGACGCGGCCGCCCCTGTGGACGGTCGGCCCGCCGCCGCCCGGTGGACGCGCGCGATCGCCCGGCCGGGTCCCGTGCCCTACCTTTGCGCGCATGGGAGCTGACCAGCGAGCAGGCGGTGAGAGCCTCCCGGAGGACCCGGAGGCCCTGGAGAAGATCATCGACGATCGCCGCCGGCACCTGGCGCAGACGGTCGACGAACTCGTCGTCCGTGCCCACCCCAAGGAGATCGCGCGGCGTTCCGCCGAGGACGCCCGGCAGCGGGCCGTGGGCTTCGCCGTGGACGAGCAGGGGCAGGTCCGGTACGAGCGGGTGGCGGCCGCCGCCACCGCCCTCGTGCTGCTCGTCGTGGTCGTCGTCGTCCGGCGCCGCGGACGGTCGTAGTCGCGGATAGCCTGCGCAGGTGACCCAGACCACCCCCGGCGCCGCGACCGCTGCGGCACCGGACCGGCTGCCGATCCGCATGCTCCACGACCGCGTTCTCGTCTCGATGGACGGCGAGGCTGGAGAGCGGCGGTCCACCGCCGGCATCGTCATCCCCGCCACGGCGGCCGTCGGCCGGCGGCTCGCCTGGGCGGCGGTCGTGGCTGTCGGGCAGCACGTCCGGCAGGTCCAGGTCGGTGACCGGGTGCTCTACGACCCCGAGGATCGCGGCGAGGTCGAGATCCACGGCGCGCCCTACGTGCTGCTGCGCGAACGCGACATCCACGCCGTCGCGGCGCCCCGCGTCGAGGACGGCCAGACCGGCCTCTACCTGTGACGGGTCGATGACGGACACCCTGGTCCGCCGGGCCTCTCGACGGAACGCGCGCCGCAACGCCCGCTTCACCCCGCTCGCCGTCGACGGTCCGCTGCCGGCGGACATGCTCCGCGACGTCGCGGCCATCCGGCGCGATCCGCTCCGCTACCTCGAGCGCACGGTCGACCGGTACGGGGACGTCGTCGCCTTCCCGCTGCCGCGCACGCCGGTGCTGCTCGTCAACACGCCGGACGGCGCCCGCCGCGTGCTCCAGGACAACCACCGCGGCTACGGCAAGCGAACCGTGCAGTACGCCGCGCTCGGGCTCGTGACCGGCGCCGGCCTGCTCACGGCCGACGGCGAGCTGTGGCGGCGGCACCGCCGGATCGCCCAGCCCGCCTTCCATCACGGCCGCCTGGACGCCGTCGGGGAGGCTGCGCGCAGCGCGGGATCGGCCCTGCGCGAGGAGTGGGACGCCGCCGGCACCCTCGACGTCGACCACGCCACCCTCCGGACGATGATCGGCGTCGTCGGGTCCACGCTGTTCGCGGCCGATCTCGGCGGGCAGGGCGAACGGCGTCGTCGAGGCCGTGGACGCGGCGCTCCGCGTCGTGGTCGGCCGGGCCCGGTCGCCGCTGCCCGCGATCCTGCCCGGCTGGCTGCCGACGCCGTCGCAGCGCCGGCTGCGCCGCTCCGTCGCCACCCTGGACCGCGCCTGCGCCGACCTCGTCGCCGACCGCCGGGCGGCCGGTCCGGACGCCGGGAACGACGTGCTCGCCCTGCTCCTGCGCGCGGCCGACGACCTCGACGGCTTCGACGCCCGCGAGATCCGCGACGAGCTCGTCACGCTCGTGATCGCCGGACACGAGACCGTCGCGTCCTGCCTGACCTGGACCCTGCACCTGCTCGCGGAGCACCCCGACGTCCAGGACCGGCTCGCGGCCGATCTCGCCGAGCACCCCGACGGCGGCCCGTGGACCCGCGCCGTCGTCGACGAGGCGCTGCGCCTCTACCCGCCCGCGTGGGTGGTGACCCGCCGGGCGCTGGAGGACGACGTGGTCGCGGGCGTCGAGGTCCCCGCCGGCACGCTGGTCATCATCAGCCCCTGGTTGCTGCACCGGCGCGCGCAGGACTGGCCGGAGCCGGAACGGTTCGACCCGGAGCGCTTCCTGCGTCGGAGGGCGCCGGGCGGCGACTACCTGCCGTTCGGCGCCGGCCCGCGGCTGTGCATCGGGCGCGACGTGGCACTCGTGCAATGCGTCCGCATCCTCGCGGAGCTGCTGCGCGAGCGGCGCGTCGTCCGCCCGGCCGGCGCGCCCGGGGTCCGGGTCGACGCCCTGGTCACCCTGCGGCCCCGCGGCGGTCTCCCGCTCGCTCTCGTCCCGTCCACGCCAGCAGCTCCTCGACCGGCCACGTGTTGACCACCCGCTCGGGCGGGACGCCGCAGGCCGCGGCCCGCGCGCAGCCCGAGCGGCTGCCAGTCGAGCTGACCGGGCGCGTGGGCGTCGGTGTCGATCGCGAACAGGCAGCCGGCGTCCACCGCGAGCCGGATCAGCCGCAGCGGCGGGTCGAGCCGCTCCGGCCGGGAGTTGATCTCGACCGCGACGCCCGCCTCCGCGCACGCCGCGAACACGCGCTCGGCGTCGAACTGCGACTCGGGCCGGGCCTTGCCGCTGCGGGTCTGCCCGCCGAACCGGCCGCCGAGGAACTGCCGGTCGATCACGTACCGCCCGGTGCAGTGCCCCAGGACGTCGGTGTGCGGGTTCGCGACCGCCGCGAGCATGCGCCGGGTCATCGCGTCCGCGGGCATCCGGAGCTCGGAGTGCACGCTGGCGACGACGACGTCGAGCCGGTCGAGCAGCTCCGGCTCCTGGTCAAGGCCGCCGTCGGCGAGCACGTCGACCTCGATGCCGGTGAGCAGCCGGAACGGCGCGAGCTCGGCCCCGACGGCCGCGACGACCTCGAGCTGGCGGCGCAGCCGCGCCGGGGTCAGTCCGCGGGCGACCGTCAGGCGCGGGGAGTGGTCGGTGAGCGCGGCGTACGCGTGGCCGAGTTCGGCCGCGGTCCGGGCCATCTCCTCGATCGGCGAGCCACCGTCGGACCAGTCGGAGTGCAGGTGCAGGTCGCCGCGCAGAGCGGCGCGCAGCCCGGCCGCGGCCTGGTCGAGCTCGGCCAGCGGCCCGGCGGCGGTGGCCTCCAGGGACGCCAGGTACTCCGGCTCCTCGCCGGCGACGGACTGCTCGACCACCGCCGCCGTGCGCTCGCCGATGCCCTTGACCCCGCGCAGGCCGCCGGTCTCGGCGAGCAGCCGGACGTCGTCCGGGGGCAGGGCGGCGAGCGCCGCGGCCGCGGTCCGGAACGCCTTGACCCGATAGCTCGACTCCAGCGTCCGCTCGAGGAGGAAGGCGATGCGGCGCAGGTCGGCGACAGGGTCCCGGGGGTCGCTCACCCGGCCAAGCTTGTCAGCTCCGGCAGGGGGAGGCGCCCTGCCGGGCGCCGTCGCGGTCGCCGTCACCGTCGGCGGCGCGCCGCGGCAGCAGACCGGCGAGCGCGAGGTCGACGCGCCGGGGGTCGGGCGTGGGTGCCCACCGGCCGGTGTCGAGCGCGTAGGTCCACCGCTCGCCCCCGGTGAGCACGTCCTCGAGGGCGAGGAGCAGGGCGTCGACGTCCGCGCCCGAGCTCCCGACGCCCAGGCTCACCCGCACGGCGCCCGATCCCTCCGGCACGAGCCGGGCCATGAGCGGGTGGGCGCAGAACCGTCCGTCACGCACGCCGATCCCGTGCTCCGCCGAGAGCACCGCGGCGAGCCGGCCCGGGTCGTGCGCGGCGACGGTGAAGCTGACGACGCCGATCCGCTCGGTCGCGTCCGGCCAGATCGACAGCACCCGGACGCCGGGCAGTGCGCGCAGCCCCGCGACGAGCCGGTCCCGCAGCGCGGTCTCGTGCGCGCCGAGCGCCCCGTCGGGCAGGTCGTCGAGGGCCTGGCAGGCCGCCGCGAGCGCGGCCGCGCCGACGAGGTTCGGCGTCCCTGCCTCGTGCCGCTGCGGGGCGGCGGCCCAGTCGGTGCCGGTCAGGCCCACCTCGCGGACGGCGCCGCCGCCGGCGAGGTAGGGCGGGGCGGCGTCGAGCCAGTCCCGCCGGCCGACGAGGACGCCGGCCCCGAAGGGGGCGTAGAGCTTGTGCCCGGAGAAGGCGACGTAGTCGACGCCGGTCGCCGCCAGGTCGATCCGGCGGTGCGGCGCCAGCTGGGCGGCGTCGACGACGATGCGCGCGCCGTGCGCGTGCGCGAGGTCCGCGAGCTGCGCGATCGGCAGCAGCTCGCCGGTGACGTTGCTCGACCCGGTGACGGCGAGCAGGGCGACGGGACGGGCGGCGAGGGCGTCGGCGACGCGCGCCACCGTGCCCGCGAGGGTGTGCGCCGCCTCGACGTAGCGGTGCGGCCGGGTCTGCCAGGGCAGCAGGTTCGCGTGGTGCTCGACGTCGAGGAAGAGGACCTCCCCGTCCTCCGGCACCGCCGAGGCCAGCAGGTTGAGGGCGTCGGTGGTGTTCCGGACCACCACGACGACGTCGTCCTCGCGCGCTCCGACGAAGGCACCGATCACGTCCCGGGAGCCCTCGTAGACGGCGGTGCTCACCTGCGACGTCCACCCGGCGCCGCGGTGCACGCTGCCGTAGTGCGGCAGGATCGTGGCCACCGTGTCGGCCACGACCTGCAGCGCGGGCGCCGAGGCCGCGACGTCGAGGTCCACGCCGCGGGCGGTGCCGCCGTCGACGAGCGGAACGCGGCGCCCGGCCCCGACGACGGGCAGCAGCGCCTCGACCTGGTCGGGCAGGGCGGGGGCGGGCAGGGAGAGCACGGACATGACGGTCCTCCGGTGGGAAGGGACCCGTGGATGCGGATCCCGCGCTTGCCGCGGCCGGCCGGCCGCAGCCCGGTCATCACCCGGAGCACCCCACCGCGGTGGAGGGTTGCCGACCAGCGAGCCGGGGCTTCGCGCTGGCACTCGTGACCTGTCTGAAACCGTACGTGGCCGACCGCGCCCGGCTCAACGGTGACCGGCGACGATCCCGGATCGCGAGACGGCGATAATCGACGGATGCCGGACAGCGCCGAGATCGAGTTGACCTTCGAGACCGATCCGTCGTTCACGCTGCCGGACCTCACCGACGTGCCCGGTGTCGCGGCCGTCCGCGGTCCGCAGGAGCGGCATGCTCGAGGCGACGTACGTCGACACCCACGACCTCCGGTTGGCCGCGCACCGGCACACGCTGCGCCGGCGCACCGGCGGCCACGACGCCGGCTGGCACCTCAAGCGGCCACGGGCGGACGGCTTCCGCGACGAGATCCAGGAGCCGCTGGGCGACGCCGACGTAGTCCCGGAGGCGCTGCGCCGGTTCGTCGAGGTGTTCACGCGGGGGCGCCGGCTCGCTCCCGTCGTCGTCATCCGCACCCGGCGAAACGCCACCGTGCTGCTCGACGACCAGGAGCGGGTGCTCCTGGAGCTCGCCGACGACGCCGTGACGGCGACCGTCCTGGTCCCGACGGACGGGACGGGACGCCGCGGACGCCGGGGACGCGAGGAGACGGTGAGCCGGTGGCACGAGCTCGAGGCGGAGCTCGTCGAGGGCGACCGGGCCCTGCTCGACGCCGTCGAGGAGCGGCTGCTCGGCGCCGGGGCCCGGGTGAGCTCCTCGCCGTCCAAGCTGGCGCGGGCGCTGGGCGAGCGCATCCCGGCGCCGGCGAGCCCGGCGCTCCCGCTCGGCAGCGCGGCCGCGGCGCTCGTCGGGTACCTGCGCGACCAGGTGGAGGACCTGCAGGCGCAGGACCCGCTGGTGCGGGCGGACGCCCCGGACGCGGTGCACCAGATGCGCGTCGGCTGCCGGCGGCTGCGCGCGCTGCTCGCCGCCTACCGCGGCGTCCTGGACGCCGACCGCGTCGCGCCGCTGCGCGAGGAGCTGCGCTGGTTCGGCGAGGTCCTGGGGGCCGCCCGGGACGGCGAGGTGGTCCGCGACCGGCTGCGGGCCGCCGCCGCGGAGCTGCCGCCCGAGCTCGTGCTCGGACCGGTGGAGCGCCGCATCGTCGAGACCTTCGCCGGCGGGTACCGCGAGGCCCACGACCGGGCGCTCGAGGAGATGGGCGGTCAGCGGTACTTCGCCCTGCTGGACGCCCTCGACGCGCTCGTGACCACCCCGCCGCTCGGCCCCGACGCGGCGGAGCCGGCGAGCGAGGTCTACCGGCACCGGCTGGCCAAGACCTACCGGCGGACGGCGCGGCTCGTCGAGGCCGCGCTCGCCGAGGAGGACGCCGCCGCCCGGGAGGACGAGCTGCACGAGGTCCGCAAGTCGGCCAAGCGGGCGCGTTACGCCGCCGAGGCCGCCACGAGGATCCTCGGCGACGAGGCCCGCGGCTACGGGAAGGCGATGAAGGCGGTGCAGGAGGTGCTCGGGGAGCACCAGGACAGCGTCGTCGCCCGTGGCGAGCTGCGGACGCTCGGCGTCGCGGCGCAGGCGGACGGTGAGAGCGCGTTCACGTTCGGCCTGCTGTACGGGCACGAGGAGGCCCGGGCGGCCGCCGCGCTCGAGCGTTTCGACGGTGCCTGGAAGCGGGCCCGCAAGGCCCGGATCAGGTGAGCGCCGCGAGCAGGCGCTCCACGAAGGTCGGCCTGAGCGGTCACGATCTTCGCCATCGCCTCCTCCGGGGAGAACCAGGCGACCCGGTCGAACTCGGGGAACGGCTGCCTGCGGCCGGAGCCGGGCGGCCACTCGACCTCGAAGGTGTTGCTCACGGCCGTCGGCCGGGTCGAGGTCGCCCTCGGCGGCCCAGGCCCGCACGTACTTGCCGCCGGACTGCTGCACCTCGCCGAGGTCGACGAAGTGCTCCGCGGGCACCGGGACGCCGACCTCCTCCTGGAACTCCCGCAGCGCGGCCGCGAAGGCGTCCTCCTCGGTGTAGCCGCCCTTGGGGATCGACCACGCGCCGACGTCACGTCGCTGCCACATCGGGCCGCCCATGTGGCCGAGCAGCACCTCGGGCACCCGCGAACCGGGCGGGAACCGGTAGAGCAGCACGCCGGCGCTCTGCCGACGGGGACGGGCAGGCGCCGTCACTGCTCGAAGTCGTCGTCGTACGGCACTTCCTGGGCCTGCTCGGCGAGATCGGCCTCGTTCGCGCTGGCGAGCGCCGCGTCCAGGTCGCGGCCGGAGAGCGTGCCCACGGCCTCCTCCGGGTCAGCCGGGGCGTCCGCGGGGCCGGAGCCGTCGGCGTCCGTCCGCTGCTCCTGGGCGTCGGCCTCGTTCGCCTCGAACGCTGCCTGGCTGTCGTCCACCTCGTGCTCCCCTCGTCGTGGGCGTCGCCGACGGTCCGGCTGTCGGTCGCCCAGCCTGCCACTTCCGCCGGAGTGTGCGCGCGAAGGGCCGGACGACGGCAGACTGGCGTGCCATGGAGGAGAGGCGGCGAGGCCCGCGACGCCTGCTCGTCCACGTCGCCCACACCTGGATGCCGCTGCCGGTGGGCGAGTGGGTGATCGGCCGGGCCCCGGAGGCGGACATCCGGATCGACGACGACCGGGTGAGCCGGCGGCACGGCGTCGTCCGCGCCCTGCCGGACGGCTGGGAGCTGACGGACGGCGGCAGCCTGAACGGCATCTGGGTCGAGGGACGGCAGGTGCAGCGCATGATCGTCCCCCAGGCCGGCCTGGTCGTGCGGTTCGGAGGCAAGGACGGCGTGCCCGTCCGCCTGCTCCCGGACCGGGCGGCTGCCGCGCCCGAGCCGCCCGGCTGCCGCCGGGAACGACGAGGGACGGCGGCCCGAGCCGGCGCCCGGGACGTCGCCGGTCGGTGTCACGTTCCGGGAGGTGACGCCGGGATGGAGCGGGTGGTCGGCCTCGTCCGCGAGCGGTCTGCGCAGCCGGCAGCGAGCGGCCGAGCGCCGAGGAGCCGGAGGAGCAGGGCCGGCTGCGCGCGCTGATCCGGCGGGTGCAGCCCGAACAGCCAAACGGACAGCCGGCCCGGGTGGTCCCGGGCCGGCTGCGGGGGTTCGTGACTGCTGGTCGGTGACGGCTGGTCAGGCCTGCTGCTCCGGCTCGCGCGGCGAGGTCTCGCCCGCGAGGATCCGGTAGATCGACTGCCTGGCCTCGTCGAGCACGGCGGCCGCCTGGGCGGCCTGCTCGTCGGTCCCGACCCGCGCGACCTGCTGGACCGCCGCCGCGAGCGTGGTCCCGCTGTGCATCAGCGACAGGACCCGCTCGCGCGGGCCGTGGCCCGACGACGTGCCAGGGCTCGTTCAGCTCCTCGGCGTGGTCCTCGACGTAGCGCCGGCCCTCGTCCGTGAGGTCGAACACCTTGCGCCCGTCGCTGTCCGTCGACGCGACGAGTCCCTCGTCCTGCAGCTGCTGCAGCACCGGGTACACCGACCCGGGGCTCGGGCGCCAGAGGCCCCCGCTGCGCTCGGCCAGCTCGGTCATGATCGAGTAGCCGTGACGCGGCTCCTCGGCCAGCAGGGCGAGGACGGCCGCGCGCACGTTGCCGCGCCCACGACGCCCTCGGCCGTGATGACCGCCGGGGCCGAAGCCCCGACCGAAGCCGGGACCACCCGGACCGAAGCCCGGGCCGAAGCCGGGACCGAAGCCCGGGCCGTAACCGGGCCCGCCGGGGCCGAAGCCTCCGCGCGGACCGAAGGCGTGCCGGCCGAAGCCGTGCCCACCCATCGTCTGGAACATCTGGTTCCTCATGTCTGCCTCCTTCGACAGGTTAACGATATATCGCTGAACGGTCGGAAGTCCAGAAGTGTTCCCGGTTAGGGTGCGGGCATGCGATGCGTCGTCGTGGGCGCGGGTGCGTGGGGGCTGCCGGCCGCCGCGGAGCTCGCACGCCGCGGTCACCGGGTCACCCTGGTCGACCGCTACGGCCCGGCCAACCTGCTCTCGTCCTCGCCCGGGCCGACCCGGCTGTGGCGGCTCACGCACCCCGACGCCGTCCGCGTCCGGCTGGCCCTGCGCAGCCTCGAGGCCATGGAGCGGCTCTCGTCGCTCGCCGGGGAACCGGTGTTCCTGCGCCGCGGGCTGCTCTGGCGCGACGGCCCGGCCGGCATCGGCGACGCCGTCGCGGCGCTGACCGGCGAGGGCGTGCGCCACGAGGTCGTCGACGCCGCCGACGTCGGCAGCCGGCTGCCCGGGCTGCGGCCCGACGGCCGGCCCGCGGTGTGGGCGGACGAGGGCGGGCCCGTGCTCGCCGACGTCTCGCTGCGCGCCCAGCAGCGGCTCTTCGAGGCCGCCGGCGGGGAGCTCGTCGTCGGCCGCCAGGTGGAGGCCGTGACCGCGCAGGCCGAGGGCGTCCGGATCGAGCTCGACGACGGGTCCGCGCTCGACGCCGACGCGACCGTGCTCGCGCCCGGCCCCGGCGCCGTCCGCCTGCTCGACGGCCTCGGCGTCCGGCTGTCCCTGCGCCCCCGGCTCGAGCAGGTGGTCCACCTCGGCGCGCCCGACGATCCTGCTGCGATGGACGGCCTCGCCTGCCTCGTCGACCGTCCCTGGTTCGCGGACGACGGCACCGAGGTGCCGAACCTCTACGCCCTGCCGACGCCGGGCCGCGGCTACAAGGTCGGGATCGACCGCCCGCTGCGGGACCTCGCCGACGGCGACCTCGACCGGACGCCGAGCGCGGCGACGACGGCCCAGATCACCGAACGGGTGCGGCTGGACATCACCGGCGTCCCCGCCGTGCCGCTCGACGCCCAGGTGCACTCCTGGACCGGGTCGCCGGACCGTCGCTTCGTCCTCGACACCCTGCCCGGCGGGATCGTCCTCGCCTGCGGCGACTCCGGGGAGGGCTTCAAGTTCTCCGCGCTCATGGGTCCCGTGCTCGCCGACCTCGCCGAGGGCCGGACCCCGGACGCCGACGTCGCCTCGTTCGGGCTCGCCCGGTTCGCCGCCGTCTGACCGGCCGGCTCAGGCGTCGCTCGTCGTTCGCCGGGTCGGTCGCGGGCTCCAGGGCGTCGGGTGCTCCCGCCAGCTCGAGGTAGGCCTCGACCTGGTCGGGCGTCGGGTCGATCGGCACGGACTCGGCGAACTCCTCGGCGACGTCCGGGTCGGGCTGCGCCTGCGGGTCCGCGGCCGCGCGGTCGATCGCGCCCGTCGTCGCGTCGAGCTCCGGCTGCTCCGTCATGCCCGGGTTCCTGCCCCGGGCCGCGCCACCGCAAACCGCCGCCGGGGCGTCACGCGGCTCAGCGCACCACCTTGCGGAACACGTCGAGCAGCTCCTCGGCGTGCGCGTCGAAGGTGAAGTCGCCGCGCTGCGCCCACACCCGCTCGCGCAGCTCCCCGAGCCGGGCGCGGTCGCGCAGCTGCCGGGCGAGGTCGGGGATGTCGGTGAAGAAGACGCCGAGGTCGCGCTCGCGGACCAGCGTCTGGGTGGCGACGACGTGCCCGGTGTTGTCGCGCTGGAGCACGGGGACGCCGGCGGCGACGAGCGTCGTGAGCCGGGCCGGGTAGTTGAGGTCGTCCCAGTCCGCGCGGCGCAGGTCGCCGCCGTTGCGCGAGGGGAACGTGTGCAGCCAGCCGGCGTCGTACCGGGAGAACTCCCGCACCCAGTCGCCCTGGTCGACCTGGGCGTGCAGGTGGAGGTGACCCGGGGCCAGGCGCCGGGTCTTCTCGATCCACTCCCGCCACTGGCCGTGCGTGAAGTCGCCGTAGAAGTGCAGGTGGACGCCGTGCTCGGCGAGCTCGGCCACGGTGTGCGGGTGCAGCCCGATGGGCCGGCCCGGGACGACGGTATGGATCTCGCCGTCCTCCTCCGAGAGCAGCCGGGACCGGTCGGTGCTCAGCCGGTCCGCCTTCGGGAGGTCGCCGTCGAGCGCGTGGTGGGGGAGCCGGGTGCTCTCGGGGAACGCCAGCGACGTCCATGCCCGCATCTCCGGGCTGGAGGAGATGATCGCGTCGGACCGGGTGGTCAGCTCCGCCAGGTCGCCCCAGTGGCCGCGCTCCCGGGAGATGAACGGGCCCTCCTTGTAGTGCCACACGAAGGGCACGTCGCCCCTCCGGCGCAGCACGGACGCCGCGAACGGGACCGCCTGCCAGTTCAGCAGCCCGTAGATCACGTCGACGTCGGCGTCCCGCCAGTTCTCGAGCGTCAGGTCGGTGACGTGCCCGAAGGGCAGCGGGCCGACGGTGTTGTACCAGTAGGGGTCAGGCATCCAGAGGCCGAAGAGCTGGTGGCCGCGCTCCTCCAGGGCCAGCACGCGGTCGGCGTTGTAGGCGAGCTCCCCGCAGAGCAGGATCTTCAGCCCCTCCGGGGAGCGGGGCGTGTCCGGGCGCTCTCGATAGGCGCGGTACTGCGCCACCTCGTCGATCCGGTTCCCGACGGTCGTGTGCATGCGGATCGGCTCGGCCACCCGGAACCGGGAGCGATAGGTGTTCAGGCCGCCCACCGGCTCCTGCAGCACCTTGTGGAGCTGGTCCGGGTGGTCGACCCACTCGCACGTCACCATCCCCGTCCCCACCTGGGTGCCGCGGCGCAGCAGCCGCTCCCAGAGCATCCGGTCGAGGTCGTCGGTGACCAGCTCCGCACGCTCCAGCCACCGGTCCGGCGTGCGCCGGTGGGCGACCTGCACGAGTTGCAGCGGGCGGCCCTCGATCCGCCCGTCCCGCCCGTCCCGCCCGTCGGAGTACCGGTTGTAGTGGTGCCGGACGCCGGCGACGGCGAGCGCCGCCCCGGCCTCGGCGTCCAGCGCCGCGACCAGGGTCGCGAGGTGCTCCGGCGTCCACAGGTCGACGTGCGGCAGGTAGGCGACGTACCGGGGCGCCGGTCGCGTCGAGGCCGGCGTTGAGCGCGGCACCGAGCCCGAGATTGCCGGGGTGCCGGACGACGGTCAGCCGGGGGTCCTCCGGCACGAGCGGCGCGACCGGCAGCGGTGAGCCGTCGTCGACGACGACGGCCTCCCAGTCCGTCAGCGTCTGCGCCAGCAGCGACTCCAGGGCGGCCGGCAGGAAGGCGCTCGCGGTCGCGTCCGGCAACCACGCGGGGACGACGACGCTCACCACCGGCACGCGACGAAAGGTACCCAGACCCCCCGACGGGGGCATGTCGGCGGGCGGCCCGCCGAAGCCGTCGCGAGGATGCCGGACGTGAACCCCAAGCACCTGGCCCTGCGCGACCGGTGGCTCGAGGACGTCGTCGCCGGCCTGCTCGCCCACGACGACCGGCTGCGCCCGCTGGCCGGCCAGGTCACCGTGCGGTTCGACGGCGGCGTCGCGCATGTGGACGGCCGGGTGCCCGCGGAGGACGACCGGGCCCGGCTGCGCGAGGCGGTCTGCGCGCTGCGCGGGGTGCACGCGTTCTGGGACGGTCTCGTCGTCGGCGACCCGTCCACGAAGGGCCCGCTGCGGACCCTGGACGTCGGCAGCGGCGGGACGAAGCAGAAGGCGACGTCCGCCGGGGTCGACCTGTTCCGGGTGCCGGGCGTCGACGTCGTCGCGGACCTGCGCGCCGGGCTCCCGCTCGCCGACCGCAGCGTGGACCGCATCTACGCCGTCCACGTGCTGGAGCACGTCCTCGACCTGGTGCCGCTGATGAACGAGCTGCATCGCGTGCTGGCCGATGACGGCGTCCTGCACGTGCTCTCCCCGCACTGGCAGGCGATCGGGGCGGTGGCCGATCCGACGCACGTCAAGTACCTCGACGTGCAGACCTTCAAGTGGTTCTGCGGGCCGCACGGCGGCAGCGCGATCTGGTACCCGCTGCACGCCGGGTACGACGGGGCGAGCGTCTTCGCCGATCTCACCCGGTCCGCCCGGGCCAGGCGCCGCCGCCGGTGGAGCGGCTGGCGCGGTTCTTCGACTAGTCCGCCAAGGAGCGCCCATGCCCGACACCGCCGTGTTCGACGTCGACGGCACCCTCGTCGACAGCAACTACCAGCACGCCCTGGCGTGGTTCCGCGCGTTCCGGCGCTTCGACATCACGCTGCCGCTCTGGCAGCTGCACCGCGGCATCGGCATGGGCGGGGACAACTTCGTCGCGCACGTGGCCGGGCGCGCGGTGGAGGAGCGGTACGGCTCGCAGCTGCGGGAGGCCTGGACGGAGGAGTTCGACCAGTTCATCGGCGAGGTGCAGCCGTTCGCGGCGGCGCGGCCGCTGCTGCAGGAGATCAAGAAGCGGGGCTTCAAGCTCGTGCTGGCGAGCTCCGGCAAGGCGGACCACGTCGACGTGTTCCTCGACCTCATCGGCGGCCGCGATCTCGCCGACGCGTGGACGACGTCCGACGACGTCGAGAGCAGCAAGCCCGCGCCGGACCTCGTGAGTGCCGCGCTGGCCAAGGTCGACGGGACGTCCGGCTGCATGGTGGGCGACTCGACCTGGGACGCCGTCGCCGCCGGGAACCTCGGCGTTCCGACGGTCGGCGTGCTGACCGGGGGCTTCTCGCGCGAGGAGCTGGAGGACGCGGGCGCCCTGCGGGTGTTCGACTCGCTCGGCGCGATGCTCGACGAGCTCGACACGACGCCCTTCCGGCGTCCCGAGCCGTGACCGCTCTCGCATGCGCCCGGCCGGCGCTCGCTCCCGGGGGAACGAGCACCGGCCGGGGGTGCGGTGTCAGCCGAGCACGCTCGCGGGAAGGGCGGCGGCCACCCGGTCGGGCAGCACCCGGTGCAGGATCCCCTTGGCGGTCGCGCCCGACCGGTAGGACTGCACGAGGTAGGAACCGAGCACGATGTTCATGCCGGAGAGCAGCGGGACCACGGTCTGGGCCACGCGCTCACGCTTCTGCCAGCGGGCGATCTCGGGCGGGGTGTCGGCGGCGGGCGTCGTGGCGTCCTCGACGTTCACCCGACCGCCCTGCGCCTGGAACTCCTCCGTCAGCTTGCCGATCTTCATCCCGCAGTAGGTGCTCCATGCGGTGGCGGCGGCCCCGGCCACGGCGACGCCGGCCTTGACCGCACCGGTCCGGCCGAAGCCCTGCTGCAGGGCCAGCCGGCCCTTGCCCACCTGGGTCAGGCGCAGGCCGGCGAGCAGGGTCGCGCCGATGCCGGCCCACTCGACGGGGCCGAAGCGGCTCCAGGCGGAGTTGGCCACCCGGACCCGGTCGAGGCTGTTCGTCAGGTCCTCGCCGGACTTGTTGACGCCGGCCACGCCCATGACGGATCCGCCGAACCAGACGGCGGATCCGAGGTCGTGCACGGCCTGCGCGACGGCGTGGTTGTCACTCATGCGATCTCCTCGAGGGTTCGGCCAGGGGGCGGTGTCGTGGACGGTGGCGAGACGGCGGACCCTGCCCGTGTCGTCGCCGCGGTTCTCGGCCATGTCTGGCACGTGTCCAGGACGGTGGAGTTCATGCCATCCCAATCGAGGGTGGTGCCCGGTGGGCATGCGGCGTCCTATTGACGCCGATATCGTCCGGTTGATCACGCCCGGACCCACCGCAGCAGCCCGGAGGAACGCACGTGACGACGGTCGTCGGGATCAACAGGACGCAGGACGGCTCGGTCGCGGTGACCCGCGGCGGGGCGACGATGTACAGCCTCCAGAAGGAGCGCCTCAGCCGCCGCAAGCACCACTGGGGCCGGCTCGGCGACCTGCCGAAGCTCTACCTCGGGCGGTTGCCCTGGCTGGACGAGCCGGTCGACCTCGTCGTCGAGGGCTGGTCGAGCGACGCGGAGCTGGACCGGATCGAGGAGTACCACGCCGAGCTGCGCGCCACCCTGGAACTCGCCCCCGACGCCCGCATCGTCCAGGTCAGCCATCACGTCACGCACCTGTACAGCGCCTTCCACCCCTCGCCGTTCGACGTCGCCGCCGGCCTCGTCGTCGACAACCAGGGCAGCCGGGTCGAGCACTTCACGGACCGCCCGGACCTGCCGGCGGGCACGTCGGAGCAGCTCCTCGAGGTGAGCTCCTTCTACCGGTGCGAGCGCGGCGGGCGGATCGAGTGCTTCGCCAAGCAGCTGTGGGACGGCGACTGGGAGCGCCCGGTCGGCCTCGGCTGCTTCTACGCCCTGCTGACGAAGATGCTGTGGCCCGAGGGGGAGGGCAACGAGGGCAAGGTCATGGGCCTGGCGCCGTTCGGCGACCCGACGGCGATGGGGCTGCCGGCACTGGAGGTCCGCGGGCACGAGGTCTTCATCCCCGAGGAGTGGGTCAAGGTCTTCGCCGACCGCGAGACCTACCGCTGGACCGGCGACCCGGCGAGCTTCCAGTCGTGCGCGGACCTCGCCGCTGCGGGGCAGCAGGTGTGGGAGGACGCGCTGCTGCAGCTCGTCGCCTGGCTGCACGAGCGGACCGGCCTGGAGAACCTGGTCTTCTCCGGCGGGTGCGGGCTCAACTGCACCGCGAACGGGGAGATCATCCGGACGTCGGACTTCCGCGGGGTCTTCATCCCGCCGAGCCCGCACGACGGCGGCACCGCCGTCGGGTGCGCCATCTACGGGCTGGAGGAGTGCCTCGGCGAGCGCACCGGCTTCCGCTGGGTCAACGACTTCCTCGGTCCCGACCAGGACCCCGCGGCGATCGAGGCCGCCGTCGCCGCGGTCGCGGACGAGTTCGACGTGCAGCAGCCCGGACGATCTCGCCGCCGCGATGGTCGACCTGCTGGCCTCGGGCCGCGTCGTCGCGCTCCACCAGGGGCGCAGCGAGTCCGGACCGCGGGCGCTGGGCAACCGGAGCATCATCGGGGACCCGCGGCGCACCGACATGCAGGACTACATCAACTTCGAGGTCAAGGGCCGGGAGTGGTTCCGGCCGCTGGCCCCGCTCGTGCTCGCGGACCACGCGCAGCAGATCTTCGACGTGGACCGGCCCGCGCCCTTCATGCAGTACGCCGCCGACGTGCGGCCCGAGTACCGGGACGAGTACCCAGGCATCACGCACGTCGACGGCACGGCTCGGCTGCAGACCGTGGAGCCGGTCAACACCCCGTTCCTCCACCAGCTGCTCATGGCCTGGTACGAGCGGACCGGCTCGCCGATCCTCATCAACACCTCCCTCAACGGTCCGGGGGACCCGTTGACGGAGACGCCGGAGCAGTCGATCGCCACGTTGCGGAGCACCGGCATGCACGCGCTGGCCCTGCCGCCCTTCCTGCTCCGCAAGCGCGACGAGCCGCGGGTGCCGGGCGCGGACTGGGAGAGCCCGGGCCGCCCGGTCGGTGCTTGAACTCAGTCGCTGACCAGCAGGACGCCGACCCCGACGACGAACAGCCCGACCACGAGGCCGGCCGCGACGGCCACCGCCGCGACCACGGCGGGGCGCCGGGCGCTGCGCGCGAGCAGCGCGACGACGAGCAGGGCGACGAGCCCGACGGGGAGGAGCAGCCCGGCGGTCAGAACGCCGGTGGCGACGACGACGCCCTGGTCGTCGCACGGCATGCCGTCCGTGGCGAGGCACGGCGCGGCGTCGGCGTGGACGGCGGCGAGGGTGAAGGCGAGCAGCGGTAGGGCCCAGAGCAGGGCGACGACGTAGAGGGCGGCGCGCCGGGCGGACGACGTGCGCGGCGGCTCCGTCGGCCGGGACGCCGCGCGGGTCTGCGGCGTGAGCGTGGTCATGGCCTCACCCTGGTTCGGCTGGGGCACTGCTCGGAGAGCAGCGCTACTCAGCTGGGAGAGAGGCGAGTACCTGCTCGTCGGATACGGCGGAGAAGTCGCGGTAGGCGACGGCCACCGCCCGGAACGGCCGCGGGGTCCAGAGGCAGACCAGGTCGTCGACCTCGCGGCGCAGCTCCCGGCACGGCTCCTCGGCGCCGACCGGGACGGCGACGACGACCGCCGCCGCGCCGAGACCCCGCACACCGGCCACGGCAGCCCGCATCGAGGCTCCGGTGGCGAGGCCGTCGTCGACGACGAGGGCGGTGCGGCCGGCGACGGGCACCGGCGGACGACCCGTGCGGTAGGCGCTCTGGCGTCGCCGCAGCTCGGCGAGCTCGGCCTGCAGCACCGCGTGCACGGCCTCCTCCGGCACGGGCCGGTGCCGCAGCACGTCCTCGTTGCGGACCACCGCGATCTCGCCCGCGACGTCCGTGATCGCGCCCATGGCCAGCTCGGGGCGGCCGGGCAGGCCGAGCTTGCGCACCACGAGCACCTCGAGCGGAGCACCGAGCGCGGCGGCGACGGGCGCGGCCACGACGACCCCGCCCCGTGGGACGCCGAGGACGACGACGTCGCCGCGGTGCGCGTACTCGGTGAGGACGCCGGCCAGGGCCTGGCCCGCGTCGTGCCGGTCCGCGTACCGGGGCACGTCGCCTCAGCCCGCGCTGAGCCGGTCGAGGACGTTACGCGTGATCCGGTCGAGGATCGGCGACGCGGGCGCCCCGTCGGTGAGCACCCGGGCCCAGTCCGTCGTCGACGCCGTGAACACCGTGCCCGCGCCCCCGCGGCTGAACACGCCCATCGTCGCGGCGGCGTTGCCGCAGCCCCAGCCGCTCGGCCGGCAGTCGCCGACGGCGAGGATGGTGAAGTCCTTCGGCGTCCCGTCCTGGCCGGTCGGTTCCACCGCGCGGCCGGCGTCCAGGTCGGCGCGGTCGAAGGCGGCGCCGTCGCACTCGTAGCCCAGCAGGTACTCCTCCGCGCCGGCGCCGAAGGTGTCGCCGTCGGCGAGGCCGGTGCCGGCGTACACCCAGTGGCCGGCGTTCTGGACCCGGTACCCGACCGGGATCGGGAAGTCGTCGCGGTCGCGCTCGCCGCCGTTGCGGAAGCTCACCCCGACGAGGCTGTTCTCCGCGTCACCCGGCCGGTCCGGCTCGTGCCAGAAGTGCAGGCGGGTGAACGTGACGTCGTCGTCGAAGACCACCCGCCACCAGCAGGTGTTGCCGCTGAACCACGCCACGTTCCCGCCGCCGTCCAGGTACTGCTCGAGCCCGGCCCGCATCGCGTCGCTGTAGTACTCGTCGTGGCCGACGCTGACCATCATCCGGTGCGGCGCGAGCAGGTCGACGCCCTCGCGGTGCAGGTCGACGTCGGTGGCCCATTCGCACGTGTACCCCGCGCGCTCGACCCAGGCGTCGAAGCGGGCGTTGAAGTGCACGTACGCCTGGCGCGGGGTGGGGTCGAAGGGGTCGGTGTTGAAGACGTCGTAGGGCGTCGCCCCGGTGCCGCCGCCGGGACGGTGCAGGCCGACGCCCGGCGGGAACGGGATCGGGACCTCGCGGGCGCGCGGCACGTTGTAGAAGCACCACTGCCCGCTCGTCGTCCCCGGGTCGTACGGCTCGCCGCCGGCCAGGTTGTAGGCGTGGTAGGTGAGCAGCGGGATCTTGACCAGGATCGGCGCGGTCGGCTCGCGGGAACGGACCACGAACAGCGCCGCCGCCTCGCGCGCGTCGGGAGTGCTCCGGTCGGGGTCGGTGCGGTCGTGCCCGTGGCCGTCGCCCTCGACGAGGTGGGCGACGTGGACGCCGGACGTCCAGTCCTCGCCGATCGGGAGCTCGTAGGCGGGCCACGGGGGGAGGGCCTCGCCGCGCAGCCCGATGTTCGGCCGGCCCCAGTCCTGGAACGGCAGGTGCAGCGGCGCATCCCGGCCCTCGAGCCAGCCCGACCGCGAGCACAGCGACGTCTGCGCGCCCTGCCGGTGGACCTCGACCCGGAACTGCGGCGCGTCGGTGGCGACGCGGAGGACGGCGTCGTCCCCGGCGCGGGGGCTCGGCTGCTCGACGTAGCCCCTGATCATCGTTCTCCCGCCGACGTCGTCGCCCCGCTCCGGCATGCTTCCGCGCCTTCCGCGGGGCCGCAATGCCAGCTCCCCCTCCGCCCCCTACCCGCTACTCCGGAGGCAGGGGGGCGTAGCGCTCGCCGCCAGGCAGGGGGACGTCGAGCGTGTTGCCGACCGGGGCGAGCGGGCAGGTCCAGGCGGGGGAGTACGCGCACGACGGGTTGTAGGCGAAGTTGAGGTCGAGCACGAGGTGCCCGTTCGCTCCGTCGCCGCCGAGGTCGGCGCCCTTGACGGTGTCGAGCAGGTACCGGCCCCCGCCGTAGGTGTCCGGTGCCGCGTCACGCACGGGCACGAAGACGCCGCCGCCGTAGGACTCCAGCCACCACACGTCGAGCTCGCCGAACCCGGGCAGGTGCGCGACGCCGATCCGGGTGAAGGGGACGACGCCGTCGCCGTCCGTCTCCGTGGACCAGGTGAGCGCGGGTGCGGAGGTGTCGAGCACCACGTCGAGACGGAGCGCGGGGTCGTACGGGGCGACCGGCAACCCCCGGAAGCCGGGGCGCTCCTCCGGCGGCAGCGGCGAGTCCGGGTGCTCGGCGAAGAGCCGGTCCCGTCCGGCCCGCCACCGGGCGTGCCCGTCCGCGGGGTCGGCGCACGCCCGCACGTCCGCGTACAACCGGTGGACCCGACGGCGCCAGTCGAGCAGGGTCAGGGACATGCCCGAGGATCCCACGCCCGCCGCGGACGCGACCGGGACGTGAGGTCAGGCGGCCTGGAAGGAGCGCTTGGCCAGGCCGATGAAGAAGCCGTCGATGGCCGTCGTCACCGGCGCCTCCGGGTCGACCGACGCCCCCAAGGTGAGGAACAGCGGCACGAAGTGCTCGACGGTCGGGTGGGCGTACGGCATGCCCGGCGCGCTGGAGCGGTAGTCCGCCAGCGTCTCGACGTCCCCCTCGGCCAGGGCCTGCGCGGCCCAGGCGTCGAAGTCGGCCGACCACGAGGGCACCGCGCCGCCGAGCATCTCGCGGGTGACGAACGGCAGGCCGTGCGTCATGAAGCCGGAGCCGACGACGAGCACCCCCTCCTCACGCAGCGGGCGCAGCCGGCGGCCCAGGTCGAGCAGGCGGGCGGGGTCGTGCGTGGGGATCGAGAGCTGCAGCACCGGCACGTCGCCGAGCGGGTACATGACCAGAAGCGGCACCCACGCGCCGTGGTCGAGCCCCCGGCTCGGGTGCTGGTGCACCGGCTCGGCGTCCGGCATCGCCGCCGCCACCCGGCGCGCGAGGTCGCTCGCGTCCGGGGTGGGGTAGGTCAGCGTGTAGTACCGCGGGTGGAAGCCCCCGAAGTCGTAGACCAGCGGCGTGCCGGCCGCCGGTGACGACAGCAGGAGCGGGGCCGATTCCCAGTGCGCGCTCGCGATGACGATGCCGCGCGGTTTCGGGAGGGACTGCGCCCAGCCGCCGAGCTCGCGCATCCACTCCGCGTCGTCGAGGAGCGGTGGCGCGCCGTGGCTGACGTAGAGGGCGGGGAGCGGGCCGTCGTCCGGCGTCCAGGGTCGCTGGGAGGCGCTGGCGGCGGCGAGGCCGGGCCGCAGCGCGTCGTACGCGCCGGCCGGTGCGGAACTGTCGATCATGATTGTCCTCAGAAGTGGTACGGGTTGGCGGCGAGCTTCTCCTTGGGCTGGGTCAGCTTGCCGATGCCCGCCAGCAGGAAGGCGGCGGCGAGCAGCACGGCGAGCACCCACAGCAACGCGTTCATCGGTTACTCTGCTCCTCGGGCTTGACTCTTCAACCGCCGAAATGATCGTAGCCATCGGATGTTGAAGCGTCAAGTGTTGTGGCGTATCATGAAGCCATGGCGGAGCGGATGCCCGAGCCCCGGTGGCTCGACGACGAGGAGATGAGCGCGTGGCTCGCGCTCAACGGGGTGATCCTGCTGCTCCCGGCCGCTCTCGACTCGCAGATGCAGCGTGACAACGGCATCACCATGTTCGAGTACCTCGTGATGGCGATGCTCTCCGAGGCGCCGGGTCGCACGCTGCAGCTGAAGCGGCTGGCCAGCGTGACGAACGGGTCGCTCTCCCGGCTCTCCCACGTGGTGACGCGGCTGGAACGGCGCGACTGGGTGCGGCGGGAGCCGATGGCCGACAACGGCCGGGTGACCATGGCGCGGCTGACGGACGCCGGCTACGCCAAGGTGGTCGCCTCGGCGCCCGACCACGTCGAGACGGTGCGGCAGCTGGTCTTCGACAACCTCGACCGGCGTCAGGTCCGCCAGCTGCAGGAGATCTCCACGCGACTGCTGAGGTCGCTCGCCGACGACTGCGGCTGACGGCCCCTCACGCGGGGTTCAGCGGTTCGCCCGGTTTCGGCGGGCGGGTCCGACGGGTCGGACGGCGCGTCCGGGACGTCGTCCTCCGGATCCGAGTCGTAGGGCGCGTCGGGCTCGGGCCGCTGCTCGCTCATCCGCCCATGGTGGGGCTCGGCGGAGGACTCCACGAGCGGGCCCGCATACCGTCCCCCATGGATGAGGCACCGGCGGTGATCGCGCGCCAGGATGAACGGAGGATAGACTTGTTCATCCTCTCGTCACCTGGCTCGAAGATCTCGCTGCTGCTCCCGGGCGGAACCGGGTCGCCGAGACGGGAGAGAGCAACCTGCGAGCCGAGGAGGCCCACGGTGTCGACCACACCCACCGTTCCGGACGCGACGCAGTCCGCGTCACCGCTCGAGAAGTCCCGCGCCAAGTCGACGCACGCGCGCGACGGCCTGGAGGCCGCCCGGAGCAAGCTCGCCGACCTCGACACCCAGCTCGGCCGCATCACGGCGCAGTTCAGCAGCGACGAGACCGCGCTCCGGGCCGCCACGGAGGAGATCAAGCGCCTCAAGAAGGCCCTCAAGGACGCCGAGAAGCAGCGCCGCAAGCTGCTGACGGCGCGCAAGCGCGCCTCGGACGCCGCCGTGAAGGCCGAGGAGAAGTCCCACAAGGCCGAGGCCAAGTACGACCGCGCCGTGCTGGCCGACCTGATCCAGCGTCAGAAGGCTCAGGACCGGCAGGCCGCCTCCGCCAAGGCGCCGGCGAACGGGGCGGCGGCGTCGCGGCCGGCGGGCGCGCTGCCGAGCGGCCCGAGCGCGAGCACGGACACCCCGGCGCTACCCGCGGCGCCGGCCAACGGCACCCAGGCCGAGGACCTCGGCACGGTGACCGCCCGCGAGACCGCCGCCAGGGCCACGGCCGAGTCCGCGGGGGACTCCGCGGCGGCCGCCCCGCGCACCACCGCCTCCCCGCGGTCGACCACCACGCGTCGCGCGCCCGCGGCCCGCTCGACGAGCCGGACCCGCACCGGGCGCACGACACCGTCGACGTCCTCGTCGAAGCCGTCGTCGAAGCCGTCGGCGCCGTCGTCGGGCCAGTCCACCGAGGGCTAGCGGCTCCCCGGCTCCGGGTGGCGGAGGCCCCGCGTCAGTCCCGGCTGCGGGCGTTCAGCGACGCGAGGTAGGCGTTGTACGCCGCGAGCTCGTCGACGCCGGTGCCGGTCTCGGCCGCCCGGTCGGCCGCCCGGTCGTGCCGCCGCGCCTCCCGGTCGTCCGCGCGGACCCAGCGGACGAGGATGACGCCCAGCACGAGCAGGATCGGCAGCTCGCCGAGCCCCCACGACAGTCCGCCGCCGAGGTGCTGGTCGGCGAGCAGGTTCCAGGCGTAGGGGCGCTGCAGCGAGGTGAAGTAGTCCCGCGCCAGCACCTCGCTGCTGCTCATGATCGCCAGCGAGAAGAACGCGTGCAGGGCGGTCGCCACGAAGAGCAGGCCGACGGCGAGCAGCGGGTGCAGCGGCCGGGGCCTCGGGTCCACGCCCGATGATCACGTAGAAGAAGAGCAGGCCGGCGAGCAGGAAGTGCACCTGCATCAGGGTGTGCCCGAGGTGGTTGCTCATGAGCGCGGGGAACAGGCTCGAGAAGTAGAGCAGGTAGATGCTGCCCACGAAGATCGCGAAGGCCACGACCGGGTGGGTGAGCACGCGCACGGGGCGACTGTGCAGCGCACCCATGAGGAGCTGCCGCGGGCTGCGTTCGCCCTTGACCCGGGGGCCCGGCAGGGCCCGCAGCGCGAGCGTCGCCGGGGCACCGGCGACGAGCAGCACGGGGGCCACCATCGACACGAGCATGTGGCCGACCATGTGCGCGCTGAACAGCACATGGGAGTACAGGCCCACGCCGCCGATCGTCGCGTAGGCGAACACGAGCCAGCCCGCGCCCCAGGCGATCGAACGGCCCACCGGCCACCGGACCCCGCGGCGCCGCAGGGTCAGGACGCCGGCCGCGTAGAGCGCGACGCCGAACACGAGGAGCACCAGCGCGAAGCCGTCGGCGGTCCACCCCAGCGCCAGCCGCGCCGCCGTCGGCGCCGGCGGCATCGGGAACCCGAGGATCTGCGAGCCCGGGTCGTCCGGCAGCGCCGGCACCGTCGGGGTCGGCGTCCGGCCGAGCGCCACCGCGAGGCCGAAGGTCGCTGCCATGACCGCGAGCTCGGCGACCGCGACCTTCGCGAAGGCCAGGCCCGGTGCCGCCGGAGACCAGGTCGGGCACCACACGGTTGCGCTGTCGCTGCCCGAAGGCGGCGAGCACGAGCAGGGCGCCCGCCTTCGCGAGCACCAGATCGCCGTAGGACGTGGTCAGCAGGGCGTCCAGCGAGCCGAGCCGGATGCCGGCGTTGACGATCCCGGACACGGCGACGGCGACGAAGCACCACAGGGCGAGCGTGGAGAACCGGGGGACCGCGTAGCGCAGCCCGCCCACACCACGGCGGGCCGCCAGGGCGAGCGCGAGCAGGCCGCCCGTCCACAGCGAGGCGGCGAGCACGTGCACGAGCAGGCTGCCGACGGCGAGGGTGTGCCCCACGGAACTCGCGGCGTGGCCGACGAGCGACTGCGGCACGAGGCAGGCGAGCGCCAGCACGAGCAACCACACCGCGCCGGCCGTCGACTCCACGAGGAACGCCGTGACGGCCAGAGCGGCGGCGATCACCATCTGGGCGACCAGGGCGCGGCCGAGGTCGGTCTGCGTGACGAACTGCGAGAGCAGCGTCGGCGTGGTCACCCCGCCGAGCGGTTCGGCGAGCACGTTCGAGAGGGTCAGCGGGATCTGCACCGCAGCGAGCACGACGATCGCCAGCGCGGCCCAGACGACGTTCCCGGCGTCCCGCGCGCGCTCGCCCCGCAGCTGCCCCGACGTCGCCGGCAGCAGCAGCCCGGCGGCCAGCGCGAGCCCGACGGCGCAGACCGCGGCGAGGTCGGTGGCCAGCCGCACCAGGGGCAGGCCCCAGCCGGTGACGGGTCCGGGGTCGGGGATGCCGGGCACGGCGGCCTGCGGTGCGCCGCCGCCCACGACGAGCGCGAGGACCAGCCCGCCCGCCGCGACCGCCGGCAGCCACACCGGCGGGCGGCGATCCGGCGCCTTGTGCGGCGCGGGTGCGGCCTGCTGCGTCGTCATCGTTGTCATCATGCCCCCGGTCCTCCGATTGGGCGCACGCGGGCACGGGTACAGCGGGCCCGTGACCATGACACTGGGCGTCGAGGAGGAGTACCTGCTGCTGGACGCCGACGGCGTGCCCGTGGCCCGGTCGACGCCGGTGCTGGCGGCGGCGGGCCGGCAGCCGCGGATGCGGGACGCCGAGCTCCAGCACGAGCTGCTCGAGGTGCAGGTCGAGGTGGCGACGCCGGTGTGCTCCGAGCTCGCCGAGGTCGAGGACCAGCTCGAGGCGCTGCGGGCCGCGCTCGCCCGGGCGGCGCAGGCGCACGACTGCCGGCTGGCTCCGACCGGCGCCGCCCCCGTCGAGCCGGACGACGAGCACGTGCCGGTGACGGACAAGCCCCGCTACCAGGACATGCTGCGCCAGGCCCCCGCCCTGGTCGAGGAGCAGCTCATCAACGGCATGCACGTCCACGTCGGCGTGCCCGACCGGGCCACCGGCGTCCGGGTGCTCGCGGGTGTACGGCCCTGGCTCCCCGTCGTCCTGGCGCTCTCGGCGAACTCGCCGTTGTGGCGCGGCCGGGACAGCGGGTTCGCCAGCTTCCGTGCCGTGCACTTCGCACGCTGGCCGGTCGAGGGCCCGCCCCCGGTGTTCGCCTCGCTCGCGGACTACGAGGCCCGCGCGGAGGCGCTGCTCGCGACCGGCGCGATCCGTGACCGGGGCCAGCTGTACTGGCACGCCCGGCTCTCCGAGCACGTGCCGACGGTCGAGATCCGGGTCGCCGACGTGCAGCTCGAGGCCGCGTCCGCGGTCGTCCTGGCGGGGCTGCTGCGCGCCCTGGCGGCGACGGCGCTGACCTCGCCCTCGGCGCCCGCGGCGGCGCAGGCGCCGGTGGAGGTGCTGCGCGCGGCGACGTGGACGGCGGCACGTTACGGGCTGGACGGCGACCTCGTGGACCCGCGCTCCGGTCGTGCCCGGCCCGCGGCGGACGTCGTCGGGCTGCTGCTCGACCACGTGCGCGCGGCGCTGGTCGAGGCGGGCGACGACGAGCGGGTCGAGGAGCACCTGGCGCGCCTGCTGGCGGGTGGCAACGGGGCCACCCGCCAGCGGGACGCGCTGCGCGAGAAAGGCCTGGACGGCCTGCTCGCGCTGGTCACGCTCTGACTCAGGGCGCGTCGTGCTCGCCGGTGAGGTAACCCTTGTGCTCGTGCTCGAGGGCGATCTCCTCGGCGCCGGTGACGCCGGCGGGCAGGTCCACGGTCCGCTTCGGGCCGGTGAACCAGTGCTTCGCCGACAGGTGCCAGCCGATCCAGATGGCGAGCAGGGCGCCCAGGACGACGATCGGCGTGTAGTTCACCGCCGTCCAGGTGAAGTCGGCGTTCCCGGGCCAGCCGGTCGGGGTGAACGGCAGCAGGAAGTAGACCGACGTGACGACGATCTCCCCGACCGCCAGCAGGCACATCCACTTGTAGCGGGAGCCCAGCGTCCACGGCCCGGGCGGGAACGATGCGCCGGCCCGCCAGCGGTACCAGATGGGGATGGCGAAGGCCGCGTACAGCCCGATCACGCCGATCGAGACGACGGCGTAGAACGCCACCGGCGCCCCGTTCGGCGCCCTGTAGAGCGCCGGCAGCGTGAGGACGACGCCGGCGACGGCCGCCGCGAGCACCGCGTTGCGCGGCGTGCCGTTGGCGTTGACCTTGGCCCAGAGGCGTGCCCCGGGCACCGCACCGTCCCGGCTGAAAGCGAAGATCATCCGGGAGGTCGACGTCATGCAGGCGGTCGAGCAGTAGATCTGGCCGGTCATGCTGATGAAGACGACGAGCTTGAACAGGCCCGGGCTGAGGGCGCTGGCCAGCACGGCCAGGGCGGAGCCGGGGCCGTACGGGTTGTCGGAGGCGTTGATCGCGTTCAGGTCGGTCGCCGCGAAGACGAACGACAGCAGCAGGATCCAGCCGCCGATGGCCGAGTAGAAGATGGACTGCCAGATGCCCCTGGCCGCCTGGTTGGCCGCGCCCTGGGTCTCCTCGGACAGGTGCGCCGACGCGTCGTAGCCGGTGATCGTGTACTGGGTGAGCAGGAAGCCCAGCGGCAGCACGTAGAGCCAGAACGTCAGCCCGCTGGTCGTGCCGTCGCCGAAGCCGGAGTTGTTGATGCGGTCGGTGAACACGAACGAGAAGGACTGGTGGCTCTTCGGGCCGAAGATCGAGGACCAGGACGACGATGGCCGCCCCGACCACGTGCCACCAGACGGAGACGTTGTTGATGACCGCCAGCAGGTGCGAGCTGAAGATGTTGATCGGCGGTGACGACGGCCATGAGCACGATGAACCAGAAGAACTGCTGGGAGAGCGCGTTGCCGCCGAGGAAGCTGCTCGAGTAGGAGTCGCTGAACAGGTCGATGAACGTGTTGAGGAAGATCGCGGCGCCGTAGGCCACCGAGGCGATGATCGCGATCAGGCCGATCAGGTTGAGCCAGCCGGTGTAGTAGCCGGCCTTCGCGCCGCCGAGCCGGCTGGCCCACCAGTAGATGCCGCCGGACGTCGGGAACGCCGAGACCAGCTCGGACATGCACAGCCCGATGACGAGGATGAACACGGAGATGATCGGCCAGCCGATCGAGATCGCGATCGGGCCGCCGTTGTTCCAGGCCTGGCCGAACGTGGTGAAGCAGCCGGCCAGGATCGAGATGATGGAGAACGAGATGGCGAAGTTGGAGAAGCCGGACCAGGAGCGGTGCAGCTCCTGCTTGTAGCCGAGTTCGGCGAGGCGGCGTTCGTCGTCGCCGAGCGACGTGGTGTCAGCCATTCCGGGGTCCTTTCGTACGACAGGGGCCAGGGCGCGCGGCGCAGGCGCGATCAGTCGTCCCGTATCACCTCATCCAGCATCCGGGGCAGGTCGGGGCCGGAGAACTCGGCCACCGCCCGCTCGTACTTCTCCATCCCCCAGGACCAGAAGTCGAAGTCGATCGCTCCCAGGCCGTCCTGGATCGAGGCCCACAGCGTCCAGCCGTACTTCGACATCAGGCCGAGCAGCCGGGCCCGGGCGACCTGGGCGCGCCGCGGCCGGCCGAAGTAGGCCGTGACGAGCGGCTCCAGCAGGTCGGGGCCGAGCGAGGCCTCGCTCCAGATGTTGCCGAGCTCGAAGCAGGGGTCGTTGTTGCCGGCGTACTCGTAGTCGATGAGCCAGAGCCGGCGGCCGTCGTCGAGCACGTTGGCGGGCAGGAGGTCGTTGTTGCACGGCACGGTCGGCGCCGGCCGCACGGCGAGCGCCGCCCGGATCCGCTCGACCGCCGGCAGGAACTCCTCGTACCGCGGCGGCAGCCGGAACCCGCGTTCGCGGACGACGGCCAGGTAGCGCCGCTGCAGCGCGAACATGTCGAAGTCGGTGGCGAAGCGCGGGCCCCGGTGCAGCACCCGGCAGGCCGCCGCCACCCGGCGCAGGTTCGTCTCGTCGCGCAGGTCGGCCGGCGTCCAGGGCCGGGCGTCGACCCACTGCACGACGAGGACGCCGCTGCGCTCGGGGCCGTCGACCACCCGGTCGACGACCGCCGGCGCGATGCCGGTGGACGCCGCGGCGAGGCTGTCGTGGTGCTCGGCGTCGCGGTCGACGGCGAGCAGCGAGGCGTCCGGGCTGGAGAGGCGCGCGACGTACCGGCGGCCGTCTGCGGTCGTCACCCTGAAGTTGCGGTTCGTCAGACCGCCGGGCAGGTTCTCGATACGCAGGGGCCCGGTCGCGAAGGCGGGTACGGAGCGCAGGCGCGCCAGGTCACCGGACGCGGTTCCGTCCGGCGCCTCCACCGGGGACAGGGCCCCTGGACCGGGCACGCTCGACACGCACACTCCCGCCGCCCCGGAACCGCCATGAACGAGATCACTTCTGGTCCGGTGGCCGGATGCTAGGCCCGGGGGGAGGGTGCGGTCCAGACCCGCCGGCCGTGTCGACCTGCGTGGTGTCGTGGCCCGGGGACGACGGAAACCACGGCTCGCACGGTGCTCTCGGTCGCGGATCCGTCGCGGCGGCCGACTGTCCTACAGTCCGAGGGTGATCGCGTCGACGAGCAGCCAGGACCTGCCGCAGCGCGCCCGCGTCGTCGTGGTGGGCGGCGGGGTCGGCGGCACCAGCGTCGCCCACCACCTGGCGGAGCGGGGCGAGCGGGACGTGCTGCTCGTCGAGCGCGCCGAGCTCACCGCGGGTTCGACGTTCCACTCCGCCGGCCTCGTCGGCCAGCTGCGCGCCGACCCGGCGCTGACCCGGATGAACATGCACTCGGTCGAGCTCTACCGTCGGCTGCAGGCCGGGGACGCCCCGCCGGGGTGGACCGAGAGCGGCAGCATCAAGATCGCGTCCTCGCCGGAGCGGCTGGAGGAGATCCGCCGGCAGGTCAGCTGGGCGCGCACCTACGGGCTGCCGCTGGAGGAGATCTCCCCGAAGGAGGTCGCCGAGCTCTTCCCGCTCGTCGACACCGACGGCGTCGTCGGCGGCTGCTTCCTGCCGTCGGACGGGCAGATCGACCCGTCGCAGCTGACGTACGCGCTCGCGGCCGGCGCCCGCGCGGGCGGCGTCCGGATCGCCACCCGCACCCGGGTGCTCGGCATCGACACCGAGCAGGGCCGGTACGGCCGGCGGGTGACCCGGGTGCGGACCGACCGCGGCGACGTCGAGTGCGAGGTCGTCGTCGACTGCGGCGGCATGTACGCCGCGGCAGATCGCCCGGATGGTCGGCGTCCGGGTGCCGATCGTGCCGATGTCCCACCAGTACGTCGTCACCGAGCCCATGCCCGCTGTGCGCGGCGGCGACCGGGCAGCGGCCGCTGCCGAGCCTGCGTGACCCGGACCTGCTCGTGTACTACCGGCAGGAGGTCGACGGCCTGGTCGTCGGCGGCTACGAGCGCGACCCGGCGCCGTTCACGGCCGTCCGCCGGCTCGTACGACGCGATCCCGGCGGACTTCAACGGCCGGCTGCTCGCGGAGGACTGGTCGCGGCTGGAGGAGATCTCGGCGAACGCGCAGCGCCGGGTGCCGGCGCTGGAGCGGACGGGGATCCGCCGCGTCGTCAACGGGCCGGAGGGGTTCACGCCGGACAACGAGTTCTGCCTGGGCGAGACCGAGGTCGCCGGCTTCTTCGTCGCCGCCGGCTTCTGCGCGCACGGCATCGCGGGTGCCGGCGGCATCGGCAAGGTCGTCGCCGACTGGATCGTGGACGGCGACCCCGGGCTCGACGTCTGGCACATGGACATCCGCCGCTTCGGCCCCGCGTACGCCTCGCCGTCGTACACCCTGGCGCGCACGGTCGAGACCTACGCGACGTACTACGACATCGCCTACCCGAACCGGCAGCGCCGGGCGGGCCGGCCGCTCGCGGACGTCGCCGGTCTACGGCTGGCACGCCGCCCACGGCGCCGTGTTCGGCGAGAAGGCGGGCTGGGAGCGGGTCGAGCACTACCGGCACGCGGCGGGCGCCGAGGTCGAGGCGCTGCGGCCGCGCGGCTGGGCGGGCCGGGACTGGTCGCCGTCCGTGGCGGTCGAGCACCTCGCGACCCGGGGAGGCGCCGCCCTGTTCGACGAGTCGTCGTTCGCGAAGATCGACGTCACCGGTCCGGACGCCGCGGCGTTCCTCGAACGGGTCTGCGACAACCACGTCGCCCGCGAGGTCGGCGACGTGACGTACACCCAGTGCCTCAACGAGCGCGGCGGCATCGAGATGGACGTGACCGTCACCCGCCTCGGCCACGACCGGTTCCGGATCGTCACCGGCACCGCCTTCGGCACGCACGACCTCGGCTGGCTGCGACGGCAGGCGCGGCTGATCGGAGGCCGACGTCCGGCTCGCGGACGTCAGCGGCGCGGAGGTGTGCTTCGCGCTGTGGGGTCCCGGGCCGGCGACGTCCTGCGGCCGCTGACCCCCGCCGACCTGTCGGCCCCGGCCTTCCCGTTCATGACCGCGCAGGAGATCCACGGTCGGCGACGTCCCGGTCCGCGCGCTGCAGGTGACGTTCGTCGGCGAGCACGGCTGGGAGCTGTACGCGCCGACGGAGTACGGGCTGCGGCTGTGGGAGACGCTGGTCCGCGAGGACGTCGTGACCGCCGGGTACCGGGCCATCGAGAGCCTGCGGCTGGAGAAGGCCTACCGGGTGTGGAGCAGCGACATCACCCCCGAGACGAACCCGTACGAGGCCGGGCTCGGCTTCTGCGTCAAGCTCGGGCAGGCCCGGCGGGTTCGTCGGCGAGGAGGCGCTGACCAGGATCAAGGCCGAAGGAGTCGCGCGCCGGCTCGCGTGCCTCGTGCTCGACGACCCGCGCGAGGTCGTGCTCGGCGGCGAACCCGTGCTCGACGGCGGCCGGGTGCTCGGCCGGGTGACCTCGGGCGGGTTCGGCTACTCCGCGCAGGCGTCCATCGCCTACGCCTACCTGCCGGTCGACCGCGCGCAGCCGGAGACGCGGGTCGAGGTGGATCTCTTCGGCGTCCGGCAGCCGGCCCGCGTGGTCAAGGCTCCGCCACTGCATCCGACCGGGGGGCCTGCGCGAGCGTGATGCCTCGAGCGCCGGCGCTCGCCCGGGCCCGCCCCTCCCGGGCCCGAGCGAGCACGACGCGCGCGCCGGCCGGACGTGCCGACGACGTCGATCGGCTCGCCCTGCCGGGCGAACGTCACAGGACGTCCGCCGGGCGTCGCCCGGTGCCGGGCGGCGAGCGCGTCGAGCTGCTCGTCGGTGCGCCCCGGGGCGTGGTGGGTGAGCACGAGCCGCCCGACGCCGGCCCGGTCCGCGAGCCGCAGGGTCGCCTCGACGGTGGCGTGCCCGTAGTCGGCCGCGGTCCGCCGCTCGCCGGCCGCGAACTGCCCGTCGTGCAGGAGCACGTCGACGCCGGCGACGAACTCGAGCGTCCAGGCGTCGACCCGGTCGCCGGTGAGCGCGTGATCGGGCAGGTAGGCGACGCTCGCGCCGTCCAGCTCGACCCGGACGCCGAGGGTGACGCCGCCCTTGTGCGCGACCGGACGGACGGCGACCGATCGCGACCGTCGCCGTCGCCAGGTCCCCGGGCCGCGGCGGCAGGAACCGCCAGCGCCCGTGGAGCCCGCTCGGGACCGATCGGGAAGTGCGGCGGCGACATCGCCCGGGCGAGCAGGGCGGCGGCGTCCGCCTCCCCGCTGCCGGTGCCCCAGGCGCCGGGGACGTGCAGCTCGACGACCGCGTCGGGGCGGTCCACCGCGGGGCAGAACGGCAGCCCCTGGACGTGGTCCCAGTGCAGGTGGGTGAGCACGATCGCGCCGCGGAACGGCATCGCCGTCGAGGTGCTCCGGCAGGTCCCGCAGGCCCGTGCCGGCGTCGAGCACGAGCCGCGGCACCGTCTCGCCGTCGCCCAGCACCGCGACGGCGCTGGTGTGCCCGCCGTACCCGACGAAGGGCAGGCCGGGCGCGGGGGTCGAGCCGCGGACCCCGAGCGGCAGCAACCTCACCGGGCGGTCCGGACCGGACGCGCCTCGGCCGGGTCGTCCTCGCGGTGGTGACCGGTGGCGAGTCGCTCGAGCGCGCCGACGTCGACGGCGTCCGCCGGCGCCTGCGCCACCCGGATCGGGGTCGCGGCCGTCAGCGTCGCCGTCCGCAGGCCGCCCTCGAGCAGGGCGCGCTCGCCGAGCACCGCCCCGGGGCCGACGTCGGCCACCGGCTCCCCGTCGACGGCGACCGTGACGACGCCGTCGAGCAGCAGGTAGAGGGCGTCACCGGGTGAGCCCTGCCGGGCCAGCACGTCCCCGGCGGCCAGCCGCCGGACGGTCGGCGTCCCGCTCATGAGCACGCGGGAGAGCCGGCGCTCCAGTGCCGTCTCGGCGGCGGTGACGACGGCGGGGGAGTCCTCGTCGCCCCAGGGCGTGCTCGCGTGCGACGGCTGGGCGTATCCAGCGCGGCGAAGTCGGTCAGCCCCGTCTTGAGCACGAGCTCGCCGCTGCCGTCGTACACCCAGTGCCGGGGGAAGGGGCTGGCGCCGGGCAGGTCGACCTCGGCGCGGCCGTCCGCGTGCAGCGTGAGGCTCACCGTCGTCCACACCAGCGGCGCCTGGATCCGCAGGTACGGTGCGCGGCGGATCGACCGGGGCGAGGCGAGCGCGGTCCGGCCGCCGGCGGTCTGCCGGAAGCGCACCCACCCGTCCCCGACCTCGGGCTCCGGCTGGAGGTCGGGCATGCCGACGGCGGCGAACGTCATCCCGAGGGAGGCGATCCGCACCGTCGTCGAGCCCATGAGCCCGCCGCCCGACCGTCCGAACGCCACCGCGCGGGAGCCCTCGAACTCGGCCCAGGCCTGCAGCCGGTTGGCGAACCGGAAGCGGTCCGCGCGACGCAGCGCCTCGAGGTCGCCGAGCAGGTCCGGCGGCGGCTCGTCGTAGTGCAGCACGCCCCGGTCGAAGACGGTGCGGGGCAGGCCGGGAACGGCTTCGGAAGGGATCCACGACAGGGTGGTCGCGGACGACTCGACACGCATGGCGGCCTCCACGGGATCGGCTGACACGTCGACGCTAGGAGCGCGGCGCGACCGGCCCAAGGGCGCTGCCCGGTGGCTCGCCGCGCGCCACCCTGCCTGCCGCGGTGTTGCCAGCACCCCCCACCCGGTCGTCCTGCCCCCCTTGATCGCGGCGCCCCGCGTGCTCGCCAATGGAGGGGTGGCCCCGATCACCGTTCTGCTCGCCGACGACAACCTCATCGTCCGTGAGGGCGTGCGCGCGCTGCTCGCCCGCGACCCGGACGTCGAGGTCGTGGGCGTCGCCGGCGACTACGACGAGCTGGTCGAACGGGCCGCACAACTGCGGCCCCAGGTGCTCGTCACCGACATCCGCATGCCGCCGTCCTTCCAGGACGAGGGCATCGAGGGCGCCAAGGAGGTCCGCAAGCTGCTGCCCGGCACGGGTGTCGTGGTGCTCAGCCAGTACGACAGCCCCGAGTACGCCGTCGGCCTGCTCGCGGACGGTGCCGCCGGCTACGCCTACCTCCTCAAGGACCGGGTCGCCGACTCCGGCCGGCTCGCCCGCGCGATCCGCGAGGTCGCGACCGGCGGGTCGATGCTCGACCCGGAGATCGTCCGTGCACTCGTGTCGCCCGCCCAGGGCGACGGCGTGCTGGACGCCGACCAGGAGGCCCTGCTGCGCGAGGTGGCCGAGGGCCGGCCGGTCAAGGCCATCGCCTCCTCCCGCGGCGACCCGCCCGAGGCCGTGAACGCCGCGATCGAGCAGCTCTTCCTCGACCTCGCCCGCGGCGCGAGCGCGGGCCAGGAGGATGCGCTGCGGCGGCTGCGCATGCTGCACAGCGCGATCCTGCGGCGGGAGGAGCAGGGCGAGACGCTCTCCCGGCTGCTGCCGGGCGGGCTGGCCGAGCGGCTGCGCCGCGACCGGGGCGCCGCCGGGCGGACCGAGCGCCTCGTCGTCACGGTCCTGATGTCCGACGTCCGCGGTTACTCCGCGATCGCCGAGCGGTCGGACCCCGCCGTCCTGGCGGGCCAGCTCATGGCGCACCGCACGGCGATGAACGCCGCCATCCTGAGCGAGGGGGGAACCGTCATGCAGTACGTGGGGGACGCGGTGATGGCCGTGTTCGGGGCGCCGGACCCGCGGCCGGACCACGCCGGCCGCGCCATCCGCGCAGCCCGGGGGATGCACGAGCGGCAGCACGCGCTCGACGGGACCTGGGCGGAGCAGGATCTCGCGCCCTTCGGCCTGGGCGTCGGGCTGTCGACCGGCGAGGTGGCGGCGGCCCTGCTCGGCAGCGCCGAGCGCCTGGAGTACACCCTCGTCGGTGACGTCGTGAACCTCGCGCAGCGGTTGCAGGACCTGGCCCGGCCGGCGGGCACGACCGTCGCGGCCGAGGCGACGATCCGGGCGGCGGCGGCAGAAGCACCCGGCGCCGAGGCGGGGTGGGAGCCGCTCGGACCCTGCGAGGTGAAGGGCCGCGACAAGCCGGTCGTGGCGTACCGTTGGCCCAGCCACCGGCCGGTACCGGTGGCGGCGGCCGGTCGAGCGGAGGTCGCGCGATGACGCTCTCCGAGGCCTTCGAGCCGCACCTCTCCGACGCGGCCTCCGACGCGGCCGCCAACGCGGCTGCCGAGCGGCCCGCCACCGTGCGCGTCCGCGGCGCACGCCGCACGTTCGCCGCCGAGCTCGCCCCGGTGCGCGCGCTGCGCGGCGTCGACCTCGACGTCGGGCGCGGCGAGTTCGTCGCCGTCACCGGCCCCTCCGGGTGCGGCAAGTCCACGCTGCTCAACGTCGTCGCCGGCCTCGACCGGGTGGACGAGGGCACGATCGAGGTGGCCGGGGAGCGCGTCGACGGGCGCGACGAGGACTGGCTGGCCCGGTTCCGGCGGCACCACGTCGGCATCGTCTTCCAGTTCTTCAACCTCCTCGACGGCGTCAGCGCCCAGGAGAACCTCGTGCTGCCCGGCATCCTCGGCGGCATGCGCCGGCGGGCCGCCGAGTCGCGGGCGCGCGACCTGCTCGACCTGCTCGGCCTCGGCGACCGGGGGCAGCAGGTCCCGGCCGTGCTCTCCGGCGGGCAGCGCCAGCGGCTGGCCATCGCCCGCGCGCTGGTCAACGAGCCGACGCTGCTGCTCGCCGACGAGCCCACCGGCGCGCTCGACAGCGAGGGCGGCCTGGAGGTGCTCGAGCTCTTCCGGCGCCTGCACGCCGAGGGGCAGACGATCGTCCTCGTCACGCACTCCTCCGACGTGGCCGCCGGCGCCCAGCGGCGGGTGCGGATGCGCGACGGGCTCGTGGTGGAGGACGGGCGCCCGTGACCGCCGTCCTCGCCTGGCTGCGGCTCGACCTGCGCCGCCGGTGGCGGTCGCTCGCCGTGCTGGCGCTCCTGGTCGCGCTCTCGGGCGCCACCGTGCTGACCGCCGTCGCCGGCGCCCGGCGGGGCGAGTCGGTGCTGGACCGGCTGGCCGCCCGCACGAAGCCGGCCACGGCGGTGGTGCTGCCGAACCAGCCGGGCTTCGACTGGGACCGGGTCCGGGCCTTCCCGGAGGTCGAGGCACTGACGACGTTCCTGCTCGGAACGGACTTCGGCGTCGAGGAACTGCCCCCGGAGGACCAGTCCATCGGCTTCCCGCCCGGGGACGACGCGTGGACGCGGACCCTCGAGGTGCCCGTCGTCCTGTCCGGACGGCTCCCCGATCCCACCCGGGCCGACGAGGCCGTCGTCACCCCCGCGTTCCCCGAGCACTACCACCTCGGTGTCGGGCGACACCGTGACCGCCCACCTCTACACCCCGAAGCAGGTCGCCGCCGCCGGGAAGAGCGGCGACGAACCCCGACCCGAAGGGGCCGCGGGTGCCGATCCGCATCGTCGGCGTCGTCGTGCCGTACTGGAGCCACGACAGCCCCGGGGGACCGGGCGGACTGTGGCTGTCGCCGGGTTTCGCGAAGCAGTACCGGGCCAACTTCTACGACGACCGGACCGGCTACGCGAACGCCCTGGTCCGCCTGCGTGGCGGCGAGGCGGCGCTCCCCGCCTTCCAGGCACACCTGGCCCAGGTGACCGGACGCCGCGACATCGACGTCTGGAACCTCCCGGCCCAGCAGCGCCAGGAGCAGCGATCCATCTCGTTCCAGGCGCGCAGCCTGCTCGCCTTCGGCGCCGCCGCACTGCTGGCCGCGGTGTTCCTCGTCGGGCAGGCGCTGGCGCGCTGGACCGCGGCCGCGATCGGGGAACTCTCGGTGATGCGTGCCATCGGCATGACGCCGCGGCAGGCCGTGCTCGCGGCCTGCGCCGGGCCCGTCGTCGCCGCCGTCGCCGGCACCCTCGTCGCGGTGGCTGCGGCCGCGGCGGCCTCGGTCCGGTTCCCCATCGGCTCGGCCCGGTTCGCCGAGCCCTCGCCGGGCTTCGACGCCGATCTCCTCGTGCTCGGCGGCGGCCTCGTGATCCTGCCGCTGCTCGTGTTCGCCGGCGCGGCGACGTCGGCGGCGCTCGCCGCCCGCGCCGGGCGCGCCTCCGCTCCCGTCCGGCGGTCGCCGGTGGCGTCGTTCGCCGCCCGCAGCGGGCTCCCCGTACCGGTGGTGGTCGGCGCCCGCTTCGCGCTCGAGCCCGGCCGGGGGCGGACGTCGGTGCCGGTGCGGCCGGCGCTGCTCGGCGCGGTCGCGGGCGTGCTCGGGGTGCTGGGGGCGCTCACGTTCGCGTCCGGGATCTCCGACGCCGCCGCACGACCCGAACGCTTCGGCCAGACCTGGCAGCTGCAGGCCTTCGTCGGGTACAACGGCGCCGACTTCGTCCCGAAGGAACGCGCCGGGCTCGCCGCCATCGCCCGGGACCCCGACGTCGTCGGCGTCGACGATGCCCGGCTGGCCGTGGCCCACGGCGGCCCGGACGACGCGGCCGTGACCCTCTTCACCTACGACCCGGTCGGCCAGCCGCTGCGTACCGGTGCTCGTGGACGGCCGGATGGCCGCGTCGGACGGCGAGGTCGTGCTGGCGCCCTCGTCCGCGACGTCCGTCCGGGCCCGCCTCGGCGACGTCGTCCGGTTCACCGGGGACGCCGGACCGGTCGACCTGACCGTCGTCGGCATCGGGTTCGTGCCGACGTCGCCGCACAACGACTACAACGCCGGCGGATGGCTCACGCCGGGTGGCTACCGGCACCTGTTCGGCACCGAGGCTGAAGTTCCACGTCGCCCTCGTCGCGTTGCGTCCGGGTGCCGTGCAGGCGACCGTGTCTCCGCGCCTGACCGCCCTCGCCGCGGGTGCGGGAGCGAAGGGGCTCGCGCTGGAGCAACCGGAGGAGCTCCAGGTGATCGGGCAACTTCGGGAGGTGCAGGTGCTGCCGGTCGCGCTGGGCGTGTTCCTCCTGCTGCTGGCGCTGGGTGCGGTCGGGCACGCGCTCGCGACCGCCGTCCGGCGCCGGCGGGTCGACGTCGCCGTGCTGCGCGCCCTCGGGATGACCCGGGGGCAGGCCCGCGGCGTCGTCGTCACGCAGGCGAGCCTGCTCGCGGCGGTCGGCCTGCTCTTCGGCGTCCCGCTCGGGGTGGCGCTCGGTCGGACGGTCTGGCGGGCGGTCGCGGACTACACGCCGCTGCAGTACGTGCCCCCTGTGGCGCTGCTCGCGCTGCTGCTCGTCGCGCCGTGCGCGCTGCTCGTGGCGAACCTGCTGGCCGCCTGGCCGGGCCGGCAGGCGGCGGGGCTGCGCATCGGCCACGTGCTGCGGGCGGAGTGAGCGCCGTGACCGCGGTCCTGCTCGTCGTCGCGGCGGCCTGGGGCCTCGCCGCGCTGGTGGCGGTCCGCGGCCGGTCGGACCGGTCGGCGGCCGTCTTCGGCGGGCTCGCCACGGTGCATGCCGTCGCCGCCTTCTGGCCGCCCGCCGCGGCCCTGCTGCCGGCAGCGTGGCTCGGGTACGCGCTCACCGCCCCGGGTGGGCGAGCCGGTTCGACGACCCGCCGGCTGCTGCCCGCCGTCGCCGCGCTCGCCGGGCTGGTGTGGGCCTGGGGCTGTGCTGAGCAGGGCCGTACACCCGCCGCCGGCGCGCTCGTCGTCGCGGCCGTCGTCACCGCCGGGCTCGGCGTGGCGGGCCTCGCCGTCCGGTGCCGTCGCGCCGGCCCGGCCGCCCGCCCGGCACTCCAGTGGATCGCCGCCGGCGGCGTGCTGGCCGCGGGATTCGCCCTGGTCGTGCTCGCCCTCCACGTCCTCGTCGGCGCACCCGACGACCTCGCGCCGTGGCTCGTGGCCTCGCTCGCCCTGATCCCGCTGGCGGAGGCGTTCGCCAGCGCCCCGGCCACGGTGCGCGGCGGCGAGACCGCGCTCATCGAGTCGGTCGTCGTCACCGGGGTGGCGGGCCTCGTCGTCGCCGTCTACCTCGTGGTCGTCGTCGGCCTCGACCGGGCTCCGGCGGAGGGCGAGCGAGGCGTCCTCGTCGCCAGCATCGTCGCGGCCATGGTCGTCGCGGTCCTGGTCCTGCCGACCCGGCAGCGGCTGCTGGCTCTCGCGTCCTCGCTCGTGGGGCGGCGGGAGGTCTCCGCCGAGGAGGCGGTCGCGACGTTCGGGGCGCGGATGAGCAGGGCCGTCCCCATGGACGAGCTCATGCTGCAGCTCGCCGAGTCCCTGCGGGCGACCGTCGCGCCGGCGGGGGCCGAGATCTGGGTCGGCGCCGACGGCGTCCTCACCAGGACCGTCAGCGTGCCCACGCGCCCGCCGGACCGGTTGACCCTCGGGGTCCGCGAGCGCGTCGTCGTCGGCCGGGCGAGGATCGGCGGACCGAGCTGGAGCTCGGTGTGGCTCCCCGGCCTGGTCGAGAGTGGGTACCTGCGGGTCGCCCCCGTCGCGCACCTGGGCGAGCTGCTCGGCCTCGTCGTCGTCCGGCGGAACACCGACGCGGGCGACTACACCGAGGACGAGGAGCGCCAGCTCGTCGAGCTCGCCCGCCAGCTCGGGCTCGCGCTGCACAACGTGCGCCTCGACTCGGCGCTGCAGGCCTCGCTGCAGGAGCTCGAACGGCGAAACGCCGAGCTCCAGGCGTCCCGGTTGCGCATCGTCACCGCGTCCGACGAGTCCCGCCGGGCGATCGAGCGGAACCTCCACGACGGGGCGCAGCAGCACCTCGTCGCGCTCGCGGTCAAGCTCGGTCTCGCGGAGCAGATCGCCGAGGAGGAGCCGGCGGAGGTGGGCGAGATGCTCGCGGAGCTGCGCGCCGACGTCAGGACGACCATCGCCGAGCTGCGCGAGCTCGCGCACGGGATCTATCCGCCGCTGCTGCGCGACCAGGGTCTCGCGGAGGCGCTGCGGGCCGCCGCCGCCCGCTCGCCGTTGCCATGCACGGTGCGGGTCACCCTCCCGGGCCGGTACGCGCAGGAGGTCGAGACGGCAGCCTACTTCTGCTGCCTCGAGGCGCTGCAGAACGCGGGCAAGCACGCGGGCCCGCAGGCCCGGGTCACCGTGGAGGTCGGCGCGGACGAGCCCGGGCTGTGGTTCGAGGTGCGCGACGACGGGGTCGGCTTCGCCGTCGGCGGCGACCAGGTTCTGGAGCTCGGCCACGGGTTCGTCAACATGCAGGACCGGTTGGGGGCCATCGGCGGCCGGCTCGCGGTGACCTCCGTCCCCGGCGAGGGCACGACCGTCCGGGGCAGCGTCCCGGCCGCCCCCCTGGGCGCCGGGAACGGCGTCAGCCGGCGAGCAGATCCCTCAGCAGTCGCGGGGTGAGGTCGTCCTTGCGGACGTACCCGATCGCGCCGCAGCGGCGCGCCTCCTCCGGGAGGTCGTCGAGCGCGTAGGTGGAGACCAGCACGACGGCGGTCGCCGGGGCCGCGGCGACGATCCTGCGGGTGGCCTCGATGCCGGTGATCCCCGGCAGGTTGATGTCCATGAGGACCACGTCCGGGGTCAGCTGCACGGCGAGCCGGACGGCGTCCTCGCCGGTCTCCGCCTCGCCGCTCACCGCCCAGCCACGGACCCGGCGCACGAGCGCGGCCGCGACCGAGCGGAAGGGGGCCTGGTCGTCGACGATGAGCACGCGGACCGGGTCGTCCCCCGCCGGTCCCCGGCGGAGGGCGGCCCCCGGGAGCGGGGACAGGGCGATACTCACGTTCCCAGGATCGGGTCGGGGCGCGCCGCGCTCAAGGGGAGCAGACACGTCGCCGGCGGGGTGCTAGCCCCCCTGGCCGCCCCGAGCGGCGAGCAGGAGGAGGACGGCCTTCACCCGGCGGTTGACGTCCGGCTCGCCGACCAGCCCCAGCTTGGCGAAGAGCGCGTTGATGTGCTTCTCGACGGCCCGCTCGGTGAGGAACAGGGCGCTCGCCACCGCGGCGTTGCTCTTGCCCTGGGCGATCTGCTCGAGCACCTCGAGCTCCCGCGTGGTGAGCCCGTCGAGCGGTGACTCGACCCGGCGGGCGGCGCTGACGAGCACCTCGACGACCGCAGGATCGATCATCGACCCGCCCTGCGCGACGGCGCGCACCGCCTCCGCCAGCTGCCGGGGGTCGCTCACCCGCTCCTTGAGCAGGTAGGCGCGGCCGGCGCTCCCGCCCTCAAGCAGCGCGTTCGCATACCCGGGCTCGGCGTACTGCGACAGGACGACGACGCCGAGGCGCGGGTGCGTGGTCCGCAGCGTGCGGGCCGCGCGGATCCCCTCGTCCGTGGAGGTGGGCGGCATGCGGACGTCGGTGACGACCACGTCCGGCCCCAGCTCCTCGACGGCGCGCTCGAGCTCGGGGAGGTCGGTGGCCTCGCCCACCACCTCGAGGTCGTCCTGGCGGTCCAGCACCCGGCGGATGCCCTCACGGACCAGCAGGGAGTCCTCGGCGAGGACCACGCGTAGGGGCACCCCGGCAGGGTACTGGCCCGCCGCCGCCGGTCAGGGGCTCGCCGCGAGCACCACGAACGCGGCGAGCAGCACGAGGTGGACGCCCGCCTGCAGCCGGGTCGCCCGGCCCGGGACGACCGTGAGCACGCCGGCGACGACGGTGATCGCGAGCAGGGTGATCTGCGTCGGGTCCAGGCCGAGGACGAGCCGGCCCCCGATCCAGATCTGGGCGACCGCGATGGCGGGGATGGTCAGGCCGATGCTCGCGATCGCCGAACCCAGCGCGAGATTGAGGCCGACCTGGATCCGGTCGCGGCGGGCCGCGTTGACGGCGGCGAGCGTCTCCGGCAGCAGCACGAGCAGGGCGATCACGACGCCGACGAAGGACGGCGGCAGACCGGCGGCGTCCACCCCGCTCTCGATCGCGGGCGACTCGACCTTGGCCAGCCCGACGACGGCGACGAGCGCGACCAGGAGCAGACCGAGGCTGATGAGCGAGGCGTGGTTCGACGGGGCTTTCGCGTGCTCGTCGGCGTCCGCGACCACCTCGCCGTCCGGCCCGACCGGCAGGAAGAAGTCGCGGTGCCGGACGGTCTGCATGACGACGAACATGGCGTAGAGCGCGAGCGACGCCACGGCCGCGAAGGTGAGCTGCGCCCCGGTGTACTCCGGGCCCGGCTGGGAGGTCGTGAACGTGGGCAGGACGAGGCAGAGCACGGCCAGGGTGGCCACCGTGGCCAGCGCCGCGCCCGTCCCCTCGGCGTTGAAGGTCGCCAGACCCTGCCGTACGGCGCCGACGAGCAGGCACAGCCCCAGGATCCCGTTGCAGGTGATCATCACGGCGGCGAAGACGGTGTCGCGGGCCAGGGTGGAGGTGTCGCCCTTGCCGGACACCATGAGCGTCACGATGAGCCCGACCTCGATGACCGTGACGGCGACGGCGAGGACCAGCGAGCCGAGCGGTTCGCCGACCCGGGCGGCGACGACCTCGGCGTGATGGACCGCGGCGAGCACCGCGCCCGCGAGGACGAGCGCGACGAGCACGACGACGAGGGTCGGCAGGGACCGGCCCCAGGTCAGCACGAGAAGGACGACGGCCGCCACGGGGACGGCCGTCGTCCAATCGGTGATCCACGAGGGGGCGGTGAGTCGCTTCTGGCTCGCCATGCCCCGATCGTGTCAGTCAGACACCGAGACCCGCACGGTCGACCTTGCGGTGGTAGCGCATACCCCCGAGGCCGCCGAGCACCGCGCCGACGAGGGTCACCAGACCGGCGAGGATCGCGGCGACGACCGCGCCACCCGCCAGCGTGTTCTGCCCGACCCGGATGTGGGGCAGGTTGTTGAGCGTGCCGACGACGTCGTAGTGGCGGCCGGTCACGACACCGAGGACGGCGATGAGGATCGCCGCGATGACCGCGATGACCCAGACGGCGACACCCTGCTTCGCGCCGTTGAACCGCGCCATCCGTCCCGCGACGTAGCCGCCGCAGTAGTAGGCGAGGAACAGGATGCACAGCAGCGCGATCCCGCTGGCGATGCCGATCGTCGTCGCGTTCTGCGTGGCCTGGGCGACCGTCTGGCCGGCCGGGGTGTTCGAGGCCACGCCGAGCGCACCTCCCGCCCCCACGACGAGCGCGGCGAGCAGGACGCCGGTACCGGTCGCGGCGAGCCAGCCGAAGAAGGCCGACCCGATCTTCACGCCGCCGTAGCGCTCCTTCTCGCGCTGCAGCACGGCGCTCCGGTCGAGCCCGAGCTCCGTGACCCGGTCCCGGTAGGAGGCGGCCCCGCCGGCCGGGTTCGACGCATCCGCCCGGTCCGTGGCTGTCCTCGGTGCGGTCCTCAGCGCGGTCCTCGGTCTGCTCCGCATGGTCCTCGACGCGGGTGGCGCCCTGGTTCTCCAGACCCTCCGCGTGGTCGGGGGCCGGCTCGGGACGGTTCTCGCCCCGATCCTCGACGCGGTCCTGGACGCGGTCCTCCGCTCCGGCGGCCTCCGCGCGGTCCTCCGCTCCGGCGGCCCGGTCCTCGGCGCCGTCCCCGGCGCGCTGGGCGGCGTTCTCTGAACGGTGGAAGAGGCTCATGAGCTGCGGTTACCCGCTACGGCCCCGGACATGCCCCGGACACGCCTCGGGACGGGCCCGTACCGGTGTCGTGCTCGGCGTGCTCAGGAGCCGGACGAGGAGGTCTGCGGGTGCCGACGGCGCTGCAGGCGCTCGAAGACCAGGGCGCCCGCTCCCGCGATCACGACCGCGAACCCCCCGAGCACGTGCACCAGGTGACCTCCGTCGCCGGACGCGGTGGAGGCGACCACCGCGGTAGAGCCTCTCGAACCCGCCGAGCCCGTCGACCCCGTCGACCCGGTCGAAGCCGTCGCCGGCGCACCCGTCGTCACCGTGTAGGTGAGCTGCCCCTCGACGGGGTGACCGTCCGCCGAGACCACCCGGTAGTCGACCGTGTACGCGCCGGCGGGCGCGGTCGGCTTCAGCCGGGCCGTCACCGTGGCGTCGAGGATCTGCGCCTGCCCGTTGTCCACGCGCACGCCGCCCGGCCCGGTCACCACGACGAACGCCGGGGCGCGCACGTTCTCGTCGAACGTGAGCGAGACCGTCGACGGCGGGCGAGCGAGGGTGGCGCCCGACGGCGGGTTCGACGACACCAGCACCGCGTGCGCGGACGCCGCGGGCGCCGTGACGACCAGCGCGACGAGGGCGCCGACGGCCAGCGCGACGGCGGCGGCAGCACGCCGGAGGTGGGGGGTCATCGCCGTGCCCGGGCGAAGGCGCCGGCCCCGAGCAGCAGCGCGACGACCGCGACGGCCAGACCGCCGACGGCGACGTACCGCGCGGTGTCGTCGGTCGTCGTGACCGCGGCGGTGGGCGCGGCGGCCAGGGTCGCCGCGGGCTGCGTGCTCGAGGACGCCGACGTGGACGCCGAGGGGGACGCCGCCGCCGGGGCCGCCGACGCCCCCGAACCCGCCGCGGTCAGCGTCAGCGTCGGTGCCGGGTGCTCGGGCTCGGCCTTGCCCGCCTGCTGCCGCTGGTCCCACCGCACGACGCTGCCGTCGGAGTAGGTCTGCACGGTCGGAAAGGTGAGCTTCTGGCCGGCCTTCTTGGGGAACGGCCCGACGGAGAGGGCGAACTCGTCGAACTGGCCGGTCGGGACGCCGCCGTTCGTCGCCGTCCACGTGACCGTGGCGACGGCCTTGTCGAGGGTGAACCCGTCGTCCGTCGTGACCGGCTTGGCGAGCTTGCGCTCCGTGGTCGCGACGGTCCAGCCGGGGTGCACCCGGACGCTGACGTCGCCGAAGGGCGCGTCGGCCGGGAGCGTGACGGAGACCTTGACGGTCTTGGCCGACTCGGTCTCGGTCGGCACGCGGAAGACGAGGGTGCCGTAGCCGCCGGGAGCGGCGTCCGGCGAGGTGACCACGACGTGGGCGGACGCGGGGCCGGCGGCGACGACGCCGAGGACGAGGAGCGGGAGGGCGACGGCGCCGGCGAGGGTCAGGCGCCGCCGGGTGAGGGGAGGAGGACGCACGAGATCAGGACCTTTCGGGGAGGACGGACGGGCTGTCAGGCAGCGGCCGACAGCGGCGGTCCTCGCCGGGGCAGGGCGCGATCCAGGGCCGGGGAGTGCGGCGTCTCGACGCGGGCGGAGAGCGGAGCGGGGCGGAGCGCGCGCGGTGGCGCCGGGGCGAGCCGGCGCCCGGCGAGGGCGTGCACGGCCCACCCCAGCCAGGCCTCGGCGCGCAGGACGAGCGCGCAGGTCACGGCGGTGGCGGCGAGGTGCCAGGCCAGCATCCGCAGGTCCGCCCCGGCGCCGTGCGCGCCGCTCATCCCCTGGAAGACGAGGTGGAACCCACCCTGCGCGACGGCGAGCGCCCCGACGAGGCGGGCCGGCGTCCACCGCACTCCGCTGAGTGCGGTCATCAGGGCCGCGAGCACCAGGGTGAAGGCGGTCAGCGGCAGCGGTGAGGGAACCGCTCCGCCTCCGAGGGCGTGGCCGGCGAGCGACGTGCCGACCGCAGCGAGGCAGACCCCCGTCGAGCGGGCGGCGCGCCACGAGCAGGCCTCTGCCGGCTTCGCGCGCTCCACGGCGGCCGAGCCTACTCACCGAAGCGGCTACCGCTCCCCGAGGGCGGCGGCCGGGCGGGGCACAATGGCCGCATGCACGATTCGGTGCAGGACCTGGTCGAGCACGTGGGGCATCTCCTGCGGGGCCGCGGCGAGCGGATGACGGGTCCGCGCAAGGCCGTCCTCGCCGTCCTCGCGGCGTCCGGGGGTCATCTCGGTGCCGAGGAGGTCGTCACCCGGGTCGCGCTGGTGGACGCGGGCGTGCACCGGGCCAGCGTCTACCGCACGCTCGAGGCGCTCTGCGACCTCGGTGTCGTCCAGCACGTGCACATCGGGCACGGCGCGACGGCCTACCACCTCGTGCAGGGCGGCGACGTGCACGTGCACGCCCAGTGCAGCTCCTGCGGGGCGCTCGTGGACCTCCCCGTCGACGTGCTGGAGAGCGCGGGCCGGCGGATGCGGCAGGAGGCCGGGTTCGTCCTCGACCCCACCCACGTTGCGCTCAGCGGGACGTGCGCGGCCTGCCTGGGGTCGACGTCCCGCAGCGCGTAGGCCGGTCGCCGGGGCCCTGATCAGTCCGGGCCCGCCGTTCCGCGGGCCAGGTAGGCGGCGCCCTGCCGGGCCTGGAGCTCGAAGAACGCGTCGTGGTCGTGGATCCCGTTCTGCAGGTGACCGAACAGCTCGTAGCTGATCCCGCCGAAGAGCTGCGTCCACACGAGCAGAGCGCGGCTGAGCACGGCGTCCGGCACGCCGGGAGCGACGGTGGCGCGGAGGGCGTCGAAGTCGGCCGCGACGGCCGGCGGCGGCGTGATCGGCGGCCCCGGCACGATCGCGCCGCTCGCGACGCCGTCGGCGACGATCCGCAGGCCGACGAGGTTGACCCGCTGCGCGGGGTCGATGGTGTCCGGCGGGGCGTGGTACCCGGGGACCGGGGTCCCGTAGACGAGGGCGTACTCGTGCGGATGCTCCCGCGCCCAGGCGCGCACACCGAGGGCCGTCGCCACCAGGCGGCCCTCGACGTCTGCGCGGGGTCGGGTGGCGTCCGCGGCTTCCGCGGCGTCGGCGACGGCGGAGAAGGCATCGATGATCAGTGCGGTCAGCAGCGCGTCTCGGCTCGGAACGTAGCGGTAGACGGCGGAGGAGACCATCCCCAGCTCACGCGCCACCGCACGCAGCGAGAGCCCGTCGGCCCCGTGCTGGGCGAGGTGACGACGGGCGATGGCCTTGATCTCCTCGGTGATCTCGGCCCTGACCCGGGCACGCGCGGTGGTCGGCACGTTCTCGAGGTTGACACGGAGACGCGCAGCGCGCAAGATCGGTGCTCTGAGAAGAGAGCAGTGCTCTCACAAGACGGGAGGTCACCATGGAGCCGACGCAGCGCTACATCGAGCCCGGCTGGTTCACGCGAAGGATCTTCAACCCCTTGGTGCGGCGGTTCGCACGCTGGGGAGTCAGCTACCGCGGCACGCGCGAGCTCGCCGTCGTCGGGCGGACCAGCGGTCAGGTCCGGACGACGGTGGTGAACCTGCTCGACCACGACGGCCGGCAGTACCTCGTCGCGCCGCGTGGCAACACGCAGTGGGTGCGCAACGTGCGGGCGGCGGGCCGCGCCGAGCTGCGACTGGGCCGGAAGGTCGAGGCGGTCGAGCCGATCGAGCTCGCCGACGACGAGAAGCCACCGATCATCAAGGAGTACCTGCGGCGCTGGAAGAGCGAGGTCGGCATGTTCTTCGAGGGCATCGACGAGAACGCGACCGACGAGCAGGTGCGGGCGATCGCGCCGGGCTTCCCGGTCTTCGCGCTGCGGCCGGCCTCCTGACCGGAGGGTCTGCGAACGGGAGCCCGTAAGCTGGAAGCCGCTTCTGTCGACCCCTTCGAGAGGTCCTCGTGCTCACCGCTTGGCTCCTCGTGGGCCTCGGCGTCCTCCTCACCCTCGGCACCGCCCTGTTCGTCGCGGGTGAGTTCTCTCTCGTCAGCGTCGACCGGCCGGCCGTCGAACGTGCTGTCGCGGCCGGCGACCGGCGCGCCGAGGGCGTGCTCGCCGCGGTCCGGAACCTCTCCACACAGCTCTCCGGCGCGCAGGTCGGGATCACGATCACGACGCTCGTCGTCGGCTTCCTCGTCGAGCCGTCGCTCGCGACGATCCTCGAGCCTCCGCTGCGATCCGCCGGCGCGTCCCCCAGCTGGCCCAGCCGCTCGCCGTCGCGCTCGGGCTGTTCCTCGCCACCGTGTTCTCCATGCTCGTCGGTGAGCTCCTGCCGCAGAACCTCGGCATCTCCGCGCCGCTGCCGACCGCCAAGGTCGTGACGGGTCCGCTGCGCGCCTTCACCCGCGCCGTCCGGCCCCTGATCGTCCTGCTCAACGGCAGTGCCAACCGGGTGCTGCGGGCCGTCGGCGTCGAGCCGCAGGAGGAGCTCTCCAGCGCCCGCACGCCGGAGGAGCTGGCGGCGCTCGTGCGGCGCTCGGCCGAGGTCGGCACGCTCGACGAGACCACCGCCGAGATCATCACCCGATCGCTCGACTTCGGTGAGCGCACCGCGGCCGACGTCATGACCCCGCGGGTGCGCACCCAGGTGGTGCGCCGCGGGGAGAGCGCCGCCGACGTCGTGGTCCGCGCCCGCCGCACCGGCTTCAGCCGGTTCCCGGTGGTCGAGGAGGACGTCGACGACGTGGTCGGCGTCGTGCACCTCAAGGCCGCGATCGGCGTCCCGCGGGGACGGCGGGACGCGGTGCCCGTCGAGGCGCTCATGGCCGACGCGGTCCGGGTCCCCGAGACCGTCCGCCTCGACCCGCTGCTGGTCGCGCTGCGGCAGCAGGGCCTGCAGATGGCGGTCGTCGTCGACGAGTACGGCGGGACCGCGGGCGTCGTCACGCTCGAGGACGTCGTCGAGGAGATCGTCGGCGAGGTCTCCGACGAGCACGACCGGACCCGCAGCGGCGTGGTGCGGCTGCGCGACGGCACCTACGTCGTCCCGGGCCTGATGCGGCCGGACGAGGTGCGTGCCCGCGCCGACCTCGCCGTGCCGGACGGACCCGCGTTCGAGACCGTCGGCGGCTACGTCATGGCGGTGCTCGGGCGGGTGCCGAAGGTCGGCGACGAGGTGCCGATCCGTGGTGCGGTGCTGCGCGTGGAGCGGATGGACGGCCGGCGGGTCGAGCGGCTGCGTGCCCTGCCGCGGCCGGAGTCGGTGCAGGAGGAGAAGCCGTGAGCGGCGGCGCCCTCCTGCTGGCGGTGGCGCTGCTGCTGCTCAACGCGTTCTTCGTCGGCGCCGAGTTCGCCGTCATCTCCGCGCGTCGCAGCCAGATCGAGCCGCTTGCCGCCGAGGGCAGGCGGTCGGCGCGGACCACGCTGTGGGCGCTGGAGCACCTCTCCCTCATGCTCGCCTGCGCCCAGCTCGGCATCACGGTGGCCTCCCTCGGCCTCGGCGCCGTCGCCGAGCCGGCGGTCGCGCACCTGCTCGAGGTGCCGTTCGCGGCCGCCGGGCTGCCTGAGGAGTTCGTGCACCCGGCCTCCTTCGTGGTGGCGCTCGCCCTCGTCGTCTACCTGCACGTCACGCTCGGCGAGGTGGTGCCGAAGAACCTCGCCATCGCCGGGCCCGAGCGCGCGGCGCTCGTGCTGGCGCCGGTGTTGGTCGCCGTCGCACGTGTGGTCCGCCCGCTCGTCGTGGTCCTGGACGCCGCCGCCCGGCTGCTGCTGCGGCTGCTGCGGGTGGAGCCGAAGGAGGAACTGGCGTCCGCGTTCACGGCCGAGGAGGTGCACTCGATCGTCACCGAGTCGCGCCGCGAGGGCCTGCTCGACGAGGAGGAGCACGGACTGCTGACCGGCGCGCTGGAGCTGGCGGCGCGGCCCGTCGGCGAGGTCATGGTGCCGGCCGAGCGGCTGGTCACGGTGCCCTCCACGGCCACCCCGGAGGAGGTGGAGCGGGTCGTCGCGCGCACCGGCTTCAGCCGCCTGCCCGTGCGGGCCGGGGGCGCCGGCGACATCGTCGGCTACCTGCACGTCAAGGACCTGCTCTACGCGGACGACGCCGCGTATGCCGAACCCGTGCCGGCCCGCCGGGTCCGGGCCCTGGTGACCGTGCCCGGGTCCGAGGACGTCGAGGAGGCGCTGGTGGCGATGCAGCGCGCCGGCAGCCACCTCGCGCGCGTCGTCGAGCCGGACGGCGGCACCATCGGCGTGCTCTTCCTCGAGGACGTGATCGAGGAACTCGTGGGCGAGGTCCGAGATGCCACGCAGCGGCCCACCCGGGCGTCGCGACCGGCGGCTCAACGTTCCCTTGACGGTGCGTTGACCCCGCCTCAACGTCGCGTCTGAGCAGGATGTCCTCCGGTCCCCGACGGACGGGTCCGGAACACGCCTGAGGGTCCGGTGCGTGACACGCTCAGCGCTTTATAGTTCCGTGATCCGTACCGGGCGGGGGCCGCCCGAGTCCAGCCGTTCCCCGCCTCCGGGAGGTCAGTCCGTGCCGTCGCACCGCGCCGACACGCCAGCGGATGCACCCACGGTCCTGACGACCAGGCCGTCGACCCCACCTTCACTGCAACGGCGCCGGGACCTCCGGACGCACGGCCGCACCGCCGCCAGCAGCACTCGCCCGCACGCGCCCTCCGCCGGTCTGGCCTGGCTGGACGCGCCCGAGCAGCCGCGCGCCGCCGCTTCGGCCACGCCGCACGCCGGCGCGCGCGACGGCCGCCCCGCTCTCGCGCCGGGAGCTGCACCGGCGTGCCGCGCCCACCCCCTCCGCCGGGCCGTCGACCGCCGTCCTCGAGCGCGACGCGCCGAGCCTGTCGTCGTTCGGCGCGCTCGCGCTGGACCCGCTCTTCGTCACCGGTCCGGGCGCGCGCCGCACGGCCGAGCCGTCCGCCGATGCCGCCCCGTCGCCGGTCGGCCTGCTGCCCGAACCCCGCGCCCCGCGCACGCCGCCCGCCGGGCTCGGCCTGCCCGCCGTCCTCGACCTGCCCTGGCCCCTGGACGTGGCCCGCGAGCTGCCGGCCGTGGCCGAGCCGGACGCCCCGGCGTCCGACTCTTCCGTCGCTCCCGTCGCCGCCCCGCCGTCCGTCACCGGCCGGTCCCGGCGCACCGCAGGCGGGCCCCCCCGCTTCTCCCGGCGCGGCGTCAACCTGCCCCAGGCCGGCATCGCCGGAGCGCTCGGCCTGGCGACCATCGCCGTACCGCTCACCGGTGCGTTCGCGGTCGCACCGCCGGCCAAGCGGGTCGCCAACGCCGTCTCGGCCGCGGCCCTCGCACCGCTGCCGCCGTTCCCCCTCGCCACCGCGCCGGCGCGCACCGCGCTCGACGACGTCCGGCTGCTCCCCGACGAGGAGCCGGACGCCTCGGTGCCGGCGCGGCTCGCGGCCCCGCGGGTGCTGCTCGTCGGGCGCGCCTCCCGGAGCAACGAGCGGGCAATCCTCCCGGGCTGCGACGGCCACGTCCCGGACGTGACGGGGGTCCGGAACGGCGAGCTGCCGGCCTCGATGCTGTGCACGCTGTGGGACCCCTCCCGGCAGCTGCGGTCCGACGCGGCGGTGGGGATCGCGAAGCTCAACCTGGCCTACCAGCAGCACTTCGGGCACCCGATGTGCTTCAACGACGCCTACCGATCCCTCGCCCAGCAGTACCGGGTCAAGGCCGAGCGCGGGTCCTTCGCGGCGCGGCCGGGCACCAGTGAGCACGGCTGGGGTCTGGCCGTCGACCTCTGCGACGGCGTCGAGCAGGGCTCCTCGAGCGTGAGCTACCAGTGGATGCGGGCGAACGCGCCGCGCTACGGCTGGGAGAACCCGACGTGGGCGCGGCCCGGCGGTGCCGGCCCCTACGAGCCCTGGCACTGGGAGTACCTGCCGGGTGAGAAGGGCCAGGCCTCGGCGTACTGAGACGCTCGTCCGGTGCCCCGTCACGCGTTGCTCGTCCTGCCCTCGGCCAACCGGGTCTACCGGGCCTCGGCGCCGGCGCTGGCGGTCGCGGAACTGCGCGTGCTCGGCGATGCCGTGCTCGGGGGACGGCTGCGCGACGTCGGCTGGGAGCAGATCTCCGGCGTCCCGTACCTGACGTTCACCGTGCCGGACGACGCTGCGCTCACGGCCCGCCGAGCTCGCGGTGCTCGGCCACCTGTCCGTGTTCTACGCGCTGTTCACCGTCGACGCCGCGGGCCCCCTGCTCCGGCCGGTCGCCGTTCCGCCGGCGGACCGGCTCGACGACGACCTCGTCACGATCCCCAAGTACGTCGGGAAGACCAACGAGCAGTTCACCCGGCTCCTGCTGACCGCGACGGTGGCGTCCTCGGCCGCCGCCGGGCGGCTGGCCACCGGCGGGCTCGCCGTGCTCGACCCGCTGTGCGGCCGGGGCACGACCCTCAACCAGGCCCTGCTCGCCGGGCACTCCGCCGCCGGTGTCGACGTGGACGGCAAGCACGTCGAGGCGTACGCGACCTACCTGCGCACCTGGTTGGAGCGCAAGCGGCTCAAGCACCGGGCGACCTTCGCGCCGGTCCGCCGGTCCGGCGCCACCCTCGGCCGCCGCTTCGTCGCCGAGTTCGGGGCGACCAAGCAGGCGTTCGCCGCCGGCGACCTCCAGCGCGTCGAGGTCGTCCACGCCGACACGCTCCGCGCCGCCGACTTCTTCCGCCCCGGGTCGTTCGACGTCGTGGTCACCGACGCGCCCTACGGCGTCCAGCACGCGAGCCGGCGCGGCCCGGGACCTGCCCGCAGCCCGCTCGCCCTGCTCGAGGAGGCCCTGCCCGTCTGGCGGCCGCTCGTCCGCCCCGGCGGAGCCGTGGGCATCGCGTGGAACACGCTCGTCGCGCCCCGGGCCGAGCTCGTCGCGCTGCTCGCCGCCGCCGGTCTGCAGCCGCTGGACGAGGGCCCGTACCGCGACCTGGAGCACCGGGTCGACCAGGGGATCGTGCGGGACGTCGTCATCGGCCGGGTGCCGGCGTGAGCGGGACCGCGCGGACTTGAGATTCGCCTCGGGCCGTCGTTGCATGGCCCGGTGACGCTCCGCCTCGCCGTGCTGGGGGACTCCGTGGCCTACGGCATCGGCGCCGCACGCGGTTCCGAGACGCCGGCGCAGCGCCTCGTCGCCGCGCTCGCGGCCGCGGAGATCGACGCCGAGCCGCGCGTCTTCGCCGTCCCCGGGGCGGTCAGCGCCGACCTGTCCGCCCAGGTCGACCGGGCCCGCGCCTGGCACCCGGACGTCGCGGTGATCGTGATCGGCGCGAACGACCTCACGCGGCTGGTGCCGCCGGAGCGGGCGGCGGCCTCGCTCGCCTCGGCGGTCCGCGGCCTGGCCTCGGCCGGCGTCCGGGTCGTCGTCGCGCCCGCACCGGACCTCAGCGTCGTCCCGCACGTGCCGCCGGCCTTCCGCGGGATCGTGCGCCTGGGCAGTGACGCCCTGCGGCGCGCCCAGATCCGCGCGGCGGCGCAGCAGGACGCGCTGGTGGCGGACACCGAGGGCGAGACCTCCTCGGCGTTCGCCCGCGACCCCGCCCTCTTCTCGGCGGACAAGTTCCACCCCTCCGGAGCCGGGTACGCGGTCATCGCCGGCGTCCTGGCGCCGCTCGTCGTCCGGGCCGCTCGTGAGGTGCCGCGCCGGGCCGGGGGCGATCGGGACGCCGAGGCCGGTTAGCCCGTCGTCGGCGGCCCCGCGTGGTGCAATGGGCGGCGTGGAGGATCCGGTCCGGCGCCGGCTCAGCGTCGACGAGCGCCGCGCCCTGCTGCTGGAGCTGGGCCTGCGCCTGTTCGGGGACCGGGGGCTCGACGAGGTCTCGGTGGAGGACATCGCCCGCGAGGCGGGTGTCAGCGCCGGGCTGCTGTACCACTACTTCGGCAGCAAGCGGGAGTTCCACCACGCGGTGACCGCGCACGCCATGGACCGCCTGCAGGCGGTGACCATGCCCGACACCTCGCTCTCGCCGGGCGACCAGCTGGTGAGCAGCCTCGCCGCCTACCTGGAGTACCTGCGGTCGGACTCGCGGGGCTGGGCCTGGCTGCTGCGCGGCGGCGCCGGCGACGGCCAGCTGGCGGCGATCGCCGAGCGGTACCGGCAGGTCGTGGTCGAGAACGTCTTCGCCGGTCTGCCGCCGGGCTCGGACACGCCGATGACACGCCTGGCGGTCCGCGGCTGGATCGGCTCCAACACCGAGATCTCGCTGCACTGGTTGCCGGCGGGGGAGCCGGAGCTCGGCACCGTCGTCCGGCTCATGGTCGCGGTCTTCCTGGCCGCGCTCGAGGCCGCCGATCTGGATCCGGTGACCGTGCACCTGCTGCGCGCGGACGTGGACGCCGCCCTCGAACGACGGCTCGGCGTCGCCGCCGTCCGCCCGCTCTGAGCGGGCGCTCCGGTGGTCCGCACGGGGGACACGAGCAGGTGCGCGCCAGGGCTGTGGGCGCGGGTCGGCAAACCGCCTCATAGAGTGCGGGCATGGTCCACACCGCCCTGACGTCCGGCTCCCCGCCCGCTCCGAGCGCCGGGCCCGTCGCCGGGACGGGCCCGGACGTCGACCAGGCCGCTCCCGACGTGAGCGTCGTCGTGCCCGTGTTCGACGACCCGCTCGTCGAGCAGGCGATCGCGTCCGCGCTGCACCAGACCCTGCGCACCGTCGAGGTGGTCGTGGTCGACCACGGCTCCACCGACGGCACCGGAGCGCTGGTCGACCGGATCGCCGCACGCGACTCCCGGGTGCGCGCCTTCCACCTCCCGGACAACGAGGGCGGCCCCGGGCGGCCGCTCAACGTCGGGCTCGCCGCCGCCAGCGGCCGATACGTGACGATCCTCGGCAGCGACGACGAGCTGGAGCGGGATGCCTGCCGGACCCTGCTCGCCGCGGCGGAGGTGGACGGGGCGGACGTCGTCACGAGCCTGACCCGCCGGATCCACGTGCACGAGGGGAACCGGGTGCAGCCGTGGTACCCGGTCCTCTACGGACGACGGCGCACCCTGGAGGGGATCCGGGCGGACCTGGAGCAGATCTGGGACCAGATCCCGGTCGGGAAGCTCTACCGCACCTCCTGGATGCGCGAGAACGAGGTGAGCTTCCCCGAGGACGTCGTCTACGAGGACCAGCTCTTCATGATGCGGGCGTACCTGCGCGCCGCCCGGATCTCCGTGGTGCCCGTGCCGACCTACCTCTGGATGGTCAGGTCGAAGGCGGCGCGGCGGTCGATCACCCACAGTCGTTCCGACATCCGCAACCTGCTCGACCGGATCGCGGTGAACGAGCGGATCGACGCGCTCCTGGCCGAGGAGGGCGCCGGCGACATCAAGCCGTGGAAGGACCGCAAGTTCCTGCGCCACGACCTGAAGATGTACCTGCAGGAGCTCTGGCAGCGTGACGACGCCTACCGGCGGGCCTTCGGGGACGTCGCCGGGCGCTACCTGCGGACCGTGCCGGACGACGTGCTCGCCGGTGAGACGACCCCGTTGCGCGTCGCGCTGTGGCTGCTGCGCGGGGGCGACGTCGACGGCGCCGTCTCCGCCTACGGCTACGTGCAGGGCCGGGGCCGGGTGGCCACCGAACTCGTCCGCGACGACGGGCGGGTGTACTGGACCTCCCGGCACCTCGACACCGAGGAGGGCCGGCGTTGGCTCGACGTGACGGACCTGGGCCTGGACCGGATCGCGCCGGCGGTGATGCACCTGTTCAACCAGATGACCTTCACGCAGGCGGAGGGCGGGCTGCTCGAGGTCTCCGGCACCGTGCTCAACCAGTTCGGCGTGATCCCCGAGTCGGCCGACGTCCGGCTGCACGTCGTCGTGAAGGCCCGCAGGGGAGGGCGGCAGGTCCGGTTCCGGGCCACGGACGTCGTCCGCGAGGGATCCACGATCAGGTTCCGCGCGTCGTTGGACCTCGGCACCCGGCTCGAGCTGGGCCTGCGGCGTTCGCAGATCTTCGACGTCTACCTGGAGTCGGCGTGGGACGGGCAGGTGAACCTGACGAGGACCACTGCCACCGCCGGAGGCTGGCCCGGCATCACCGTCACGGTGGCCTCGCGGCGCCGGGTGCTGGTCGGGGACACCCTGGTTCCCTACGCCACCCGCGCCGGCAACCTGTCGTTCCAGCTGACGCCCAGCAGCGTGACCTCGGCGCGGATCGGCGCCCTCGCCGCCGGCGTCGCCCGGTCGGCGCCGGTGCGCGCGGTCAGGAGCACCTACCGGACGACGCTGCGGCCGCGAGCCAAGATCGCCTACTACGAGGCCTGCACGCGGCTGCCCGTCCAGCGCTCCACGGTGCTCTTCGAGGCGTTCGAGGGGCGTCAGTACTCCGACAGCCCTCGCGCGGTGTACGAGGCGCTGCGGCGGATGCACCCGGAGCTGGACCTCGTCTGGAGCTACTCCGGCCGGCGTGGGCCCTCCGGGTTCCCGAAGGACGCGACGCTGGTCCAGCGCGGGAGCATGGCGTACTACAAGACGCTGGCGACGGCGGGCTACTGGGTGGACAACTACGGCCTGCCCAGGAGCTGCCCGCCCCGGCCGGAGACGACCTACGTGCAGACCTGGCACGGCACGCCGCTGAAGACACTCTTCTTCGACACCGGGCGGGTCCGGAACCTCCCGCAGGAGGAGCAGGACGCCTGGCAGGAGTTCCTCGACCGCTGGGACTACGTGGTCATCCCGAACGACTACTACGCGAGCACCTTCCTGCGCTCCAGCAACAGCCGGGCGGTCCCGATCCGGGCCGGCCTGCCGCGCAACGACGTGCTCGTCACCGGCAACGACGCCGAGACCATCGCCCGCCTCAAGCGGCAGCTCGGGCTGCCCACCGACCGGCGGATCGTCCTGTACGCGCCGACCTACCGGCCCGCCCCGCTCGCCCCCGAGTTCCGCTACCCCGACCTCACGGAGCTCGCAGCCGCTCTGGGGGAGGACCACGTCCTGCTCATCCGCCAGCATTACTACCGCCGGGCGTTCAAGGTCCCGCCGTCGCTGGCGTGGTTCGCGCGCGACGTGTCCGCCCTGGACGAGATGTCGCAGCTGCTGCTCGTCAGCGACGTGCTCCTCACCGACTACTCCTCCGTCGCCTTCGACTACGCCTTCCTGCGGCGGCCGATGGTGTTCCACGTCCCCGACCTCGAGCAGTACACGCACGTAACGCCTGGGACATACGTCGACCTCAGAGAGATCGCACCCGGACCCCTCACCAGCACCACCGAGGAGGTCGTCGAGGCGATCCGCGCCACCCGGACCTGCCCGGACGCGTACGAGAAGCAGTACGAGGCGTTCTTCCAGCGCTTCTGCGCGGCGGAGAACGGCCGCGCGGCCGAGCGGGTGGTCGAGGCGGTCTGGGGGCCGGGCCCGGCTCAGGCCTGAGTCGCCGCCCCGTGGCGGGCGGGTGCGTCGTCCACGACCACCGCGTCCACCCCGGCGGCCGCGAGCAGCGGGGTCACGGCCGCATCCGGGCACCACGCCAGCACCTGCAGCCCTGCCGCGTGAGCGGCGTCCAGGACCTGCGGCGCGTCCGGTCGCAGGACGAACCCTCCGTCGACGGCGTCGATGGAACCGAGGGAGCCGACCTGCAGGGCGAGGACGTCCATGCCGAGCCGAGCGGCGGCCGCGACGGCGATGCGCGGCGGGAACCGGAACCAGGTCAGGAGCCCGAGCCGCGCCGCCGGCACGCGCTCCCGCAGCTCGAGCAGCGCGGCGGGGTCGAACGACGTGACGAGCAGCGGGCGCCGCGACGCCTCGCGCTCGACCAGTGGTGCGAGGACCGCGGCGGTCGCGTGCTCGGCCTCGGCGCCGGCGTCCTCCAGGGAGCTCTTGAGGTCGATGTCGACGCCCACCGAGGTCGGGAGCGCCTCCAGAGCGGCCGCCAGGTCGTCCACCCCACCGGCCCGCAACTCGCGGACGGAGCGGCCGATCGCGGTACTTCCGTCGGGGGCGACCGGGTCGTGGAGCAGGGCCAGCCCGTCCGAGCAGCGGTGCACGTCGAGCTCCACCCAGCTCAACCCCGCCTGCACCGCCGCGGTGAGAGAGGCGATCGTGTTCTCCCTGTGGCCGAGGACGGTGCGGGCGCCGAAGCCCCGATGGCCGATGACGGTGGGACGGTCCTGGAACAGCGGCTCCCGGTCACGCATCCCTACGCCTGCAGCCGGCCGGCGACCAGCTGGTCCCGCAGGTCGCACAGCCTGCGCACCTCCGCGACGAAGCGCGCGGTGCTCTCGCCGTCGGCAGCCAGGTCCCCGAAGTACGCCTTGCGCACCGCGAGCCGGTCGGCCCGGCGCGGGTCCGTGTCGAGCTGCTCCGTGACGAGGGCGCCGAGGCCGGCGACGTTGCCCGCATGCACGACGTCGCTCCCGGCCGCCAGCGGCGTCGCCGCCTGCAGCGCCTGCGCGTCCCCCCGGACGTCGGTGAGGACGACGGGGCGGTCCGGCCGCAGGAACAGATGGTCCAGGGCCACCGCGGAGACGTCGGTCACGAGCACGTCCGCGGACGCGAGCGCGGCGAGCACGTCGACGCCGTCGAGCGCGGCGTGGCCGGCGAGCCCGTCGCCCGGCGAGGTCGACGCGAGCAGGCGCAGGATCGTCCGATGGGCCAGCCGCACCTCCGGGTCGTCGCCGACGGCGATGCGGGGGTGCGGCTTGTAGAGCACCCGGACGGTGCCGAGCCGCAGCAGCTGCTCGACGACGGGAACGCCGAGTCGGCGGACCGAGCTCCAGTCGTTGTCCGCGCTCTCGCCCTCCCAGGTGGGTGCGTACAGGACGGTCGGCGCCGGTCCCGGCGGCAGCACGGGCCCGGGAGCGAAGTCCAGCGGCGGGCGGCCCACGCGGACGAGCCGGCGCGGCTCGAACTCCAGCAGGTTGTCGAGGTAGCGCCGTTCGGCGATCTCCCCGGCGACGAAGACCCGGTCGTAGGCCTTGGCCTGGTTGCTGAAGCTGCTGCGCTTGTCGCTCTCGCCGTGGTTGAGGTGCACGTGCAGCGTCGTCCGGTGGGTCAGCGACTGGAAGTTGAGCTGGCCGTGGTTGACGTACAGCACGACCTTGGACCGGCCTCGCTCGTAGTAGGCCATCACGTCCTCGTACCTGCGCAGCAGCGCCAAGGGCAGCGAGGTGCTCGCCGACAGGGCGGCGAACGTGTCCGGGGTGCGCAGCACGCAGGCCACCGGGCGCTCGCGCGCGAGCGCCTCCATCACCGGCAGCCACTGCGTCAGCTGATAGCCGCGCGCGAGGGTCTCCGGGAAGTAAACGACCACCTCGGCGGCCTCGGCGGCCGGGTCGACCAGCACCATCGGCGTGAGGAGCAGGCGCTGCTGCACCGTCCGCGCGCTGCGCTCGACATAGTTGGCGCTGCGGAGCGCGAAGCGGCGCAGGCCGCCGGGATCAGCGGGAGGCATCGGCCAATGGTAGCTTCGTCCGATTCGCCGGGTGCCCGCGCCGCTCCCGAGCGCGAGCACGAGCGGTGCGGCGTGCCGCGCGTCGGACGGAAGGACGGACGGTGGTGGCGCGTGCCCGGGCGACCACGGGCCGGCCGGTGACGCTCTCCGCGTCGGACCGGGCTCGGCTCGACCAGGCGGTCAAGTCCGACGACTCCCCGTACACCACGTTCGCGATCTCGCCGTGGTCGAAGTACCTCGCCTGGGAGGCGGGCCGGCTCGGGCTGACACCGAACCAGGTGACGCTGACGTCCGTCGCCGTGGCCGCCCTGGCCGCCGCCGCCTTCGCCACCGGAGCCCGCCCCGGGTACGTGCTGGGCGCGCTGCTGCTGCAGCTCTCCTTCGGCCTGGACTGCGCGGACGGGCAGCTGGCCCGCCTGACCTCGAGCTTCTCCCAGCTCGGCGGGTGGCTCGACGCGATGTGCGACCGGCTCAAGGAGTACATCGTCTACGCCGGCCTGGCGGTGGGATCGCTGCGGGCCGGTGACGACGTCTGGCTCCTCGCGGTGCTCGCGCTGGTCCTGCAGACCGTCCGGCACGCCGTGGACACCGCGTGGTCCGTGACCCCCGCGGCGGTGTCGGCCGGCGCGGAGGGCGCGGCCCGCGCGGCGACAGGGGAGCGGCGTCGCTGGCACTGGGCCCGCAAGGTGGCGATCCTGCCGATCGGCGAGCGCTGGCTGCTCGTCTCCGTGCTGGCCGCCTTCACCCGCCCGCGGGTCGTCTTCGTCGTGCTCCTCGCCGCCGGGGTGCTGGCGGCCGCGTACATGGTGGCGGCGCGGCTGCGGCGTTCCCTGCCGGCCGCCGGCCGCGGCGACGGCGCCGGAGGCGGCCGCACAGCTCGACCGCCTGCGCAACGCCGGCCCGCTGGCCGCGCTCCTGGCACGGGTCGGCCCCGACCGGCCGGCGGCGGCCGTCGTCCTCCCGGTGCTCGGCGCGGTCCTCCTCGCCGCCGGCCTGGTGGAGTCGGTCACCGCGGGCTCCGGCGTGCCGCTGCTGCTCGGGGCACTGGCGCTGGTCCTGCTCGCGGCCCTCGGGGGCCGCCGGCGGCCGGACCCGCGCTGGGGCTGGACCGTGCCGCCCCTGCTCCGCAGCGCCGAGTACGCGACGGCCGTGGTGGCGGGCTGGATCTCGGCGACGAGCATGTCCCTTCCGTACGTGTACCTTCTTGTCGCTGTTTGGCTCGATTACGACTCGGCGTACCGGATACGGCATCGTCTCCCCGGGAACGGTCGGTGGGGCGAGCCCTCGCCGACCGTGGACGTGCCCGGATTCGAGGTGCGGCTCCTCGCCGTCGCCGCCCTGGCGACGGCCGGCGGCACCGTCTTCGGAACGGGCATGGCGGTCCTCGTCGCGGTGCTGCTCGTCCTCGCCATCGCGCGGGGTGCGAGGCTGTGGCGGCGATCGAACGGAAACGACCTGGATGCGGACGGAAGAGGTGGGTACGGGTGATCGGTCTGGTGCTGGCGGCCGGGGCGGGTCGGCGACTGCGGCCGCACACGGACCGGTTGCCCAAGGCCCTGGTGCCGGTCGACGGCGACCGCACCGTCCTGGACGTCATCCTGCAGAACTTCGGGGCCGTCGGGCTGACCGACGTCGCCGTGGTCGTGGGGTACGCGGCCGAGGCGGTGGTCGAACGGCGGTCGGAGCTGGAGCAGCGGCACGGGGTGCGCCTGGAGCTGGTCAAGAACGACCGGGCGGAGGACTGGAACAACGCCTACTCGCTCTGGTGTGCGCGTGACCTCCTCGCCGAGGGCGTGCTGCTCTCGAACGGCGACACCGTGCACCCGGTGTCGGTCGAGGAGCGCCTGCTGCGCTCGCAGGGCGCCCCGCTGCGCATCGCCGTGGACGACGTCAAGCGCCTCGCGCACGAGGAGATGAAGATCCAGCTCGGCGAGGACGGGGGCCTGGCACGGATCACCAAGCAGCTCGACCCGGGCACGGCGGCCGGCGAGTACATCGGCGTCTCCCTGATCGAGCCTGCCGCCGCCGTGCCGCTGGCCGACGCCCTGGAGGCCACCTGGCGGCGCGATCCGGGCCTCTACTACGAGGACGGCTACCAGGAGTACGTGGACCGCGGGGAGCGCGTCGACATCTGCCCCATCGGCGAGGTCAGCTGGGTCGAGGTGGACGACACGGCGGACCTGGAGCGCGCCCGGGAGATCGCATGCCTCTACTAGCGCGGATGCTCCCCACGCCGCTCGTCGTCGACGTCCGGCCGGGCGCCGTCAAGGACCTGCCCGAGCTCCTCGCCGACCAGCGGATCTCCACGTCGGGGCGGGTCGCCGTGGTGTTCGGCCGGTCCGGCCGGGACGTGGTCGACGAGTTGCTGCCGGCGCTGCGCCGCGCCGACGAGTTCCCGATCGGCGAGGCCACGGTCGAGACGGCGACGGAGCTCGCGGACCGGGTTCGGGTCGGCTCCTACGACGCCGTGCTCGCCGTCGGTGGCGGGCGCGTCCTCGACACGGCCAAGTTCGCCGCCACCCGGCTCGGACTGCCCATGGTGGCCGTCGCCACGAACCTCGCCCACGACGGGATCGCGTCCCCGGTGAGCATCCTCGGTTCCGGGCCGCACCGGGGCTCCTTCGGGGTGGCCATGCCGATCGGGATCGTCATCGACCTCGACCTCGTGCGGCAGGCGCCCCGGCGTTACGTGGCGGCGGGTCTGGGTGACGTCGTGAGCAACGTGTCCGCCCTGGCCGACTGGCAGCTGTCCCACGACGTCACCGGCGAGCCCGTCGACGGGCTCGCGGTGACCTTCGCCCGCACCGCGGCCGAGGCGGTGCTGGGCCGGCCCGACGGCCTGGAGTCCGACGAGTTCCTCGTCTCGCTCGGCCAGGCGCTGGTGCTGTCGGGCATCGCGATGGCGGTGTCGGGGACCAGCCGTCCGTGCAGTGGCGCCTGCCACGAGATCTCGCACGCCATCGACCGCCTCTTCCCGGAGCAGGCTGTCTCGCACGGGGAGCAGGTGGGGCTCGGGGCGGGGTTCGCGACCTTCCTGCGCGGAGACACGCAGCGCGCGGTGGAGCTGACGACGTTCCTGCGCCGTCACGGCCTGCCCGTCGTGCCCGCGGACATGGGGCTGGACGTCGAGCAGTTCACCCAGGCCGTCCTCGTCGCGCCGTCGACCCGGCCCGGGCGCTACACGATCCTGGAGCACCTCGACCTCGGCGCCGGCGAGGTCGCCGACGCCGTGCGCGCCTACGTCACGGCGATCGGGGCCTGAGCGCGGGTGCCCGAGGAGCCGGCGCCCCCGCCCGACCCCGTCGAGGAGGACGGCGCCGGGATCAAGGTCAGCGTCGTCATCCCGGTCTACAACACCCGGCCGTACCTGGCGGAGTGCCTCGACTCCCTGCTGACCCAGGACCTCGCCGCGGACGAGTTCGAGATCGTGGCCGTGGACGACGGCTCCACGGACGGGTCGGGTGAACTCCTCGACGAGTACGCCGGGCGGTATCCGCAGGTCCGCGTGTTCCACCAGGAGAACTCCGGATGGCCGGGCAGGCCGCGCAACGTCGGCCGGGACGCCAGCCGTGGTGCCTTCGTGTTCTTCGCCGACTCGGACGACCGGCTGGCGCCCGAGGCGCTGCGCCGGATGTACGAGTTCGCCACTGCGCACGGCAGCGACGTCGTCGTCCCGAAGATCGCACCCCTCGAGGGCCCTCGGGCGCCCGATCACGTCTGGCGCCGGACCCAGGTGGACGCCGAGCTCACCCGGCTGATCTACACGCTCGGCCCCTGGAAGCTCTTCCGCAGGGCCTTCCTCGACGAGCACGGTCTGCGCTTCCCCGAGGGGAAGGTGCGGCTCGAGGACGGGATCCTCACGACCGAGGCCTATCTGGCCGCACGCCGGGTCTCCCTGCTCGCCGACCACGACTACTACCTGAAGCGCGCGCAGCCTGACGGCGGGAACATCAGCACATCGACCGTGGATCCCGAGGAATACACGGCGTCGATCGCCCGGATGATCGACATCATCCGCGCTCGGTGCGCCGATCCCTCCGTCGCCGACACCATGATCCTCACGCTGTACCGGCGCAAGGGGCTCAAGTGGTTCGGTCCCGACCGGTTCCCGCGCTACCGACCCGAGCGCCGCGAGGCCTGGGTGCGCGCGGTCCGCAAGCTGGCCGAGCACCCACGTCCCTGCGCGGCTGGACGAGATGCTCCCGCTGGTGCACCGCACCCGCTCGGTCCTGGTCCGGCACGGCGAGACGGAGGCGCTGGCGCGGATCGGGGCCGCCCAGCAGCGCGGTGACGCCCTGCCCGTGGTCCTGGTCGAGGGCTGGATGATGCTGCAGGTGCCGGGGCTCGAGGCGCGGCCGCACCTCCTCGTCGCCCCCGGGCTGCGCCTGGTCGCGCGAGACGACGCGACGGCGACTCCCAGGCCCCCCGGGCGGCTGGTCTCCCTCGGACGCCGGTACGTCGCCCCGTGGGCCCGGCGATCCGCGATCGGTCGCCGCTGCCTCGCCTGGGCGCGGCGCCGCTCCGTGCCGCGTCGACCGAGCTGACCGCGTAAGGCCCGGTACGCGGGCTCGGGGCCGGGGCCCAGCCCCGCGGAACGCCGCGATGCGCCGTCCGGGGGAGATCAGAAGTCGCCTGATTGTCGCCGAGTCGTCAGGCGTTCATACACTGTTCAGGCTACGGTCCTTCCCGTCGCGGGCGGGGCCCGCGGTGCTCGCATGACGAATCAGACATTTCCCTCCAGGAGACTGCGCAGCGATGGTCGACATCCCCAGCGTCGGACAGATGCGGTCGGTGACCCAGCCGACCGCCGTCACGGCGCGCGCGGGTGCCGAGCACTGGACCGGGACGCTGTACATGCGCCGCATCTCGCCCTACGTGACGCGCCTGCTGCTCCCGACCCGGATCACCCCCAACGGGGTGACCGCGTTGATGATCCTTGCCGGTGCCGGTGCGGCCGTCGCGCTGCTGTGGCCGGGGCTCGGCGGCGCCCTCCTGGCCGTCCTGCTGACCCAGACGCAGATGCTGCTGGACTGCTCCGACGGCGAGCTCGCCCGCTGGCGCCGGGACTACTCCTCGACCGGGGTCTTCCTGGACAAGGTGGGGCACTACACCGCGGAGGGACTGCTCCCGCTCGCCCTGGGCATCCGTGCCGACGGGGGCGTCACCTCGATCGACGGGTGGACCACGCTCGGCGCGATCCTCGCGATGCTCGTCCTGTTCAACAAGTCGCTGAACGACATGGTGCACGTCGCCCGCGCCCGCAGCGGTCTCACCCCGCTGCCCGACCAGGCCGAGGTCGGCGCTCCCCGCCGGCGTCGGATCCGCGAGTCTGCGGTCGCTGGCCCGGTTCGTGCCGTTCCATCGCGCCTACCACTCGATCGAGTTCAGCCTGCTCGTGCTGCTGGCCGCGGTCGTCGACGCCGCGCTCGGCGACGGTCTGGCCGCTACCCGGCTCCTCCTCGTCGCACTCCTGGTGGGTGCCGTGGTGACCGTGGCAGGCCACGTGACCGCGATCCTCACCTCGAGCAAGCTGCGGTGACGGACGAGTCCCGGGCCTGCGGGACGCCGTTGCCGAGCTACGGGGTGGTCGTCCTGACCATGGGACGCCGACCGCAGGAGCTCGAGCGGGCCGTGGCCTCGGTGCTGCGGCAGCAGGGCGTCGAGCTGGAGGTCGTCGTCGTCGGCAACGGGTGGAGGCCCGAGGGTCTGCCGCCCGGCGTCCGGACCGTCAGCCTCGAGGAGAACCAGGGCATCCCGGCCGGGCGCAACGCGGGTGCCGCCGTCGTCCACGGGGAGCTGCTGTTCTTCCTGGACGACGACGCCGCGCTCCCGCAGGACGACGTCCTGGCGACGATCGCCGAGCGCTTCTCCCGGGACCCGCGGCTCGGCCTGCTGCAGCCCCGGATCGCCGATCCCGGCGGAGCCCCGCCTCCACGCCGCTGGACGCCGCGGCTGCACGTCGGGGACCCGCGCCGCAGCAGCTACGCGACCGTGGTCTGGGAGGGAGCGGTCGCCCTGCGCAGGGACGTGTTCGAGCGGGCCGGCGGATGGGCGGACGAGTTCTTCTACGCGCACGAGGGCATCGACCTCACGTGGCGGGTCTGGGACCGCGGAGCGGTGGCCTGGTACGCCGGCGACATCGTCGTCCACCACCCGGCGAACGACCCCGCACGCAACGACCTCTACTACCGCTACAACGCGCGCAACCGGGTCTACATCGCCCGGCGCAACCTGCCCGTGCTCCTGGTGCCCCTGTACATCGCGTCCTGGGTCCTCATCACCGTCGCCCGCCTCAAACCGCGCTCGGCCCTGCGCACCTGGTTCGCCGGCCTGCTCGAGGGAGCGGTGACGCCGTGCGGGGGCCGGCGGCCCATCCGCTGGCGCACGGTGCTCCGCATGTCGCTGGCGGGCCGCCCACCCGTGGTGTGACCCCTGCTCGCCGCCCCGGGCGGCGAGAGTTCAGCAGACCTGGTCCACATCGACCGGGGTGCTCGGCGCCCTGGTGGCGGTGGGCCTCGGCGTGCTCGAGCCGCTGCTCGCCGACGGGGTGGGGGCAGGCGTCCGAGGCGTCGACGTCCGGGCCGGCACGAGGGCTCTCTGCACCAGGCTGTGCACCTTCGCGATGTCGGGATGCACCGTGTCGATGACGTCGTCGGTGAACGGCAGGCTGCGGACCCGGGCCTGCTTCACGCGCAGCCCCAGGGTGACCCAGGCGTCGAGGTCCTGCACCGAGATGTCCGTCGAGATGTTGTCCTTCGCGGCCCGGGCGATGGTGTCGAAGTTGAGCCCCACGTTCTGCGGGTCGGCCTGCCGGGTCACCGCCGCGATGACGCAGCGCTGGCGGCGCATCCGGTCGTAGTCGTTGGTCGACCACCGCGACCGGGCGAACCAGAGCGCGTGCCAGCCGTCGAGCAGCTTGTTGCGCCCCGGCTCGATCCAGCCGTAGCGCGGCACCGGGTCCTCGACGCTCCCGCCGATGGGCAGCCGCTCGGGGACGTCGACCCGGATGCCCCCGATGGCGTCCACGAAGACGATGAAGCCCTTGAGGTCGACCAGCACGTAATCGTCGATGTCCAGCCCGAGCACCTGCTCGACCGCCTGGACCGTCGCGGTCAGCCCGGGGTGGCTGACGCCGGGGTAGTACTGCGGGTTGTTCTCCGCCCAGGTCCACACCGAGTTCAGCAGGCAGTCGGTGTTCACGCCGTTCTGCGGGTTGATGCAGTAGAAGCCGTGCGGGAAGGCCGCCGCGGCGCGGCTGCCGCGCGGGAACGGCACACGCTGCAGGTTGCGCGGCAGGCTGAAGAGCACGGTGTCGCCGGTGGCGGTGTCGATGCTGGCGACGACCAGCGTGTCCGGCCGGGTGCCCTCACGGCCGTGACCCGCGTCGGAACCGATGAGCAGCACGTTCACCCGCGGCACGTTCGCCCAGGGGTCGGCGGCGGCGGCCGCCGGGCGCCGGGCGCCGCTCGACAGCGCGGCCTCGCCCGAGGTGAAGACCGACCGGACGGTGTCCCGCGCCACCAGCGCGTAGCTCGCACCCTTCGCGGCCGGCACGATGCCGAGCAGGGCGAGGACCGCGACGAGGCCGATCGTGAGCGTCCGGCCGGTGCGGGTGAGCACGACGGGTCGGCGCAGCGCGGCGTACGTGAGGACGACGAGAGCGGTCCAGGCCACGGCGAGCGCGCCGAGGAGAACCGCGACGACGAGGAGCCGGTCGGGACTGACGACGGTGCGGGCGGCCGTCTGCACCGGATCGCCCCACAGGACGAAGGCGGCGCCGGCGAGGAGCGCGAGGACGGCGACGCCGAGCACGATCCGGCCTGCCGTCCGTCGCCCCGCGACGATGAGGCCGAGGCCGGGGACCAGGGTGCCGAGGACGGTCCAGCCGACCAGCCCTCGCAGGCTGCGGCCGCCGGACGCGTAAGGATCACCCTCCGGGCCGTCCCCGGCCGCGCTCGGCTCCGGTGCGGGCGTGCCTGCGGAGGGCTGTGACCTGACGTGGCTCATTGATCCCTCCGCCTCCCGGGGGATCGTAGGACACCCGTCTCGCCGCAGCACACCGACCTGTCGGGGCGCGGAGCGGGAGAAGGCCGAGCGGGCCGCCGTCACGTACGCTCGAAGGCAGAGGTCCGCGCCCGCGCGCCAGACCGCGCGCCTCTCGACGACGCCAGGCGTGCCGACGCGGAGCCCTGCACGGCAAGGGGAGATCGACCATGGGCGGCGGGGGCGGGGTGCTCCACGGCGCGAGGGCGCCGGACACGGCGGAGAACGCGGACGTCCGGGCATGGCGCTGGGCGCGCTCAACGCGGTGCTCACGGCGGTCGTCGCGCGGCGGTCGAGGCTCGCCGGCCCGGTGGCGGCGACCGTCGCGGGTGTGCTGTACGCCGTCTGGCCGCCGGCGATCGATGCCGAGTCGACGACGCTCCTGACGCCGTGGAACACCCTCGGCCTGCTGGTGGCCCTGCTGCTCCTGCACCGGCGCTCCGCCCGTCCCCACGAGGAGTTCCTCGCCGGCGCGGCGCTCGGGGCGGCCGCCGCCGTGAAGATCTGGGGCGTCGTGCCTCTCGGCGTCGTGATCCTTTGGCAGCTCGCCCGGCGCAGGCGGTGGGGGGCGGCGCGCGTGGCGCTGGGCGGCGCGGCCGCCGTGGCGGCTGTGTGCCTGCCGTTCCTCCTGATCGCACCGGGGGCGATGTTCCGCATGGTCGTGTTCGACCAGCTCCGCCGCGGAGAGGTCAACGCCGGGGCTCGCCGGCGCCTCTGGTCGATCCTGGGCGGCGGCGACTTCGGGCCGGGAGCCCGGCCGCCGGCCTGGCTGGTCGTCGTCGCGGTCGCCGTGCTCTGTGCCCTCGCGATGGCGGGAGCGCTCATCGATCGGGCCTGGCTCGTGACGGCACTCCTCATCGCCATCCTGGTTCTCCTGCTCGCCGCGCCGAGCTTCTTCGCCCACTACGCCGGGTATGCGGCGGCACCGCTGCTCGTCCTCGTCGGAGCCGGTTCGGCGGCGCTCGCCACGGTGGTCGCCCGAGGGCACAGGCGGACGGGCGAGCGAGCTGACCCGCGGCCAGGGCGTCGCGGCCGGTCTCGCCCTCGGCGTCGTCCCGGTCGCCGTGTTCGGGTCCGTCGTGGCGGGGCTGCAGCGCGGGACCCCGTTCCCCGGCCCGCGGTTGCACGATGCCGCGGCGTCCAGCCGCTGCGCCACGGCCGACTCGCCGGTGGCCCTGATCCAGATGGACCTGCTGACCCGGGACCTGGAACGAGGATGCCGGGTCTGGATCGACGTCACGGGACTGACGTACGACACGGCCGGCGTCCGCAAGCCGGACGGCGAGCCGGTGCCGCGCAGGCGGAACCGCCTCTGGCAGCGCGCTCTGATGGGTTACCTGCTCTCCGGCAACGCCACCGTCGTCGTCCGCAGCGGCGGCGACGGCTTCGCCCCGGACAGCGCCCGGACGCTCGACCAGCTCCCGATCCTCGCGCGCGGCACGGGGTACGCGCTGTGGGCAGTTCCTCACGGCTCCGCCGGGCTCCTCCTCGACGACCTCCGCGCAGCTACGCTCTGACCGGAGCCACACCGGGCACCGAAGCGACCGAGGAGGCCCGCATGGTGCAGATACCCAGAGAGGAAGTGCTCCGGGTCCTTCGCCGGGCGGGGATCACGGAGAATGTCGACGAGCTCGCCCTCGTCCTCCCGGAGACCGTCGACCTCGACCGTGACGCCGAACTGCTCGCCCGCCACGGGATCAGCCACGACGAGCTCATCTCCCGCCTGGGCGGCAGTCCCTAGACCGCCGTCTCCTCAGCCGTCCGACGGCCCGCGGTTCGGGGTCGACCCGTCCGAGGCGTGCGTCGTGGACGAGGTCTGGAGCAGGGCGAGGATCTCCGCGTTCTGGTGCAGCTGCGCCTGCACCAGCTGCAGCAGTTGCTCGACCTGCTCCTCGGCCTGCTCGTTGACGAGGTAGTCCTTCGCGGCGTGCTCGCGGTCGACCTCCGCCTGCCGGTTCGAGCTCATGAGCAGCACCGGCGCCGAGTAGGCGGCCTGGAACGAGAGCACGAGGTTGAGCAGGATGAAGGGGTAGGGGTCCCAGCGGTGCGTCCAGGCGACGACGTTGAGGGTCAGCCAGGCGCCCAGCACGAGGGTCTGGATGATGAGGAAGCGCCAGGAGCCGATGGTGGCCGCGGCGGCATCCGCGGCACGCTGCCCGAAGGTCGGCTGGGGCTGCCGCGGGTGCACCGGCCGCACCCCGGCGTCCGTCACGTCCATGCTCACGGCGTCCGCAGTTCCGTGGTCCATGGTTCCGGCGTCCACGGTTCCGGCGTTCATGCGCCGGTGGTGCAGCGCACGCCGGATCTCGTTGGCGCGCGCCGCCGCCTCGTGCGCGGCCCGCAGGTGGCGCTGCACCTGAGGCGACCCCGCGACCGGTGGCGGGTAGGGGACGTCGTTCACGCGGCGGCGCCGAGCGGGGCGTCGGCGGCGCCGATCGGCAGGTGCTCGGCGTCCGGGATCATCCCCCACGCTAGCCCTGGCGTGCTCTCGGCGGCTCGCTCGCTGCGTGCCGGGTGATCAGGCTCCGACCTGCTGGCGGGGGAGCGACCTGGTTGGGAGGGTGGCGCATGACCATCCTCGAGCGCCTGACGGCACTGGCGAACCGGGTCTTCGCCTGGATGGACGCTCTGCAGCGCCGGCACGGCCTGCTGGGATTCCCCTACGCAGTGATCAAGAAGTACGGGGACGACGACGGCGGGCGCGAGGCGGCGCTGATCACGTACTACGGCTTCCTCAGCATCTTCCCGCTGCTGCTGCTGGGCGTGGCGATCCTTTCGCGGGTGCTGGTGGCGAACCCTGACCTGCGTCGCCAGCTGGTCAGCGCGATCGTGCCGCCGGTGCTGCAACCCACGGTCGAGCATGCGCTGACCACCTTGCCGGCCTCGCCTGTTCCGTTGATCGCCGGCCTGATCGGCCTGCTGTTCGCCGGAACCGGCATCGCGTTCTCCGCCTACCAGACCATGAACAACGTCGCCGCCGTCCCGCGGCGGCTTCGCCCCGGATTCCTGTCGCGCTACGTCCGGGTGTTCGTGATGCTGGCGACGCTGCTGCTCGGGGCCCTCGCGGTCGGCGCGCTCACCGTGGCGACGACGGCACTGCCCGACTGGCCGGGAGCGGAACGCGCGCTCGCGACGCTCGGATCAGCCCTGATCATCTTCGCCGTCCTCCTGCTGGGCGCCAAGCTGCTGCTGGCGCGGCCCGCGCCGTTCCGTGCCCTCTGGCCCGCGGCCGCCCTGGGCGCTGTGGCGGTGACGCTGCTGCTCGGCGTCGCGCCACCTCTGCTGGCGAGGTTCGTCAGGTCCTCCGGAGCGGTGTACGGCAGTTTCGCGACGGTGGCCGGCCTGTTCGCGGTGCTCTATCTGATCAGTCAGGCGCTGGTCTACTCGGCCGAGATCGCAGCGGTCCGGTACGCCGGGCTCTGGCCGCGAGCCCTGGACCAGAACCGGCCCACCGCGGCCGATGTCCGCGTACAGGCACTGCTCGCGCGAGAGCAGGAACGCATCCCGGCTGCCCGGGTCGAGCTCCGCCTCTAGGCGACCTGGCCGAGAGGATCAGATGCTGATCGCGACCTTGCCGCGCACCAGGCCCTCTTCGAGCCGCCGCATCGCTTCGGGCGCCTCGGCGAGCGGGTAGCTGCGGTCAAGGGTCGGGACGACCTTGCCGGCCTCGATGAGCGCGGTGAGGGTCTCGTAGTCGGCCGCGCGCTCCTTGGCCATGAGCGGCGCCAGACGCTCCCGCAGGAACGGTGACAGGAGCAGCCCGCGCAGCTGCCGGCCCATGCCGGTCATGCTGCCGGCGTTCTCACCGCCGACGAAGACGAGCGTTCCGCGTGGCGCGAGTGCACGCCGCAACCGTCTCACCGACGCGCTGCCTCCGACGTCGAGGATCAGGTCGTAGCGGTGATTCCCGTCGGCGAAGTCCTCGCGGGTGTAGTCGACGACCCGGTCGGCGCCGAGAGACCTCACCAGGTCGACCTTGGCGGTGCTGCACACGCCGGTGACGGTCGCGCCGAACGCCTTCGCCAGCTGGACGGCGTAGGTCCCGACGCCGCCGGAGGCGCCGACGACGAGCACGGACTGACCGGCCTGCACCCTCCCGACGTCGCGGAGCGCCTGCAGCGCGGTCCCGGCCGACACGGGAACCACCGCCGCCTGCGCGAAGGAGAGGTTCATCGGCTTGCGGGCGAGCTTGTCCTCCCGGGCCACCGCGTATTCGGCGAAGGATCCCGGAGCCACGCCGTACACCTCGTCGCCGACCGCGAATCGCGTCACCCCTGGTCCCACCGCCGCCACCGTGCCGGCCACGTCGCGCCCAGAGACCGGGTTCTTCGGTCTGCGGAGTCCGAAGCCGAGTCGCATCACGTAGGGCTTGCCGGTCATCAGGTGCTCCGTGCCCCGGTCGAGTCCGGCGGCGTGCACCTGAACCAGCACCTCGTCGTCGCCGCTGACGGGACGGGCCACCAGCGCGGGCCGCAGGACCTCCGAGCTGCCGTAACGGTCCTGGACGATGGCCCTCATCGTGGTCGCCGTGGTCGCCGTGGGGTTCGTCATCATGATCCCGTCCAAGCTCGTCTGCGAGTCGTACTTAGTACGAAGGACGCTACCGTACACTGTACGAAAATGTCGAGGGTGCTCGTGAGAGGACCGAGGACGGTGCATGGCTGAACCAGATGCCGAGGGCAATGGCCGCCGTCCTCGGCTGAGCCGGGAGCGCGTGCTCCAGGGCGCTCTCTCCGTGGCCGACACAGGTGGCCTGGCGTCGCTGACGATCCGCTCCCTCGCCGAGGAGCTCGGCGTCAAGCCGATGTCGGTCTACTACCACGTCGCCAACAAGGACGAGATCCTCGCCGCGCTCGTCGACATCGTCTTCGGCGAGATCCAGCTTCCCGTGCCCGGCCGGGACTGGCGGTCGGAGATGCGCAGCGCGGGCCCACTCGGCGCGTGAGGTCCTGGCGCGACATCGCTGGGCCATCGGGCTGCTCGAGTCGCGGAGCAATCCGGGGCCCGCCAACCTGCGCCATCACGACCGGGTCATCGCGACACTGCGTGCGGCCGGGTTCTCGCCGGAACTGACGGCGCACGCCTACGCGCTGATCGACAGCTACGTCTACGGCTTCGCGCTGCAAGAAGCCGCCCTCCCCTTCAAGGGCCCGGAGAGCGTGGGCGACGTCGCCGAACCGATCATGAGACGCATGTCGGAGGGGGAGTACCCGCACCTGGTCGAGATGGCGACGTCGTACTACCTGCAGCCCGGCTACGACTTCGCCGACGAGTTCCGGTTCGGGCTGGACCTGATCCTCGACGGACTCGAGAGAGCGCTCACCTTGGATCGCTCCTCGTCCTCGCCCTCGGATGGGCGCGTGCAGGCTCCGACGGGGCGCTCCGTGCCGCGATGAGTTCCGGCGACGTCCCGCGTCTGTTCTGGTGACCCTCGCCGGCGACGCCGTACGACGCCGCCGGCGCGAAACAGCACGGAGGAGACCATGACGACCACGCCGAACCAGCCGACCACGACGCTGTCCGGTCGCCCGCCCGTCGTCGACCTGCCCACCTGGCAGGCGGCGCGGGACGAGCTCCTGGTCCGCGAGAAGGCCCACACCCGTGAGGGCGATGCCATCGCCGCGGCCCGCCGCCGGCTGCCGATGGTGGAGTTCGACGCGACGGTCGAGGTCGTCGGAGCCGACGGCCCGGTCCCGTTCCTGGACCTGTTCCGAGGCCGCGACGAGCTCGTGGTCTACAAGCACATGTGGTACGACGGCGCGCCGCACCAGGGGCAGTGCGAGGGCTGCACCACCACGGCCTGGCAGCTGAAGGACGCCGTCTACCTCAACGCCCGCGGCGTCTCGTTCGCCGTCCTGACCACGGGCCCGTGGGACGAGATCGCCTCGTACGTCGAGTTCATGGGCTACACGCAGCCCTGGTACTCCGTACGCGACCTCGACGAGCCGGTCGGCGGCAGCATGGGTTACGTCACCTGCTTCCTGCGCGACGGCGATCGCGCGTTCCTCACGTACTCGACGACGGGCCGTGGCAACGAGCCGGTCAGTGGGTTCCTCAGCCTGCTCGACATGACGCCCTACGGCCGCCGTGAGGCGTGGGAGGACAACCCGGCGGGCTGGCCGGAGGCCCCTCAGGCCGGCTCGCCGGTCGGTGGGCACGGCGTGCCGACCTGCTGGTACTGGCGCTCGGACGCCGACGGGAACGCCGCCTGGGGTCCGACGAGCCGGCCCGTGCCGCAGTGGACGCGCCCCGGCGCGACCCCGGTCGAGACCCTCGGCCGACAGGGCCACGACCACTGACCCGCCGTCGGCCGCGCGGGGTCATGCAGGCATGAACGAGCCGTGCCGTCAGGGGGTCAGCACGTAGAACCGCCAGAAGTCGTTCTCGATCGGCGCGACGACGCAGTCGGCGAAGCCGGCCAGACGCGCGTACGTCCGCACCGTTTCCTCGCGCATCACCGTGCCTGTCCCGGCCGCGTCGTCGCCCACCATTCCCACCGGGAGGCATGCAGGACGCTCATCCCGTAATACAGCCGCTCCACGTCCCCGGCGTCCACCGCGAAGCGTTCGGCCGTCCTCTCGTCGGCCACGAGCAGGTTCCCGCCCGGTGACAGGAGCTTCCGGGCGGAGGTCAGCACCTCGACGGGGTGGGCCAGGTCGTGCAGCGCCTCGAACACCGTCACCAGGTCGTAGCGCGCCGACAGCATCGAATCCGCCGCGTCCCGACAGGAGAACTCCACCCGGTCCTCGACGCCGCTGCCCCTGCGGAGTTCCTGCGCCTGCTCGATCGAGGCGGGGTCCAGGTCGATGCCGTCCACCCTGACTTTCGGATAGGCGCGGGCGATCGCCAGGCTCGACCGACCCGCACCGCAGGCGAGGTCGGCGACACGGGCAGGTGGGTCCGCCAGCAGACGATCGTGGATGGCGGGCACCGCCGGGAACCACTCGGCCGCCAGCAGGTTGTCGAACAGCGGCCGGGTGAACCGCTCCTGCCCCTGGCGGATGTCCGGGCCGTAGTCCGCGTACGGCACGCCCTGGCCGGTTCGGAAGGCCGCGAGCACGGCGTGAATCGGGAGGACGCCGGCGACCATGAGCTGGGCCATGGGCGCCATGTAGTACGGGCTGTCCTCGCCCAGGAGCACCTCTGCATGGCCCGGCGGTAGGGAGTAGCGACGCCGGGCGTCGCCGGCGGAACGCTCGGACCACCTCCAGGAGGCCGCTCATGGCCTGCTGCTCGAGCCATTCCCGCGCGTACCGGGCGTTCACCCCCGCGGCGACCGCCAGTTCCTCCGAGGTCGACGGCCCCGCGTCGGCCAGGGCGCGGTAGAGCCCCAGCTGGTCGCCGAGGTAGACACAGAACAGGTCCGATGCGCCCAGCGCCTGGCCGAACAGGCGTTCGGCCAGGGCGCCGGCAGAAGCGACAGGAGTCATGGCTTCACGGCGATCACGTAGCGCAGGACGTTGTCCTGCCGGAGCGAACCGTCGGGCTTGCGGTCGGCGGTCAGGACGGCGTCGACCACCCGGCGCACGTCGGCCGCTCCCGCGACCGAGATGACCTTCTGCAGGGGCCCGGCCGAGGTGTGGGCCTGCCAGGCCTCGTCGAGGGTGGCGAACGTGATCGGGAACGGCACCTCGGCGCCGCCGTCCACGTTGAGGCCGGCCTTGACGAGGAGGTCCTCGACGACACCGGCGTCGCTCAGCGCCAGCGGCGCGGGCGTACCGGGCGGCGGCGGGGCGAGGGACCGCAACCGCGCGAAGAGCCCCTCGGTCTCGCAGCGCGCGGGGTCGCCCCAGATCCCGATGACGACCCGGCCGCCGCTGCGGCACACCCGCGCCAGCTCGGCGACGGCGGCCGCGGGGTCGACGGCGTACTGGACGGAGTTGAACGCCGTGACCACGTCGAAGGTCCCGTTGCCGTACGGCAGCTCCTGGATGTCGCCGACGCGCAGGTCCGCGGACGGCGTCCGCTCACCCGCGATCTCGAGCAGTTCGGGCGTGGCGTCGAGACCGCTGACGACCGCCCCCCGGGCGGCTGCGTCCGCGACGGCCTGGCCGCTGCCGCAGCCGGCGTCCAGGAGTTCGCGGCCCTGCAGCGGTTCGAGGGCGTCGAGTGCCGCCGCGTACAGCGGCCGCATCCGCTGCTCCAGGGGTCGTGGACCACGTGCGGGCGTGGGAACCCCACAGTGCTGCCTGAGCTGGTGCCGATCCCATGGCCATCTCCTCCGGTTCGTGAACCCCGATCGGCCGGTCCGTCCGGCCGAGAACGTGCTCACACGGTCGCTTCGGGGGAGGTGCCGCCACATCCGTAGCCACCCCGGACCCCGCCCCGGAGCCAGCGGCTGGTCCCGGGTGGGGGGAGAGGGATCACACTGGGGAGGTGGAACAGCCCGGTCTCGCCCCGGGAGCGTGAGGTGCTGGCCCTGCTGGGCCGGCAGCTGACGCACGAGGAGATCGGGCGCCGGCTCTTCATCTCGGTCCGCACGGTCGAGAGCCACGTCGCGTCCCTGCGCCGCAAGCTCGCCCTGCCCGACCACCGGGCCCTGGTCCGGTACGCCACGGTGCACGCGGACGACGCCGGGTCGGGGCTGCTGGGGACGCGCCCGTCCGCGCCGCTGACCTCGTTCGTCGGCCGCGGCGGGGAGCTGGCCGCGCTGCAGGCCGCCGTCCGGGACGCGCGCGTCGTGACTGCCGTCGGGCCGGGCGGCGTCGGCAAGACGCGGCTGGCGTGGGCGGCGGTGAGCGCGCTGGCGCCGGAGTTCGACGGCGTCCGCTGGGTCGACCTGGCTCCGCTGACCGAGGCCGTCCGGGTCGACGACGCGGTGGCGAGGGCGTGCGACGCGCCGACCTCGAGCCGCCTGGGACCGGTCGAGGCGCTCGTCTCGGCCTTCGGAGCGCGCGCCGTCCTGCTCGCGCTCGACAACGCCGAGCACGTGGTCGACGCCGTCGCCGTCCTCGTCGAGCGGCTCGCCCTCGCGTGCCCGCAGCTGCACCTGCTGCTGACGAGCCGCGCCCGCCTGGCGCTGCCCTTCGAGCGTGTGGTCCGCATCGAGGGCCTGTCCCCGGGCGTCGGAGGGCGACGCCGTCGCCCTCTTCATGGAGCGGGCGACGGCCGCCGGCAGCCCGCCGCCGGACGACGGCTGCGCTGCCGAGGATCGCCGCCGTGTGCTCGGCGGTGGGCGACCTGCCGCTGGCCGTGGAGCTCGCCGCCGTCCGGATGCCGTCCCTGGGACTGGACGGCCTGGAGCGCGGCCTGGTCGATCAGTCGCGACTGCTGACCGGAGGCAGCCGGATGCACGCGCGGCACCGGTCCATGCAGGAGACGTTGGACTGGAGCGCCGCGCTCCTGGACGAGTCCTCGGTGCGGGCGCTGCACCGCCTCGCCGTGCTCGTCGCGCCGTTCGACGGCGACAGCGCGGAGGCGGTCGCCGCCTTCCCGCCCCTCACCGCGCCCGACGTGCGGGCGGGGCTGGCCCGGCTCGCCGAGCACAACCTCGTCACCCCCACGGCACACACCGAGCCGCTCCGGTTCCGCATGCTCGAGCCGGTCCGGCAGTACGCGGCTGGCGCGCATGGACGGCGACGACGAACCGGCCTACCGGCAGCACCTGCGGTGGTGCCTGACCACCGCCGGCTCCCTCACCGAAGGGCGACGCCGATGACGCCGTGGGGGCGGTCGCGGACGACGTCCGCGCAGCTCTCGCCTGGGCCGCCGGGCGGCTGGGGGAGCGGACCGCAGCCGCCTCGCTCGCGCGGACGTTCGGGCTCCTGCTCTACCGGGACGGCGACCTCGACGAGGCCCAGCAACGCCTCGAACAGGCGGCGTCCTTGGAGCCCGACGCGGTCGCTGGCCGTGCGTGACCTGGCGCGCGCGGCCGCCGTCGCGAAGTGCCGGGTGCGGCGGGGACGACGCCCTGCGCCTCGAGCTCGCCGCAGCGGCGAGGGCGGGGGAGGTCGGCGACGACGAGGCTGGAAGCGCGGGCTCTCGCACGCGCCGTCGAACTGCTGAACCGCTTCCCCGGCATGTTCGCCCACCTGCCGGCCCCCGGCGCCGTCGCCGAGTTCGCGGCGTCGGCGCGTCGGCTCGGCCGGGACGACCCCCTCGTGGCCGCGACCTGGCCGTCGGCGCCGCCGGTTACGCCGCGGCGAGACGGCACCCCACCGACGGCCGTCGCCGCGGCCGCCCTGGACGCCGCCCGGAACGTCGGGGACGCCGTCCTGGAGAGCAGCGCCCTCGACAGCATGACCGCCGCGGCTCTGGCCGAGGGCGACGTCGTCCGCGCCCACCTGATGGCGCAAGGGCGTCTGACGGCCCTCCCACCGTGGCGCGAGGAGCCGGCCGCGGGGCTCGAGCTCAAGGACGCCCTGCACGTCGCCACCTTCTGCGCGCTCGGTGCCGGCGACCTGCCGGCGCCCGCGTCGGCTGCGCGCGGCCAGCAGGAGTTGCCGTTCGTGCGTCACCGCCGCGACCTGGCGGACGACGAACTCGCCGCGCCCGCTGCGCTCTCGGGCGACCTCGACGACGCGGTCGAGACGGGCCCGCGCTTCCTCGAGGAGTGGAACGCGGCGGGCCGGCCCATGGCGGCCGGACGCGGCCTCGCCCCCGCCGCCGTCGCTCTCGCGCATGGTCTGCGCGGCGACCGGCGCGCCCGCGACGAGTGGCTCGCCGTGCTGGCCGAGATCCGCGGGGTGGCGAGGCCGGACGCCAACCGGAACTCCGGGTACGGCGAGCTCTTCGAGGCCCTCGTCCGCCTCCACGACGATCAGCCCTCGGCGGCCTTCGAGGCGCTCGCGGAGGCGGACAGCGGGACCTTGTACGCCTGGGTCTTCCGGCAGTGGATCGCCGCCGTCCGCGCCGAGGCCGCCGTGCTCGCAGGAGCGCCGGACGCCGGAGCTCTCGTCGGGATCGCGAGCGAGGTCACCGCCGGGAATCCGATCGCCGCGGGGATCGCGGCACGCGCCGCCGCACTCGTCGCGGGGCGACGCGCATACGTGCATGGAGCTGGCGGGAGCGTTCGATCGGTGTGGGACGGCGTACCAGGCCGAGCGGACTCGGATGCTCTCCCTTCGCTGCCCGAAGGGCCCCACCTCCGGCAGCATTCAGCTGACGTCTCCGGCGCAGTCGTGATACCCGATTTGGGCGAATCGCCGAAGGTATCCGTCGCGCACCGGATAGCCGATTCAGGTCATGAGTAGCCTCTGCCGCCCCTGGGTCCCTCCGGCCATCTGCGGACCGGCAACGGCGTGACGATCAGCCGGTGACCACGAGTCTCCGAGACGGCAACACTGCGGTCGGATCCGGCGGTGCCGCCGTCAGGACACGAGGTCCTGCAGGGTTTCCCGGGCGCCCTTGCGGTGCAGCGAGTCCAGGACGGCCAGGTAGGCGCTGGTGAACCGGTCGTCCTCGACGAGGTCACCGAACAGTTCCCGGTTGCGCACGAACGCCAGCGGGTCGGAGCGCTGCTCGCGGGCGGCTGCGGTGACGGTGTCGGAGAGGCGGTCGACGACCTCGATGGGCTTGCCGTCCTCGTCGACGCCCTCCGCGTAGCGTGCCCAGCTGGCCACGATCGCTGCGGACAGGGCGATGGGGCCTCCCCGCTGGAGGTTGTGCCGGATGACGGGAAGGAGCCACTTGGGGATGCGGTCCGAGCTCTCGGCGCACAAGCGGGCGATCGTGTCCCTCACTTGGGGGTTGGAGAAACGCACGATCAGGTTCCGCTTGTACTCGTCCAGGTCGATGCCCGGGACCGGTTCCAACGTCGGCGTCGCCTCTTCGTCCATGTAGGCGAGCAGGAACGTCGCGAAGAGCGGGTCCTGGCAGGCGTCGTGCACGAGGCGATAGCCGGCGAGGTAGCCGAAGTAGGCCACGGCCTGATGGCTCGCGTTGAGCAGCCGCAGCTTCATGAGCTCGTACGGCTCCACGTCCTGGACGACTTGCACGCCGGCGTCCTCCAGAGGCGGACGTGCCTCGAACCGGTCCTCCAGCACCCACTGCGTGAAGGGCTCGCACACCACTGGCCATCGGTCGGTGATCCCGTAGCGCCGTGCCAGTTCGGCGCGGTCGTCGTCCGTCGTCGCGGGCGTGATCCGGTCCACCATCGAGTTGGGGAACGCGACTTCCCGGCTGACCCAGTCGCCGAGTTCGGGGTCCCGCAATGCGGCGAAGGTGGCGAAGCTGTTGCGCGCGATGTTCCCGTTGCCCTGGATGTTGTCGCAGGAGACGACGGCGAACGGTGGGAGGCCTCGCTGCCGCCGCCGGACGAGCGCCTCGGTGATCAGGCCGAACGAGGTCCGAGGAGGCGCTCCCGACCGAAGGTCGTGCCGGACGCCGGGGTCGTCCTCAGCGAAGCGGCCCGTGACGGCGTGAATGTTGTACCCGCCTTCGGTCACCGTGAGAGAGACGATGCGGGTGCCGGGGTCGGCCATCCGTTCGATGACCGTGTCGGGGTCGTCGGGAGCGAACAGGTACTCGACGATGGAGCCGATCACCCGTGGTTCCATCGTGCCGTCGGGGTGCTTGACGACGAGGGTGTAGAGCCCGTCCTGAGCTGTCATGACGTCCGCCATGTGCCGGTCCGAGGGCAGCACGCCGACACCGCAGATGCCCCACTCCAGGGCCTTGCCGTCGTTCATCAGGCGGTCGAGGTACATCGCCTGATGTGCCCGGTGAAACCCTCCGACGCCGACGTGCACGATGCCCACGCGCACGTCGCGGCGTTCGTAGGCCGGTATCGCGATCTCAGCCGGGAGCGAGGACAGGTTGTCGGGAGTGAGGGGCAGCATCTGCGTCCTTGAGGGTCGTGGTGCGGGTCACGCTCCGGGGCGGATGACTGGCTTGATCGTCGTGGGGTCCCTGCGGGCAGCGGTGAGAGCCTGCTCGACCTCGTCCAGTCCGAAATGGTGCGTGACCAGTGAGTCCAGGTCCACCCGACCGGAGGCCACGAGGGCGATCGCGACGGGCCAGGTGTTGGCGTAGCGGAAGGCGCCCATGAGTACGAGCTCGCGGTCCTGCACGTAGGGCAGCGGGATCGCCAGCTCGTCGCCGCCCATGCCGATGAGAACCACGCGGCCGGCCCTGGCGAGCGTGAGAATGGCTTCTCGGGAGGCACGAGGATTGCCCGAGCACTCGAGCAGAACCTCTGGCTCCAGTCCGTGCTCGCCGATCGGGCGCGCGGCGACGTCGACGGGTTCGGCGCCGAGCCGTTCGGCGAGGGCCAGCCGGTGCGGGTTGACGTCGCTGACCCACACCTGCGTCGCTCCGAAGGCCCGCGCGGCCTGCGCACAGACCAGCCCGATCGGCCCGGCACCGGTGACGAGGACGCGGGAGCCCGCGGTCACACCGCCGCGCTGACAGGCCCAGATCCCGACGGACAGCGGTTCGAGGAGCGCCGCCGCGTCGTCGCTGATGGTGTCCGGAATCGGATGCGCGAAGGCTGCGGGCACGACGACGTACTCCTGGAAGGCTCCGTCGTACGGAGGCGTGGCGAAGAAGTGCACGTCGGGGCAGAGGTTGTACCGACCCGCCAGGCACTGGTCGCACGAGCGGCATGGCACCCCCGGCTCCAAGGACACTCGCTGTCCTGGAGCGAGCGAGGAGACGTCGGGACCGACGCTCGCCACCTCTCCGGAGGCCTCGTGGCCCAGCACCAGCGGATGCTCGACCGTGTACGGGCCTATCCTGCCGCGTTCGTAGTAGTGCACGTCTGATCCACATACCCCCACGGCGATGACGCGCACGAGGGCCTCGCCTCGGCCTGGCTGAGGAACCGGGCGCCGCTCGACGGCGACGTCCCCGACGCCGCGAAGCAGGCTGACCCTCATGCCCCCGCTCGACGCGGGAGCTGTCACTTCACGGCCCCCAGGGACAGACCCTGCACCAGCTTGTCCTGCGCCGCGAACCCGGCGATGAGCACGGGGAGCGAGACGACGATCGACGCAGCGCACACCTTCGCGAGGAACAGACCCTGGCTCGTCACGAAGCCGGTGAGGAAGACGGGGGAGGTCTGGGCGACCGTGGCCGTGAGAACGCGGGCGAAGAGGAGCTCGTTCCAGCTGAAGATGAAGCAGATGAGCGAGGTCGCCGCGATTCCTGGCGCGACCACGGGCGCCACGATCTCGCGAAGGGTGCGGACCAGCCCGGCGCCGTCCACGGACGCGGCCTCGAGCATCTCGACCGGCACCTCGGCGAGGAACGAGCGCATCATCCACACCGCGATCGGCAGGTTCATCGCGGTGTAGAGGATCAGGAGGTAGAAGATGTTGTCGAGCAGGTGCGACCACTGGGCGAACAGGTACAGCGGGAGCAGGCCTGCCACCACCGGCAGCATCTTGGTGGAGAGGAAGAAGAACATGACGTCGGTCCACTTCCGGACCTTCCGGATCGACAACGCGTAGGCCGCCGGAATCGCCAGGAGCAGCACCAGCGCCGTCGACAGCACGCTCGCCGTCAGCGAGTTGAGCAGGGAGGGCCATGGGTCGGCACCGAAGAACTCCCGATATCCCTGCAGCGTCAGCGGGGCGAGGACGGACGGTGGATTGGTGGCCGCGTCGGACTCGCTGTGGAAGGACGTCAGGACCATCCACACGACCGGCACGATGAAGAGGATGCCGACCAGCCAGGCGAGGATGCCGATGGTCAGGGTGCCGCGGGGCTTGCGATCCTGCCGGACCGCCCCGCCGCGGGTACGCGTCGCGGGAACAGGCCCGACGTCGGTGATGCTGCTCATCGCGTTTCCTCTCGGAACAGGCTGGACACGGTGCGCAGGGCGAAGGTCGCGATGATGATCGTGCCGATGACGACGACGACCCCGGCGGCAGAGGCCAGGCCGTAGTCGTGGGCCTGGTAGAACGTCTCGTAGATGGTGTAGGGCAGGTTGGCCGTTCCCAGTCCGCCGGACGTGATGACGAAGACCGGGTCGAAGGTCTGCACGATGTAGATGGCGCCGAGCAGGGCGCCCAGCTCGAGGTACTGCCGCAGGTGCGGGAAGGTCATGTAGCGGAAGATCTGCCACGCTCCTGCGCCGTCGATCCGGGCGGCCTCGATGACGTCGAGCGGCCGGCTCTGCAGTCCGGCCAGCAGAATGAGCATCATGAACGGCGTCCACTGCCAGATGAGGACGAGTTCGATCGACGCCAGCGGGAAACTGCTGATCCAGTCCGGCTGCGGGGGGTTCGACGCGCCGAAGAGGTGCCAGATCGCCGTGATGGTCCCGTTGATCAGCCCGTACACGGGGTTGAGGATCGCGTGCTTCCAGACCAGCGAGGCGGCCACCGGGACGACGAGGAAGGGCGCGATCATCATCGTCCGGACGGCGCCGCGCCCGAAGAACTTCCGGTCCAGCAGCAAGGCGATGAGCATGCCGAGCACGAGGCTCACGAGCACCACGACAACGGTGAGCTCGATCGTCACGATGACCGAGTGCCGGATGTTGACGTCCGTGAAGACCCGGCGGAAGTTGGCGAAGCCGGCAAACCTCCGTTCGTCGGGATAGTAGGCGTTCCAATCCATGAACGAGATTCCCAGCGTGACCACGAACGGCAGCTGGGTGAGCAGAATGGTGAAGATCAGTGCCGGGAGCAGCGGCGCCCGGCGTGACCAGTCCTGAGAGCGGCGCGGGGCAGGCGCCGCCGCGGCCACCCCTCCGGCTGCCGTGCCTTGGCGTCCGCTACCGACTGCGACGCTCATCGCACTCCTCCTGTCTGGCGCTGATCGACCGCCGGCGCGTGGAACCGGCCGGTCATGAGCCGAGCCGTGACTGATAGCGCTCGGCGACGTCCGACGCGAGCTGCTGTCCTTGATCGAGGGCCTGTTCCACGGTCATCTGTCCCGCGATCGCGGAACTGACGTCCTGCGACACCTGGGTCCCCAGAGCCGGGAACTCGGGGATGTCCACGAACTGGATGCCCGAGGCTGGACGAGGCTGGACTCCAGGGTTCTGGGGGTCGGCGGTCGCGATGGCGTTCCGGGTGGGTGCGGCGAATGCCGAGGCCACCTTGAGGTACTCCGGATTCCGATAGGTGGAGCTGCGCTTGCCTGCCGGGACGCTGGACCAGCCGATCTTTTCACCGACCAACTGCTCGTAGTCCTTGCCGGAGGCCCATGAGATGAACTTCCAGGCGTCGTCCTTCTTCTGGCTCGCCTGCTCGATTCCCCACGACCAGGCGTAGAGCCAGCCCGAGTGCGCCGTCTTCACCACCGGTGCGGGGGCATAACCGATCTTGCCGCGCACAGGGGAATCCGCCGCCTCGAGGGAACCGGCGGCCGATGTGGCGTCGTACCACATGGCGGCCTTGCCCTGGATGAGGTTGTTGAGGCATTCGGTGAACCCGGCCTGCGGTGCGCCGTTCTCTCCGTAGTTGCGCACCAGGTCGACGTAGAACTTCGTCGCCGCCTGGAATTCCGGCGCATTGACCTGCGCGTGCCAGTCCTTCGTGAACCAGGTGCCGCCGAACGTGTTGACGACCGTCGTGAGCGGCGCGAAGACCTGCCCCCACCCGGGTTGTCCGCGTAGGCAGATCCCGGCCATCCCCGGCTGGGCACCGTTGACCTTCGTGGCGATCTCGGCCACCTGGGGCCAGGTCGGCTTCAGCGGCATGGTGATGCCCTTGGCGGCCAGCACGTCCTTGCGGTACATCAGGAAGGACGATTCGCCGTAGAACGGCTCGCCGTACACCTTCCCGTCCTGGCCGGAGAGGGACTTGGTCATCGGCGGCAGGATGTCGGCCTGGTCGAATTTCGGATCGGCCGCGATGTAGCCGTCCAGAGGGGCGATCCACTTGCTGCGGGCGTAGATGGGGATCTCGAAGTTGCTCACCGAGGCGATGTCGTATTGCCCCGCCTGGCTGGAGAACTCCTGGCTGATCTTGTCCCGGACGTCGTTCTCGGGCAGGACCGTGAAGTTCACTCCGATACCGGTCTGCTTCGTGAAGTACTCGGCGGTGAGCTTCTGCAGGTCGACCATCTGCGGGTTGTTGACCATCAGCACGTTGATGCTGTCCGAGCCGCCGCCTCCCGCGCCGCCACCCCAACCGGCGGCACACCCGCCCAACGCGAGTCCGAGCACCAGCAGGGGCGCCGTTCGCCGCCCCGATCTCCACCCTCTGCGCACGATGGCAACCCCGCCTTCGCTCATTTGAGCATGGATAGCGTCAAATGGAAGTCTGTCCGGAACTACGGCCGAGAGTCAACGGCTCGTGCCACAATGGGCTTCGATTTGCTCAGATGAGCGGAGGTCACCGTGTCTCACGACGCGATCAGCGGGCCGGCCCACCTCGTTCTGACGGCCTCCGTCGCACGCCGGTACTACCTCGACGGCAAGTCCAAGATCGAGATCGCGGACGAGTTCAAGCTCAGCCGGTTCAAGGTGGCGCGCATGCTCGAGAGCGCGCGGGCCAGCGGCCTGGTCCGGATCGAGATCGGGCGCCCGGGGGCCATCGACGTCGTCCTCTCGGGGGAGCTGCGCGAGGCGTACGGGCTGTTGCATGCCATCGTCGTCGACACCGTGGAGGACGACCCCTTCGCGCTTCGTCAGCTGGTCGGCGGCGCGGGCGCCGAACTGCTGTCCGAGATCGCGATGCGCAGCGACGTCCTCGGGCTCGGGTGGGCCCGGGCGCTGGTGGCCATGCGAGCAGCCCTCCGTCAGCTCACCGCCCACTCCGTCGTCCAGCTCACCGGCGCCCTCTCCCGGCCCGACGTCGACGACAGCTCCATCGAACTCGTGCGCGACGTCGCGCGGATCGCAGGCTGCCCCGCCTACCGCTTCTACGCGCCGATGATCGTCCACGATCCCCCCACGGCCACGGCGTTGCGGAGCAACCCCGAGGTGGCCCGAGCCTTCTCGCTCTTCCCATCCGTGACCAAGGCCGTGGTCGCCGTCGGAGGATGGAACCCGCCCGCCTCCACCGTCTACGAGGCCATCGTCCCCGCTGAGCGCAAAGCGCTGTTGCGGCTCGGAGTGCACGCAGACGTGAGCGGAATCCTCCTGGACCAGGACGGCGGAGCTGTGCATGCACCACTGACCGATCGCATGATCTGCATCGACGCCATCGACCTGGCAAAGATCCCCGAGGTCATCGCTCTGGCCTACGGCCCGGAGAAGGCCTCCGCAACTCGCGCTGCGATCCGCGGAGGCTACGTCAACGGCATCGTCACCCACAGCAGCATGGCGAAGGCCCTGCTGGCCATGGCCTGAGGAAGGAAGACCGGCAAGGATGCCGAACACCCCCAGAGGGGACCAGGAGGTCCAACTGACGGGTGGCACCGCCAACCGCGGCTTGGTGCTTCGCGTCGGAGACACGGTGCGGCGACCTAACCCCCCGGGCGCGGATGCGGTGCACGCGCTCCTTCGTCACCTCGAGAACGTGGGCTTCGAGGGCGCGCCCCGCTACCACGGTGACGACGAGGACGGCCGCGAAGTGCTCGGCTACATCGACGGCGATGTGCCCATCGCCCCGCACCCCAGGTGGGCGCTCACCGACGACGCTCTCGTGAGCGTCGCCGTGCTCCTGCGCCGGTACCACGAGGCGGTGCGATCCTTCGACCCGGCCACCCACGACTGGCCGACGACGGTGCCCGCCCCCTACCGGGGCCGGCTCGTCACGCACAACGATCCCAACCTCGACAACGTCGTCTTCCGGGACGGCCGCGCCGTCGCCTTCATCGACTTCGATCTGGCCAGCCCCGGTTCCGCGATCTGGGACGCCGCGCTCGCCGCCCGACTATGGGTACCGCTGCGCGACCCCGACGACGTCCCCGCCGATCTCATCTCGAGGGCGGGGCACCGACTTCGGCTCTTCGCCGACGCCTACGGCCTGCCCAGAGCCGGGCGCGAGGACATGGCGTCGGCCGTGCTGGCGACGCACACCTGGTGCTACGACCTCGTCCGGGCGGGCGCCGAACAAGGACGTCCCGGATACCAGCACTATTGGACGCCGAGCGCCCAGGAACATGACGCGCGAGGCCGTCGGTGGCTGGAGAGCAATCTCGAATCGCTGACGACCGCGCTTCTCTAGCCCGTACGTCGATCGCCCGCGCGACCTGCTCACCGGACGACCGTCACCGGGCACTGGGCGTAGGCGGCCACGTGCTGACTGACCGAGCCGAGTACCAGCCCCGCGAAGCCACCGCGGCCGCGTGTGCCCACCACCAGAAGATTCGCGCCGGCCGACTGCTCGATGAGGACCTCGGCAGCTCTGCCGTGCTTGACGACCGGCTGCGCCACCACCGGCGGATCGTCGCCGAGCTCCTCCTTGATGATCTGCACCAGCTCCTCGGACGCTTCGGCTCGCGTCGTCGGGGACGTCTTCCGTCGGGACAGCGGGGTTACCCGACGGTGGGGGCAGGCGGTGCTCCCACACCCTCAGGACGACGAGGTCGGCCCCGTGCTCCGCGGCCTCCGCGGCGGCCCAGGTCAATGCCTTGCGGCTACCCCTTGACCCATCGACACCGACCAGGACGGTCTTCCATGTGGTCACCGTCGCCTCCCCTTCGAGTGTCGAGGCGCTGAACGTGCTGGGACCTCGTCGGCCTTCAGCGGCCGTCGGCCCCAGAGGCGCCTGATGAAGGCGTCCGGATGCCTCGGTCACCGTGGCTCGTTCCTGCTGATCTCGAACGGTAGTGCACGATCTCGGACCCGTCGACCGGCGGTGCGCACGTCCCGGCCCTCGCGATCCCGGTGCCGCCTCAGCCAGGAGCGTGTGAGCGGGCACACGTCGACATGCGATCTGCTGTGACGGATCTACCGTCGCAAGAACCGGAACCGCGTCGGCGGGAGGGGTCGCCATGACCACCACCACATCAGAGCCCGTCTCGTCGGGTGCCGGACAGGTCGAGCGCAAGCCCCTGATGACCGGGCCTGCCATCCTGATGATGAACCTCGGCTTCTTCGGGGTTCAATTCAGCTTCGGCCTCACCCAGTCGGCGGTGAACCCGCTCTTCCTGCTGATCGGGGCGAAACCCGATCAGCTCCCGATCCTGAACCTCGCCGGACCGGTCACCGGTCTGGTCATCCAGCCGCTCATCGGGGCGATCAGCGACCGGACCTGGAGCCCGCGCTGGGGCCGGAGGCGGCCCTTCGTGACCGGTGGCGCCCTCCTCTGCGCGCTCATCCTCTTCATCTTCCCGTTCGTCGGCGTGCTGTGGCTCGGCGTGATCTGCTTCTGGCTGCTCGACGCCGGCAACAACACCTCGATGGAGCCGTACCGGGCCTTCATCTCCGACCGGCTGCCCAAGTCCCAACTGGCGCGCGGGTTCCTGACGCAGAGCATGTTCACCGGCGCCGGAGCGGTGCTCGCGAACCTGTCGCTGTTCTTCCTGCAGAAGGTGCCGTCGCTCAACAAGACCGCCGGCAACGGCGTGCCCTACTGGATGTACGTCTGCTTCTTCATCGGCACCGTCTGCATCCTCTTCACGGTCCTCACGGCGATGTCGCGCACCAAGGAACTGACGCCGTCGGACGAGGACCTCGCGGAGATGCGCGCCCAGAAGGGTGGGCTCGGCGGCTTCGTCGGCGACATCCGCGACGCCGTCCGCGCCATGCCCGTCGCCATGCACAAGATCGGCGTGGTCTTCCTGTTCCAGTGGTACGCGATGTTCGTCTACTGGCAGTTCATCGCCGTGAGCATCGGTGAGACGGCGTTCCACGCCAACTCGGATCTGAGCGGGCCGGCCGGGAGCAGCGCGATCGCGTGGAGCGGTCTGATGAACGGCACGTACAACTTCTTCACCATGGTCTCCGCCCTGTTCCTGGTCGGTTTCGCCCAGCGGATCGGCGCCAAGCGTGTGCACGCTGTGGCCCTCGGGCTGGCCGCGGTCGCGCTGATCTGGGTGTCCCACATCACCAACCAGTACCTCGCGCTGGTCCCGATGATCGGCCTGGGCATCTTCTGGGCGAGCGCGGTCGGCGTGCCGTACCTGATGGTCGCCAGCATGGTCCCGGCCAAGCGCACCGGCGTCTACATGGGCATCCTCAACATGATGATCGTGGTGCCGATGCTCATCGAGACCGTCACGTTCGGCTGGATCTTCGACCACCTGCTCGACAACAAGGGCAGTAACGCGATCATGCTCGCCGGCGTGCTGATGGCCATCGGCGGCGTGGCCATGCTGTGGGTGAACCCGCCTGCCGAGCAGGACGAGTCGCCGATCATGCCGCTCGGCGGCAAGCGGAGCATCACGGTGTACGACCAGGTCGTCGTGGGCTCGGACGGCACCCCCGCCAGCCTGTATTCCGTCGACCGGGCCGCGGACGTCGCTCAGGCGGCCCAGGCCAAGCTGGTCGTCGTCACGGCGTACCGCGAGGGCGATGCCGGCACCGCGCCCGCGCCCGTCGAGGGGATGCACCGCGATCTCTTCGGGCTCGAGACCGCCCGCCAGGCGCTGCAGATGTCCGTCACCGGGCTCACCCAGGAGCGGGTCCGCTACGTGGAACAGCGACTCGTCGCCGGGGATCCCGCGCAGGCACTTCTCGACACGGTCGGCGCCAACCCCGCGAATCTCATCGTCGTCGGCAACCGGGGGCTCGGCGCGAGCGAGGGCCAGCTCCTCGGATCGGTTCCCCGTGACGTCGTCAAGAGCGCCGTGTGCGACGTCCTCATCGTGCAGACCTCGGCACTGGACGAGGATCGCGTCTTCGGTACGGAGGCCGCCGAAGCCGACGCGGATCGCGCCGGCGCGGCGACGGGAGCCGAGCCCACGGCCACGTAGGGCACGAACGAACGCCCGGCCGAGGGCGACCTGGCGATCGTTTCCACCAGGGCGTCGCTCATGGGACCTACGGGCGCGACATTTGCCTCCCTAGGGGTGTGACGCAGGGCCGGTCGCAACGGATCTGATGGGTCGGAGCACGTGCCACGACTCAGGCGGACCCGCAAGGCCGCCGAGGGTGAGCGCGACGTGCACACGTGCTCGACGGGTACCCGTCCTGGTCGACGCGTCTCCTCGTGGAGTTCGGGTCGGGGCATCCGGGAGCACGCCCCGCACTCGAACCGAGGAGACCACGTTGACGTTTCCGTCGCCGCGCCCTGTCATCTCCGGCACGCCGTACCGGGTCCATCAGGTCCATGGTCACGTCCCGCGTGAGCTGGCTGACTTCGCTGGTCAGACCTGGTTCGTCCTGAGCGTGGACGGAGAGGACTACGAGGTGCGGGGACCCGGCATCGAGATCGAGGGACTGGTTCGGGTGTTCGAGAAGGACGAGCTCGGACACGGGAAGGACATCCGGGTGTGGACCGTACGCCGGTATGCCGACGGCGACCTCTTCACCGCGGAGCACACACCGTCCTGAGGTCCTGCGGAATCGGTCGTGGGTGCGCGCATCAGGCGAGGCCGAGACCGCGTCGCCCCGTGGTGTCGAGCTGATCCGGGCTGAACCGGTTGTCCCAGGTGCGCTCGTAGTGCTCGGCAGGGAAGTCGGTGGGGCTCGAGCCGGTGAGGAAGGCGTCGCGCACGGAAGCGGCATAGGTCTCGTTGCGCGGGCACCACGGGGCGGCGGGGATGTACATGACGTTGCCCCAGCCCTTCTGATTCTTGACCGGGGCGACACTGTGGATCATGTCGCAGTGCCACCAGACCGAGTCGCCGGCCTTGACGTCCGGGATTCCGCTGACCGCCCGTAGCAGCAGTGAGTGCCACTTCTCGCCGGCCGGGAACACCTGGTTCGTCGTCACGCCGCACATGTCGTCCTCGGGGACGTCGGCGAGCAAGGGACGCAGCATGAGATAGGCCATCGCCTCGGGGATCGGGACGGTGTGCAGGACGCCCTGGTCGTGGTCCATGTCGGAGAGCGCCGTCCAGCCCTGGAAGGTGCGGAAGGCGGAGCACATGGTGGTGCCGGGGTACTGCTGGCCGGCAGTGCGGTGGGCGGCGTCCCACGGGTCGTACTGCTCCACGGTGCCGTCGAACAGATGCCGGAACGCCTTCTGGTAGGCCTCCGTCATCCAGAGGTCGAGGGTGCCGGGGTCGAGATGGGTGCCGAGGCCGCCGGAGTCCGCGCCGGGCGGCCGGCGGCGGATCCGGTCCGGGTACAGCGAGTCGCGATCCGGGTCGAACCACTGGAAGCCGTCGGACTCGGACGTCCACAGCCGGTTGAGGAAGGCCTGCACGCGGGCCATCCGGTCGCTCTGCCGGGCCTGCATCTGGGCGGGTGACCAGTAGATCGGGTAGATCTCGGGCTTGGAGCCCACGCTGCCGAAGAAGTCGTCCCCGGGACCGCGGTAGTTCTCGAAGAACGCGTTGCTCTCGACGTAGTCGACGATGCCGGCGTCCCAGGCAAGGGCCTGCTCGCGCGGGAAGTGCCCGCGCACGACCAGGCAGCCGCGCCGATGCAGCTTCGCCAGCTCGTCGGCGGGCACGGTGCCGGCCTCGATGTCGGCGTAGTCGAGAACCGGCCAGATCGTCTCGCCGTGCGCCTTCGCCGCTTCGACCTCGGCGACGGCAGCCGTGATCCGGGCCTCGACGACGGCGAACACCTCCTCGAGGGTGCGGCCCGAGGCCTCGATCCGGGCGCGCAGGGCCGGCTTGATCTCGCGGATCGCGGCCTTCAGGTCGTCCGGGGTGTTCTCCCAGTGCGGTAGCGGCGGCAGGGCCGCCTCGGTGGTGCCTGGGGCCGGTGCGGTCGTCATGCGCTCACTCCATTCAGGAAGGACTCCTTACTGAGAGGTTAGGGCGCGTCGCACCCTCAAGGCAAGAGTCCTTACTAAACTCGTCGGCATGACTCCCGCCAAGCCGTCGTTGGAGCTGCTCCGATCGCTCACCGATGAGCACGTGCTGCGCGCCCTGATCGCGGAGCCTCGCCTCACCCGCGCAGAGATCGCGGGCCGCACCGGTATCTCCAAGCCGACGGTGAGCGAGAGCGTCCGTCGGTTGAGGGAGGCCGGGCTCGTCCGCGACACGGGGGAGCGCACCACTGGCCGGGGGCGGGTCGGCAGCTACTTCGCCCTGGCCGAGGATCTCGGTACCGCCCTGGTCGTCGGCATCTCCCCGGAGGGCGTCGTCGCCGAGGTCCTCGACGTCCACGGGCGGGTCGTGGCGCGCACGGTGAAGGAGCTGGATCGCCCGGCCCACCCGGACGACGCCGGCAGGGCGCTCGAGGCTGCCGCCGCCGGCGCGGCCGCCGGGGCGACCGGGCCGGTCCGGCTGGCCGTCGTCAGCGCCGCCGATCCCGTCGACCGCGCCACCGGCCGTCTGATCCACCTGCCCGACGCGCCGTTCCTGGTCGGCGAGCTCGACCCGGTCGAGATCCTCGCTCCGTTGGTGGCCGGCCCGATCACGGTCGACAACGACGTCAACTGGGCCGCCCGCGCCGAACGTGCCGGCGGCCGCCAGGGAGAACTCGACAACTTCGCCTACCTCTACCTGGGCGAAGGGCTGGGGTGCGCCCTGGTCGCCGACGGAGAGGTGCGCCGAGGGCACGGGGGCCTCGCCGGCGAGATCGCGCATCTCCTCACGCTCGGCCCCGGCGGTCGCGCCATCCGCTTTCTCGACGTCTTCGCCGAGTTGCGCCTGCGCCGGCCGAACTCCACCGCCATCGACGTGCCGGCCCTGCTGCAGGCCCTCGACACGGATCGCGAACGCCTGGACGCCCCCCTCGCCGCCCTGGTGGACGCGATCCGCGGCGTCGTCACCGCGCTCGTCGCGCTGGCCGACCCCCGGTTCGTCGTCCTCGGCGGCACCTGGGGCACCCATCCGGCCATCGTCCACGCCGTCTCCCAACACTCGATGCGCTGGTCGCGGGAGGTCCCGATCCGGGCCGCAGCTGTCGCGACCGACCCTCCGCTCACGGGCGCCCGCGTGGGCGCACTGCAGGACCTCCAGGCGGACTTCCTGTCGCGCCAGTAGCCGAGCGGTGGAGACGACGGCGACGGCATCGGGAGGGTGCGGTCCGAGCTCGGGCAGCGCCCGGTTCGGGAGCCATCGATTCCTTTTGGTGACGGCCCGGGTCTACCTGTGGCCGGAGCAGCCCGCGCGGTTGGCCGGTCCACCCGTGGACGCTCAGAGAGAAGGCTGATCCCCCCCATGACCATCCCAGCGACCATGCGCGCGCTGCAGCAGACCTCCCTCGGCGGCCCGCAGGACATGCACCTGGTCACCGATGCACCCGTGCCGAGCCCGGGCCAGGGCGAGGTCCTGATCCGCGTCGCTGCCGCCGGCGTCAACTTCGCCGACATCTCGAAGGCCCGCGGCACGTTCCTGGGCGCCCCGCAGCCACCGTACGTGGCCGGGTTCGAGGCCGCCGGCGAGATCGTCGCGGTCGGCGAGGGGGTGACGGGCTCGCAGCCGGGGGCCCTCGTCGTCGGCGTCGGAGACGGCGCTTTCGCCGAGTACATGGTGCTGCCGGCAGCGGCCGCGATGCCGGTGCCCTCCGGCTGGACCGAGCAGCAGGCGTTGGGCCTGGTCGTGAACTGGCCCACCGCGCTGGCCGCACTCAGGCCGCTGGGCGGGGTGGCTGCAGGGCAGACCGTGCTGATCCAGGCCGCGGCGGGGGCGACCGGCCAGGCCGCGGTCAGGATGGCCAAGCACTACGGTGCGACCGTCATCGCCACCGCCTCGCCCGGCAAACACGAGACGGTGCTGGCCCTGGGCGCCGACCACGTCCTGGACTCCCTCGCCGCCGACCTCGCCGCCCAGGTGCTGCGGCTGACCGGCGGCGTCGGGGCCGATGTGGTGCTGGAATCGGCGGGCGGGGGCACCTTCGACGCCAGCCTGGCCGCAGCCAGGCGGGTCACGGGACGTGTCGTCGTCTACGGCTTGCCAGGCGGCGAAGCCTCGATCACCAACTGGGACCTGGTGTACAAGCACCAGGTCCACGTCATCGGCTTCAACCTCGGGGTGCTGATCCACGCCGCGCCACAGATCTTCGGCGAGGTCATGGCCGAGCTGTTCACGCTCATCGCCGCCGGTGTGCTCACCCCCGGCCGGCCCACCCCGTTCGACTTGGCTGACGGCGCGAAAGCGCTGGCGGAATTGGAGAGCAGGGCGACCGTCGGCAAACTGGCTCTGGTGCCATGAGAAAGACCCTTAGGCTGCCGGTGTGACGGGCCAGCTGCGGGCGGCGCCGAATCACGAGCGATTCACCATCGAGACCGAGCGATTCCGCCGGGAGCTGTTGGCGCACTGCTACCGCATGGTCGGCTCGGCCCACGACGCCGAGGACTTGGTGCAGGAGACCTATCTGAGGGCGTGGCGGTCCTACGCGGGATTCGAGGGCCGGGCGTCGATTCGGTCCTGGCTCTACAAGATCGCCACCAACGTCTGCCTGACCGCGTTGGCAGCGCGCCCGATCCGGGTACTGCCCTCAGGTCTGACAGGCCCGTACGACGGACCGGATCGCCCGCCGAGTCGTGTCGGCCCGGGCGAGGTCTCGTGGCTGGAGCCGCTGCCGGACGCCTGGGTCGCGCCGCCCGACGATCCGGCCACGGTGGTGGTCGAACGCGAGTCGCTGCGGCTGGCCCTCATCGCCAGCCTGCAGCACCTGCCCGCCCGCCAACGCGCGATCCTCATCCTGCGTGACGTGCTGGCGTTCTCCGCGGCGGAGACCGCGGAATTCCTCGGCACCACCACCGCGGCGGTCAAGAGCGGCCTGCAGCGCGCCCGTGCCCGACTGGACGCAGTGGAGCCGGAGCCCGAGAAGCTGCTCGAACCCACCGACCCCCGGGCACGCGCGCTCCTCGACCGCTACATCGCCGCCTTCGAGCGTTCGGACGCCGGTCTGCTGGAAGAGGTGTTGCGCAGCGACGCCACACTGGAGGCGACACCGTTCCGCGACTGGCAGGCGGGGCGGGCGATGTGCATCAATATCCTCGAGGCGTCCGTACTGGGCACTGCAGGCGAGTGGCGGATGATCGCCACCACTGCCAACGGCCAGCCCGCCGCCGTCGTGTACCACCGCGACGACGACGGTGCGCTCCGAGCGGACGGCGCCGTGGTGCTGGCGGCCACCGCCACCGGCGTCTCCCGAGTGATCAAGTTCCAGGATCCGGCGCTGGTGGCGGCGTTCGGCTTTCCCGACGTGCTCGCGCAGTGAGCGGCAGGCGCTGTCGGGCGCAAGCCCGCCGTCTCAGGTGTTCCCAGGCGGTAGCGGTCTACCGTGGCGCTGGAGACCAGGAGGAACCTGCCACAGGGTGTGCCCGGCTACGCGCGCGAGGACGGGAAGGTGGTCGATCGTGCGGGCGTTCTCGGGGGCGAAGCCATCGGCCCCGCTGCGCATGAGGACGATGGCATTCCCGGACAGCAGGTAGTCCATCAACGCCCGCTGCCAGGGACGGTCCAGGCGTCGTGGTAGCGGTTCACCGTTCGGGCGCCGCGCCCCGGCGGTGTCGTACGTCAGGCCCGTGACATCGATCCATAGCCGACACTGTCGTTCCAGGTCGCGACTCAGCAGATCCATCTGGATCAGGGCCGCGGGCGAGTCCGCCGTGACGCAATGGCTCGAGGCCGCTGCCTTGCCCAGGCTTGCACCGGGGAATCGGGTGCCGCGGTGGAGCCCGGCGACGACGCAGGCGAATGCCGTGATCGGGATGGCGGCGACGGCGAGGGCCACGATCAGGACGTGACGGCTTCCCGGTGCCAGGGACCGCAAGCGCACAGGGCGGCACGGCCAGCGCGGCCGCACCCGTCCCCGTCAGCACGAGGAGGGGTGCGGCCGCGTAGCCGGCGTAGTGCGCGAAGAAGCTCGGCGCCGTGAGGAGCAGGGTCACGATGGCGACGAGCAGGGCGGAGACGAGCCACGCCCGGTCGAGCACCGCTCCCACGACCGCGAGGGCGCACAGCACGGCCACGGCGGCGACGACCAGCAGATGCGGGGGTCGGGCTCCGCTGCCGAAGCGGGCCACGCCGAGGATTCCCGAGATCCGTCCCCGTACTCCCGCGTTGGCTTCCCCGCGTTCGAGTTGGTCGACGACCACCATGCGGAACATCGGACCTGGTGCGGCCAGGAAGAACGGCAGGCACACGGCCGTAACGCCGGCGGCGGCACCGCACGCGACGCGCGCCGTTTCCCCGCCTCGTCCGCGGATGAGCTCCCACGCCAGCACGACGACGAGGGGGACGACACCCCAGATCTTGACCGCGGCGGCCGCACCGAGTGCCACCCCGGCGAGGAACTCCTCGTGCGGACGGGCCGACCGCCGGTACAGGAGTAGCAGGGCAAGGAGCATGCCGAGCGTGCTCCACGGCGTGAGGAGGGTCGTCGATTCCGCATCGATCGCCGGTGGCCAGACTGCATAGAGCACGCCCGCCACCGCTGCCGCGATCACACCCCCCGATCTGGCCCGCCGGGCGATGGCGGCGGTCAGCACAGCGTTGATCGACCCCAGCGCCATGAAGGCGAGCCTGGCGAGCTCGAAGGCTCGATGGTCGGACACCACCCGGGCCAACGCTGCGAAAGGGGTGAGCACGAGCACGATTCCGGGTGGGTGCAGCAGGACGAAGTCCCGGTAAGGGAACCGTCCCGCGATCAGCGCCTGCGCTGCGGAGAAGTAGACGCCCTCGTCGTAGTCGTCCATGCCGCGGAGGCCGCCACCGTGCAGCGTGGGCAGCAGTCGGGCCACGAAGGCAAGGAGCGCGATCGGGACCCACACCGTTGGCGGCGGGAGTGCGCCCGCACGCGCATTCTCCGGTCGTGGTGCCGATCGCCGGGAGAGCACCTGTCCCGCGCTGTCGATGGTCGACCCCCTTGCTGTGCTCACACGGGGCGCTCCTGCCGACGCCGTCCAGGAACGCCGTCGTGGCGAAGGAGGTCCCTGCATCCGCCCTCGGACAGCTACTAATAAGAACTGTAGTAGACGCCGAGGCCGGCTGCGACCGGGGGCGGTCTCGACATGAGCCGGACGAGCCGGATGTCACGCCCGACGCCGCCGCGTGGAACCGACGCGAACATCTCGGCCCCGACCGGGCATAGCAGGTGAATGGTGGCATCCCGGGGGAGCAGCTTCATGCCTGCTTCCTGGCGCCCGGGGGGCCTCCCGCCTCCCCGGCTGCGTCGCGTCGTGCTGGCGGTCGCGAGCCTCGCGTCGCTCATCACGCTCACCACACTGACCGTCCTCGTGATCATCCATCGTCACGAACCGCTGCAGGTCGACACCCGGCTCCACGCGTGGTCGCTGCAACGCCGGACGCCGGCACTGACCACGGCCGCCCTGGTTCTGACGGCCACCGGAACCGGCGTGATCGCCTACGTCCTTGCCGCTCTGGCGGGTGCGCTTGCCGCGGGCGGTGCGATGGAGCGACGCATCATCGGTGCCGTTGCCGGCGTCGCCGGGTTGCTCCTGGGCCAGGGCATCCGACTCCTTCTCGCCGATGCCGTCGGCCGTGCCCGACCCCCGCAGGCGGACTGGGCGGGAACTGCCGGAGGTGCCGCCTACCCGTCGGGTCACACCATTACCTCGGCGCTGGTCGCGGCCCTGATCTGCATCGCCGCCGCTCGCGCCCTGCAGGGCCGGGCGCGCACCGTCGCTCGGGCCACAGCCCTCGGCTGGGCGACCCTCGTCGGGCTCACGCGGATCTACCTCGGCGTCCACTGGCCCACCGACGTGCTCGCCGGATGGCTGCTGGCCGCCACCCTCGTCATCGCCGTCATGCTGCTCGTCGAGACGGTGCCGGGCGCGCGTGCACGTGCTCGGGAGGGGCCGGATCCGATCAGACGCCGGCGGCGGTGACCACGGCGTCCGTGGCGAATCCGGCCAACAGGCCGATGAGCAACCCGATCGCGAATATGTCGGAGCGACGCGCCTTCGCGGCGACGACGATGAGCTGTACGACGACGTAAAGGATGGACCCGGCTGCCAGCGACAGGAAGAGCACGCCGAGAGGCTCGCTCGAGACACCGTGACCCAGACCCGCGCCGATGAAGGTAGGACCGCCGCCGATCAGACCCAGCAGCCCCAACAGCGCCCAGCTCGGGCGCCCGGCCTCCACGTCGGCGGCGAGCGGGGCCACGATGCCGAAGCCCTCGGTCGCATTGTGGAGTCCGAATCCGATGACGAGCATCGTCGCGAGGGCGATCTCGCCCTGGGCGGCGGACTGACCGATCGCGAGACCCTCCGCGAAGTTGTGCAGTCCGATCCCGACGGCGATGAGCAGCGCCAGTCGGCGCCCCGCGGAACGAAAGACCCCACGTCCCTCGCGCTGCGTCACCTCGTCCGCCGACATCGCCCCGGGACCGAAGGGTGGGGCGGGCCGCTTGGCCCGGCGCTGCATCCACGTCTCGTACGCCACCAGTCCGAGGAGACCGACGGCGAGGCCGGTGGCGAACAGCAGCCCATAACCCAGCACCGGAGCGAAGGCGCCGCCCTCGTGAAGCGCGGAGAGATCCGAATCGATCGGTTCCCAGGCGGCGCTGAGGACGTCCCACAGGATGAACACGAGGACGCCGGTGGCCGCCGCGTTGAGGAAGACCCGAAGGCTGGGTGCTGGAGCGCGCAGCCTCCCGACCGGCAGCCCGAGGAGGATGGTCGCCCCGGCGATGAAGCCGAGCAGCAAGGTCTGGGACAGGGACACGAGGCTCCTCCGAGACGAGGTAAGGCTTACCTAAGTTAGCCAGGCTGCGCTCGTCGCTCAAGTCATCCCAGGGTTGAGATCGGGCCGGGCCGCCTCCATACCTCGTCCAACAGATCATGCTTCCGCATCGGCGGTCACCCTCTCGATCCGGTGCGGGACGAGAACATGGCTGGGCGCGCCGTGGCTCAGCGATCAACCGGCGAACGGGCGACGTCCTCATCGACAGCGTCACCGGCGTCGACGAATTCGCCGGCGCTGCGCCGGCCGAGCAGTGCGACGAGGGCGACGATGGCGACAGCCGCGACCACCGTCACCGTGCCGTCGCCGAACCCCAGACCGGACTTGCCGCTGGGCTTTCCGAGCCAGTCGGCGACAGAGGCGCCGAGAGGTCGGGTGAGCACGTATGCGGCCCAGAACGCGACCACGGTGTTGAGCCGCAGCCGCCACCAGGCCAACGCCGGGACGGCGATCAGCACGGCGTACAGCGCGGCGGACGCCAGATAACCCAGGTGCAGTGTGAACGCGGACAGGTCCCCGACGGCGGTGCCCAGCGCGAATGTGGCGAGCACGGTCACCCAGTAGAAGATCTCGCGCCGGCCCGGCGTGACCGTGTGGATGTCGAGCGTGCCCTCTGTTCGGTGCCAGACGAGGAACGCGCCGGCGACGAGCAGGGCGTAGGCGACCGTCGTCAGCGGGTACGGCACACCCAGGACGAGGTGAACGCCATCGGCCGCCATGGTTCCGAACACGGCCACAGCCGATACGGCGGACCAGTAGATCCAGGGCACGTAGCGGGGGGCCCTCAGTTGCAGACCCAGCGCGGCGGCGAAGCCGAGCAACCCGATGCCGGCCGCCAGGACCAGGCTGACGGAAGCGAGGTAGTCGGAGGCGGCCTCCCCGGCCCCGGTGCTGAGAACCTTGATCACCCAAAAGGCAGCGATGATCTCGGGCACCTTGATGGCCGCACCCATGGTGCTGCGGCGGCTGCTTGCAGGCATGTGGTCCTCTCGGGAGCGTGGTTCGGGCGTGGGGGAGCCGGCGTCACGGTGCGGGTCGGACCGACCCGAGGACCGGCGCTAGCAGGTGCGTCACGACGACGGCCGCGACCGTCTCGGCGGCAAGCAGCGCGACGAGGACGAGCAGCTGGATCCGACCGGCCTCGAGCGGCGACGCGCCGCCGAGGAGCAGGCCGACGTAAGCGCCGGGCAGCACGACGAGCCCGACGTTGCGGGTCTGGTCGATCGCGGGCACGAGGGCGCGGCCGGCCGCCCGTCGCGCCATCGGCAGCACGGCCTGCGCCGGCATCGCCCCGAGCGAGAGCCACCCCTCGACCTCGGCCCAGCCCGCCTGGACGTCGTCGGTGAACCGCTGGCCTGCGAGCGTCGTCGCCGTCATCGAGCCGCCGATGAGCTGAGCCAGGAAGGGCACCGCGGAGCGCGCAGACAGCGGCAGAGCAGACGTCGCGAAGACGACGACGCCTGCCGCGGCGGCGCCTGCGACGATCGCGGCGCCTGCGGTGACGAGTCGCACGCGGCGAGCGCCGAGCCTGCCTGCCGACGTCCATGAGGCCGCGCCGACCATGACGGCCAGGTAGAGCGGCGCGAGCGCCGGGGTGCGGAAGACGACCGCCACGACCAGCCCCACCAGGACGAGCTGGACGACGGCACGCGCTCCGGCCGTGAGCATGGAGCGGGCCTGCCCGACGCCGGCGGCGCGGTCGACCCCGACGGCTACGGCGAGGAGGAGCACGACCGCCGCTCCGGTCTCGAGCTGCTGACGGGTCACGGCGCGAGGAGAACGATCAGCGACAGCGCTCCGGCGACAAGGCAGTAGATCGCGAAGGGCATGAGCGTGCGCGTCTCGAACCAGCGGGTCAGCCAGCGCACCGAGGCGTAGGCGGCGACGAATGAGACCGCGCTCCCGACGAGAACTGGGCCGCGGATGCCATTTCCTAACGGCCCGAACAGATCGGGCAGCTTGAGCACGCCGGCGGCGAGGATGACCGGCGTCGCGAGCAGGAAGGAGAACCGCGCGGCGTCTTCGTGCGACAGCCCTCGAACGAGGCCGGCGACCATGGAGATGCCCGACCGGCTGATCCCCGGCAGGAGCGCAAGACACTGCGATGTTCCGATGACGAGGGCGTCGCGAGCGGTGAGCCCGGCGAGGCGGCGATCGGCATCTGGGTCGTCGCCCCCCCGAGCGACAGCGGCAGGGCGTTCCATGTCCGCCGCTGTCGTCGCGGAGGACTCAGCGACGCTTCCGCGCGGCTGCGACACGGGCACGGCCACGGTGACGGCGACAACGGGCTCACGACGGCGCAGCCGCTCACCGGCCAGGAGGATGAAGCCGTTGATGAGAAGGAAGGCCGCAGCCGGCACCGGACGCCCCAGCGTGGTGCGGAAGAGGTGCTCCAGCGCGAGGCCGGTGACGCCGACGGGAATCGTCGCGAGGACGAGCAGCCAGCCGAGCCGGGCCTCGGACGTCGTCACCCGCCGCGCCCGTAGCGAGCCGACCAGGCCCGCGACGATCCGCGCCCAGTCGCGCCGGTAGAACACGATCAGCGCGAGAGCGGTCGCGACGTGCAGACCGACGATGAACGCCAGGTAGGGCGACTCGGGGGCGGAGACGTCGAGGTCCGCAGCCCAACGGCCCCCGACGAGGGCCGGCACGAGCACGGCGTGGCCGAGGCTGGAAACCGGGAACAACTCGCTCACGCCCTGCAATGCACCGACGACGACGGCTTCGGGATAGGTCAACGACACGAGGATGGCTCCTGACTTACGTCGACGTCGGATCGGGCTTCCTGGCGACGTCGCCGCGCGCGCCACACGATCAGGGCGATGAGGAGGATCCCGGCGACGACGAGTGCGGCGGCTCGGCCAAGGAACTTCTCGACTCGGGCATAGGACTCCCCGGCGAGGTAGCCCGCCAGGACCGTGGCGGTGCCCCACGCGATGCCGCCGGCGGCGTTGAACGCGAGGAACGTCGGATAGCGCATCTTCGCGCTGCCCGCGAGCGCGGGCATTACGGCGCGCAAGAAGGCCACCCACCTCGCGAGGAACACGGCCGGGCCACCTCGGCGTGCCAAGAACTCCTGAGCCCGGTCGAGCCGGCCCCGCCGCTTCTGCAGAACGCGCAGTTCCAGGATGCGGGGACCGAAGTGCCTCCCGATCTCGTACCCGATGCTGTCCCCGACGATGGCTGCCACGATGACAACGACCAGCACACCGGCGAGCGGGACGTGCCCGAGCCGTGCCGCCACACCGCCCAGGATGGCGGCGGTCTCGCCGGGCAGCACGAAACCGACGAACAGCGCATCCTCGGCGAACACGAGCAGTCCGACGACGACCAGGACCACTCCGGCGGGGACCCCCAGGAGCCGGTCGACGAGTCCGCTCACCTGGCCGAGTCCGGTTCTCTCGACCGGCGACCCGGCCGCAGGATCTCCAGCGCGACGGGAATCAGCGACAGCATGACGATAAGGGCGACGATCGGCAGCAGGTATGTGTCGATGTTCGGGATCCGCTGCCCCAGCACATATCCCGCCACGGTGACCCCGAACTACCGACTTGTGCTCCGACGAGCGCCCCCGCCACGGCCGCGACGAGGACGGCCGGAAGGGACACGTGCACGGCGGACGTCGTGGACGTCGTGCACAGCAGCCCGGCGGTGAAGAGCAGGGAGTCGCCAGGCAGGAAGAACCCGATGAGCAGGCCCGTCTCGGCGAAGAGGACGAGGAAGATCCCGAGGATCCCGAGATTCGCGAGCAGGCTCTGCGGGTCCAGCACGTTGAGCGCCGACGCGGCGGCGGCGATGCGCACGAGATCTTCCTCCCTGGATGGATGCAGACGGCAGTCGAAGGCCTGGACGTCGATGGCCGGCGGGGGCAACGCGCCGCTGTGTGACACCCTGAAACTGGCGTCGTAGTACGACAGATGATTGTAGTAGATTCGAGGAGTGGCCGATGGGCATCTCGACCCCGCCGTCGGGGCAGGGTGGGCGGCGTCCGCGCGGGGCGCTCGAACGTGAGATCCTCGCCTGCCTCGCTGCCGCCGGCGGCCCGCTGACGCCGGCGCAGGTGCTCGCTTCGCTCGGAGAGAACCTCGCCTACACGACGGTGATGACGACCTTGTCGAGGTTGCACGAGAAGGGCGCGTTACGGCGTGAGCCGGCGGGCCGGGCGTACGCCTACAGCCTGACGGCCGATCCCGAAGGAGTGCGGAGCATCGCCCTCGCGCAGCGGATGCGAAGGTTGCTCGAGGCGGGTGGTGACCGTGCCGGGGTGCTGGCGCACTTTGTCGCCGACCTACGGCCGGAGGACGAGCAGCTGCTCGCCGACCTGCTCGCGGAATCCCGACCTGCTCCACCCGTCGAGGATGACGGGCCGCCCCTGACCGAAGGGGGGACGCGGTGACCTCGTTGACCTGGTTGCTCATGTGGTCGCCGCTGGCGGCAAACGTCGTCCTTGCTGCAGCCGGGCCCGCGCTGGCCCGGGCGCTGCCGCCACGGGTGGGCGTCCGCCTGCTGCCAGCCGCCATGGTCGTCGTGGCTGCCGGAACGGGTGCGGTCTTGGCGTCGCTCGGATTCCTCGCCCTGGCGCTGGTTCCCGCGGTGGCTGCTGTCGGCGACTGGTCACCGATCGCGCTGCGTGCCACCCAGACGGGACCTGTGCCGGTGGAGGTCGCGGCGGGAGTGGCGATGCTCCTCCTGCTGGGCTCGGCAGTTCGCCACCTGCTCCGAGCGGGCCGCCTCCTGGTCCGGGCGAACGCCGCCTGCCGCCGGATCGGGACCCACACGTACGGCGTCGTCGTGGTCGACGATGACGTGCCCGACGCCTACGCGCTGCCCACCTTGCCCGGGCATCTTCCGGGTTCCCTTCCCGACGGGATCAACGGCCGGATCGTCGTCTCCACCGCGATGCTGAGGGTGCTGTCGGCCGACGAGCGGCGGGTCGTCCTCGCCCACGAGGCCGCGCACCTGGCCAGGCATCATCACCTGTACATCCAGCTGGCTGATCTCGCCGCTGCCGCCAACCCCCTGTTGCGGCCGACCGCCAGCGGGGTGCGCCTCGCCGTGGAGCGCGACGCGGACGAAGTTGCCGCCGGCGAGGTCGGCGATCGGCGGCTCGCCGCACGCGCACTGGCCAGGGCGGGGCTGGCCAAGGCCGGCACGTCGCCCCGACCCACCGGCAACGGCGTGGCGCTCGCGGCGACCGACGGCTTCGTCGCACACCGTGCGGCCGCTCTGCTGTCACCCCCGCCACGACCGCGACGGCTGCTCGCCGCCGGCCTGGTGCTCCTCGCGGCCGTGACTCTGGTCGGCACTGCCGCCGCGGCCCACCAGACGGACGACAGTCTGGACGACGCCGAGCGGCCGCCCGCCGCGACCTTCTCGTCCTGACCGGCGCTCCACTCCCGCGGCCCTGGCTCGCTTCCGCCAGTGGCCAGCGAGCATGGCCAGTGTCCAGCCCGGCCGGGTAGCGTCGGTGCCGTGCACATGCCCGCGGGTCTTGGGGGGCGGGACGATGGCGGAGCTGATCGGCCGTGAAGCTGAACGGAACGTGCTGGACCGGCTCGTGTCAGCCGTTCGCGCCGGCGAGAGTCGCGCCCTGGTCGTTCACGGCGAGCCAGGGGTAGGCAAGACCGCGCTGTTGGAGTACCTGGCCGAGCACGCGTCGGGCTGCCGGGTCGTCCGAGCGGCCGGAGTCCAGTCGGAGATGGAGCTGGCGTTCGCCGGATTGCACCAGCTGTGCGGGCCGATGCTCGAGCGTCTGGACCGTCTCCCGTTACCGCAGCGGAATGCTCTGGCCACCGCGTTCGGGGTGAGCGCGGGGCCGGCCCCGGACCGGTTCCTGATCGCCCTGGCCGTCTTGAGCCTGCTGTCGGAGGTGGCCGAGGACCGGCCCATGGTGTGCCTGATCGACGACGAGCAGTGGCTCGATCATGCGTCGGCACAGGTGCTCGCCTTCGTCGCGCGCCGACTGGGGGCGGAGTCGCTCGGCCTGGTCTTCGGTGCCCGTCTCCCGTCCAGTGATCTGGCGGGCTTGCCCGAGCTCATGGTCGCGGGGCTTCGGGAGGAGGATGCGCGTACGCTGCTGGATTCGGTCCTGACCGGGCCGCTCGATCCGCGGGTCCGCGACCAGATCATCGCCGAGACACGGGGCAATCCGCTGGCGCTGCTGGAGCTGCCGCGAGGTCTGACGGCGGCGGAACTCGCGGGCGGCTTCGGGCTACCCGCCGCGGTGCCGCTGTCCGGGAGCATCGAGGATTCCTTCCGGCGGCGGATGGATGCTCTTCCGGCCGAGACCAGGCGCCTGCTCCTGCTCGCGGCCGCCGACCCGGTCGGTGACCCAGCGCTGGTGTGGCGAGCGGCCGGGCGCCTCGGGGTCGGTGCCGAGTCGGCGGCGCCCGCGGTCGAGGCGGGGCTGGCCGAGTTCGGGATCCGGGTGCGCTTCCGTCATCCGCTGGTGCGTTCGGTGGCCTACCGCTCGGCCTCACCTCAGGAGCGGCAGGCCGCGCACCGTGCCCTGGCTGAGGTCATCGACCCGGCGATCGATCCCGAACGCCGCGCCTGGCACCGGGCTCAGGCCGCCGCGGGGCCGGACGAGGACGTCGCCCGGGAGCTGGAGCGTTCCGCGGGCCGGGCGCGCGCACGGGGTGGGCTTGCCGCGGCAGCCGCGTTCCTCGAGCGGGCCGCCTTGCTGACGGTCGACCCTGCGCAACGGGCCGGGCGAGCGCTGGCCGCGGCCCAGGCCAAGTTCCAGGCCGGCGCGTTCGACGCGGCACTGAATCTGCTCGCCGTGGCCGACGCCGGGCCGCTCAGCGAACCCCAGCAGGCTCGCGTCGACGTCCTGCGTGCCCAGCTCGCGTTCGTCACCAACAGGGGCCGCGACGCGCCACCCCTGTTGCTGAAGGCCGCCAAGCGGCTCGAACCGATCGACGCCAGGCTTGCCCGGGCCACCTACCTCGACGCGCTGACGGCGGCCATGTTCGCGGGCCGGCTGGCGACCGCCGGGGGCGACACGCTCGAGGTGGCTCTCGTCGCCGGGGCGGCGCCGCGACCGCTGCGTGCCCCGCACGCGCCGGATCTGCTCCTGGACGGCCTGGTCGCCAACTTCAACGAGGGCTACGGGGCAGGCGTCCCGATCCTGCGACGGGCGCTGACCGCCTTCGGCACCGAGATGTCCGCGGACGAGGAACTCCGCTGGCTGTGGCTGGCCTGCGTCGTGGCGATTCACCTGTGGGATGACGAGCATTGGGACGGACTCTCCCGGCGGTACGTCGAGCTCGCACGCACCGCCGGCGCGCTCACGGAGCTACCGCTCGCCCTCAGCATGCGCGCCTACATGCTGCTGTTCGCCGGTGACCTGGCCGCTGCGGCGGCACTGGTCGACGAGATAGCAACGGTGACCGAAGCGACGGGAAGCAACCCGTCGCCCTATGCCGCACTGACCCTCGCCGCGTTGCGCGGCAGGCAGGCCGAGGCGTCGGCCCTGATCGAGAGCACCACCAGAGATGTGACGCGAAGGGGCGAAGGCCTCGGGATAGCCGTCGCCGAACGGGCGAACGCCGTGCTCAACAACGGCTTGGGGCGGTACCGCGAGGCGATGGCCGCCGTCCAGACCATCGTGGCGTACGGGCGCGACCCGGGGTCGACGAACTGGGCCGCGGTCGAATTCATCGAGGCTGCTGCCCACGCCGGCATGCGTGAGACCGCTGCCGAAACCCTGAGTGGGCTCGCCGAGATGGCCCGCGCCAGCGGCAGTGACTGGGCTCTGGGGATGGAGGCCCGCTCGCGTGCGCTGCTGACGGACGGGGAGGCCGCGGAGCGGCTGTACCGTGAATCGATCATGTACCTGGGCCGGACGGACCTCCGGACCGAGCTCGCCCGCGTTCACCTGCTCTACGGCGAGTGGCTGCGCCGGGACGGCCGCCGCACCGACGCGCGAGAGCAGTTGCGCAAGGCCCGGCACATGCTCGAGCAGATGGGGATCGAGGCGTTCGCCGAACGCGCCAGGCGGGAACTGCGGGCCAGCGGCGAGACCGCCCGCAAGCGCACAGCCGGTACCAGCCAGGAGTTGACCGCCCAGGAGGCCCAGATCGCGCGTCTGGCCCGCGAGGGGCTCTCGAACCCGGAGATCGCCACCCGACTGTTCATCAGCGCACGCACCGTGCAGTACCACCTGAGCAAGGTCTTCGCCAAGCTCGGGATCTCCTCGCGCAGCCAGCTCAGTCACGTCCTGCCGGAATGGGACGCTCCGACAGTGCGAGCGATGAACCGATCGCGGTGACGGCGCTCGGCCGCCCGGTGCGTGGGGCTGGCCAGGATGTGGCGGGAGGCCCAGGGCCGCGACTGACGGCTTGCGCTGTGCACTGGCGGATACGAGTCCGGGTGCTCCGAGACGAGACTCGCAGCGAGATCACCTTCGACCAGGGAGTCCCTGACTCAGGCATGCCCGGCCGAGCCTGAACGCCGAACCCGAGCGCATCTACCTCACCTGGAGGCGACAGCCGATGCCCGTCACCTCGCACTCCGCCGCGCCGGCGCAGGACCGGACGCGGCCGGTTACGGCCGCCCAGCCGGAGCGGCGCGGGCCCTCGGCGACCCCCGTGGAGCTGAATATCAACGGCAGCGTCCAGGTCGTGGCGCTCGAGCCCCGTGTCAGCCTGCTGGACGCGCTGCGCGAGCATCTGGAGCTGCGGGGCGCGAAGAAGGGCTGCGACCAGGGAACCTGCGGTGCGTGCACGGTGTGGGTCGACGGCCGCCCGGTGCTGGCCTGCCTCACCCTGGCGCACAGCTGCGAGGGGCGGAACGTCACCACCATCGAAGGCCTCGCCCCGCCCGGACATCTGCACCCCGTGCAGCAGGCGTTCATCGAGCACGACGCATTCCAGTGCGGGTATTGCACTCCGGGGCAGATCATGTCTGCGGTCGCGCTCCTACGCGAGGGCAATGCCGACGACGACACGGACATCGCCGAGTTCATGAGCGGCAACATCTGTCGCTGCGCCGCGTATCCCAATATTCGGGCAGCCGTTCGTGCGGTCCGGGACGCCGAGCAGCAGGACGCGCGATGAGACCACTGAGCTACCTGCGGGCCCACGACGTCGACGAGGCCGTGCGGGCCGTTGCGGACCACCCTCGGGCCACGTTCCTCGCGGGCGGCACGACCGAGGTCGATCTGATCCGGCTCGGGGTGACGGCCCCCGAACTGCTGGTCGACATCAACCAGCTCCCGCTCGCCGACGTGTCGTCCACCGCTGACGGTGGTGTGCGCATCGGTGCGCTCGCCCGGATGAGCGACGTCGCTCGCGCCCCAGAGGTGGCGGAAAGGTATCCGGGCATGTCCCACGCGCTGCTGCTGGGCGCTTCTCAGCAGTTGCGCAACATGGCGTCCATGGGCGGCAACCTGTGCCAGCGGGTCCGCTGTGTCTACTTCCGGGACGGCGTCTCCCCGTGCAACAAGCGTGAACCGGGCACCGGCTGCTCGGCGCTCGAGGGCTTCCATCGCGGTCACGCGGTCCTCGGCACCAGTGACCAGTGCATCGCCACACACCCCTCCGATGTCGCGGTCGCTCTCGTCGCGTTCGACGCCACCGTGCAGACGATCGGCCCCGGCGGAACCCGGTCGATCCCGATGGACGACTTCTACCTCCTTCCCGGAGACAGTCCGGAGGTCGAGCATCCGCTGGAGCACGGTGAGCTCATCGCCGCGATCGACGTGCCCGCGCTGCCACTAGCCCGCACATCGGTCTACCTGAAGTTCCGCGACCGTCAGTCGTACGAGTTCGCGCTGGTGTCGGTCCTCGCGGCCATCGAGGTCGACGGAGGGCTCGTGCGCGGCGTCCGCCTGGCCCTGGGCGGGGTGGGCACCAAGCCATGGCGCGCCCGCCGAGCCGAGGCGGCCTTGCTCGGGTCGCCGGCGACCCCCGACGCATTCGGCCATGCCGCCGCGCAGGAACTCGAGGCGGCGGTTCCCCGCGAGCAGAACGCGTTCAAGGTGGAGTTCGCGCGACGAGCCGTCGTCCGCGCCCTCTCCGCCGCCATGGCGATCGGCGCGCGATGAGCCCCGCGATCGGCGCAGCCGTCGACCGGATCGACGGCCGCGCCAAGGTCACCGGCACCGCCCGCTACTCCGCGGAGATCAGGCTGGAGCATCTCGCCTACGCCGCGGTGGTCGGCGCTGCGATTCCCGCAGGGCGGGTGCGCGCCATCGACGTCGACGCCGCCCTGGCGCAGCCCGGGACGCTGGCCGTGCTCACGCACGAGAACCTGGAACGCATCGCCGCGCCGCCGCACCTCCTGCCGTCGCTGGCGGGTGCGGCGGCACCGGGGGAGAGCTTCTTCCCCATGCAGGACGATGCCGTGCACTACGCGGGCCAGCCGGTGGCCATGGTGATCGCCGACAGCCACGAACGCGCGCAGTACGCGGCCTCGCTGGTCGACGTCCGATACGACCGCGCGCCGTCGACGACCTCGATCGACGAGGGGCGCGCGGACGCCTACGAGGCGGAGTCGCTCTTCGGTGGCCTCTTCCCCGGAAGGATGGAACGCGGCGACGTCGAGAACGCTCTTGCCGGTGCACCCGTCCACGTCGAGACGACGCTGCGGATGGCCGCCAATCATCACAACACCCTCGAGCCCCCGGCCACGACCGCCGTCTGGGACGAGGACCGCCTCACGCTCTACGACTCGACCATGGGCGTGCGAGCCAGCCAGCTCACCGTGGCGCAGCTGCTCGGTCTGCCACTGTCACGGGTGCGCGTGATCACCGAGTTCGTGGGCGGCGGCTTCGGCGCCAAAGCCATGGTCTGGCCGCACGTCACCCTGGCCGCGATGGCGGCGCGTTCCGTGGGGCGGCCGGTGAAACTCGTCCTGACCCGTCCCCAGACCTACACGTCGCACGGACATCGCGAGGAGCAGGAGCAGCGGATCACCCTCGGCGCGGGGGGCGACGGCCGGCTGACCGCCGTCCGGCACGAGAAGCTGTCGATCACCTCCCCGTTCGACGACTGGGCGGAGCCCGCCACAGGCGTCTCGTCACAGCTGTACGCCGTCGACCACTACCTCGGCGTCCACCGCCTCATCAAGGGCAACACGATGACGCCGACGTTCACGCGCGGCCCTGGCGAGACGTTCGGCGTGTCCGCGCTGGAGACGGCGATGGACGAGCTGGCCTACCAGGTCGGGGTCGATCCGGTCGAACTGCGGCTGCGCAACCGCGCGACCACCGATCCCTTCGGTCATCCGTGGTCGAGCGACGGCTTCGAGGAGTGCCTTCGGGTGGGCGCGGAGACCTTCGGCTGGCAGCATCGCGATCCGGTCCCGAGGTCGCAGTCGGACGGGAACTGGTTGATCGGGTCCGGGATGGCGTCCGCGGCGTACCCTGTGGCGTTCTTCATGCCCACCCAGCAGGCCCGCGCCCGCATCTACGACGACGGGAGTGCCGTCTTCGGCGCCAGTGCCCAGGAGTTCGGCACCGGAGCCACCACCGCGATGACCCAGGTCGCCGCCGACGCTCTCGGCGTCCGGCTGGAGGACACGCGCTTCGAGGCGGGCGACACCGATCTGCCGAACACGTCGTCCGCCGTGGGCTCCTCGGGAGCCATGATGGTCAGCTCTGCCGTGTACGACGCCGGCAGGCAGCTGCGTCGTCAGCTGATCGATCTGGCCGTTCAGGACGACCAGTCGCCGCTGCACGGCGCCGATCCGGCGTCGATCGAGGTGCGGGACGGCGAGATGATGCTCGCGGACCGGCCCGACGTCTGCGAGACCTATGCGGATCTGCTGCGGCGCCACCGCCGCCTGGACGCCGAAGCGTCGGGCAGCTGGACTCCGCCGCCGCTCGACACCCCGCACGGACTGCTGACATTCGGTGCCCAGTTCGCCGAGGTCGCCGTCGATGCCGACTTCGGGCTGGTCCGGGTACGCCGGCTCGTCGGAGCGTTCGCGCCGGGCCGCGTGCTCAACCCGAAGCTTGCCCGTAGCCAGCTCATGGGCGGGATGCTGTGGGGAATCGGCCAGGCCCTGCTGGAGGGCAACCGGATGGACAGCCGATCCGGGCGCTGGGCCTCGAACAACCTCGGCGAGTACCTCGTGACCGTCAACGCCGACGCCCCCGACGTGGTCGTGGAGTTCGTCGACGTGGAGGACTCCGTCGTAGGTCCGCTCGGCGTGAAGGGCGTGGGGGAGATCGGGCAGGTCGGCGTTGCCGCAGCGATCGCGAATGCCGTCTTCCACGCCACCGGGCGCCGTGTTCGCGAGTTCCCGATCAGACCTGAGCTGGTGATGCAACCCGCGCCCACCGCCGGAACCGCCTGACTCTCCTCGCCCACCTCAGGTGTGGCCGGTCGAGCAGCGGTTCGAGCACATCACCCACCGGTGCTTTCGGGAGGAGCGCACCACGATGCAGTACACCAGGCAGCAACTGGTCGAGGTGTTGTCCAAGGCAGGACTGCACGAGGCCGCCGATGCAGCCGTCCGGGAACTCCCCGACCCGGTGGACCTCGATCAGGTTCAGGAGTGGGGGATGCGGCGCGGCATCACGAGGGACCTTCTCATCAGCTGGTCAGGCGGTAGCCCGTGACGCCGAACCTCGCTGTCGTTCGCCATCCCGGAGGGAAGGCGCCGCCCAGATGACCCAGGTGCGGATCGACAAGGACCTCGTCTTCGCCACCCACCACGGATCTGACCGTGCCCTTGACGTCTACCGACCGCCACAGGGAGATACGCCGGTCGCCATCTACGTGCACGGGGGAGGGTGGCGCAGTGGCGACAAGAGAGACGACAGCGTGCGGCGCATCGGTCCGCTGTCCGCCTACGGAGTCACCGTGGTGTCGGTCGACTACGGCCTGGTCCCCGCCGCGACCTTCCCGGAGCAGTTGCATGAGCTCAAAGCCGCGGTGCGCTGGCTACGCGGGAACGGGCAGCGCCTCGGCCTGCGCACTGAGCGCATGGGGATCTGGGGCGCCTCCGCGGGCGCCTATCTGGGTTCCCTGCTCGCCCTGACCGCCGGGATCGAGGAATTCGAAGGAGAGATCGGCGGACATTTCGATCAGTCCAGTGCGGTCCAGGCCGTGGTCCACTGGTTCGGCCAATCCGACCTCGTGGCGTCGGGCTCACGGACCGACGTCGAGCGTCGTCTGCTGCCGTTCGCCTTCGAGGCCGGGCTCCTGGGCGCGCCGGGGATCGCCGATGCGAACAGGGCGCAAGAACTCGGTCTGATCGCCTGGGTCTCCGCCGGCGCGCCGCCGTTCCTCATCGCCCACGGCGACCGGGACCACATCGTTCTCCCGTCGGAGGGCCGGGCCCTCCATGATGCGCTCGTCAGGGCGGGCGTGCAGTCCCGATTCGAGCTCGTGGGGGGCGCCGGGCACGAGGGACCGGAGTTCGATGCCCCGGCACTCCTGTCCACCACCGCCGCATGGCTGTGCGCCGTGCTCACCGAGCAGGTGCCGTGACGGCACAGGCGCAGCGGGGCCCAGGGCACGCCCCTGGCCGTCGCATTCTCCGTCGGCTCCAACAGTCCGTGATCAACCCCGTCGTCCGGCTGGCCTGGAGCCTGCGGATTCCGATTCCCGGCGACGCCCTGCTGGAGACGATCGGGCGGCGCACCGGGCTACCACGACGCACACCGGTCTGCGACGGGCTGCAGGGCCAGAGCTTCTGGCTGATCTCGCAGCGGGGGCGCGACGCCGACTGGGTCCGGAACATCGAGGCCGATCCCCGCGTGCGGGTCAGAGTGAGCGGTCTGCACACCGCCTGGCGGATGGGGACGGCACGCGTCGTCCTTGATGACGACCCAGAGCAACGCAGGCGGAACCTCGGTCGCGACGATCTCGCCCGCCGCCTCTGCCTGTGCACGAGCGCGGCGGTGGACACGCGCCCGCTGACGGTACGGATCGACCTGGACCCGAGCTGACATGCCTTTCCGCGGGTCGTCGCTGGGGACAGGCCGGGAGCCGCCCGGACGCACGTTCCTCTGCCGCGGAGGTCCTGCACGCGACCCGACGCACGCGCGTCACTCGGCTGTCCTTCGGCGGACGCACTGTCGTCCTCAAGGAGCCGCTGGGGCGGGACGCGCAGCAACGGGTGCGGCACGAGGTCGCGATGCTGACGCGGTTGCGCGGTATCCCGGGGATCGCGCAGCTGGTGGAGGAGCCGCGGTATCCGCGGTCGATCTCGTTGGCGGACGCGGGCACCAGCGACCTGGCGGCAGTGACGACGCCGATGGACGAGAACGCGCTGATCCGGCTAGGGGTGGGGGTGGCCCAGGCACTGGCTGTCATGCACCGACGGCTCGTGATCCAC
>CAVWLJ010000020.1:0-61245 GCA_963755755.1 uncultured Actinomycetota bacterium
CCCCGTCGCCGTCACGGTCTTCCCCAGCGAGCAGTACCAGGCACCGCGCAGCTGGACCGAGCAGGCCTACCCGAACCTGATCTACTACCACCAGGTCGACCGGGGTGGCCACTTCGCCGCCTGGGAGCAGCCGCAGCTCTTCGCCGAGGAACTGCGGGCCGCGTTCAGGTCACTGCGTTAGTCGGGAGATGCCGTCATGACACCACGCTGGCTCACACCGGCCGGGCTGCACACCGCCGCCGCGGAGCTGCCCGTCGAGAGCAGACTCCCGTCCTTCGACGGTGCCACCGGCTGGCTCAACTCCCCGCCGTTGACCCCCGGCGAGCTGCGCGGAAAGGTCGTCCTCGTCAACTTCTGGACCTACACCTGCATCAACTGGCTCCGTCAGCTGCCCTACGTGCGGGCGTGGGCGCAGAAGTACCGCAGCCAAGGACTCGTCGTGCTCGGCGTGCACACGCCCGAATTTCCGTTCGAGCACGACGCCGACAACGTCCGCCGCGCCGTGAAGGACATGCGGATCGACTATCCGGTGGCCACCGACAACGGTTACGAGGTGTGGCAGGCCTTCGACAACCACTTCTGGCCCGCCCTCTACTTCGCCGACGCGCAGGGGCGGATCCGGCACCACACCTTCGGGGAAGGCGAATACCAGCAGTCGGAGATGGTGATCCAGCAACTCCTGGCCGACGCCGGGTCCGATCCGGGAACCGACCTGGTCTCGCCCCAGGCCGGCGGTATCGAGGCCGCCGCCGACTGGGACAGCCTGCGAACGCCGGAGACCTACACCGGCTACCAGCGCACTGGACGGTTCGCTTCGCCCGGCGGCATGCGACCGGGCGCGCAGCAGGTCTACGAAACCCCCGGTCGGCTGCCGTTGAACCAGTGGGCTCTCTCCGGGGCCTGGACGGTGGGGGAGCAGGCCACGGACGCCGACGGGCCGGGGGCGGGGATCGCGTTCCGCTTCCAGGCGCGCGACGTCCACGTAGTGCTGGGAACGAGGGCAGCGGACACGCCCGTGCGCTACCAGGTTCTCCTCGACGGGCAGCCGCCCGGCGCCGCGCACGGGGTCGACGTCGACGCCCAGGGCAACGGGACGATCGCGGAACCGCGGCTCTACCAGGTGGTCCGGCAGCCCGGACGGGTCACCGAACACACCGTCGAGATCACGTTCCTCGACCCCGGGGCACGGGTGTTCGCCTTCACCTTCGGATAAGTTGCGTGGTCGTGGGAGGAGGGACGGCGATGGTCGTTCCGCGGAGTCTCCGGGGGCGTGGGGCCCCGGCCGAACCCGGTCGTGTTCCCCCCGGGCAGTACGTGACGCAGGGCTTTCCCGTGTTGTCCGCCGGACCCACGCCCCGGACGCCGCTGGATCGTTGGACCTTCACCGTCCGCGGAGTCGTCGGTGAACCCGTGTCGTGGGACTGGGAGGGCTTCCGGGCGCTCCCGCGGGAGACCGTGACGGTGGACATCCATTGCGTCACCACGTGGTCGAAGCTCGACACGACCTGGACGGGGGTGTCGCTCGACACGCTCCTGGGCGCGGCGAGACCCGGCGGCGGGTTCGTCCTGGCCTTCTGCGACGGCGGCTACACGACGAACCTCCCGCTGGACGACGTCACGGGCGGAAAGGCGTGGATCGTCGACGAGTACGAGGGAGAGCCGCTGGACCCGGAGCACGGAGGGCCGGCGCGCCTGCTCGTTCCGCACCTCTACTTCTGGAAGAGCGCGAAATGGGTGCGCGGCCTCGACGTGCGGAGCGCCGACGCGCCGGGCTTCTGGGAGAGCTACGGGTACCACAACTACGGGGACCCCTGGAGGGAACAGCGCTACGCGGGCGACTGACCTTCGACGGACGAGAGGCAGGACGATGGACAGCACCCTCGACGGCAATGCGATCGCCGCACCCCTGTTCGACGTCTTCGGCACGGAGATGACGACAGCGATCGGTACCTGCGGCGGCTGCGGTTGGGGCGGCGCCCTGGCCGAGGTGGCGGTCTACCTGGTCAGGCCCGGCGTCGTCGCTCGCTGCCCGGAGTGCGCCCGGTTGCTGATGGTGATCGTCGACCGTCGCGGAATGATGTGTGTCGACCTCGCCGGCTTCGCGTCGCTCGAGGAGCCGGGGGACGCGCCGTAGCTCTGCGGCCTGCGCGAGTCGCGTCCTCGGCCGAGGACGCCGGCGAGGGGGGCCTACGACCGCGCGCCCAGCGCGAGCGCGCTCAGATTGCCGAGGGACTCCTCGATGACCTTCCGCTGCGTCGGCAGCCGGTGGGCCTCGGCGTCCGGCAGGTCGACCTGGACCTCGATCCGGGTGCCGTCGCCGTCCTCGGCGAGCTGCCAGACACGTCGATGTCCGAGACCTGGCAGGAAACGGTCACGCGGCCGGCGTCCTGCTCCGTGCGCAGGCTCTGCGGCATGGGGAAGTCGGGGTAGCCGTCGGCCACATCGTGTACCGGTCGGGGCCTTCGGTGCGCACCGTCTCGACCCGGCCCACCACTCGGGGAACCGGGTCGGGTCGAAGAGCAGCTTCCAGACCTCCTCCACCGGGGCGGGGGTGCGGCTGGTCAGGGTGAAGCGGGCATGGCGCCTCCTGGAGCGGCGGCGAGCTCGGTGCGCAAGACGGTCGAGCTCGCGGGCAGGCTCGACGAGACCGACCACCGGGCGGCAGGCCGAGGTCGACCAACGAGGCCATCAGGTCGGACCCGGGAGCGGGCGGGGTCATCCGCTGCCAGGTGGCGAGCGCCTCGGTGAACCGGCGGCGTGCGGTCGCCACGTCGCCACCGGCCAGGGCGACGAGTCCCTGGGCCCGGGACATGCGCGGCACCAGGGCCCAGGGCTGGTCGCCGCCGCGCACCGGTTCGAGCGCGGCGCGGCGCAGCTCGCGGGCGGCCTCGGCGGGACGGCCCGCGCCGGCGAGGGCCTCGACCAGAGCGAGCCGGGTGGCGGGCCGGCTGACGGACGCATCGCCGTCGAGCGCCGCGGCCAGCAGCCGGCTGCCTCGCGTAACGGCCGGCCGCGAGCGCGACCAGCCCTGCGTCACCTGGGCCAGGGCGACGAACGCGCGGGGAGTCGAGGCGCTGGGCCAGCGCCAGGTGGTCATGGGCGGCGGCGAGCGCCTCCTCGAGGCGGCCCGAACGTGCGAGCAGATGCGCGCGAGCCGCGAGGCAGGGCAGCGTGAGCACCGGGATCCCGCGGGTCAGAGGCGACCGCGCGGTCGGCCATGCGCAGGGCGCCGTCCAGGTCTCCTGCCGCGGCCAGTCCGCAGGCCGCGGTCACCAACCCGGCGAAGGCCTGGTCCGGCCGGTCCGCCGCGGCCATGGCCGCGGTGCTCCTCGGCAGCGGCCTCGCAGTTCGCCGAACCGGTCGAGCGGATCAGGAGACAGCAGGCGTGCGGTGCCGAGATCGACGACGAGGTCGGGCGTCGGGTCGACTGCCAGCGCTCCGCCTCGGCGAGCAGAGCAGCGGTCCGCTCCGGGCTCACCGGTAGCGACCCGCAGCTGAGCCAGCCCGGCGAGGACGGTGGCGCGCAGGTGCGGGGGAGACTCGTCGGGCAGCAGGTCGAGCGCGCGTTCGTAGGCGAGGTGCCCTCGGACGGATGGCAGAGCACAGAGCGCATGACGTTGCCGCGCCGGTACCAGGCCACCGCCAGATCCTCCTCGGGGACGAGCGGCAGCGCGGCACGCCACTGGGCCTCGAAGGCATCGCGGCGGCCGAGCCACGCCTGCACCTCGGCGAGCTCCAGCGCACCGACGCGTCGTCGGGGCGCACTGCACGGCCTCCCGCCAGAACTCCGCCGCCTCGGGCAGGGCTCCAGCGAGCGCGCGTGCCGGGCGGCCCGCGCGACCGCGGGGCGGCCAGGTCGTCACGGCCGGCGAGCTGCAGGTGCCGGGCGACCTCTGCGGCGACGTGCCTGGCGTCCGGACCTGCGGCGGCCTCCACGCGGCGACCACCTGCTAGTGCGGACGCTGGGGGTCGGCGAGGTCGCCCGAGCGGCCTCGGCGAGCAGCGTGTGCCGGAAGCGGAGCCCGGTCCTGTCCCGGGCACGAGGTCCGTGTCAAGCACGACGGCTTCGGCCTCGGCCAGGTCTCCAGCGCGAGCGCTCGACCTCCGCCGGGGAGAGGGCGCGCCCCGCGACAGCGAGCAGCTCGATAAGCTCGCGGGCAGGCCGGGGCAGGCCACCCACACTCGCTCGGACTCGCGCCGCGCAGGCGTGGCGGAGGGGTCGGGCAGGCCGCCGGCCATGGCGCGAGCACCTTCGACGGCGAGCAGCGGGTTGCCGTCGGCGTTCGCGAGACCTGAGAGGACGCTCGTGCTCCGGGAGCGTCGGCGACGCTGCGGATCACGGCCGCGAGGTCCCGACCTCGAGCGGCGAGGTCGATCTCGACGACCTCGGTGCCGCGGCCTGCCACGTCCGCGAGGACCGCGTCGGCGTCGGCGAGGCCCGGCCGATCGCGGCGGGTGAGCAGGAACAGGACCGGGAGCCGGGCCACTCTCCGCCGGATGTGACTGCAGAGCGCGAGGCTGGCCCGATCGGCTCGGTGCAGATCCTCCGCTACGAGCAGCACCGGGCGCAGCGCGGCGGCCCACTCGACGAGGCGCAGAAGGCGTCGAAGATCCGGAGGCGTTCGACCTCGGGGGACGCGACCGGCGGGGGCACCGCGGAGCGGCCCGAGCGCGGCGCCGAGGTCCGGCGCCAGGCGGCCAGCTCCGCAGGCCAGGCGGCCGAAGGCGGGGGAGCGGGCACGACCGTCACGAGTTCACGGACGAGCTCGTGCCACACGGCCAACGGCGCCTCGCCACCGACGTCGACGCCGGCCCCGACCGCGACGCGCGCGCCCGTGCCCGCGACCCGTCGATGCACCTCGGTCGCCAGCCGGGTCTTGCCGATGCCTCCCTCGCCGGTGACGACGACGATCCGGCCGCGGCCCGCACGGGCCTACGGCCCAGGCGCCCATCAGCATGGCCAGCTCCGCGGACCGCCCGAACATGGGCCGTGGCCGCGCGCCCGGAGCACCGTCGAGTCGACGCGGCGCGGGATCCCCGCAGCTCGGCCACCGCGGCACGCAACGCGGGTCCGGGCTCGAGGCCGAGCTCGTCCCGCAGCCGCCGGGCGAACTCGCGGCCCGCCACGAGGCCGCCCGAGCGATCGCCCGCGGCGGCCAGCCGCTCCAGCAGCCGGACGAGCGCGGCTTCGTCGAGCGGGTCGAGATCGCACCGCATCCGGGACCAGCGTGCGGCGCTGCTGCGCGTCTCCCGCTCCGGCGGCGGCATCGGCAAGCCGCTCGAGCAGCTCGCCGTGCCGGCGGTGCTGAGCGCGGCGCGGCTGGTCCGTCCAGTCCTCCGTCATGTCCGGGAGAAGTTCGCCGCGGCACAGCTGGACGGCGTCGGCGAGATCACCGCGGCGGACCAACTCGGCCACCTCCTCGACGTCGACGGTGACCATGTCGGGCGCGAGACCGACCGCCGACCGGGTGGCGAGCACGGCCTCCGCCCGAGGGACCTGGCGCAGCCCCCAGACCGTGGTGCGCAGGCTGGACCGCGCCGCCTCCTCCGAGCTGTCAGGCCAGAACGCCGCCGCCAGCTGATCGCGCTGGTGCGGGCCGAGACGCAGCGCCAGGAAGGCGGTGAGCCGGGCCACAGCGCTGGGCAGCGGCACCGGAACGCCGTCCCGGGTCACTGCGAACTCGCCGAGCAGCTGCACCCGCAGCACCCCTCGACCATAACCGCCCTGGTCATCGCGGGGAACGACTCGATCAGGCGCGCTGACGCTCAGTTGACGGTGCACTCACGATCCCCTCCGAGGCTGGCTCCGCCACCACCGGTCGACGACCGGTCCTCGGACAGCGCAGGAGATGCAGATGACCGACACCGCCGTTCAGGACGCCGACCGCGCCCTGAAGGAACGCCATCGCACCATGTGGGCGTGGGGCGACTACCCCCGCCTCGGCCTCAGACTTCATCTCGGACCTCGGGCCCGTTGCCGTCGAGGCCGCCGGGATCACCGCCGGCCACCGCGTCCTGGACGTGGCCGCGGGGGCCGGGAACGCCTCCCTGCCCGCGGCGGCGACGGGGGCCGACGGTCGTGGCCTCCGACCTGACCCCCGAACTCCTGGCCGCGGGCCGGCGCGAGGCGGAGCGGCGTGGCCTCTCCGTCGAGTGGGTCGAGGCGGACGTCGAGTCGCTGCCGTTCCCGGACGCCGACTTCGACGTGGTCGTCTCCGTCGTCGGCGCCATGTTCGCCCCGCACCACCAGCTCACGGCCGACGAGATCCTGCGCGTCTGCCGACCCGGCGGGACGGTGACGATGATCAACTGGAGCCGGCAGGGACTGATCGGCCAACTCTTCGCCACTATGGCCCCGTACGCGCCGCCTCCGCCGCCCGGTGCGCAACCGCCCGCGCTGTGGGGCGAGGAGGGCCACGTCCGTGAGCTCTTCGGCGACCGGGTCCGGGATCTGCGCTTCGAGCACCGGGGCGTCGCCTACCCGCCGATGTTCCGGGCCGCCGCGGACCTTCGCGACTACTACAAGGCCTACTACGGCCCGACCATCGTCGGCCTATCGGGCGCTGGCCGACGACGCCGCCCGGACCGCGGAGCTGGACCGCGACTTCGCGGACCTCTTCGCGCGCAACGACCACCGTGCCCCGGGAGCCGCCACCGGCGCCTGGACCGCGGAGTACCTCATCGTCACCGCCCGGAAGAACTAGCCGAAGGAGAATCGCCATGACCAGGAAGATCATCGACTGCCGCGCCACGCCCAACGAGGCCGGGTGCACGCTGACCATCGCGGGCGAACCCCAGGAGGTCCTGGACGCCGCCGCACTGCATGCCGTCACCGTGCACGGCCACACCGACGGCCCGGACCTGCGGGCGATGCTCCGCGGTGCGCTCGCCGAGCAGAGCTGATCCTCGCCGGAGCAGGCCCTGACCCCGCCGATCCTGCCGCTCCACGCAGGGCGGCGGGGTCGCGCCTGCTCGCCTCCGAACCATGACATCCGGACGGCGGGCGGCGTCAGGAGGTCGTGCGACGCGAGAGGATCGACGACGTGGAGGCCGACCGGCAGGAGGAGCTCGCCCGTTCCTACACGGCCGAGCGGCCCCGCCTCGTCTCGCTGGGGTATCGCCTGGTGGGGAGTGTCGCCGAGGCGGAGGACGTCGTGCAGGAGGCCTGGATCCGGTTGCAGCGGGCTGCCGCGGACGCGGGCCACGGCGCCGCGGGACCTGCCGGCGTGGCTGACCACGACGGTGACCCGGCTCGCGCTGGACCAGCTGCGTACCGCGGGCCGGCGCAGGGAGACCTACGTGGGGCCGTGGCTGCCGGAGCCCCGGGTGGCGCCCGCGAGCGGGCAGGGGAGCGACCCGGGCGAGGCGGTGGCGCTGGCCGACGAGCTCAGCTTCGCGCTCATGGTGGTGCTGGAGTCGCTCTCGCCGGCGCAGCGTGCGGCCTTCGTCCTGCACGACACCTTCGGCGTCCCGTTCGAGGAGGTCGCCCAGGTGCTCGGCCGGACGCCGGCGGCGGTCCGGCAGCTCGCCAGCCGCGCCCGGGACCAGGTGGGAGCCGGCGCCCGTCGCGAGGAGGTGGACGCCGGGACGCACCGGCGCGTCGTCGAGGCGTTCCTCTCCGCGAGCGCGGGCGGCGACCTGCAGGCTCTCGTCGCCGCGCTCGACCCGTCGGTGGTCTACCGCGCGGACGGCGGCGGCGTGGTCCGGACCGCGCGGCGCGTCATCCGCGGCACCGACGCCGTCGCGCGTCTCGTGCTCGGCGTCCTCGGCCGGGCCGGTTCCGGCGTGACCGTCGGCGTCCGGCTCGTGAACGGTGCGCCCGGGCTGGTGTTCTCCGACGCCGCAGGCGTGGTGGGTGTCGTCGCCTTCGACGTCACCCCCGAGGGCCGGATCGCCGCCCTGGACGTCCAGATGAACCCTGCGAAGCTGGCTCGCGTCCCGCTCCCGTGACCGAGGCTGCGATCAGGGCAGCCACCGCTGCCGATGTGACATCGACCGTCTCATCAGGAACGGATGAGGCCGGCTGTTCACCCGCCGGGATGACGTCGCCGGCCGGAGTGGGCTGATTGCATGGCCGGTGAGACGAGGGGCGGGGTCATGCTGAGTGAGCACGAGCGGCGCGAGCTACGGACCATCGAGCAGATGCTGCTCTCCGACAGTCGCTTCTCCAGCGGCTTCACCCGCCTGCGTTCGCGGCGGGAGCGGCGGAACCGTTCCCTGGCCCGCGTCCTCGTCGTCTTCGGCGTGCTCATCACGGTCGCCGCGATGTTCCTCGGCCTCGGGGACGCGTTCGTCGAGGGGCTCGGGCTGACCGCCGCCGGACTGCTGCTCGCCGGGTTCCGGCCGGGGTTCGCGCGGCGGCCCCCTCCGCACGTGGACGGTGACGGACGAGCGCCGTGACACCGGCCTTCGCCGGCGCCACGGCGCTCGCTGTCGGCCGATCAGGCCAGCGCCTTGGCCTTCAGACGGTCGTACTCGGGCTGGGAGATGACACCCTCGTCGAGCATCTTCTGTGCCTTGGCGATCTGGTCGGTAGGCGTCGCCGCGGACGTCGTGGAGGCTGCGACGTCACGGATGTAGGCGTCGGTCTGCTGGCGCCTGGCGGCGATCTCCTCCATGTGGCGCTCCGTCATGCCCTGGCCGCGCGCCACGATGTAGATGAACGCGGACAGGAACGGGATGACGATCAGGGCGATGATCCAGAGCGCTTTGACCCATCCGGACATGGCGTGATCACGGAACAGGTCACCGATGATGGAGAACAGCACCATCAGGTACGCCACGAAGGCGAACACGATGACGATTTCCCAGACGACTTGCCAGAACGACATCACAGTCTCTCTTCTCGCGCGCGGCTGCTTCTGATCCCAGTGTTCGCCTGGCGACCCGGCGCACCTCACCACGCGAGGATGAGATCCCGCCCCGGGGCCCGGCGCCGCCGCGGAGTCGACCGGCCGTGAATGCCCGCCGGTGCTTCGGTCTCGCCCTCGCGGTGCTGGTCGATCGTCACCGCCGCCCGCTTCCTGGGGCTCGCCGGACCGACGGTCGTCTGGACGAGTCTGATGACCGCCGCCCTGGTCCTGGTCGCCCGGACGTCCGGCGCGACCCTCGCCGATCTGGGGCTGCGGCCTTCGGACGCCGGTCGCGGGTTGCGCTACGGCGCAGCCGCCTTCGGCGCTCGTGCTGGTCGTGCTGGTCGGTGGGCGCCGTGCTGCCGGTGACGAGCGGGGCGCTCCACGACGCACGCGGCGACATCAGTGCCGGGCAGCTGGCCCGCGAGCTCGTGGTGGACGTCGTCCTCCTGACGGCGATCCCCGAGGAGTTCGCCTTCCGCGGCGTCCTCCTCGGTTCGGCCGTCGCGCAGTGGGGACCTCTCCGCGGCGCCCTGGTGGTCTCGGCCGCGTTCGGGCTGTGGCACGTGCAGCCCACCCTGGCGACGATGACGAGCAACCCTGCGGTGAGCGGCGCGTCGGCGATCACCGGGAGGGCGCTTCCTCGTGGTGCTCGGCGCCGTCGCGGCCACCTTCGTCGCGGGCCTGGCGTTCGCCTGGCTCCGGCTGCGGTCGCGCAGCCTGCTCGCGCCGGTGCTCGCGCATGCCGCGACGAACGGCCTCGGGCTGGCCGTCGCCTGGCTGGCCGTGCACGCCTGGGGGCGCGCTGAGTTCCGGGCGTCACCGGGATCAGGGGGCGCCTGCCGCCATGTTCCGCAGCACGTTCAGCTGGTCCGGGGTGACTCCGGTGGGTTGCAGGACCGCGTACCAGGCGTCCGCGTACTCGCCTCGGTAGTTGTGACCGTGGCCCTGCGGCACACCGCCCGCGAACGTGAGATCCGCGGTCACCTGCCAGAAGGTCACCAGGGGAAGCCAGGTGACGCCGGCCAGCACGTCCTTGCCGGGCGGTTCGCCGGTCCAGTCCGGCTCGGTGAACAGCAGGCGGGGGCTCCACCAGACGATGGGGTCGGAGGCGTGCATCAGGTAGAGGACGCGGCTGCCCTCCCACGGCTGCCCCTGCGGGGGAATCCCCGCGGTGGCGTCGTTGGTGAATCGCACCGTACGGCCGCCCTTGTAGACGGGCAGGCTCTCGAGGCTGCCGGCGTCCCGGTGCTCCCGGAACTCGGTGAACAGGGTGTTGAAGTTCGGGGGCCCGGCGAAGATCGTGCCGGACGTGCGGTTGGCCAGGTCCGCCTCGCCGCTGAACGCCGCTTCTCCGCCGAACGACCCCAGGCTCTCTCCTGTGACGAAGAGACGGGGGCGGCTGCCGGCCGGCAGCGCCGACCACCGCTCGTAGACCGCGTCGAAGAGGGCGCGGCCGGCCTCCCGCGCCTTGGACTGGTCGACCAGGTAGGACATCCAGGACGGCAGGTAGGAGTACTGCATCCCGACGATCGCCGAGTCGCCGCCGGTCAGGTATTCGAAGGTGTCGGCGGACGCGGCGTTGATCCATCCGCTGCCGGTGGTCCCGGCGACGAGCAGGTTGGCCCGCTGGAAGCCGCCCGCGTGGTCCAGGTCCTTGACGGCGAGCTCGGCGCGGGTCTCCGCGTCCGCCGACGTCGCCAGGCCCGCGTAGGCACGGATCGGCTCCTTGGCGGACCGGTGCATCGTCGCGGCGATCTGGTCCGCCGTCGGCCCTGTTCCGGTGAACGTCCGGCCCTGCCACCCGAGGGTGTCCCATGCGACGAGCGACCCCGTCCCTCCCGACCGGAGGTCGGTGGTCGGCTGCTGCACGCCCTCCTGGGTGGTCGTGTCGCGGAGCCCGAACGTCTCGTTCGCGGCACTCACCAGCCCGTCGAGGAGGACGCCGCTGATCACCAGGTACGTCAGCGCGACGACGGCGATCCAGCCGACGGCATTGGCCGCGCGGGGGCCGATCCAGCGTCGCAGGAGCCGCCCCAACCTGCGGTAGAGCGCCCGCAGCCCGCGTCCGATCAGCAGCAGGAGCGCGAACACGGCGAGCGCGACCACGGGCGACAGCACCACCAGCGCGACGTTGTACTCCGTCACGCCCATGAAGTCGCGAATCTGGTGCTGCCAGTACTGGCCGAGCGCGAAGAAGAGGGCGAGCAGGACACCGCCGGCGATCAGGCTGACCCGCCAGGTCGACGGCTTGGGCGGCCGGACGTTCACGGTCGGCGAACGCCCGCACGATGACGGCGAGCACCACCCCGACGCCGTACCCGATGGCGGCGGTGACGCCCCAGACGATCCCCTGGATCATCCCGGTGCGGGGGAGCAGCGACGGCGTGAACGAAAGGCATGAGACGACGACGGCGCCCCAGAAGCCGGGCACGGTCAGGCTGTGCCACTGTCCCCGGCGGCCGGTGTCCGGTAGAGGTCCGGGTTCCGCCGCACCTCCCCGGGTCTGCGGCGGCACGGCGACGCCGGTGGTGCCGGCCTCCGCGTTCTCGGACATGCTCGGCCTCCTTGCGCCCGGGAGCGGGCTCAGCCTCCGAAGGTGTCGACGAGGACCTTGCGCTCCTCGTCGGTGAGGTTGGTGCTCACGAGCCGCCAGTTCATCCCGTGCAGTCGCTCGGCGAGCCGGTCGAAGTTCGCGTTCTCCGTGACCACGAACAGAGCCGACGTCCCCGGCGTCACCTCGGAGCGGATCCTCTCGAGATCCTCCTTGCCGATGCCGGTGCCGTCCATGGCCTTCACCGCGGCCCCGATCGCCGCGCCGGTGACGGCACCGAACACCGGGATGAAGAACAGCATGCCGATCAGCACGCCCAGGAAGCCGCCCCAGACCGTGCCCTTCCGCATGTCGTCGTGCCCACCTTCGGTGTCGGGCCGGTCCGCCCCCTCCGGCCAGCTGACCACCGCATGGTCGACCACCTTGACCAGCCCGTCCTCCTCGGCCGCCCGCAGGGCGATCTTCGCCTGTTCGGCGCCGTCGGGGTCGTCGAACTTCCACACCGTGAAGGTCGTCATTGACCTCTCCCTCGCTGCTCGTGCGTTCACACCGGTGTTCCTGCACCGCACACCGGTGTGGCGGCCACCTTCAGGGAAGGACGCATGGGCCGCACCATCCCCGGCGGATGGTCCGCGGCCCTGCACGAACGGAGGTGCCGACAGCCGTCAGTGCAGCACCGTCTTGAGCAGGACCATCCCCACGCCGAACAGTCCGGCCACGCCGGCGGAGACCCACCGCTCACCGGTGGTGAGGCGTCCGCCCCGCCCGATCTCCCATCCGGCCAGGCAGAGCAGGACGGTGCCGGCGACCAGTGCCGCGATCACCGCTCCGTAGACCCGCGCCCCCAGGGCGCCGAACACGACCAGAACGAGCAGGGGGATGATCGAGGCCGTCACGATCTCCCAGCCGTGCGTCAGCTCGTGGCGGACCTGGCGCCAGGTCGGTCGGCGGCCGTCGTGGATGCGCGCGGCCACGAGTCGCGCGTAGCGCTCCGCGGTCCAGTAGATGATCAGCGTGACGAGGACCGCGACGGCCACGGTCACGATCCGCTCCGCGTGCGAGGCGGCCAGCACGGCGGAACACACGATGACGCCGTAGATCCCGGCCGCCGTGCTCTCCTCGTCCTCACCGGCGGTCGGCAGCGTCGACCGCGTCCAGGACCGGCCCACGTTCCGCGTCATGATGCTCAGCCCGGGCTCGGCGACGCGGACGACGCGGCCGCGACTCCGCGCGCGTCGCCGACGTCCCGATCGGCTCCGACCTCGCCGGTCATCCTCACCGCCTCCTCGGCCCGGCCGGGGCCTTCCCGGGCTTCTCACCGCGCCACCGTTCCTTGCCTCAACGTGGCGGACGACGGTTACCCGTGGGTCACCCCGAGCGAATGACCGGCCCGGGCGTCGACCCGCACGTCGGACCCCTCAGAACGGCGTCGGGATCCAGTGCAGCGGCACGGCCGCCGACGGCTCGGTCCGGTCGACCTTCCGCTTCGGCAGGACGACCGTGCGCTTCGGGAGCGGCTCGTACGGCACCTGCGCGAGCAGATGGGTGATCACGTTGAGCCGGGCGCGCTTCTTGTCGTCGGAGTTCACGACGAACCAGGGTGCCCACGCCGTGTCCGTGGCCCGGAACATGTCGTCCCGGGCGCGCGAGTAGTCGCGCCAGCGCGTGTAGGACAGCAGGTCGAGCTCGGAGAGCTTCCAGACCTTGCGGGGGTCGTCGATCCGGCTCTGCAGGCGCCTGGTCTGCTCGTCGGGGCTCACCTCGAGCCAGTACTTGAGCAGGACGATCCCGGAGTCGACGATCGCGCGCTCGACCCCGGGGACGAGGCGCAAGAACTGGTGCGTCTGCTCCTCGGTCGCGTAGCCCAGGACCCGTTCGACGCCGGCACGGTTGTACCAGCTGCGGTCGAAGACGACGACCTCGCCGCCCGCCGGCAGGTGCGGCACGTACCGCTGGATGTACATCTGCGAGCGTTCGCGTTCGGTCGGCGCCGGCAGGGCGACGACCCGGAACACGCGGGGGCTGACGCGCTCGGTGATCGCCTTGATGGTGCCACCCTTCCCCGCGGTGTCGCGGCCCTCGAAGACGACGGACACCTTGGCGCCCGAGCGCTTGATCCACTCCTGCAGGCTGACCAGTTCGCCGTGCAGCCGGCGCAGCTCGCGCTGGTACTCCTTCTCGGTCATCTTCTCCGGCTTCTCGGCCTGCTTCGAGGTCTGACCGGCGCCCGGGCTCGAGCGGTCCGGGACCGCGACCGTGACGCCTCCGGCTCCGTTCTCGTCGTGCCGGTGGTGATGCTTCTTGGTCATGTCCACTCCTTCGTGGCCCGATCGGCGTCAGCCGGCTCCACCGGCTCGGGGAACCTGCTGGGGCGGGACGTGAGGGGCGCCGGTGGGGGCCGCGGCCGAGGCGGCCCGGAAGGCGGCGACCCCCGCCTCCACGGTGGGGAAGAAGTGGTCCGGGTCGATCGTCCGGGTCAGCTCGTAGCGCTCGATCTTGCGCCGGACCGGGTCCTTCATCTCCGCGAACGCCAGCGAGATCCCGCGCCTGTTCAACTCCTCGTCGAGGTCCTCGAGCATGTCCGCGGCCGTGGTGTCGACGTCCGTCATGGGCTCGGCCGCCACGAGGATCCAGCGCGGCGGGGGGTCGGCCGCCGCGAGCCGGCGGATCTCGTCGCGGAACGTCGCGCAGTTGGCGAAGATCAGGGGCGCGTCGAACCGGTACACGACGAGCCCGGGCACCTTGTCCGCCGCCGGGTAGGAGCGCAGGTCGTGGTAGCCGTGCAACTCCTCGACGTGGCCGAGCTCGGCCGCGTAGGGCCGCCATGCCCGGCGGAACACGTTGAGGATCGACAGGGCCACGGCGACGGCGATCCCCGGCAGCACGCCGAGCAGCGCGACCGCGAGGAACGCGGCGATCGAGAGCGAGAACTCGGTCCTGCGCTGCTTCCAGAGCCGCACTGTCCCCGGCACGTCGGCGAGCGACACGGCGGCGCTGATCACGACGGCGGCGAGGGCCGGCTGGGGGAGGTTCCGGAACAGCCCGGGCAGCACGACGATGGTCACCACGATGAGCGCGGCGCCGACCAGGCCGGTGAGCTGACTGCGCGCCCCGGCGCGCTCGGCGACCGCCGTCCGGGAGCCGCTGGTACTCACCGGGAAGCCCTGGAAGAGCCCGGCGGCCAGGTTCGCGGCGCCGATCCCGATCATCTCCTGGTTCCCGTCGACCTCCTGCCCGGTGCGGGCGGCGAACGAGGACGACGTCGAGATGGTGTCGGCCAGCGAGACCAGGGCGATGCCGAGCGCTCCCGCGGCGAGCGGGCCGAGGTCGGAGAGCTCGGCCGTGGGGAGCGTGAACGGCGGGAACCCCTGGGGGAGCACGCCGACCAGCGAGACCCCGCGCGCCGCCAGGTCGAAGACCCACGTGGCGGCGATCGCGAGGACGACCAGGACGAGCACCGACGGCGCCTTCGGCAGCCACCGCTGCAGGCCGAGCACGACGACGATCCCGGCGATGCCGAGGACCGCCGCGGCGGGGACCGCCTCGCCGTCGGCGAGTCCGCGGACGAAGCCCCCGGCCTCCGCGATCAGCCCGTCGGCGTCGACGCTGAACCCGAACAGCTTCGGCAGTTGCCCGACGATGATCGTCACGGCGAGGCCGTTCATGTAACCGATCATGGTGGGCTTGGAGAGCAGGTCCGCGACGAAGCCGAGCCCGGTCAGGCCGGCGACGACCATGATCAGCGCAACCATGATCGCGAGCAGGGACGCGAGGGCCACCGCGCGCTCGGGGTCCCCGCCGGCCGCGATGAGCGGCAGGATCGTCGCGGCGATCATGGGCCCGAGCGAGGAGTCGGGGCCGAGCACGAGGATGCGGGAGGGGCCGAACACGGCGTACCCGACGAGGCAGAGGATCGAGGTGTAGAGGCCGTTGATCGCCGGGAGCCCGGCGAGCTCGGCGTAGGCCATGCCCTGCGGCACGAGCAGGGTCGCGAGCACCACGCCGGCGACGACGTCGCGCGGCAGCCACGACCGGTCGTAGGTCGCGGCGGCGTGGACGCCGGGGACGAACCGCGTGACGTTCATGACCCGCCCCTCGGAGTCGGCAGCTCGTGTCCTTCGCGACCGGGTGGGGGCGGCGCCTGCGCCTCCGGCGACGGCGGTCCCTGCAGGGTGGGGCCGACGCGCCCAGCGAGCGGCGCCGCGGAGAGCCCGTGAGCGACCACGCTGAGGAGCACGGTCGCGACGACGACGGCCACGGCCCGGTCGGCGTCCGGCCCGAGCTCCTCGAGGGCGAGCAGGGCGAAGACCACCGACGCGAGGCCCGCGGGGGCCGAACCAGCCGATGAAGAGGGCGGCACGGCGGCCCAGCCCCGAGCCGAGGAGGGCGACCGCGACCGGCAGCATGCGCACCACGGTCAGGCTCAGCACCGCGTAGAGCGCGAGCCGCCAGGCCGGGGCGTCGACCAGCCGCGGCACCGCCACGGCGCCGAAGAAGGTCCACACCAGCAGGCCGGCGAGGCCCGCGGTCTGCTCGACGTAGTGCACACCCTGCGGGCGACCAGGGCCGGCCGCCGCGCCGAAGGCGGTGCCGGCGACGAAGGCCGCGACGAAGCCGTTGCCCCCCACGACGAGGGCGCCGGCGTAGGCGGCCACGGCCAGGGCGAGTACGGCGGGACCGCCGAACGCCTCGTCGACCCAGTCGTGCCGCCGGGCGACGCGCAGCAGCCATCCACCTGCGGCCCCGACCGCGGCCCCGGCGAGGACTCCCACCAGGAGTTCGAGCACCGCATGGCCGACGCCCCCGCCGTGCTCGGCGGCCGCTGCCCCCGCGATCGCCAGCAGGACGACCGGGGTGACGATGCCGTCGTTCAGGCCGCTCTCCACGTTGACGATGCGGCGCACCCGGGACGGCACCCGGCGGTCGCCCATGATCGCGGCGCCGAGCGCGGCGTCGGTGGGGGCCAACGCCGCGCCGATGAACAGGGCGAGCCAGACGCCCAGCCCGCCGACGACCCCGGCGGCCAGGGCCCAGCCCAGGACCGACCGTCACCGGGAGCGCGACCGCGAGCAGCCGGACGTACACCGTGGCGTCCGCGCGCAGATCCCGCAGCCCCACCTGCGCTGCGTCGGAGAACAGCACCCACACGAGGGTGACCTCGGTGAGGACCTTGAGCGCCTCCGCCTCGAGGTGGGCGTCCAGCGGTGCCCATCGCGACAGGGCGAAACCGACGGCGACGAAGACGATCGGCGCTGTCAGGTCCGCGCGTTCCAGTCGCGACGACAGCGCTCCCCACCCGAAGAGCGCCGCCGCCAGCAGGAACACCGTCGTCACGGCTGTGGCCCGCACCGGCTCGTCACGGGCGGGGCGCCCACGAGGAGGTTCACGACGCGCACCATGCGTGCAGCCTGCGCAGTCGGCGTCCCGGTCGCCTCATCCGTGATGAGCGAGCCGGTCCGCGACGGGTCGCCGTAGCGTGCCGGACGAGGAGGCTGACGGTGCCGGTCGTGGGTGGACACGCGCTGGTGGCCCTCGGCGTGCTCGCCGTCCTCGTGATGGCGAACGTCTGGGTGCACGTCGGATCTCGGCGGCTGCATCTCGTCACGCAGCCGGTCGCGGCGGTGCTCCTGGTGGTGCTGGGGCGCGCTGCCGGCCTCTCGTGGGCGGATCTCGGGCTCGCCCTGCCCGCTGCGCCCGCCGGCGTCCTGGTCGGCCTGGCCGGGGCGGTGCTCATCGTGGCCGGCTACGCCCTGGCGCTCGCGGTTCCCGCGGCCCGCGGGGCGTTCCTCGACACCCGCTACGACGTCGGCCTGCGGTCGGCCCTGTGGACCTCACTGGTGGCCATCCCGTTGTCGACGGTCCTCCTGGAGGAGACCGCCTTCCGGGGCGTCGTCTGGGGCCTGGTCGCGGTCGACCGCGGGCCGGCCGCCGCCACCGTCGTGTCGGCGGCGCTGTTCGGACTCTGGCACGTGCTGCCGGCGCTGGACCTCGTGCGGACGAGCACGGCGATCGGCGGCGCCGGCCTCTCACGACTGCGGAAGGGAACGGTCGTGGCGAGCACCGTCCTGGGCACGGCGGTGGCCGGAGTGCTGCTGGCCGAGCTCCGACGGCGGACGGGCAGCCTGCTCGCGCCGGTCGCCGTGCACTGGACCGCCAACGGGATCGGCGTGCTCGCCTCGGCGTGGGTATGGCGGCGACGCCGGGCGCGCGGAGGGTCACTCTCCGGGGATGAGGCAGGGACAGGAGCTGGTGAGGACTCTGATGCCGTATCTCGACAAGGGAGAGGGTCATGACCGACACCAGTTCGGCGCCGGGCGTCGGCGCGCGTATGCCATCGCAGTCCTCCGCCTCCCGCACGGACGACGCCAGCGGTTGGGTGGGATGGATCGTCTTCGCCGGCGTGATGATGGTGACGATCGGCATCCTGCATGCGATCCAGGGCTTCGTCGCCCTGTTCAAGGACACGTACTACCTCGTCAGCAAGCGCGGCCTCGTCTTCAGCGTCGACTACACCGCCTGGGGGTGGACGCACATCGTTCTGGGCCTGCTCGTCGCCCTGACCGGTGTGGCCCTGTTCACCGGGCGCATGTGGGCGCGGGTCGCCGGGGTCGTCCTGGCGTTGCTGAGCATCTTCGCGAACTTCACGTTCATGGCGGCCTATCCGATCTGGTCGATCACAGTGATCGTCGTCGACATCGTCGTGATCTACGCGCTCGTCGTGCACGGCCGGGAGATGCGCGCGCTCTGACGCCGAGGCTCGGCGCACTGGTCGCCGCCACGGGAAGACCCGTGGCGGCGACCAGGTCGTTTGCCGCCGGCGCCACACCGGCGCTTGCCGTGATCTCCGTCGCCGACGACCGACCCGGCCGCCTCGGCCGACCGGACGCGACGATCCGTTCGGTCAGCCGAGCACCAGTCCCTCGATGTCGCCCTGGGGCTCCGGATCGGGCTGACGCCGCATCCGGAACGAGACCCCGAGGCCGCACAACCCGGCGAGCAGCGGCACCAGGAGCGCGACCTGCAGCGCCCTCGGCCGCGCCTCGGTGTTGATGCGGATGATCTCGTCCTGCACGGCCTTCGGCTGCCCGACGAGGACCTCCGCCAGCTGGGTGTTGCTCAGCAACTCGGCATCGTTCTCCAGCGCCTGCGAGACCTGCTGCTGCTCGGGCGGCGAGAGCACGGCGCTCGCCTGCGCCAGCTGCGTGAACGTGAACGCCAGCGTCGCCAGCATGATCGCGCCGGCGAAGGCGAGCCCGAAGGAGAGGCCGAACGATCCCGCGGCGGAGTTCACCCCGGCCGCCTCACTCACCCGCTCCCCGGAGATGGGGGAGAGCGTGTAGTTGTTGAGCTGCGACACCAGCAGGCCGAGGCCGACGCCGGCGATGATCAGCGGGACGACGAGGTACCAGCCGGAGGTCGCGCGCGGGACGATGGGGAGCAGCAGCAGGATGCCGAGGGTGTAGATCGCGAAACCTGCCTGGATCACGCTAGCCGGCCGGCGCCGCCCGGCCCGTCGCCCGGCCAGCAGAGCGATCGCGAACATGCTCAGCGAGAGCGGCGCGAGCGTGAGGCCGGCCTCGAGCGCGTTGTACTCCAGCACCATCTGCAGGAAGATCGGCAGCGCGATCATGGTTCCGCCGAGGGCGATCTGCTGCAGCAGCTGGCCGCTCACGCCGTAGCGGAACAGCTTCGACGCGAACAGTCCCGGGTCGATGAGCGCGGCCTTGCCTGCGCGCTTGCGCCGCACGAGCCATCGGGCGAGCCCGAGGAGGCCGAGGGCACCGATCACGAGCAGCAGGGCGACGGACTCGCCGCCCTCCTGCCAGACCAGGATCCCGAGCACGAGCCCGCCCATGCCTGCGACCGACAGCACTGCGCCCACCCAGTCGACCTCGCGCGAGCCCGTGTAGGGGACGTCCTGGATCCGGCTCATGCCGGAGAGCACGACGGCGATGACGACCACCTCGAGACCGAAGCCCACCCGCCACGACAGGAAGGTCGTGATGAAGCCGCCGAGGAGCGGTCCCACCGCGGCGGCGACCGCCGCGGAGGCCCCGACGAGCGCGTAGACCTTCTTCTGGGCGGTGCCGGAGAAGTTGCCGTGGATCAGCGACTGCATCGACGGCAGCAGCAGCGAGGCGCCGATCCCGCCGATGACCGCCCAGAAGATGATGACCGGGACCAGGCTCTGGGCGAGCGTCATCGCGACGGCGCCGACCGCGTAGCCGAGCAGCCCGACGACGAACGCGCGTTTGCGCCCGATCAGGTCGCCCACCTTGCTCCCGATGAGGATGAACGCGGCGGACACCAGCGCTTCGAGGGCGATCGACGACTGGACCCCGCTGACCGTCGTGCCCAGGTCCTCGACCACGGCCGAGATCGAGACATTCATCAGGGACGTGTCGACGACCAGCACGAACATCGCCGCGGCCAGGCGGAGGGCGACGCCTTGATCCACGGCCGGCGTCTCCGGCCCGCGTTCCTGCCGGTGTTCTCACTCATGCGCGGCCGAGGTCCTCTCAGGCGCCCTGCGGATGTGCCTGGACCTCGGCCTGCGCCTCCTGGAGCCGCCGGACGAGCTCCGCCTCGTCCTGAACCGACAGGGACGTGCGGATCACGGTCGGCTGGAAGGGGAGCAGCGCCGCCTGCAGGCGGTCGGCGGTGCCCCGCGGTATCAGGGCGAACACGGCGGCGCTGCCCGGGGTCAGGCTCGACGCGGCCTCCTCCAGGAAGGACTCGTCGATCCCCACCTCCGTGAGCTTGCCGGCGAGGGCAGTGCTCGCCGCGCCGAGCGCCAGACCGAACACGGGCAGAAGGAACAGCAGCCCGAAGAGCACGCCCCACAGCGCCCCGCCCGCCCCGCCTGCAGCCGGCCGGCTGTACGCCTGCTGCACCTCGATCGTGCCGTCGGAGGTGCGCCAGACGAGCGCCGCGTCCTCCAGATCGAGAGGTTCCTGCTTCCGCGGGTCGCGGGAGATCGCCAGCACCTCTTCGGCGCCCTCCTTGGTGGGGAAGCCGAGCACGAACAGATCGGCCATGCTGCCCTCCGCAGCAGGATCGCCGCCGTCCGGCGAGGCTCGGTCGGGCCGCTCGCCGGGCGGTGGCCGCGAGCCCTCGGCGTCCGGCAGAACCCCGCGCCCGGTCCTCGGACGGCACGTCGTCCGCGCCGAGCAGGCGGGCCAGGGTGCTGAACAACCCGTGGGCGTGCCCCGGTGCCGGCGGGGGGAGTGCCGGGCCGCCCCCGAGTTCGACGCTGACGACGGCCGCGGCGACGAGCACGACCGAGATGAGCACGAGCCAGGACAGCAGGGCGAAGCTGACCCCGATCGCGCCGTACCGGCTGGCGTTGCTCTCGATGACGTGCGGAATCCACAGCGTGGACAGCGCCGCGACTCCCTGCTGCCCGACCCCGGCCGTGATCGCGCCGGGGACCAACCGCCGCCAGGTCACGCGCCCGCCGAGGAACAGGTGCTGCAGGGCGAGCCAGAGCGCGGACGACGCGGTGGCACGGACCAGGAACTCCAGGACCGACCCGGCCGGCGCTTGGCGCAGGAAGCCGGCGAGCAGGCTGAGCAGCAGGATCTGGGTGAGGAGCAGGATCAGTGCCCCTGCACCGCCGAGCGTTCCGCGCACCCCGCGCGGCGGGAGCCGCCAGGCGACCTCGTAGGTGCGCTGCATGGTCCTCGCGCAGCTCAATCCGGAGATGATCAGCAGGAGCGCGCTGCCGACGGTCACGCTCTGCGCCGCGCCCGCAGGTTGGTCGAAGAGCGTGCGTACGGCGTCGGCCCCGTTGCCCGTCAGCCGGAACCGCGCGTTCACACGTTGCGCGAGCTGTGCGCCGCCGTTGGAGGAGAGGATCGTCGACAGGACGATCAGCAGGGGGATGAGGGCGCTGAAGGCCTGACCGGCGAGGACCAGGGCGCGCTGGGTACCGTCGATCGCGAGGTACCGCTGCAGCGATCGCAGTGCGACGGCGACGAGCGGGCGCTCCGCGACCAAGTCGGGCCGCGCGTCCGGTGAGCCCCTGCGGCAGGTCCACGACCCCCTCCGGGGCTCAGATGGCGACGTCCCTGGCGTCCCGGCCGTGGACGACGATCGCGAAGATCGCCACGAGAGCCAGCGCGATCAGGAGCAGGTTCCACACCGGGGACGACGCGATCTGGACGAAGTTCTCGACGATGGTCAGGACCGCGAACAGGACGGCGATCGCACGCGCCCAGAGGTAACCGCCGAAGAGCGCGACGCCCGCGGCGACGACCAGCACTCCGAGGATGATCTGCGTCCAGGCCAGGGTCGTCCAGCTCTCGTCGACCGCCAGCCGTGCGGTGTTGATCTCGTAGTAGTGGGACTGGAAGAGGGTGACGAACCCCGCGACGAGGTGCAGCAAGCCCATCAAGATCATGATTACGGACGCGAAGGCGAGCCATCCCGCCCATTTCGATGTGATCCGGTCGCCCGGCTCGCTCTCGAAGCGGCGGATGTCGTCCCGCTGGTCGGCCTGGGCGAACCTCGAGTACGGCAACTCACTCATGTGCTGCGCTCCTGTCTGGGCCGCTGTCGGCGGCGATCCGGATCGGCCGCCGTCAGCGGCCGAGGTTGCGTTGTTCGCGCGGGCCCCGGGGCAGGCCCGGGATCGCCGCCGCCAGGAAAGGCCCGACGAGGTCGTGCCGGTGCGCGTGCTCCGCCGCGACCTCGACGAGGGAGTCGTCCTCGAGCCGCAGGAGGACGACGACGGGGTCGGGGCCGAGCCGCGTCACCTCACCGCGCCAGGCGTTGCGGAGTGCTTCCTCCGGCATGCGCACCGGGAGCGCCGTGACCCTGGGCAACAGTCGTCCGTGCTGGAGGAGCAGGACGTCGTGCGCCCAGGCGGCGCGCCAGCGGCGACGCGTCCAGCGACCCCGCTCCGGGGTCCTCCGCCGTTCCGTGAACCGCACCAGACAGGGGAACGTCGTGGCGGACGGGCAGAAGCGAGCCCTCCGCGTCCTCGCGGCCACGAGGGCGCCGCCGATGACGACACCGGTCAGCGGAAGCACGAGGAGGAGCAGGAGCGCGGCCATACCAGCCCCCTTTCACCCGGTCCCGACAAGACTGTCCGGTCACCGACCTCGCCGCGTCATTCCTGGCGAGCGAGGTGGGGCCGTGCGGGCGCCGTCCGCAACTGCCGGGGATCCGCGCTCAGCGGGCCCGCGGGTGATGATCCTGAGTCTTCTCATGCGGGCCGGATGAGCCGCCCGCATCGAGGGAGGGACGGCTCGTCGGCAGCGTGCGGGGGAACCGCGGCGCCCTCGGGTCCTCGTCGACCACCATCGCGTCGAGGGGAACGGCCTCGAACTCGCTGGTCTCGTGGAGTGCATTCATGATCCGGATCTCGATGTCGGCGGCGAGCGGCGCCGCCAGTAACTTGCCGCCGAACCGGCCCAGCGCTGTCAGCGCGTCCGCGGGCACGGACCGGCTCGTGAGCAGGAACAGCGCGGACGTGTCCGGAGCCAGCATCTCCCGCAGCCTCTCCTGGAAGGAGCGATCGAACCCGAGTTCCTCCAGGCGCCGGCAGAAGGCCCGCAGCTCCTGCTCGCCGAGGGTCCGGGACGCGGGGAGGAAGATCAGGGCGGTGAGGAGGAGCTGCCAGAAGAAGCGGTGCCCCTCCTTGCCCAGGGAGTGGGTCGTCGTCACGTGGTAGGCCCCGTCGTCGTCACAGCTGACGACCGCGACGGCGTCCGGTTCGGTCGCCAGGTCCGGCTCCTGCAGCGCGATGTCCTGCGCGGCGGCGTTCGCGCTGGTCGAATACGGGAAGCCGAGCGCGAGCAAGGTCGTCATCGGGCCCCCTCCCCTGCGCGCGAGTTGCCCTACCGAGCCAAGCCCTTCACGGCCTCGACGTGATCCCCCGCTGCGGATGGTGTTCGGCGGCTGACGCAGACCTGTGTCAGCGCTCGAGGAGGCCCGCCTCGTGGGCACGCCGCACGGCCTCGGTCCGGGTGGCGACGCCGAGCTTCCGGTAGATCGCCGCGACCTGGCTCTTCACCGTGTTCCTGGACACCCCGAGCCCGTCGCCCATCTCGCCCAGCGTGTAGTGCGTCGGCAGCAGCTGCAGCACTCGCAGTTCGGCGCCGGTCAGCCCGACCCGGTCCTCGTGCCCGTGGTCGTTGTCGCCGGCGTCGAGCTCGCTGACGAAGGTGTCGACCTGCTCGCGCAGCACACCCTGGGTGGGCAGGAGAGCCAGGGCGCGCCGAGCCTCGGTCAGCTTGTGCTTCGCGGCGTCGACGTCGCCGAGTGCGACCAGCAGCCGACCCAGGAGAACGGCCACCACGACCGCCGCCCAGGGGAAGGCCGCCAGCGAGGGACTGCGGTACAACCGCTCCGCCTCGCGCAGCTGGTTCAGGGCCTGCTGGGTGTCCCCTCGGTGCAGCGCGATCCGGGCGCCCGCCGTGAACGCCGGGATGCTGGTGACGCTGCCCCACAGGTCGCCGTCGACGAGCCCTCTCGCTTGCGACGCGGACGCGGCGGCCGTGCTCCAGTCGCCCGCGGCAGCAGCGGTCAAGGCGCGCATCCCCAGAGCCAGCGACACCACAGGCGGCTGGTCGCCACCGCCGAACCGTGCGGCCCGCTCGAAGGCCGTGTTGGCTTCCCCCGTCGCCCCGGACAGCAGGCGGGCCAGGCCCTCCAGGAGCTGGGCCACGGGGTGCCAGGCGCTGCCCGCAGGTTCGAGCGCGGCGGCACGCCGGGCGTCGACGATCATCATGTCGATCCCGTCCGGAGCGAGCGCGGCTCGGGCCAGGGCCGTCGCGGAGGCGAACGAGGCGGAGCCGTCCGGCATGGCGCCGTCGAACGAGCTGCCTTCGGCGATCCGCAGGGCTCGCCGAGCCAGAGCCGCCTCCCCGCTGAGGGCCCGGACCCAGGCCGCGGTGATGGCGACCGGCGGGTAGAGCTCGAGGGCGTGCTGGTCGAGGAGCTCCAGCCAGGTCCGGATCTGCGGGATGCGCCCCCGAGCGATCAGCTCTCCGGAGTACGCCACGATCAGACGAGCCCCGAGCAGGGCGTCCCGCGAGGCCACCGCATGCCGGATCGCCTCCTCCGGCAGGCCGTGTACCTCGTACCACAGCGCCGCCTCCCGGAGGATGCGCACGTCCTCGCCCGGCTCCCGTCGCCGCAGTTCGCCACGCAGCATCTCGGCGAAGAGGTGCTGGTAGCGGAACCAGGCGCCGTCCTCCCCGACCGGGATCACGAACAGCCCCAGGGCACGCACCTCGTCGAGCCACGCACCCGATCCGGTCGTGTGGAGGACGGCGTCGCAGAGGGAGGAGCACATCCGGTCCAGGACCGCGGTCCGCATCAGGAACCGGACGGTCTCCACGGAGAGCGAGTTGAGCACGACGTCCCGGAAGTAGTCGGCGATGAGCCGGTTGCCGCCGTCGATGTTCCGCACGTCCGCGTGGTGACCCCGTATACCCTCCAGCGTGAGCGCCGCGAGGTGGAGCCCCGCCGGCCATCCCTCGGTCCGCCGCTGGAGGTCGCTGACCGCATCGGCGTCGACGTTCACGTCGCTCGCCTTCAGGAGGGCGGCCGTCTCCTCCCGCGAGAAGGCCAGGTCGCCGGCTAGCACGTCGAGGCAGCGGCCCTCGCTGCGCAGCCGTGCGACCTGCAGGCGCGGCTGCCGGTCCGCCATCGCGACGATCCGGCAACCCGGCGGCAGCCGCACGGCGAGCGCCACCACCAGGTCGAGCGCCCCCCGGCTCCGCAGCAGGTGCAGGTCGTCGAGGACGATCGTGACCGGCGCTCCCACCGCCGCGGCGGCCGAGGCGAGGCGTCCGGCGGCCCCGTCCGGAGGGAGGTCCGAGGGGGAGGTCGTCAACCCGCCGAGGACGTCCTCCACGGGCCCGAGGCTCTGCAGAGCCCGCGCGAGGTCGCGGACGAGCCCCTGACGGTCGTGGTGCTCCGGCGCGACTCGCACCCAGGCGACCGGCCGACCAGTCGTCCGGACCCACTGGAGGAGTGCGGTCGTCTTGCCGTAGCCCGGCGGAGCGACCACGAGGACCAGAGCCACGGAATCCGGCAGCGTGGAGAGCTTCTTCAGCAGCCGGGTCCGGCGGATCCACGGCGTGCTCGAGCCCGGCGTCGTGAGCGGCTTGTCGCGCGACGGGCCCGGCACCTCCATCTGCCCCTCCTTCGCGGCCTGGCTCCGTCATTGCACAACGCACCCATCGAGTCAATGCGCGTTCATGACGAGGGCGAGATCTCCTCTGTCGCCATCGTGGCAGCTTGTCCCGTTCGGCGTTCCCCCCGAAGTGGGTGATGAGATCGTCATCCTCACCCCCCAGGGTGAGATCGAAGGAGCAACGGGCGTGGTCCTGCGGCTCCCACCGACGGCTGGGGGTCGATCGGCATGACTGCTGTAACGGACATGACGGAGCAGGCGACGACGCCCGCGGGAGATCCGATCATGACGGCGAAGTTCCTGGTGCCCGCGGTGAAGGCGCCGGTGGTGCCCCGCCCGCGGCTGTTCGAGAGCCTCACGGCCGCCGTCCGGGGGCCGCTCACCCTCGTGAGCGCTCCGGCCGGGTCGGGCAAGACCGTCCTGGTCAGCACCTGGGTCACGAGTGGTGATGCCCCGGGCCCGATCGTGTGGATCAGCCTGGAGGAGGAGGACCAGCAGCCGGGCGTGTTCTGGTCCTATCTGCTGGCCGGTCTGCGCCGGGCGGACGTCGAGATCGGCAAGGTGGGTCCATCGGACCGGGTGGACGTCGTGAAGCACGCCGAGCTGGTGCGGCTCGCCGCCGTGCTCTGCGAACGGTCCACGCCCGTCGTCCTGGTCCTCGACAATGCGGAGGCGCTCACCCGGCAGCAGGTCCTTGACGACCTCGACTTCCTCGTGCGGCACGCGGCCGGCCGGCTGCGGCTGGTGCTCGTGACGCGGGTGGACCCGAACCTCTCGCTGCCGCAGTACCGCTTGGAGGGATCGGTCGCCGAGATCCGTTTCGCCGAGCTCGCCTTCACCCCTGACGAGGCTCGCCAGTTGCTCGACGGGCGGAAGCCGGAGCTGTCCGACGCGGCGCTTGCGGCCTTCTCCCACCGCACCCGCGGCTGGGCCGCCGGACTGCGGCTGGTCGACGTGGACGACGGCCGCGAGGGTCCGGTCGACGATCCCGCGGACTTCACGGGCACCGATATCGCCGTCTACTTCCGCAGTGAGGTGCTGGACGCGCAGCCTGCGCGGGTCCGCGACCTGCTGCTCTCGACGAGCGTCGTCGACGTGCTCTACCCCGATCTCTCGATCGCCCTGTCGGGCTCCCGGGAGGCGGCACCGACCCTGCGCGAACTCGCCCAGGCGAGCGTGTTCCTCGACCCCGTGCCGGGGGCGACCGAGGCCTATGCCTACCATCCCCTCGTTCGCGACCTGTTGCGCGCCCAGCTCCGGCTCGAGGCACCGTCCCGGGTGCGGCGCCTGCACCGCAAGGCCGCCCGCTGGCTGGCTGAGGCCGGCCGGACGGCCGAGGCGCTCCAGCAGTCCGCCGCGGCCGACGACTGGGAAGCCGCGGCCGAGTTGTTCGTCGAGGATCGCGCCGTCGGCAGGATGCTGATCGCGACGTCCCCCGGGATCGGCGACGTCTTCGCCCGGATGCCGGCGGCGACCCCAGGGCCCGCCGCCGCGGTGGCTGCCGCTGCTACTGACGTCGTCCGGGGTGACCTGGACTCCGCCGACAAGCAGCTGCGCCGGGCCGACGAACTGGTCGCCCGTGGCCCGCGCACCGACGACGGTCTGCCGCTGGCGCTCGCGGCCACGGCCACCGCCAGGGCGGCGCTCGCGGGAGAGGCCGACGAGGCACTGGCCGGGGCCGCCCTGGTCCAGGACCTGCTCGCCGACGTGGCGAGCACCCCGGCGCCGGACATGGTGGCTCTGGCCTTGTTCGGGGCGGGCCGCGGGCATCTCGTCCACGGCGAGCTCGGGTCGGCGCGGGAGCTGTTCACGGCCGCCGTCGGCCCCGACGCACCGGACCTCGCCGAGAGGTTCCGGCGGCACGTCGTCGCGCAGCTCGCCCTGGTCGAGGCGGTCGACGGCCGCCTCGACGCAGCCGTGCAGACGGCGTCCGAGGCCTTGTCCGTGCCCGGCCCCACGGCGACCGGCGCGGCGGCCACCGCCGCCGAGATCCCACACGGTTACCTGGGCGTCGCCGCGGCGCACGTGGCGCTCGTCTGGGTCGCCGTGGAACGCGGAGATCTCGTGACCGCCCGGCATCACGTGCAGGCGGCCTGGGCGGACGACAAGGGGCTGCGAGACCCGGTATGCGCCGCCGTACTGACGCTCGTGCGGAGCCGCCAGATGCGGCTCGAGGGCGACCTCGGCGGCGCCGTCCGTATCCTGGCCCACTGGCGTGATCGGCGCGGCGGCCGCACACCGCCGTGGCTCAACCGGCGGATGGAGGCCGCGGAGGCTCTGGCGCTGCTGGCGGACGGTCGTGCCGAGGCCGCGGAGTCGCGGGTCCGGCAGTTCGCGGCCCCGGAGACACCGGACTGTCTCCTGGCCCACGGGTGGGTCAAGCTGGCCGCCGGCGACGCGGCCGAGAGCTGGCGGACGGCGCGACAGGTGGCGCGACAGAGCACGATCCCGGTCGAGTTCCTCGTGGAGGCGAACCTGCTCGGCGCCGCCGGCGCTCTCGCGCTGTCCCGACCGGACGCGGCCGCGGCCGGCGTCGACGAGGCCCGGCGCCTCGCGTCGGTGGAGGGCCTGCAGCGTCCGTTCGAGGAGGCGCCCGCGCGGTTGCGGACGCTCCTCGCTCAGCGTGACCATCACCGGGCTCCCGAGACCGCGCCGGGGTCGCCGGCGGCGTCGCCCCAGCTCGTCCCCGGCCCCCGTCGCACCGGGGGACCCCCCGCGCGGATCGTCGCTGCCGGTGCGGCGCACGGCGGGAGCCGGGAGGACGATGTGATCGTCCAGCCGCTGACCGAGCGCGAGCACGAAGTGCTGACGTACCTCGACCAGCTCCTCCCCACGGAGGAGATCGCCGCCCGGATGTTCGTCTCGGTCAACACCGTGAAGACCCACGTGCGCGCCGTCCTGCGCAAGCTCGCGGCGGAGCGGCGCAACGAGGCGGTCCGCCGGGCGCGCGAGCTCGGCCTGGTCTGAGGGCCGTCCCGCGTCAGCCGCCGGGGGCGGGTTCGGAGCGGCCCGGTTGCCATGGCAACCGGGCCGCGCGACGTGCTCAGCGCACGCCGCTCACACCCTCGCGCGGGCGGCGACCACGCCACTCCCGGTGGACGCGGGGGACGTCGGGGGAGGGGCGGCCGCGACGCGTGCACGCTGCACGGCCTTGTAGATCTCGGTGACCACGAGAACCGAGGCGGCCACCAGGATGCAGACGATCCACTGTGCGAGGTCGAGCTCGACGGTCTGGAGCAACCGCTGGAAGGCCCCGAGCTCGGTGGCCAGCACGATCGCCGCCACGGACATGGCGCTCGTCAGGACGAACCGGCGATCGTCGAAGGTGTCCAGTGAGAACACCGAGCGCAGGTCGTCCTTCACCGTGAACGATCGCAACAGGCAGAACAGGGAGAACGTCGTCAGGCCCATCGTGCGGGCAACCTCCGAGGTGTAGGCGTGTTCGGCCCAGGCGATGACGCCCAAGGTGCCGCCCCCCACGACAAGCCCGACGAACGACAGCCAGACGTACTGGTCGCGCGCCAGGATGGGCTCGCCCACCGGGCGGGGCTTGCGTTGCATGAGGCCCGGCGCAGGCTTGCCGTAGCCGAGGCCGACGGACTGGAAGATCTGGGTGGTGAAGTTCACCCACAGTGTCTGCAGCGGCAGGAACGGGACGCCCCCGGCGATGCTGAAGATGCTCGCGCCGAGGAACGTCACGATGTAGGCGATCAGGTTGCCCATCTGGAAGATCACGTACTTGCGCAGGTTGTCGTAGAGGCCGCGGCCGAGCTCGACGGCGTGCACGATGGTCGCGAAGTCGTCGTCGGTGAGGATCATGGCGGCGGCTTCCTTGGTGACCTCCGTGCCGGTGATCCCCATGGCGATGCCGATGTCGGCCCGCTTCAGCGCCGGGGCGTCGTTCACGCCGTCGCCGGTCATGGCGACGATGTGTCCCTTGCGCTGCAGGGTCTCGACGAGCCGGACCTTGTGCTCCGGGGTGACGCGTGCGATCACGCCGACCCCGTCGATGGTCCGGATCAGCTCCTCGTCGGACATGTCCCCGAACTCGGCCCCGCTGATCGCCCGACCCTCGATGCCCAGCCGGTTGGCGATGGCCTGCGCGGTGACCTTGTGGTCCCCGGTGATCATGCGCACCTGGATGCCGGCCGCCTTCGCCTTCGCGATCGCGGCCTTCGCCTGCGGGCGAGGCGGGTCCTCGATGCCGACGAGGGTGAGGACGGTCAGTCCGTCGAGCTGGGCGAGCAGGTCGCCTGCCGGGTCGAAGGCGGCCGGGTCGAAGTCCTTGCGTCCGGTCGCCAGCACGCGCAGGCCCTGCTCGCCGAGCCGCTGGTTCTCCTCCAGGTATCGCCGGCGGAAGCCGTCGTCGACGGCGATCCGGTGGAGGTCGGCGGGGTGCAGCGTGTAGTCGGCGCGGGTCAGCAACTGGTCGGGGGCTCCCTTGACGAAGCAACGCACGACCTCGGTGCCGAACTCGTCCCTCATCCGATGGAACGTGGCCATGAGTTTGTAGGCGGCGTCGAACGGCAACTCGGCGACCCGGGGGTAGAGCCGGCGCGTGTCCTCGGTGTCCAGCCCACCCTTCTCGGCGAGCACGACGAGGGCGGCCTCCGTGGGGTCGCCGACCATCTCGCCGTCCCGGACGGTCGCGTCGGACGCCAGCGCCATCGGCAGGAGGAACGCGTCGAGCGGAACCTCCGGCTGGCCGAAGACGTGCCTGACGGCGCCCTCGGTGGAGTAGCCGCTGCCGGAGATGGTGTAGCGGCGTCCGGGGAGGGTCATCTCCACGGCGGTCATCTGGTTCAGCGTCAGCGTGCCGGTCTTGTCGGAGTTGATGGCCGAGGTCGAGCCGAGCGTCTCGGCCGAGCGCAGCCGCTTCACGATGGCATTGGCGTCAGCGAGCATCCGGGTGCCGAGGGACAGGATCGCGGTCACGACCGCGGGCAGACCCGTGGGAATCGCGGAGATCGCGAACGCGATCGCGGCGGTGAACACCACGGTGAACTCGTTGCCGCGAGCCAGGTTGATCACGACGGAGACGAGCAGGGCGACACCGGCGATGAGGAGGATCTGGTTCGTCAACGCCGCGAGCTGCCGGGTCAGCGGGGTCTCGGCGTCCTCCTGCTCCTGGAGCATGCCGGAGACGTGCCCGACCTCGGTGGACATGCCGGTCGCGGTCACGACGAACGTGCCGGCGCCACGGGTGACGTTGGTGTTCATGTACACCATGTCGGTCCGGTCGCCGAGCGGGGTGTCGGTCTGCGGCACCGCCTCGATGCCCTTGGACACCGGGAGGCTCTCGCCGGTCAGCGCGGACTCGGCGATCTCGAGCGTCGCCGCTCTCAGGAGCCGCCCGTCGGCCGGCACGAGGTCGCCGGCCTCGATGTTGACCACGTCCCCGGGCACGAGTTCCTCGGCCGGGAGTTCGACCAGCCGGCCGTCCCGCCGCGCCTTCGCCTTGATGATCATCATCTTCTGGAGGGCCGCCACCGCCGCCGCCGCCTTGCCCTCCTGCTGCAGGCCGAGCACGGCGTTGAACAGGGTCAGGAGGAGGAGCACGAGCGCCGGTGCCGTACTCCTTCAGCGGCCAGATGCTGCCCAGACCGGCGACCAGCAGCACGATCTGCATGACGTCGCTGTACTGCCGGAGGAAGGCGCGCCAGCGGGGCTCCTGCTCGGCCTCGGCGAACCGGTTGGGGCCGAACGTCCGTCGCCGCTCCCCGGCCTGGGCGGTGCTCAACCCGCGCTGCTCGTCGACCTCCTCGGCCGCCAGCGCCTCGGGGATCGAGAGCGTGTGGAAGTCGAGTTGCGCCGGCACCGCGACGCGCGTGCTCGCCTGCGAACTCGCCATGGTTGCTGCTCCTTTACCCGCCATCGCTCCCCGCGGGCATACCGCGAGGAATCGTCCTCCCACGGAAACCGAAGGGGGCGCATCCGGGCTTCATCCGTCCGGGATGAGGCTCCGGGATGTGCCGGCGGCGAGGCTCGCCGAGAACCGGGAATCGCGCGAGCGATGCCGGACGGGAGAAGGGCATGGTCGAGGTCGGCGCCACCACGGTGATCGCGATCGAGCTGCGGCACAGCCACGCGGCGATACACCCCAACGCCGTGATGGCGCAGGCGCTCGACGTGGACGAGATGACCGTCCTGAAGCCGAACGAGGACGCCGGGGCCGTGCTGCGTGACCTGTCCGATCCAACGCGCCCCCTGATCCCGCCCGACTGTAGCGACGTTCGAGGAGACGAGTAGACATGCCCGTCAACCTGCGCAATCGCAGTTTCCTCAAGGAACTCGACTACACGCCGACCGAGTGGCGGTTCCTGCTCGACCTCGCCGCCGACCTCAAGCGGGCGAAGTACACAGGCACGGAGGTGCCGCGGCTGAACCGCAAGAACATAGCCCTGATCTTCGAGAAGACCTCGACCCGCACGCGCTGCGCGTTCGAGGTGGCCGCGTTCGACCAGGGCGCCCACGTCACGTATCTCGACCCGACCGGATCCCAGCTGGGCCACAAGGAGTCGATCGAGGACACCGCGCGGGTGCTCGGCAGGTTCTACGACGGCATCGAGTACCGGGGTTTCGCCCAGGACGCCGTGGAGACGCTCGCCCACTACGCCGGGGTGCCGGTGTGGAACGGCCTGACCGACGAGTGGCACCCCACCCAGACGCTCTGCGACATGCTGACCATGCGGGAGCACACGGACAAGCACGACCAGGAGATCGCCTTCGCCTACTGCGGCGACGCGCGGAACAACATGGGGAACTCCCTGCTCGTCGCCGGCGCGATGATGGGCATGGACGTCCGCATGGTGGCGCCCAAGGAGCGCTGGAACCACGAGGAGGTCATCAAGGAGGCGCGGCGCATCGCCGAGAGCACCGGTGCGCGGATCACGCACACCGAGGACATGGGTGAGGGCGTCCGCGACGTCGACTTCCTCTACACGGACGTCTGGCTGTCCATGGGCGAGCCCAAGGAGGCGTGGAACGAGCGCATCGCCCTGCTCGGCCCCTACCAGATCACGATGGACGTCCTCCGCGCCACCGGCAGCCCGAACGTCAAGTTCATGCACTGCCTGCCCGCGTTCCACGACCGCCACACGAAGGTGGGTGAGGACGTCTACGAGCGCACCGGCATGGACGCGCTCGAGGTGACCGACGAGGTGTTCGAGTCGCCGTACTCCATCGTGTTCGACCAGGCCGAGAACCGGATGCACACGATCAAGGCCGTGATGGTCGCCACGCTCGGCGCCTGAAGGGCAGGACCGATGCGGATCGTCATTGCGGTCGGTGGCAACGCCGTTCACGAGCGCGGCCAGAAGCCGGGCGTCCTGCGCCCCCGGCACTGAGGAGGGGTCCATGGTGTCCGGCGGAAGCACTGCGACGGCGACGTCACCCCGAGGGGCGGTGCGAGGGACCGCCCGGTCCCGGTGGCTGGCGCGGCTTGCGCTGCTCCTGGCCGTCGCGGCGGTGATCCTGCCGCTCGCGGCCGCGGGTCTGCGCGGCAGCCTCGGCCTCGTGCTCGTCGGGGTGGTCGGCGTCGCCGTAGCCCTGTGCGGCGCCTGGTGGTTCCTGACGCATCGCGGCGTGGCACGCGTGCTCGCCGGCGTGCTCCTGGTCGTCGCGCCGGTCGTGGTCATCGTCGGCTTCGTCCGCGCCGGACTGCTGTGGGTCGTGGTCGTGGACGCGGCGCTGTGGGTGGCGGCCACGGCTGCCTCGCGTGCGGCGTTCGCCGAGCTGGTGATCGACAACGCGCCGGTGGAGCACGAGACACCGCCGCCGAGCCGCCCGTTCCTGATCATGAACCCGAAGTCGGGGGGTGGCAAGGTCGCGAAGTTCGAGCTCGTCCGCCGCGCCCGGGAACTGGGAGCGGAGGTGGTGCTGCTGGACGGGCCCGGCGTCGACGTGGCGGACCTCGCGCGCACGGCCGTGGCCCGCGGCGCCGATCTGCTCGGCGTCGCCGGCGGGGACGGCACCCAGGCCCTGGTCGCGGGTGTCGCCGCCGAGCACGACGTGCCGTTCATGGTTCTCTCGGCCGGCACCCGAAACCACTTCGCCCTTGACCTGGGCCTCGACCGGGAGAACCCGGCGACCGGCCTCGACGCGCTCGCGGACGGCGTCGAGATCCATGTCGACCTGGGGTCGATCGACGGGCGGACGTTCGTCAACAACGCCTCGTTCGGTGCGTACGCGGCCGTCGTCCAGAGCCCGGCCTACCGGGACGACAAGGTTCACACCACGCTCGACCTGCTGCCGGATCTGCTGGCCCGGCGGAACGGGCCGGTCCTGCGCGTGCAGGCAGGTGACCTGCGGCTGACCGGATCTCAGGCCGTACTCGTGAGCAACAACCCCTACGGCGTGGACGACCCGGCCGGTCTGGGCCGGCGCGTGCGCCTGGACACCGGCGAGCTCGGGCTCCTCGCGGTCACCGTCGAGGGCACCGCGGACGCCGTCGACCTTGCTCGCGGCTTGCGCTCCCGGGCGATCCGCCGAGCGTCCTGCCCGGACGTCACGGTGGACAGCGACGCCGGGGAACTGCCGGTGGGCGTCGACGGCGAGGCGCTCGTGCTGGCCACGCCGGTCCGGTGCACCCTGCGTCCGGGAGCGCTGCGCGTCCGCGTGCCGCGGACGCGTCCCGGCGTCCCGGCCACCCGGCAACGGCCGGCATGGACCGACGTGGCCCGCCTCGCCCTGTCGACGTCCCGGTCGGCGACCCGGTGAGCGCGGGCACGGACGACTCCCCGGTGGTCATCGCTCACCTCTCCGACCTGCACTTCGGCTCCCATGACCCGGCTTCGGCCGAGTCGCTGCTCGACGACGTCGCGTCGTTCCATCCCACTGTCACCGTGGTCACCGGTGACCTGACCCAACGGGCACGGCACCACGAGTTCTCGGCCGCCGTCGCGTTCCTCGATCGTCTCCCCGCGCCGCGCCTGGTCGTCCTCGGCAACCACGACGTGCCGCTCGACTCGCTGCAACGTGTGACGGCCCCCTACCGGCACTACCGCGAACACATCGACCTCGACCTCGACCCGGTGCTGGACGCCGACGGCGTCCGCGTGCTCGGTCTCCAGTCGATGCCGCGGTGGCGATGGAAGAGCGGGCGGGTCTCCCGGCGTCAGACGGACAGCGTGCGAAGCACCCTGGGTGGGCCGGAGACCGCCGACGGGAGACCCCGAGGCGTGCGCGTGGTCGCCCTGCACCACCCGGTGTCGCCCACCCGCGCGGCCACCCTGGTCGGCCGCGCCCGCCTGCTCTCGGCGCTCGCCGAGGCCCGCGTCGACCTGGTCCTGGCCGGCCACACGCACCGGCCGAGCCTGACCTGGCTCGAGATCCCCGAGGCGAACGGATCGTGGTGCGTCCTCCAGGGCGTGGCCGGCAGCGCCACCAGCACGAGGCTGCGGGGGACGCCGCGGTCGTGGACCACGTACCGGATCGACGCCAGCACGATCACCGTGGAGGAGCGCTTCGAGTCGGCTGGCCGCTGGGCGACGGCCGGCGAGCGGCACTTCCGTCGCCCGTCGGGCATCGGCTCACCCGGTCGCGGCGGGCGGGGCGAGCGACTCCCGACGTGAGTCCGCCTGGAGCAGGGTCACCGCCGGCGGCCACCAGGTGCCGTCGAGGGCAGGCGGCTCGGGCCAGTACAGACGCAGGGCGAGGCTGAAGGGCCCCTTCGGGGTCGGGAGCCAGTTCGTGGCCTCCGAGCGCGGGGGGTCGACGGACAGGTGGATCGTCAGCGAGCCGTCGGAGGCGTGCCACAAAGGGTCGCGGTCCCCAACGGCGAGCACGCCGCGGTGACCGCCACCGAGAGCGTCGCCGTCGTGCACCGTGAGGGACCAGAAGGCGCGTGCCGGGGGAGCCGCGCCTGGTGCGAAGTGGAGCACGTAACTCTCCGCTCCGCTCAGCGCGGGCCCGTCGTCGTGCACGTGTGTCGTGTAGACGAGCCCGTCGGCGCGCGGCAAGGCGCCGAGACCGGTCCAGGCGAGCGCAGCGCGCTGCACGGGGTCCGACTGCCGGCGGGTGAGGTCGGAGGGACAGGCCCAGCCCCGGTTCACCGAGCTCAGCCGAGTCGCCGCCGCTTCCACCTGCGCCAGCCCTTCGGCCATACCCCGGGCGATATGCCGCACCAGCGTCCGATCGCCCCGGGACCAGGCCGGGGGCCGGCCCGGCGCGACACCGAGAACCGACATCCGATCCACCCGGCTGTGGTCGGTGCGGTTGGCCGGGTTGCCTACGAGCAGCCGCGCGACGCGGGTGAAGTACTCCATCGGCTCCATCCGCGCGACCTGGGTCACGGGCGAGGTCGGGTCCATCGCGGGCACGCTCGACGGGGCCGGGTCGGGCGGCGCTTCACCGGGCCACCGACTCAACGGGGTGAGGCGGATCTGCTCCTGCAGTCGACGGACGGTCGCGTGGTCCTCCGGCCCGTCCGAGCGGATGTGCCCGACCAGCCATGCCCGCGACGTCGGTGACTGCACGACGTGCATTCCCTGCGGGAGGGGGCTGCGCCAGCCGGGCGGGGTCAGCACGACCTGGCGAGCCGAGGTCCCCGTGGTCCGCGTCCCGATACTGCCGAACACCGTCGTCCAGGCGTCGTACATCGGCATGGCGTAGTAGCGCCCGGCCGTGTCGGGAAAGGACAGCACCAGCGGCTCCGCGGAGAGGTCGAGCCAGGCCGACGACGTCAGGGTGTCGACGTTCGGGCTCAACAGCGGAGCCGATGCCGCGCGTGGGAAGCCCGGCATGTGAGCGAACTGGTTGACGGGAGCCCGTAGCGCCCCCGCGGTGGCGGTCGCCGTCAACTGCGCCCGGGCAACGTCCATGAGCACGAGCGGATAGGTGAGGACGAACGCCTCCGCGGCGATCGCGGTGGATCGGCGTGGCATGGGTGGACCCGGCATCGGGAGTGACCTCACGTTGCCGGCGCCGGCACCACCGCCGCCGGGTCGACGCGCGAGCCGGTGCGCGATCGCGGCTCGACGGCCAGGAACTCGATGATCACCAGGGCGGCGAGCACGCCGGCGGTCAGCCAGAGGACGAGGCTGGGAGTCCGATAGCGCTCGAGGAGCAGGACGGCGAGAGCCGCGGCCACGACGATGCCGCGCAGGAGCGTGGCCCTGGGGGCGACCGAGCGGGTGACCCCTGCCATCCGGGTGCCGAGCTGCCCGGTGCCCTTGGCGGCCGCGATCGCCGTCACGCACCACTGGCGCACGGTCGTCGCGGTCACCGAGGGGCCGGTGAGGAAGGCGCCGATCGCGGCGAAGAGGCCGATCAGGGCGAGGGAGCGGATCGCCTCGCGCAGGTAGCGGACGATGGTGTCGAAGATCACGGCGGCGGCGTCCTGCGGCAGCACGGTCGCAGGGACTCCCTGGAGGTAGCGCGACCGGGCGTACTGCAGCGCGAGGGCCATGACGAGCGCGGCGAGGCACACGCCCACGCCGGTCCAGACGAAGGCCAGCCGATGGTTCGGCGCGAGGTAGATCCCCAGCCCCGCGAGCACCACGAGGATGAACGGCAGCCAGTAGCCGAGCGTGTTGAGCGCGTTGTAGGCCTTCTGCACCTTGCCGACGTCGGCCGACTGGAAGACCGTGAACGTGGCGTTCACGGCGGGGATCTTCTCGGCCAGGGTGAAGCCGCTGTCGACGAGGCGTTGCTTCACGACGGCGACGAGCGTGGCGACGTTGACGCTGACGGCGTTGCCCGAGACCGAGACGGAGCTCGACTGACCCGTGAGGGCGGCGACGAGCTGCTCGTGGGCGCTCCGGTTCGCCTGCTCCCAGGCCTGGGCGAAGACGTCGCTGCTGACCACCTGGGCGACCCGGTCCTGCGTGAACGACTTGACGCCGCTCGCGATCGGGCCGGCCAGCGCCTGCAGTTGGCTCCCCACGGCGGGAGGCACGATGTCGCGCGAGGCGATCGCGGTCAGGGCCTGGTTCGTGATGCCCTGGACGTCGACGTACTGGAAGACCAGATTCGTGATGTTGGTGGTGACGGCCTGCTGGACGGCCGGGTCGTGGGCGAGCGGGGCGACGGTGTCGACGTAGCGGTCGGTGTCGGTCACCTCGCTGCGGGCCCAGACCGAGACGACCGAGAGCGGCGCGAGGATGCAGCTCAGGGCGATGAGCACCGTGGCCGCGACCCATCGCCACCATCGCCGCGGCGCTCGGGGGGGCCCGCTGCGCTGGGGAGGGACAGCGCCCTGCTCCGCTCGCAGCCGGCTCACCTCCGCGCGCAGCCGTTCGAGCTCCGCGCGCTCGTCCAGGCCGAGCTCGGGGGTCTGCTCGGTGGAACTGGTCATGGTGCCTCCCTCGGGTGCCCGCGATCGGCTCGCGACGGCCCATTGGTCCGTTGGGGCGGGTGTCAGCAGCCGGATCCGACCGTCGCGCGCAGAGTCCCGATCGACGTTCGTAGTTGCTCGAGGCTGGTTCCCACCTGGCTCAGGGCGGTGGCGCTGGGATTCGCCCTGATGCCGGCCACGCTGCTCTGCAGTTGGGTCACCGCGGATCGGACGGCGTCGACCTGGGGTTGCTGGTCGGCCTTGACGTCCGCGCGCAGGTTGTCGAGGTCGGTCTGCAGCTGCGCGAGCCCGCTCCCGACCGCGACCATGCCGTTCTCGCTGAGGTTGACGTTGCGCAGGTCCTCCACGGACGCGCGGACGCTGTCCACGCGGTCGCAGGTGGCCGCCTGGCTGGACTGCCCGCAGGCGGCGACGCCGACGGCGATACCGGCGACCAGCAACACCGAGGTGATCTTTCTCCGCGTGCCTGTCATGCCGGAATGCTCCGCCTACATGAGGCTCCTGCCGTCCTCCGTGCCGGATGAGCGGGGCGCCCGATCGAGGCCTTCGGCGTGTTGACGGGGGAGCGGTGCCTGGAAGGACGCGGGCGCCTCGTCGCCACCGAGCCAGTCGTAGACGACCGACGTCCGGAGCACGGCGTCCTGCAGGGACCGGTTCTCCCGCGACACGGCGACCCAGAGGACGCCGATCGGGAACACGACGCACACCACCGACCGTAGGAAGGCGCCGCCGAGGCGCAGTCGGCCGAACGGGCCGACGACCCGCAAGCCCAGGAGGTGCTTGCCGTAGGAGCGACCCGTCGTCCCCCACGTCGCCGTGAGGTACAGCACCGCCGTGACGCCGCCCAGCACGAGCATGAGCAGGAACGACGGCGTCGGGAAGGTGAAGGCCCAGCTCCTCCACAAGAAGCGGACCGCCGAGACCCCCAGGTACCCCAGGACGAGGACGGCGGCCACGACCGCGACGTCCACGGTGTCCGCCAGCGCCCGGGTGACGATGCCGGCGCGTCGCCCCTGCAGGGGTCTGGCCCGGGAGGGAACCGCCGACCCGGGCAGCGCCGGCGTGGTGGGGATGGCGAAGCGCGACGGGCCGCCGCCTCCGCCGTGCGGCTCCTCAGTCAGCACCGTTGCCTCCCGCGGGAACGTCCGCTGGTTTCGCCGACCCGTTCTCGTGCGCGCGGTCCCGGCCGGACCTGCGGCGCATCAGCATCCGGTCGACGAGCCCGGCGAGCGCCTGATCCGCGTCCATGCTCCTGGTCCGCACCCCGCGCAGGCCTCCGAGGCGACCGAACCGGTGGACTCGCGGATGATCCGCGGCAGGTCGATGCCGTCGACGACGTACTCGGCGAGCCCGATCAGGTCGACGCGCTGGGCGACGACGGCGTTGAAGTCGATGCGGTCGAGGATCGCGTCGATGTCGAGGCGGGCGGCGATGGGGTCGAGGTCGACGCGTTGGGCGACGACGGCGTTGAGGTCGATGCGGTCGAGGATCGCGTCGATGTCGAGGCGGGCGGCGATGGGGTCGAGGTCGACGCGTTCGGCGACGACGGCGTTGAGGTCGATGCGGTCCAGGATCTTCTCGATGTCGAGCCGAGCCGCGGCCGCGTCGAGGTCGAGGCGTGCGGCCACGGCGTCGAGGTCCACCCGGTGCAGCACGAGCGCCGTCAGGTCGACCTGGTCCAGCACGAAGTCGAGGACCACGGGGATCAGCGGCCCTCAGCAGCTCCTCGACACGCAGCCGGACCTGCTCACGCGCGCGCCGCCCCTGCCGCTGCTGGTCGCGAACGGCGGAGACGACGGCGCGCGGCGCGGTCGCCGCTCCGACCGTGGCGGCGGCACGCACGATCGGCAGCGCCCGACGGGCGGGCCGCCGTGCGAGCCGGGCCGCCAACCGGACGCCGGCCACCGTCGCACCGGCCGCCACGTCCAGGGCGGCGAGTGAGGTTGCCGAACTGCTCTGTGCCATGACGTCTCCTCGCCGCCCGGCGGTGGGCGCCGCACGGCCACGGGCGGACTGCCCGCCGCCGGTCAGGCTAGGCGGGCCGAGCGCACCGGGACTCACCCGCAGTGGGGGGTGCGACCGGCCCGGCCGACGGCGGCGTCCCCGCACTCCGAGGCGTCTGTCGCCGCCGCGTCATTCGGTGCGGATGACGCGGCCCGTCCCTTCGGCCGTCCAGCCTGGGTCGCGGTAGCGACGGTCGCCTCGGCGCGCGCAACGACCGTCGCCTGCATCCACGAACAGCAGCACGAGCGAGGAGGGCGCGATCATGCCCGGTCTCATCCGCGGGGTGGCCCGCACGGCGGTCATCGCCGGCACCGCGACGGCCGTCTCCAACCGCGTGTCCCGCCGGCAGGCGGGGCGATGGGCGGCCCAGGAACAGACGCAGTACGAGCACGAGGCCTACCAGCAGCAGCAGGCCCAGCAGCAGTACGCGCCCCCGCCGCAGCAGTACGCTGCGCCGCCGCCCGCGGCGGCGCCCGCCGCCCCCGGCCTCGACCTCGATGGAGGAGAAGCTGGCGCAGCTCAAGCAGCTGGCCCAGCTGAAGGACCAGGGCGTGCTCACGGAGCTGGAGTTCGAACAGCAGAAGGCACGCATCCTCGCGTCCTGAGCGAGCGGCCCGATCTGGTCAGGCCCCATTTGAGAGGACAACCATGCGACGGATCGGCCGGCACGGCCCCGGGGTCGCGCGTCCGCGGGCGGTTGCCGTGATCGGTGTCGCGCTTGCCGCGCTGGCACTGGCGGGATGCTCCGGCGGCGGGTCGTCGGGTATCGCACCGACCCGCACGGCCTCCGCCGGCCTGCCCGGCGCCACCCGGACGCCCGGCGTCTCCCGCACCGCCTCCGCAGGGGCGCCCGGATCGTCACCGGTGGAGCGACCGGTGGAGCGACCGGCACGGCCTCCGACACGTCGTCCGGCACCGGGTCCGCCTCGAGCACGTCGGCGCCCGCCGCGGGGACGACGACCACGGCGACCACGACGCAGACGCGTACGGAGACGGCGACCCAGACGCGCACACAGACCGCGACGACGACCGCGACCACGACCGCCACGACGACTGCCACGGGCTCGTCGACCGCGCCGGCGGCTGCGGTATCGCCCACACCCACCGCCGCGGCGTCGCCCGCGGCCGGCGCGACGAGCGGCACCGAGGCCGAGACGTCGGGGGAGGTCCCCTGGTGGGCGTGGGCACTGCTCGCCCTCGTGGTGGCGGGTCTCGTCGCCGCCATGGTCCTGACGCAGCGCCGGCGTCGGCGGGCCGTCGAGGCGTGGGACCAGGCCCAGGCCGACGCCGAGGACAGCGCGCTGTGGCTGCACGACCGGGTCCTCCCGCCGGTGCTGGCCGATCCCAGCCCCGCGACCACCGCGGCGGCGTGGTCGGCCGCGCGCCCGCGCTTCCTCGAGCTCGACGAGCAGTTGACGGCGCTCGGGCGGAACGCACCGGACGAGGAGCGGCGCGCCGCGGTCGTCGCGCTCCGGTCGGCCCTCGCCGACACCGCGATCGCCCTCGACACGCGCGCGTCCGCCGCCACCCGCCAGGCGTGGGCAGCGGCGCAGGCCCAGGCCGAACTCGCCGCCGAGCGGCTCGCCCACGTCCTCGCCTACGACGCACCCCTCGGCGTCCCGGGTAGGAGCCCCTACGACGCCGGGTATCCGGCACCACAGGGCGCGGCCTACGTCGCGCCGTACGACGACGGCTACGGCACGGGTCCCGAGGCCGCTCGCCTCCGTGCTCGCCGCGCCCGCACCTGTGGCCCCGGCACCGCGCCCCGTACCACCGGAGGACGCGTCGGCCGAGGCGGACGCCGAGGCACGCGGAACGGTCCCGCCCCTGCCACGCCCGGCTCCGCCGACGGGCACCCCGCCTGCCTCGACGTTCCCCGACGACGTCAACGGGTCATCCGGCGAGGAGGACGCCGGTGGCGGCGGCGGCAGACACGTTCGACCTCATGACTGATGAGGATGTCGCCGGGGCGGAGCGCCGACGACTGCGGGAGGCCGACGCCGGAGTGCCGTGGCGCCAGTGGGGCCCGTACGTCAGCGCACGGCAGTGGGGCACCGTCCGCGAGGACGACAGCGCGGACGGCGCCGCCTGGTTCGCCGTCCCCCACGACCACGCGCGGTCCCGCGCCTACCGCTGGGGCGAGGACGGGATCGCGGGCGTCTGCGACGACCAGCAGATCCTGTGCCTCGCGCCGGCTCTCTGGAACGGGCGCGATCCCATCCTCAAGGAGCGGCTCTTCGGGCTGAGCGGCCCCGAGGGCAACCACGGCGAGGACGCCAAGGAGTACTGGTTCCACCGGGACAGCACGCCGACGCACTCGTACCTGAGCTTCCTCTACAAGTACCCGCTGCGGGAGTTCCCCTACCTCGACCTCGTGCGGACCAACGGTGCCCGCGGGCTCGGCGAGTTCGAGTACGAGCTGCTGGACACCGGGGTGTTCGACGACGGGCGCTACGTCGACGTCCACGTGGAGTACGCCAAGGCCGCGCCCGAGGACCTGGTGATGCGGGTGACGGTGCACAACCGGGGGCCCGAGCCCGCCACCGTGCACGTCCTGCCGACGCTCTGGTTCCGCAACACGTGGGCGTGGTCGGACGGGTCCGACGCCGACCTGCAGGAGCGTCCGCGACTGCGGGCCGCGCAGGGCCGCCGACGGCGTCGCGGTGGTCGACGTGGAGGACGCGCGGCTCGGCCGCCGCCGGTGGATGTGCGGCGGTGCGCCACAGGTGCTCTTCACGGAGAACGAGACGAACAGCGAGCGGCTGTTCGGCACCGAGAACGACTCGCCGTACGTCAAGGACGGGATCGGGCGGTACGTGGTCGAGGGCGACGGCGACGCCGTCAACCCCGAGGGCCACGGCACGAAGGCGGCCGCGCACTACGTGCTCGACGTCCCGGCGGGCGGCTCGGCCGCCGTCCGGCTCCGGCTCACCGACACCGAGGTCGCCACGGCCACGTTCGAGGCGGACGTCGACGCGCTGATCGACGCCCGGCGGGAGGAGTCGGACGCCTTCTACGCCGAGATGATCGCACCCGAGCTGGGTGCCGGCGAACGTGACGTGGTCCGCCGGGCGCTGGCGGGCATGCTCTGGTCGAAGCAGTACTACGCCTACGACGTCGACCGCTGGCTGCACGAGCACGGCCCGGACGCGGCGGGCCTGCGGAACGCGGACTGGCCGCACCTGCGCGCCGCGGACGTCATCTCCATGCCGGACACCTGGGAGTACCCGTGGTTCGCGGCGTGGGATCTCGCCTTCCACTGCCTCCCGCTGGCGATGGTCGACGCGGCGTTCGCCAAGCAGCAGCTCGGCCTGCTCCTCGAGCGGCGCTATCAGCACCCCAACGGGCAGATCCCGGCGTACGAGTGGAACTTCTCCGACGTCAACCCGCCCGTCCACGGCTGGGCCACGTATTTCATCTACCAGCTGGAGAAGAGCCGCACCGGGCAGGGCGACGTCCGGTGGCTGGAGAACCAGTTCCACAAGCTCGCGAAGAATTTCGCCTGGTGGGTCAACCGCAAGGACCCCGACGGCAACAACGTGTTCCAGGGCGGATTCCTCGGCCTGGACAACATCGGGGTCTTCGACCGCAGCGCACCGCTGCCGACCGGCGGCACGCTCGACCAGGCCGACGGGACCGCCTGGATGGCGCTGTACTGCCAGACGATGCTCCAGATCGCGCTCGAGCTCGCCGAGCACGACCCGGTCTACGTCGAGCAGGCCGCCGACTACCTCGAGCACTTCGGGTGGATCGCGCTCGCCGTCCGGGGCGGGGCCCGCGGAGCGTCGATGTGGGACGAGGACGACGGCTTCTTCTACGACCTGCTCCGGCTGCCGGACGGATCGTCCACCCGGCTCGCCGTCCGGTCGCTCGTCGGGTTGCTCCCGCTGGCGGCGACCACCGTGATCGGCGCCGACGTCGCGGCCCGGTTCCCCGAGCTCGTCGACGTCGGGCGGGAGTTCGTCCAGCGGCACGCCGGTGGGCCGTCGCTGCAGGCGATCAGTGCCCACCGGGGACGGCGTGGCGGCTTCCTGCTGGCGATGTTCGACGAGACACAGCTGCGCCGCATCCTCACCCGGATGCTCGACGAGGACGAGTTCCTCGGGCCCTACGGCATCAGGTCGGTGTCCAAGGTGCACGCCGAGCACCCCTACGAGTTCCGCGTGGGGCCGGAGACCTTCCGCGTCAGGTACGCGCCGGCGGAGTCCGACACCGGCATGTTCGGCGGCAACTCCAACTGGCGCGGGCCGGTCTGGTTCCCGATCAACGCGCTGCTGATCCGGGCGCTGCTGAACCTGTACGCCTTCTACGGCGACGACTTCCGGGTCGAGTGCCCCACCGGGTCGGGCAAGGAGCTCACGCTCTACGAGGTCGCACGCGAGATCTCCGACCGGCTGACCCGGACGTTCCTGCGCGGCCCCGACGGCCGGCGCCCGGTGTACGGCGGCATCCGGCTGTTCCAGGAGGACCCGCACTGGCGCGACCTGCTCGTCTTCCCCGAGTACGTGCACGGTGACAACGGCGCCGGCCTCGGGGCCAGCCACCAGACCGGGTGGACCGGGCTGGTCGCCGTCTTCCCCCAACTGTTCGCCGTGACGCGACCCGAGGACATCGCCGCTACCGGTCTCTGGGGATCCTCCGCGCCAGGTGCAGGGGACGGTGGAGGAGGTCCCGTGACGGCGGCGAAGGGCTGGCCGGACCAACCGGTGATCTACGAGGTGGACACCTGGCCGTGGCTGACCGACCTGGCCGACGCCGCCGGGCGAGCCCTCACCCTCGCCGACGTGCCCGCGCAGGCCTGGGACGCCGTCGTGCCGCCAGGCGTGGACGCGGTGTGGCTCATGGGGGTCTGGGAGCGCAGCCCGGCAGGGACGGCGATCGCCGAGCAGGACCCGGGCCTGACCGCGTCGTTCCGCGCCGCGCTGCCCGACCTGCGCGGGGAGGACGTGGTGGGGTCGCCGTACTGCGTGCGGCGCTACGTCGTCGACGAGCGGCTCGGCGGGCCCGCCGGTCTGGCCGCCGCCCGCGAGGAGCTGCGGCGACGTGGCGCCCTGCTCCTCCTCGACCACGTGCCCAATCACGTCGCGCCCGACCATCCCTGGGTCCGCGAGCACCCCGAACGGTTCGTCCGCGGCACGCCCGCGGACCGTTCGGAACACCCGGAGGCGTGGTTCGACGCCGACGGCGAGGTCCTCGCCCGGGGCCGGGACCCCTACTTCCCGCCGTGGCCCGACGTCGTGCAGCTCGACGCCTTCTCCCCGAGCACCCGCGAGGCGACCGCCCGGACGCTGATCGACATCGGCGACCAGTGCGACGGCGTCCGGTGCGACATGGCGATGCTGCTGCTGAATCGCGTCTTCGCCTCGACCTGGGGCGACCGGGTCGGCGACCCGCCGGCCGACGAGTTCTGGCCCGGCGTCCTGGCAGCGGTGAGGGCGCAACACCCCGGCATGCTCTTCGTCGCCGAGGCCTACTGGGATCTGGAGCACGAGCTGCAGCAGCTGGGCTTCGACGCCTGCTACGACAAGCGCCTCTACGACCGGCTCGTCCACGAGGGAGCCCTCTCGGTGCGGGCCCACCTGGCGGCGGACCTCGGCTACCAGCGCCGGCTGCTGCGGTTCACCGAGAACCACGACGAGCCGCGAGCGGCGAGTGCGCTCCCGGGTGAACGCGGCCGCGCGGCAGCCGTGGTCGTCGCGACCCTCCCCGGCGCGACCCTGTGGCACGAGGGCCAGTTCGAGGGGCGGCGCGTGCACCTGCCGGTGTTCCTCGGGCGCCGGCCGGCGGAGCCGGCGGACGACGCGAGTGCGGGCTTCGCCCGGCGGTTGCTCGCCGCCGTCGCCGAGAGCCGGATGCGGGAGGGGGCGTGGTCGCTGCTGACGACCAGCGGGTGGCCGGACAACCCCAGCCACGAGAACCTCGCCGCGTGGGCCTGGACGCGTCCGGACGCCGGGCACGTCGTCGTGGTCAACCTCTCGGACGCGCCCGCCCAGGGCCGGGTGCCGCTTCCGTGGCCCGAGGTCGCGTCCGGCGTCCGGCAGCTGGAGGACGTTCTGTCCGGAGCCCGGTTCGACCGGGACGGGTGCGAGCTGGCCGACCCCGGGCTCTACGTCGACCTGCCCGCCCGGGGCTTCCACGTGCTCGCGGTCAACCTGGTGCCGTCCCAGGCTCCATCCTCCTGACGGGCGGCCGGACGATGTGGCACTGGGGCAACGGAGCAGCGCGGACCACGTCCGACGCCCCGATTCCCGAGCGCGCGGAGGTGCGTCGTCCGTCGGAGCCGTCGCCGCGCGTCGTGTGGCGGTCCGGCCTCGTGCTGCTCGCCGTCGTCGCCGTGGGCTCGTTCGGCTGGTTCGTCCTCACCGACGCCGGGTCGGCGCTGTTCACGATCCTCATGGCCTGGTTCGCGTCGATCACCATGGAGCCGGCGGTGCGGCGCCTCGAGCTCCGGATGAAGCGCGGAGCCGCCGTCCTGCTCGTGATGGCCGGGGTGGCGCTGTTCCTGGTCCTGTTCTTCCTCGCCTTCGGCCGGTTGTTCCTCACCCAGATCGCCGAGCTGCTGCGGGGGCTCCCGGGTCTCCTCGACAAACTGATCAACTGGGTGAACGACACCTTCTCGACGTCCTATGCGGCGCAGGACCTGCAGCAGGCGCTGCACCTGACGCCGCAGGACGTCGCCGGGTACGCCGACGAGGTGGTGGGAGGCTTCGCCGGGCTGATCGCGTGGGCGGCGCACCTGTTCCTCCGGGGGTTCACCGCCGTCTTCCTGATCTACTACCTCGCCGCCGACGGTCCGCGGCTGCGGATGTGGATCGCGCAGCTGCTCCCCGAGCGCTTGCAACGGGTCTTCGGCACCGCCTGGGATCTCACGACGATCAAGACCGGTGGATACGTGTCGGCCCGCGTGGTCCTGGCGACGATCAACGGCTCGACGAGCGCGCTCGTGTTCCTGCTCATCGGCATGCCCTCGTGGCTGGCGCTGGGAGTATGGACCGGCATCGTCGCCCAGTTCGTGCCGACGATCGGTACGTACATCTCGATCGCCCTGCCGGTGCTGGTGGGACTGCTCAGTCCGAACCCCTGGATCGGGGTCGCCGCACTCGTGTGGGCGATCATCTATCAGCAGGTCGAGAACCTCACCATCGAACCGCGGATCAGTGCCAAGGCCGTCGACGTCCATCCAGCGGTGTCCTTCGCCTCGGTGATGATCGGCTCTGCGCTCTTCGGGGTCGCCGGAGCGCTGCTGTCGATCCCCGTCGCCGCCGTCGTCCTGGCACTCGTCGACGTCTACGTGCGCCGTCACGAACTGCTCCCGGAGCTGCAGGCGAGGTCGCCGCGCGCCGGCGCGGACGGTGCCGAGTGGCGCCGCGGGTGGGGCGGCGGCCGGGGACGGCGCGGTCGGTGCGCCGCACCGCCCAGCGCTGGTCCGCCGCCTTCTGCCGGGCCGCCGACGCGGGGTGGCGCCCCCCTCATCCACGTCGGAAATCACTGCCGCGCAAGCGGAATCAGGAGCAAATAGCGCGAATTCTCCGCTATCCCCCTAAAACTGAGGGATAGCAAACATTCAGAGTTGCCCTTCGTGTCCCTTCCGGAAATCCTGGTGTCGTGCCTCGCGCGGACGGCGGAACCGTGGCGCTGGTCGGGATCGCCCCGGGCCATCTCGTCGAGCTGTACGACGTCGCCGTTTTCGCCGCGGTGGCGTGCGCATGGTCGACTCTGCGTCCCGAGGCGGAGGCCGAACGCGACGGTCGGAACCGGGTCGGCGCCCTGCGCGCGTCCCCGGCGTGCGCGGTCCGCGAGTGAGCCAGGGGATGGAGAGCCCAGCGCCCGGTGCGAGCAGCACGCGGCGCTCGTTCGCGGGGGCGCCCCGGCAGCGGGGCAGGCCGGCACCGGACGTATCGTCCGGGACGCCCTCCGTTCTCCGCGCAGGCCTGCTTCGGCGGCTCGAGGACATCGGCGACGAGGTGAGCCTGGTCGTCCTCGAAGCGCCGCGGGGTTACGGCAAGACGACGGCCGCCCGGCAATGGGCCGACTCCTCGGCGGCCTACGTCTGCTGGGCGCAGGTGAGCGCGAGGCATGGCGACCCGAGCCACCTCGCCGATGCGCTGATGTCGGCCCTCCTCCAGACCGGCGTCCCAGCCGGAGATGCCGCGACGGCACCTGCCCCGCCGCTCGAGCGCCTCGCCTCCCGGATCGCGCAGGTCGCGGAGGCAGGGCCGGTGACGCTGGTGCTCGACGACCTCCAGCAGGCGCGGGGGCGGGCCGGGGTCGGTCTGGTCGCCGCGCTCGCCGCGCTGATGCCGGCGGGGTCGCGGATCGTCGTGACCGCCGACCGACCGCCCCGCTGGAGGGTGGGCACGCTCGCCGCCGAGCGTCGGTACCTTCGGTTCGGCGGCGAGGACCTGCAGTTCGACGCCGGTGAGACGGATGCCCTGCTCGCCGCCGAGGGCCTCCACCTGCGTCCGGACGCGGTCGACGAGCTCCTCCGGAGAACGGGCGGGTGGGCGACGGGTCTGCGCCTGGCACTGCCGGCGCTGGCGGCGAGCCTCGACCCTTCGGCCCGGGTGCGCACGCTCGACGGGGACGACGCCGTCTTCCGCCGCTACTTCCGTCAGCAGGTGCTCGCCGGGTTGTCCGCCGAGACGATGGCGTTCCTGATGCGGACCGCCGTCCTCGAGAGGGTGTCCGCTCCGCTGTGCGACGCCGTGCTGGGAAGGTCGGGAAGCGGGGTATGGCTGGCCGAGGTGCGAGACCTCGGACTTCACGTGGCGCCCGACGACGAGACGGGCGAGTGGTACCGCTACCACCCGTTGTTCGCTCAGATGCTGGCCGGTGAGCTGCGCCGACGCGAGCCCGGGAGGGACCTGAGCATCCACCGGAGCGCGTCGCTCTGGTACGAGGCCCAGGGGCGGCCCGACATGGCCATCGAGCACGCTCTCGCGGGACGGGCCGACGTGACCGCCGCCCGGCTGATCGTGGCCCACACCCAGGTGCTGAACAGCGAGGGCCGGATCGACGAGGTGCGCCGCTGGCTCGATCGGCTGGGCGAGGACGTGCTCGCGAGCTACCCGCCGCTGGCACCCATGGCGGCGTGGGTCTGGGCGCTGACCGGAGACGGTCATCGCGCCCGTCGCGCGCTGGGCGTGGCGGAGGCAGGCTCGTTCCAGGGCCCCTTGCCGGACGGGAGCGCATGCCTGGAGTCCGCCGTCCTGCGGGTCCGTGCGGCACTGGCCCCACGCGGTGTGCAGGCCATGCTCGCGGACGCACGGCGGGCGGTCGCGCTCGAACCTGCCGGCAGCCGCTGGCACTCGATGGCGTCGCTGCTCCTCGGTGTCGCGTGGTGGCTCAACGGCTCTTTCGAGGACGCCGTCCCCTGGCTCGAGTCCGCCCAGCAGTTCGGGACCGCGTCGCAGGGGCCCGGCGCGGCTTCGGCGCTCGCCCAGCTCGCCTGGCTGGCGGTGCAGCGCGAGGACTGGCCGATGGCCCAGGCGTGCGCCGACGACTCCACGGAGCACCTCCTGGCCGGCGGCCTCCAGGGCTACATGCCGAGCCTGCTCTCCTACCTGGTGAACGCGCGCGTGGCCCTCCATCGAGGACACGCCGACCAGGCGACGATCTGGACGCGCCAGGCCCTCGACCTCTACGTCTGGCCGTCACCCGTGGCCTTCCCCTGGCTGGCCGTCCAGGCCGCGGTGACCCTGGGCCGGCTCCAGCTGGAGCTCGGCGACCCGCGGGCGGCGACGGTGCGACTCGCCGAAGCGCGTGCTGAGCTGCGGCTCTTCCGGCCACCCGGCGTTCTCGCCGGCCTGGTGGAGGAGCTGGAACGCGAGCTGGCCGACGCCCAGGGACATCCGGAACCCGCTGGCGAGAGCCTGACCGCGGCCGAGCTCCGGGTGCTACGCCTGCTGCCCAGCCATCTCTCCTTGGCCCAGATCGCCGACGAGCTCGTGGTCAGCCGGAACACGGTGAAGGGCCACGTGAGCGCGGTCTACCGCAAGCTCGGCGTGAGCCACCGGACGGAGGCCGTGCACCGCGCCCTGGAGGCGGGTCTGCTGGAGTAGGCGCGCGCGCTGACGGGTCTTGTCCGGCCCTGCGCGCCCATGCCAGGGTGCGTACGGCGCGTAAGGATCACGACCGGGAGCCGGCCCGGGTCTGGGGGTGGGCCCATGAGACGGGCGCTCGTCGTCTGCCTCGCCGCCGGGCTGCTCGCGGCCTGCGGCGGTGGCGGTTCCGGCGGCGCGGGCGCTGCCGCCACGAGCTCCGGTGAGACCGCCGAACCGATCGCGGGGTGTATCGACCCGCAGGACCCCGACCTGACCGGAGTGCACCTGCAGCCGAAGCCGGGGGTCCGGCTGGACGCCGTCGTCCTGGGGACGGGGTCGACCGGCATCGTCTTCTCGAACATGAGCAGCGGGGACCTGTGCTCGTGGCTGCCGACCGGGCTGGTGTACGCCCGGCAGGGCTACCGGGTCGCCCTGTACGACTACTCCGGCGGCCAGGACGCGGACGCCGACCTGCGGGACGTCGCCGCGGAGCTCCGCCGGAGGGGCGCGACGCGCATCGCCCTGGTCGGGGCCTCGATGGGTGGGACGACGTCGATGGTGGCGGCCGAGGCCGTGCACGCCGTCGCGGTCTTCGTCCTCTCCGCGCCCGACGTCTTCGACGGGCTCGACGCCCTCGGGGCCGCCGCGCACGTGACGGCGCCGTCCTGGTTCGGGGTGGGGGAGGACGACACCCAGTTCGTCCAGAGCGCCAAGGACCTCTACGCCCACAGCGCGGCGCGGCGCAAGACGCTGAAGATCCTCCCCAGCGGGGCGCACGGCACCGAGCTGCTCGGCGCGTCGGTCGACACGATGCTCACGAACTTCCTGCACGCCAACGCGCCCGCGGCCTGAACGGAGCGGAGCCGGGGCGGGGTCGTCAGTGGCAGCTGTGCACCGCCGACAGCCGGCAGTAGCACGAGGCGGTGATGGGGACGTCGGCGACCGCGGAGGCCAGCCTCAGCTGGTGCTCGATGATGTTCGCCTCCTCGGTGCGGCCGAGCCGGGTGAGGCACTCGTGGTAGCCGTGCAGGCTCCAGACGTTGCCCGGGTGTTGCAGCGCCCGCGGCAGCGTGTCGTCGAGCCCGAGGTCCGCCCGGTAGACCGCGGCGGCCTCCTCCACCCGTCCCTGCTCGAGCAGCAGCGCGCCGTAGGCGTGTCGCGTCGGCTGCATCCAGCCCCACGGCTCGTCGTACGGCAGCCCGTCGTCCAGCTCGATGGACCGGCGCAGCTGCGCGAACGCCTCCTCGACGTCGCCCCTGCGGTACTCGAGCTCGCCGTCGAGCATCGCCCCGGCGATCGCCAGCACGTCCTGGCAGGTGTTGTTGAACAGGGTCCGTGACTCCGGCACCCGCGTGCACGCCGCCCGGAAGCGTTCGCGCTCGGCCTCGGCCTCGGGGCACGTCTCCGGTTGCGGCCCACGCGACCCCTCGCGCGTAGTGGGTCATCGCGGTCGTCACGCAGTAGAGGGCCGGGTCCGGGGGCAGCGGCAGGGCGAGGATGTCGTCCCACCGGCCGAACCGGATCAGTGCGTGCACCCGCATGGCGAGGAACCCCTCGAGCCAGTCGGCCATCGGCGGCGACTCGACCCGGAGCAGCTCCTCCGGGATGGATGCCTCCAGGCGTGCCGCGGTCTCCAGCGCGACGCGGGACTGGCCGGAGAACATCGCGCCGTAGATCGCGAAGTGGTAGTCGTGCGAGCGGTAGAGCGTGTAGAAGTTCATCGCGCCGCGCCGCGCGAGGAACCGCTCGTCCGCGGCGATCGCGTCCAGGTTCGACGCCACCACCCGCCGGTAGTCGCCGCACAGCACGTCGAGGTGGGTGGGCATGTGCTCGAGGTGACCGGCGTCCGGCACCAGGCCGCGCAGCCGGTCCGCGACTCCCAGCGCCCGCTCCGGCGTCGCCGACATCTCCCACAGGTGGACGTACAGGTGCAGCAGCCCGGGATGCTCCCGGCCCGGGGGCGTGGCGAGGGCGGCGTCCAGGACGGCCGCGGCCTCCGGAGCGCGTGAACCCGGCGCCGGATCGCCGGTCCGGAGGTCCCAGAGCTCCCAGGGCGTCAGCTGGAGGAGTGCGGCCGCGGACAGGGCCGCCACGTCGGGGTCGTCGGGGAACGCCCGGCGGACGTCGGTCATCGCGGCCGCGTGGCCCGCGTTCCACACCGAGAAGTCGCCGCCGGCCTCGACCTCGGCGTCCGCCGCCGGGTAGCGCGGCACCAGCGCCTCGATCAGGGCACGCTCGACCGGCGTCGCCCCGCCCCGCAGGGCCTGGGCCCGGCCCACGGCCTCGCGGGTCCGTTCGAGGGTGCTCAGCAGGTCGGCCTCGTCGAAGAACTCCCACGGCTTGTTGTAGTTCGGCCCGAGTGCGTAGGCGATTCCCCAGTGGGCCATCGCGCACCCGGGGTCGGCGGTCACCGCCCGCTCGAAGCAGGCCACCGCCTCCTCGTGGTTGAAGGCGTACGACCACACCAGGCCGCGGTCGAACCACGTCTGCGCCTCGGCGGATGCGGTCGTCACGGGCCGCGAGTACGTCCCGAGGTCGAAGTAGGCCATCGCCGCTCCCCAGCCGGACGAGACAGTGCGGACGCCGCCGTCGCCGCGTCCGAAGCTCCGATCGTGTCATGATCTGCTCGGTGCTTCCGAGCGCCGCCGCCTCGTCCTCGCCGTGGAGGCCCGATGAGCGCACGTCTCGCCCTGGCCCCGGACGCCCTCCTGCTGACCGACGGCGGGCTGGAGACCGTGCTGATCTTCTCCGACGGGATCGACCTGCCCGGCCTTCGCGGCCTTCCCGCTGCTGTCGGACTCCGCCGGCGTGGCCGTGCTGGAGCGCTACTACCGGGGGTTCCTGGACGTGGCCGCCGACGCCGGCGCCGGTTTCGTGCTCGAGACGCCGACCTGGCGCGCCGGCCCGGACTGGGCGGCCGAGCTGGGGTACTCCGTCGACGACCTGCGCCGGGTCGCCGACGCCGCGGTGGTGCTCGGGCGCGACCTGCTGGAGGGCCGGCCGGGGGCCGGGCCGGCGTGGGTGAGCGGCTGCCTCGGCCCGCGCGGGGAGAGCTTCGACCCCGAGGAGGCGATGTCGTCCGCGCAGGCCGCCGACTACCACGCCACCCAGGTCGCTCAGCTGGCCGCCGCCGGCGCCGACCTGGTGACCGCGTTCACCCTCGGCTACGTCGAGGAAGCCGTCGGCGTCGTCACGGCTGCGGCCGCGTGCGGCATCCCGAGCGTCGTGGGGTTCACGGTGGAGACGGACGGACGGTTGCCGTCCGGCACTCCACTGGCCGAGGCGGTGCAGCAGGTCGACGAGGCGACGGGGGCGGCGGCGTCGTGGTTTCATGGTCAACTGCGCGCATCCGGAGCACGTCCTCGCCGGGCTGCCCCCGAGTTCCGGGGCGTCCGACGCCGGTCCGCTCTCCCGGATCCGCGCCTACCGCCCGAACGCGTCCCGCCTCTCCCATGCGGAGCTCGACGCCGCGGAGACGCTCGACGACGGCGACCCGGCCGAGCTCGCCGACGGCGTCCGGCGGGTTCGCCGCCGGCTGCCCGGCGTCCAGGTGATCGGCGGCTGCTGCGGCACGGACGTCCGGCACGTCCGCGCGATGGCGCAGACACTGGCCCTGCCGGCGAGCTGAGAGGCGGACAGCGCAGACGCGACGCCGAAGCGGGTCACCGGACCGCCTCCTCCAGCGGCAGGTCGAAGGTCGAGATCCGCACCGGCAGGCCTGTCTCCAGTGCCTGGTTGGCGGCGATCCCCACGGCGACGCTGCGCAGGCCGTCCCGGTAGCCCGCCCGTCGCCCGAGCGGATCGGGCGCGCGCCGGGGGCGGAAGACGTCCTCGAGCAGGCGCGCGTCCCCGCCGCCGTGCGCCCCGCCCCCGTGCGGGATCGGGATCTCGCGGGCCTGCTCCCAATGGCGCTGCAGCAGCAGACGCTGACCGCTCGGGCGAGGGTTGCCGGTGCCGCCGGCATCGCGGTCCTCCGGGCGGACGCTGGGGTCGACGGCGGGGCGCCCGACCACTCCGGCCGCGCCGAGGGGCTGCACGAAGCCGCGTTCGACGACGTCCAGTTCGATGCGCCCCTCGGTCCCGTTGACGCAGACCCGGTAGCCCTCCCAGGGGGAGTGGGCGTTGAGCGCGTAGGTCAGGATCGCGCCGGAGCGGTAGCTGACCAGCAGACCGGCGTTGTCCTCGATGCTGATACCGGCGCTGAACACGTCCCGGTCGCGGAGGTAGCCGTCGTCGCCCTCGGCCTCCAGGTAGAGCTTCCGCAGCGTGTCGTCGGCGCCCAGGTCGAGGGCGAACGGGTCGTCGGCCGCGCCCGGAGCGCCGGTCGAGCGGATCGGCCGCGGCGCCAGGCCACGGGCCGCGGCGTTGGCCTCCCCGTAGAAGCGCAGCCCTCCGGCCGCGAACACGGTCTCCGGCACGTCGGCCAGCCACCAGTTCACCAGGTCGAAGTGATGGCTCGACTTGTGTACGAGCAGACCGCCGGAGACCGACTTGTCGCGGTGCCAGCGCCGGAAGTAGTCGGCGCCGTGCACCGTGTCGAGCACCCATTCGAAGTGCACGGAGGTCACGGTTCCGATCGCACCGGAGGCGAGGAGCTGCCGCAGCGTGCTGTTGCGCGGCGAGTACCGGTAGTTGAACGTGACGATCACCTGAGCGTCGGATGAGCCGGCCGCCTGCGCGATCGCCCGCGCACCCTGCACCGTCGTCGTCAGCGGCTTCTCCACCACGACGTTCCGGCCCGCCAGAAGTGAGGCCGTCACGTACTCGTGGTGGGTCGCGTCGGGCGAGGTCACGATCACGACGTCCGGTCGCTGCTCGGCCAGTAGGGCGTCGAAGGCGCCGGGCGGATAGCGGGCCGGCGCCGGGAGGCCGGCGGCGGCCAGGACCTCGTCGTAGTAGGACATGCGCGTCCCGTTCGGGTCGCACCAGGCGACGATGTCGCCCTCGTCGGCGTACATCTTCGCCAGGGCTCCGATGTACATCGCGGCCCGCGAGCCGACACCCACGACGGCGTAGCGACGCTTCGGGACAGTCCGCACGGCCACCTACGCCGATGCCACGGCGTCGGACCGCAGTGCCTCCTCGACCGCGGCGACGAGCCCGGCGTCGCCGGCCAGGTCCGGGGCGAGCAGCGTGAGCACGTCCCGGACCGATCCCGCGCGCTCCTGGTACGGGGCCGCCCCGGCGTCGTTCACCGGCACGCCGATGCCGCGCAGGTGGCCGATCCATGCGGCCACGGTGCGCACCGCGCCGGGCGGCATCCGGCCTTCGGCCCGCTCGCCGCGCAGCACGGGGAGGACCCGGATCGGCACCTTCTGAGAACCGTCGGCAGCGATCTGCGCGAGCGTGTGCCGCATCCGGGGGTTGGCGAAGCGCTCCAGCAGTTCCTCGCGATAGGCGGTCAGGGCGGACGCCGGCATCGGCACGTACCGCGACGCCTCGTCCCACCACTGCTCGAGCAGGCGCCGGCACTCCGGGTCCGCGACCGCGGCGGCCACGGTGTCGTGCCCGCGGGCGCCGCCGGCGTACGCGAGCAGGCTGTGGCCGCCGTTGAGCAGGAGCAGTTTGCGGGTCTCGTACGGGTGGACGTCGTCGACGAAGCGGGCGCCGACCGCGTCCCAGGCCGGGCGGCCGACGGGGAAGTCCCCGCTCAGCACCCACTCGGTGAACGGTTCGGTGACCACCGGAACCGCGTCGGCCCAGCCCGTCCGCTCGGCCACGGCCCGCACGTCGTCGGCCGTGGTGCGCGGTGTGATCCGGTCGACCATGGTGGTCACGAAGGACACGTTGCTCGTGATCCAGTCCGCCAGGGCGGGGTCGGCCTCGGCCGCGATGCCGGTGACGACGCGGGCGACGGCGGCACCGTTGTCGGGCAGGTTGTCGCACGGGACGACCGCCAGCGGCGCCCCGCCTGCCGCCCGCCGGGCGGCCAGGCCGGCGGCCAGCCGGCCGGGCACGGTGACGACGTCCCTCCCGTTCCGCAGGGCGTCGACGTCCGCCCGCACGTCCGCCCTGTCCAGGTCGAGGGCTCCGTCGCCGTTGCGGGCGTACGCCGCCTCGGTGACCGTCAAGGTCACGACGGCCAGGTGCGGGTGCTCCAGGCGGGAGCACCACGCGCGCAGGTCGGTCCCGGGGTGGGCCTCCGGCACGGCCTGCTGGACCAGCCATCTCGTCGCGCTCCGGGCCGCGGATCACGAGCGTGTACAAGCCGTCCTGGCGGCTCAGCTGCTCGGCCAGTTCCCGGGAGCGCCCGGTGAAGGCGGCGATCCCCCAGTCGTCTGCGTCCGGGGCGGCGCCGGTGTACCAGGCCTGATGGGCGCGGAAGAAGCCGCCGAGTCCGAGATGGACGATCCGGACGGGCGGCCGGGAGGTCCTGCGCGGCGTCACAGCTTGAAGACCTTCCGCGGCTGGTCGGCCACGAGTGTGGTGAGCGTCTCCAGGGCCTCGTCCTCGTCCAGCCGGTGCGCGGCGACCAGGCCGGCGAGGAACCCGGCGTCCAGGCGGCGGGACATGTCGTGCCGTGCCGGGATCGAGCAGAAGGCCCGGGTGTCGTCGATGAAGCCCGACATCCGGCTGAAGCCGGCGATCTCGCTGACCGACTCCTGGTAGCGGCGGATGAGGGCGGGACTGTCGAGGAACCACCAGGGTGCGCCGGCGTAGACCGACGGGTAGAAGCCGGCGAGCGGCGCGATCTCGCGGGCGAAGGTGTCCGGGTCCACGGTGAAGAGCACCAGGTGGAAGTTCGGGTGGGTGCCGTACCGGTCGAGCAGCGGGCGCAGCGCGTCGGTGAACTCCGTGGCGATCGGGATGTCGTGGCCCGTGTTCGGGCCGTACGCGGCGAAGGTCCCGGCGTGATGGTTGCGGCGGACGCCGGGGTGCACCGTCATCACCAGCCCGTCGTCGCACGACATCCTCGCCATCTCGAGGATCATGTGCCGGCGGAACGCGGTGGCCTCGGGCTCGGACGCCTGGCCGGCCAGGGCGGAGCTGTAGATGCGCCGGGCGTCTGCCTCCTCCAGCGGCGCGGCGATCGCGTCGGCATGGCCGTGGTCCGCCGAGACCGCGCCGTGCTCGACGAAGTACCGCCGGCGCTCCTCCAGGGCGGCCAGGTAGCCGTCGTAGTCGTGCACGTCGACGCCGGCCGCCTCGCCGAGGCGCTTCACGATGTCGCCCCAGCCCGGCGTGGCGGGCTCGAGGTAGACGTCCGGGCGGAAGGTCGGCACGACCCGCGTGCTCATCTCGGCGTCGTCGGCCAGCCGGGCGTGCGCCTCGAGATCGTCGGCGGGGTCGTCGGTGGTGGCCAGCACGTCGATCCCGAACCGGCGCAGCAGCGCACGCGGCCGGTGGTCCGGCGCGGCGAGCTGCCCCGCGATCTGGTCGTAGAGGGCGTCCGCGTTCTCGGCGCTCGGCCGCTCCCGGACGCCGAAGATCTCACCGAGCTCGCTGTCGAACCAGTACCGCACCGGGGTGCCGCGCAGCAGGTGCCAGTTCGCGCACAGCAGCCGCCACACCTCGCGCGCGCGCTCCTCGGGAAGCGGCCCCTCGCCCACGCCCAGCCGGTCCAGGCTGACGCCGCCGGCGTGCAGCAACCGCGTCACGTAGTGGTCGGGCTGGATGAACAGGCTCGCAGGGTCGGCGAAGGGCTCGTCGTCCACCAGGATCCCCGGATCGACGTGGCCGTGCGGGGAGACGATCGGCAGGTCCCGGACCGTCTCGTACAGCCGACGGGCGATGGTCCGCGTCCCGGCGTCGGCGGGCAGGAGCCGATCCGGGTGCACAGTCAGGGTGGCCATGGCCCGAGGTTGGACCCCCGAAGGGGCCCCCACCAAGGGGTTGCAGCCTGTTGCCACGGGGGCGATGGCAACAACCTGCAACTGCTGGCCTCCCCCAAGTGGCGGGGGCAACCATCGGCGAAAGTCTGCAGTCGTGAGGTGGGCCACACCCACGGCGGACCAAACCGAGGGAGAGACGATGCGATCGACGACGGTGCGCTCCGCCCTGGCAGTGCTCGCCGCGACCACGGTCACGGTGGGCCTCGCCGCCTGCGGCGGTGGCGGCGGTTCCGGCGGCTCCGGCGGTGGCACCAACGGTGCCGGGAAGACGCTCGACGTGTACATCGGAGCGAACACGCAGTTCCCGAAGGAGTTCGCCGCCTGGCAGGCAGGACATCGCGAACCAGTTCAAGACCCAGACGGGCGCGACCATCAAGTGGGAGACGTTCGCCAGCGCCAACGACGAGGTCACCAAGATCGAGACGTCCGCCGTGTCGGGCAACGGGCCCGACATCTACGGTGTGGGCACCACGATGACGCCGACCGCGTACGCCACCGGGGCCTTCACCAAGCTGGACGACGCGGCGTGGCAGAAGGTCGGCGGGAAGGACAAGTTCCTCCCGGCGACGCTCGGCATCTCCGGTCCGGACGCGAACAACCAGATCGGCATCCCGTGGGCCACGCGCCCGTTCGTCATGGCCTACAACAAGGACCTGCTGAAGGCCGCCGGGATCACGAAGCCGGCGACCACGTGGGACGAGCTCGGCCAGCAGGCGAAGAAGATGACCCACGGCGACCAGTACGGGCTCGCCGTCGGCTACAAGGACAACTTCGACCCGTGGAAGTTCGCGTGGGGGATGTCCATCCAGGCCGGCAACCCGCTCGTCGACGGCAAGACCGCGAAGATCAACGACCCGACCGTCAAGAAGGCCTACCAGACGTACTTCGGCTGGCTGACGACCGATCACGTGGTGAACCCGGCGGCCGTCGGATGGAACAACGACGCAGGCCCTGACGGAGTTCACCAAGGGCAAGACCGGCTACTTCGCCCTCACCACGCCGACCAGCCTCCCGACGCTGGACGCGAGCCCTCTCAAGGGCAAGTGGGCCTACGCGCTGCTCCCGACCGTGCCGCCGGGCATGACGTCGCGGCCCCCGAACGCGCCGGCGGCCGCGAGCATCCTCTCGGGCGACAACCTCCTGGTCGCCGACTACTCCAAGAACAAGGACCTGGCGTTCGCGCTCATCAACCTGATGACGAACGAGCAGAACGCGACGAACTACTGGAAGACGCTGGGCCAGCCGCCGACGAACGCCGCGGCCGCGCAGACGGTGCTCGTCGGACCCGGTGTTCGCGCCCGTCCTCGCAGGCCGCGAAGGAGTCCGTCGCGACCCCGTTCACCGGAGCCTGGGGGACGATCCAGCTCGCGCTCACCAACGTGGCCGTTCAGTCCATCCCGAACCTGGCCCAGGGTTCGGTCCCCGACTCGTCGCTCGACAGCCTCCTCGCTGACGCGCAGACGAAGTCCCAGCAGGCGCTGGACAAGGCGAAGTAGTCGTGGCCAACGACACGACGCGCTCTGCCGGGGGCACCGCGACGGCCGCCGTGGCCGTCGCGGGCCCGGACGGCAAGGAACCGGGGCGCATCCGCGGCGGACGTCGTCGCGGCGTGACCGAGCGGCAACGCCCGCTCTGGCTGCTTCTCCCCGGCGGGATCCTGATGACGCTGATCATCCTGATCCCGCTGGCGATGGCGGTCTACATCTCGCTGACCGATCTCGACCAGTACACGCTGCGGCGCTGGCTGCAGGCGCCCTTCATCGGGCTGGCGAACTACGGCGAGGCGTTCGCGTCGGGGCTGGGTCACTCCATCTGGCTCAGCGTCTCGTTCGCGGTGATCTCGACGATCGTGACGATCCCGCTGGGGGTGACCGCCGCGCTTGGTGACGCAGAACCCCTACCGCGGCCGCGCTCTGGTGCGCGCGGTGTTCCTCGTCCCCTACGTGCTGCCGTCGTTCGTCGTGGCCGAGTTCTGGCGGACCATGTTGCAGCCCGACGGGATCGTCAACGTGTGGCTGCACAAGATCGGCGTCAGTCCTGCGCTCTGGCTGTCGGGGCCCAGGTCGTACTGGACGCTGATCCTGGTGGAGATCTGGGCGGCGTGGCCGTTCATCTACCTGATGGCGCTGGCAGGGCTGCAGAGTGTCGACAACGAGGTCCAGGAGGCGGCCGCCGTGGACGGCGCCTCGTGGTGGCCCAAGCTGCTGCACATCATCCTTCCCTACGTGCGCGGACCGGTGCTCCTGGCCGCGCTGCTCGCGACGCTCAACCACATCAACAACTTCTCGCTGCCGTTCGTGCTGTTCGGGGTTCCCGCGCCGGACAACGTCAACGTCCTGCCGATGCTCGTGTACGTCACCAGCTTCCAGAACCTGCGGTTCGGGCTGAGTGCGGCCATGGCGATCGTGTCGCTCCTGCTCATCGCCATCCCGCTGTTCGTCTATCTGCGTGCCGTCCGGCTGGACGTCGGCGAAGAGGGAGGCAGGAGATGACCACCACCGCCACCACGACTCCCGTCGTACCGCCGCGCTCGGCATGGCGTCCGCGGGAGCGCACCTCGTCGAAAGAGGCCCAGAGGCTGCTGCCCCGGCCACTCCTGGTGATCATCACGATCGTGCTGTGCGTGATCGTCGTCATCCCCGCGCTGTACGTCGTGCTGGCCTCGGTGAACAGCGACCTCGGCGTCGCATCGGGGGAGTACTGGCCCAGCTCGTTCTCCCTGCAGAGCTACGGCCTGATCTGGAGCACGGCGAACCTCGCGACCGGCCTCGTGAACAGCGTGATCGTTGCATCCGTGGTGGCGGTCGCGTCCGCAATCCTCGGCACGATCACCGCGTACGTGCTGGTGCGCTACACCTTCGTCGGGCGGATCACCATCCTGCGCGGCCTCGTGGGCCTGCAGAGCATCCCCGGCACGTTGATGCTGCTGCCGGTGTTCGTGCTGTACGCCTCCGCGGGGAACTACCTCGGCATCCAGGTGATCGGCACGCGCTGGGGCCTGATGATCGCGTACCTGACGTTCGCGCTGCCGTTCTCGACGTGGGTGATGGTCACGTACCTGCGTGGCCTGCCCCGCGAGCTGGAGGAGGCCGCGCGGGTGGACGGCGCCTCGATCCTGACGATCCTGTTCAGGATCATCATGCCGCTGAGCCTGCCGGCGATCGTGGTCTCGGGCATCTTCGCCTTCCTGCTGGCCTGGAACGACGTCCTCTTCGCCTCGGTGCTGACCCGGCCCGACACGCAGACCGCCGCCGTGGCGTTGCAGACGTTCGGCGCGACCCAGGAGGGCGGGGCGATCCCGGTGTACTCCCAGATCATGGCGGCCTCGGTGGTCTGCGCCGCGCCCGTCGTTCTCCTCTATGTGGTCTTCCAGCGCTACCTGATCGGCGGTCTGACCGCCGGCGGGGTGAAGTGACGCGATGACCGCCGGGGCCGTGATCGGGTGCGGGACGATATCCGTCGTCCACCTGGGGGCGATCACCAGCCTCGACGGGGTTGACCTGGTCGGCGTCTGCG
>CAVWLJ010000021.1:0-108318 GCA_963755755.1 uncultured Actinomycetota bacterium
GACAACTGGATCCATCCCCTGGACCTGGTCGAGGTCGGCCTGATGAAGGCGAGCGAACTGGAACCGGCCTGATTCCAGGCCGACCGCTGCTCTCCGCCTCATTCCTCAGGAATGAGGCGGAGAGTCGCGCTGCACGGAGTCACCGTGGCATGCGGCGAGCCGAACGCCGGATCACGTCGGCGGGGTCAGTGAGCCGCGAAGCTGAGGGAGCTCGGATGTGCCGGTGGCTGGCGTGCTCAGGAAGTCCGATCCTGCTCGAGGAGCTGTTGTACAACCGGGAGCACTCGCTCATCGACCAGAGCCTCCACTCCCGCATGGGCGTCGAGACGACGAACGGTGACGGCTTCGGGGTCGGCTGGTACGGCGTCGAGGGGGGCGGCCCCGCCCTTCCGAGCCGCGCGACAGCCGCATTCCGGTCATCTTCAAGGGCACGGGTCCGGCCTGGAACGACGTCAACCTGCGGGAGCTGGCGCGCTCGACGTCGTCCGGCCTCTTCATCGCGCACATCCGCGCAAGTACGGCACCGCAGTGCAGCAGACGAACTGCCACCCCTTCCGCTACGACCGCTGGCTCTGGGTGCACAACGGCGCCATCAAGGACTTCCACGTGCTGAAGCGTGACCTCGTGATGGCCGTCGACCCGGAGCTGTACCCGTCGATCGAGGGCTCCACGGACTCGGAGGTGCATGTTCTACCTGGCCCTCACGGTTCGGTCTGCGCGACGACCCGGTCGCGGCGGTGGAGCGGATGGTGGGCTTCGTCGAGGCGACCCGGACACGAGCGCCACGGGGTGGACCAGCCCATGCAGATGACCGTCGCCACGACGGACGGCGAGCGGATCTTCGCCTTCCGGTACTTATCCAGCATCGGCAAGAGCCGGACCCTCTTACCTCAGCACCGCGGTCAACGCCCTCCGGGTGATCTACCCCGGAGAACGAGATCTTCCAGAAGATGCTCGGACGAGACCCGGATCGTGGTGTCGGAGCCCCTGGGGGACCTGCTGGGGGCCTGGAACGCCGTCCCCGAGTTGGGCTGCGGCATCGTGCAGAAGGGCGAGGACGTCCTCGGGCGGTTCGCCCCTCAGCTGCCCTGACCCTCGGGGCACGGCCGCGGCATCCCCCGACGTCCCTCAGGCGGTGGGGGCCGCCGCGGGAGTGATGGACGACGACTGCGCGCTTGCCGTCGGGACCCGCGAACGTGACCTCGACGGCCTGTCCCGGCGGTGAGTTGGGCCATCACCGACGCGAGGTCGGCGACGGAGCCGATCGCGCTGGCCGGCCACCGAGGTGAGGGTGTCGCCGGCGGTGAGACCGGCCTGCGCGGCGGGTGAACCGTCGACCACGCCGGCCACCTCGGCGCCCGTCGGCCCGTCCTGGACCTCGACCCCCAGGTAGGCCGAACCCGCCGGCGCCTGGCTCTGGCCCGCTCTGCCCGGACCCGCTCTGCCCGCTCTGGCCCGAGCCGCTCTGTGCGGGGCTGGACGGGTTGGCCTCGATCTGCTTCGCCGCGTCCAGCGCGGTGGCGATGGGGATGGCGTAGCCGTCGCCGCCCTCCGACGAGCCCGCCGTGTCCATGCCGACCACCGCGTTCGACGTGTCGAGCAGCGGTCCGCCTTGAGTCGCCCGGCTCGATGTTGGCATCGGTCTGGATGAGGCCGGTCAGGACCTCGGGGTCGCTGCCGTCCTCGTCCGTCGCGGTGATGCTGCTCCCCAGCCCGGTGACCTGACCGGGGGCCGCGCTCGGCGTGCCGCCCGTGCCGCCGGCATTGCCGACGCCGACGACCTCGTCACCGACCGAGACCGTGCCGGAGGCCGTCTTTGACCGTGTCCAGTCCGGATGCTCCCTCGAGCTGCACGACGGCCACGTCGGTGTTCGAGGCGATGCCGACGACATGGGCGTCGTAGGTGCGGCCGGTGGCGGGGATGGTGACGGCGATGGCCGTCTCGCCGGAGACGACGTGTCGGTTGGTGAGCACCTCGCCGTTGGCGGTCAGCACCATCCCGGTGCCGGCTGCGCGCTGCGTCCCGTTGAGGATCACGTCGATGTCGACGACGCCCGTCTGCTGGGAGTCCGTGGCGGTCGCCACCTGACCGTTGGACACCGGCCCCGGCCCAGCCGACAGGGGAATCGGCCCGGGACCAGCCGCCGGCGGCGCCTGACCACTCGGGGCGCGAGAGCACGGCGGTGGACGGGGAGTGCGAGGTGGCGGCGCCGTGGACGGCGAAGGCCGCCCCCACGAGAAGGAAGGCGGCGGCGCCGGTGCGCAGCCGGCAGGTTCGGTCCCGCCGTGCGGTGGCGGCGGCGACGGCGGCGGGGTTCTCGTGCTCGTGGCTGTCCATGGCTCCTACTCGATCCTGGGCCGCCCATCCGGGCGGCATGGACACAGGAGACGTCATGTCTCTGGGCAGGGGCTGGGAGTTCGCTGGACGCTCCCGCGTCCGGCTCCTCCCGGTGGGATGAGGCCGCCTCGGACCGGGGGTCGCAGACTCGTCCCGTCCCCCACTCGAGGAGGGGCTCCGCATGCACAAGGTCAATTCAGACCCCCAGGCCCAGCAGGCGCTGCTCTCGGTGGCGTACGGGGGGCGTATGGCGGAACGGGCGCTGCCCAAGAACCGCATCCCCGAGGACAGCATCTTCCCTGACGCAGCGCTGCGGTTCATCCACGACGAGCTGCTGCTGGACGGCAGCTCCCGCTGAACCTCGCCACCTTCGTGACGACGTGGATGGAGCCGCAGGCCCAGACACTCATGATCGAGGCGTTCGACAAGAACATGATCGACAAGGACGAGTACCCGGCAACGGCGGAGATCGAGCGCCGCTGCGTCAACATCGTCGCCGATCTCTTCCACGCGCAGCCGCACGAGACCGCCGTCGGCGTGTCGACCATCGGCTCCAGCGAGGCGGTCATGCTCGCCGGGCTCGCGCTGAAGTGGCGGTGGCGCGAGCGCCGCCGGGCCGCGGGCCTGTCCACGGACCGCCCCAACATGGTGCTGGGCAGCAACGTGCAGGTGGTCTGGGAGAAGTTCTGCCGCTACTGGGACGTCGAGGCCCGCTACGTGCCGATCACCCGCGACCGCTACACGATCACCCCGGAGACCACGCTGCCGTTCGTGGACGAGAACACGATCGGCGTGGTGGCGATCCTCGGGACGACGTTCACCGGCGAGTACGAACCGATCAAAGAGATCGCCGACGCGCTACCGCACGCAACGAGGAGACCGGCTGGAACGTGCCGATGCACGTGGACGCCGCCAGCGGCGGATTTGTCGCCCCGTTCCTGCAGCCCGACCTCGAGTGGGACTTTAGGCTGCCGATCGTCAAGTCCATCAACGTCTCGGGGCACAAGTACGGGCTCACCTATCCCGGCGTCGGGTTCGTCGTCTGGCGCGACCAGGAGGACCTGCCCGAGGACCTGGTCTTCCACGTGAACTACCTGGGCGGCGACATGCCCACGTTCACGCTGAACTTCTCCCGGCCCGGCAACCAGATCGTGGGCCAGTACTACAACTTCATCCGCCTGGGGCGCGCCGGCTACACCCGGATCATGGAGACCCTGCAGGAGATCACGATGTCGCTCTCGGCGGCCGTGGTGAAGATGGGCCCCTTCGAGCTCCTGAGCGACGGGTCGGACATCCCGGTGTTCGCGTTCGCCATGCGCGACCCCAGCAAGTACACGGTGTTCGACGTCTCGAACCGGATGCGGCAGTACGGCTGGCAGCTCCCCGCCTACACGATGCCGGCGGACGCCGAGGACCTCGCCGTCCTGCGGCTCGTCGTGCGTGAGGGGTTCAGCGCGGACCTGGGCGACAAGCTGCTCTCCGACCTGAACGAGGTCGTCGCCCACCTCGAGAAGCACGGACGCCCGCCGGGCGAGGACGCACCGGTCCCGTTCGCGCACACGTGACCACCCGCGGCAAGGGAGCTGGTCGGGCATGACTGAGCGGTCCCCGGCGCCCGCCGCGTCGGGCCGTCCCGCGGCCGGTCACGCAGAAGCGCCGAGTTCTGGGTCCTGCTCGGGTACGCAGTGGTCCTGGGGGTGTTCGGCGCGCTCGCCGCACTGATCTTCGTCGGAGCGATCGCGTTCGGCGGCAGGTGGTACAGCGATGCGGACCCGGGATGGTTCGGCGGGCACTGGTGGTGGGTGGCGGTCGCGGCGGCGGCGGGCGTCGTGGTCGGCCTCGTGCGCCGCCTGACCCGGCTGCCCTGGAAGACCCCGGGTCTGTTCGACGACCTGCAGTCCAGCACGTCGACACCCGCGCTGGTGCCCGGGATCGCGGCCGTCTCCCTGGTCTCGCTGATCGGCGGGGCCGGCCTGGCCCGGAGAAGGCTCTGGGGGCGATGGGGGGCGGGCTGGGCACCTGGACGGCCGAACGAGGGAGGCTCGAAGCGGAGGACGCCCAGGTCAACACGCTGGCCGGCTTCGCCGGCGCCTATGGCGGTCTCTTCTCGAGCCCCGTGATCGTGGTGATGCTGATCATGGAGATCGCCCGTCCGGGCGGGCAGCGGTTCGCCAAGGCTCTGGCCGCGCAGATCGTGGCGTCCAGCGTCTCGTTCGGCATCTACTTCGCCATCGCCGGCGCCGTGTTCCTGGACTACTACAGCGTGCCCCAGTACGCGTTCGAGGACTGGCACCTCCTCGCCGCGATCCCCTCGGCCTGCTCGCGGCCCTGATGGTGACGCTGCTGGCCGGGTTCACGGCGGCGGCGGCCCGGCTGTTCGAGCGGCTGAGGGTGCCGGACATCGCCAAGCCCACGCTCGGCGGGGTGATCTTCGGGGTCATCGGCGTCGCCCTGCCCCTCACCCTGTTCAACGGCGGCGACCAGCTCAAGGTCGTGCTCGGCGACGCGGGGGCGATCGAGCCTCGGCCTGCTCATCGCGACGCTCGTGGGGAGAATGCTGACCTTCGCCGTCAGCCAGGGCAGCGGCTTCGTCGGCGGCCCCATCTTTCCCGCATTGTTCGTCGGCGGCACGGCCGGGGTGATCGTTCATCACGTTCTTCCCGGCGTGCCGCTGGGACTGGCGTTCGCCTGCCTGCTCGCCGCCGTCCCCGGGGCGCTCGCGACCGCCCCGTTCGCCATGGTCCTGATGGCCGCGTTCCTCACCCAGCTCGGGGCCCTGGAGACCGCACCCGTGCTCATCGCGGTCATCACCGCGTTCCTCGCCATGGAAGGGGTCAAGTACGTCCTGACCGGCCGGCGGCGCGCCGAGCCGGCAGCAGCGATACCGGCCGCGCGCGACGTGCGGCACACGGAAGACGAAGGGACCGGAGGAAACCATGGTGTTTCGGGGACGACGGGAAGAGCGACGCGAGGGCCGGCGCGAGGAGCGCCGGGCGGTGCACTACCGGATGCGCCAGAAGCTGGTCTCCATCGGTGACGACTACTGGATCGAGGACGGTGACGGCCGGCGCGCCTACAAGGTGGACGGCAAGGCGCTGCGGGTCCGCGAGACGCTGAACTTCGACGACGCCTCCGGGAACACCCTCCTGCGCATCCAGGAACGCATGCTCCGCATCCGGGACACGATGGAGATCGAGGACCCCGGCGGCCGGACGGTCGCCCGGGTGAAGCAGGCGATGATCACACCGCTGCGGGACCGGATGACCGTCGAGATCGAGGGTGGCCCTGACCTCAAGGTGCAGGGCAACCTCCTGGATCACGAGTACAAGATCGAGGCGGACGGCGCTCCCGTGGCCGAGGTGTCCAAGCGGTGGTTCCGGGTGGCGGACACCTACGGTGTCGAGATCCAGCCCGGTCAGAACGAGGTCCTCGTGCTCGCCGTGACCACCGTGATCGACCAGATGACCTCGCCCGACCGCTGACACCACCCGCCCGGGATGAGCCGCTCGGGCCGGTCGCCGACCGATCCTCGGAGGGTGACCACTTCATCGACGCAGGCCTGGTCCTTCGGGGACGGCCGGTTCAGTTTCACCGCCCCGCTGGGCCAGGCCCCGACCGTCGGCACGCCGGTCGTCGTCACCAGGCCGGACGGCCACGAGCTGCTGGGGCAGGTCGGCCGGACCGTCCTCGCGGACGGGCCGGGCGTCGTCACCGCCGACGTCCGCGACGTCCAGATCCTCGGCGACGGCGACCTCGTCGCGAGCCTCGCCGACAGCGGACCGCTCACGGATCCGTTCGCCGGCGGACAGGTCGCCACGGCGCCGGCGCCCGTGCTGCGACGGTGGCTCGACTCCCGCCTCGGGACCACCGCGCGGCTCGACCTGGGAACCGCCCGCCCGGCGTCCCTCGGCGCCGTGCAGCTCGCCGCCGCCGGCTTCACCCGGCACACGTTCCTCTGCGGCCAGTCGGGCTCCGGCAAGACGTACACGCTGGGGCTGCTCATCGAGCAGCTCCTGCTCCGGACCGACCTCAAGGTCATCGTCATCGACCCGAACTCGGACTACGTCCACGTCACCGAGATCGACCGCGACGGGCTCAGCGACGAGGAACGGCGCCGGGCCGAGGAACTGCCGGACAGGGTCCGGATCTTCCGCCACCACGGGGTGAATCGGCTGCGCATCCGGTACGGGCGGCTGCCCCTGGAGCAGCAGGCCCTCGCGCTCGAGCTGGATCCGATCGAGGACGCCGAGCTGTACGACAGCCTGCGCCGCGTGACCCAGGGGATGCCTGACACCGAGTACTCGCTGCGCGATCTGCGCGCCCGCCTGGACCCGCTCGAGGAGCCCGCGCGCAAGCTCGCCCTGCGCATCGACAACCTCGCCGCCGCGGACTGGTCGGTCTGGGCGGAGGCCGACGACACCCCGGTCATCGACCAGCTCCCGCCGGACTGGCGCGGGGCCATCCTCGACCTCGGGGAGCTGCCGAACCCGCGGGAGCGGTCGGCGGTCGTCGCCTCGGTGCTGTCCGCACTCTGGGAGTGGCGGCACCGGCGCGAACCGATCCTCGTGGTCATCGACGAGGCGCACAACGTCTGCCCCGCCGCTCCCGCCGACCGCGCCCAGGCGCTCGCGATCGAGCACGCCGTCCGGATCGCCGCCGAAGGGCGCAAGTACGGGCTGTACCTCTTCCTCTCCACGCAGCGCCCGGACCGGCTGCACCCGGAGGTCCTCGCCCAGTGCGAGAACCTCGTACTGATGAAGGTCAACTCCGCCGTCGCGATCGATCTGCTCGCGCAGACGTTCTCCCACGTGCCGCGCCGCATGATCGAGCTGGCCCCGACCTTCACGATCGGCCAGGGCCTCGTCGCGGGGCGTCTCTCGCCGCTGCCCATGCTCTTCTCCAGCGGGCGGCGTCGGTCGCCGCAGGGAGGCGCCGACGTCCCCGCGACCTGGGCGGCGACCGCCCCCGTCGTCGCCCAGGGCGGCCCCCCGGTCGAGGCCGCACCCTAGGCGCCCTCGGACGATCGCTTTGAGGGGTGGCCTGTCAGGCGGGAGCCGGTGACGGCACGGGCCGCGGGGCCGCCAGGACGTGGCGAGACCGCCCAGCACGATCGCCACGACCGCGGTCGCACCGAAGAGCGCCGGCAGGCCGACGCCGGCGTCCTGCAGCGGACCGGAACCGAAGGCGGCGATCCCGTACCCGATCTGATAGAAGGCGATCACGCCGCCGGCCACGGCCCCCGACATCGCGACCAGCTGCCCCTGGGCGAAGCTGACGGTCAGCGGCAGCAGCGCCGAGCAGCCGAGGCCGGCCAGACCGAAGGCGAGCAGCGCCCACCCCACTGCCCCGTGCGGCAGGAACGCCACGACGAGCAGCGCGAGGGCGAGCACGAACGGCAGCACGCGGTAGGTCACCGTCGGTGGCATCCGGCGCTCCACCGCGGCGAAGAGCACCCGGCCGACGGTCACCATCCCCCAGAACGCGGTAAGGGCCAGCGAGGCGACGTCGTGGAGGCGCCGACCTGGCGGGTCATCTCCAGCTGGGCCCAGTTGCCGTTCATGGTCTCGCAGAGGCCGTAGAGGAGCGCGAACGCGGCGAACACCCAGAAGCGGGCCGGGATCGGTGCCTTGGCCCCGGTGTCGGCCGCGGCACGCGCGCGGACCCCGGCGCGCAGCGGCAGGGGGAGGCTCACGACGAGGAGCACGGCGATGAGGACGACGGACAGCACCGGCAGCCCCCACCAGAAGCCCAGGCCCACGAAGATCGCGACGAAGACGGGCGCCAACGTCGTCCCGAGCCCGAGCAGCGCGTTGAGGACGAGCACCGAGCGATCCACCTGGCCGGGTGGAACACCGCGGTCAGCGTGTTCAGTGCGGGCACGACCAGGCCGAACCCCACACCCAGGCAGGCGGTCGCGAGGAGCAGGAACGTTAGGCGAGGGCGTGGTCGTCGACGACGAACGCGCTGATCACGAGCAGGACCATCGACGCCAGGTCGGCCGCGAGCCCGGCGAGGTACACCGCCCTGGTGCCCACGCGGCGTGCGAGGCGGCCGCCGAGCAGCGAGGCGAGGACGGCGGTCGACCACCTGGGGCACGAACATGAGCCCGTAGCGGGTGCTGGAGAGGTCGTACTCGTCCGGGCTGGTGAAGACGGTGCTCGCGGCCGGGAAGGTCACGAGCGCGATCCCCTGCACCAGTCCCGCGGCGTAGACGACCCTGGATTCCTTGGCGGTGGCCACATGCGTCACGGTGATCCGCCCGGCGGGGCCGGACATCGTCCGAGGCGGATGACGCGCGATCATCCGTCCCTCACGCGGTGCGGCGGGCCCAGATCCGGCGCTGGACGGCGAGCCCGCCGGCGCCGACGACCAGCAGCAGCACCACGTTGAGCAGGAGCTGCAGCGCCGACCCGGCCGCCTCGTGCCAGCTCCGGTAGGCCAGCGAGACACCGATGTCGGCGGCCGCGGGGATGGTGGTGACCGAGATGAACACGCCGATCAGCGCGTTGGCGCGGGCCTCGGTGAGGGACACCACGCCGACGATCCCGGCCAGCGTCGCGACGACGACGGAGAAGACGTTCGGCGTGCCGATCAGCGCGCTCGACGGGTCGCAGCCCGAGCCGGTAGGCGGCAGGCGTCAGGTCCGCCGCGCGGACGGCGAGCGCGAAGACGCCGGTCACGAGCACCGCACCGAGGAACCCCCAGAACAGCGCCAGCAGACCGGCCCGCATGGACCTGGTGTCCCGGCGGCCGAACGCGAGCGCCACGGCGATGATCGCGCTGTACTCCGGGCCCACGACCATCGCTCCGACGACGAGGATCTGCGAATTGGTCAGGATGCCCACGGCGCCGATGAGGCCGGCGAGGGTCAGGAGGATGTAGAAGCTGGGGGCGTACTCCTCACCGGCCCGGATGCTCGCCTCCACCAGCTCCCAGACCGGCGCCCGCTCCCGTTGGAGCGGACCGGCACCGTGCGACTCGCGCCGGGCCGTCAGGACCGCGTCGACCTGGACGACGCTGATCGGCGCCGCTGCGTCCAGGCCCATGCCGGCGCAGCCGCTCGAACACGTCGTTCGCCGAGCCCTGCCGGAGGTCGAAGTGCACCGCGTCACCGGGCGGCCGTCGAGCCGCGCCGGGGTGGATGACGACGTCGGCCACCCCCGGCTCGTCCCCCAGCCACTCGGCGAGGTCGCCGGTCAGCGCCGGCGGGCTCACCACCCGAACGTGCAGCATCCGGTGGCTCCCCTCCCCGTGTCCCGGTCGTGTCCGGCGGTCACGGCGCCCGCGGCGAGCGGATGAGCCGCCGGGCGATACCGTCCTCACTCCAGGGGGAGGAGGCGTTGCCGCAGGCCCAAGGCTCTGCGTTGCCGCCCGTCGAGCCGCGAGGTTAGATTCGCCGGTAGTGCCGACGAACACGCAGGGCCCACTGGGGGCGGAGCTGGAACTGCGGCCCGCTTTGGAGCTTCCGTTCGGGTTGCCGAACTCGAAGCTGGAGCGGCCGCAACCACGGCGGGGGATCACCCCGCGCTCCCGGGTCCTGGCTGCGATCGACGCCGCCGGCCCCGTGCCCGTCGTCGCCGTGGTCGCGCCTGCCGGCTACGGCAAGTCCACGCTGCTCGCCCAATGGGCGGCGACCAAGGACCCCGACACCGCCTGGATGTCCTGCGACGAGGGGGACAACGACCCGGCCGTGCTGATCGCCTGCCTCGGCGCCGCCCTGGCGGGTCTCGGAGCGATCGACCCGCACCGGGTCGCATCCCTGGCCCAGGACGCCGGGATCACCGCGGTCCCGCGCCTGATGGACGCCGTTCGGGCCGACGCACGACCGGCGATCGTCGTGCTCGACCACGTCGAAGCGATCACGAATCGCGAGTGCCACGACATCCTGGCGGAGGTCGCCCTCCGGCTGCCCCGCGGTTGGCAGATCGCCATGGCCTCGCGGCACCCTCTGCCCCTGCCGCTCTCCCGGCTGCGTCTGGAGGGGGGCGTCCTGGAACTGGGCGCGCGAGATCTCGCGATGGGCGTCGAGGAGGCGCGCCAGCTGCTGGCGAGCATGGGCACCGCGGCTGACGACGATGCCCTCGCCGAGGTCCTCGACAGCACCGAGGGATGGCCCATCGGCCTGTACCTGGCCGGACTCAACCGGCGAGGGGGCGGCCGGTTCGCCGGAGCGAGCCGCTCCGGTGCGGACGAGGACGACGTCAGGACGTACCTGCGGGAGGAGGTCCTCCAGCAGCTCTCGGACCGGGAACTGACGTTCCTCACCCGGACGTCCATCCTCGCGCGGGCCTGCGGCCCGCTCTGCGACGCGACCGTCGGCAGCAGCGGGTCGGCCCGCCTGCTCGAGCAGCTCGAGCGCCGCAACCTCCTCGTCATCCCGCTCGACCGACGGCGGGAGTGGTACCGGTACCACCACCTCTTGCGGGAGATGCTCGCCGAGGAGCTGCTGCGCCGGGAGCCCGGCCTCGTTCCGCAGCTGCACGCCCGGGCCGCCGCCTGGTTCGAGACGCACGGCATGGCGGACGAGGCGATCGAGCACGCGCAGGAGGCGGGCGACAGGGACCTCGTCGCCCGCCTCGTCCTGGAGCACATGCAACCGGTGTGGGCGAGCGGCCGGGTCGACACGGTGCTGCGGTGGATGACGTGGTTCGACCGCGAGGACGAGCTTCACCGGTACCCGGGCATCGCGATCCACGGCGCCTTGATCTTCGCGCTTCTGGGCCGGGCGGACGAGGCCGAGGCGTGGGCCTCGGTGGCACGGACGGCGCCCACCGACGTCGTGCTCCCCGACGGCAACACGACGGGAGGGCTGCTCGCCTACCTGCGAGCGATCCTCGCCCAGGGCGGCGTGGAGGCCATGCGGGCGGACGCCCGGGCCAGTCTCGCGGAGCTGGCGCCCTCGAGCCCGTACCGCGCGACCATGCTCTTCACCGAGGGCATGTCGCATCTCCTCGAGGGGAACCTCGACGAGGCCGATCCCATCCTGGCGCTGGCCCGGGAGGACGCCGAACGGCTCGGCGCCCTGCCGCTGGCCGCGATGATCCTGGCCGAGCGCTGCATCGTGGCGGCGGAGCGGAACGATCCTGCACAGGTCGCCTCCCTCGCCGGCCAGGCGCTGGCGATCGTCGAGGAGGGCGGCTTCGAGCACTACTGGACGAGCGCGCTGGTCTACGCCTGGGCCGCGCGTGCCGCGCTCGCCGGCGGGAACCTCCAGGAGGCCCGGGCTCCACGCGGGGCGTTGTGCCCGGCTGCGGCCCCTGCTCGCCTACTCCATCCCGGTCGCCCCGGTGCAGGCCCTGCTCGCGCTTGTCCCGCGTCTACCTGGGCCTGGGTGACACGGGAGGCGCCGAGGCCGCCCTGCGCCAGGCCGAGGAGATCCTCGTCGAACGCCCCCGCCTGGGAACGCTCCTGGACGAGGCCCGCCAGCTCCGCGACACGCTCGATCGCGTGGTCGCGGATGCGGTCGGCGCCTCGTCGCTCACGGCCGCCGAGCTGCGCTTGCTGCCTCTGCTGGCCACGCACCTCTCACTCGGTCAGATCGGTGAGCGGCTGTACGTGGCCCGCTCCACCGTCAAGGATCAGACGACGTCGATCTACCGCAAGCTCCGGGTGTCCTCCCGGCGGGAAGCGGTGGAGAGATTCCGGGAACTCGGGCTCGACGTGCGCTGATGCGTCGGCTCTACACGCCGGGCGTCGCCTGGAGCCGCCCCTCGGAGACGGCCTTCACGAGCGCCGCGTGGTCCTGCTCGTTGCGGTCGGCGTACGCCTCCGCGAACCGGAGCACCGCTTGGTCGAACACGTCGGACGATCCGAGGTAGGCCGCGATGGCGATCCGGTCGCCTGAGCGGGCGTGTGCGCGGGCCAGCGTCCACCCGCAGATCTCGGCGTACGGCGTGAGCCCCTCCGGGACCATCCTGGTGATGTCGACCGACCCCTTCCCGTCACGCAGCTGGCGGACGTAGAAGTCCCGCGCCAGTCCGTCGACACCGGTCACGTGGTCCCAGCCGAGCAGCATGTCGCTTGCGGCCTGCATCAGGCGTTGGCCTGTCACGACCCGCTCCCCGTCGTTGGCGAAGACCGACGGCTGCAGGTAGGGCTCCAGCACGGACGGCTGCGCCTCCTTGGCCTGCAGGACGAGCGCGTCGTCCAGGTCGCGTCCGATCAGCAGGACGATCCAGCACCGGGTGCCGACGCTGCCGACGCCGACCACCTTGCGTGCCATGTCCACGATGCCGTACTGCCGGAGCAACCACCGCCGCTCCGTCGGCAGGCTGCTCGCGTAGCCGGTCAGGAGCCCCTCGAGCCACTCTTCCACCCGCACCCGCTCGCGATCCGCGAGGAGGTCCTCGAGGGGCTCGACGAGCGGTGGCTGGGAGACGAACGCGAGGCGGTCGTCGACGACGCGGGTGAGCGAGGACGCGGCCTGGAGGTTCGTCCGCGTCGCGGCCTTGGCCATCTGCTTCTGGCCCGTACGGGCGACGCGGGCGCCCTTCCGGGTCGCCCCGATGCTGGCGATTCGCTGCGCGAGCTCGTCCGCGCCCAGCCTGGCGTACCACACGTCGAGATTCCGCTGGGCCGCGAACTCCGCCATGGCCGAGCGGTAGCGCCCCACCCCGGCCAGCACCGCCGTTGCGCGCTGCTTCGAGCTGAATCCGCGCTCCCGTCCGGCGACGACGAGGCTCGCCGCGAGGCGCTTCACGTCCCATTCCCACGGCCCCGGCAGCGTCTCGTCGAAGTCGTTGATGTCGAAGACGAGTGAGCGCTCGGGCGTGTTGTAGAGCCCGAAGTTGAGCAGGTGCGCGTCTCCGCAGACCTGGACCCGGATGCCCGAGGCGGGCGTGCGGGCGAGGTCGGCCGCCATCGGCAGCGCCGCCCCCCGGTAATAGGCGAACGGCGAGCTCGACATGCGACCGTGCCGGATCGGCACGAGCTCCGTCACCCGTGAGGCCGCTTGGGCTTCGAGGAGCGCGACAGGGTCGGCCCTTCCCGAGCTCTCCCCCAGATCCGCATGGGAGGAGCGCGGGACGGCGGCCCGCGCGGCGCGGCCGAGGGCTGCCCGTTCAGCGGGCGTGAGACGCGTCGCGACGACAGGTGCCTCCGGCACCAGGGGTTTGGCACTGACCTCGGTCATCGTCCGCTCCCGTCGACGTCGCCGGCCCTCGCCCTCCAGCCTCCGCCCATGCCCGGCCGACGCCTCCTCCCCGCCGGATGACACGCCTCGCGTCACGACGACCGGGTGAACCCGAGGTCACCTCGTGTTCGGGGGAGGCTCGGGCTCGCCGTCGCTGCCCTCCAGCAGACCGAGCTCGTGCCCTCGCCGGACGGCCTCCGCACGCGTCGCCACCTGCAGTTTGCGGTAGGTCGCCGCGACCTGGCTCTTGATCGTGTTGCGCGAGACGTGCAGCTCGTTCGGCGATCTCCCCGAGCGACAGGTGCGTCGGCAGCAGCTGCAGCACGCGGACCTCCGCCGCCGTCAGCGCCGTGGGACCGGGCGCGCCGACGCCACTGCCCGTCCGCGCGAGCAGGTCGGCGAGCTCGTCGACCTGCTCGCGCAGGATCCCCTGCGTCAGCAGGTGGCCGAGGTGCTGCCGGGCCTCCTCGAGCCGCGCCCGGGCGTCGAGGGGGTCGCCGAGCTCCAGGGCGACCCGGCCGAGCACGATGCTCACCTGCGCGGCGTACCACGGGAAGCCGGCGGACGATCCGTCCGCCCCCGGCCCGCTGGGCGATGCCGACGTGTCGCCGCGCGGTGGCCTCATGGCCCTGGCGTGCCGCCGACCAGGCCGCGGCGGCGTGAGGAAGCACGGCGACGGCGGTGTGCTGCGGGCCCACGCTCCTCGAGCAGGGCGAGGGCGGCGGCGATCTCGGCGTCCGCGGCCTGGTCACCCGCCGCCAGTGCCGTGATCGCGAGCTGGGCACGCGCGAGGGCGGCCGTGTCCGGCTGTTGCGTCACGGCGAGCCGGGCCGCCTCCGTCAGCGCTGGTACCCCGAGGTCGGGACGGCCATTGAGCACGTGGGCGGCGCCGAGCACGGTGAGCGCCACCGGCCGCCGCAGCGCCCGCGGCGGCTCCAGCTCGACGGCCCGCCGGGCGTCGTCGAGCATGCGCTCCACCCCGAACGGGGCGATGAACGCCGCGAGCAGGGCAGCGGCGGATTCCAGCGAGCTGCTGCCGTCGGGGAGCGCGCCGGCGAAGCGTGCCGCGCGGGCGGCACGGAGACAGCGTCTGCGCCCGGATCGGCTGCGCACTGAGCGCCCAGATCCATCCGGCGGTGACCGCGAGCGGCGGATACGCGGCGAGCGCCTCCTCGTCGAACTCATGCAGCCAGCGCTGCACGTCGCTCCGCCGGCCGGCCGCGAAGGCCTGCCGTGCGCGCAGGTCGACCAGCCGAGCGGCGCGGCGCGAGTCCCCGCCGGCCAGGGCATGCGGAATCGCCTCGTCGCGCAGGCCCTGGGCCTCGAACCAGGCCGCGGCCCGGCGATGCAGCCGCGCCTCCTCGCCGGGTTCGCGCAGCCGCAGCTCGGACAGCAACATCTCCCTGAACAGCCGGTGGTAGCGGTACCACCGGCCCTCCGCGTCGAGAGGAACGACGAACAGGTTTCGTCGTGCCGCCTCCAGCAGGCGGGCGCCGGTTCCGGTCGTCTCCAGGACGGCGTCGCACAGGGGGCCGGACATCCGCTCGAGGACGGAGGTGCGCACCAGGAATCGCACGGTGTCGGCCGACTCGGCGGCCAGCAGCTCGGCCCTGAAGTAGTCCGCGACGTAGATGTCGTCGCCGCTGAGTTCGCCGGCACGGACGGCCGAGGTGGAACCGCCGGCTCCTGGTGAGCGACGAGGGCGGCGAGATAGACCCCGGCCGGCCAGCCCTCCGTGCGCTGCACGACGTCCCGGGCCAGATCGGGCGTCACCGCCTCACGGGCGGCGGCGAAGACTTGACGCGTCTCCGCCTCGGAGAAGGCGAGGTCGGCCGGGCCCAACTCGAGACCGGCGACGCCGAGCAGACCCTGGTCCGGGCGGGTGCGACCGGCCGCCGCCACCCGGAGCGCCGATCCGCCCGTCTCGGTCACCGCCCGGACGAGGGCGAAGGACGCGGGCGACCGGATCTCGTGCAGGTCGTCGAGCACCAGCACGGCGCCCTGACCGAGGCGACGCATCGCCGCGATCGCCCGCAGCAGGTCGGCCGGGTCGAAGCCGCGCCGTCCCAGGACACGTTCCGAGAGCCCCAGTGTCTCGGCGTCCAAGGGCAGGGCGACCTGCAGCGCGAGAGCGATGTGCAGGGCCAGGGAGCTCGGGTCGTCGTCCTCCCGGTCCAGCACGACCCAGGCGCACACGGCGGCCGCCCTCGCGACCCATTGGCCCAGCAGCGTGGTCTTGCCATATCCCCCGGGCGCCACGAGCAGGGTCGCCGCCCCGGCCGGTGCCCCGTTCAGGCGAGCGAGGAGCGTCGCGCGACGGATCGTCCCGGGCCGGTCGACCGGCGGACGGACGGCGCCGAGAGGCAGCGGAGCGTCGCCACGTGGACCGGGCAGCGCCTCGAGGCCGGGAGCGCGTCGGGCGTCGGTGGTGTCCTTGCCTCTCATGCGCCCCTCTCCCCCGGCCACGGTTGCGACACCCGTGGGTGTCACGTCGACAGTACGCACCCGGCCTGGTCGGAAGGAACGCCCCAGAAAGGGTCACTCCCTCCGGATGATGCCTCCGCCTCGCGGGGCTGATGTCGTTGCTCTCGTCTGCTGACGTGCTGGTGTCAGGGGCGCCGCCGCCGAGACCGACGAGGAGTGCGATGTCCACTCTGGACCTGGCCAGGCTGCAGTTCGCCATGACCAGCATCTACCACTTCCTGTTCGTGCCCGTGACGATCGGGCTGAGCCTGCTCACCGCGGTGCTCCAGACGACCTGGTACAAGCGCGGGGACGCTGCCTACCTGAGGCTCACCCGCTTCTTCGGGACACTGCTGGTGATCAACATCGCGGTCGGCGTCGTCACCGGCCTCGTGCAGGAGTTCCAGTTCGGGATGGACTGGTCGGACTACTCGCGCTTCGTCGGGGACGTCTTCGGGGCGCCGCTGGCCATCGAGGGGTTGGCCGCGTTCTTCCTCGAATCCACGTTCCTCGGGCTGTGGCTCTTCGGCTGGGGCCGGCTGTCGCCCCGCGTGCACCTGTTCACGATCTGGATGGTCGCGGTCGGCGCAATGCTCTCAGCGGCGTTCATCATGGCCGCGAACTCGTGGATGCAACACCCCGTGGGTTACCAGCTCAACAACGGCAGGGCCGAACTCAGCAACATCTGGGCCGTGCTCACCAATCCCGTCTTCCTCTGGGGGTACGCGCACGTCCTGCTCGCGGCGCTCGTCACGGGCTCCGTGGTGATGCTCGCCGTCTCGGCCTGGCACCTGCGGCGCGGTTCGGAGACGGACCTCTTCGCACGGTCGGCGCGGCTCGCGCTCGTCGTCCTGCTGCCGGCCGCCTTCCTCGGCATGATCGTCGGCAGCCTGCTCGGAGTGATCGAGGACAAGTACCAGCCGATGAAGATCGCGGCCTCCGAGGCGCAGTGGGAGACCTGCCAGCCCTGCTCGTTCTCGCTGTTCCAGATCGGCGGCGGCAACCGCGACGAGACGCCGACGAAGATCATCCAGATTCCGCACCTGCTCTCCCTGCTGGCCACCAACTCCTGGAACGGGCAGGTGGAGGGCCTCAACAACGTGCAGGCGCAGTACCAGCAGCAGTACGGGCCCGGCGACTACGTGCCCAACGTCTTCATCCAGTACTGGTCGATGCGGGTCATGGCGTACACGGCCGGCCTGGTGTTCCTCTTCGCGCTGTGGGGGTGCTGGCGCATCTGGCGGGGGAAGCTCGACTCGGCCGGGCTGGTTCCTCCGGCTGGCCGTCTGGGTGGCCGCGCTGCCGTTCGTCATCAACACGGCGGGCTGGATGCTGACCGAGAACGGCCGGCAGCCGTGGATCGTGCAGGGCTTGATGAAGACCGCCAGCGGCGTCTCGCCGTCGGTCAGCACGTGGTGGGTCGTGACCAGCATCCTCACGTTCTTCCTGCTGTACGCGGTGCTCGCGGTCGTGGCATGGGGCCTCATGGTCCGCTACACGCGCCGGGGCCCCGATCCGGCCGAACCGATGGGCGAGCCGAAGCCCGAGGAGCGCGTCCGCGCCATGACCTACTGACCCGTTCCGACACGTCCGACCACTTCTCCGCTGAAAACCACTACCGAGGGGGCCGTCATGGGCCTGGCCGTCGTCTGGTTCGTCCTCGTGGCCCTGCTGTGGACCGGGTTCTTCGTGCTCGAGGGCTTCGACTTCGGCGTCGGCATGCTGCACGCCGCGGTGGGCCGCTCCGACGAGGAGCGACAGCTCGCGGTCGACTCGATCGGCCCGCTCTGGGACGGCAACGAGGTCTGGCTCATCGTCGCCGCCGCCGGGATGTTCGCCGCCTTCCCCGGCTGGTACGCGACCATGTTCTCCGGCTTCTACTTGCCGCTGATCCTGCTGCTCGCGGCGCTCATCGTCCGCGGCGTGTCCTTCGAGTACCGGGACAAGCGGGAGTCGGAGCGCTGGCGCCGCACCTGGAGCCTGCTCATGACCCTCGGGAGCCTGGTCGCTCCGCTCGTCATCGGCATCGCCCTCGGCGACCTGCTCCACGGCGTCCCGATCAACTCCCAGCAGGAGTTCACGGGCGGCGTGGGCGACCTGGTCAGCCCCTACAGCCTGTTCGTCGGCGTCACGGTCGTCGCCACTGTGCCTCACCCACGGAGCGACGTTCCTCGCGCTCAAGGTGGGCGGCGACGTCGGCGACCGGGCCCGGACGGTCGCTCGGCGGACCGCCCCGTTCGCGGCCCTCGCCGTGCTCGTCTTCGTCTTCTGGACCGAGGCCATCACCGACCGGGGCGTCGTCCCCGGCCTCGTCCCCGTGATCGGCGTGCTCGCGGCCGCGGCCACCGCCCTGCTCGTCCAGCGCGGCCAGGACGGCTGGGCGTTCACCTCGACGACCCTGGCGATGGCGGCGACCATCTCGACGATCTTCCTCAGCCTGTATCCGCGCGTCATGGTCTCCAGCAGCGGGTCGCAGCTTCGACCTGACCGTGCAGAACACGGCGTCGTCCTCGTACGCCCTCACGGTGATGACCATCGTCGCGGCCGTGTTCTTCCCGCTCGTGCTCGTCTACCAGGGGTGGACGTACTACGTGTTCCGGCGCCGGCTGCAGCCTGCCGGATCCCTCCCGTCGTCCCCGGTCAGCCGGGGTCGCCCGAGCACCGGGCCTCCCCGGTCGCCGGGCACTGAACGGCCGGACGCCGAGAGCGTGCGCGCACTCGACCGGCGGCTGCTCGCGCGGGCACGGCCGATCCGGGTCGCGCTGGGCGTCGACGTCGTCCTCGGCCTGGCGGCGACCGGCCTCCTGATCGCCCAGGCCGTGCTCGTCGCGACCCTGGTGGCGGCGGCGTTCGACGGCCTCCCATCCGGTGAGGAGGCGCCGCTCCTGGCCGCCCTCGCCGCGGTCGTCGCCGTGCGGGCCGCGCTCTCCGGCGCCGTCGAGACGATCGGACGCCGGGCGGCCGCCCGGGTCATGTCCGACCTGAGGCTCGCGCTCGTGCGGTCCCGACTCGCCGGCGACGCCGCGGGGCAGCGGCTGGAGGACGAGGCCGGCGCCGGGGAGATCGCGACCGCCGCGGTCGCCGGGGTCGACGCGCTCGAGGTCTACCTCGCCCGCTACCTGCCGCAGGTCGTGCTCTCCGTCGCGGTGCCCGTCGCGGTGCTCGCGACCGCGCTGGTGGTGGACCCTCCGTCCGCGGCCATCATGCTCGTCACCCTGCCGGTTCTCCCCGTCTTCCTGGCGCTGGTGGGCAGCACGGCCGGGGCCCGGGCCCGTGAGCGATGGGCGGCCTTGGCGCTCCTGTCGGACCACGTGCTCGACGTCGTCCGCGGTCTGCCCACGCTGCGCGCCTACAACCGGGCCGACGCCCAGGCCGGGCTGGTCGCCGAGAGCGGTGAGCGCTACCGGCGCGGCACGATGCAGGTGCTGCGACTGTCGTTCCTCTCCGGCGCCGTACTCGACCTGGCCGCGACGCTCGGCACCGCGCTCGTCGCCGTCACCGTCGGCGTCCGGCTCATCAGCGGCGGGCTGACCCTGCGCGCAGGGCTGATCGTCCTGCTGCTGACCCCCGAGCTGTACGCGCCGCTGCGCGCACTGGGAAGCCTCTTCCACGCCAGCACGGACGGCGTCGCCGCGGCCGCACGCATCCTCGACGTCCTCGGCACCGAAGTCGCCGGCCCCGGCGGGGCGAGACGCCACGGGCACCTGGCAGCAGCTCGCACTCGCCGGCGTCACGGTCGAACACCCGGACCGTGGCGGCGCCGTGCTGCACGACTTCGACCTCGAGCTGCGGCGCGGCGAGGTGGTCGTGCTCGCCGGGCCCAGCGGCGCGGGCAAGAGCACGGCCGCCGCGCTGATCCTCGGGCTGCGCCGGCCGGACGCCGGTCGCGTGCTGGTCGACGGCCGCGACCTGGCGACGCTCGACCCGCAGGCGTGGCGCCGCCGGATCGGGTGGCTCCCGCAGCGGCCGACGATGTTCCGCGGCACGGTGCGCGAGAACATCGCGCTCGGCGACCCGGCCGCGTCCCTGGAGCGCGTGGAGGCGGCGGGCGAGCTGGCCGGGGTCGGGGACATCGTCGCGGAGCTCCGGCGCGGCTACGACGCCGTCATCGGGCCCGGCGGGCGCGGGCTGTCGGCCGGCGAGCAGCGCCGCATCGCGCTGGCGAGGGCGCTCCTGACCGAACCCGAGCTGCTGATCCTCGACGAGCCCTTCGCCCACCTCGACCCCGAGTCGACGGCCGTCGTGGCCCGGGCGATCGCGCAGATCGCGCCCGGCCGGGCCGTCCTCGTCATCGAGCACGACTCCCATCTGCTCACCGTCCCGCACCGGACGGTTCTCGTGCAGTTCCCCTCCACCGACGCCGCGATGCCCGTCGCGGCCCCAGCGGCGGTGGCCTCGTGAGCACGCTCGCCGGCCTGTTCCGGCTCACCCGGCCCCCGCTCGGGCGGCTCGTCCTCGCCGTGACCCTGGGCGCGGTCGCGGTCCTCACCGGGGTCGGTCTCATGACGCTCGCCGGGTACCTCATCTCCCGCTGCGCGGAGCAGCCGCCGGTGCTCTCCCTCACGGTGGCGATCGTCGGCGTCCGGGCGTTCGGCATCTCCCGGCCGCTCGCCCGGTACGCCCACCGGCTGGTGTCGCACGACCTCGCCCTGCGGTCTCTGGCCGGCACGCGTGCGGCGACGGTGCGCTCCCTGGCCCGCCGGCTCCCGGAGCGATCGGGGGCCGACCGCGACGGGGACCTGCTGGGCCGGCTGGTCGGCGACGTGGACGCGGTACAGGACCTCTACCTGCGGGGTCTCATCCCGCCGCTGGTCGCTCTGGCCAGCGGCGCGGTGTCGGTCGCCGTCGCCACGGCGCTGCTGCCGGCGGCGGGCGCCGTGCTCGCGGCCGGGCTCGTCGTCGGTGGCGTGCTGGTACCGATGCTGGCGGCCGCGCTCGTCGGCGCGATCGCGCGCCGCCGGACCGTGCTGCGCGCCGAGCTCACCGCCGACCTCGTCGAGTTCGTGCGCGGAGCGCCCGAGCTGGTGGTGCTCGGCGCGGACGGCGCCGCGGTCGAGCGGATCGAGCGGCTCGACGCGGAGCTGACCGGGCTGGGCCGCCGGGACGCGGTCGCCGGCGGGGTGGTCGAGGGTCTCTCCGCGCTCGTCGCCGGGCTCACCATGGCGGGCGTCCTCGCCGTCTGCGTCCGCGCCGTCGGGGACCACGCTCTCGACCGCGTCCTCGTCGCGGCACTCACGCTGCTCGCGGCGGCCGCCTTCGAGGCGGTCGCCCCGCTGCCGCCGGCGGCGCTCACCCTGCGTGCGACGCTGGAGTCGGCGCGGCGCGTCCTGCAGATCGCAGACACCCCGCCCGTGGTGACCGACCCGGCGCGCCCCGCGCAACCCCCGGGGAACGGGCCCGTCGTCCTCGACGCGATCGGGCTGGCCCCGCAGGACGCCGACGGCTGGGGGCTGCACGACCTCGACCTCGCCCTCTCCCCCGGCGAGCAGGTGGCCCTCGTGGGCAGGTCCGGTTCCGGCAAGACGACCCTCGCCGAGCTGCTGGTCCGGTTCCTCGACCCGGACGACGGGCGCGTGCTCCTCGCCGGCACCGATGCCCGGGAGCTCGCCCAGAGCGAGGTCCGTCGGCGGATCTCGCTCGACGGGCAGGACGCCTACCTCTTCGCGACCTCGATCCGCGAGAACGTGCGTCTGGCGCGCCCGGACGCGGACGACGCGGCCGTCGAGGAGGCCCTGCGCCGGGTCCGGCTGGGCGACTGGTTGGCGCGGCTCCCGCAGGGGTGGGACACGCTCGTCGGCGAGGACGGCGCGGCGGTCTCCGGGGGCGAGCGACGCCGGCTGGCGCTCGCCAGGGCGCTGCTCGCCGACTCCCCCGTGCTGGTCCTGGACGAGCCGACGGCGCACGTCGACCGCCCGACCGCCACGGAGCTGATCGAGGACGTGCTGGCGGCCGCTCCGGACCGCACCGTGCTCCTCATCACGCACCGCGACGAGGAGGCGGCCCTCACCCAGCGCGTCGTCCGGCTGCGCCGGGGCCGGATCATCCCGGGGTCATCCCCGCGGGATGACGACCCCCGACCGGCCGCGACGAAGCATCAGTGATGTGCGCCCCGTCAGGGGACGGGAGCGACGAGCAGCCATCCAGAGCACGGACTCCAGGGAGACGCCATGACACCTCGGACCGACGAACGCCGGATCGAGTTCAACCGCGGGCTGCTCGTCGGCGGCGCGGTACTCATGTCGGTCGGCGCCGTAGTCGGCATGGTCGGCGCGCTCGCGACCTCGATCGCCGTGATCGGCGCGGCGCGGTCGTGGGTCGGCCAGCTGGACGAACCGCCGTCGGCGATGGCACGACGCCGGCTCGCCCAGGCGAAGACCGCCGCGGCCGCGGGGGCCCAGGGCTGGCGCGATCACACCGCGCAACTGCAGACGCAGGCCGCCGACGTCAACTCGATGGGCTGAGCGCCGGATGAGCGACGATCACTACGACGTCATCATCATCGGCAGCGGCGCCGGCGGCGGGACCCTCGCCTACCGCCTGGCTCCCGCCGGCAAGCGGGTCCTGCTCCTCGAACGCGGCGGCTACCTCCCCCGCGAGCGGGACAACTGGAGCTCGACGGAGGTCTTCGTCCGGGGCAAGTACCTGCCCCCCGAGTCCTGGTTCGACCGGCACCACAACGCGTTCCAGCCCGAGGTCAACTACTACGTCGGCGGCAACACGAAGTTCTACGGGGCCGCGCTGTTCCGGCTGCGGCCGGAGGACTTCGGCGAGCTCAAGCACCACGACGGGATCTCACCGGCCTGGCCGATCGAGTACGGGGACCTGGAGCCGTACTACACCGAGGCCGAGCACCTCTACAAGGTGCACGGACGGCACGGCGAGGACCCGTTCGAGGGTCCGTACAGCGCGGACTACGCCCACCCTCCGGTGCAGCACGAGCCGCGCATCCAGCAGCTCTCCGACGACCTCGAGAAGCAGGGCCTGCATCCCTTCCACCTGCCCATCGGGGTCAACCTCGAGCAGGACGCCGACGGCGGGGCGACCCGGAGCAGCGTGTGCATCCGCTGCGACCGCGTCGACGGCTTCCCCTGCCTGGTGCAGGCGAAGTCGGACTCCCAGGTGGTGTGCGTGGACCCGGCCGTCGCGAGCGGCGGCGTCGAACTGCTGACCGGCGCGTACGTCGAGCGGCTCGAGACGGACGCCGCCGGCGGCAGCGTCACCGGCGTCGTCGTCCGGCTGGACGGGACGCCGGACCCGGTCACGTTCAGCGCGGACATCGTGGCCGTCGCCTGTGGTGCGGTGAACTCGGCCGCGCTGCTCCTGCGCTCGGCGAACGACCGCCACCCGGCCGGTCTGGCGAACGGATCGGACGTCGTGGGCCGCAACTACCTGCGCCACAACAACCTCGCGATGATGGGCGTCTCGAAGGAGCCCAACCCGACCCGCTTCCAGAAGACGCTGGCGCTGCACGACTGGTACCTCGGCGACGAGGACTGGGACTACCCGCTGGGCGGCATCCAGATGCTCGGCAAGTCGGACGACGAGCAGATCAGGGCGAACGCGCCCCGGTGGGCGGGCAAGGTCTCGCCCGGCATGCCCTTCGAGGTCCTCGCCCACCATGCGATCGACTTCTGGCTCTGCGGCGAGGACCTGCCGCTGCCCACCAACCGCGTCACGCTGCGCAAGGACGGCAGCATCCAGCTCACGCTCGACGAGAAGCACAACACCGCAGGGGTCATCCGGCTGCGACACCGGCTCCAGAGCATGCTCGGCAAGCTGGGCATGCAGGAGCACCTGCTCGAGCACAGCATCTACATGCACAAGACGATGCCGATCGGTGCCACCGCGCACCAGGCCGGCACGGTGCGGTTCGGCACGGATCCGGCGAGCTCCGCGCTCGACGTTCTGTGCAAGGCGCACGAGCTGGACAACCTCTACGTGGTCGACACCAGCTTCTTCCCCAGCATCGGGGCCGTGAACCCCTCCCTGACCGCGATCGCGAACGCCCTGCGTGTCGGGGACCACATCCGCGAGCGGATCGCGGCATGAGCGAAGGAGCCGTCGTGAGTGAAAAGATCGACGCCCTGGTGATCTTCGGAGCGACCGGCGACCTCGCCAAGCTGGAGACCTTCCCCGCCCTCGTCGGGCTCGTCGGGCGCGGCGTCCTCGACGTCCCGGTGATCGGCGTCGCGAAGAGCGGCTGGGGCCTGGACGCAGTTCAGGGCGTACGCGGAGGCGTCGCTGCGGCTCAACGAGATGGACCCGGACGCGCCCGACGCCGCGCGCATGCTCGGGTTGCTCGACTACGTCGACGGCGACCTCGACGACGACGCCACCTACCAGGCGGTGGCGGCCAAGGTGCGCCCGGGCGGCCGCGTCCTGTTCTACCTCGAGGTCCCGCCGCCGCTGTTCGGCCGTATCGCGCGCGGCATCGGCGCCGCGGGTCTGGCCGGCGGGGCGCGGGTCATGGTGGAGAAGCCGTTCGGCGCCGACCTGCGCAGCGCGCAGGAGCTCAACGAGACGATGCACGCGGTCTTCCCCGAAGAGGCGATCTACCGGGTCGACCACTGGCTCGGGCTGGATCCGGTGGAGACCGTCCTCTTCGGGCGCTTCGCCAACTCCATCCTCGAGCCCCTGCTCAACCGGACCTACGTCGAGAGCATCCAGATCACCATGGCGGAGGCCTTCGACGTCGCCGACCGCGGCCGGTTCTACGACCGGGCCGGCGCGGTGCGCGACGTCCTGCAGAACCACCTCCTCCAGGTGCTGGCGACCGTGACGGCCGAACCCGCCCGGCGGGCAGGGCCTGGGGGATGGCGCACCTCCAAGGAGCAACTGGTCGAGTCGCTGCGGCCCCTCGACCCCGCCACGACGGTCTTCGGGCAGTACGAGGGCTATCTCGATGTCGACGGGGTGGCGGCAGGCTCGACGACGGAGACGTTCTTCGCCACGCGCGTCTTCATCGACTCCTGGCGCTGGGCCGGACGTCCCGATCGTCATCCGCGCCGGCAAGTGCATGCCCGTCACGGCCACCGAGATCCACATCACGCTGCGGCCGCCGCCGTACAACGTCTTCGGGCTGGAGCCGTTCGACGCCTCCAACGCGCTGACGTTCCGAGTCTGGCCTGCAGTCCGGACCAGCCTCACGGTGGTCGGCAAGCGGCAGGGCAGCGGCATGGCGGCCAAGCCGCACGAGCTCGTCTTCGCGGAGGAGCCCGCATCGGACATGCGCCCGTACGACCGGCTGATCGGCGCCGCGCTCGAAGGGGACACGTGGCTGTTCGCCCGCCAGGACACGGTCGAGACGGCCTGGCGGGTCGTCGAGCCGATCCTCGTCGCCCGGAGCGGTTCCCGTGCACCCCGTACGCGCCCGGGACCTGGGGCCCGAAGGAGGCGGACGCCGTCCTTCCGAACGGCTGATCCCTGGCGACGACCCCATCGCGCCTGAGAGAGGCGCTCGGACCATGACCGACACCCCCAATCGAGCAGCACCGACGACCAGCGCGCTCATCGCGGAGCACGGGCTGATCGGCGACCTCCGCACCGCCGCTCTCGTCAGCACGGGCGGATCGATCGACTGGTTCTGCTCCCCCAGGTTCGACTCGCCATCGGTGTTCGGCGCCCTGCTCGACCCGGAGAAGGGCGGGCACTGCACCATCAGGCCGAGAGGGACCACCTACACGGCGAAGCAGCTGTACCTGCCCGGACACCGCGATCCTCATCACCCGCTTCCTCTCCGAGGACGGGGTCGGCGAGGTGGTCGACTTCATGCCCCCGGCGCCCGGGAACGGCCCCGCGCCGCACCGGCTGGTCCGGATGGTGACCTGCATCCGGGGTGCGCTGACGTTCGACGTCACCGTCGCTCCCCGCTTCGACTACGGCCGACGCGAGCACGAGGTGCGGATCACCGAGGCCGGTGCCGTCTTCGACGCCGGGGACATGGCACTCACGGTGCACGGCGTGCGCGAGCGCGACGACGAGCGGCTGGCCGCAGGTCCAGCAGCGACGACGGCGACCTCCGCGCGCGAGCTGCCGCTCTCGGCCGGGCAGACCCGGGGCATCGTGCTCGAGTGGGGCGCGCGGACGCCGCGGGAGATCAGCCCGATGGAGATCGAGCAGGAGCATGCGGAGACCGCCGCCTTCTGGCGGTCCTGGGTCGCCGGGTCGACCTATCGGGGCCGCTGGCGCGAGATGATCCAGCGCTCGGCGATCACGCTCAAGCTCATGACCTATGCCCCGACCGGCGGCCTCGTCGCCGCACCGACGACCGCCCTCCCCGAGCAGGTCGGGGGCGAGCGGAACTGGGACTACCGCTACACCTGGGTGCGGGACGCCTCGTTCTCCGTGCGGGCGCTGCTCGGGCTCGGATTCGTCGAGGAGGCGGCCGCGTTCGCCCGCTGGCTGCGTGACCGCGTCGCCGAGCGCGCCGGCGGCGGGGACGGGCCGCCGCTCGACATCATGTACCGGGTCGACGGTTCCTCGGACCTCATCGAGGAGTCGCTCGACCACTGGGCCGGGTACCGCGACTCCCGCCCGGTCCGGATCGGCAACGGCGCCGCCGAGCAGCTCCAGCTCGACATCTACGGCGAGGCGCTCGACAGCATCTACGCCGGGGACGAGGCGGGGCTCGAGGCCGGGTACGCCGGCTGGACAGGCGTCGTCAGCATCCTGAACTGGGTCGCCGAGAACTGGGACCAGCCGGAGGAGGGCATCTGGGAGACCCGCGGCGGCCGGCAGGACTTCACCTACGGCCGCGCCATGTGCTGGGTCGCTCTCGACCGTGGCATCCGGCTGGCCGTCAAGCACGGCCGTCCCGCCCCGCTCGAGCGGTGGACGAACGCCCGGGACGCGATCTACGCCCAGATCTTCGATCGGGGGTGGAACGCCCGGCGCGGCGCCTTCGTGCAGCACTACGCCACCGAGGTCCTGGACTCCTCGCTCCTGCGGGCGGCGAGCCTGGGCCTGATGGCCCCGCAGGACCCGATGTGGCTCTCGACGCTGGACGCCATGCGGGACGAGCTCGTCACCGACAGCCTGGTCTACCGCTACGACCCCGGCGCGTCGCCGGACGGCCTGCGCGGGTCGGAGGGGACGTTCTCGCTCTGCACGTTCAGCTGGGTGGACGCGCTCGCGCGCTCGGGCCGGCTCGAGGAGGCCCGCCTGACCTTCGAGAAGATGCTGACGTACGCCAACCACGTCGGCCTGTTCTCGGAGGAGCTCGCCGTCACCGGGGAGCAGATCGGCAACTTCCCGCAGGCGTTCACGCACCTCGCCCTCATCGACGCCGCACTCACCCTCGACGCCGCCCTCGACGGGGCCGCGGCCTCGCCGGGGACGTCAGCGAGTCTTCCCGCACAGGCCGTCGACCTGCGGGTCCCGGCCAACGGGCGCGGAACGGCAGAGGTCCCGCTCGCGCGGAGCGGCTCGTGAGCCGCGCGGGGACGGGGTCCGGGCGATGCCGGGCCGGGCCGCCCGCGGCCTGAGGACGGCCCGCGTCCGGAGCGACCGTTACCAGCTGGTCTTCATCCTGCTCCTTCTGACGTTCGTGCTCGGAGCGTTCTCGGACGAGGGCTGGACGCGGCTGCCCTCGCTCGCGCTGAACATCGCGGCCCTGCTCATCGCGATCAGGTCCGCGCAGCTCACGGGGAGAGCGGCGCGCGCGATCCGGCTCGTGCTGGGGGGCGGGTCCCTGCTGCTGGCCGTCGTCGTCCTGCTCGTGCCGGGCACGACGATCCAGGGGCTGTTCGCCTGCTGGGTCGCCGTGGTCCTGATGACGACCATCCTCGTCATCGTCCGGCGGATCCTGCGCCATCGTTACGTCACGATGCAGACGATCTTCGGCGCGCTCAGTGCCTACCTGCTCATCGGGTTCTTCTTCGCGGCCGTGTTCTCGGCCGTCTCCAAGCTGGTCGCGACGCCGTTCTTCGCGGGCGGGCAGGCGGTCACCCCGGCCAGCGTGCAGTACTTCAGCTTCGTCACCCTGTCCACCACCGGCTACGGGGACTACACCGCGCAGGGGAACGCCGGGCGGTCGATGGCGGTCCTCGAGGCCGTCCTCGGGCAGGTCTTCCTGGTGACGCTGGTGGCGCGGCTCGTCGCGCTGTACGGCATGGTGCGCCCGACGCCACCGGGCCGGGGTGGTGACACCGACGGCGCCAGCGCACGGCGGGACGACGGCGCCGACGGCAGGGACGACGGCAGGGCGGACGACCACGCCGGAGCGTCCGCCTGACCGGCCGGCGAGCCGGGCCCGCTCAGCGGACCTGGGTCCCCTGCCGGTTGAAGAAGGCGAGGAGCTGGCCGCCGAGTTCCGGATCGCCCTCGAGCCGCGCCCGCCCCGAGATGACGGTGGTCGCGGCCTGCCGGGTGCCGCGCAGCAGGGCCAGCAGGGTGTCGGCGTCCGTGACGAGCCGGGTCTGGGCGTCGTCGGCGTGCCGGTCGATGAACAGGCGACCGTCGTCGGCCACCAGGCGGTAGGTGCCGGCGGTCCCCAGGTCGAATCCGATGGTGAGGCGGTGCCCGAGCGTGACGTCGACGGGCAGCCGGCGGCTCGCCCCCACCAGCTCCTCGAGGACGTCGTCGCGCCCGCCGTCCACGCCGACCGTCACCACCTCGTCCGTGAGGTCGACCGCGATGTCGCGCGTGCCCCAGCGCCCGGGCACGTGGTGCAGCGACAGCCGCCGCACCGGTTCGGGCAGGAGCGGACGGGAGCGCAGCACGGCCCCGTCCGGCTCCAGGCCGAGGACGGCCCTGATGAGGAGCAGCGGCGCCCCGGACGCCCACGCCTGCGGGCTGCACGCGGTCGGGTACTCCGCGGGGAAGGACGTCTCCCGGCGGTCGAACCCGGCGAACGCCTCCGGGAGCCGGTTGCCGAGCAGGTCCGCGGCCTCCAGGAGTCCCATGGCGACCTCGGCGGCCTCGGCGCGGTAGCCGTGCTGGGCCAGGCCGAGGACGGCGAAGGCCGTGTCGTGCGGCCAGACCGTGCCGAGGTGGTAGCCGATGGGGTTGTAGCCGGCCTGCCCGGTGGCGAAGGTGCGGATGCCCCAGCCCGAGTAGAGCCGGTCCCCCAAGAGGAGCTCGACCACCCGGCCCACCCGGTCGTCGGCCACGATGCCGCTCCAGAGCAGATGCCCCAGGTTGGAGGTCAGGCTGTCGACGGGCTTCTTGTCGCCGTCCAGCGCCAGCGCGTAGTACCCGCGGTCCTCGAGCCAGAAGTCGCGGTTGAACCGGGTCTTCAGGTCGGCCGCCTCCTCCTCGAGGCGATCGGCGAGGGCGGCGTCGTCCCAGATCACGGCGGGCGAGACGGGCTGCCCGGCGCTTGGCGTCGTAGACGTAGCCCTGCAGCTCGCAGGTGGCGCGCGGCAGCGAGGCGATGGTCCCGTCGGAGGACTGGATCGACTCCGGGGAGTCGCGCCAGCACTGGTTCGGCAGCCCCGAGGTGGGGTTGCGCGTCTGGTACTCGACATAGCCGTCACCGTCGCGGTCCCCGAACTCGTCGATCCAGCGCAGCGCGGCGCGGGCCGGGGCCTCCAGGGCGTGCACGACGTCGTCGCGGCCGGTCCAGCGCTCGTACTCGTCGAGCAGCACGAGCCACAGCTGGGTCGCGTCCGCCGCCCCGTAGTACGGGGAGTGCGGGCGCTCCTCGAACGCGGTCAGCTCGCCGAACCGCAGCTCGTGCAGGATCTTGCCCGGTTCGGCGTCCCGGAAGTCGTCGACGCCGGTGGCCTGCATCTGCGCGAGGGTGACGAGGGCCGTCTCGGCGAGGCCGGGTACGAAGGGCAGCGCCTGGAAGCTCGTGATGACGCTGTCCCGGCCGAACGCCGCCATGAACCACGGAAGGCCGGCCGCGGGCATGTAGCGGCCCGGGCTGGTCGGCAGGTCGAAGCGCAGTGCCGCGAGGTCCTGCAGCGACTGCTCGTAGATCCGTTCCAGGGGGCGCCAGCTGGATCGCAGCACCGGGAAGCTCTCGCGCAGCAGCCGCAGCCCGAGCCGCTGGTCGGGGTCCTCCCAGGCGGAGCGCGGAGCGAACACACCGGCCTCGCCATGCCGTGCGGGCACCACGTCGACCTCGCAGGTCCAGGACTCCTGGGGCGCCAGCGTGACGGCGAAGCGCAGACCCTGCTCGTCGTAGACCACGTTCCCGTCGGCGCGGATCCACGTCTCCCGGCGGTAGGTCTCGCGCTCGTAGCCCAGCACGAGCCGGTCGGGCTCCACGCGCCGGTAGGTCCGGCCGGGCTTGGCGTCGACCGTCGCGTCCTTGACCTCGAAGAGGTCGGCGAAGTCGGCCGCCGCCTCCAGGACCACCTCGAGCTCGACCGCCTCGGCGTCGTGGTTGACCAGCGTGACGACCTCGTGGAACCCGTCGAGCACCGTCCGGCGCCGGATCACCGCCAGCGTGGCGTTGACGTACGTCGAGGCGACGCCGGGAGCGAGGAAGAACTGGGCGGCGTAGTACCTCGTCCGGTCCACCGAGAGCGTGGTGAGCCGCTGGCCGCCGACGGTCAGGACCCAGCGCGACAGATAGCGGGTGTCGCGGTCGAAGAGGCCGTGCACCTCGACCGGAGACCCGTCGATGTCGCCCCGCTCGTCACTGACGACGAAGGTGTTGCCGTCGAGCACGTCCACGGTGCGCGTCATCGCGCCAGCGTGGTCCCCGTGCCCAGGGCGGGCATCACTCGACCGGGATGAGAGCTGTCGCGCAGCGTCACTCCCGCGGGATGAGGCAGGTCCCGCCCGCTGCCACGACGCTGAGGGCACCTGACGGAGAGGGCGGTGCCCACATGCCTGCGTTCGCTGCGCGTACTCCTTCGCCCCGTCCACCGCGCGCACGTGGAGGGGCCGCGGGGCGTCGGCCCGTGTCGACACCCCTGTCCGCGACGGACGTGGTGACCTCGGCCCTGAGCCGGCATGCCGAACAAACCGCATTGGTTGTGGCGGCCGCGGTCGCACCGGCCACGTTCGCGCGCTCGCTCGGGCCGCGCTCCACCGTCGACCAGGGCATCGTCACCGGTCTGGTGACCGGTCTCACGTATGCCACGACGGTCGCCACGCAGGACGCGCTGACCGCGCTCGCGTCCGTCGGTGCGCACGGGAACCGGGAGCAGATCCGGCGTCGCGTGCTGCTCGTCGACCTGGCGTCGATCCCCATCGGCCTGGCAGCCGGACGGGCTCTGACGGTGCGCGACGACGAACGAGCGCTACGCAGTCTGCTCCGCCAGGCAGCCTGGCGCAGCGGGGCCACCGGGCTCGGGGGCGCAGTCTTCCTGGGCGTCGACGCGGTCGCGAGGCGCCTGAACGCCCGGCTCGGCACCGGCGGCCGGCTGGGCGGATTCCCGCTGGCGCTGCCCGCCGGGCTGCTGGTCGCCGCAGGCATCGAGTGGCAACGCCGGCGCAACCTGCCGCCGGAGGCGGCCACGGATCCGGATGAGGTCCATCCCCCGTTGCCGGCGTCCCTCGGCCTCGGGCTGGGTGTCGCCGCGGGACTGGCCGGTCTGGCCCTGGGCGAGGAGCGGCTGGCCTCCGCGGTGGACCACGTGATGTCCCGTTCCGGCGCGGGACCGCAGGGCGCGTGGCGCCTCGCCGGCCACGCCGCCGTGCTCTCGGGCCTGGGCGCCGTCGGGTGGACGCTGTGGGGCCGGGGAATGGTGCGGGTCGAGTCGGCCGCGCTCGCGGTGGACGCCGTGCTCGCCGACGAGGCCACCCACCACTGGACGTTGGACAGCGCCAGCGGCAGCCGCAACAGCCTCGTGTCGTGGGAGAGCCTCGGCCGCGAGGGTCGCCGTCACGTCGTCAGTGCCGCCCACCCCGAGCCGCTCGCCGACCGGCCACCCGGTTTCCCGGACCTCTCCATCCCGACAGTGACCGGACGGCCGGCTCTCGCGTCGCCCGCGCACGTCTACGTCGGGCTGGACGCGGCGCCCACGGCCGCCGAGCGCGTCGCCCTGGCCCTCGCCGAGATGGACCGTGTGGGGGCGTGGGACAGGCGACTGCTCATGCTCGTCTCGCCCACGGGGACGGGGTACGTGAACTACGTCGGTGTGGCAGCTGCGGAGTACCTCACGCGCGGGGACGTCGCCGTCGTCACGCTGCAGTACTCCAAGCGGCCGTCCCCGCTCTCCCTGGGCAAGATCGACGTCGCTCGCGAGCAGAACCGGCTGCTGTGGTCCCGCATCGCGGCGCGCGTCCGCGAACTCCCGCCGGACCGGCGCCCCCGGGTTGTGATCTTCGGGGAGAGCCTGGGAGCGCACACCAGCCAGGACGTCTTCCTGCACTGGGGCACCACCGGGCTGGAGGCCCTGGGGATCGACCGCGCCCTGTGGGTGGGGACGCCGTACTCCAGCGGCTGGATGCAGGAGGTCACCCGCTCCGGCCGTGACGACACGGACGCCGACCGCGTGGCCGTCGTCAACGACATCGAGCAGTTCCAGGCGCTGCCCCCCGAGCGACGTGCGCACGTGCGCTACGTGCTGCTCAGCCACGACAACGACGGCGTGACGAAGTTCGGCCCCGATCTGATCCTGCGTGCACCCCGCTGGCTGCGGGAACCTCCCGGCGGCGTCCACGCGGCCGGGGTCTACAGCCCCCGCGGCGTCCCGGCCTCGATGCGCTGGCGACCGGTGACGACGTTCTTCCAGGTGATGGTCGACATGAAGAACGCGCAGACGCCCGGCGCCTACCTGGCCAGCCGGCACGACTACCGGCCGGACCTCGTCCGCTTCGTCAACGAGGTGTACGGCCTCGACGCCGACGAGGAGCAGCTGCGCATCGTCGAGGACGCGGTAGCGCGGAGGGAGCAGGCCCGCGAGGAGCTGCTCAAGGCGGTGCCCGACCAGCGGACGGGCGAACCGAGCCCGACGCCCGGAGCAGCCGCTCCGCCCACCTCGGACTAGGAGCCCCCGGCATGCTCAGCGGGGACGAGGAGCACGAGCTGGCCTTGCTCGAGGAGTCCCTCGGTGAGTCGGGGTGGCGGCGCTTCCGGCGCGCGGTGGACGGCCCCGTGTGGCGGCACCGGTGGCAGCTGCGTCTGCTGCTCGCCTTCGGGGTCCTGGTCACGATCTGCGGCGCGGTCACGGGTTCGGGCGACCTGCTCGACCAGGGCCTGCTGGTCACCACGATCGTGGTCGCCTACTGGGGCGTCATGCTGTCGCGCCGACAGCCCGGCAGGCCGGCTCGCCGGAGGCCCGGCCACTCCTCCCGCGGGTGGTGACGCACGGACGCCGAGCCCCCCAGCACGGGAGGCTCGGCGTCCGCTTGCTCAGCTGCCCAGGATCTTCGTCTTCTGCTGGGCGAACTCCTCGTCGGTGAGGATGCCCTGGGTGTGCAGCTCTCCGAGCTGCTGCAGCTGCGCGAACTTGTCGTTCATGTCGGGCGCGGGCGGCGGCGGCGGGGGCGGCGCGTAGGCAGCCGGCGGCGGGGGCGGCGGCGCCTCCTGCTGCTGAGCCGCCTCGGCGTCGTAGGCGCTCTGGTCCTTCGCGGCCCAACGGCCCGCCTGACGCCGCGACACCCGGTTGGAGACGGAGGTCGCGGTCCCCGCGATCACTGCGGTGCGCGCGACGCCACGGATCAGACCCGGCATGTCCTCAGCCCTCCGTCGTGGCGTCGGCCGGCGGGAGCGACGCCTGCGCTTCGACCGCGTCGAGCGCCTCCAGCAGCACGGGCGCCGGGATGCGTGCTCCGGCCACGACGCGCGCGCCGCCGCGCATGAGTGCGGTGGCCAGTGGCGCCGCCCAGGTGTTCTCGTACACGATGATCGCCGCGGCGCTCCCGGCCTCCAGCGCCTCCGCCACCTGGTCGAAGTCCTCCTGCCCGAGCAGGCCCGACCGGACGCCCCCGCGAAGACGGCCAGGCCGCGGCTCCCGTCACGGTCGATCTCGCCCAGGTCGATGGAGAGCACGCTGCCGTCGTCCCGCTTCTTCACGAAGACCAGGTCGAGGACGCGGATGATGCCGCGGTCGACGAGGTCGACGAGCAGGGGCAGCCCCTCCCCCGTCATGTGGGCACCGGGGAACTCCACGACGAGGAAATCGACCGGGCCGAACTGAACGTCGGTGCGCGAGTTCTCACCCTGCATCTTCACTACCATGTGCTCCTCCTGAACGGTCTCGAGTCACCGTCCCCGACGCGGGCGGTGCGCGGCGTCACCCCTCCGGGATGAGCCGGTCGGCCAGGTGGCGTCGCCGGCTGGGGACGCCGCATACGAGACGTCGGCGTCATCCGCGCGGGAGGACGGAGCCTCCCGGCACCCTCGCGAACCATGGTGGGATGACGATCGCGACAGGCCCGGCCGCGCGCAGGAGGCGCGGCACCACCGTCACCGTGCTCGCCGCGTTGGGTGTGATCGCACTCGGCGGCTGCTCGTCCACGTCCTCCTCCTCGTCGGCGGCCTCGTCCGCCGCCTCGTCCTCGTCCTCGTCGTCCGCCTCGTCGTCCGCCTCGTCCTCGTCCGCCCAGAGCTCGGCTCAGGGCGACGTCTGCGCGCAGCTGGAGGGCGTGGCCTCGTCGATACGGAACCTGGGCGACACGACCATCAGCGGGAACGGGCTGGCCGCTCTGCGGGACTCGTTGCAGCAGGTGCAGGCCCAGCTCGACCAGCTGGGGAACGAGGTGAACAGCCAGGTGCAGCCGCAGGTCGCAGCCGTGAAGAACCAGCTCCAGCAGCTGCGGACGGCGCTCGAGGCCGTCCGGAACGATGCGAGCGCCGCGAACCTCGCGGCCGCACGGACGGCTCTGCAGGCTCTGCAGTCCACGGTCACGGCCCTGGCCGCAGCTGTCGGCCCGAGCTGCTGAGGCGGAACCTCATCCGTGCGGAATGAGGTTCTCGGCCTGCGGCTCACGACACTGATGACCACATCAGCCAGACGGCACGCAGCCAGACGGCACGAGAGAGGGACAAGTCATGTCGTTCGGTGACATCGTGTGGTTCATCTTCATCAGCTTCGCCTTCGTGGCGTACCTGATGGTGTTGTTCACGATCCTGGGAGACCTCTTCCGGGATCACGGGACGTCCGGCTTGGTGAAGGCGGTCTGGGTCATCGCCCTGATCGTGTTCCCGTTCCTGACCGCGTTCATCTACATCATCGCCCGCGGTCGCGGCATGGCCGAGCGGCGAGCCGCCGAGGCCGCGCAGATGCGCCAGGAGACCGACACCTACATCCGCGAGGTGGCCGCGCAGCAGGCACCCTCGATGACGCCGGCGGACCAGATCGCGCAGGCGCAGAAGATGCTCACCCAGGGCGTCATCTCGCAGCCGGAGTACGACCAGCTGAAGGCGAAGGCGCTCGCCTGACCCCAGCCGTCGCCAAGGCGGCGACGTCCCCGGATCACGACACCCGTGATCCGGGGACGTCGCGCGGTCAGGCCTGAGCCAGCACGGAGCTGAACCGTGCCAGCTCGGCGTCGTCGGCCCGAGCGAGTGTCGACCCCAGGCCGACGGCGAGCGCGCCGGCGCCGATCCAGGCCGGCGCCTGCGCCATCGAGATGCCCCCCGTGGGCACGCAGGCCAGGTGCGGCAGCGCCGCCAGCAGGTCCTTGAGGGATCCGGGTGTCCACAGCGACGCCGGGAAGATCTTCACTGCGGCGGCCCCCGCGCGTGCGGCCGTCAGCATCTCGCTCGGCGTCGCGCAGCCGGGTACGGCCGCGAGACCCGCGTCGCGCACCGCGGCGACGACGTCCGGGTCGAAGACCGGGGAGAGGACGAAGCTCGCGCCGCGCCGGGCGGCCTCCCGCGCCGACGCAACGTCGAGCACGGTGCCGGCGCCGATCGCGACCTCGCCGCGGTCACGGGTCAGGGTGGCGAGGTCGGCGACGACGTCCAGCGCGCCGGGGGTCGTCAGGGAGACCTCGACGAGCCGGACGCCGGCTGCGAGCAGCCGCTCGGCGACGAGCCGCGCCTCCTCCGGACCGCTCTCCCGGACGATCCCGATGAAGCGCTGCTCGTGCAGCCGGCGCCGCAGTCCGGCGGCAGGGTCGTTCTCATCGGTCCACATCAGGTCCGTCCTCTCCGTGCACTCCGCTCAGCAGGTCGCGTTCCCTCGCCGTGGGAAGTCCGGGGAGATCGGCCCGGGTGGCGACCACCAGCGACGCCACGGTGACCGCCTCCCGGAGCGCGGCCTCCACCGGAAGGCCGCGCAGCATCGCGGAGATCCACCCGGCGTCGAAGGCGTCACCGGCGCCCACCGGGTCGACGACCGGCACGGCGCGGGCGGGCATCCGGACCGGCCCGTCCGCGGTGAACGCCACCGCGCCGCGGGCGCCGTTCTTGACGACGACGGTCCGGAGCCGCCCGCGCAGCAGGGCCGCGGGGTCGCCGAGACCGAGCAGCTCGACCTCGGCGTCCCCCAGCAGCAGGGTGTCGATCCGGTCCAGGTGGTCGCGCACGAGACGGGCCCAGCGTTCCACCGCCGCCAGCCTTAGCCGGACGTTGGGGTCGAGCACGACGTGGGTACCGGCATCGGCCGCGAGCTCGAGCAGCCTCTCGACGCACGCCGCGGTCCGGGCCGAGAGCATCGACGTGATGCCGGTGACGACGACGACCCGGGCCGCGGCGACCAGTGCCGGGTCCAGGTCCTCGGGGCCGAGCGCCGCCCCGGCGCTCTCGCGCCGGTGGTAGTTCACGGTCACCGGCCGGCCGGGCGGAGTGTCGCGCAGGATCAGTCCCGTGGGCCGGTCCGGGTCGACCCGGACCGCGCCGACGTCGACGCCCTCGGCACGCAGCGTCTCGACCACCCAGCGACCGGCCGCGTCCGCACCGACCCGGCCGCAGAACGCCGTCGCGTGCCCGAGCCGGGCCAGAGCGATGGCCACGTTGCTCTCCGCTCCCGCCACGCTGCGGACGAACCGGTCGGCCGCGGCCAGCGGCACGTCGTCGGCGGCGAGCAGCAGCGCGCACGCCTCCCCGACGGCGAGCACCTCGGGGGCGTCGATCATGCCGCGAACCGGCGCCGCGCGACGAGGTCCCGGTGCGGGCGTTCCGGCATCCCCGCAGGGTAGCTCGGGTCCGGGCGGGCCCGGCGTCGTCCATCACAGTTCGGACTCAGCCAGGAGGAGCCGGGCGCGGGCTATTGACGGCCCGATCCGCGCGCCTCTACTGTCCGGAAGCGATCGTTCGTAACCCTTACGAACTACCAGTGGCGCGTCGGTGAGGAGGTGCCGTGGACCTCGTCAGCACCACCGACCTGGGCGCCAGGAACGCCCGCCGGATCGCCGAGGCGATCCTCGACGGCGGCGCGGTCTCGCGCGCCCAGCTCGCGCGGAGAACCGGGCTCTCCAAGCCGACCGTCTCGCTCGCGATCGCCGCCCTGGAGAGCAGCGGCCTGGTGCGCGAGGTCGGCCGGACGAGTGGCCACCCCGGGGCGAGCGCCGTGCTGTACGACGTCGCGCCGGAGGCCGGCACGGTGCTCGCGATCGACGTGGGGCGGCGCCTGGTGCGGGCCTGCGTCACGGACCTCGCCGGGCGACGGCTCGCGGAGCGGACCGAGCCGACCCGCGGGACCGGCGCCGCAGTGCTCGCCCGCCAGCTCGTTCACCCTCGCCGGCGATCTGGTCGCCGCCTCGGGTGTGCCGGCCGGCAGCCTGACGGCCGCGACCCTCGGCGTCCCGGGCGTGGTGGCTCCGGACGGCGACCGCGTGCGCCTGGCCCGCAGCCTGCCGGGCCTCCAGCGCGGTGAGCCGGTTGCGGCGCTGCGCGACGCGCTCGGGGTGCAGGTGCAGCTGGCCAACGACGTGAACCTCGCCGCCACCGCGGAGCTCGCCTTCGGCCACGGCCGCCGGGCACCCGATTTCGCGTTCATGTCCGTCGGCACCGGCGTCGGGCTGGCGCTGGTGCTCGACGGCCGGCTCCGTTCCGGTGCCACCCGGTCCGCCGGCGAGATCGGCTACCTGCCCCTGCAGCCGTCTCCGGCTCCCCCGGATCCCGCGCCCGCGCGAAGCCGGCGTCCTGCGCCCCCCGTGCTCGAGGAGGTGGCAGCCGCGGCCGGGGTGGTCTCGGCCGCCCGGCGGCTCGGCCTCCGCGCGTCGACCGCACAGGCCGTGTTCGAGCTGGCCCGCGCCGGCGACGCCCGCGCCCTGCAGGTCGCGCGCGAGCAGGCCGCGCACCTGGCCCTCGGAGTGGTCGCGGTCAGCGCGGTGGTGGACCCCGGGCTGGTCGTCGTCAGCGGCGGTCTCGGCATCGGCGCCGCCGACGTCCTGCTGCCGTTGCTCGACGACGCCGTGCGCCGGCTCGGCCCACTGCGCCCCACCCTGGTCGTGAGCGAGCTCGGCGACCACGCGGTGCTGGACGGCGCGGTCGTGGCCGCCCTCGAATCGGCTCGCGAGCAGGTGCTCGGCCGGGCCACCGGACACCACACCAGCGGTTCCCCCGGCCCCTTCACGGGCCGGCAGCAGCTCGTCCCTTCCCTTCCTTTCCCCGCCGCGAGTCGCATGGAGGCGTTATGACCAGGTTCCCCGGGAGAGGCACGACGTCGAGGTGGGCGGGCACCGGGCGCGGCACCCGCCGTGGCGGGTTCCTCCGGCATCGCCGCACCGGCGCCGCCGCCCTGACGCTGTCGCTGGCGGCCGCGCTGGCGGCCTGCTCCAGCACCAGCGCCGGGGATGCGACGGCCAGCACGCCCCCCGCGAGCGCCGCGACCGACAAGACGCCCGTGACGATCACGCTGTGGAGCGGGTTCACCGACCGGGAGCTCGGGGTGCTGGGCCAGGCCGTCGCCCAGTTCGAGAAGGGCCACCCCTGGATCAGGGTGAAGAACGTCGGTGCGCAGGACGACGACAAGATCGTCAAGGCGATCCGCGCCGGGAACGCCCCGGACGTCGCGCTCTCGTTCACCGCGGACCGGATCGGGTCGTACTGCGGGAGCAAGGCCTGGATCGACCTGGCCCCCTACATCGCCCGCGACAAGGTCGACCTCTCGGCCATCCCCAAGGTCTCGCTCGACTACACCCAGTTCAACGGCGTCCGCTGCGCCATGCCGGCGCTCGCCGACACCTACGGGCTCTACTACAACACCGCCATGCTCAAGGCCGCCGGCTACTCCAACCCGCCGAAGACAGCCTCCGAGCTGCTCGACATGGCGGTGAAGCTGACCACGTACAACCCGGACGGCAGCATCAAGGTGGCGGGGTTCGTGCCGCTGTGGGGCTTCTACGAGATGGCGCCCGCCCACGTGGCGCCGCTGTGGGGCGCGCCCTGGACCGACTCGGCCGGCAAGAGCGCCTTCACCGACCCCGCATGGTCGTCGCTGCTGCAGTGGCAGAAGAAGTTCGTCGACGCGATCGGGTACGACAAGCTGCGGCGCTTCACCTCGGGCGCGGGTGACAGCGAGTTCGCCGCCACCAACCTCTTCGAGACGGGCAAGCTCGCGATGAACCTCGACGGGGAGTACCGCACCGCGTTCATCCACAGCGAGCACCCGGAGCTGCAGTTCAACACCGCACCCTTCCCCACCGCCGACGACCAGGCGAACCGATTCGGCGCCGGTTACGTGACCGGGAACTCCCTCGGCATCCCGCGCACCAGCACCGGACACAACCGGGAAGCCGCCTGGCAGCTGGTGAAGTACCTCTCCACCGACCCGGCCGCGCAGACCCTGCTCGCCCAGAAGCTGAAGAACGTGCCGACGCTGACGGCGTCGCTGTCGGACCCCAGCCTCACCAAGGACCCGCAGTTCGCCACCTTCCTGCGGATCTACGCGAACCCGCAGACGGCGACCACACCGCCCAGCGCGGCGGGCAGCGCGGACCAGGACACCCTGTCGGCGCTGGCCGAGAAGTACCAGGCCGGCTCGGTGGGTGACCTGAACGCGGCCCTCGCGGCGGCGAACCAGCAGGTGGACGCCCAGGTCGCGCAGGCGGGCGGCGGGGGCGCCCCGTGACGGCCGCGGCGGGTGAGGTGCGGCGGCCGTGGCTCACGGCGGCGAGCCGCCGCCGCCTCACCGTGCTCGCGTTCCTCAGCCCGTGGCTGGTCGGGATGCTGGTGTTCTTCGTCTACCCCCTCGTCACCACGGTCTACCTGTCGTTCCAGCACTACGACCTGCTCTCGCCGCCGCGCTGGGTGGGCCTGGCGAACTACCGCTACATGAATGTGGACGCCAACTTCTGGCCCGCCGTGCGCAACACGATCTGGATCATCCTGATCACCGTGCCGGTCACCGTGATCTTCGCGTTCTGGGTCGCGCACCTGCTCTCCAAGGTGCGGCGCGGAGCCGGCGTGCTGCGCACCGTCTTCTACCTGCCGACGCTGGCACCGCCGGTCGCGGCGACGCTCGGCTTCGTCTACGTGTTCAACGCGAGCACGGGCCCGGTCGACCGGATCCTCGGGGCGCTCGGCCTGCCGCAGCCGCTGTGGTTCGACGACCCCTCGTGGGCCAAACCGAGCCTGACGCTGCTCGCGATGTGGGGCGCCGGCTCCGTCATCGTCATCTTCCTGGCGGGGCTGCTCGACGTCCCCATGGAGCTGCACGAGGCGGCGGACCTCGACGGCGTCAACGGCTTGCAGCGGATGTTCTACGTCACGCTCCCGACGGTGAGCCCGGTGGTCCTCTTCGCCGTCGTCACCGGGGTGATCGACGGCCTGCAGTACTTCACCCAGGGCTACGTCGCGGCGACCGCGGCGGGCGGGGGTGACGCGGGCGCCGGCACCGGCAGCAGCCTGGGCTACCCGCAGGGATCGACCTTGTTCTACCCCGTCTGGCTCTACCAGCAGGGGTTCCAGTACTTCGCCATGGGCTACGCGTCGGCGATGGCGGTGGTGCTCTTCGTCGCGGCTCTCGCGGTGACGGGCGTCCTGCTGCTGATCTCCCGGCGCTTCGTGCACATCCCGGGGGTGAGCTGATGGCGTCACTGGCGGGCAGCGGGTCCACGGCGCTGAGCGGGCCGGTGGAGACGCGGGCACGCGGCCGAGGGCTCCGGCCTCGCTCCGCCCGCCGTGACGCGCTGCTCACCGTGGTGGCCGAGCGCAGCCTGCTCATCGCGCTCGCGCTGATGTTCCTGGCGCCGCTGGTGTTCGTGGTGCTCACGTCCTTCATGACCACGTCGCAGGCGGCGGGGCCGAGCATCTGGCCGCAGCCGTTCCACCCGGCGAACTTCGCGGACGTGTTCTCCCGGGCGGGCCTGCTGCGGGCGACCGGCAACACGCTGCTCTACGCGGGCCTCTCGACGATCGGTGTCGTGGTGTCGAGCGTTCCCGTGGCCTACGCCCTGTCCCGCCTGCAGTGGCGGTTGCGGGGGGTCACGTTCGTGGTCGTGCTGGCGACGATGATGCTGCCCCAGCAGGTGACGGCCGTGCCGCTGTACGTGCTGTTCGCCAAGCTGCACCTGGTCGGTTCGCTGGTCCCGCTGATCCTGCCGAACTTCTTCGGCGACGCGTTCTCCATCTTCCTGCTGCGCCAGTTCTTCCTCACCATCCCGCAGGAGTACGTCGACGCGGCCCGGGTCGACGGGGCGGGCGAGTGGCGGATCCTGCGGCAGGTGGTCGTGCCGTTGGCGAAGCCGGCGATCGCCGCCGTCGCGCTCTTCAGCTTCCTCTTCGCGTGGAACGACTTCTTCGGGCCGCTGCTCTACACCGGTGAGAACCCCGCGGCGTGGACGGCGTCCGTGGCACTGGCGAACATCCGCAGCCAGCACCACGTGCAGTGGAACCTCACGATGGCGGCGACCGTGCTGTTCATGCTGCCGGTCATCCTGCTGTTCTTCCTGGCACAGAAGGCGTTCGTCCAGGGGGTCACGCTGACCGGGGTGAAGGGGTGAGCGCGCTGAAGGTCGTGGTGGTCGGCGGCGGATCGACATACACGCCGGAGCTCGTGACCGGGCTGGCCGACCGGCAGGGCGTGCTCGACGTCGGCGAGCTCGTGCTGCTCGATCCCGACCGGGAGCGGCTGGACGTGGTCGGGGCGTTCGCCGCCCGGATCCTGGACGCCGCGGGCTGGCCGGGCCGGCTCACCGTCACCGGCGACCAGGCCGGCGCGCTCGACGGGGCGGACGCCGTCCTCGTCCAGCTCCGGGTGGGCGGCCAGCAGGCCCGGCTGCACGACGAGACCGTGCCGATGGCCTTCGGCTGCCTGGGGCAGGAGACGACCGGTGCCGGCGGGCTCGGGAAGGCGCTGCGCACCGTGCCGGTGGTGCTCGACCTGGCGGCGGAGGTCCGGCGTCGCGCCGCCCCCGACGCCTGGATCATCGACTTCACGAACCCGGTCGGCATCGTCACCCGCGCCCTGTGGGATGCCGGTCACCGAGCCGTCGGGCTGTGCAACGTCGCGATCGGGCTGCAGCGGACGATCGCCGCGATGCTCGGCGTCGAGCCCCGGCGCGTCCTGGTCGACCAGGTCGGCCTGAACCACCTCACCTGGATCCGCCGGGTGCTGCTCGACGACGTCGACGTCCTGCCCGACCTGCTCGACCGGCACGGGGACGAGCTCGCCGCGCACCTCGAGCTGCCGGCCGAGCTGCTGCGCGAGCTGGGCGCCCTCCCCTCCTACTACCTGCGTTACTTCTACGCGCACGACCGGGTGGTGGCTGAGCAGCGCGGCGGCACGCCCCGGGCGGCGCAGGTGCAGGCGATCGAGGACGAGCTCCTGCAGCTGTACCGGGACCCCGCCTTGATGACGAAGCCCGCCCTGCTCGAGCAGCGCGGCGGCGCGTACTACAGCGAGGCGGCCGCCGCGCTGCTCACCTCGCTCGTGACCGGCGACGGCGCGGTGCACGAGGTCGACGTCCCGAACGCCGGAGTGCTGGCGGGGCTCGCCGACGACGACCTCGTGGAGCTGCCCGCCCGGGTGGACCGCGCCGGTCCGCACCCGTTGCCGCAGCCGCCGCTGGCCCCCCAGCTGCTCGGACTCGTCCAGCACGTCGCCGCCTACGAGCGGCTCGCTGTCCGCGCCGCGATCTCCGGCGATCCCGCCGACGTCCGGCGCGGCGCTGCTCGCGCACCCGCTCGTCGGCCAGTGGGACCTCGCGGTCGAACTCGCCCGCGTCCTGCCGCACGCCCTGGTCCCCCGGTGACCGGCCGGGGGTCGGGGGACGGCCGGCTGCTGCTCGCCGTCGACGGCGGCAACTCCAAGACCGACGTGCTGCTGACCGACGTCGAGGGGCAGGTGCTCGCACACGTCCGCGGGCCCAGCTCCGCGCCCATCCACCACGGGCTGGAGGGCGCGATGGACGCGCTCGACGTCCTCATCCGCCGGGCCCTGGCGGACGCCGCGGCCGGCAGCGCGGAGCCGGCGCGGCCCGCCGTCGGCGTCTTCGCGCTCGCCGGCGCCGACCTGCCGTTCGAGGAGGAGCAGCTGCTCGAGGCCTGCCACCGGCGCGGCTGGGTGGAGCGGGCCGTGGTGCGGAACGACGCGTTCGCCCTGCTACGCGCCGGTACCGATCGCGGCTGGGGGGTGGCCGTGGTCTGCGGGGCCGGGATCAACGGGGTCGGGGTGGGTCCGGACGGCGGCGTCGTCCGTTTCCCGGCGCTCGGCACGATCTCCGGCGACTGGGGCGGAGGCTACGACGTCGGGCTCGCGGCGGTGGGCGCCGCCCTGCGCGCCCAGGACGGGCGGGGCGACCCGACCATGCTCGAGGCATCGGTGCCGGCCTACTTCGGGCTGCCCGACCCGCTCGCGGTGACGGTCGCCCTGCACGTGGGCGAGCTGCCGGCGGGCCGGGTGGTCGAGCTGCCGCCGGTCCTCTTCGACGCCGCCCGCCAGGGTGACCGGATCGCCACCGGGATCGTCCTGCGGCTCGCCGACGAGGTCGTCGCCGTGGCGACCGCCGCGATCCGCCGGTTGGGGCTGACCGAGGCCGACCCGGACGTCGTGCTCGGCGGCGGCCTGCTGCGCGCGGGGCTCCCGATGCTCGACGACGCGGTCCGGGCCGGCATCGTGCGGTCGGCGCCGGCGGCGAGGATCCTGCTCGTCGACCGCGAGCCGATCGTCGGCGCCGGTCTGCTCGCGCTGGCCGAGGCGGGGGCTCCCCCGTCGGCGGCCGAGGCCCTGCGCGCGGCGCTGCCCGGCCGGCTCGACCCTTTGCCGGTGCCCTGACCTCCCTACGGGACGGTACCGGGGCTGGGGTCGCCATCGCCCGCGGTCGTCGAGGCCCGCGCCGCTCAGGCGCCGGGCATCTGCAGGAACTCGAGGACCTCGATGGTCCCGCCCATGGCTGCGTGGGGATGTCCGTCGAGCACCTTCACGAGGGCATCGGCGTCGTCGGCCTGCAGGATCGAGAACCCACCGACCGGGTCTCCGGTGTCGCCGGCCGCCTCGACGACGGCGAGCGGGGCGCCGAGGTCGACCACGGCGTCGCCGGCCCGCTGCGCCCACGCCATCCACGCGTCCATGCCCGCCTGGGCCTGCTCGGGCGTGCCCGAGGCCATCTGCTCCGCGGCCGTCGTGGTCGCGCGATAGAGCACGAGGAACTTCGTCATGGCCGTCCGTCCTCCGATGTTTCTTCGGTGGCTGCCTAATTAGGTGAACGCCGTAACATTAGGGTGGTGAGGTGAGCGTCCACAAGGCCGACGCGGATTCCGCTCCGGACCTCGACGTCCGGCTCCGCGCCCTCCGCTCTCGGACGCGGCGGGAGATCCTCGCGCTGATCTGGGACCGCGAACTGGCGGCGGGCGACGTCGCGGCGGCCTTCTCGCTCACGGCGGCCACCATCTCCGAGCACCTCGGCGTCCTGCGCTCCGCCGGCCTGGTCCGGATGACCCGCGTGGGCACGTCCCGTCGGTATCGCGCACTTCCCGAGGCGCTCACCGGACTCCACGGCGCGCTCGAAGGCACCACGAAGTGGCAGCCCGCCGGCGACATCCCGGAACGAGCCCTCGCGCGGACCGCGACCCGGCCGGTCGTCGTCGCCACCGTGGACATCCCGGTGCCGCCCGAGCTCGCCTTCAGGGCCTTCACGGACCCGGACGTGTACAGCCGCTGGCTCCAGGTGCCGGTCACCCTGTCCGACGGAGCCTTCGCGGCCACGCTCGAGTGGGGCACCGAGGTCCGTGGCCGTTACGAGATCATCGTTCCGCCCCACCTCATCGTGATGCGCTGGGACTTCGAGGACGACAACGTGCCCGTTCCCGGTCGTCCGCTCATCGGCTATCTGCGGATCGACGCGGAGGGAGCTGGTAGTCGGGTGGAGGTCCACCAGCTGACCGAGAGTCCGGAGCAGGCGACGTTCATGGAGGCCGCCTGGGGGATGGTCCTGGGCCGGCTCAAGGGGAACGTCCTGGCTGCACTCGAGCCCACGGGGGCCGGCGAGCGGAGACCGGCGCGCCGGAAGCAGCCGTCAAGAACGCCCTGAGTCGCTTACCGGCCGGGGCAACTCCTGCAGGTCACCGAGGTGGAGCGCGGGGCCGTGGAGTGGCTGCGCGAGCGGCGCCGCGCGCACCCCGGCGAGGACCAGGTCGGCGTGACGGTGGGCGAGCGCGCGCTGCGCGTCCGGGGTGAAGGCGCCGGGCAGCGGCTGGGACAGGCGGACGATCATCAGGCCGATGTCGGCGAACGTCGCGTCGGGGCGAAGCGCGCCGGCACGCTGAGCGGCGGCGAAGAGTTCGTCGGCGAGGCGCGCCGACCGGGCGCGTGCGGCGCCGAGGGCGGGTTCGTCCAGGTCGAGCCGCTCGAGCAGGGCCGGGATCACGGCGGCTGTCCGCAGGTCGAGGACGGCGTGCACGTACTCGGCCAGGGCGTCGAACGGATCGGCGTGCTCCGCGCGGGCGCGCTCGGCCGCCTCGGCGGTGGCCTCGAGCGCAGTCTGGACGACGGCGCGCATCAGGGCGTCCCGGTCGCCGAACCGGCGGTAGAGGGTGGCGATACCCAGTCCCGAGCGACGCGCGATCTCCTCCAACGAGGCGTCGGAGCCGCGCGCGACGAAGACGTCGCGGGCCACGTCGAGGAGACGTTCCCGGTTGCGGCGGGCGTCGGCGCGCATGCGGGAAGGCTAGCAGTAGACGGAGGGCGTACACTTCGTTTAGGGTCAGAAGTGGAGATAGAGCCTACGTTTATCGGAACCCGGTGATGACGCGTCATGAGCAACGAGGCACGACCGGCACGGCTGCGTCGTCAGGCGCGCCTGATGAAGATCCTGAACGTCCCGATGCGGCGGCTGCTGGCGCTCCCGTTCCGCACGCCCCTGAGCCGGAACCTGATGCTGGTCACGATCACCGGTCGCACCACCGGCCGCGTCTACCGGCAGCCGGTCAGCTACGTGCGCGACGCAGACGTCCTGCTCACACCCGGCGGCGGACGGTGGACGCGGAACCTGGACCCGGAGCGGCCCGTCAGCATCCGGCGCGACGGCCACGCCGAGCCGGCTCTGCCCGAGCTGGTGCGGGACGCCGGCGAGGTCGAGCGGCTGCTGCGTCTCATGCTCGCCAGGAACCCTCGGATCACGACCTTCCTCCCGTTCCTCCGGAACGGCGAGCTCGACCGCGAAGCCTTGGACACCGCCCTGAGCTACGGCTTCTGCATCGTCCGGTGGCACCTGACCGCCCCCGCATCCAGCAGCCCGGCGCACTGAGGCCTCGCGACGCCCCCAAGGAGAAGATGATGAGCAGCACCGAACAGATCCACGACCTCGACCGGCGCTGGGCCGACGCGGAACGGCGCAGCGACGTCGCGGCCCTCGAAGCCCTCACCACGGACGACTTCACGCTCGTCGGCCCCCTCGGTTTCGTCCTCGATCGGCAGCAGTGGCTGCAGCGCTACCGGAACGGCGACCTGGTCACCCGCTCGCTGCGCTGGGACGACGTCGAGGTGCGCGAGTACGACGGCGTCGCGGTGGCCGTCGGTCGCCACACCCAGGAGGCGAGCTACCGCGGGACCCCCGCCGACGGGAGTTTCCGCGCCACCCACATCGCGGTGCGACGCGACGGCCAGTGGCTGCTGGCCGGCATGCACCTGAGCCCCATCGGCGGTCCGCCGCCGTTCGCACGGCCCTCGGAGGGCTGAGACACGGAGGAGGTCGACTCGGGATGACCTACCCGGAAGCGAAGTACCACGGCCGCCCCACTTCCACCGGACGATCACCGAGTCGTTCTTCATCCTCGACGGGACCGTCCGGCTGTACGACGGCGAAGGGTGGACCGACGCCGAGCCCGGGGACTTCCTGCGCGTTCCGCCGGGCGGCGTGCACGCGTTCCGGAACGAGTCCGGGCGGCCGGCCTCCATGCTGCTGCTGTTCACTCCCGGAGCCCCTCGCGAGGAGTACTTCGAGTGGCTCGACCAGATGGGCCGGGGCCTGCGCACGTTGACGGAACAGGAGCGGGAGACTTTTCTGCTCCGGCACGACACCTTCTGGGTCTGATCCCGAGGGTTCCCGTGCACCTGCTCCGCGCGGCGTCAGGTGTGCGTGGGGTGCTCGTGCGCGGCGTGACCGGCGGGCTCGAACTGGAAGGTGGAGTGCTCCAGGTCGAAGTGACCGGCCAGGCAGCTCTGCAACTCGTCGAGCAGCCGAGGCAGGTGCTCGTCACGGAAGCAGGAGTCGTCGACGACCACGTGCGCGGTGAGCACCGGCAGATCGCTGGCGACGGAGCTGGCATGCAGGTCGTGGACGTCGCGCACGTGGGGCACGTCGAGGATGTGGGCGCGCACGGCGGCCAGATCCACACCGCGGGGGGTCGACTCCATCAGTACGTCGACCGTCTCCCGCAGCAGCTTCCACGTCCGCGGGAGGATCAGCGCCCCGATCACCAGGGACGCCACCGCGTCCGCCCGGGTCCACCCGGTGAGCCAGATCGTGACGGCCGCGACCAGGACGGCGATGGACCCCAGCGCGTCGTTGATCACCTCGAGCCGTGCCGCCCGGGTGTTCAGGTTGCCGCGCCGGATGCGGGACAGCAGCACGACCGACACCACGTTCCCGAGCAGGCCGACGAGGCCGAAGACCAGCATCAGGCCCGACGCGACGTCGGGAGGCTCGATCAGCCGGCGGACGCCCTCCACGAGCACGAACGCACCCACGGCCAGGAGCACCGCGGCCTGGGCCGCCGCGGCGAGCACCTCGGCCCGCCGGTAGCCCCAGGTGCGCCGGGCCGTGGCCGGGCGACCGACCAGCACGGCCGCGATCAGCGCCAGGGTCAGACCCGCGACGTCGGTGAGCATGTGACCGGCGTCCGCGAGCAGTGCCAGGGAGCCCGACACGAGAGCGCCGACGACCTCCACGACCAGGATCGTCGCGGTGATCCCCAACACGATCGCGAGCGGTCTGCGGTGTTCCTGCGCGGCGGCACCGCCGTGGTCGTGTGCGTGGCCGCTCAAGAGGGCACCGCCTCGCCGGCCGTACCGTCCGCCTGCGCCGGGCACAGCGCGACGGCGTTGCCGGTCGCGGCCAGCAGCTCCTCCGCCGCAGCCAGGACGGCCAGCAGCTCCGGCCGCGTCAGCCGGTACAGCATCTGCCGGCCCAGCGGGCGCCCGTCCACCAGACCGCAGTCGCGCAGGCAGGCCAGGTGCGCGGAGACGGTCGACTGCGCCAGACCCAGCGCCCGGGTCAGGTCGACGACGCGACGCTCCCCGCGCGCCAGCTCGTGCACGATGGCCAACCGGGTCCCGTCGCCGAGGCTGCGGAACAGCATCACCGCCGGCGAGAGGTCCACGCGGTAGCCCTGGTCGCGCTGTGCCATCGTCATGGACCGATGATAGCGGTGCTCGTCGCTGCCGTGCTGGATCGGGTGCCGCAGGGTGCTCCGTGCTCGCGGCACGTGACTTATCCTGGGAGGGACCGCTCGTCGTCGGGAGTCCGGACATGGACCTCTTCATCGCGCTGACCTGGTTCGCGGCGCTCGTCCTGCTCGGCTGGGTGCTGCAGTCGACACCCGTCTGGGTGGCCCGGCTGTGGGCCAAGCTCACCGAGGTGACCCCGCCGGCGCCCGGGAGCGAACCGCTGGACCTGACCCTGCAGTCCAGCCTGTTCTCGGGTCCCTTCATCCGGGAGCGGCTGGACGCCCTGCACCACGAGCTCCAGCAGCTCGACCGTGACCCGGTCGTCTTCGCGAAGGCGTTCCACACCATCGCGGCACGCTCGGCGTACGACGCGCTCGTGGCGGACGCGACCAAGGTCACCGTGCGGCCGCACCACCGAGTCGGGGAGGTCGTCGAGGTCGAGCTGGTAGGGGCCTCGGACGGGACCTACGAGGTGCTCGAGCGGTAGCCGGTCACACAGCGCCCCGGCGTTGCAGTAGCACGAACGCCCCCCAGCCGATCGGCGCGGGCAGCCAGAACGTCACCGCCCGGAACGCCAGCACCGCCGGCAGCGCGGCCGAGAGCGGGACGCCGGTCGCGGTCAGGCCTCCGACGAGTGCCGCCTCCACGGCACCGAGCCCGCCCGGTGTCGGTGCCGCGTTGCCGAGGGTCGACGCGGCGAGGTACACCACGACGAGAGTGGGGATCGGCAGCGAGGCCCCGAAGGCGCGCAGCGAGGCGTCCATCGCGAGCAGGTACCCGGTGTTCAGCACCAGGACGCCGACCAGCGCGATGCCGAGCCGCCGGGGGTCGCTGGCGGCGTTGACCAGTTGCGGGACGGTGCTGCGGACCACCGGCTCGAGCCGGCTGCGGATGAGCCGGCGGGTCGGCCCGATCGCCACCGCGAGGCCGAGGACGACGAGGGCGACGACACCGATGGCCAGGACGTTGCCGCTCGGCAGCAGCGTCAGGCGCGAGCCGGAGACCCCGCTCAACCAACCGCAGACGAGAACGATGACGATCGTGACCGCGATGGTGACCGCCTCGCTGACCGCGATCGCACCGGCCGCCGTGGCGGTGGCCACGCCGGCCTGCTGCAGGTAGCGGATGTTGAGCCCGACGTGGCCCACGGCAGGCGGGGTGACCAGCGTGAGGAACGACGACGCGAGCTGCACCTGCGCCGTCCGGAGCAGGGGCAGCCGAACGGGTGAGAACGCGATGCGGGTGAGGGCGGACCCGAGGTAGGTGAGCGTCACCCCGATGAGCGCGATGCCGAGCCATGGCAGCCTCGCGCTGCGCAGGGTCCCGGCCACGTCCACCGTCGACAGCTGGCCGGCGAGCACGTACGCGGCGGCGGCACCCCCGACGATGCTGATGACGGTGCGGGCCCGCAGGCGTTCGAGCCGCGGCGACTCGACGTGGACGGCCGGCGACTGCGAGCCCCGCAGGGCCGCCCGCAGGCGCTCCGTCAGGGACGTGCCGCGGATGGCCCGGCGGACCGGACGCGGCAGCGCCAGCGGCTGCAGCAGAGCGGCGAGTCGCGCCTCGGAGCCTGGCGTGCCGCCGTAGCCGGCACGCAGCGTCCGGACGGCCACGTCCGGGCCGAGCTGCCGGGCCACGGCGACGAGCAGGGCGACGACGTCGAGCTCGCGCTGCAGCTCCGTCGCCGCGGGCTGCGCCGCCGTGAGATCGGCGAAGCCCGCCCGGCCGTCGGGGAGCACGACGACGACGTCGGCGGTGAGCGCTCCGTGCGCGAGCCCGGCGTCGTGCAGGGCGCGCAACGCCCGCCACGCGTTCTCGGCCGCCTGCTCCGGCAGGGCCGCGGCGGGGAGCGGCGTCCCGACGAGTGGCCGCTCGACCTGCACGAGCGCGGGTCCGGCGGCCAGCAGGGCGAGCACGCGCGAGGTGGGGACGCCGGCGGAGCCGGCGAGCGCGCCGCTGAGTGCCTGCCGCTCCAGCTGTCCCCGCACCGAGAGCGCCGGACGGCCGACCGCGGCCGGCCGGAGCAGGACCACCCGCCAGGCGCGCCGCGCGAAGGGCACGCCGCGCAGGTCGGGGTCGATGACGCCGACCACGAGGTCCTCCCCGTCGAGGCGCTCGGCGGTGTACCGGGCGAAGCCCGCCGTCCGCTCCGCCTCCTCCTCGCGCAGCGCCGCCAGCCGCCAGCCGGCACGCTCGAGGACCGACCGGACCAGGTCCGTCGGCGGGTGCGCCGGGACCACGCCGCCGGCGACGCGCATGACCAGCCCGGCCGTCGATCCCAGCAGCACGGCGTACACGGCGCTGGGCAGCGTCAGCGATCCGAGCCCGACCGCGCACAGCAGCGCCGCGAGGAGCACCAGCCGCGCCGGAAGCAGCCACCGCCGGCGCTGCAGATCCGCGCCGACGACGAACGCCACCGCCGCGGTGATGGGCAGGCCCGCCGCCTGGTCCCGCGGGCCGACGAGCACCGCCCCGGCCTGTCCGCCGGCCACCACGCGCACGAGCAGTGTCACCAGGAGACCGGCGACGACGGCGCCCGCGCAGGCGAGCACCGCGGAGGTCAGCGCGAACCGCCGCCAGCGCACGGCGTCCACGACGACGGCCGCCAGCACGGTGAGGACGCCCAGCGAGGCGAGGACGTCCGCGATCGACAGCAGCGTCCGGGGCAGGCCCGGCCCCGAGCCGGGCACGAGCTCGGCGACGTCCGTGAGCGCCTGCGGCGCGACCGCGGCCAGCAGGACGATGCCTGCGAGACCCGCCCCCGAGAGCAGCAGCCACACCACGTCGAGCGCCCGGCGGATGCGAGGCCGGGGCCAGTAGGCCCGCCACCCGCGGCCGCCCGGGCGCGCGCCGACGCGACCCGAAGGCTCGGTCCGCGTCGGGGTGGTGGACATGACCCCAGCTTGCCCGACCGCGAGCGGGCTCGTGATCCTGGTTCGGCTCGCCGGCGGGGCGGGGCCGTCAGTGCAGCTGGCGGGGGACTGCGGAGACGGCCGCGAACCGGTCCTTGCCGGAGGCCTTCGCCTCCATCAGCGCCTGCTCTGCCAGCAGGATGACCTCGCCGGGCACGGGCTCGGGGCGCCGCGTCCGGTCAACGGCCAGGCCGACGCTCGCCGTGATGGGCAATGGCTGGCCGCCCACGTTGACGACCGTGCGCAAGCTCTCGACGATGCGCTGCGCCACCCGCTCGGGCGCCTGGTGACCGGCCTCGAGCAACACCGCGAACTCGTCGTCGCGCAGCCGGGCGACGCTGTCGGCGGCGCGGACGGACCTGCGCAACCGGTCCGCCACCTCGACGAGGACGTCGTCGGCGGCGGCGTCGCCCAGGCCCCGGTTGAGCGAGTCGAAGTCGTCGATGTCGACGACGAGCACGGCCCGGGGCTGGCCGTCGCGGCCGGCCCGGCGCAGGGCCTGACGCAGCCGGTCCTCGAAGAGCGGCGCGGTGGCCAGCCCGGTCAGCGGATCGTTGTAGCCGCGGCGGCTGAGCTCCGCCTCGCCCGCCTCGACCGCGGTGAGCAGCTCCCGGTTCTCGCTGAGGAGGAGGAACTGGCGGATCGTGACGGCCACGACGATGACCATCGTCGAGAGCACCTCGACGAGGTTCAGGCTGTTCCCCTGGAGCAGCGTGCCGAAGACGAAGAGCAGGCCGATCCCGGCGGGCACGTAGGGCAGCGCGAGGCGTCGCCAGCTGGCGACCGGGCGCCGCGTCCGGGAGAGCGGCGACGCCCCGAGGGCCAGGCCCGCCACCCCGATCGCCAGGAAGCCGGCGAACCACCCGACGTCGATCAGCCCACCGGAGGAGTAGGAGCCCGTCGACGTCCCGTACATGAAGGCGCTGTCCGCGATCGCCAGCGAGACCAGGCCGGCCGAGAGGATGAGCAGCGACGCCCGGTTGGTCGGGGCCGCGCGGGTGAGGAGGACGACGACCAGCGCGACCATGACGACGTCGCCGACCGGGTAGGCCGCTCCGATGACGGCGGCCGCGGTGTTCTCGCCGCCGGCCTCGATGGTCGCTCCGAGGCTCGTCGCCCAGGAGATGATCAGCAGCCCGGCGCCGATGAGTGCGCCGTCGAGCAACCCGGTCAGCCGGTCACGCCCCTGCGCGGCTCCGACCGGCCACACGAGCAGACCGATGCCGGCGAGCACCGGAAGCAGCAGGAACCCGGCGTCCGCGAGCGACGGGAAGGGGACCTCCTCGCCCAGGATCACCTCGTAGCCGGTCCAGACCGCCTGGCCCCAGGCCCAGGCGAAGACCCCGGCACTGATGAGGATCCAGCTGGCCGCAAGCCGCTGGCGGTCCGTGCGCCAGGCGCGCAACGCCCCCCACGCCGCACCGCAGCCGCCGAGCGTGGCCGCGGTGAGCTGACCGAGGTCGGTGAACGCCGTGAGCGTGCTCTCGCTGAACGGCTTCGTCACGAGGACGAAGCCGTTCACGACGACGAGCACCGCGGCGCCGACTGCAGCCACCCGCCATGCGCGGCCCGACCTGAGATCCGGTCGCCGGTCTGTCACCTGATCGAGCACGTTGTCTCCTGTGGCAGCGAGGGTCCGAGATCGCAGGCTAGAGATCTCCGACGGCGATTGACACCCCTTTCGTGAGAAAAGCGCGATAAATCGCGCCTGATGACCGCTTTCGTCCCGAATGTGCGGATCCTGTCATCCCGCGGGGGCGAGGACCACGTCGAACTCCACCCGGGTCCAGGAGCGGCCCGCGAGGTCGCGGCCGTCCGGAGTCGGCGCCTGCGGGGACTGCCGCTCGAAGTCCAGGACGAGGGAGTCGCGCACGCCGAACACGCTGTCACTGGCCAGCAGGGCGTCGCCGCGGACGAACACGTGCGTCACCAGCGTGCGCCGCCCGGGGGCGCGAACCAGGAAGTGCAGGTGCGAGGCGCGCATCGGGGACCGGCCCGTCGCGGCGAGCAGAGCGCCGACAGGGCCGTCGTCCGGGATCGGGTACGGCGTGGGGGTCAGCGCCCAGAAGCGGTAGCGGCCCTCGGAGTCCGCGGTCAGGTGCGCCGCGCGCCGCGACCCGGTCGTCGCCGTACTGGACGTCGTAGAAACCGTCCTCGTCGGCCTCCCACACCTCGATGTCGGCGTGCGGGACGGGCCGGCCGTCGGTGTCGGTGACGCGACCCTCGACCCAGCACGGCTCGCCCGGAGCTCCGCCGGCGATGTCCCCGCCCGACGGGATCCGGGGGGCCCCGTCGAGGAAGAACGGGCCGAACACGGTGGCCTCCGTAGCGTCGCGGTAGGCCTCGTTGTTGATCGGTGACGACCTGCATCGAGGCGCCCAGGACGTCGGAGAGCAGGATGAACTCCTGGCGCCGGTCGTCGGTGATGTGCCCGACGGCGGTGAGGAACTCGACGGCCCGGCGCCACTCGTCCTCGGTCAGCCGCACCTCGCGCAGGAAGGCGTGCAGGTGCCGGGTGAGCGCCTGGACCAGCTCCTTCAGGCGAGGGTCGGGGGCGCCGGCGAACGACGCGGCCACGCGGTCGGCCAGCTCGGCCTCGCGCTCCTGCTGCTCCGGGCTGGTCACGGCTCCGCTCCTTCCCACGCCCGGTGCAGCACCTCCACGAGGTCGTCCCGGGTCACCGTCCTGGGGTTGCCCGGCGGTACCTCGCGCAGCACCGCGTCGGCGGCGGCCGGGACGTCGCTCTCACGCAGACCGTAGTCGCGCAGCGCGCGCGGCGCGTCGACCTCCGCCCGCAGCCGCTGCAGCCCGTCCAGCGCCGACGGCGCGTCGAAGGCCGCCGCCATGCGCCGCTCCGCGTCCGGTACCGAGGGCGCGTTGAAGGCGAGCACGTACGGCAGCACGACCGCATGGGTCTGGGCGTGCGGCAGGTCGTACATCCCGCCCAGCACGTGACAGATCTTGTGGTGCAGCGCCGGAACCCGCCGAGGCGAACGCGACGGCGGCGAGGTAGGCGCCGCAGAGCGTCCGCTCGCGGCCGTCGAGACCCCGCGGATCGCGGACCACCTCGGGGAGCCCGCTCCGGAGCGCGCGGATGCCCTCCACCGCGAGGGCCTGGTCGACGGGGTCGGTGCGGGGCGCCCACATGGAGTCGACGCAGTGCGCCAGGGCGTTGAGGCCGGAGGCCACGCTCATGCCGACGGGCAGCGTCAGCAGCAGGGTCGCGTCGTAGACGATCACGCGCGGCAGCACCCGCGGGTCGGCGCCCGTGGTCTTGCGGCCCCCCTCGGTCAGCCCCCAGACGGCGGTGGCCTCAGAACCGGCGTACGTGGTCGGCACCGCCACGATGGGAAGCCCTGAGGTCAACGCGACGGCCTTCGCGAGGCCGGTCGTGGAGCCCCCGCCGATGCTGACGAGAGCGTCCACGTCGTGCTCCTCGGCCGCGGCGCGGGCCCGGTCGGCCACCTCGACGGGCACGTGCATGACGACCTCGGTGTGCCGCAGGGCCACCGGCAGGCCGGCGACGAGCCCCTCGGCGAGCGTCGCCTCCGCCTCTCCCGCGATGACCATGAGCCGGCCGACCCCGAGCCGGCCGACCTCGTCCGCCAGGGTCTGCGCGGCCGAGGACGCCGCGAACACCACCCGCTGCGGCAGCGTGTCGTGCGTGAACCTCACGCCGCGGCTCCCCGGCCGAGGACCGACGACAGCGCCGACAGCAGCGCGCCCTCCGGGTCGCGCGGCAGGCGCACCGACCGCCAGCCGATGTGCTTGTCGGGCCGGACGAGGAGGGCTCCCTCCTCCTCGACCTCCCGCAGCCGCGCCCAGTCGTCGTAGAGGTCGGTGACGTCGCGCCCCGGTCCGATGACGACGGCTCCGAGCGGGACGCCGAGCTTCTCCGCGACCTGCTGCGCGGCGGCGACCCACGGCTCCCCGGCGATCCCCGTGAGCAGCGTGAACCGGGTCATCGGCGCGAGGTCGAGGGTGGAGACCTTGTAGGTGCCGTCCCCGACCCAGGCGTGCGGCAGCCGCGAGCCCGGGACGGTGGAGGGTTCGTAGTACAGCTCGGGGTCCCGGGTGGGCTCCGGACGACGGCTGCCGTCGCCGACGACCGCGGCGGAGCCGTAGAACTGCCCGAGCTCGACGCCGTGTGCGTTGAACTCGTAGTTCTTGAGCTCCATCGCCTCGACGAGCGCGGCCCGCTTCGCGGCGCCCGCCGGCGTGTTCGCCTTGCGCTCCTCGATCCGGGCGGCCATCTGCGCCTCGTCCTCGGCGTCGAGGAGGCCGAGGACCTCGAAGAACTGCACGAACTCCCGGCTGGACTTGTTGGCCCGGGTGACGATCTGCCTGGCGACCGGGGCCCGCTCCACCGAGTACGTGTCCAGCAGCGAGGGCGCGGCCTGCCCGCGCAGGACGGCCGCGAGCTTCCAGGCGAGGTTGTACGAGTCCTGGATCGAGGTGTTCGAGCCGAGGCCGTTGCTCGGCGGATGCCGGTGGACGGCGTCCCCGACGCAGAACACCCGGCCGCGCTGGAGGTGCGTGGCGTACATCTCGTTGTTGCCCCACAGCGAGGTACCCGTGATCTGGACCTCGATGTCGGGCAGGCCGAGCAGGTTCCGGACGATCTGCACGGCGGCCGCCTCGTCGACGACCGGCGGCGGGCGGGAGATGTCGTAGCCCCAGACGATCAGCCACTCGTTCCACGGCCGGACCATCCGGACCAGCCCGGCACCGATGCCCCCCACGTTGGAGCCCGGCTGGATCACCCAGTACAGCACTGACGGCCGGTGACCGACCCACGCGGAGATGTCCGCCCTGAACGTGATGTTCATGGAGCCGGCGATGTCCATCGCGCCCTCCATCGGGAGGTTGACGTCGCCGGCGACCTTCGAGCGCGCGCCGTCCGCGCCGACGAGGTACTTCGCCCGGATCATGTGGTCCCGGCCGGTCAGCCGGTCGCGGACGTGCACGTCGACGCCGTCGGCGTCCTGCCGGTGGCCGAGGTACTCCGTCGAGAACCGGGCCTGCGTGCCGCGCATCGCGGCGTTCCGGACGAGGATCGGTTCGAGGTAGGTCTGCGGGATGTCCACGGGCAGGCACGGCGAGGCGAGCCGGTAGTCGCCCTCACGCACCGGGTGCGTGCCCCAGGTACGGATCCGCCCGATCTCCTCCCCCGCGATCGACGTGCAGAACACGGTGTCGCCCATGAGCTCGTGCGGTGTCGCGTCCGCCTGCACCTGGTCCTCGATGCCCAGGTCCCGGAAGATCTCCATCGCCCGCTGATTGGTGATGTGCGCCCGCGGCGTGTTCGCCGTCCAGCGATATTTCGTGATCATGATGTTCGGGATGCCGAGCGTCGCGAGGAAGAGCGCAGCGGAGGCTCCGGCCGGGCCCGACCCGACGACCACCACGTCCGTCTCGGTCGCCCGCCCCGGGGGGAGCTGCGTCTCGGCCATGCCGTCGTCGAACTCCGCCACCGATCAGCCTCCGCGCCGTCGCGATGGAACCCCTCACCGGCAGCAGTGTGCGGGCGTGATCGGGGTCGGCGGCAAGGGCTGGGGGCGGATGTGGCGGAAACCCCCGGCAATGGCGGATCAGCGCGACCGGGCCGCGCCGCGCACCTGGGTGGCGCGGACGCCGAAGTGCTCGCGGAAGGCCGCCGAGAAGGTGCCGACCGAGCCGAACCCGCACCGGGCCGCCACCTCTCCGACGGACAGGTCGGGCGACGACGCGAGCAGGGCGCGTGCCCGGACGAGCCGGCGCTCGAGCACGAACTGGGGAAGGCTCACCCCGGAGCCGGCGAACGCGCGGGAGAGGTGGCGCTGGCTGACGCCGACAGCAGCGGCGACGCGGCCGGCCCCGAGGTTCGGGTCGGTGAGGTGCTCCTCGATGAAGGCGCGGGCGTTGGCCAGATGGACGGCGGCGGGGCGAGTCGCACCGCCGCCGACCAGCGCGGCCACGAGATCGAGCGCCAGGCGTTCGTCGACGGCGTCGCCGCCGTCCGGCCGGAGCGCACGGTCGAGCAACCGCCGCAAGCTCCTCACCGTGACGTCACCGGTGACGTCGCGCACGAGCGGAGCACGCAGCGCGGCGTCGGCGGTGACCTCCCGGAAGACCGCCCGCGGCACCTTGACCGCGAACTCCTCCAGGCCCCGGGAGAAGCCCCGGACGAAGGGGCGATCGGGGTCGCAGAGGAGGACCTGGCCCGGCCGCAGGGTCAGGACCCCGTCGTCGTGGTAGAAGAACGCCTCCCCCGCGAGCGTGAGGTAGACGGCGATGGCGTCGGCCGGGGTCCGGCGGATCACCTCGGCCGGACGCTCCACGATGTGCGGGTTCCCGCGGACGCGCGCCAGGTGCAGCTGCTCGAGCTGGAGGTTGAGCTCCGTCGCGTCCAGGGCGGTCTCACCCAGCACCCGGCAGCGCAGGCCGATGAGCGCCTGCGCGTTGTGGTCCTCCCACAACGCGATCTTCTGCGCCTCCGGCAGCCCGGTCGTGCTGAAACTGACCGCCCGCGGCACGGGGACCGACGGCGTCGTCACGGATCACCTCCGCGCACTGGTGGCGTCACCTTACGCCGGCGTCCCCGGCGCCGCACCGGTCGCGCGGCGCGGTGCACGCGGTGACGCGTCCGGCGCCTCGGATCGCCGCGGGCCGGACGGGTGGAGATCCACCCGCCCGGCCCGTCGGTGCTTCGAACGTCCGGCCGGTCAGTGCAGCCGGAGGCGCTGACCCGGGAAGATGACGTTCGGGTCGGCGCCGATCTGCGCCCGGTTCAGTGCGTAGACCGACTGCCACCCGCGCGAGACGTGGTTCTCCGCCGCGATCTTCGACAGGTAGTCGCCCGACTTGACGACGTAGTTCGCGCCCGCCGCCGGGGCGACCGAGGGCGCGGACCGGAGCACCGGAGCCCGCTGCGGCGTGACCTTGCGCGTCACGACCGGCTTGCGGACCTCGGAGCGGGAGGCCTGCGGCGCCCGCCGGAGGGACCTGACCGAGCTCGACGACCTCGACGAGGACTTCGACGACGGCTTCGACGACTTCGACGACGACCAGGAGGACGACGACCCGCCGGACTTGCCGTGCAGGCCGAGCTTGGCCGAGCAGGCCGGCCAGGCGCCCCAGCCCTGCGCCGCGAGGACGCGCTCCGCGACCGCGATCTGAGCGCTGCGGCTGGCCAGGTGCGCGCTGGAGGCGTACGCCGTGCCGCCGAACGCCCGCCACGTGGACGGGGAGAACTGCAGGCCACCGGAGAAGCCGTTCCCGGTGTTGATCGACCAGTTGCCGCCGGACTCGCACGCGGCGATCCGGTCCCAGGTCGAGCCGCTGGCCGCGTTCGCGGAACCAGCCGTGACAGCAGTGATGCCGAGCGCAAGCGCGCCCGCCGCGACGAGAGTCGCGGGCAGATGTGACCGCATGGGATCCCTTCCACGCCTGCGAGGTGAGCTGTCGGGTTCGGGTCGAGGGTTGACCCGGCCGCGATGGCGGCTTCACCCCGAGGCGCGACGACCACGCAGGACGCGAGGAGGGCTGAGAAGTCCCGCGTCCATGCCGCTCGCGCCGAAGAACCGGTGGGTCCCCCGCTCCTGCCCGTGAAGGAACGGGACGCTCGCGGCGGGCAGGACTCGGCGTTCCGCGGGCGGGCCCGGCCGAACTGCCGGAGCCGCCCCCAACGTAACCCGCGTTCCGGACGAATGTGAACTGAGCGTCAAGTATCCGGTTACGAGTGGCGCTGGCTTCCCCCGATCGGCAGGCCCTGCGTCGGCGCTGCCGGCGGCCGGCTCCGGGAGCATGCCCGGCGCGGGCGGGACGCCGGGAACCTCGCCCCGCGCCCGCGCCCCCGGCGCCTGCTCGCGGATCGACGCCGGCGGCCGCGTAGGCGTCGTCCTCGTCGAGCGTCTCCCGCTGCAGCAGCGTGCGCGCGAGGCCGTCGAGGCGGGACCGGTTGCCCATCAGGGTGGCGACCGCCTCGTCGTAGCACTCGTCGACGATGCGCCGGACCTCGCGGTCGACGAGCTCCTTCGTCGCGGGCGCCACGCCGTCCAGGCCCAGCGGCGACTCCTGCCCGGGCGGCGGCAGCACCGTGACGGGCCCGACGGCGTCCGACATCCCCCACCGCCCCACCATCTGCCGCGCGATGCCGCTGACCTGGTCGAGGTCGCTCTCCGCGCCGGTCGTCACGTCGCCGTACACGAGCTCCTCGGCCGCGCGTCCGCCGAGGGCGCCGATGATCCGGCCACGCAGGTAGGTGGCGGAGTAGCCGTACCGGTCCACCGCGGGGGCCTGGAAGGTCACGCCGAGCGCGCGCCCCCGCGGGATGATCGAGACCTTGCGGACCGGGTCGGCTCCGGGCGTCAGCATGCCGAGGAGGGCGTGCCCGGACTCGTGGTACGCCGTCCGCTCCCGCTCGTCGGGCGACAGCATGATGCCGCGGACGGTGCCGAGCAGGATCTTCTCCAGCGCGTCCGCGAAGTCGGCCGCGTCGACCCGGTCGTGCCCGCGGCGGGCGGCGAGCAGCGCGGCCTCGTTGACGAGGTTGCGCAGGTCCGCGCCGACCATCCCGGCGGTGGACGCCGCGACCCGGCCGAGGTCGACGTCCGGCCCGAGCGGCACCTCCCGGGTGTGCACCACCAGGATCTGCCGCCGCCCCTCGAGGTCGGGCGGGCTCACGGTGACGCGGCGGTCGAAGCGGCCGGGCCGCAGCAGCGCCGGGTCGAGGATCTCGGGGCGGTTCGTGGCGGCGAGCACGACGACGCCCTCGTTGCCGGTGAACCCGTCCATCTCCGTGAGGATCTGGTTGAGCGTCTGCTCGCGCTCGTCGTTGCCGCCGATGGACTGCGCGCCGCCGCGAGCACGGCCGATGGCGTCGAGCTCGTCGATGAAGATGATGGCCGGCGCCACCTTCTTGGCCTGCTCGAAGAGGTCGCGGACGCGGCTGGCTCCGACGCCGACGATCGCCTCGATGAACTCGGCGGCGGAGATCGAGAAGAACGGCACGTTCGCCTCGCCGGCCACCGCGCGCGCCAGCAAGGTCTTGCCGCCGCCGGGCGGCCCGGAGAGCAGCACGCCGTGCGGGATCTGCGCGCCGAGCTGCCGGTACTTCTCCGGCTCGCGCAGGTAGTCGACGATCTCGCTGACCTCGTTCTCGACCTCGTCGATGCCGGCGACGTCGGCGAACGTCGTCCGCGGCCCCGCCTCGGGTTTGTAGAGCGTGGCGCGGGAGCGTCCGAACGCCCCGAGCGGGCCGCCCGCGCCGCCGCCGACGAGCCGGCGGCCGAACGAGAACAGCAGCCACACCAGGAGCAGCGTCGGGCCGAAGCCGAGCAGGAGCTGCACCCACACCGGCGGGCCCTGGTCCGGCGGCTTGGCGTTGACCGGCACTCCCGTGCTCTGCAGCTGCTGGAACAGGTTGTCCTGCGCGAACGTCGGCCGCTGCGTGGTGAACCGCTCCACCTGCTCCGCGCGGCCGCCCTGCGGCGTGTACGACACCGCCTTCTTGAAGTCGCCCTCGATGGTCTCGCCGGTCGAGGTCACCGTCGCGACGTTGCGTGCGGTGACCTGGTCGAGGAAGAACGTGTAGGAGACGGTGTCGCGCGGGCTGGGCGAGAGCAGCAGCGACGAGATGATCCAGTTGACCGCGAGGAGCACGATCAGCAGCCACCAGAAGCGGGTCCAGCTGGTGCGGGGGCGCGGGCCGTCCGGCGCCTCGCCGCCCTCCATGCCCTCGACCCGCCACGGCGGCCGGCCCGTCGAGCCCTGGCCCTGTTGCGGAGAGCCTCGGCTCAGGCGCCGGCGCAGACCCGCCCAGCCGCTCTCGTGTCTCGGGGCGTCCTCGCGCGGCGCCGCGTCCGTCCCGGCCATCTCGCCTCCCCCACTCGAGTCGCCTCGCTCCCATCCTGGTCCGTTCGCCGGTAGGGCGCACGGGGGCCACCCCCGCTCGATCCGGCTTTTGCACGCCCCGCTGCCCGCGCCCGACCGGGCTTCCCGCGCTCAGCGGTCGGTTCTGGGCGCCGAAACCGACGAGTCCAGCGCGCAAAGCCCGCGCGGACGCGGAAGGGCTACAGCGGCGGCAGCTGCTGAGCGTGCGTCAGCAGACCGGCGAAGAGGTCGCCCTTCTCGGCGAGGCGCTGCGGCATGGTCCGCACGGTGAAGGCGTCCGGGGTCAGCGCCGGGTCGTCGAGCTCGTCCCAGTCGATGGGCGCCGAGACCGGCGCGCCCGGCGCGGGTCGCGGGCTGTACGGCGCGACGAGCGTCTTGTTGATGGCGTTCTGCGTGTAGTCGAGCCGGGCGAGGCCGCCGCGCTCGTCGACCTGCCACTTCCAGCTGACCAGGTCCGGGACGACGCGCCCGACCGTCTTGGACAGCTTCTCCACCCACCGGCGCGTGTCGTCGAAGCCGGGCCCGCGCACGATCGGCACCCAGATCTGGATGCCGCGCCGCCCGGTCACCTTGGCCCGGGCGTAGACGCCGAGGTGGTCGAAGGCGGTGCGGTGCAGCCGGGCGAGGACGAGCAGGTCCTCCCAGCTCGTCGTGTCGCCCGGGTCGAGGTCGACCAGGGCGTACGTCGGCTCGTGCGGCGCGTCGATCTGCGACGTCCACGCGTGCCACTCCAGCGCGCCGAAGTTCGCGGCCCAGATCAGCGCGGCGGGCTCGTCGACGACGAGGTAGGTCCGGGTCTCGCCGGGGTCGGCCTCGGGATTCGTCCAGCGGCCGATCCACTCCGGGGCGTGGTCGGGGAGCTCCTTGTGCCAGAAGCCCTTCGCCTGTGCGCCGTTCGGGTAGCGGTGCATGTTGAGCGCGCGGTGGCTCAGGTGCGGCACGAGCGTCGGGGCGACCTGCGCGGTGTACCGGAGGAACTCCCGCTTCGTCACCGGCTCCTCCCCCGCGCGCGCCGGGAAGAGCACCTTGTCGAGATTGGTGACCCGCAGCTCGCGGCCGAAGACGTGCCAGGTGCCCTGCTTGCGGCAAGCGCGTCGAGCTCCGCCAGCTCCTCGTCGCTCGCGGTCAGGACCCGCGGCCGCAGCAGCACCGACGCGACGGACGCCGGCAGGTCGGAGCGCCACATCCGCTCCGGGTCCGCCTTGACCTCGTCGTTGGTGCGTCCGCTGAGCACCGAGCGAGGGTGCTCCTCGGGGTTCCAGCCGTCGACGGCGAAGTCGTCGTGCTTGTGCAGGAGCAGCCACTCCTCCTTCTCGAAGCTGCCGCGCCGGGTGCGGACGAACACGAACCGGCCGTGCAGCTTCTCGCCGAACAGGTCGACGTGGAGCTCCCCGGCGTCCAGGGCGGCGGCCGGGTCGGGCGGGTCGCCGGCCTCCTGCGGCTGCCAGGTGCCGGCGTCCCAGACGATGACGTCGCCGCCGCCGTACTCCCCGGCCGGGATGACGCCCTCGAAGTCGATGTACTCGATCGGGTGGTCCTCGACCTTGAACGCGGCGCGCCGGATCGACGGGTCGAGGGTCGGCCCCTTGGGCACCGCCCAGCTGACGAGGACGCCGCCGATCTCGAGCCGGAAGTCGTAGTGCAGCCGCCGCGCGCGGTGCCGCTGGACGACGAAGCGCGGCGCGTCCGGGCCGGGCGCAGGAGCGGACGGCGCCCCCGAGGGCTCCGACGTCCGGGTGAAGTCGCGCTTGCGGCGGTACGGCGCGAGCGCGTCCGGGGCCGTCGCCTCGCCCGCGGTCCTGCGCCTCGTCGCCACCCGCGTCCCTCTACCCGGCCTCGCGGCGCACCGTCACCGGCGGCGGTGTCCGGAGCGTCTGGGCGACGACGCAGTACCGCTCCGCCAGCTCGACCAGCCGGTCGGCGGTGGCCTCGTCGGCGTCCGTCGCGAAGCGGAACGTGACGGTGATGTCGGTGAGACCCACCGGCGCCTCGCGGTCCACGCCGAGGGTGCCGCGCGCGTCCCAGTGGCCCTCGACGACGACCTCGGCGTCCCGGAGCTCCACCCCCATCACCGTGGCGACGCTGCGCAGGGTGACGCCGGCGCAGGCCGCGACCGCCTGCAGGCAGGAGGTCTGCGGAGCAGGCGAGGCCGCCGTCGCCACCGGTCGCGGGGTGCAGCCCCGCAGTGATGTCCCCGGCCCAGCCTTCGACGGTCGCGCTGATGCCGTCGGCGTCGAGGCGGGCGATCGCGCGCGAGGGTGTCAGCGCGGACGCCGGGTCGCTCCGGTACGCGTCCTTGAGGGGCTTCTGCAGGGCCCGCAGCCCCGCGGCGTCCAGAGCCGTCATGACCGCCACGCTAGCTCTCCGCGCCCGCGTCTGTCGGTCCGCCCGCTCGCGGCGGGGCCCGCCGTATCGTCGTTCGTCAATGGTCCGGGTGACACGACGTCCAGCCGCGTGTCGCCCGACCATTGACGAACGACCGCACGGTCGTCACCAGAGGGTCAGCGAGTTCCGCAGGATGCGGGCCAGGTCGTCGTCGGTCACCTCGCGGGGCGCCGTCGCCAGCAGGCGCTGCTGCTGCGCGGCGCCGGCGACGAGGTCGTCGACGTCCGCCTCGGTGTAGCCGACGGCCGCGAGCCCGTTCGGCAGCCCGACGTCCCGCATCAGCGCGACGAGGGCGGCCGGGAGCCGCTCGCGGTCGTCGTCCGGCACCGCCTCGCCGGGGACGCCGAGCAGCTCCGCCGCGCGCAGGTGCCGGGCGGGATCCGCGTCGAAGGTGAAGCGGAACGCCTCCGGCGCGGTCAGCGCCACCGCCATGCCGTGCGGCACGAGCGGGTCGGCGTCCGGATAGCCCGCCGGCCGGAAGGAGCGCACGCGACCCGCGATCGGGTAGGCGTTCGCGTGCGGGACGTGGACGCCGGCGTTGCCGAACCCCATGCCGGCGAAGGTCGCCGCGTGCGCCATGTCGGTGCGTGCGTCGACGTCCTCCCCGTCGGCGACCGCCCGGCGCAGCGAGCGGGCGAGCAGGGCGAGCGCGTGCTCGGACCAGAGGTCCGAGATCGGGTTGGCGCCGCAGTACGGCACCCGTTCGTGCGGCTGCTTGTGCCGGTAGGCGGTGTACGGCTTCGCGGTCCAGCTCTCCAGCGCGTGGCAGAGGACGTCGAGGCCCGCGGACGCCGTCACCAGCGGCGGCTGGGTCAGCGTGAGGAGCGGGTCGACGACGGCCAGCGTCGGGCGCAGCCGGGCGTGGCTGATCCCGGTCTTCACGTGCGCGTCCAGGACGTCGAGGACGGCGATCGTCGTGCTCTCCGAGCCGGTGCCCGTCGTCGTCGGCAGCGCGACGAGCGGCCGCAGCGGGCGCTCCGGCGCGCGGCCGCCGCCGATCGGACGGTTGACGTAGTCGAGCAGGTCGCCGTCGTTCGTCGTCAGGAGGTCCACGACCTTCGCGGTGTCGATCGACGATCCGCCGCCCACGGCGACGAAGCCGTCGAACGCGCCCAGCCCGCGTGCGGCCTCGACGGCGGCACGCATCGAGACGTCGGTCGGCTCGACCCGGACGCCGTCGTAGACCTCGGCCTCGACCCCGGCCTTCTCGAGCGCCTCCACCACGCGGGCCGCGGCTCCGGTCGCCGCGACGCCCGGGTCGGTGACGACGAGGGCGCGCCGGACGCCGAGCTGCGCGGCGTCGTGACCGACCTCGTCCGCCGCGCCGGCGCCGATCTTGAGCTGGGGCGAGCCGTACGTGAAGACGGTCTCGGAGGAAAGGTCATGCGTCCTCCAGCTGCGCGAGGGCGGCCCGGATCCCGGGCGGCACCGGCACCGGACGCCGGGTGTCCGCGTCGACGTAGACGTGCACGAAGCGCCCGACCGCGGCGGGGCTGTCGGCCTCGCCGAACAGCGCGAGCCGGTAGGTGACGCTGGAACGGCCCAGCCGCTCGAGGGCGATGCCGGCAGTGACCGGTTCGGGGAACCGCAGCTCGGCGAGGTAGCGGCAGCCGGTCTCCGCGACGATGCCGATCGCAGGCAGCCGGCGGATGTCCGTGCCGGTCGCCTCGACGAGCCAGCCGTTCACGGCGGTGTCGAAGAGCAGGTAGTGCACGGCGTTGTTGACGTGGCCGTAGACGTCGTCGTCGTTCCAGCGGAGCGGGACCGCACGGAGCACCGGGAAGTCGCCGCGACGCCAGCTCGTCGGGTCGACGTCCGGGAAGACCGGCTCGGTCACCCTCGCAGCCTGCCACAGCTCCCCCGCCGCCCCCGCTCCACCCGGCCCTTCTCGGCGATCATGCACGTCGCGGCGATCATGCACTTCCCGGGGATCATGACAGCGTGGTAGGAGACCTCGCGCGGAGAAGATGCGGGGCGGGTGCGCCTGAAGGGTCGCGCACCCGCCCCGCGGGTGGGATCGGGCCGGCTCGCATCAGCGCCCCGATCTCCCCTCCCCCCGTGACCTCAGGCGCCGGCCAGGGCGCCTTCGGTCACGGGCCACCTCGCCTCGACGACCCGCCCCCCGGGACGTCGACGGCGAGCACCGGACCCCCGTGCTCCGGCGACCAGAGCTGCCACCGCCCGGCGGCAGCGACGGGTAGACGGCGGCGTGCACCAGCTCGGTCCCCCGTCCGCCGTGCGAGCACGGCGACGTGCTGCCGCGGCCCGGGCAGTGCCGTCGTCCGCCAGCGGCGAGACCTCGATCTCCGCCCCCGCCAGCGACGCCGGTGCCAGCAGCACCAGCGCACCGGTGTCGGCGTCCACGTCGACCATCACCGGGCCCTGACCCGCGGCCGCGTTGCGCGGCTCGGGACCGCGAAATGTCCCATCACGCCGCCTGGCTGAAGCCGTCGTGCGGCGTGGCGAGGTACGGGAACGTGCCGGACGTCGACGGCGGCGTCGTCCCGTCCTTGATCAGCGAGGCCGCCGCGTCCGGCGTGTACGACGGAGCGACCAGCGGGTACGTCGCCCCGGCGATGGCTCGCAGTTCGACGGTGACGACGTCGTCGCGGACCCGGCGTCCGTTGGGGAAGCCGGCGGCGTCGCCGCCGACCAGCCCCAGCGGGTTCGGGTGACGACGCGGGCGGCACCGCGACGTTGAGCCGCAGGACGTCGGCGATCGTCGGCCCGGTGTAGTTCTGGAAGCCGGGCACGACTCCCTTCGGCAGGCCGGTCAGGAGCACGGCGACGAGGTCGGCGCGGTCGGCCGTGAGCCCGGCGAGGTGCGGGAACACCCCGGGGTAGAGCACCGGGAGTAGCCGGGCGACCTCGGGCCGCTGGACGTACCGCAGGAACTGCTTGTCGCCACGCGGAACGCGCCCGTTCCAGACGTCCTTGAGGCCCATCGGGATGAGCGCCTCGTTGACGAGGGGATTGCCGAGCCGCGAGACCTGCCGCCACGGGCCGTGCCCGCGGTAGGTGTCGTCGTGCGTGTCGTAGACCCGGGAGGCCCGCCGGCTCGCCGTCGTCCAGACGCCGATCGTCGCCGCCGGGTCGAGCACGTCCTTGGGACGCCGGCCGCCGGTGAGATCGGAGATCGGCACCTGGATCGCGATGCTGTGCACGTTGAGCCCGGCGAGCACGTCGACGCCGGGGGCGGCCGCGGTCGGGATCACGTGCAGGTTCTGGAACGGTCGCAGGTCGAGCAGGTCGAACACCGAGCCGAGGTCGACGAAGAACGCGTCGGCCCGCTGGCCGGCGAAGACCTTGCGGTGGCCGGGCAGGCGGTGGATCGCGTCGCCGGCGAGCGAGGGGTAGTCGGGGATGGAGCGCGGGCCCGACGTTGCACGGCGGGCTGGCCAGGTGCTTGCCGAGCACCTCCGTGCCGCGCCGCGTCGTCCGCGTCACGGTGTAGAACTGCCGCCGGTTGAAGTTCGGGTCCTTCAGGGATGTGATCTGCCCGGTGTTGTAGAGGAAGGTCGTCGGGTCGAGCACCTCGGTGGTGAACCGGAACCCGTACGTGACGTCGGGCAGGATCGACGCCGAGTGCGACACGTGGATCTCGTAGAGCACGTCGTCGCCGAACTCGAAGAAGTTCGGGCCGCCCGCCGGCCCCTGCAGCGGGACGTAGTTCGCGATGAGCGTGACGGTGTCGGGGGCGTCGGGGCTGACGAAGGCGTAGAGGTCGGTGCTGTCCGCCACCGGGTCCTTGGCGATCTCGGGTGCTTCGCGGTGCGAGGACATGTCAGCGCTCCCCTCGAGCGGCGTGGCGGGCCAGGGTGCGGGCCAGCTCGGGGTCGTGGACGACGACCTCACGCTCCCCGGTCAGCAGGCGCACCTCGCCGCGGGCGGGGTCGCGCAGGTAGGCGACGACGGCTTCGCCGGACGCCGGGCGCGCGCGGAGCCGGGGCCGCTCGATGCGGCGGCGGGGCCGGCCGTGGCGACGGCGGTGACGGCAGCGGCCCCGAGAACGGCGGCGGCACCCGGCGCCGGCCATGAAGGTGCGCCGGGTGGAGCCGGTGTCGGGCTCACGGGTCGGGATCGGAGGCGGGATCGGAGGGTGGCAGGGGTGTGGCGTTCATGACGGCTCCTCAGGCCTCGATGACGGTGTCCACGCCCTGCTTTCGGTGCCGAGGCCGCTGCGGATGGGTGCGGATCCGGAGCCTTTTCGCCGCCGGCCCTCCACGGCGCCGCTGCGGATCGTGGTGCTCGGTCCGGTGATCGCCGCATCCCTTCCGCCCATCGGAAGGACGGGCTCGCCCTGCACACGGCGTCGGCCTACCCTGCGCCTCGACGGCCCGTCGGCCGCCGGCGGTCGCGACGAGGAGGTCGGGATGGGCTTGCTGGACGGGAACGGCTGGAGCGGCGGCATCTTCGTCGACGGGAAGTGGGTCGAGGGCGGCGCGGGCAGCGCACCCGTCGTCGAGCCCGCGACGGGCGAGGAGATCGGCCGCACCGGGCGTGCGACGCCCGACGACGTCCGGCGGGCGGCCGCGTCCGCGGCCCGGCCCAGCGGGAGTGGGCCGCGCGGCCGCACACCGAGCGCGCAGCGGTCCTGCGCCGGGCCGGCGACCTCTGGCAGCGAGCACGCCGACGAGATCAGCGGCTGGAACATCCGGGAGGTCGGCGCCATCCCCGCGATAGCCGGCTTCGCGCTCGCGCGTCGCCACCCAGGAGTGCTACGAGGCCGCCGGCGCTGCCCTTCGCGCCCCTACGGCGAGCTGGTCCCCAGCGAGCAACCGCGGCTCTCGATGGTCCGCCGGCTGCCCGTCGGCGTGGTCGGCGTCATCTCGCCGTTCAACGTGCCGATCATCCTCGGCATCCGGTCGGTCGCGCCGGCGCTCGCCCTCGGCAACGCCGTCCTGCTCAAGCCGGACCCCCGCACCGCCGTCGTCGGCGGCGTCGTCCTCGCCCGGATCTTCGAGGAGGCCGGCCTGCCGCCGGGGGTCCTGCAGGTGCTCCCGGGGGCGGGGACGTCGGCGAGGCGCTCATCACGGCCGACAGGTCCGCGTCGTCTCCTTCACCGGCTCGACCGCGGTGGGACGCCGGGTCGGCGAACTCGCCGGCCGGAACCTCAAGCGCGCCCACCTCGAGCTCGGCGGCAACTCGGCGCTCGTCGTGCTCGACGACGCGGACGTCGACAAGGCCGTCACCCTCGCCGCCTTCGGCTCCTTCTTCCACCAGGGCGAGATCTGCATGACCACCGGCCGTCACCTGGTCGCGGCGCGCCTCTACGACGAGTTCGTGGAGAAGCTGGCCGGCAAGGCCGCGAACCTGCCGGTCGGCGACCCGTTCCGCGAGCAGGTCGCGCTCGGCCCGATCATCGACGAGGAGCAGCGCGACAAGATCCACGGCCTCGTCGAGGCGAGGCGCGCCGGCGGCGGGCGGGTCGCGGCCGGCGGCGAGTACGACCGGCTCTTCTACCGGCCACCGTGCTCGCGGACATGGCGCTCGACGCGCCTGCCTTCGCCGAGGAGGTGTTCGGGCCGGTGGCGCCCGTGACGCGGTTCACGAGCGAGGACGACGCGCTGAGGATCGCCGGCGACACCTACTACGGCCTCAGCCTCGGCATCGTCACCCCGGACGTGATGCGCGGTCTCGCGCTCGCGGACAAGATCCCGAGCGGGATCGTCCACATCAACGACCAGACCGTGAACGACGAGGCCAACGCGCCGTTCGGCGGCGTCGGCGCGTCCGGGACCGGATCGCGCTTCGGCGGCGCAGCCGCGAACGTCGAGGCGTTCACGGAGACCCAGTGGGTGACGGTGCGCCGCGACCCTCCGCCGTACCCGTTCTGATCTCGTCGCAGCCGCGCCACCCGCACCCCGGCGTTGATCCTGCGTCGTCGGGGCGCGGGAGGGCGTCGGGGCTGGTTGCCTGCGGCCCATGGCCGACCGCGCGACCTCCGTGCACCCGGGGATCGGCGAATACGGCTTCCTCTCCGACGGCTCGACCGCTGCCCTCGTCTCCGGGACGGCTCCGTCGACTGGTGGTGCGTCCCCGCTTCGACGCGTCGAGCGTCTTCGGCCGCCTCCTCGGCCCGGACGCCGGGGCGCCTGCGCCCGCGGGGGACGCCCGCACCACGGCGGCCTGATCAACGCCGCGCGGCGGCCGGCCCATCCGGAGCCGACACCGGCCGTCGGCGGCACCGAAGCATCACCGCGATCGGCGTCCGCCTCGCGCTGACCGGTCAGAAGCCGATCGGCAGGCCGGCGTAGTTCTCGGCCAGGCCGGTCGCGCCGGCCTCGCTCGTGGCGACCCAGCGCAGCTGGGAGAGCTGGAGCTGGGCGTCGAACGGGTCGCCGCCGGTGTGCAGCATCGTCGTCATCCACCAGGAGAAGTGCGTGCAGCGCCAGACCCGGCGCAGGGCGGTGTCGGAGTACGCGTCGGCGAGCGCGGGGTCGTTCTTGCGCAGCAGCGCGGCCGAGCGCCGGCGCGAGCAGCGCGACGTCGGCGACGGCGAGGTTGAGCCCCTTGGCGCCGGTCGGCGGCACGATGTGCGCGGCGTCGCCGGCGAGGAACAGCCGGCCGTGCCGCATCGGCGCGCGCACGAAGCTGCGCATCGGCAGCACGCTCTTCTCGGTGATCGGGCCGGGCGTCAGGTGCCAGCCGTCCTGGCCGTGGCCGAGCCGGGTCGGCCAGCGCCTCCCAGATCCGGTCGTCGGACCAGTCGCGCGAGGTCGGTGTCCGTGCGGCACCTGCAGGTAGAGCCGGCTCACCGTGGCGGAGCGCATCGAGTGCAGCGCGAAGCCGTCGGGGTGCCAGGCGTAGATCAGCTCGTCGGTGGAGGGCGCCACGTCGGCGAGGATGCCGAGCCAGGCGTACGGGTAGGTGCGCTCCCAGGTCGTCGCGGCCGCGCGGGGACGGCGGCGCGGCTCGGGCCGAACGAGCCGTCGCAGCCGACGACGACGTCGGCGTCCACCCGGCCCGGCCGGCCGTCGGCATCGGTGAACGTGACGGACGGTGGTCGGTCGCGAGGTCGTGCAGCGCGGTGTCGCTGACCTCGTAGCGGAACTCGCTGGCCGGCGGCGTCCCGGGCCGCCCAGGTCCTTGGTGCACCTCGGTCTGGCCGTAGACCGTGACGCCGCGGCCGACGAGGTCGACGAAGTCGAGGTGGTGCCGCTCGCTGCGGCCACTGCAGGTGGATGCCGCGGTGCTCGAGCCCTCGCGGTGCAGCCGGTCGCCGAGGCCGACCGCGTCGAGCAGGCTCGACGGTGGAGTGCTCGAGGATGCCGGCGCGGATCCGGGCCTCGACGTACGCGCGGGAGCGGGTCTCGAGGACGACCGACTCGATGCCCTCGCGCTCGAGCAGGTGCGAGAGCAGCAGCCCGGCGGGCCCCGCGCCGACGATCGCCACCTGCGTCCGGACGCGATCCGGCCATGCGCGCCAGTCTCGGGCGGTCGCGACCGATCCGCGCCAGACTCGCCTTCCGGCCACCGGAAGCGACTCGCCGTGCACCCGTCGTGCGACGTTGCACGCGTCGTCGGGGTCCGGCGGCCTCCTCGAGGCCCGGCAAGGGGTGCATACCCAAGAACGGGTGCACGCCGTCGTGCGCTCGGTGGGCCGGCAGGACGGGCAGGGTCAGAGGCTGCGGGCGATCCCGGCGGCGGCGACCTGCAGCGCGGCCACGAGCCGCGGCCGGTCGCGGCCCAATCCCGGCACGACGATGCCGAGCGCGGCGACGACCTCGCCCGACGGCGTCCGCACCGGCACGGCGACCGAGCAGGCGCCGAGGCTCATCTCCTCGCTCGTCTGCGCCCACCCCTCACGCCGCACCCGGCGCAGCTGCTCCTCGAGCCGGCCGGGCTGGGTGATGGTGTACGGCGTCACCGCGGACAGGTCGGCCGAGCACCGCGGCCTGGACGTCGTCCGGCGCGTGCGCGAGCAGCACCTTGCCCACGCCGGTCGCGTGCAGCGGCAGCCGCGACCCGACCTGGCTGACCACCGGCACGGACGCGTGCCCCGCCAGCCGGTCCACGTAGAGCCGCGCGGTGCCGTCCCGGACGGCGAGGTGCACGGTCGCCAGGGTCGCCGCGTAGATGTCGTGCAGGAACGGCGAGGCGACGTCGCGCAGCCCGGACTGCACCGGGGCGAGCAGGCCGAGGTCCCAGAGCCGCCGGCCGACCACGTACTCGCCGCCGCGGACGCCGGGCGAGCGCACCCCACGGCGACGAGCTCGGCGACGAGGCGGTGCGTCGTGGGCAGCGGCAGCCCGGCTCGGCGCGCGAGCTCGCTCAGCGCAAGTGCGCGGTGGTCGGCGTCGAAGGCGCCGAGCAGCGCCACGACGCGCGAGGCGACGGACGGCGCCGGGCAGTCGAGCTCTTGCCGGCCACCGGAGGCCACTCTCCCACTCAGCGGAAGCGCCGCCTACGGTCGGCGTCACTGACCGCCGTGGAGCCGAGGACCGCGCCCGCGCCGCCGTCGTCCGACGCCGCAGCCGCAGCCAGGCGGACGATCAGCGCCGAGATCGCCGGCGATCGCGCGGACTACGAGCGCGAGCGGGCGCCGCGGCGAGCGCGCCGGCCGCTGCTCGACTACCCGCCGTACCGCAGCAGCCTGCTGCGGCATCCGCCGCAAGGACCTGCACCACGTCGACCCCGAGGGCGTCGAGCTCGTGGGCGCCGGTCTTCGGCCACCGGGACGTCGACCCGCTCGAGGCCGATCTGACCATCCAGCACGTCGGCCAGCCGATCGGCGAGCGCATCGTCGTGACCGGCCGGGTCGCCGACGCCGACGGCCGCCCCGTCCGCCACCAGCTGGTCGAGATCTGGCAGGCCAACGCGGCCGGCCGGTACATCCACCAGCGCGACCAGCACCCCGCGCCGCTCGACCCGAACTTCACCGGCGTCGGCCGCTGCCTGACGGACGCCGACGGCGGCTACCGGTTCACGACGATCAAGCCCGGTCCCTACCCGTGGCGCAACCACCGCAACGCCTGGCGCCCGGCGCACATCCACTTCTCGCTGTTCGGCGCCGAGTTCACCCAGCGGCTCGTCACCCAGATGTACTTCCCCGGCGACCCGCTGTTCCCGCTCGACCCGATCTACCAGTCGATCCCCGACCCGGCGGCCCGCGACCGGCTCGTCGCGCGCTACGACCACGACGTCACTCAGCCCGAGTGGTGCACCGGGTACCGCTGGGACGTCGTCGCTCACGGCGGGCCACAGCGACGCCCGTCGAGCCCGAGGAGGACGAGCAGTGAGCGCCCCCACGCCGGGCCAGACCGTGGGCCCCTTCTTCGGCTTCGCGCTCCCCTACCCGGGGACTCCCAGCTCGTGCCGCCGGGGCGCCCGGACGCCGTCCGGCTGTTCGGTCGTGTGCTGGACGGGCACGGGGAGCCGGTCCCCGACGCCCTGCTGGAGATCCGGCAGACCGGTCCCGACGGCCGTGTCCCGCCGCGTCCCGGGCTCGTTGCGCCGGGACGGCTGGACGTTCACCGGCTGGGGCCGGGCCGGGACGGACGGCGAGGGCCGCTACGTTCACGACGCTGCGGCCGGCCACAGCCGGCACCGGCGCGCCGTTCTTCGCCGTCGCCCTGGTGGCCCGCGGACTGACCGACCGGCTCTTCACCCGGATCTACCTGCCCGACGACCAGGCCGCGCTGGACCGCGACCCGCTGCTCACCGCACTCCCCGCGGACCGGCGCGCGCACGCTCGTCGCACGCCCGAGGACGACGGGCTGCGGTTCGACGTCGTGCTGCAGGGCGACGGCGAGACGGTCTTCCTCTACGCTTCCCGCGAACCCCGGTCCGGACCCGAGACGTCATGATGACGCGGTGACCTCGCTGCTCTGGCCCGGCGACCACCGGGCAGGGGACCTCCTGAGCGACACCGCCGTCCTCGTGGCGATGGCGGACGTCGAGGAGGCCTGGCTCGAGGCGCTCGTCGCGGCGGGCATCGCGCCCGCGGCCGCCGGCGGGGTCCGGCTCGCCGAGCTCGTCGCGGACGAGGACGCCGAGCAGGTGGCGGCGGACGCCGAGGGCACGGGCACGCCCGTCGTGCCGCTGCTCGCGCTGCTGCGGGAGCGTCTGGCCGGGCCGCACCCGGAGGCGGCGCGCTGGCTGCACCGCGGGCTGACCAGCCAGGACGTGCTCGACACCGCCCTGATCCTCGGCCTGCGCGACGCCGGCGAGCGCGCTCCGGGAGGAGCTGCGTCGCGCAGCTGGAGGCGCTGACCGGCCTCGTCCGGTGGCACCGCGCCACGCCGATGGTCGGGCCGCACCCTGACCCAGTACGCGGTGCCGATCACGTTCGGGCTCAAGGCGGCGCGGCTGGCTGACCGCGGTGCTGGACGCCGCGGACGCCGTCGGCGCTCTGCGGTGGCCGGTGCAGCTCGGCGGGGCCGCCGGCACGCTGGCGGCGCCGGTCGAGCTCGCCGCGCGCAGCGGCGCCGACGCGCCCGTCGCCGTCGCGCTCGACCTCGTCCGACGCACGGCGTCCGCGCTCGGTCTGGACGCCGTCCCGCCTGGCAGACGGCGCGCGGTCCGGTCGGTCCGGGTCGCCGACGCGCTGGTCGGCCTGCACCGATGCGTACGGGCGGATCGCGGGCGACGTCCTGGTCCTCTCGCCGGCCGGAGATCGGCGAACTTCGCGAACCGGCGGCGCGGGCCGGGGCGGGTCGTCGACCATGCCGCACAAGGCGAACCCGGTGCTCGCGACGCTCGTCCGACGTGCCGCGCTGGCGGCGCCCGCGCTCGCGGCGCAGCTGCACCTCGCGCGCCGCCGAGGCGGTCGACGAGCGCTCCCCCGGCCCCTGGCACGCGGAGTGGCCGGCGCTGCAGCTGCTCGGCCGCCGGACCGTGGTCGCCGCCTCCAGGCCACGGAGCTGCTAGCGGACTGCACGTGACGCGGACGGCTGCGGCGACGCTCGACACCGCGGCCGGCGACCTCCTCGCCGAGCGGCGAGCGCCTCGCCGAGCTTGCGCCGGCGGCCCCGCCCCGGACACCGACCGACGACGTACCTCGGCGCGGCCGACGCGCTCGTCGACGCCGCCTCGCCCGCGCCGACGCGTCCTCCGGCCGGAGGAGAGCCATGATCCCAGCCGCCCGCCGTCGTCGACCTGACTCGCCCCTGACCCGTCGCTCCCGCTGCTCGTCGTCGGGCCCTCGCTCGGCACGTCGGTCGAGGCGCTGTGGTCCACGTGCGCCGCCGCCTCGGCGGCCGGTTCCACGTCGTGGGCTGGGACCTGCCGGGGCACGGCCGCAGCGCGCCGGCGCCGGGCCCTTCACCGGTCGCCGACCTCGCCGACGGCGTCTGGTCGGCGTCCGGGCGGCGGTCGCGGGCCGCGGCGACCCGCGCGGCCGTGCACTACGCCGGGGACTCCCTCGGCGGCGCGGTCGGGCTGCAGCTGCTGCTCGACCGGCCGGCGTGGCGGTCGCCGCGCGACCTGCTCTGCACCGGGGCGCGGATCGGCACGGCCGGCGGGTGGCGAGCGGGCGGCCCAGGTGCGGGCGTCGGGAACGGCGTCCCTGCTCGACGCGACGCCGGCGCGCTGGTTCTGCCGCCGGGTTCGTCGACCGCCGGCCGGAGGTGGCCGGCGCGCTGCTCGACGCGCTCGCCGCGGACGACGCGAGCTACGCCTGGGCCTGCGAGGCACTGGCGGAGTTCGACGTCCGGCCGGCTGCTCCCCCGCGTCGGCGTCCCGGTGATCGCGGTCGCGGGCATGCACGACGTCGTACCGCCCGTGTCGGACCTGCGAGGGCATCGCCACCGGGGTCCCGCCGGGCGGCTGGTCGTGCTGGACGTCGGTCACCTCGCCCCGGCCGAGGCTCCGGACGAGGTCGCCGGCGCTGCTGCCCGCCGGCGCGTCTGACGCCGGACGACGCTTACGAGGCCGGCCCGCTGGTGCGCCGCGCGGTGCTCGGCGAGGCGCACGTGGACCGGTCGCTCGCCGGGGCCACCGAGGTCACGGGTGAGTTCCAGGAGTTCATCACCGCTACGTCTGGGGCACGATCTGGACCCGCCCCGGCCTGGACCGCGGCAGCGTTCGCTCGATCACGCTGACCGCGCTGGTCGCGCTCGGCCACCACGAGGAGCTCGCGCTGCACCTGCGCGGCGCGCTCGCCGGAACGGCCTGACCTGGGCGGAGATCCGCGAGGCGCTGCTGCAGACCGCGATCTACTGCGGCGTGCCGGCGGCGAACTCCGCGTTCCGCGTCGCCGACCAGGTGTTCGCCGAGGAATGACCAGAGCTCCGGCGTCGCGTAGCCGAGCAGCCATGCCCCACCGAGCACGAGGCACCCGACCGCCACGAGAACGGCGAAACCGGCCACACGAACCATGGCACGACCTTGGTGTGTGTCTGGAGCATTCGATGGTCAGTGCCAGGACGCGCGAACTGCTCGAACGCGTGCACGACACCTCCCACCAACAAGATCCAGACCCAGGTACAGGCGACGATCGTCTGCGCCGCCGACGATCCGTAGGTCACGGTGAGGTACAGCAAGGCACCGAGTCCCAGAGCGATGAGGAACCCGAAGACATTGCGCAGGGCGACGAGCAGCAGCCCCTGGAGGAACAGATAGACCCACAGAACGGCAGTGGCGGACCCGTGTACGAGGAGTGCGGCGCCGAGCAATCCGAAGAGCGGAGGCCCGGAGTAGCCGGCGACCCACGGAATCACCGTGATGTCCTCGTAGTCACCACGCCTGGTCTCACCGCCCAGCTGCTCATTCACGGTGATGCTCTTGACCGTGCCGCCGACCAGCAGCATCGCGGCGGCGTGGGCGCCCTCGTGGGCGAACACGACCAGATACGCCGTGAGCTCCCATATGCCGAGAACCAACACGATCGCGACGCCGAGCGCCGCCAGCACGATCTCGCGCGACGGCGGCACCGCGGGCGCGATCTCCTGACCGGGTACGGCCGCGAGCAGAACGTGGACCACCGAGTCCCTCCCGTCGTGCGGTGGCACGACGAGGGTCGGTGACGGCGCCGCGGCTGTAAAGCCGCCGTGCCGCTCAGCTCACGTGCACCTTCGGCCGGTGCTCCGGCTCCTGCTCGGCCTCCCGCAGCACCTCGCGCGTCACCGGGGCGTTCTCGCCCGCGCCGACGAAGAGGAACCGGAGGAGGTTGAGCAGGGGGTTCCCCTCGGTCCAGGTGAAGTAGACGTGCGGGACGAGGCCGGTCCGATCACGGACGGCGAGCAGCACCTCGGCGATCGTGTTCGCGACGACGGACCCGCGCACGGTGAGGATCCGGTGCCCGAAGCGCTCCTCGCCGCGCACATGCAGCGCCGTCTCGAAGTCGGAGGCATCCGTCACGAGGACCTCGACGAAGATCAGCGGCGCCCACTTGGGGATGTCGTTGTCGCGCCTGATCCGCACGACCTTGTCGCGATAGGCGTCGGCGCCGTCGTCGGTGGGGTCGTGGGCGACCAGCCGGACGGTGCCGCACCGCGCCGCCCCGGCGAGGAACTGCTCGGCCTCCTCGTCGAAGGTGATGCCCGCGCCGCGGAGCTCGAAGGCGCGCCGGCCCCGGGAGACGAACGACACCGCGAGGATCGCCAGGATGAACAACGCGCCGATCCGGAGGCCGTCGGGCCGCTCCAGGATGTTCGCCACCGTGGTGTAGACGAAGACGGCGGAGACGAGCCCGAAGAGCACGGTCGCCCTGCGCCGCCGAGACCGCCGGGCTGAGAGCGTCACCGCTACGGACGCCGAGCTGATGAGGACGAGGACGCCGGTCGCGTAGGCACCGCCCTGCGCGTCGACGCTGGCCTCGAACCACAGGGTGACGGCGAAGGCGATCGCCGTGAAGACGAAGACGAGTGGGCGGACGGCGCGGGCCCAGCGCGGCGCCATGCCGTAGCGCGGCAGGTAGCGAGGGACGAGGTTGAGCAGGCCGGCCATGGCCGAGCACCGGCGAACCAGAGGATCGCGATGGTGCTGACGTCGTAGAGCGTGCCGAAGCCGTTGCCGAGGTACTTGTGAGCCAGGTACGCGAGAGCCCGCCCATTGGCCGCGCCTCCGACCTGGAAGGCGGCCGGCGGGATGAGCAGCGTCGTGACCAGGCTCGACAGCACGAGCGCGATGCTCATGATGACCGCGGCGGTGGTGAGGAGCTTGCGGGCGCCGGCGATCCGGCCGAGCGGCCGGCGCTCGGTGTCGCTCGGCGCGCCCACGATCTGCGGCATCACTGCGACGCCGGTCTCGAAACCGGAGAGGCCGAGCGCGAGCTTGGGGAACACGAGCAGGGCGACGCCGACGACGGCCAGCCAGCTGGGGTGCTGCGTGGTCAGCAGGCGCGTCCAGGCCGAGATCAGCTCGGGGTGCGTGGCGACCTCCGCGAGCCCGACGGCGACCACGACGGCGTTGAGCGCGAGGTAGAGCGCCACGAGCACCACCGCGATAGTGATCGCCTCGCGGAAACCCTTGAGGAAGATCGCCCCGAGGAGCGCGAGCAGCACGAGCGTGACGGCCACGGCGTGACCGTCGAGCCACGTCGGCGCGTACGGGTTCTCGATGAGGTGGGCGGTGGCGTCAGCCGCCGAGAGCGTCATCGTGATGTGAAGTCGGTGGCCGCGAAACCGAGCAGCACCAGGACGAACAGCTTGCCGCCCCACCACGGCAGAACGCGCTCGAGCATGGCGATCGAGCCCTCGCCGTGCGGGCTCTCCTTGGCCACCCGGCGGTACACCGGCAGGGCGCCGAACAGGGTGAGTGCGACCAGGACGACGGTGGCGATGGGGGCGACCGCGCCGGCCGCGAGCGCGGCGATCCCGGGCTGGTAGCCCAAGGTGGAGAAGTAGTCGACACCGGTGAGGCACATGACCTGCCACCAGGACCGGCGGTGCTCGGGGCGTCCCGTCGCGTGCGGACCGGGGTGATCGGCAGCCCGCTCGGCGAGCCCCTCCAGCATCCAGCTGCGCAACCGGGTGGGCGAGCCACGGCCCGCCGACGGGCCGCGGACGCCGACCGGAGCAGCGATGGACCCGCGGGCAGCCCGGGGCGCGTCGGTCGGCGTCGTCGCCGACGCCGACCTCTCGGTACTCACGGTGGGTCTCCTCGTGCACAGGGCGCGCGCCGACGGCCGTCGGCGTCCGACGGCTCGACGCCGCCCGCTCAAGGAGAGCGCGCGGCGGCGATCGGCTGATCCAGCCTTCACGCCCTCTTCACGGGGACCTCCGTCCTCGATACGGGTTCTCTACGACTGTGAGCCGCGTCACGGCTGGAAGCGGTAGCCCATCCCCGGTTCGGTGATGAGGTGCTGCGGACGCGCGGGGTCGTCCTCGAGCTTGCGCCGCAGGTTCTTCATGTACTGGCGCAGGTAGTGCGTCTCCTCGATGTAGGTCGGTCCCCACACCTGTTGCAGCAACTGGCGCTGGCTCACGAGGCGCCCCGGGTTGCGGAGCAGGATGTCCAGGAGTTGCCACTCCGTCGGCGTGAGGTGCGTGGCCTCGCCGTCCCCGGCGACCGTGCGGTCGACCAGGTCGACCGTCCACCGCCCGACCTGGACCGGCTCGCTGGTCTCCTGCGGACCCAGCCGCCGGGTGACCGCGCGGATCCGGGCGAGCAGCTCCTCGACGTTGAACGGCTTCGTCACGTAGTCGTCGGCGCCCGCGTCGAGGGCATCGACCTTGGCCGAGCTGTTCAGCCGTCCGGAGAGGACGACGATCGGCACCGGCGACCACGACCGCAGGGAGCGGACGACCTCGACGCCGTCCATGTCGGGCAGCCCGAGGTCGAGCACGACGAGATCGGGGTGGTCGTCGACGGCGGCGCGCAGGGCGTCGGCGCCGGTGGACGCCGTCGAGACCCGGTACTGCCGGGCGAGCAGGTTGATCCGCAGGGCGCGCAGGATCTGCGGTTCGTCGTCGACGACGAGCACCCGCGTCACCGGGACGCCTCGGGTGCCGCCGCGTGCATGCGCCCGGCACCGGCGCCACCGACGTCCGGTGGCGGTGCCTCGGGAAGGCTGATGACCATGGTGAGCCCACCTCCAGGTGTGGCCTCGGGGACGAGGGTGCCGCCCATGGCCTCGACGAGACCGCGGGAGAGCGCGAGCCCGAGGCCCACGCCCGAGCCCGCATCGCGGTCGCCGAGCCGCTGGAACGGCAGGAAGATCCGGTCCCAGTCCTCGCGCGGCACGCCCGGACCGGTGTCGACCACGCGCAGCTCGACGCGCCCGCCCCGGCTCGCCGCCGTGACCGAGGGCGCCCCGGCCGCCGCACCATGTCGCAGCGAGTTCGCGACGAGATTGGCGACGGCGCGCTCGAGCAGCGCCGGGTCGGCGACGACGTCGGGCAGGTCGTCGGGGACGTGGATGGCCACCGCCTGGGCGGCCGGCCCGACGGTGGCGACCGCGGCGGCCACGACGTCGGCCGCGTCGATGGCCTGCAGCGCCAGGGGGAGCGCGCCCGCCTGGAGCCGGCTCATGTCGAGGAGGTTCTCGACGAGCGCGCGCAGCCGGTCGAGCGACTCCTCCGCGGTCTCGAGGAGCTCCGCGCGGTCCTCGGGGGTGAACGGGACGTCGCTGCGCAGGCTGCTCACCGCCGCGGTCGCCGAGGCCAGCGGCGTGCGCAGGTCGTGGCTCACCGCGTTCAGCAGCGCCGTCCGCAGCCGGTCGACCTCCGCGAGCGCGGCAGCCCGGGCCGCCTGCTCGGCCAGCCGCTCCTGACGCAGGGCGACCGCCGCCTGTGCCGCGAACGCCTCGACGACGCGGCGGTCGTCGGCCTCCAGGGGGTGGCCGCGCAGCACCAGCGTCATGGCGTCGTCCACGCGGACCTGGGCGTCGCCGTCCGCCGGGGAGCCTGCGGCGGAGCGACCCACCGAGGCGGTCGGCCGCCACTGGTCGCCGTCGGACCCGCGGACCCGCTCGAGGAGGGTGACGTCGTCGAAGCCGAAGGTCTCGCGCAGCTGCTCGAGCAGCGCGTGCAGGGGCCGGCGGCCGCGCAGCACGCTGCCGGCGAGGGTCGACAGGGTCGCGGCCTCGGCGCGGGCCCGCGAGGCCTCCCGGGTCCGTCGCGCCGCGAGGTCGACGACGCTGCTGACGGCGACGGCCACCAGCAGGAACGCGAGCAGCGCGAGGACGTTCTCGCGCGAGGCGATGGTGAACCGGTGCAGCGGCTGGGTGAACCAGTAGTTGAGCAGGAAGAAGGCGACGACGGCCGCGAACAGCGCCGGTGCGAATCCGCCGACCAGCGCCACCGCGACGACGGTGACGAGGAAGGCGAGGATGTCGGTCGGCAGCGAGATGTGCGGCTGGACCGCCAGCAGCAGCACGGTGACCAGCGGCAGCCCCACGACCGCGAGGGCGAACCCGGCCGCCCGGCGGCGGGCCGAGAGGCCGCGCTCCCCCGAACGGGATCGCGTCGCCCGCCCCCGCTGGGGCGCCCCTTCGTGCGGCACCAGGTGGACGTCGAGGGGACCCGCGGATGCCGCCGTGGTCGTGCCGACCCCCGGCGCGAGCAGCTGGGCGAGGCGCCCCCGCCTGCTGGTCCCGAGCACGAGCTGCGTCGCGGCGGTCGCGTGCGCGAACTCGAGCAACGCGCGAGGCACGTCGCTCCCGACGACGAGGTGATAGGTGCCGCCGAGCTCCTCGACGAGCGACCGCTGCCGGGCCAGGTCCGCGGGGTCGCCGGCGGTCAGCCCGCGGCCGAGCGTGACGTGCACGGCGAGGAGGTCGGCTCCACCCGCGCCGGCCGCGATGCGGGCAGCTCGCCGCACGAGGTCGTCGCCCTCCGGACCGCCGGCCAGGGCGACGACGACACGCTCGTCGACGCCCTCGGCGCCCGACGTCTGTGTCCCGGTGGTCATAGCTCCCAGGCTGGCACGTCGCCGCGCGCGGTCAGGGAACCTCCCGGAGGTCCGTCGCGGCGGCGTCCAGGGGCGGCCGCGGGCGGGGCAGGGTCGGCCGGAGGCGATCGGGTTCAGGCGGCGTCCGGTTGCGGCGGTTCTGGGCGGCGAGGCGCACGGCACCGGCAGCGAGGCCGAGGAGGGCGCCGCCGGCCAGCACGGCGAGCCGGACGAGGTCGGGGTCTCCGTGCCAGGCGAGCTCGCCGTAGTGGTCCACGACGAACCCGTCGAACAGCAGGAACGCCACGCCGACGGTGACCGCGGCGGCGCGCAGGTCGACCACGGACGCCGAGAACGCCAGCAGGCCCAGCGCGAGCACCGCGAGCCGGGCGTCGATGCCCGCGGCGTCCAGGTGCGGCGGCGCCGCGCAGCAGACGACCACGACCAGCGCGCCGACCGTCGTGCTGATCCCCGTCGGGGTCTCCGGCGTCCTCATGCCAGGAGATAACGCCGAGGACGCGCCCGGGAGAAGCGGTCTTCACGCCCCCGCTACGCCGCCCGGCCGGATCATGACGGGATATCTACGCGGGCGGCGCTGCGGTGCTGTCCCGGACGACCAGCTCGGTCGGTAGCAGCACCGCGCTCCCCGGGCCGCGAGCCGCCGGAGCCGCCGGATCGCGTCCGCGCGATGAGCTCGACCAGGGCGGCGACGGCGGCGTGGCCCTTGGCTTTGACGTCCTGCCGGACGGTGGTCAGTGCCGGACGCACCCGGCGGGCGAGCGCACTGTCGTCGTAACCCACGATCGAGACGTCGTCCGGGACGCGCAGACCGAGCTCCTCGGCGGCGCGCAGCACGCCCAGCGCGAGCACGTCGGACTGGCAGAGGACCGCGGTCGGGCGATCGCCGGGAGCCACGGTGAGCAGGGTGAGGCCGGCGCGGCGGCCGGCGTCCTCGTCGCTGTCGTGCTGGGTGTGCAGGACGGGCCGGATCCCGGCGGGCCCGAGGACGTCGAGGTAACCGGCCAGCCGCTCGCCGGAGATGAACTGCCCGGCGACGGCCTGCACGGTCGGCTCGGCCGCGATCCCCTCCGGCCCGTTGCCGAACGCGACCACGCCGATGCGGCGGTGCCCGAGCTCGACGAGGTGCCGGGCCGCCTGACGCCCGCCCTCCCGGTCGTCGACGTTGACGCTGGGCACGCCCGGCACCGGCCGCTGGTCGACGGTCACCAGCGGCAGCCCGCGTTTGAACAACCAGTCCGCCGCCGTCGTGTCGGGGTCGCACGCGTAGACGATCGCGCCGTCCAGCGCCGCGTCCCGCGCGGGCACGATGTCCCCCCGGGGCGTGGTGGAGATCAGGGTCAGCGCCAGACCGGTCGGGTCGAGGCCGTCGGTGATGGCGCCGAGGAACCCGATCGCGACGTCGTCGGTGAAGGCGTACCGCAGGGACGCTGTGAGCAGGACGCCGACGGCCCCGGTCGTGCCGCGCGCGAGGGCACGCGCGGCGGGATCGGGGCCGACGTAGCCCAGCTCCCGGGCGGCGTCCAAGATGGTGCGGCGCAGGGTGTCGGAGAGCTGGTCGGGGCGGGAGAACGCGTTCGACACGGTCATCCTGCTGACGCCGACGTGGTCGGCGATGGTCTGCAGGGTCACGCGTGCCATGGGGTCAGGGTAGGTGCGGACGTTCAGCGGGCGGGCGCGGGTTCGCGCGGCGCGAGGTGGTCGGCCGTGGCGCGCAGGGCGAGGGCGAGCCGTCGGCGCGTCGGGGCGGCGACGGGGCGTCGCTCGGCGGGCGCGACGACCGGGTCGTCGCCGCGGGCGCCGATGAGCTGCTCGGCGACGGCGGACCGTCCGACGAGGAGCGCGAGGATCTCCATGACATTCACTCCTTGAGGTTGCGAGTCCTTCTGTACCGGTACAGTAGACCATTCTTCTGTACCGGTCAAGAAGGAATCCGTCGATTGATCACGCGACCAGCCGGAGCGGCGTCTCCCGGAGGACGGCGCGCAGGAAGGGCTCCCCGAGCCGGCGGTCCTCCGCCCAGCCCCCGATCGCCTCGATCTGCTCGGCGTAGGCGTACGGGATGTTCGGGAAGTCCGTCCCGAGCACGACCCGGTCGGCGACCGCGGCCAGCCGCACCGGCCAGTCGGCGGGCAGCGGCGCGAAGGCGTCGGTGAAGGCCGTGCCGACCATGGTCGTGTCCAGGTGCACGCCCGGGTAGCGCGCCACGAGCTCGAGCGCGCCCACGTAGTCGGGCATCCCGGCGTGGGCGAGCACGGCCACCAGGCGCGGATGCCGGCGCAGCACCTGCTCGAACACCTCGATTCCGGTGTACGGGCCGGGCACGGGGCCGTCGCCGCAGTGCACGACCACGGGAGTCCCGGCGTCCGCGAGCAGGCCCCAGGCCGGGTCCAGCAGCGCGTCGCGAGGGTCGAACGCGCCGACCTGGACGTGCACCTTGACGACCCGCGCGCCGGCCTCGAGCGCGCGCCCACGTAGGCGTGGACGTCGGGGTCCGGGTAGAAGGTTGCTGTCCGCAGCGCACCCGGGGTGCGGGCGGCGAAGTCGCCGATCCACTCGTTGAGCCACGCGGCCATGCCGGGCCGGTGCGGGTACACCAGCGGGGCGAAGGTGGCGACGCCGAGCCGGCGGAGCACGCCACGAGCTCCTCCTCGGGCAGCCGGTAGTGGATCGGCCAGTCCATGCCGTAGTGCCGGCCCGCGTCGTCGAAGAAGGCCCAGACCTTGCGCAGCACCCGCTCCGGCAGGAAGTGCGTGTGCAGGTCGACCAACCCTTCCGGGACCACCTCGCGGACCCAGGCCGGTAGCTCGTCGCCGGTCATGCCGGGATTCCATCACCGGCCGCGCGGCGAGACGACGCGGGGTTTGCCGATCTCCCGGACGCAACAGCAACGATCATGCAATCCGCGGAGCGCCAGTCAGGCGCTGCCCGCGCCTCCTCGAACGAGCGTCGCGGATTGCATGATCGTTAGCCGGGGCTGACGACGTTGCGCAGCTCACGACCGGTGGCGAAGCGCTCGAGCTGGTCCTTGAGCAGGGCCCGAGCCCTCGGCGGGAAGGCCGTGGTGTCGCCGCCGACGTGCGGGCTGATGAGCACGTTCGGGGCACGCCAGAGCGGGTGGTCGGGCGGCAGCGGCTCGGGATCGGTGACGTCGAGGCCCGCGAGCAGCCGCCCGGCCTCGAGTTCCGCGACCAGCGCGTCGGTGACCACCACCGGTCCGCGGCTGACGTTGACGAGCAGGGCGCCGTCCGGCATCGCCGCGAGGAAGCCGGCGTCGACCAGCCCGCGCGTCGCGTCGCTGAGCGGTGTGGCGAGGACGACGACGTCGTGCTGCGGCAGCAGCGCCGCCAGCTCGTCGACGCCGTGGACGTGGCCGTGCTCGTCGTCCCGGGCGCGGGTGCCGACCCGGGTGATCGAGACCTCGAACGGGGCGAGCCGCGCGATGATCGCCGAGCCGATGCCGCCGACGCCGAGGACGAGCACGCGGCGGTCGGCCAGTGCCGGGCGCGTCCCGTTGGCCCACTCCCGGTGCTCGGCGGCCCGCACGAAGTCGGGGAAGCCGCGCAGCGCACCGATGGCGAGCCCGACGGCGAGTTCGGCGGTCGAGGCGTCGTGGACACCGGTGGCGGTGGCGAGGGTGACGCCGTCCGGCACGTGCGGCAGCACGTTCTCGTACCCCGCGCTCAGGGTCTGCACGACGCGCAGCGACGGCACCTCGGCGAGACGCGGCAGCACGGCGGTCGCACCCATGTAGGGCAGGACGACGAACACCGGTTCCAGCGCGGTCGGCGTCGTCATGTCCCAGACGTGGGCGTCGACCGGCTCCTCCCCGGCGGGCCAGAGCCCGAGCCAGCGCTCGTCGGGGACCGTGACGACAGGCGTGTTCACGACGCACTCCTACCACGGACCGCAGCCGGTCCCCGAACGCGCCCGTCGGAGAGCGCAGGTCGCGCGCAATCGCCGCATGGCGACGCCCTAGGGCGCCCCTAGGCTCGCGGCATGCAGCTGGACTACCTGGAGCACCTCGAACGCGAGTCGGCGCGCTTCGAGGTGGCCGTCCTCGCGGCGCCTCCGGACGCGCCCGTGCCCAGCTGCCCGGGCTGGACGGCGAGCGACCTGCTCTGGCATCTGGCGAAGGTCCTGTGGTTCTGGGGCGAGATCGTCCGCAGCGGCGCGCCGAGCCCGGACGAGTACGTCGAGCCGGAGCGGCCGGCCGACCTGGCCGTCACTGGAGGCGTTCTACCGCGTGGCCCGCGCGGGGCCTGATCGCGGCTCTGGCGGCCGTCGACCCCGAGACGCCGGCCTGGACGTGGTACGCGGACCAGACCGTCGGCTTCATCCGGCGGCGGCAGACGCACGAGGCCTTGATGCACCGCGTGGACGCCGAGCTCACGTCCGGCGAACGGACGCCGATGGATCCGCTGCTCAGCACGGACGGCGTCGACGAGGTGCTGCGGGTGATGTGGGGCGGCTGCCCGTCCTGGGCGACCTTCGTGCCGGAGCAGGCGCGGACCCTGCGCGTCACCGCCACCGACACCGGGCGCTCCTGGATCGTCACGCTCGGCCGGTTCCGCGGCACCCGCCCCATCGACGGGGAGTTCTACGACGAGCCGACGCTCGACGTCGCCGACGACGCCGACGGGGCGCAGAGCCGCGGCGGCGACCTGGAGCGGCACCGCGGCGGACCTCGACTGCGCGCTGTGGGGCCGACCGACGGTCGGACCGGTGGAGCGCGGTGGCGATCGCGCGACCCTGGACGCCTTCGAGGCCGTGATCGCCGAGGGCGTGGAGTAGGGCGCGGAGTAGGCCCTGGAGTAGGCCGTGGAGTAGGTCCGGCACGAGCAGCACGCTGTGCAGCCGCACATGCGCTTGGGCGCCCTTCTTGACATCGAACAGTGCGATCCTCGGGGGCGAGATGGGCCGTTCGAGGGAGGGTAACGGCGCGCCTGTGACGAAAAGTCATGTGTAGTCACGGCTCGAACGGGGTATGTCAGCAGCGTGATCACAGACTCGGGGACAGGATCATTACCGTGCGTGTTCCGGCTGTTCTCATCCGCACAGATCACTCATCCTCACTCCCCTGCACGTAGCGCAACTATCGATCGCTTGATGTGTCCTTTGCGTACATGGGGGGTAACTAGGCGGCGAGGAGCAAGGTTCGCGTTCCGGCCGGTGGGCGGGGGGCCTACGGCACGCGACCGGGCCGACAAGGTGCTCCGCAGCCCTAACTGGGAGAGCGCATGCGCATCGGTCTGATCGCGGCACCGTGGATTCCCGTACCGCCGCCGAACTACGGCGGCACCGAGTTGGTCGTCGACCACATCGCCAGGGGGCTCGCAGCGCGAGGGCACGACGTCCGGCTCTTCACCCTTCCCGAGTCCACCTGCCCGGTGGAGCGCGAGTGGGTGCTGCCCAAGGCCGCCGAGCCGATGGGCTTCACCGTTCCGGAGGCGCAGCACGTCCTCGCGGCCTACAAGGCCTTCGACGACGTCGACGTGATCCACGACCACACGGTCCTCGGCCCGGCGCTCGCGGCCGGGCACAAGCACCCGGACATCCCGGTCGTGTTCACCAACCACAACCTCGTGACGCCGCAGACCCGCCCGCTGCTGCACGCGGCGGCCGCGGCCGGCTCGCTGGTCGCGATCTCGCACGACCAGTTCTCCCGCGACCCGGACGTCGAGGTCACCGACGTCATCCACCACGGCATCGATCTCTCCCGGTACCCGTTCGGTCCCGGGTGGCGGCCGGTACGCGCTGTTCATCGGCCGGATGAACCCGGACAAGGGCCCGGAGCGCGCGATCCGGATCGCGCGCGCGGCGGGCATGCCGCTGAAGATGGTCGTCAAGATGTGGGAGCCGAGCGAGAAGGCCTTCTTCCGCGAGGTCGTCGAGCCGATGCTCGGGCCCGACATCGAGCTGCACCTGAGCAGCACGCACGAGCAGAACGTCGAGATGCTCCGGCACGCCGAGGCGCTCGTGAACCCGATCAGCTGGCACGAGCCGTTCGGTCTCGTCATGCCCGAGGCGATGTCGTGCGGGACGCCGGTCCTCGCGTTCGCCCGCGGCGCCGCGCCGGAGATCATCCGGCACGGGGTGACCGGCTGGCTCGGCGCGGACGAGACGGATCTCGCGAAGGCCCTGACCCGGGTCCGCGACTTCGACCGGGCAGCCTGCCGGCAGCTCGTCGAGACGAGGTTCAGCCTGCAGCGGATGGCGCGCGACCACGAGCGCCTCTACCGCCGGCTCATCAACGCCAAGCAGGCGGCGACGGTCGGGTACGCCCCGGTGGAGCTCCTCACCGCGGTGGCGCGGCAGCCGTCGCGCGAGGCACCGCAGGGCGCTCGCCCAAGCGAACGTCAAGCCTTCTTCATAGTTCGCCGCTGCGGCCCCCGCGCTCTCGGAGCACGGGGGCCGCGCCGTCTAGGTTGCTCGGGTGCGTCGTTCGCCCGGGGGTCCTCCTCGTCCTCTCCGCCGCCGTCGTGACCGCCCTCACCGCCTGCGGGCAGGGGTCGTCACCGTCCTCGTCGGCGGCCGAGCCCCTGGCCGCGACGACGGCGACGACGCCGGCCTCCGCCGGGGACGCCGGCGGCTCGGGCCTGACGACGACTGTGGCCCCGACGCCCTCGGCGTCCCGCAGCACCTCCGCCACCGCGAAGGCAATGGCGAAGGCGAAGGCGGCCGCCCAGCGGGCCTCCAAGCGCGCCACCACCAGAACGTCCGCCCCCGCACGCGTGGTGTTCGGCAACCCGGCCGGGCACGCCTCGATCCCGGCGGACGCCCGCGCCGTCGACACCTCGCACCCCGACCGCGTCGTCGGGCGGGGGACGCCGGCCGGCTGCACCTCCGCCGCCGTGGTGGCCGCGGTCGCCAAGGGCGGCGTCATCCGCTTCTCCTGCGGGCGGAAGCCGGTCACGATCACGCTCGCGACGACCGCGAAGGTGGTCAACACCTCCCGGCGGGTGGTGCTCGACGGCGGCGGCCTCGTGACGCTCAGCGGGGCCGGCAAGCGACGCATCCTCTACATGGACACCTGCGACTCCAAGCAGGTCTTCACCACGAGCCACTGCCAGGACCAGGCGACTCCGCAGCTCGTCGTGCAGAACATCACCTTCGCCAACGGCAACGCGACCGGGCAGCGGCAGGAGGGCGGCGGGGGCGGCGCCATCCTCGACCGCGGCGGCCGACTCAAGATCGTGAACGCGCGCTTCGTGAGCAACCGGTGCGACAGCACCGGGCCCGACCTGGGCGGAGCGGCGGTCCGCGCGCTCAGCCAGTCCCGCGGCCTGCCGGTGTACGTCGTGAACAGCACCTTCGAGCGCGGCGTGTGCTCCAACGGGGGCGCGCTGAGCAGCATCGGGGTCTCGTGGACGATCCTCGACAGCGTCTTCCGCAGCAACCAGGCCATCGGCCACGGCGCCAACCCCGCCAAGGGCGGGACGCCGGGTGGCGGCAGCGGCGGCGCGATCTACAACGACGGCAACACGATGACCCTGCGGATCGCCGGCTCCATCATCGAGCGGAACACCGCGAAGGAGGGCGGCGGCGCCGTCTTCTACGTGAGCAACGACCGGTCCGGACGGATGCGGATCGAGAACTCGACGCTCCGCCGCAACCCGAACGCCGGTTTCGAGACGGCCGGCTACCCCGGCATCTTCTACCTCGGGGTCGGCTCCGCGCCGACCGTCATCGGCCACCGCCCCACCCGCTGACCGGGAAGCCCCGCTCCCTCCCCGGCCGTCAGCGGACGCCGCCCTTCTCCCGCTGATCCAGCTAGCCGGGGACGAGCGGCTCCATCACACCGAGCGGCTGCCGGCTCGCGACGCCGGAGGCTCGGTGATCCCTCCACCGTCCTCGATCCCTTCGGCGCTCTGGGCCGGCGCCGGCGCCGAGGCGCTGGCCGACCACTGCAGGCGGTGGCCCGGCCAGCCGCTGACGGGTCCGACGACGGTGAGCAGAGCGGGGACGAGCAAGGTCCGCACGACGTAGGTGTCGATCAGGATGCCGACGGCGAGCGCGAACGCGAGCTCGCTGAACTGGCGCAGCGGGACCAGGGCCAGCGATCCGAGGCTCGCGGCCAGCGCGAGCCCCGCGGTCGTGATCGCCGCGGACGACCGCGGCAGCGCGACGAGCATGGCATCGCGCAGGCTCCGGCTCCGGGCCTCCTGCCAGATGTGGCCGACCGCGAAGAGGTTGTAGTCCGAGCCCAGCGCGACGAGCAGCACCCCGGCGGCGAGCGGGACGAAGAACGTCAGCCCGGGGTGCCCGAGGCGGATCTGGAAGAGCCACACCGTGAGACCGAGCGTGGCCACGACCGACAGCACGGTGCAGCCGAGCAGGATCAGCGGAGCCACCAGCGCGCGCAGGACGACGGCCAGGATGAGCAGGTTGACCGCGAGCGCCACCAGCAGGATCGCCGCGAGGTCGCGAGCGCTCTGGTGGACGATCGCCGCGACGGCCGCCGTGTCGCCGGCGACGGACGGGGTGGCGCCGCTCAATCCCGCGCGGCGCAGCAGGCCAGGCAACCGGTCGTTCAGCCGGTCGACCGCGTCGACGCCGACCGCGTCGAGCGGGTCGACGTCCAGGACGACGACGAACTGGGCGGTCTGGCGCGCCCCGGCCACGAAGAGGCCGACCGGGCGGCCCGCCTGGGCGCTCAGCGCCGCGTCCTCCTTCGGCCCGAGGACGCCGGCGACATGGGGCTCGTGCTGGAGCAGGTTCTCGAGCGCGAGAAGCTCGTCGGGTCGGGTCGCGACCTCCGCCCCCTGCACGACGACGAGGGTGGGGGCGACGATCCCCGGGGCGAAGCCGGCGCTCGCGGCGTCCGCGGCACGGGCGGCCTCGGTGCCCGACGGCAGGGCCTCCACGAGCGGGAGACCCACGGCGATGTGGCGGGCGGGCAGGGCCGTCCACGCGAGCCCGGCGATGCACGCGGCGGCAAGGAGGAGGGCGGCGGGCCGCACCCGGACGAGCCGGACCAGCCCGCGCCGCACGACGACCCCGAACGGGCGCTCCGCACCAGGCCGGGGCACGGCGGGCCAGAACGCGCGCGGCCCGAGCACCCCCATCACGGCGGGCACGAACGTGAGCGCGACGACGAGGGCGATCGCGACGGCGACGGCCATCGCGGGCGCGAAGGTCCGCACGGCGGGCGTCGACGCCACGAGCAGGGTGGCGACACCGGCCGTGACCGTGAGGCCGGCGGCGGCCACGATCGGCGCGAAGGTCGCGACGCTGCGGCGAGTGGCCATCACGCGCCCGTGGCCGTCCAGCAGCTCCCCCCGCAGCCCGGAGAGGAAGTAGACGACGTAGTCGGTGGTCACGCCGACCATGAGGGCGACCATGAGCGGCTCGAGGTCCGGCGGGATGGAGACGCCGAGCCGGTCGCCCACGGCCGTCGCCAACCGCGTGACGAGCACGTAGGAGATGCCGGCCGTGCCGATGGTCACCAGCGGTGCGACGACGGACCGGAACGCGACCCCGACGATGACCATGACCGCGAGCACCGACACGACCTCGAGCCAGGGCAGCGCGCCGTTGACCAGCAGGGTCTGCTCGTACCGGGCGGGGACGGTGCCCGTGACCCCGACGACGCGGTCGGCCGACCGGTCGAAGTGTGCCGCGGCGTAGCCCTGGGCGGCGCGAGTCGCCGTGCCGAAGCCGCTGGACTGCGGGTACAGGTAGGTGACCAGCGTCGTCCCGCTCTGCTTCGACCCGGGCACGACCCCGGCCGCGTTCAGCACCGGCAGCGCGGCGGCGATGCCACCCTGCGGGCCGTTCTCCTGCAGCGACCGCGCCGCCTGGTAGGCCTTCTCGACCACGGGCTGGGGCAGGCCGGCCGGGTCGTGCTGGACGAGCATCGTGCGGCTCAGCACCGGGAAGCCGAAGGCCTGCGCCGCCCGGGTCTCCGCGACGATCGCCGGGTTGTCGGCGGAGGTGATGTCGCTGATGCCGCCGCTCCGGGTCGTCAGCGGCGGCAGCAGCACGAGCGCGAGGACGGCGGCGGCGACCCACCCGGCCAGGACGAACCAGCGCAGTGCGACGAGCACCGTCGCGAGCGCGTAGGCAGGCCGCGAGCCGGGGTGCGACGGCGCCGTGTCGATCACAGCCGGACCGTAACGCGTCCTGCCGACATCGCCCGCCGACATCGCGCCGCGACGCCGCCCCCCGTCGGCAACGTGCGGCGGACCCGGCTCAGCCGGACGTCGTGGAGCTGCTCGTGCTCCCGCCGGGGAGCGGGATGCCGCACTTGCGCAAGGCGTTCGCGGTCGCGGGGTCCCGCGCGAGACGCAGCAGCTCGACCGCTGTGCCGGCGGCGTCCGTGCTCGTCGGCGTCGGGAGTCCGGCGTTCTTGAGGCAGGTCGCGATGGCCGCGAGGCGCGAGGTGTCGACGCTCGGCGTTGCGGGCGTGCCGGTCACCGAGACCGACGCAGACGCGGACGCCGAGACCGAGGGCGTCACCGACGTCGACGTCATGCCACCGGACGACGTGCCCGAGCAGGCGGCCACCGCCGGCAGGACGAGCGCGGCGGTCGCCACGACGGGCACGAGAGCTCGGATCGGGGCCACGGTTCCTCCTCGGCTGGGCACGGTCGCCCGCGGGATACCCAGCTATCCGGCTCCTATGAGCCGCACGAGCTACAGACCGAGAGAGCGGCCCACGATCTCCTTCATGATCTCGGTCGTGCCGCCGTAGATCCGGGTCACGCGCGCGTCCGCGTAGGCGCGCGCCACCGGGTACTCGCTCATGTAGCCGTAGCCGCCGTGCAGCTGGACGGCGGCGTCCAGGACCCGGCCCTGGAGCTCGGTGCACCACCACTTGGCCTCGGCGGCATCCTCGGCGCTGAGCTCGCCGGCGTCCAGCGCGCGGACGCATGCGTCGAGGTACTGCTCCCCGATGTCGATCTCGGTCTTCATCTCGGCCAACCGGAAGCGGGACGCCTGGAACGACCCGATCGGCTGCCCGAACGCCGTCCGCTCCTTGACGTAGTCGAGGCTCCACTCGAAGGCGGCCCGGGCGGCCGCCGCGGCGCCGACGGCGATGGAGAGCCGCTCCTGGGGAAGGTTCGTCACCAGGTACGTGAACCCCTGCCCCTCCTCGCCGAGCCGGTTCGCGACGGGGACGCGGACGCCGGAGAAGAAGAGCTCCGCGGTGTCCTGGGCGTGCTGGCCGATCTTCTCCAGGTTCCGCCCGCGGTCGAAGCCGGGCATGCCGCGCTCGAGCACGACCAGGCTGATGCCCTTGTGCCGCAGCGCCGGGTCCGTCTTCACCGCGGTCACGACGAGGTCGGCGTTGATGCCGTTCGTGATGAACGTCTTGGAGCCGTCGACGAGATAGACGTCCCCGTCGCGGGCGGCCGTCGTCCGCATCGAGGCGAGATCGGAGCCGATGCCGGGCTCGGTCATGGCGATCGCCGTGATGAGCTCGCCGGAGGCGATGCCCGGGAGCCAGCGGGCCTTCTGATCGGCGTCCGCCAGGTGCAGGAAGTAGGGCAGGACGATGTCGTTGTGGAGGCCCACGCCGAGGCCGAAGGCCGTGACGCCGAGGCGCGCCGTCTCCTCGGCGATGACCACGTTGAAGCGGAAGTCGTCGACGCCGCCGCCGCCGTACTCCTCCGGCACCGCCATCCCGAGGAAGCCGTTGGAGCCCGCGGCGAGGAAGACCTCGCGGGGGACGATCCCGTCCCGCTCCCACTGGGCGTAGTGCGGCGCGACCTCCTTCTCCAGGAACCGCCGGAAGCTCTCCCGGAACGCGTCGTGCTCGTCCTCGAACAGGTGGCGTCGCATCGCGTCCCCCTTGTGACCAGTAGCGAGGCCTCGCGCCGGCGGACGCCTCCGGTCAGGAGGACGACGACGGCGTCGTGGTTGGGCTCGTGACCCGGCACCAGTCTGCCGCTCCCGCTGCGGCCGCGTCTCGTCGGAGCGTTTCGAGCGCACGGACGCACCGCAGGTCTTGTCGGCGTCGCGGACCGGATGATAGGACAACCCACGCAAGCCGGACGGACACGGCCGGCGCGTACGGGGGCGCCGGCCGTGCCGTCCTGTCGGGGGCCGCTGCCAGACTGCCGGGCATGACGACGTCCGGACCGCTGCGCGGCATCCGTGTGATCGAGTTGGCGGGGCTGGGCCCGGTGCCGCACGCCGGCATGGTGCTGGCCGACCTCGGCGCCGACGTCCTTCGCGTGGACCGTCCGGGCGCGCACGGGGGCGCACCTCCGGGGCCCGTCGACCGCGGCCGGACGTCGGTGGCGCTCGACCTGTCCCTCGCCGACGGTCTCGATGCGGCGTTGCGCCTCGTCGACGCCGCCGACGTCCTCCTCGAGGGCTACCGGCCGGGCGTGATGGAGCGGCTCGGCCTCGGCCCCGACGTCTGCCTGGCCCGGAACCCCCGGCTGGTCTACGGGCGGATGACGGGCTGGGGGCAGGACGGCCCGCTCGCCCCGCGCGCCGGCCACGACATCGACTACCTCGCCCTGACGGGCGCGCTCGCGGCGATCGGCCCGCGCGACGGCGACCCGCTGCCGCCGTTGAACCTCGTCGGCGACTACGGCGGCGGGAGCATGCTGCTGCTCGTCGGCGTCCTGGCCGGGCTCGTCGAGCGCTCGGTGAGCGGGCAGGGCCAGGTGGTGGACGCCGCCATGGTCGACGGCGTGAGCTCGCTGCTCGCGCTGACCTACGGCCTGTACGGCGCAGGCCTCTGGGAGCTGCGGCGCGGGATGAACCTGCTCGACGGCGGCTCGCCGTACTACACCACCTACATGTGCGCCGACGGCCGGCACGTCGCCGTCGGCGCCATCGAGGAACGCTTCTGGCACGAACTGCTGCGGGTGCTGGAGCTCGACCCCGCCGAGCTGCCGCGGCGCAATGATCCGGACCGGTGGGACGAGCTACGCATGGCGCTCGAGGAGGTCTTCGCCGAGCGGACCCGGGACGAGTGGACCGCGATCTTCGAGGGCACCGACGCGTGCGTCACCCCGGTGCTCACGCTCGCCGAGACGGCCGCACACCCCCAGGTCGGCGGCCGGGGCGCGGTGACGACGACGAGCGGATCGCCCGCTCCCGGCGTCGCGCCCCGGTTCTCCCGGACGCCGGGAGCCGTCGGCCGGCCGCCGCGCCCGGTCGGCGCCGACACCCGGACTGCGCTGGTCGCCTGGGGTCTGCCGGCCGCGGACGTCGAGGCGCTGCTGGCCTCGGGCGCCGCCGCTCAGGCCTGAGCCCGAGGCCTCAGCGCGGCGCCATCCGGATGGCGCCGTCCAGCCGGATCGTCTCCCCGTTGAGCATGGGGTTGGCGACGATGTGCTCGACGAGCTGGGCGAACTCCTCCGGCCTGCCGAGCCGGGCGGGGTGGGGCACCTGGTGCCCGAGCGAGTCCCGGGCCTCCTGCGGCAGCCCCGCGAGCATCGGCGTGTCGAACAGCCCGGGCGCGATCGACACCACCCGGATCCAGCTCGACGCGAGCTCGCGCGCGATCGGCAGGGTCATCCCCGCGACCCCCGCCTTCGACGCCGAGTACGCCGCCTGCCCGATCTGCCCGTCGAAGGCCGCGACGGACGCGGTGCAGACGATGACCCCGCGCTCCTCGCCGCTCGGCTCGGTGCGGGCCATCCGCTCCGCCGCGAGCCTGATCACGTTGAACGTGCCGACGAGGTTGACCCGGACGACGCGCTCGAACGCGGTCAGCGGCAGCACGCCGTCCCGGCCCAGCACCTTGCCCGGCGTCCCGATGCCCGCGCAGCTGACGACGACCCGGAGCGGGCCGAGCCGGTCGGCGGCGTCCAGCGCCGCGGTGACGGCGGCCTCGTCGGTGACGTCGGCCGGCGCGAAGACCACTCCCCCAGCGAGCTCCTCCGCCGCGCGCTCCCCGTCGCTGTTCGGCAGGTCCACGATGACGACGCGGGCGCCGCCGGCGGCGAGCCGCCGCGCCGCCGCCAGACCGAGGCCGGACGCCCCGCCCGTGACGAGTGCCGCCGCGCCCTCGAGCTCCATGTCGTTGCCCTCTCCTCGTGCCGCTCCGGACGCCGGTCAGTCTGCCCCAGCTCTCAGCGGGCTCTCACCCGGTGTGGTCGGGCACCGGGGCGTCGGCGAGCGGGCCGGCCTCGTCCTTGGCGGCACCGGCGTCCTCGGCGGGTGTCTGCGTGGTCGGATCGTGCGGCGGCGGAGCCCTCCTCCGGTTCGGGCGGCTGCTCGCGCAGGTACTGCGCGATGACGTGGCCGACGGCGACGAGCGGGACCGCGAACAGCGCGCCGATGATGCCGGCGATGAGCACGCCGGCGCCGATCCCGAGGATGACCGCGAGCGGGTGCACCTCGACCGCGCGCCCGAGCAGGAACGGCTGCAGCACGTGCGCCTCGAGCTGCTGCACGGCGATGACGATGCCCAGCATGATCACCGCGGTGATGAAGCCCTTGCTCACGAGGGCGACCAGCACCGCCACGACACCCGTCACCAGGGCACCGACGATCGGCACGAACGCGCCGAGGAACACCAGCACGGCGATCGGCACCGCCAGCGGCAGGCCGAGGATCGCCGCGCCGAGGCCGATGCCGATGGCGTCGACGGCGGCGACGATCACCGTGGCCCGCACGTACGCGGTCAGCGTGGCCCAGGCGCGGACGCCCGCCCCCTCGACCCGCGGCCGGGCGCCCCGCGGGAAGAGCCCGACGACGAACGCCCAGATGGTCCTTCCTCCGGAGAGGAAGAAGAAGGTGCTGAACAGGGCGATGAACAGCCCGCTGCCGACGTCCGCCGCGGTGGAGGCCACCCCGAGCGCGCCGCTGACCAGCCGGCTGCTGTTCGAGCCCATGCTCTTCTGCGCCTGGTCGATCCAGGTGTTGATCTGGTCGCCCGTCACGTGCAGCGGTCCGGAGGCGAGCCAGTTCCGGACGTCCTGGATGCCCTGCCCCGACTGCCGCTGCAGGTCCGGGAACCCGGTGGCGACCTGCTGGCCGACCAGCCCGATGAGCCCGATGAGCACCAGCAGCACGATCAGGATCGTGGCGACCGCCGCGAGCGCGGGGCTGAGCCCGAGCCGACGGACGCCGAGGTCGGCGAGCGGCTTGATCAGCGCGACGACCAGCAGCGCCACGAGCACCGGGACGACGAGCACCTTGAACTGCGCCAGCAGGAGCAGGAGCAGGTAGATCCCGCCGGCGACGAGGACGACCCGCCAGGTCCACGCGGCCGAGGCGCGCAGACCGAGGGGTACGAGGTCGCCGTCGGGTCGGCGTGCCGGCTCCGTCATCCGCGCAGTCCTTCCGGTCGGCGGTCTGGCCCGCCCGATCATTCCACCCCGGAAATCCGTCGCCCGCACCGCGGCCGGACGGCCGTTCGGGTGAACGGACTCGAACTGGTGTTCGAGGAGGGGTACCGTCTCGGGAAGGGTCGAGGGCGTTCCCGCCGGCCGCTCCTGATCGATGCAGATCGATGCAGGAGCCGGCGGAGGCGTCGTCCGCACGTCCGTACGGAGCGCCGCTCCCCGTCCCCGGAGGCACCTATGGCCCAGGTCCCCCGCATCCGTCGCGTCGAGCCGATCGGCCCGATCACGCAGCCCTACGAGGGCATCCGCGTCGCCGTCCGACTCGTCTGGCACGACGGCGCGACCACGAACGTCGACGCGCTCGCCGTCGGCTGGACGACGAACGAGGTCGAGATCGAGTGGACCACGCCGTGGAACGACACCCGCCGCGACTGGATCCGCGCCGACCAGGTCAGTCGCCACTGGTCGGACGTGGGCTGAGGCCGGGGATCTTCCTCGATCGAGCACAACCCGCGTGCGGCGGACCGGTCCGCGCCGTCCGCGCGAGATGCCGGTCGAGCGTTCGGGCCATCCGCTCCGGACGCCGGGAGCGCCGCGCGGCGCCGCTGTTAGGACTGGTCGAGCACACGGTGCAGACAGTGACGAGCCGCGACGAGGAGGACCGCCATGACGGTCGACCTGACCTTGGGTGCCAACGCTCCGCACACGCGGCGCACGAACAGGCACCGCGCGGAGCACGCATCGTGGTGCGTGCAGCACGGGCCGACCGGGTGCGAGGGCCAGGTCTTCCAGCTGCCCGGCACGAAGCTGCTGCTCTGGCTCACCGCCCCGAGCGCGGGCGACCCGCGGCTGGTCGTCGAGGGCCCGGACGGCGTCGTCCAGCTGCCCGTCGACGCCTGACCCGAGCCGCGCTCAGGCGCTGGGACCGAACCTCTCCACCCGGACGGCGGTGGGCTCCATGCCGGTCTCGACCAGCAGATGCGACGCGGTCTCGGCGAAGCCGGCGGAGCCGCACACGTAGGCGGTCGCACCCTGCGGCGCGAACTCCGCGACGATCGGCGCGAGCGACCCGGCGTCCAGGCGACCCGGCGGCCGGGTGGCCCCGGGCGGCGCCACCCGGGTGTGGACGACGGTGGTCTCGGGGCCGTACTCGCCCTTGTAGTAGAGGTCCTCGGGCGTCCGCACGGATACGACGAGCGCGAGCGGCACCCGGCTCCCCTGACCGTGCCAGAGCCGGAGCATCGCCATCAGCGGCACCACCCCCGAGCCGCCGCCGACGAGCAGCACCGGGCTGTCGCCCCGCCAGACGAACCAGCCGCCGAACGGCCCGCGGACCTCGAGCCGGTCGCCCACGGCCACGTCGTCGTGCAGGTAGGGCGACAGCGCCCCGCCGTCGAGCCGCTCGATGGTCAGCTCGATGTGCGTGCCCCGGCCGGGGCCGCCCGGCCCCGGCTCCGGGGCGGAGGCCACGCTGTACGAGCGCGAGGCCTGGGTGCCGTCTTCCGCGGTCACGCGGACGACGTAGTGCTGGCCCGCGACCTGCGGGTAGCCGTCCGGCAGCCACAGCCGGAGCGTGCGGGCGCGCGGCGTCTCGTCCCGGAGCTCGACGACCTCGCCGAGCTGCCACTCCCGGCGCGCGCCGCCGGGCGGCACCCGGCGGGTGACGGGTCCGAGCGTGGGCAGGGGCGGCAGCTCCCCCAGCGACGGGAGGGGCGGCAGCCCCTCAGTCACCGTCGTACCTCTGCTCCAGCCACGGGTCGCCGAGCTCGTGGTACCCGCGCACCTCCCAGAAGCCGGGCTCGTCGTGGTCGAGCAGCCGGATGCCGCCGATCCACTTGGCGCTCTTCCAGAAGTACAGGTGCGGCACGAGCATCCGTACCGGGCCGCCGTGCTCCGGGGGCAGGGGCTTGCCCTCGTGCTCCCACACGATCCACGCCTTGCCGCCGGTGACGTGCTCGAGGGGCAGGTTGGTCGTGTAGCCCGTGACGCTCCACGCGACGACGTGCGTCGCCTCCGGCTTCACCCCGACCTCGGCGAACAGGTCGTCGACGCTGACGCCGGCGAAGCTCGTCCCGAGCTTGGACCACGTCGTCACGCAGTGGATGTCGCCGTTGTACGTCGAGTCGGGCAGCTTGTGGATCTCGCTCCAGGTCCAGGCCTTCGGCGTCTCGACGAGCCCGTCGATGCGCAGGCTCCAGTCCTCGGCTTTCAGGCGGGGGCTGACCTCGGCGGTCAGGACGGGGAAGGTGTTGCCGGCGTCGTACTGACCCGGGGGGAGGCGGGGGTCGCGTTCTCCGGTGCCGAAGAGTCTGCGGAACGTGGTCGGTGCCATGGGATCCTCCTGGCGGACGACGTGCAGGGTTCAGTCAAGCAGTCCCGCCGAGCCGCCGCGCGTTGCACTCAGGTGCGAAGATCATGCAGGCGATCCGGTACTCCCAGGGCGAGCGAGCGGGCCGGGAGCCTCCGACAACGCCTGCATGATCTTGGGTGTTCCGGGCTAGCCGCCCTGTTCCGCCGGAGCTGGCGTCGACCACGCCGGCAGGAAGGCCGCGCGCCGGTCGGAGAGCGCGGCGAGCAGCGCGAGCTCCTGCGTCGGCGCGTCGTCCGCGGCGGTCCCTCGTTCCATCCGCTCGCGCAGGAAGGCGAGCTCGCTGCCGAAGTCCTGGAAGTCGGACATCGCCGTCCGGGCGGGCGCGCCGCCGGTGCGGTCCGCCCACGCACGCGCCTCGCGCCGGGTCGACAGCGACGCGAGCATGGCGACCTCGCTGCGGGTCAGCCACCCGGTGCGCGCGTAGACGTCGAGGTGCCGGGCGATCAGGGCGCCCTCACGCCGCCGCGCGGCCACGGCCACCCCGACGAAGACCGCGAAGATCGGCACCTGCACGACGAGGTACAGCCCCAGGAACCCCGACAGGCCCGAGAGCGCGGAGAGGTTCCACGCCGCGTGCAGCGCCACGGCCACCACGAATCCGGCGACCGGCGCCGCCACCCGCAGGAGCGGACGCCGGGTGCGCACGGCGATCCCGAGCCCGACACCGATCGCCCCGGTGAAGAGCGGATGCGCGAACGGCGACACGACGCACCGCACCACGAAGACCGTCGCGAGTTCGGCCCCGCCACCGTCCGCGAACCCGCGCCCCAGGTAGAGGACGTTCTCGACGAACGCGAAGCCCACGCCGGCGAGACCGGCGTAGACGAGTCCGTCGACGATCCCGTCGAACTCGCGGCGCCGCAGCAGGAGCACGAGCAGGACGGCGGCGCCCTTCAGCGCCTCCTCCGTCAGCGGCGCCACGACGAGCACCGTCGTGCTCGGGTCTCCCCCGGCGTCCCGGATGGCCTCGAGCGAGGCGGTGTTGACGGCGAGCGCCCCGAACGTGGCGACCCCCGCCCCCCACGCGAAGGCGAACGCGAGCAGGGACGCCGGCTCCGCCTCGTAGCGGTCGAGCCACAGGAACGCGGCGACGACGGGGACGACGGGGATCGCCGCGAGCACCGCGCCGGTGACGAGGCCGAGGACGCCGGTGACGCTGGTGATCTGGGCGACCGTGAGCAGCCCGCACCCGCCGGTGACGACGACGAGCGCCACCCAGACGAGGACGCCGCGCAGCTTGGGCCGACCCGGCACCGGCAGCGCACGCTCCGGCGGCAGACCCTCGGGCACCACCGGCCGGTAGGGCTGGAACTGGCTCACGTCAGCGAAGGCTAGCGTCGCGCCCGGCGCCGTCGGCCGGATGCGCGGTGGTACCGGCGCGTACAGTGACGGCCGTGACAGCCGTGAACACCGAGCGCTCCCAGGACCGCATCGTCTGGATCGACTGCGAGATGACCGGCCTCGACCTGCAGGCCGACGCCCTCGTCGAGGTGGCGGTCCTGGTCACGGACTCCGAGCTCACCGTGCTCGACGACGGCGTCGACGTGGTCATCAAGCCCCCGGCGGCCGCGCTCGAGCAGATGCGCGACGTCGTCCGGCAGATGCACACCACCTCGGGGCTGCTGGCCGAGCTCGACGCCGGTCTCCCCCTCGACGAGGCGCAGCAGGTCGTCCTGGACTACATCCGCAGCTTCGTGCCGGAGCCCCGCCGTGCCCCGCTGGCCGGCAACTCCGTGGCGACCGACCGCGGCTTCCTGGCCCGCGACATGCCCGAGCTCGAGAACCACCTGCACTACCGGATCATCGACGTCTCGTCGATCAAGGAGCTGGCGCGGCGCTGGTACCCGCGGGTGTACTTCGCCTCCCCGGAGAAGCGGGGCGGTCACCGGGCGCTCGCCGACATCAGGGAGAGCATCGAGGAGCTGCGCTACTACCGCGAGGCGCTCTTCGTGCCGCAGCCCGGTCCGGACACGGAGACCGCCCGAACCATCGCCGCGAAGTACATGCCCGTGACGGAGGGCTGAGCGGCCCAGGCCGCCGAGCGGTCGGGGTACACTCGACCGCGCAGCCGGGCCTCCCGGTCGCATGGTGGGTGTAGCTCAGCTGGTAGAGCACCTGGTTGTGGTCCAGGAAGTCGCGGGTTCGAGTCCCGTCACTCACCCCACAGGAGCACTTCCGGCGGACGCCGCCGGGCACCAGGCCCGCGCTGATCAGAGGCGGTGAGGGTGCGCGCGTTCGTCGTCACGGCGCCCGGCGAGGCCGGCGTCCAGGACGTGCCCGAGCCTGTCGCGGTTCCCGGCGAGGTCGTCGTCGAGGTGGAACGTGTCGGCGTCTGCGGCACGGACGTCGAGCTCTTCACGGGCGAGATGCAGTACCTCCACGACGGACACTCCCGGTACCCGCTGCGCCTCGGGCACGAGTGGTGCGGCCGGGTCACCGAGATCGGGCCGGGTACGGACGCCGGGTGGCTCGGGCGGCGCGTCACCGGCGACACGATGATCGGCTGCGGGCGGTGCCGGCGTTGCCTGAACCGGCCACCAGCACGTCTGCGCGGATCGGCAGGAGGTCGGCATCCGCGGCGACCGACCGGGTGCCTTGGCCGAGCGGCTGGCCGTGCCCGCATCGTCGCTGCACGTGCTGCCGGAGACCGTCGACGCGGCGCTCGGCGCCCTCGCCGAGCCCGGCGGCAACGCACTGCGCGCGGCGCAGGCGGCGTCCCTGGCGCCCGGAGACCGGGTGCTGGTGCTCGGCCCGGGCACCATCGGCTCCCTGGTGGCCCTGTTCGCGCAGGCCGCCGGCGCCGAGGTGCACCTGGTGGGCACGGAGCCCCGGTCACTGGAGTTCGCGCGGTCGCTCGGCGTCAGCCGGCGTCTGGACCTGGGAGGACCTGCCGGAGCTGCCGTTCGACGCCGTCGTCGACGCGTCCACGGCGTCCGAGCTGCCGGCCCGTGCCCTCGAGCTCGTCGAGCCCGGCAAGCGTGTCGTCTACATCGGGCTGGCCGGTGCGGCGAGCCGGGTGGACACGCGTTCCCTCGTGCTCAAGGACGTCACCGCGGTCGGCGTCCTCTCCGGCTCCCCCGCCCTGGCCGAGACCGTCGCCCTGTACGCGACCGGAACCATCGACCCCCGGCCGCTGGTCGCTGCGACGGTGACGCTGGAGGACCTGGCCGGCATCCTCGCCGGGGAGCAGCCGGCCGGCGCCGGGCCCGGGCCGAAGATCCACGTGGACCCCCGCGCCTGACCGGCCGGCTGCTCCCCGTTGCCTACGTCATCGGCGTGCGGCGCGCAGTACCCCGAGCAGCCCGTGCGACTCGTCCTGCGGGCCGGCGCTGAACCAGACGTCGCTGGTCTCCGCCGAGGTGCCGTTGCCGGGCAGCAGCCCCCACAGCCCGTCGATCGTGATCGCCTTGCCGTAACCGTCGCGCAGAACCCCGCGCAGCCGGCCCGTCCGCGGGTCGAAGGCGTGAATGCGGCCGTCGCCGAAGTTCCCGACCAGGACGTCGCCGGAGAACGCGCCGAAGCCGGCCGGTGCGACGGCCAGGCCCCACGGCGAGTTCAGGACGCCGCGGCGGGCGAACCGGTCGAGCAGACGCCCCCCGGTGCTGTAGACGTCGACGAAGCCGTGCCCGCGCCCGCTGACGTCGTCGCCGGTCGCGGGGTTGACCAGGGCGTACGTGACGAACACCCGCGAGCCGAGGACGGCGACGTTGAACGGCGCGTACCCGCGCGGGATGCGCCGGTCGGTGAACGCCCACGAGGGCAGCTTCACCCGGTGGAAGCGTCCGTCGAACGCCGCGATCCGGTGGTGTGCGAAGTCGGTCACGAGGATCTCGGGGCCGCTGTGCCGGGGCTGCACCACGGCGAGCCCCTTGAGCACGCCACCCCGCACCGAGCCGACGGGCACCGCGGACGTCGGCGGCGTCAGCTGCCGGTTCCAGGCGGAGACGGTGCCACCCTCGCCGGCGAAGACGAAGAGCGCGGGCTGACCGTCCGGGAGCACGAAGGACGTCGTCGGGTTGAAGGCCTGACCGGTCGGCGCGCCTCCGGGGATCGACACCACGAGCGGTGAGGTCGGGGTCTGGCCGACCCGGCCGCCGGTGAAGAGGGAGGTGGCGTCCGTGCCGTTGTCCGACACCCAGACCGGCGTCGTGGGCCCCTGTGAGAGCCCCCAGGCGTTGACGAGGTGACTGTCGGTGATCTTCGCGACGCCGGGAACGTCAGCGACCAGGTTCACCTGCGCGAACCGGTTGTCGCCCCGGTCGTGGCGGCTCGTGCTCGCCTGGCCGGTCGCTGTCGTCGCGGCCGCGGCGGCCGAGGGGACGGCTGCGGTCGCGAGGGCCACGCCGGCGACCGCCGCCGCCATCGCCCCTGGTAGTCGCCACCCTGACGTGAACATGTGGACCATGTGATGTTCCTCCCGTCGCATCACCCGGCCCGCTCGGACGCCGGCCGGGTCTGCAGCGGTCACGTGCACAGCCGGCGCCGGGTTCAGCTCCGAGTGGGGCGGCAGGGTGGCGAGACCCGCCTGCGCGAGCCGGGTCTGTCGGTGGGGGTGCCTAGTGTCCGAGTGGCGGTGGGCGCGCTGAGACCACAAGACTGATCAGGGCGTGTCCGTCGCGCTCTCCCGCCGTTCGAGGCGGCGCTGACGAACGCCGGAGCCGCCTCGGTGATGAACTCCTACTCCTCCCACCCCTGGGCACCCGGCCCCGATGCCGGGGGCCACCGCAGCCGGAGATCTGATGTCTGACACGACCACCCCCGCGGCATCGCCCGCGGGTCCCCCGGCGGGCCCGTTCGGGCCCGACGGTCACCCCCGCCGGTGGGCGATCCTCGGCGTCCTCGTCGTGAGCCTGCTGATCGTCGTCCTCGACAACACCGTGCTCAACATCGCGCTGCCGACGATCCAGCGCGACCTCGACGCCACCCAGAGCCAGCTCGTGTGGTCGATCGACTCCTACGTGCTCGTCTTCGCGGCGCTCCTGTTCACCTGGGGCGCCCTCGGCGACAAGTACGGGCGCAAGCGGATCCTGCTCATCGGCTTGGCGATCTTCGCCGCCGGTTCCGCGATCTCCGCGATCGCCCGCTCCCCCGAGCAGCTCATCGCCTTCCGCGCGGTCATGGGCATCGGCGGGGCCGCGGTCATCCCGGTGACGCTCGCGATCATCACGGTCGTCTTCCCGCCCCGCGAGCGCGGCCGCGCCATCGGCGCGTGGGCCGGGGCGGTCGGCGGCGCGGTCGCGCTCGGGCCGGTGCTCGCCGGTCTCCTGCTCGAGAACCCGCAGTGGTTCTCCTGGCTCATCGGCAACGACTACGGCTCGGTGTTCCTCATCAACGTGCCGATCGTGGCCGTCGGGATGATCGGGATCGTCCGGCTGGTGCCGGAGTCCCGTAACCCGAACCCGCAGCGCCTCGACGTCGTGGGTCTCCTGCTGTCGATCGCCGGTCTGACCGCGATCGTCTACGGGATCGTCCACGCCGGCGACACCAAGGACTGGCTGGCGGCCTCGGTGGTCGTGCCGATCGTCCTCGGTGTCGTCGTTCTCGCGGTCTTCGTCGTGCTGGAGGCGCGCAGCGACCACGCCAGCTTCGACGTCTCGCTCTTCAGGAACCGCGGCTTCGCCGTCAGCCTCTCGGCCGTGAGCCTGGCGTTCTTCGCCCTGTCGGGCGTCACGTTCACGTTCCCCTTCTACCTGCAGATCGTGCGCGGCTACAGCACCCTGCAGGCCGGGCTGTGCTTCCTCCCGTTCGCCGTCGGTCAGATCCTGGGCGCTCCGCGGAGCGCCAAGATGGTGGCCCGGTTCGGCGACCGAGCGGTCATCACCACCGGTCTCGTCCTCGTCACCGGGTCGCTGATCTTCCTCACCCAGCTGAAGATCGACACTCCGCTGTGGGTGGTGCTCATCGCCTTCTTCGTCTTCGGCCTCGGCATGGGCAACGTCATCGCGCCGGCCTCGACGGTGATGCAGAACACCTTGCCGCTCAACCGTGTCGGCGCGGGATCGGCGGTCCAGAACACCGTCCGGCAGGTGTTCGGCGCCTTCGGTGTGGCGATCGTCGGCACGATCCTCGCCAACCAGTACGCCGACAGGCTCCAGCCGACGTTGACGGCGTTGCCGGCCCAGGTCCCCCAGGCCGCGAAGGACGCGCTCTCCTCGACCGTCGCCGCCGTGCCGGAGGTGCTGGGGCGGGCGCAGCAGCAGGGTCTGCCGGCCTCGGCCGCCGAGCAGTTGCAGGGCTCGGCGTTCGACGCGTTCATCCAGGCGTCGCACGTGACCACCTGGGTCTCCGTCGCCCTGATGGTCCTCGCGGCGCTCATCGTCGCGCTGCGCCTGCCCAAGGCGATCCACCACGGCGGTGCGCCCGCTGCCGTTCCCGAGCCGCGCAGCTCCGGCTCGCCCGAACCGGATCCGGCTCCCGTCGTGGCCGACTGAGCGGTTCTGGTACAGGAGGGCGGTGCATGGGCGCCCCCCGGTGGGGAAGGATGCCCGCATGCCGCAGGAGATCGCCGACGCCGTCGTCATCGGGGCAGGTCCCAACGGGCTGGTGGCCGCGTGCACCCTGGCGGACGCCGGCTGGGACGTGGTGGTCCTGGAGGCCGCCGACGAGGTCGGCGGGGCGGTGAAGTCCGAGCGCCGCGTGCCGGGCTACGTCCACGACATGTACAGCTCGTTCTATCCGCTCGCGGCGGCGTCCCCGGTGCTCGCGAACCTCGACCTCCAGCAGCACGGCCTGAACTGGCGGCATGCGCCGGCCGTGGTCGCCCACCTGATCAGCCCGGACGTCGAGCGTGCCGCCGTGCTCCACCGCGACCCCGCCGACACCGCGGCACTGCTCGAGTCGGACCACCGCGGCGACGGCGACGCCTGGCTGCGGCTGGTCGAGCACTGGCAGCGCATCCGTGACCCGCTGCTCGACGCCCTCTTCTCGCCCTTCCCTCCGGTCAAGGCCGGAGCGGCACTGTTCGGACGGCTCGGCGTCCACGATCTGCTGTGGACGCTGCGGATGTTCGCGCTCCCCGTGCACCGGCTCGGTCAGGAGCTCTTCAAGGGCCAGATGGGCCCCGCCCTCATCACCGGCAACGCGCTGCACGCCGACGTGCCCGCGGTCGCGCCCGTGAGCGGCGTCTTCGGCTGGCTGCTCGTCATGCTCGGCCAGGACGTCGGTTTCCCCGTTCCGGAGGGCGGCGCGGGCATGCTCGCGCACGCGCTCGCCTCGCGCGCCCGCTCGGCCGGGGCGAGCATCCGGACCGGCGCTCGCGTCGAGCGGGTCGTCGTCGGCAACGGCAAGGCCCTGGGCGTGATCACTCACGACGGCACGCGCGGTGCGGGCCCGTCGGGCCGTGCTCGCCGACGTCCCCGCACCGGCGCTGTTCGGCGGCCTGGTGCCCCGGGAGGACGTGCCGCCCCGCCTGCTGGAGGCGCTGGAGCGGTTCGAGTGGGACCTGCCGACCGTCAAGGTCAACTGGGCGCTCGACGGACCGATCCCGTGGAAGGCGGCGGGAGCCTCGCAGGCCGGCACGGTGCACCTCGGTTCGGACGCCGACGGCCTCGCCCTCTCGTCCGCCGCGCTCGACCTCGGCCGGCCCGCGTTCCACGACTTCCTGCTCGTCGGGCAGATGGCGACGGCCGACCCGACGCGGGCGCCCGCGGGCGGCGAGAGCGTCTGGTCGTACAGCCACCTCCCTCGCGGGGTGTACGACGCCGAGACCGCGTCGGCGCTGGCCAAGCGGATGGACGAGGCCATCGAGGCGCACGCGCCGGGCTTCCACGACCGGGTCGTCGAGCGCTGGGTGCAGCTGCCGTCGGACATGGAGTCGGACGACCCCTCGCTCGTCCACGGTGCGATCAACGGCGGGACGGCGCAGCTGCACCAGCAGCTGGTCTTCCGGCCGCTGCCCGGCCTCGGCCGCGCGGAGACGCCGATCGAGCGGCTCTACCTGGCCGGTTCCTCGGCCCACCCGGGTGGCGGCGTGCACGGGGCACCGGGCCACATCGCCGCGCAGGCCGCGCTCAACGGCCAGCGCTTCGGCCGGATCCCGGGCCGACTCCTCGCCCGCGCCGACCGAAACCTGCAGGCCGCCCCCCGCCGCCCGTTCCCCTGACCTGCGAGGTTCGCGCGGTCAGGGCGTGCGGTGGATGTGGGACTCCGTCAATGACGACCCGCGAGGCTCGCGCGGTCAGGGCGTGCGGTGGATGTGGGACTCCGTCAATGACGACCTGCGAGGCTCGCGCGGTCAGGGCGTGCGGTGGATGTGGGACTCCGTGAATGACGACCTGCGAGGCTCGCGCGGTCAGGGCGTGCGGTGGATGTGGGACTCGTGGCGCGAGTCTCGCGAGCCGGCGCGCGGGCCGTCTCCGCTGTCCGGGTCGGAACGGTGCTCGGCGATGTAGGCCAGCCGCCGGAGCGTCTCCTTGTTCCGCGCCGCTATGACGACCTGGCGCACCTGCTCGGGCACGAGCAGCGCCGGCCCGCGCGTGGCGTCCTCACGTATGCGGACCAGGGATTGCTCGCCCTGCGGCTCGATGACGAGCTCGACGGTCGCCTCCCCCGCCGGCCAGCCGCGGGCCTGCAGCTTCAGCCGTCGGGGCGGCTCGCTCTCCAGTGACACCGTCTGGTCGTTGACGACCGCCGGCCACAGCCCCGCCGAATGGTGCAGCCTCGCTCCGGGGGCGGGCCACGACTCGCCTACCGCGCGCATCCGTGAGGCGCCCACCACCCACGAGGCGTAGAGCCAGCCGTCCTCGAGCACCGACCAGATCCGTTCCGGCGGAGCATCTACGTGGCGCGTCACTTCCAGCATGTCGTGGTCATACCCCGTGCCCCAGGGACCAACCCTCGCCCCGTCCCGCGACGTGATCAGCGCGACCTAGGGCCCTTTCCCGCGGTCTCCGGTCGGACGCTCCTGGGCCCCCGACGGCACCGGGAGACCGGCTCGGAGTCGCCCGGTGCGAGCGTGCTGGCAGGCTCTGTGGCGGCGAGCGACAGCCGCTCGCACGGGCCCGCGCGACACCCCTCGTTCTGCCCCTGACCTGGGACGACGCGCCGATGGACAACGGATTTCACGCGTCCGGCGGGCTCCTGCTAGCCTCGTCTGGCAACGCGCCGTTAGCTCAATAGGCAGAGCAGCTGACTCTTAATCAGCGGGTTCGGGGTTCGAGTCCCTGACGGCGCACC
>CAVWLJ010000022.1:0-15836 GCA_963755755.1 uncultured Actinomycetota bacterium
AGCTGATCGTCGAGCCCGGCGTGGACCTGCTGCCCGGGTACCGCGAGCTCGCCCAGGTCCTCCAGCTGTAGGGAGCGTCCGCCCGCCGGCGCGGGGCTGGTCTGGCAGTGCATACAACCGGCCCTCCTTTCTGCCGCTGGCTCTTGCCCGCCTGCGCGGAGCCGCTCTAGGTTGCATGCAATCGGCCGTCCCGCATGGCCTGCCGCATGCGGGCTGCCGATGCTCGCAACCTGCCTGCGCTGGAGCTGCCCTCGTGAGTCGAGCCGCCGATCACGCCTACACCGCCCTGCGCGCCGGGATCCTCGAAGGGCGGCGGACGCCGGGGGAACGGCTGGGCGAGATCGAGGTCGCGGCGGACCTCGGGCTGTCGCGGACGCCGGTGCGCGAGGCATTGCGCCGGCTCGGATCGGAGGGTCTCGTCGACCTCCTTCCGAACCGCGGCGCACGCGTCCGGTCGTGGACGGCGGACGACCTCGACGAGACCTACGAGATCCGCGCCGCCCTCGAAGGCCTCGGGGCGCGGCGCGCCGCGAGCCGCATCACCCCGGCCGACCTCGACCGGCTGGCCGCGCTCGCCGACGAGATGGTGACCGTCGACCCGTCACTCGGTCACCGGCCGCCGGGGGACTTCGCGGAACTGGCGGCACTGAACGGGGAGTTCCACGCGCTCATCGTTCGGGCGGCCGGCAGCGGCCGGCTCGGCGAGACCATCCAGGGCGTCGTCCAGGTGCCGCTCGTCCTGCGGACGTACCAGCGGTACACGCCGGAGGCCCTCGCCCGCAGTCACGCCCACCACCACGAGATCGTCGACGCACTGCGCGCCGGGGACGGCACCTGGGCCGAGTCCGTCATGCGCTCCCACGTGCTCGCCGCCCGCGCGGTGCTGCTCCGTTCGCTGCGCGAGGACGCCACTGCGAGCCGGGAGGCCTCGTGACGCGGGACGCCTCCGGGGTGCCGCGGGCCGAGCCGGGCGAGGGACCGTTGACCGGCGTCCGCGTGATCGAGACGGGGCAGTTGCTGGCCGGTCCGTTCTGCGGGCAGCTCCTCGGCGACCTCGGCGCCGAGGTCATCAAGATCGAGCAGCCGGGCGCCGGCGACCCGATGCGGCAATGGGGGCGGGAGAAGCCGCACGGTCAGTCGCTGTGGTGGCCGGTCGTGGCCCGCAACAAGAAGTCGGTGACGGTGAACCTGCGCACGGCGCAGGGCCAGGACCTCGTACGCCGGCTCGCCGCCGGTGCCGACGTGGTCGTCGAGAACTTCCGCCCGGGCACGCTCGAGCGCTGGGGCCTGGGCTACGACGGGCTCTCCGCGGACAACCCGCGCCTCGTCCTTACGCGCGTCACCGGCTTCGGGCAGTCGGGCCCCTACGCACCACGCGCCGGGTACGGCTCGATCGGCGAGGCCATGGGCGGTCTGCGCTACGTCACCGGCGAACCCGACCGCGCGCCGTCGCGCGCCGGCATCTCCATCGGCGACTCCCTCGCCGCGACCTTCGCCTGCATCGGGACGCTTGCGGCGCTGCACGAGCGCGAGCGGTCCGGACGTGGGCAGGTCGTCGACTCGGCGATCTACGAGGCCGTGCTCGCCATGATGGAGAGCCTCGTGCCCGAGTGGCAGGTGGCCGGCTACCAGCGGGAACGCACCGGCGCGATCCTGCCGAACATCGCGCCCTCCAACCTCTACCCGACGGCGGACGGCCAGACCGTGCTCATCGCCGCCAACCAGGACACGGTCTTCACCCGGCTGGCGGGGGCGATGGGCGAGCCGGACCTCGCCCGCGACGAGCGGTACGCCACGCACGGTGCCCGTGGCGCCCATCAGCAGGACCTGGACGACCACATCGCCACGTGGACCGCGAAGCGGGACGCCGACGACCTGCTGCAGCTCCTGGAGGACCACGGGGTGCCCGCGGGCCGGACCTACCGCGCACAGGACATGCTCCGCGACCCCCACATGGCGGCGCGCGGCTCGCTGATCCGCGTACACGACCCGCGGTTCGGCGAGCTCGCCATGCAGAACGTCGCACCGCGCCTCTCGCGGACGCCGGGCGGCGTCCGCTGGACCGGCCCCGACCTCGGCGAGCACACCCGCGAGGTGCTCGGCGGCGTGCTGGGCCTTCCCGACGACGAGATCGACCGCCTCGCCGCTGACGGCACCATCTGAATCCCTGCCAGGAGGCCCCTCATGACGTACCGGCTCGGCGTCGACGTCGGTGGCACGTTCACCGACCTTCTGCTCATCGACGAGGCCACCGGCGCGACGCACCGCGCCAAGACCCCGTCCACACCCGCCGACCAGTCGGTCGGCGTGCTCGTCGGCATCGACAAGGTGTGCTCCCTCGCCGGGGTCCAGCCGTCGGCCATCGACCAGGTGCTGCACGGGACGACGGTGGCGACGAACGCGGTCCTCGAGGGCAAGGGCGCGAAGGTCGGGCTCGTCGTCACCAAGGGCTACCGGCAGGTGCTGCAGGTCGCGCGGTCCTTCGTCCCCGGCGGACTCGCAGCCTGGATCATCTGGCCCAAGCCGGAGCCGCTCGCCGCGCTCGAGAACACGGTCGAGGCGGTCGAGCGCGTCGGCGCCCGCGGCGAGGTGGTGACCCCGCTCGACGAGGACGACCTGGTCCCCAAGCTCAAGTACCTGCGCGAGCAGGGGGTGGACGCCGTCACGATCGCGCTGGTCAACTCCTTCGCCAACGCCGCTCACGAGCGGCGCATCGCCGAGCTCGTCGCCGCCGAGATCCCCGGCGTCCCGGTGTCGCTCTCCAGCGTGATCCTGCCCGAGATCCGCGAATACGAGCGGACGCTGACCACGGTCGCGAACTCCTACGTGCGGCCCACCGTCGGGCGGTACCTGGAGAACCTCGAGCACGCCCTGGCCGGCAAAGGCATCTCCGGCCGGCTGCACGTACTGCGATCGGACGGCGGACTCGCCGGCGTCGCCACCGCGACGGCCGCCCCGGTGCAGCTGCTCATGTCGGGGCCGGCCGGCGGCGTCTCCGGAGCGCTCTGGGTCGCCCGGCAGAGCGGGTACGAGAACCTGCTGACCTTCGACATGGGCGGGACGTCGACCGACGTCGCGCTCGTGCAGGACGGCAGACCGCGGATCGGCCGCGAGACGACGGTGGGCTCGCTGAACGTGCGCGCGTCCTCGGTCGACGTCCGCACCGTCGGCGCCGGTGGTGGATCCATCGCGCACGTCCCGGAGCTGACCAAGGCGCTGCGGGTCGGTCCGCAGTCCGCCGGTGCCGAGCCCGGCCCCGCCGCCTACGGCCGGGGCGGGGAGGAGCCGACGGTCACCGACGCCAACGTCGTCCTCGGCTACCTGCCGCCGCGGCTGCTCGGCGGGGAGATGACGCTCGACGTCGACGCCGCCCGCGCCGCCGTCCAGAAGGTCGCCGACGCCGATGGGCCTGCCGGACGCCGAGACCGCCGCCGCGGGCATCGTGGACATCGTCAACGAGAACATGTTCGGCGCGCTCCGGCTGGTGTCGGTGCAGCAGGGCTACGACTCGCGCGACTTCGCGCTCGTCGCCTTCGGCGGCGCGGGGCCGCTGCACGCGAACGCGCTGGCGAAGCTGCTCGGCTCGTGGCCGCTCATCGTGCCGCCGTCGCCCGGCGTCCTCTGCGCGTACGGCGACGCGACCACGAGCCTGCGCGACGAGAGCGCCCGGACCTTCATCCGCCGGTTCTCCGAGACGTCGGACGACGAGGTGCGCGGGGCGCTGGCCGAGCTCGCCGAGGAGGCGGCCGGCCGGCTGGATGCCGAGGGCGTGGACCGCACCGATCAGACGGTGACCTACCAGGTCGACGTCCGCTACCACGGCCAGGGCTTCGAGGTGCCCGTGGACGTCTCGCTCGACGAGTTCTCCACCGCCTCCTCGCGGAACGGGCTCGACGTGGTCGGCCGGGCGTTCGACGCGGAGCACACCCGGCTGTTCACGTTCGCCCTGGACGCCGAGCACGAGCTCGTCAACCTGCGGGCCGTCGTCGCCGGCCGGGCGCCGAACGTCGCCGCCCCCCAGCTCGAGCGGGGCGGGCCGGACGCGTCGGGTGCCCGCTCCGACACGACGCGGGTCTACGTCGAGGGCGCCTGGGCGGACGCCGGCGTCTACGACCGCGCGAAGCTCCAGGCCGGCAACGTCGTCGAGGGTCCGGCGGTGATCACGGAGATGGACTCCACCACGCTCGTGCTCCCCGGTCACGTCGGCACGGTGGACGCCGTCGGCACGATCCTCATCACCCCCGTCGACACCGCCGCCTGACCCGATCAGAGAGGAGAGCGAGATGGCCACGCTCGTCGAGACCAACGAGACCCCGCTCGGCCGGGTCGACGTCGACCCCGTCACCGTCGACATCATCGAGAACGCGCTGCGCAACGCCCGCTACGAGATGGACGCCGTGCTCTTCCGGACGGCGATGTCGCCGGGCATCCGGGAGCAGCACGACGAGTTCCCGCTCATCGCCGACCCCACCGGAAAGATGGTCGTCGGCCAGTTCGGGCTGTCGATCCCCGACTTCCTCGCCGGGTTCGACGGCACGATCGAGGAGGGCGACATCCTCCTGACCTCCGACCCGTACTCGTGCGGCGCGGCGATCAGCCACGCCAACGACTGGCTCGTCGTCCTGCCGATCTTCCATGCGGGGCGCATCGTCGGCTGGTCGGCGATGTTCGGGCACATGACGGACGTCGGCGGCAAGGTGCCCGGCTCGCTGCCCACCGACGCGACCTCGATCTTCGAGGAGGGCGTCGTCGTCCCGCCGTTCAAGCTGTACAAGCAGGGCGAGCTCAACACCGAGGCGCTCGGGCTGATCCTCAACCAGGTCCGGATGAAGGACTGGAACCGCAGCGACCTGAACGCCATCGTGGCCGCGTGCCGGACGGCGGCGCGCCGGGTCGTCGAGCTCTGCGACCGGTTCGGTCCGGAGACCTACATCTCGGTGCTGAACGCGCTGCTGCAGCGCAACTACGACGCGATGAAGCAGCTGATCGCGACGACGATCCCGGAGAACGAGACGCTGGAGTTCACCGACTACATCTGCGACGACGGCATGGGCTTCGGGCCCTATGTCATCCACTGCTCGATGTACCGCCAGGGCGACGGCGTCGTGCTCGACTTCGAGGGGACGGATCCTCAGTCGCCGGGGTCGATCAACTACTACCTCAACGAGAACCTCTACAAGATGTTCTTCGGGATCTACATGATCATGGTGTTCGACCCGCAGATCCTGTGGAACGACGGGTTCTACCCGCTGGTCGACGTCAAGATCCCGCAGGGCACGCTCTTGAAGCCCGACTACCCGGCCGCGCTGTCGTGCCGCACGCACGCGCTGGGGCGGATCTTCGACATCCTCGGCGGGCTGCTCGGGCAGCGGCAGCCGGACTTCCTCAACGCCGCCGGATTCTCGTCGTCGCCGCACCTGATGTACTCCGGATACCGGGAGGACGGCGAATGGTTCCAGCTCTACCAGATCGGGTTCGGTGGCATCCCCGGCCGGCCGTTCGGTGACGGGCCCGACGGGCACTCGCTGTGGCCGTCGTTCTCGAACGTGCCGAACGAGTTCCTCGAGGCGTACTTCCCGCTGCGGATCGAGTCGTACGAGACGGTGGCGGATTCGGGCGGCCCCGGGTTCTTCCGCGGGGGGAACGGCGTCGACGTCGTGTACCGCTTCCTGGAGCCGGGCACGATCTCGATCCACGACGACCGCTGGTTCACCTATCCCTGGGGCGTCAACGGGGGCGCCCCGGGTGGCCGCTCGCGCAAGTGGCTGGAGCGGGTCGACGGCACCCGCCAGGTGCTGCCGAGCAAGTGCGACAACGTGCGGGTGGAGCCCGGCGACGTCCTGCACTACGTGACGTGGGGCGGCGGCGGGTGGGGCGACCCGTACACGCGCGACCCGGAACTGGTTGCCCTGGAGGTGCGGCGCGGGCTCGTCAGCGCCGAGGGGGCGCGGCGCTACGGCGTCGTGCTCGCCGGGGACGGCTCGGTCGACGGGGCCGCGACCGAGGAACTGCGCGCGAAGCTGACGGAGGAGCGCGGCGAGGTCGACGTCTTCGTCCGCGGTCCCTCCATCGAGGAGCTCCGAGCCAGGTCGCTCGAGGAGACCGGGCTGCCGGCCCCGCAGCCCCCCGTGTTCCGGCGCCGGTCGGCGGCACCCGTCGCGTCGTGAACGACCTCCACGCCGAGTACGAGGCGCACGGCTTCGCCGGGCGCCTGGGCTTCGGCCGCCGGCCGGCCGTGCTCGTCGTGGATATGGCGATGGCCTACCTCGACCCCGCGTCCCCCCTCCACGCCGGGGTCGAGGAGGCCGTCGCTGCCGCGGCCCGGGTGGTCGGCGCGTCCCGCCGCGCCGGCCACCCGGTGCTGCACACCCGGGTGTCGTACCAGCCGGGTGGGTTGGACGGCGGCCTGTTCCGACGCAAGATCCCGTCGCTGAGCGTGTTCGACGAGGGGTCGGCCCTCGCGGAGCCACACCCGTCGGTGGCACCGCTGCCGGGGGAGGTGGTGGTCCGCAAGCAGTACGCCTCCGGCTTCTTCGGGACGTCGCTGGCGTCGACGCTGCGTGCTCTCGGCGTCGACACGGTCGTCATCGTGGGCCTGACGACGAGCGGCTGCGTCCGCGCGACCGCGGTGGACGCCTTGCAGCACGGCTTCGTGCCCGTCGTCGTCCGCGACGCCGTCGGCGACCGCGATCCTCGCCCGCACGAGGCGAACCTGCTCGACCTCGAGGCGAAGTACGCCGACGTCGTCTCCGAGCAGGAGGCTCTGGCAGCCCTCGCCGCCACTGCACCCGACCTGCCCTGATCGAGGTTTCGCCGGCTCCCACGTCTCACGCTGATTGCAATCCGCGTTGATCGTAGCCGTCCGCCACAGATCAACGCGGATGATGATCAGCGCGGGGAGGGGTAGGGGCGCGCCATGCCCGAACCCGGTAGCCACGCCTACGAGATCCAGCGCAACCGGCTGCGGTCGCAGCTCGAGGACGAGGGGATCAACGACCAGAACGCCGACGAGGAGGCCAACCGCCGGCTCCGCGGCGACACCCCGCACCCGTCGCCCTCGATGGAGACCGAGCGCGCCGGGGGGCCGCTCGGTGACAACGCCGGCCCCGGCAGCCCCGGCAACGTGATGCAGCTGCGCTCGAGTGCGTTCAACGACAACGCGATGATCGCGAGGCGGCACGCCAAGGACGGCGGCAACGAACCTCCGGAGCTCGAGTGGTCGCCGGCGCCGGAAGGCGCGCGCGAGCTCGTCCTCCTCGTCGAGGACCCCGACGCTCCGACCGGCACCTTCCTGCACTGGCTCGTCACGGGCATCGACCCGGCGGCGACGACGCTGGGCGACTCCGGGACGCAGCACACGAACGGGTTCGGCGAGCAGGGCTACGGCGGGCCGCAACCACCGGTCGGCGACGACGCGCACCGCTACGTCTTCCGGCTCTACGCGCTGGCCGAGCCCTTCGCCGCGCCGGACCTCGCCGACGCCGACAGCCTCCGGGCCTGGCTCGACGAGCACGCCCTCACCACCGGCACGCTGACCGGCCTCTACGAGCGCTGAGTCCAGCCTCACCCCTCGATAGAAGGTGGAGCGGAGGCTGGGGTGAGGGGTTACCAGTCGGCGACGACGGGGACGATTCGCTCGCCGATCAGCTCGAGGTGCTTCGGGTCGTGGACGTCGGCCACGCGACCGTGCGCGACCGAGAAGCCGAGGTCCGCGAGCTCGCGCAGTCGCTGCAGGGTCTCGTCGACGTGCTCGCCGTCCGGCCCGAGATCGAAGTTGTAGAGGACCGTCTTCTCGATCTCGTCGTAGTCGCGGCCGACGTCCGCGCAGTGCTGCCGGAGCACCTCGAGCTTGCGCGGGAGGTCGGCGTTCGCGAACAGGTTGCACGAGTCTGCGTACTGCGCGACCAGGCGCAGCGTCTTCCGCTCGCCACCGCCCCCGATGAGGATCGGCGGGTGCGGGCGCGAGAGCACCTGCGGCACGTTGAGGGTGCGCTCCAGGTGGTAGTGCTGCCCGTCGTACGGTTCGGCTTTCCCCGACCACATCTGCAGGCAGACCTGCAGGGCCTCCTCGAGGCGCTCGAACCGCTCGGCGGTGGGCGGGAAGAGCAGGCCCAGCCCACGGGACTCCTCCTCGTTCCACGCCGCGCCGATGCCGAGCATCGCGCGGCCGCCGGAGAGCACGTCCAGCGTCGTCACCGCCTTGGCGAGCAGGCCCGGGTCGCGGTAGGTGACGCCGGTGACCAGCGTCAGGAGCTTCACCCGCGAGGAGTGCGCCGCCAGGAAGCCCAGCACCGTGTACGCCTCGAGCATGTCGTGCTCGACGGGCCCCACGACCTGGATCTGCCACAGGTGATCCATCACGCTCAGCCGGTCGATGCCGGCGGCGTCCGCCGTCTCGGCGATACGGGCGAGGTCCGCGCCGAGCGTGGCGGCACCGCCCGGGTACGTGAAATCAGGGACGTGGACGCCGATCTTCACGAAATGTCCTCCAGAGCCGACATCAGGGAGGGATCCTCTCGGGCCCCTCCCTGATGTCTACTCCTCACACTGTGCTCGCGCCCACCGGGCGCCGCGTCCCTGATCGGCCGGAGGTCGCAGCGCGGCCGGAGGTCAGGCGGGGACCTTGCCCACGCTGCGGCCGAAGTAGCGGCCACCGGCGACGGCCTCGAGGAACGCCTCGCCGACTTCGCCGACCTGGCGTCCGCCGTCGGCGCCTGCCGGGTCCAGGTGCCGGGTCACCAGGCCCTCGTAGGTCACGAGCCCGTCGGCAGCCGACTGCGCGAGCCTGGCCTCCGGCAGCGGGGCGGCCGCGACGAGCCGGACGCCGTCCCCCAGCGCGCCGACCGGCTTGGCGTGCCGGTAGGCCTCGGCGACGTAGTGGATCGCCTCGCCGTCCTCCAGCAGGGCCTGCACGGAAGCCTGGCCGTCGGCCACGAACACGGCGTCGTAGAGCACCGACGCCATCGTCGCTATCCGCTTGTCCACGCCGAGTCGCCCGCCGTCGTCCGTGCTCAGGTCGCCCGCATGCGGCGCGAGGATCTCGACCACCGCCCCGGCGTCCCGCAGCGGCGCGAGCGCCACCTGCAGTGACGACGCCTCGACCCCGTCGGCCGCGAGCACCGCGACCTTGCGGGTGGCGGCCGACGACGGCTGGTCGGCCAGGCTGAGCGCCGGCGAGCTCTTCCCGGCGTTCTCCACCGACGCGGTCGGCGCATCCATGCCGAGCTTGGTCGCGACCGCGGTCGTCAACCTGGGGTCGACGTTCGCCAGGATCCGCTCGAGGACCCGCTGCCGGATCTCCGGCCGGTTCACCTTGCCCAACTCGAACGAGAACGCGTCGATGATGTGCTGCTGCTCGTACGGACTCATGCTGTTCCAGAACAGCTGCGCCTGGCTGAAGTGGTCCTCGAAGCTCGGACTGCGACGCTTGATCACCTCACCGGAGACCGGCTGGGTGTAGTGCCGGTACGCGCCCTGCTCACGGGTGGCGATCGCGGGGTAGCCGCCGCCGAGCGAGTTGGGGAAGTAGTTCGCCTGGTTCGTCAGGATCCGGTGCTGGTGGAAGCCGTCCTGGTTGACGTTGTGCACCTGAGTGACCGGTCGGTTGATCGGGATCTGGCTGAAGTTCGGGCCGCCGAGGCGCAGCAGCTGCGTGTCGAGGTAGCTGAACAACCGGCCCTGCAGCAGCGGGTCGTTGGTGACGTCGATGCCCGGCGGGAGGTTGCCCAGGTGGAACGCCGCCTGCTCGGTCTCGCCGAAGAAGTTGTTCGGGTTGTGGTCGAGCACCATCCGCCCGACGACACGCAGCGGCACCTCCTCCTCGGGAATGATCTTCGTGGCGTCGAGGAGGTCGAAGTCGAAGTCCATCTCGCGCTCCTCCGGCACGAGCTGGACGGCGAGGTCCCATTCCGGGTAGTTGCCCGCCTCGATGTTCTCCCACAGGTCGCGCCGGTTGAAGTCCGGGTCCTTCCCGGCGATCTTCTGCGTCTCGTCCCAGTCCATCGAGTGCGTGCCCAGCCGAGGCCGCCAGTGCCACTTGACGAACGTCCCTCGCCCGTCCGCGTCCACGAACCGGAAGGTGTGGACGCCGAAGCCCTGCATCATCCGATAGCTGCGCGGCAGTGCCCGGTCGGACATCAGCCACATCAGCATGTGCGTCGACTCCGTCTGCAGTGAGACGAAGTCCCAGAACGAGTCGTGGGCGCTGCTCGCCTGCGGGATCTCGTTGTGCGGCTCCGGCTTGACCGCGTGCACGAAGTCGGGGAACTTCACCGCGTCCTGGATGAAGAACACCGGCATGTTGTTGCCGACCAGGTCGAAGTTCCCCTCGTCGGTGTAGAACTTGACGGCGAAACCGCGGACGTCGCGAACGGTGTCCGCCGAACCTCGCGACCCCCCGACGGTGGAGAACCGGGCGAAGACCGGCGTCCGCCGCCCGACCTCACCCAGGAACGACGCGGTCGTGACGTCGGCGAGGGAATCCGTGCACTCGAACCACCCGTGCGCGCCCGATCCGCGCGCGTGCACGACCCGCTCGGGGATGCGCTCGTGGTCGAAGTGGGTCATCTTCTCCCGGAAGTGGAAGTCCTCGATCAGCGACGGGCCCCGCTCGCCGGCCTTCAGGGAGTTGTCGGTGTCGTCGACCTTGACGCCCTGGTCCGTCGTGTAGAGGGAGCCTTCGTCGTTCACGCGGAAGGCGTCGAGCTGCGCCTCCTTCTCCGTCGGGGCGCCGGGACTCACCGGCCCCTGCGCCTGACTGCCGTGCCCGTTCGGCGCCGGCGTGCCGGGGATGTTCGTCGTCGGGTCGTGGCTCTCGGACATGCGGCTGCCCCTCTCGTCTGACTCCGTCCCGCTGCCGTACCCCGCACCTGCGTCACCACACCTCGCCGTCGCCGTTCCACTGCCCCGCCCGGAGGTGCGGCCCGACCGAGATCAGCCCTAGGGTCGACGCGTGGCCGCGGACGAGGGGATGGGCGGTCGCGGCCGGACGCGGGTGGGCCCCGCCGGCATCGGCATGAGCGTGGGGCGGCTCGAGGCGTTCAGCGACGGCGTGCTGGCCATCGTCATCACCCTGCTCATCCTCGAGATCAAGGTCCCGGAGCCGGCCGACGCGCACGGCCGGCTCGGGCACGCGCTGGCGGAGCAGTGGCCGCACTACGCCTCGTTCCTGCTGTCGTTCCTCGTCGTCGGGATCATCTGGCTCAACCACCACGCGACGTTCAACCTGCTGGAGCGGACCGACCACGGGGTCCGGGTCCTCAACCTGCTGCTCCTGCTGCCGGTGACCGTCCTGCCGTGGCCGACGGACCTGCTCGCGACCTTCGCCACCGAGGGGACGCCGGGGGACCAGAGGGTCGCGGTGCTCGTCTACGGCCTCGCGAGCACGGCCATGGCCATCACGTTCAACATCCTCTGGCGCTACCTGAAGCGGCATCCGGAGCTCCACAAGCCCGGCGTCTCGCCGGAGTTGCTGGCCGTCCGTAACCGCCGGTTCAACGTCGGTCTCGCCGTCTATCCGATCGCGACGGTGATCGGCCTGCTCAGCGTGCAGTTGTTCATCGCGCTGATGCTCGCGCTGGCGCTGCTCTACCTGCTGCCGACGCCGGACGCCTCCGCCTGACGCGCGGCCCTACTCCTGCGCGGCCTCGGCGAGCGGGACCGGCCGGACGTCCTCCTCGAACCGGAGCAGCACCGGGATGCCGGGCTCGACGGTGGTCGAGAGGTAGAGGAAGGCGTCGGCGTCGCGGGGGAGGAGCAGGAGCGCGATGCCGTGCGGCGTCCGGCGCGTGGCGGCCACCCGCCAGACACCGGGGGTGTCGTTGGCCGTCACCATCTCGCCGCGCTGGACCATGCTTCGACGGTACGGGGGCGGAACCGCGAGCAGAAGGAGAACGCCCGGACGGGTGATGCTACTGACCGCCGTTCTGCCTGCTATGTCCGTCATTCGGCCCGTCTCCCTCCCGGCCTCGCAACTCAAGGCGGCAGGGACGAGCGTCCCGCCGGCTCACCTCGCTCTGAAGCTCCCTCGTCCCCAGTGGGGACCTGACGGGGGACAGAAGTGGTCGCCAGAGCAGCCGATCCGTCCCCACTCGCGTCCCCGCTCGCGTCCCGGCTGTGAGCATCCCGCTGCGCGACGTCCTGACCGCGGTCGAGGCCGGCACCGGCACCCTGCACGACGTCTCCCGCCGCACCGGTCTCGCCCCGGACGTCGTGCGCGCCGCCGTCGACCACCTCGTCCGGATCGGCAGGATCGCGGCGGACCGGCTGACCGTCGGGTGCGGACGGGGCTGCGGCTCCTGCCCCTCCGGGTCGACGGCAGCCCCGGCTGCGGAGCGCCGGGACCGTCGGCGTCCGGAGGGCCCGTGCTCGTCGCCCTGACCGTGCGCCGCCGACTGGGGGCTTGACGGCGCAACCGTCGCGGCATGGGGTGTACCCATGAGCATCCTTCTCAGCGAGGCCAGGCACCACCAGCTCAGCGAGCTGCGCCACGAGCCCACGGCGAAGTGGGTCCGCGCGACCGTCGACGGCCGCGTCGTCGCCGACTCCACCCGCCCCGTCCTCGTCTGGGAGCCCCGCCGGTTCGTCCCGTCGTACGCCGTTCCCGAGGAGGACCTCGACGCCGAACTGACCCCGGTGCCGGCCGAGGGCAGCGACGGGCACCTCCTCCTGCACCCGGGCATCCCGTTCTCGCGCCACTCCACGCCCGGGGAGGCGTTCACGGTCCGGACGCCGGGGCGCGACCTGGACTCCGCCGCGTTCCGGCCGGCCGACCCCGATCTGGCCGGCCTCGTCGTGCTCGACTTCGCCGCCTTCGACACCTGGCAGGAAGAGGACGAGATCATCCGCGGGCATCCGCGCGACCCCTTCCACCGCGTCGACGTCCGCCGCAGCACCCGGCACCTGCGCATCGAGCTGGACGGGCAGGTGCTCGCCGAGACCCACCGCCCCACGCTGGTCTTCGAGACGAACCTCGCCACGCGCTACTACCTGCCGCGCGAGGACGTCCAGGTCGAGCTCAAGCCCAGCGACACGACCACGATCTGCGCCTACAAGGGCGAGGCCAGCTACTGGTCGGTCCCCGGGCACGAGGACGTCGTCTGGGGGTACGAGCACCCGCTGCCGGACGCCGCGGATCTCGCCGGGCTCGTCGCCTTCTACGACGAGAAGGTCCAGGTCACCGTGGACGGCGTCGGCGCCGGATTCGGCACCGCTCCCAGCGGCGCCTGACCGGCGGTCAGAACAGCCACGGATCGAGCCCGGGTGCCGCGCGGGGCGGGTCGGGGACGACCGGCTCCGGGCGCCGTCGCTTGCGGGTCACCTCCGCCGCCCGGCCGAGCAGGCGGCCGGGGACGCCGGGGACGCCGGCGCCCAGCCGCGTGAACGCGCGTGCCGGCGGACCGCCCGGGACGTCGCGCGGAAGGGCGGTGGACGCGACGAGCCAGCCCGGGAGGCCGAGCAGCCGCAGCACCAGCGCCAGCCGCTCGGACTCGATCATGCTGTCGTGGTCGAGTTCCTCGGCCAGCAGCTCCTCGAGGTCGGCCCCCACCGCCGGCGAGCCCAGCGCGGCCGCGAATGCCTCCGCGTGCTCGGCACCGAGCGGGAGCGGCAGCACGTCCTCGTCGTCCAGCCCCTGCGCAGGATCGCTGACGTAGCGGCCGACCTCGTCCGCGCCCTCCCAGACCGCGATCACGAGCTGCCGGTCATGCAGTACACGGAGGGCGACCGCGGTCGTGCCCAGCTCCTGCGCGACCAGCGCGCCGACGTCGAGGAGGCCGCGCCGGCCGGCGGCGACGCGTGCCCCCGGGCCGCGCAGCGACGGCCAGCACCCAGCCGTCCTCGACCGGCCCCACCCAGCCGGTGAACCGGAGCGCGCGCAGCCTGGCGAGCAGCCCGTCGCGCCCGTCGTCGCCGCACCGGACCGCGACGGCTCCGTACGTGTAGCCCGCCGGACCGTCGGCGTGGTCCGGCGGCGGACCCCAGGGCAGTGCCATCTGCGGCTCAGCCCCCGGCCGGCGCCGACCGGGCGAGGAACCCGCCGCGCGGCGCGAGGTCGAGTCGCAGCGCCGTGTGGTCGGCGGGCACCTGCCGGACGTCGAAGGCATGCCGGTCGGCGCCGTCCGCGATCAGACGCCACTCGCCCGCGACCGGCAGCTCGAGCTCGAGCGCGCGGGGTCGGTCCGTCCCGTTGATCCCGCCGATCCACCAGCCGTCGCCCTGGCGGCGTGCGACGACTACGCAACGGCCGGGTTCGCCCACGAGGAAGCGGGTCTCGTCCCACGCGACCGGGACCAGCCGCAGCTCCTCGGCGACCTCGGGCGGGAGCCCCGGTACGACGCCGCCGAGTCCGCGAGGTGCAGCAGCCCGGACTCGAAGACGACGGCGAGCGCAAGCTCGTGCGCGTTCGTCGTCCGGTGCGGGTACGCGACGTCCCCGAAGGTCACCGGCGTGTAGTCCATCGGCCCGACGGCGTTGCGGGTGAACGGCAGGATCGTGTTGTGCCGCGCGGCGATCTCGGGGAAGTCCTCCAGGAAGAGGTACGACTCGGCGCCGCGGACGCCCTCCATCTCAGGAGGTGCGGCCAGGTGCGCGACCAGCCCCGCGGGATCGTGCAGCCGTGGAAGTTCACCAGGATCCGGTGCGCGGCGGCGTCCTCGAGGATCCCGAGGTAGCGGGCGATGGAGTCCTGCTTGTCGCTCTGGAAGAAGTCGACCTTGACGCCGGCGACGCCCCAGTCCGCGAGCTTGGCGAACTCGGCGCGGCGGACGGCAGGCTGGTGCATGCGGTCGCGGGGCTGCTCGGTCACCCGGTTGTGGGGCCCGCCGGAGTTGTACCAGAGCCAGAGGCGGACGCCCCGGTCCGCGGCGTACCGGACGAGGTCGCGCATCTCGCCGTCGCCGTGCACGTTCCAGTTCGCGTCGACCAGGGAGTACTCCCAGCCGAACTCGGCGGCCAGGTCGACGTACTCGCGCAGCCGGCCGAGGTCGCGCGGGCTGTCGTTCTGCGACCACCAGCTCCACGAGACCCGTCCGGGCCGTACCCAGCTGTCGTCGTCCAGGCGGGAGGGCTGGGCGAGGTGCGTCACCAGGTCGGACGCCGCCACCTCGCCGGCCGATCCACCGACGACGATCACGCGCCACGGCAGCGTCCAGGGCGTGGTGCTCGTCGCGGTGGTCGGCCCGAGGCCCTCGCCCTCGCCTGCCTGCGGGCCGACGAACCCGTACGCCGAGCTCTGCGGCGTCCCGGTCAGCCGTGACCCGTGGAACGACGCGTCCATCCCCGCCTCCGTGACGAGCAGCCACGCGTGCGGCGTCTCGACGAGGAAGGGCAGGTCCCAGGCCGGCCCGGACGACGGGGTGCCGACGGGGACGCCGTCCACGTAGGTGTTCTCGTAGGCGGGGGCGTAGAGGCCGGGCTCCTGCGTCGGTTGCGCCCACACCCGTCCCGGTGTCGCCGGCGTGACCGTCGTGAGCTCGCTCTGCACCGTCCGCGACCCGTCCGCCGCCGGGAAGCGGTAGCGGAACGCGACGCCGTCGTCGTACGCGCGCAGGTCGAGCTCGAGGGCGAGGCCTTCCGGCGTCCGGAGCGCGACCGTCCGTGCGCGCGCCTCGACGTCGTGCTGCAGGCGCTTGCCGTGCCGGAGGGTGTACCGGTCCTGGATCCGCTGCATGCCACGATCGACGGTGAGCTCGAGGCCGGCGTCGAACGCGGCGTCGGAGCGGAGGACGCCGAGGCGCGAGGCCGCCACGACCTCCGCGTCGCCGCGGAGCACCCGGTAGCCCAGCCGGCCGTCGCCGTCGAGCGTCACCTCGAGACTGACGGAGCCGTCAGGGGAGGAT